>CAWBIQ010000001.1:0-64046 GCA_963788875.1 uncultured Actinomycetes bacterium
TGGCGCCTTCGGTTCCATTTCGTGCTGCTCCCCGCAATGCTTCTCGGCGAGTACGAGCACACCCTCGACGACAAGAACCGCCTCACGCTGCCGGCCCGCTTCCGGCAGGCGTTCGTGGACGGGGTCGTCGTGACGCGGGGGATGGACGGGTGCCTGTTCGCGTATACGAAGGAAGCGTGGGAGAGCATGGTCGGGAGCCGGCTGGCCACGCTCAACACGCTCAGCAAGGAAGGCCGCCGGATGCAGCGGTTCTTCTTCTCCGGCGCCACGGAGACCGAGCTCGACAAGCAGGGCCGGGTCGGGCTTCCCGGCGCGTTGCTCGAGCACGCGAAGCTCGGCCGCGACGTCGTCGTCGCGGGCGTTCACGACCACCTCGAGATCTGGGATCGCGCCGCCTGGCGGCTCGAGCTCGCCGAGGTCGAAGGGAGTGCGGAGCATGTTGCCGAACGTCTTGCAGCCCAGCGCGACTGATCACGTCCCCGTTCTCGCCGCCGAGGTGCGCGAGTGCCTCGCCGTGCGCCCGGGCGACACGGTCGTCGACGCCACCTTCGGCGCCGGCGGGCATGCGGCGCTGCTCGTGGCCGACCTGCAGGGGAGCGGCAAGCTGATCGCGATCGACCGCGACCCGACGGCGCGCACGTACTTCGAGCGGCTGGAGCAGCGCGAGCCGGCGTGCAGGCGCGCTTCCTGCGCGGCGACTTCGGCGTCGTTCTGCCGCAGCTCGCGGCGAACGACGTGCAGGCCGACGCGATCCTGCTCGACCTCGGCGTCTCGTCGATGCAGCTCGACCGGCCCGAGCGCGGCTTCTCCTACGCGCGTCGACGCACCGCTCGACATGCGCATGGACACGTCGCAGGACCTGGCGGCGCGCGACGTCGTCAACGAGTGGCCGAGCGCGAGCTCGTCGCACATCTTCCGCCGCTACGGCGAGGAGCGCTACGCGCGGCAGATCGCGCGAGCGATCGTGCGCCGGCGCGAGCGAGCAGCCGTTCGAGCGAACCGGCGAGCTCGTCGACACGATCAAGGCGCCGATCCCGACCCCGGCCCGCTTCGGCGACGGGCATCCGGCGAAGCGCGTCTTCCAGGCGCTGCGCATCGCCGTCAACGACGAGCTCGGCGTCGCTCGAGGCGGCGCTGCCGGCGGCGCTCGACATGCTCGGCCGGGCGGCCGGCTCGGCGGTCATCTCCTTCCACTCGCTCGAGGACCGGATCGTCAAGCAGTTCCTGCGTGCGCAGGAGCGCGGCTGCACCTGCCCGCCCGACTTCCCCGTCTGCGTCTGCGGGCACGAGCCCGAGCTGCGCGCGATCCAGCGCCGGCCGGTGCGCCCGGGCGAGGCGGAGATCGCGCCGCGAACCCGCGCGCCGCATCGGCCCGGCTCCGCGCGGCGGTCAAGGCGTAGCCATGGCGGCGCTCGACTGGTTCAGCCCGGCAGCGGTCGCACCCCGCGCCGTCCGGCCTCCGCGCCGGCGGCCTGCGCCCGCGGCCGCCCCGGCCACGCGCCGGCGGGCCGCCGGCGCCGGCTGACCGGCGGCATCGTCTGGATCTCTGCGCTCGCGGTGCTGCTCGCCGGCGTCGTCGCCGTGAACGTCGCCGTCCTGCGCGTCAACGTCGGCGTGACGAAGCTCGACAAGCAGGAGCAGGTGCTGCAGGCGCAGAACGACGCGCTCGCGTCCCAGGTCTCGAGCGCGGGCGCGTCGCTGCAGATCGAGCCGACGGCCCGCCGGCTCGGCCTCGTGCCGGCGGCCGGCCGACACGAGCTACATCGACCTCGGATCGCCCGGCGCCAAGCCGTGATGCGCGTCGTCAACTCGCGCATCCGGCTGCTGCTGCTCGTCATCCTGCTCGTGTTCGGCGTGCTGCTCGCACGCGCGGCCTGGATCGCGACGGTCCGCGCCGCGTCGCTCTCGAAGCTGGCGCAGGCGCAGACGAAGGCCAGGTCGTGCTCCCCGCCGGGCGCGGCACGATCTTCGACGCGATCGGAACGCCGCTCGCGCTCGGCGAGCAGGCGACGACGGTGTACGTCGATCCGCGGCAGGTTGCGCAGCCGAAGGCCGACGCTCGATCGCCGCGCGCATCCTCGGTCTCAAGGCCAAACGCTCTACGCGTCCTCGCCGACCGCTCGCACGGCTTCGTCTACGTCGAGCGCAAGGCGCCGCCGGACAAGGCGACGCTGCTCGCGAAGCGCAGCCTCCCGGCTTCGACTTCTACGCCGAGGAGAGGCGCATCTATCCGCAGGGCCGGTCGCGGCACCGGTGCTCGGCTACGCCGGCGTCGACAACAGCGGGCTCGCCGGTCTCGAGCTCGAGCTCAATACGCCGCTCACCGGCACATCCGGCGAGGAGACGATCGTTCGCGATCCGTTCGGTCACGCGATCGACGTGCAGAGCGAGAAGCCGGTGCGCGACGGCAAGGACGTCTTCCTCACGCTCGACCACCGATCCAGGCGAACGCCGAGCAGGTGCTCCGCGCGACGGTCGCGAAGTGGCACGCGAAGGACGCGACGGCGATCGTGCTCGATCCGAAGACGGGCGCCGTGCTCGCGATGGCGATGGAGCCCGGTTACAACGCGAACGACTTCCCGCAGGCCGTCGCGAAGGGCCTGCAGGCGAACCACGCCGTCACCGACGTCTACGAGCCGGGCTCGGTGTTCAAGGTCGTGACGATCGCCGGTGCGCTCTCGGACGGGCTCGTCACGCCGCAGACGACGTTCACGCTGCCGTACTCGATCCACGTCGCCGACCGCGTCGTCCACGACGCCGAAGTGCGTGCCGACCGAGACGGATGACGGTCGCGCAGATCCTCCAGCGCTCGTCGAACGTCGGCGCGGTCACGATCGCGGAGACGAAGCTCGGCGAGACGGGATTGCTCAAGTGGATCCACCAGTTCGGCTTCGGCCAGCAGACGGGCATCGACTTCCCAGGCGAGAGCGCCGGCCTGCTGCCGACGTACTGGTCGGGCTCGACGATCGGCAACGTGCCGATCGGCCAGGGCATCTCCGTGACCGCGATCCAGCTCGCGTCGGTGTACGCGGCGATCGCGAACGGCGGCCTCTGGGTCCAGCCGCACCTCGTCGACCACGTCCAGGGAGAGCGGGCGCCGACGCCGCGGACGCGGCGGATCGTCTGCCGCGGCGTCGACCGCGAGCTGCTGACGATGCTGAAGGGCGTCGTCTCCGACGCCGGCACCGGCACGGCCGCCGAGATCCCCGGCTACACCGTCGCCGGCAAGACGGGCACCGCGCAGAAGCCGGGGCCGCACGGCTACATCCCGGGCGAGTACGTCGCGACGTTCGTCGGCATGGTGCCGGCGAGCAACGCCGCGCCTCGTCGTCCTCGTCACCGTCGACGAGCCGCAGCGGCGCCATCTACGGCGGCGTCGTCGCCGCGCCCGCGTTCGCGCAGATCGCCACGTTCGACCTCCAGTACCTCGAGGTTCCTCCCGACGAGCCGGTCCACTAGACCGGGTAGGAGCAGACGACCGCGACCAGGTCGCGACGTGGTCACGACCTGGTCGCTGCCTTTGGCGTCACCCGGCACCGGTAAACTCGTGTCGCGATGATGGATCTGGAGCGCCTCGTCGCCGCGCTCGGGGCGGTCGAGGTGGTCGGACGCGCTCCGGTCGAGGTGCGCGACCTCGCCTACGACGCGCGGCACGTGACGCCGGGCGCCGCTCTTCTTCTGCGTTCCCGGGCGCGCGGGCCGACGGCCACGACTTCGCGGCCGAGGCGGTGGAGCGCGGCGCGGTCGCGCTCGTCGTCGAGCGCGCCGCTCGAGCTCGGCGTCCCGCAGGTCGTCGTGCGCGACGCGCGCGCCGCGATGGCGGTGGCCGCCGACGAGTTCTTCGGGCGGCCGACGGAGGAGCTCGCCGGTCGCCGGTGTGACGGGCACGAGCGGCAAGACGACGACGTCGTTCCTGCTCTACGCGATCCTCGCCGCCGCCGGGCGGCGGCCGGGCCTGCTCGGCACGGTCGAGGCACGCGTCGGCGGCGAGCGGCGCGGTGTCGAGCACACGACGCCGGAGGCGATCGACCTGCAGCGCACGTTCCGCGAGATGCTCGACGCCGGCGACCGCTCGTGCGCGATGGAGGCGTCGTCGCACGCGTCGCAGCTGCACCGGCTCGACCGCGTGCGCTTCGCCGTCCTCGTCTTCACGAACCTGAGCCAGGACCACCTCGACTTCCACGGCGACATGGAGTCGTACTTCGAGGCGAAGCGGCGCCTGTTCGTCGCAGACGGCCCGCCGGCGGCGGTCAACGTCGGTGACGAGTACGGGCGGCGGCTGGCGGCGGAGCTGCCGGAGGCGCTCACGTTCGGCCTCGACCCCGATGCGGCGATCGGCCCCGCGGCGCTCGACGGGATCGAGCTCAAGCTGCGCGGCCGTTTCAACGTCGAGAACGCGCTCGGCGCGCTCGCAGCGGCGCGCCTGCTCGGGATCGACGACGACGGCGATCGCGCGCGGGATGGAGTCGGTGCGCGGCGTGCCCGGCCGCTTCGAGTCCGTGGACGAAGGCCAGCCGTTCACGGTGATCGTCGACTACGCGCACAAGCCCGATGCGCTCGAGAACGTTCTGCGTGCCGCACGCGAGCTCGCGCGAGGGCGCGTGATCTGCGTCGTCGGCGCCGGCGGCGACCGGGACCGCGGCAAGCGTCCGCTGATGGGCCGGCTCGCGTCCGAGCTCGCCGACGTCGCCATCGTCACCTCCGACAACCCGCGCAGCGAGGAGCCGCAGGCGATCATCGACGAGATCGTCGCCGGCACGGTCGGCGACGTCGAGGTCGAGCCGGACCGTGCGGCGGCGATCGCGCGCGCGATCGAGCTCGCACGCGAAGGCGACGTCGTGCTGATCGCCGGCAAGGGCGCAGAGCAGGGCCAGCAGTTCGCCGACCGGACGATCCCGTTCGACGACCGGGAGGCCGCCCGGGAGGCGCTGCGTACGCTGGGGGCGCGCACCTGATCCCGCTGTCGCTTGCTGATCTGCGGGCGCTCGACCTCGGCCGGCTCGAGGGCAAGGATCCGGCGGTGACCGGCGTCGAGATCGACTCGCGGCGTGTCGGGCGCGGTGACCTGTTCGTCGCGCTCGGCGGCGGCGTCGCCTTCCTGGACGACGCGCGCGCGCGCGGGGCTGCGGCGACGCTCGTCCCGCGGGACGAGTTCGCCGCGATGGCCGCGCTCGGGCGCGCAGTGCGCGATCGCAGCGACGCGCGTGTCGTCGCGATCACAGGCTCGAGCGGGCAAGACGTCGACGAAGGACATTCTCGCGGCGCTCTGCCGCCCGGTCGCGCTCACCGTCGCAGCCGAGAGCGGGCACAACAACGAGATCGGCCTGCCGCTGACGCTGACCCGGATCGAGCGCGACACCGAGATCGTCCTCACGGAGATGGGAATGCGCGGCCCCGGCCAGATTGCCGAGCTGTGCACGATCGCGCGGCCGGACGTCGCTGTGATCACCAGCATCGGCCCCGCCCACCTCGAGCTCGTGAACACGGTCGCGAACGTCGCGCGTGCCAAGGCCGAGTCGGTCGCCGCGCTGCCGACCGGCGGGGTTGCGATCGTCCCGGCCGGCGTGCCGGAGCTCGAGCCGGTGCTGCTCCGCGACGACATCGACCTCCGCCGCTTCGGACACGGCGGGGACGCGTGGGTGGAGTCGTTCATGCCGGGGGAGCACGTGCGCGTGGCGTTCTTCGACGGGCGGCGGGTCGAGCTGCCGGTGCCGTTCACCGCTCGCGTCCAGGCGGCGAACCTCGTTGGTGCGCTGCTCACATATCTCGAGCTCGGCCTTCCGCTCGAGCGCGCGGCGGAGGGCTCGGCCAAGATCGTCTTCTCGCCCTGGCGCTGCAGGAGTCGCCGCTGCCCGGCGGCGGGCTGCTGATCAACGACGCGTACAACGCGAATCCCGTCTCGATGCGGGCGGCGCTCGAGCATCTCGTCGAGCGCGCCGGCCCGCGGCGCAAGGTCGCGGTGCTCGGCGAGATGGCCGAGCTCGGCGCCGATGCACCGCGCTACCACGAGGAGCTCGGCGCGGCCGCGCGCACGCTCGGCGTCGATCTCGTCGTCGGCGTCGGCGAGCTGGCGCGGCGTTACGACCCGGACGAGTGGGCGCCCGAGGCCGCCGTCGCGCGTCGAGCTCGCGCGGAGCGTCGTCAAGCCCGGCGACACCGTGCTCGTGAAGGCTTCGCGCTCGGTCGGGCTCGAGGTCGTCGCGGAGGCGCTGCCGAAGTGGGGGCCCAATGACACGGGTCCTCATCGCCGCGCTCGTCGCGCTGATCGTGTCGATCGTCGTCGGCCCGAAGTTCATCGAGTTCCTGCGGCGCAACGAGTTCGGCCAGCACATCCGGGAGGAGGGGCCACAGCATCACCTGGGCAAGCAGGGGACGCCGACGATGGGCGGCCTGCTGATCCTGTTCGCGGCGACGATCGCCTTCCTGCCGGTCAGCCAGTACCGGCTCCAGGCGCTCACCGTGCTGTTCGTGACGCTCGCGTGCGGTGCGATCGGCTTCCTCGACGACTTCATGAAGCTCACGCATCAGCGCTCGCTCGGACTGAGCGGGCGCTGGAAGCTGCTGCTGCTCGCGGGCGTGACCGTCGTCGTCGCGATCGTCGCCCATCATCTGCAGCTGAGCACCGAGCGTCTACCTGCCGATCGCGGACGTCTCGATTCCGCTCTCGTGCGCGTGGTACCCGTTCCTGTTCGTGATCATCGCGGGCGCGTCGAACGCGACGAATCTCGCGGACGGCGTCGACGGGCTCGCGGCCGGCACCGGGATCATCGCGCTGTTCACGTTCACGGCGATGATGGTCGTGTCGTACGTGCGCTCCGGGCCCGACCCTCAGACCGCAACCTGACGAGGCTCGACCTCGCGATCATCGGCGCTGCGCTGATCGGCGCCTCGATCGGCTTCCTCTGGTACAACGCCTTCCCGGCCGAGGTCTTCATGGGCGACACCGGCTCGATGGCGTTCGGCGGCGCGATCGCGACGTTCGCGATCATGACGAAGACGGAGCTGCTGCTGATCCTGATCGGCGGCATCTTCGTGATCGAGGCGCTCTCGGTGATGATCCAGGTCTTCACGTTCAGGTACCTCGGCCGGCGCGTCTTCCTGATGGCGCCGATCCACCACCACTTCGAGATGAAGGCGTGGTCGGAGACGAAGATCATGGTGCGCTTCTGGATCGTCGCGGGGATCCTCTGCGCCGCCGGGTTCGCGCTCTACTACCGCTACTACTTCGCGCAGCGGTGAGCGGAAAGGCGGCAGTGCTCGGCGCGGCGGCTGCGCGGGAGGCGCTCGCCCGCCTCGGCGGCTTCGACGAGATCGTCATGCTCGAGCCGTCGGTGCCGGAGCTCGAGCGCCTCGTCGCGGAGCTGGCCGACCCGCGGCTCGACTACATGCTCGGCGCGCTGCCCGTGCTGCCGCTCCCGGACGCCTCGGTCGACCTGCTCGTCGGCGCCGACCCCGGCGAGGCCGAGGTGGCGCGCGTCCTGCGTGCCGGCGGCCGCGCCGAGCCGGCCGCCGCGTAAGGAACGGGCGCCCAGGCGCCGAATCTGAGACGGACCCGCCCGGAACCCGGCAGACAGATGTCACACGCGCGCGCGTACGCTGATCGCAGGGGCCCTCGCGCCCCCCACGGGGGGGTGCGTGGCTCGTGACCGGGACACGTCCGCATGAGGCCTGGCTGCCACGCCGGGCGCTCGTGCTCGGGCTCGCGCGCTCGGGCGAGGCCGCCGCGCTCGCGCTCGCGCGGCGCGGCGTCGAGGTCGTCGGCGCCGACCGCTCGCCCGACGTCGACACCGGCAGGCTTGCCGGGACCGGCGTCGAACTCCGCCTCGGGACCGAGGACGGAGTCGCTGCTGGAGGGAGTCGAGCTGGTGGTGAAGAGCCCCGGCGTGCCGGCGGAGTCGCCGCTCGCCGCTGCTGCGCGCGCCCGCGCGATCCCGGTCTGGAGCGAGATCGAGCTCGGCTACCGCCTGCTGCCCGGCAACCCGCTGATCGGCGTCACCGGCACGAACGGGAAGACGACGACCGCCGAGCTGCTCGGCGCGATGTTCGCGCGCCGCCGGCCGGCCGCGTCGAGGTCGCCGGCAACGTCGGCCGCGCCCTCAGCGAGGTCGCGCGACGGCATCGAGCCCGGACGCGTGGGTCGTCTGCGAGCTCTCGAGCTTCCAGCTCGAGGACGTGCAAGACGCTCGCCTGCGACGTCGCCGTGCTGCTCAACCTCGAGCCCGACCATCTCGACCGCCACGGGACGTTCGAGGCCTATCGCGACGCCAAGCTCCGCATCTTCGAGCGCGCCGCACACGAAGATCGTCCGCGCGGCCTCGGCCTCGACGGCGATCGAGTTCGGCGCCGACGACCCGCTGCCGGCCGAGCCGCTCATTCCCGGCGCGCACAACCGCGAGAACGCCGCGGCCGCGACCGCCGCCGCGCGCGCCGCCGGGGTCGGCGACGAGGCGATCGCCGAGGCACTGCGCACGTTCCAGGGCGTGCCGCACCGGCTCGAGCTCGTGCGCGAGCTGCGCGGCGTCCGCTACGTCAACGACTCGAAGGCGACGAACACCGCCGCCGCACGCCGCGGCGTCGCCGCCTACGACGCGCCGCTGCACCTGATCCTCGGCGGCTCGCTCAAGGGCGAGGACTTCGCGCCGTTCGTCCGCGACCTCCCGGCCACGGTGCGCTCCGTCTACCTGATCGGCGAGGCCACCGACGAGCTCGCGCGCGCGCTCGACGCGAGCTGGCCGCGCGTACGACGCGCGACGGCGACCTCGCGACTGCGCTGCGCGCACGCAGCGGCCGACGCAGAGCCCGGCGACGTCGTCCTGCTCTCGCCGGCGTGCGCGAGCTTCGACCAGTTCGACAACTTCGAGCAGCGCGGCGACGCGTTCCGCGCGGCTCGTCGAGGAGCTCGCATGAGCCGGGGCCGAACCGGGCAGCGCTCGTTCGAGTGGCAGCTGCTCGTGCTCGTCACGCTCGCGCTCACCGCGTTCGGGCTCGTCATGGTGTACAGCGCGACCTCCGCGTCGGCCGCGCTCGGCAACGGCAACCCGACCGGCTACCTCGAGCGGCAGGCGATCTACGCGCTCATCGGCTTCGCGCTCCTCGTCGCCGCGGCACGCACCGACTTCCGCAAGCTGCGCGCCCTCGCGCCGCCGCTCGTCGTGGCCGCGCTCGCGACTCTGCCTCGCCGTGCTCGTGATCGGCCAGCGGTGAACGGCGCGCGGCGCTGGATCGGCCTCGGCCCTGCGACGTTCCAGCCGTCCGAGCTCGCGAAGCTCGCGCTCGTCGTCTGGGCGCGGCCTACCTCGCCCGCAAGCCGGCGCCGCGGACGCTCGAAGGAGCTCGCCCGTCCGATCGGCCTGCTCGTCGGCGTCTTCTGCGTGCTCGTGCTCGTCGAGCCCGACCTCGGCACCGTGATCACGATCGTCGTCATGGTCGGCGCGATGCTGCTCGTCGCCGGGCACGCCGCTGCCGACGCTGGCGCTCGCGTACACGATCGGTCGCCGGCGCTCGGCGCGATCGCCGCCTGGTCGTCGCCGTACCGGCGCGCACGCCTCTTCACGTTCCTCGACCCGTGGAAGGACCCGCTCGGCGCCGGCCTCCAGAACGTGCAGGCGCAGATCAGCCTCGGCTCGGGCGGGATCTTCGGACGCGGGCTCGGGCAGGGGATCGAGAAGATCCACTACCTGCCGGAGGCGCACACGGACATGATCTTCGCCGTCATCGGCGAGGAGCTCGGGCTCGTCGGCGCCGCCGTGCTCATCGCTCGGCTACTGCGCCTTCGCCTACGCGGGCCTCCGGCTCGCGATCGCCTGCAAGGATCCGTTCGGAAAGCGGCTCGCGGCGGGCATCACGGCGCTCGTCTGCGGGCAGGCGGCGATCAACCTCGCCGCCGTGCTCGGGCTCGCGCCGCTGACCGGAATCCCGCTCCCGTTCGTGTCGTACGGCGGCTCGAGCCTCGTGGTGGCGCTCCTCTCCGTCGGCATCCTCCTTAACATCGCCCGTGGCCATGGCGGAACACAGAGAGCTTCGGTGCCTGATCGCGGCCGGCGGGACGGTGGGGCACGTCGCCCCGTCGCTCGCAGTGGCGGAAGCGCTGCGCGCGCGCGGCGTGACGGTGACGTTCGCCGGGTCGCCGGATCGCGTCGAGGCGCGGCTCGTTCCTGAGCGCGGCTACGAGTTCGACGCCTTCCGCGGTCGCGGGCTTTCCGCGCCGGCCGGGGCTCGGGCTCCTGCGCGCGCTCGCGCTCGCGGTCGCCTGCGCCGGCCGCGTGCGCGCGCATTCTCGCCCGGCGCCGGCCGGACGTCGTGCTCGGCGGCGGCGGCTACGTCGCCGGGCCGATGGTGCTCGCCGCGTGGCTGCGCCGGATCCCGGCGGCGCTGACCGAGGCCGACGCACATCTCGGGCTCGCGAACCGGCTCGCGGCGCCGTTCGCGCGGCGCGTCTTCCTCGCCTATCCGGCCGAGCGACCCGAGCCGCAAGGCACGGGTCGTCGGCCGGCCGATCCCGATCGACCTCGCAGCCGGTCGCGCGCGCGGAGGCGCGCGCGCCGCTTCGACCTGCCGAAGGACGGGAAGGTCGTGCTCGTCTTCGGCGGCAGCCTCGGCGCGCGCACGCTGAACGAGCTCGCGCTCGACGCGTGGGCGGACGCCGGCCCTGCCGTGCTGCACCTGTGCGGCGAGCGCGACTTCGACCGGCTGCAGCGGACGGGTGTCGCGCCCCGGCTACGGCTGCTCGCCGTTCGTCGACGACTTCGGGCTCGCGCTGCGGCGCCGCCGACCTCGTCGTCTCGCGCGCGGGCGGCTCCGTCTGGGAGATCGCGGCGGCGGGGAAGCCCGCGATCCTCGTGCCGTACCCGCGACGCGACCGGCGACCACCAGCTGAAGAACGCCGAGTACTTCGAGCGCGCGGGCGGGGCGCTGATCGTGCGTCGACCGGCAGGCGCGACGCGGACGTTCCCGAGCTCGTCGCAGCGCTGCTCGCCGACCCGGCGCGGCTCGCGGCGATGGGCGACGCGATGCGCAGCGCCGCCAAACCCGATGCCGCAGAGAGGATCGCCGATGAGCTCGTCGCGCTCGCAGCCGCTCGCCGGTAGACGCATCTGGATCGCCGGCATCGGCGGCGCCGGCATGAGCGCGTACGCGCTGCTCGCGCCGCGCGTGGGGGGCGGAGGTGGCGGGCTGGGACCGCGTCGACACGCCGTACCTCGCGCATCTCAGCCGGCATCGACGTGACGATCGCGCCCGAGCCGCAGCGTCCGCCGCCCGGCTGGGAGGTGTACGTGTCGACCGCGTTCGCGGGCCGCGTCGACGGGCGGCCGCGGGCGGAGCTGCTCGCCGAGCTCGTCTCGCTGCGCCGCTCGATCGTCGTCGCCGGCGCGCACGGAAAGACGACGACGAGCGCGATGATCGCGTTCTGCCTCGACCGGCTCGGGCTCGACCCCGCGTTCGTGATCGGCGGCGACGTCCCGCAGCTCGGCGGCAACGCCGCGCGGCGGCGAGGGCTGGCTCGTCGTCGAAGGCGACGAGTCCGACCGCTCGGTCGCCGCGCTCCGCCCCGAGATCGCCGTGCTCCTGAACGTCGACCTCGACCATCACACGACCTTCGGCTCGCGCGCCGAGGTCGAGGCGCTGTTCGACGGAGTGGCTCGCGCACGTGCCGCAGGTCGTCCGCGCCGAGCGGCTCGCTCCCGTCGAGCTCGAGCTCGCCGTCCCGGGCGAGCACAACCGGCGCAACGCTGCCGCCGCGCTCGCGGCCCTCGAGCTCGCCGGCGTGGCGCGGGCCGACGCGGAGCGCGTGCTCGTGGAGTTCGCTGGAGTCGGGCGCCGGCTCGAGCGGAAGGGCGAGGCGGGTGGCGTCGTCGTGCTCGACAGCTACGCGCACCATCCGGCCGAGCTCGCCGCCGACATCGCCGCGGCCCGGAACGGCGGCCGCGTGCTCGTGCTCTTCCAGCCGCATCTCTACTCGCGCACGCTCCACCTTGCGCACGAGTTCGCGGTCGCGCTGCGGCCGCCGACGCGGTGTGCGTGACGGACGTCTATCCCGCGCGCGAGGAGCCGCTACCCGGCGTGAGCGGCCAGCTCGATCGTCGACGAGCTCGCGTCGCGTGCGCCCGGGCATGCGCGATCGGCTGGGCGCCGGCTCTCGAGGAGGCGGCGCAGCTCGTCGCCGCGTGGACGCGCGCCGGCGACACCGTGCTGACGCTCGGCGCCGGCGACGTCGACCGCGCGGTCGGCTCCTGCTCGAGGCGCTCCGGTGACGGTCGAAGAGAACGTCCCGCTCTCCCGCTACACGACGCTCGGCACCGGCGGGCCGGCGCGGAGTTCGCGCAGCCGGACGTCGCTGCCCGAGGTCGAGGAGCTGCTCCGCTTCGCGGCGCGGCGGGGCTGCCGGTCGCGACGATCGGGCTCGGCTCGAACCTGCTCGTCGCCGACGAGGGCGTCGATGCGCTCGTGCTCCGGCTCGGCGGCGAGCTCGCCTCCGTCGAGGTCGAGGACGGGGTCGCTGGTGCGCCGGCGGCGGCGCCGCGAACGCGGTCTGCCTGCACCGCGCGCGCGAGGCGGGTCTCGGCGGCTTCGAGTTCGCCTGCGCCATCCCCGGCACGATCGGCGGCGGCGTCTGGATGAACGCCGGCGCGTACGGCGGCGACTTCTCGCAGGTGCTCGTGCGCGCGCTCGTCGCGACGGCCGCCGGGACGGGCTGGCTGACGCCCGGCCGAGCTCGGCCTCTCGTACCGGCACTCGACCCTGACGCACGGCCAGGTCGTCGTGCGGGCCGAGCTGCGGCTGCGCCCGCGGCCGCCGGACGGAGATCAAGGCCGACGGTGCGCGAGCTGAACGCGCAGCGCAAGGCGGCCCAGCCGACGAACAAGCGCACGTTCGGCAGCGTCTTCAAGAACCCCGAGCACGAGCTGAGCGCGGGGCGGATGCTCGAAGCGTGCGGGCTGAAGGGGTATCTGCATCGGCGGTGCGCAGATCTCGCCGAAGCACGCGAACTTCATCGAGAACGCCGGCGGCGCGCGCACGCCGACGCGCTCGCGCTCATGGCCGAGGCCCGCCGGCGCGCGCACGAGCAGTACGGCGTCGAGCTCGGCACGAGGTCGAGTTCCTCGGCCCGCTCGCGCTGCCGCCGCTCGGGGACCGGTAGGAGCGTCCCCACCTGCGGCGAACGTGGCCGGGTGGCCGCCAAGCGTCCAGGGGCGTCGCGCGCCCGCGCAGCGTCGATCGCCGCCCCGCGTCCGGCGCGAGCCGCCCGTGCGCGGACGAGGCTCCTGCCTTCGCGCCGTTCGCTCGCCCTCGGCCTCGGGCTGCTCGCAATCGCCTTCGGCGCGTATCTCGGAGCGCGCGAGACCTCGCTCTTCGCCGTCGGGCGCATCGAGGTGTCCGGCGGCACGCCGCGCTGCGGGCGCAGGTGCGGGAAACGCTCGCGCCGCTCCTCGGCACGAGCCTCGTCGGCCTGGACGGAGCCGCGCTCGAGCGCCGCGTCGAGTCGCTGCCCGCGGTCGTCTCCGCCACGTACGACCGTGCCTTCCCGCACACGCTGCGGGTGAGCGTCGTCCCCGAGTCGTCCGTCGCGGTGCTCCACCGCGGCACCCAGACCTGGCTCGTCTCGGCGCGGGGGCGGGTGATCGCGCACGTGCCGGCGGGCACGGATCCGCGCTGCCGCGCATCTGGGTGCCGACCGCGAACGCCGGTCGCCGCCGGCGCGTTCCTCGCTGCGGCGCAGGGAGGAGCGGCGGCGCGGGCGCTCGCGCTCGCTGCCGCACTTCCCGGCCCGCGTCGCCACCGCGGCGCTGAGCCACGGCGAGCTCACCTTCCGGCTCCGCTCGGGCTCGAGCTGCGCTCGGCGAGCCCGTCGACCTGCGCCTCAAGCTCGCCATCGCGCGCCGTGCGCTCCTGCTGCTTGCCGGCGCGGGACGACGTACCTCGACGTCAGCGTCCCCGACCGACCGGTCGCCGGAACAGACTCTCAAGTCTCAGGTTCAGGCTTGAGGGTATGAAGGCTCAATCTCTGATTGACAGCGAGATAGGGCGCATCTACCCTGCAGCGCGAAACGGCTCATTCAGCCCCTACGCTCCACTAAAGGTTCAGGTGTCGACCCCATGAGCATGCGCGATCAGTCAGGCAACTACCTCGCGGTCATCAAGGTCGTCGGCGTCGGCGGCGGCGGCACGAACGCCGTCAATCGCATGGTCGACGCGGGTCTCACCGGCGTCGAGTTCATCGCGGTGAACACCGACGCGCAGGCGCTGATGATGTGCGACGCCGACGTGAAGATCCACATCGGCTCGAAGGCGACGCGCGGCCTCGGCGCCGGCGCCGACCCGGCGGTCGGCCTCGCCGCTGCGCAGGAGAGCCGGGACGAGCTGAAGGAGGCGCTGAAGGGCGCCGACATGGTCTTCGTCACCGCCGGCGAGGGCGGCGGCACCGGCACCGGCGGCGCGCCCGTCGTCGCCGAGCTCGCGCGCGAGCTCGAGGCGCTCACGGTCGGCGTCGTCACGCGGCCGTTCGTCTTCGAGGGACGCAAGCGCTCGCAGCAGGCGGAGATGGGAATCGACGAGCCTGCGCGACCGGGTCGACACGCTGATCGTGATCGAGAACGACCGGCTGCTCCAGGTCGTCGAGAAGCGGACGTCGGTCGTCGAGGCCTTCCGGATGGCCGACGACATTCTCCGCCAGGGCGTCCAGGGGATCACCGACCTGATCACCGTGCCCGGGCTCGTCAACCTCGACTTCGCCGACGTGCGCACGATCATGCGGGACGCCGGCTCGGCGCTGATGGGCATCGGCATCGCCTCCGGCGAGAACCGCGCCGCCGAGGCCGCGCGCGCCGCCGTCTCCTCGCCGCTGCTCGAGACCTCGATCGAGGGCGCGACGGGCATCCTGCTCAACATCACCGGCGGGCCCGAGATCGGGCTCTTCGAGGTGAACGAGGCGGCCGAGGTGGTCACGAGCGCCGCCGACCAGAACGCGAACGTCATCTTCGGCGCCGTCATCGACGACGCCGTCGGGGACGACGTCCGCGTGACGGTGATCGCCACCGGCTTCGGGGCCCAGCGCCGCCGCCGCCGGCGCGACGGCGCGCTCGAGGCGCCGATCCCGTCGGCGGCCGGGCGGCGGCTTCGAGATCCCGGACGACGCGCTCGACGTGCCGTCGTTCCTGCGCGACGACTGAGGTTCAGCCCGGCCGCTCGCCGCTGCGCGGTGCCCTCAGCGGGTCGGTGCCCGAAACGCCAACCCCACGACCCGGTCCCGCCCCGGTATCCGAAGAGTTCGCGCCCCCGGACGTATCCCGGACCCGGCCGGGCCAGGCCTCCGTCGCGAGCCACGAGGTCGGAGCGCTTCGGCCCGCCTAGGTCGTCAGGCTCACGGCAGTCACTAGGATCGCCTGCATGGCCCAGACCCTCCAGCGCACGCCGCTGCTACGACCGGCACGTCGCGCTCGGGGCGCGCATGGTTCCCTTCGCCGGCTGGGAGATGCCCGTGCAGTACGAGGGCGTCATCCAGGAGCACCGCGCCGTGCGCACCGACGCCGGCGTCTTCGACGTCTCGCACATGGGCGAGTTCGAGGTCGAGGGGCCGCGCGCGACACGAGCTGCTGCAGAGCGCTGCTCTCGAACGACCTCGACCGGATCGAGCCGGGCGACGCGCAGTACACGCTGCTCACGAACGAGCGCGGCGGGATCGTCGACGACCTGATCGCGTACCGGCTCGGACGACTTCCGCTTCCTGCTGATCGTCAACGGCGCGAACCGCGACGCCGACTTCGACTGGATCAAGGAGCGGGAGATCAGCGGCTCCGACGTGCGCGACGTCTCGGACGAGTACGCGCTCCTCGCCGTGCAGGGGCCGCGGGCGATCGCGAAGCTCGGGCTGCCGGCCGCCGCTGCCGTTCACGTTCGCGGAGGCGACGATCGACGGCATGCAGACGATGGTCAACCGCACCGGCTACACCGGCGAGGACGGCTGCGAGCTGATGTGCATGGCCGAGGACGCGGTCGCGCTCTGGGACGCGGTGCTCGCGCGCGGCGTCGTCCCCTGCGGCCTCGGCGCGCGCGACACGCTGCGCCTCGAGGTCTGCTATCCGCTGCACGGCAACGACATCGGGCCGGACACCGACGCGATCTCGGCCGGCCTCGGCTGGGTGTGCGCGCTCGACAAGGAGTTCACCGGCGTCGACGTGCTCCGCCGCGTGAAGGAGGAGGGGCCCGCGCAGAAGCTCGTCGCATTCGTGATGGAGGAGCGGGCGATCCCGCGCCACGGCATGCCGATCGAGGGCGGAGGCGTGGTCACCTCCGGCTCGCACTCGCCGATGCTCGACGTCGGCATCGGCATGGGTTACGTGCCGGCGGCACAGGCCGCGCCCGGCACGCGCGTTGACGGTCGACGTCCGCGGCAAGGCGCGGGCCGGCCGGATCGTCAGGAAGCCGATCTACTCGAGGGAGGGCTGAGATGGGAGCCGAAGAGTCGTATCCGGACGATCTGAAGTACAACCGCGACCACGACTGGGCGCGGGTCGAAGGCGACGAGGCCGTGCTCGGGATCACGTGGTTCGCGGCGGACTCGCTCGGCGAGCTCGTCCACTACGAGGCACCCGAGCCCGGCGCGAGCGTCGCGAAGGATGCCTCGTACGGCGAGGTCGAGTCGGTCAAGGCCGTCTCCGACCTGATCGCGCCGCTCTCCGGCGAGGTGGTCGCGGTCAACCAGAAGGTCGTCGACGCGCCCGAGACGGTGAACGAGGACCCCTACGGCGAAGGCTGGCTCATCCGGATCCGCCTGTCCGACCCGTCGGAGGTCGACTCGCTGCTCGACCTTGCGGCGTACCGGCAAGTGCTGGCCGAGCAGTGACGCACCCGTTCCTCGCCCTCACCGACGCCGACGTCGAGGCGATGCTGCGGACGATCGGCGTCGCGTCGATCGACGAGCTGTTCCGCGACATCCCCGACGGCATGCGCCTCGGCCGCAGCCTCGAGCTCGAGCCGGCGCTGTCGGAGCAGGAGCTCTCGGCGCACCTGACCGAGCTCGCCGCCCGCAACGTCGACACGACCCGCGAGCTGTCGTTCCTCGGCGCCGGGGTCTACGACCACTACGTCCCCGCCGTCGTCGACGCCGTCCTGCAGCGCGGCGAGTTCCTGACCGCGTACACGCCGTACCAGCCCGAGATGAGCCAGGGCGTGCTGCAGTCGATCTTCGAGTACCAGACCGCGATCTGCGAGCTGACCGGGATGGACGTCTCGAACGCGTCCGGCTACGACGGCGAGACCGTCGCCGCCGACGCGTGCTTCATCGCCAAGCACGCGACCGCGCGGACGAAGATCGTCGTGACCGAGGCGACCAACCCGCAGGTGCGCCGGGTCGTGAAGACGTACGCGCCCGGCTTCGGGCTCGAGGTCGTCGAGGTGCCGCACCGCGGCGGCACGACCGACCCGGACGAGCTCCGGCGGGCGGCCGAGGATGCGGCCGCCGTGATCTTCCAGCAGCCGAACTTCTTCGGCTGCCTCGAGCCGGCGCCCGATCTCGCTGCGGCCGCGAACGAGGCCGGGGCGCTTCCGGTCGCCCACGTCGACCCGCTGTCGCTCGGCGTGCTCGAGGCGCCCGGCCGCTACGGCTGCGCGATCGCGCTCGGCGAGGGTCAGGCGGCCGGGAACATGCCGTCGTACGGCGGGCCGCACTACGGCTTCCTCGCTTCCCGCCGCGATTTCATCCGGCGCATGCCGGGACGGATCGTGGGCGAGACGGTGGACGTCGCGGGCAAGCGCGGCTATGTCCTCACCCTGCAGACCCGCGAGCAGCACATCAGGCGCGAGAAGGCGACGTCGAACATCACGACGAATCAGACGCTGCTTGCGCTCGGCGGGCTCGTCTACCTGACCTGGCTGGGACCGCAGGGGATCCGGGAGCTGGGGGAGGCCTGCCTCTCGCTGGCCGCATACGCGAAGCAGCGCCTCCGGGAGGTCGCCGGCCTCGAGCCGCTGTTTTCAGATCGGGCAACGTTCAAGGAGTTTGCCGTCCGCGTCGGACGGAACGCGCACGACGTGATCCGCGACGCGCGGGCGCTCGGCGTTCACCCCGGGTACGCGCTCGGCCGCGACTACGAGGGCGTCGACGACGTCCTGCTCGTCGCCGTCACCGAGAAGCGGACGCCCGCGGAGATCGACCGTCTCGCCGAGGTGCTCGCGGAGGTGGCGCGGTGAAGCTGATCTACGAGAAGTCGCAGCCGGGCCGCCGCGCCTCGGCGATCCCGCGTCACGAGGGCCTGCCGGCGCCCGAGGTGCCCGCCGGGCTGCGCCGGGCGGAGCCGCCGCGCCTGCCCGAGGTGCCGGAGTTCGAGCTCGTCCGCCACTTCACCGAGCTGTCGACGCGCAACTTCGGGGTGGACACGGGCTTCTACCCGCTCGGCTCCTGCACGATGAAGTACAACCCGCGCGTCAACGAGCGGCTGGTCGGGCTGCCGGGCTTCGCGCAGCTGCACCCGCACCAGGAGGAGGACGGCGCGCAGGGGGCGCTCGAGCTCGAGTGGCGCCTGGCGCAGATCCTCGCCGAGGTCACCGGCCTGGACGCGGTCTCGCTGCAGCCGGCCGCCGGCAGCCAGGGCGAGCTCACGGGGCTGATGCTCGTGCGCGCGTACCACGAGGATCGCGGCGAGGCGGAGCAGCGGCGCAAGGTCGTCATCCCCGACACGGCGCACGGGACGAACCCCGCGTCCGTGACGATGTCGGGCTACGAGCTGACGCACGTGCAGACGGACGCGCGCGGCAACATCGACGTCGAGGACCTGCGCGCGAAGGTGGACGAGCACACCGCGGCGCTGATGCTCACGAACCCGTCGACGCTCGGGCTCTTCGACGAGAACATCGAGGAGCTGGAGCGCATCTTCCACGGCGCCGGCGCCCTCATGTACTACGACGGCGCGAACCTCAACGCGGTGTGCGGCATCTCGCGCCCGGGCGACATGGGCTTCGACATCGTCCACATCAACCTGCACAAGACCTTCTCGCAGCCGCACGGCGGCGGCGGCCCGGGCGGCGGCCCGATCGCGGTGCGCGGCATGCTCGAGCCGTTCCTGCCGGTGCCGGAGGTGATCCGCCGGGACGACGGCAGCTTCGGCCTCGACTACGACCGGCCCAAGTCGATCGGCAAGGTGCGCGGCTTCACCGGGCCGTTCGGCGTGTTCGTGCGCTCGTATGCGTTCATGCGCATGTACGGGCCGCGGCTGCGCGAGATGTCGGAGGCGGCGGTGCTGAACGCGAACTACGTGCTCGCACGGTTGAAGGACGCGTACGAGCTGCCCTACGACCGTCTGTGCATGCACGAGTTCGTGCTCTCCGCCCGTCACCTGAAGCGCGATCACGGCTCGACCGCGCTCGACGTGGCCAAGCGCCTGATGGACTACGGCTTCCATCCGCCGACGATCTACTTCCCGCTGGTCGTTCCCGAGGCGCTGATGATCGAGCCGACGGAGACGGAGACGAAGGAGACGCTCGACGCGTTCTGCGACGCGATGCTCGCGATCGCGCGCGAGGCGGCGGAGAGTCCCGAGCTGCTGAAGGAGGCGCCGCATCACCGGCCGGTACGCCGGCTGGACGAGGTGCGGGCCGCCAAGACGCCGGTCGTCAAGTACGAGTTCGAGCAGCACCCCGTGCCGGACGACGGGTGAGATGGTTGCGCGCCGGCGTCTGCTCGCCGCCGCCGCCGCGACCGGCGTGCTTGCGCTCGACCTCGTGCACGAGGCGCTGACGCCGACGCCGTTTCACCATCCCCGCTCGTTCGGCGAGCTGCTGCTCATCGGCGCGCTCGCGGTCGCGGTGCTGGCCGCGGTTCCGCGGGCTCCGTCGCTTGCGCTCTCGCTCGCGGGCGGGATCGCGGCGGGCGGGGCGCTCGGGAATCTCGCCTCCGCGCTCGTCTGGCGGGCGGGAATTCCCGACCCGATCGTCCGCGGGACGTACGCCTTCAACCTCGCGGACGTCGCGCTCGTGCTCGGCGACGCGGCCCTGCTGACGACGGCGCTCGTGCTCGCGTGGGACCAGCGGCAGCGGCTGCGCGAGCCCGTCTAGTCTCAGCCCATGCCGGCGTGGTGGGAGCGGGGCGTGATCTACCAGGTGTACCCGCGCTCGTATGCGGACGCGAACGCCGACGGGATCGGCGACCTGCCGGGACTGATCTCGCGTCTCGACCACCTCGAGTGGCTGGGCGTCGACGCCGTGTGGCTCAGCCCGACGTTCCCGTCGCCGAATGCCGACTGGGGCTACGACTGCGCGGACTATCTCGGCGTCGATCCCGACTTCGGGACACTCGCCGACCTGGACGAGCTGATCGCCGAGGCGGGCCGCCGGGAGATCCGCATCCTGCTCGACCTCGTCCCCAACCACACGAGCGACGAGCACCCCTGGTTCCACGACCCGGCACGGCGCGACTGGTACGTGTGGCGCGACCCCAAGCCCGACGGCTCGCCGCCGAACAACTGGATGGCGGCGTTCGGCGGCCCCGCCTGGACGCTCGACGAGCAAAGCGGGCAGTACTACCTGCACAACTTCTCGCCGCGGCAACCTGACCTCGACTGGTGGAACGAGGACGTGCGTGCGGCGATGGACGACGTGCTTCGCTTCTGGTTCGACCGCGGGGTCGCGGGCTTTCGGATCGACGTCGCGCACGCGCTCGTCAAGGACCGGCAGTTGCGCGACAACCCGCCGGCACGTGCGACCGAGTCGCCCACGTGGGCGCGGATCGGCCAGTGGCCGAAGTACAACATCGGCCTGCCGGAGGGTGTCGACGTGCATCGCCGCTGGCGGCAGGTGACCGGTGAGTACGACCCGGAGCCGCTGCTGCTCGGAGAGACGTACATGTTGGATCTCGACGAGTTGATGGGGTACGTCGTCCCGGACGGCCTTCAGCTGTGCATGAACTTCGTCTTCCTGCACGCGCCGTTCGTGGCCGAAGAGCTCGCGGCGGTGGTCGCGCGCACCGAGGAGCTGCTGCCGGCCGGCGCGACTCCGGTCTGGCACGCGTCCAGCCACGACGACCCGCGCTTCGCGACCCGCTGGTGCGGCGGCGACGAGGACGCGGCCCGCTGCGCGCTCGTCGCCCTGCTCTCACTCCGCGGAGCGGCCATCCTCTATCAGGGCGACGAGATCGGGCTCGAGGCGGTGCCGGTGCCCGCCGGGCGCGTGCGCGACCTCGCCGGCCGCGATCCCTGCCGGACGCCGATGGTCTGGAGCGACGAGGACGGCGCCGGGTTCACGGCGCCGGGCGCCGAGCCGTGGCTGCCGATCGGCGACCGCTCGCGCAACGTCGCCGCGCAGCGCGACGATCCCGGCTCGATCCTCACGCTGACACGCGACCTGATCGCGCTGCGCCGGCAAGGCGCCCTGTTGACCGGCGCCTACGCGCCGGTCGCCGCGCCGCCGGGCGTGTGGGCCTTCCGGCGGGCGGGCGGCGCCCTCGTCGCGCTCAACCTCGGCGACGGACCGGCGCGGCTCGACGGCGTCCGCGGCGCGGTCGTGCTCGGCACGGACCGGTCGCGCGACGGCGAGGCGCTGTCGGGCGCGCTCGAGCTACGGCCGCGCGAAGCGGTGGTCGCGGCGGCGGCATGAGCCTCAGCTGTTCTTCAGCTCGATGTTGAGCAGGCGGATCTCCGGGTCGGGCCACCAGATCTGCAGCTCCCACGGTCGCCCTCGACCTATCCGAGCGCTCGCGCGGATAGCATCGTTCCATGAGGGCAGGGATCGACCGGCGGGCGATGGCGTCGCTTTCGGGCGGGCATCTCGCGGTCGACTTCGCGTCGGGGAGCGTGCCTGCGCTGATCCCCTTCATCACCGACAAGTTCCATCTCAGCTACGCGCTCGCGGCGATGCTGCTCCTCGCCGCCACCGTCTCGTCGTCGCTCGTGCAACCGCTGTTCGGTCTGTGGTCGGACCGCCGCGGCGCGCTCTGGCTGATCCCGGGCGGCGCATTGCTCGCCGCCGTCGGCATCGGCGGGGCAGCGATCTCGCCGGCCTACCCGCTCGTCCTGGTGCTCGTGCTCGCCGGCGGTCTCGGGGTCGCGGCGTTCCATCCCGAGGGCGCCAAGTTCGCGGCGTACGCGAGCGGTCACAAGCGCGCGAGCGGGATGTCCTACTTCAACATCGGCGGCAACGCCGGCTATGCGCTCGGCGCGTTCGTGACCGGACAGCTCGTCGTCTGGCTCGGGCTCGTGGGCGGGCTCCTTGCGATGGCCCCCGTCCTCGTCATCGCGCTCGGACTCGTGCGCGTCGCGCCGAACCTCTCGAGCCTGAAGCCGGAGACGGGAGTCGCCACCCTGCGCCGCGGCGACGACCGGCGTTCGGCGATGGCGGTGCTCGGCGCCGTGATCGCGCTGCGCAGCGTCGCCTGGTTCACGCTGCTCGCGTTCGTGCCCCTCTGGGTGGTGTCGCTCGGGCATTCGAAGGCGGCTGGAAACCGCTTGCTGTTCCTCATGCTGCTCGCAGGCGCGTTGGGGACGTTGATACTCGGCCCGATCGCGGATCGGATCGGGCTCCGCCGAACGCTCGTCGTCACGCAGGCGCTCATCACGCCCCTGATCCTCGTCTTCGTCTACGTCGGCGGCGTGCCCGGCACGGTCGCGCTCATGCTGGTCGGCGTCTCCGTCGTCGGCACCTTCGGCGTGACGATGGTGCTGAGCCAGCTCTACCTGCCACGCCACGTCGGCATGGCCTCCGGCCTCTCGGTCGGACTCGCGATGGGCATCGGGGGCGTGGCCGCCGTCGTGCTCGGCGCCGTCGCGGACGCGATCGACCTGAAGACGGCGTTGACGATCTGCGCGATCGCGCCCGCGATCGGCGTCATCTTCTGCCTCCGGCTGCCCGCCCCGGCGCAGCGGGCTCAGCTCGTGATCGATCCGGGTCCGGCCGTTGCGCTACCCACGGACTGATGGGCTCGCCTCGTACCTCGACGCCGCGGAATGGCCGAACGGACTCGAAGACGACGAGAACGCAGCGCGGGTCGCGTGCCAGGTGGCGGAGCTTGAGATCGTTCTCGGCGATCACACCTCGAACGTTCCGTCAACCGAGCGAAAGCATCCCGGCGAGACCAGTGAGCCGGCTTTCCGTCACAACTCGGCGATCGGCCGGCCGACGACGAGCACCTCGAGAAGCTCCGGTTCCAGGTCGTGGTAGCTCGCGTCGGCTTGCACTCCGAGTGCGTCGAGCGTCTTCGAGAAGAAGCAGCGCGCGGCGGCGGCGAGCACGACGTCCATGATCTCCGTCTCCGAGAGCCCGAGGTCGCGGAGCGGCTGCACGTCCTCGTCGCCGATCGAGGTTGCGTCGTCGACGACGCGCTCGGCCAGGTTCATGACCGCGACATCGATCGCGTCGAGGCCCGCGGCGCGGTGGTCGAGCGCGATCTCGCGCACCGGCTCGCCGAAGCGCTCCTGCAGGATGCTTCCGTGGGCGAGGCAGCAATAGCTCGAGCGGAGCCGCCGCGCGGCGGCAAGCGTCGCCAGCTCGTAGCGGCGCAGGTCCATCGACGTCTTGATCGCGCCGTTCAGCTGTGCCCAGGCGGCGTAGACCTCCGGCCGGTCCGCGAAGGCGCGCTCGAAGTTCGTCGTCACGGCTCGCATCTTCGGGGACGTTGCGACCGCCCGCAAGGAGCGCGGCGATCGGTGGAGTCCCGGATGCCTCGTCGAGCGCACGAGCCGACACTCAAGGCGAGGTCGCCATGAAGAGTGCTGCCATCCTGTTCGCGCTCGCCGGGTTGCTGCTCGCCGGCTCTGCGCCCGCCGCGCGCATCCCCCAGTTCGACGCGACCTGGTCGCTGAGCGTCAGCGGCACGGTGAGGGACTCCGCGGGGGACGTCGAGTCCTACGGGAAGATCGGGCACGCGACGGTCAAGGGCGGGAAGGTCTCGGGCTTCATGACCGGCACGATCAACCCCAAGACCGGTCGCGCACGCCTCGCGTATCACTACCGGCCCGACAAGGCTCCGTGCTCGATCGTCGTACAGTTCGTCGGCCGCTACGCGCTGAAGCAGAAGGGCACGGCGCACGGCGTCGTCCCGTTCCGCTGCACGATGGCCTTGTTCAACGACGGGGTGATCTGGTCGCTGACAGGCCGTTTCGTCGGTTCCGTGATCGCCTGGGCGTAGTCGAGGCTAAGCCGTCGCCGCAAGCTGGCCGCACGCCGCCTCGATGTCGCGGCCGCGCGTGAGCCGCACCGTCGCGGGGACGTGGCGGCGGTCGAGCTCGGCCTTGAAGGCGGCGATCCGCTCGCGCGACGAGCCGCCGTAGCGGCCGGTCGGGTTGTACGGGATCAGGTTGACCTTGAAGTCCTCGCGGCCGAGCAGCTTCGCGAGCGCGCGGGCCTGCTGCGGCGAGTCGTTGATCCCGGCGAGCATGACGTACTCGACGAAGACGCGCCGCCGCCGCTGCGCAGCATGCCGGCGGCACTCCGCGAGTATGTCGGCGATCGGGTATCGGTCGTTCACGGGCATCAGCTGCGAGCGCAGATCGTCGTCGGGTGCGTGCAGCGAGAGCGCCAGCCGGAGCGGCTCGCCGACCTCGTCGACGAAGCGGCGCAGCCCCGGCAGCCAGCCGACGGTTGAGATCGTCGTCCGCCTCGGCGTGATCCCGACCGCGGGCAGACGCCGCGCCGCGCCGAGCACCTCGTCCAGGTTGAGCATCGGCTCGCCCATGCCCATGAACACGGCATGGTCGACCTCGGTGCGGCGCCGGAAATGGAGCGCCTGGTCGAGGATCTCGGAGGCCGTGAGGTTGCGGCCGAACGCCATCTGACCGGTGGCGCAGAACGTGCAGGTGAGCGGGCAGCCCGACTGGGAAGAGAGGCAGAGCGAGCGGCGGCCGTCCCGATAGCGCATGAGCACCGCCTCGACCGGACGCCCGTCGGCCGTGCGGAAGAGCGTCTTCAGCGTCCCGTCGCGGGACTCCCGCTCCGTCTCGACCGCCAGCGTCGAGAAGGGCACCGCCGCCGCCAGCTCCTGGCGCAGCGGGCGCGGGAGGTTCGTCATCGCGTCGTACCCGTCGCCGCCGCGCGCGGCCCACTCCCACACCTGGCCGGCGCGGTAGGCGGGCTCGCCCCGGTCGGCAAGCTCGAGCTCGAGCAGCCGCAGGTCCATGTGGCCAGGGTAGCGCCGGCTACGGCGCGGGCGGCCCGCGTCGTACGCGCGCGAGCACGCTCTCGACGTCGCCGCGGAGGTTCTCGATCCACCAGGTCACGCCGGCCGCGGCGTACGCGGCGACGTCCGCCCGCGCCGCGTAGCCGATGAAGCACACGTCGAAGTCGGGACCGGCGCCGGCGAGCCGGACGGCGCGCACGCCCTGCGCGATCTCCTCCGGCGTCCGCGTGTTCCGTGCGCCGTCGGAGCCGTCGGCGAGCCAGCCGTGCCAGCGGGCGGCGCGGCGCAGCGCTCGCGGCGACATGCCGCCGATCCAGAACGGCACGGGGCGGAGAGGGGCCGGAGAGAGCGCGACGCCGTCGACGCGGTAGTGCTCGCCGCGATGGCTGACCGTCTCTCCGGAGAGCAGCGCAGCCAGGACGTCGAGGCCCTCGTCGAGCATGCCGGCGCGGCGGCGCTCGTCGCCTTCGTCGCCGAACGTCTCGAACTCCGCGCGGCGGCCGCCGAGACCGGCGCCGAAGACCACGCGCCCGCCGCTTGCGAGCGAGAGCGTGGTCAGCTCCTGCGCGAGCACGTGCGGCCTCCGGCGCGCCACGGGCGTCACGGCGGTTCCGAGCAGGATCCTGCCGGTGCTCGCCGCGCACGCTCCGAGCGTCACCCAGGGGTCGGCGGACGCCTCGCCCGACGACGCCCACGCGAGATGGTCCCAGACGAGCAGCGCCTCCCAGCCGGCGTCCTCGGCCGCGACTGCGACGCGCACGGTCTCGCGCGGATCGGCGAATGCCTCGAGGGTCCGGAGCTGCAGGCCGTGGCGCATGCGAACTGCATCCTGGCACTCCGGGGACAGGTAGCGTCCGGCGCGTGATCGACCTCCGCTCCGACACGGTGACGCAGCCGACGAGGGCGATGCGCGACGCGATCGCGAACGCCGTCGTCGGGGACGAGCAGGCCGGCGAGGATCCGACCGTCCTCGAGCTCGAGCGGAGAACGGCCGCGTTTCTCGGCCAGGAGGCGGCCGTCTTCCTGCCGACGGCGACGATGGCGAACCAGATCGCGCTGCGGATCCTCTCGCGCCCCGGCGACGAGCTGCTTGCGGAGGAAAACGCGCACGTGCTGCTCTACGAGCAGGGGGGAGGTGCCGTGTTCAGCGGCCTCGTCATGCGCGGGCTGCCGGGCCTGCACGGCCGGCTCGCGCCGGAGCAGATCCGGGCCGCGGTGCGCGACTGGCAGAGCGGACACATGCCGATCACGCGCGTGGTCGCGCTCGAGAACACGCACAACTCATCCGGCGGGCGCGTCTGGAGGCTGGAGGAGATCGACGAGGTCGTGGCGACCGCGCACGAGCTCGAGCTCCGCGTGCACCTGGACGGGGCCCGGATCGTGAACGCGGCCACCGCACTCGGCGTGCCCGCCGCCGAGATCGGACACCGCTGCGACACGGTCACCCTGTGCCTCTCGAAGGGCCTCGGCTGCCCGCTCGGCGCGCTCGTCGCCGGCTCGGCCGAGCTGATGGTCGCGGCCCGGCGTGCGAAGCACCTCTTCGGCGGCGCCATGCGCCAGGCCGGGATCGTCGCCGCGGCCGGCGTGTACGCGCTCGACCATCACGTCGACCGAATCGCCGACGACCACGCGCGGGCGCGCCGGCTCGCGGAGGGCTGGCTCGACGCGGGACTGGCAATCGACCTCGAGCAGGTCGAGACGAACTTCGTACAGCTCGACCTCGGTCCGCTCGGGCTCTCCCAGCCCGAGGCGATCGCGCGGGCCGCCGGGGCGGGCGTCGGCCTCTCCGACACCGTCCACCCGTCCATTCTCCGCGCGGTCACGCATCTGGACATCTCGGACGAGGACGTCGAGCGAGCCGTCGAGGCCGTCCCGCTGGCCCTGGGAGCCGTGAGCCGTGCCTCTGCCTGACACACTCGAGCAGCTCGTGCGGGTCGAGCAGCGCGAGAAGCGGCTGCCGAGCCTCGCGGCTGCTGTGGTTCGCGAGGGCGAGCTCGTGTGGGAGACGGCGGTGGGCGCCGCCGACGCGGAGCAGGGCCGCGAGGCGACGCCCGACACGCAGTACCGCATCGGCTCGATCACGAAGACGTTCACCGCCGCAGCGATCATGCAGCTCCGCGACGCCGGGAAGCTCGACCTCGAGGACACGCTCGACCGGCACGTCGAAGGCGCGGCGCACCGGCCGACGCTGCGGCGCCTGCTCTCGCACACCTCGGGGCTGCAGCGCGAGACACAGGATGAAGCCTGGCTGTCGCTGCGCTTCGCCTCGACGCACGAGCTCGTCGAGACGCTCGCCGAAGCGGAGCAGGTGCTTCCTCCCGGGGCGCGCTTCCACTACTCGAACCTCGCGTTCGCGCTGCTCGGGATCGTCGTCGAGGGAGCGTCCGGGCTCTCGTACACCGACTACGTCCGGCAGCGGCTGCTCGAGCCGCTCGGCCTGGACCGGCTCACCTTCGGCCCGGAGGCGCCCGCGGCCGCCGGCTACCTCGTCGAGGAGTACGCCGAGCGGGTGGTCGCGGAGGCGGACGTGGAGACCGGAGCCTGGGTGTCCGCCGGCCAGATGTGGGGGACGGTGCGCGACCTCTGCCGCTGGGCGGCGTTTCTCGCCGACCCGGACGAGACCGTCCTCTCCCGCCGCACGGTCGAGGAGATGCGCACGGTGCAGACCATCGACGACCACGTCCGCTGGACCGGCGGCTACGGGCTGGGGCTCGGCCTGCGCCGCGACGGGGAGCGCATCCTCGCCGGCCACGGCGGCTCGATGCCCGGCTTCATCGCAGCGGTCTTCGTCTCGCCGCGCGACAGGGTGGGCGCCGCGGTGCTGACGAACTCGAGCACCGCCTCGGTCGAGGAGCTGACGCTGAAGCTGGTCGGGGAGACCGTCGGCGAGCGGCCGGTCCCGCCCGAGCCCTGGCGCGTCGAGGAGGCGCCGCCCGCCGAGGTCGAGCCACTGCTGGGGATCTGGTGGATGGAGGGCAGCCAGATCGTCGTGCGCTGGCTGGGCGGGAAGCTCGAGGGCCGCTTCTCCGGGATCCCCGACTGGAGGCCGTCGTCCGTCTTCGAGCGGGAGGCCCTCGACCGCTGGCGCACGGTGTCCGGGCCGGAGCAGGGCGAGGCGCTCCGGATCGAGCGGGACGCCGCGGGCGAGGTCGTGCGGATGATCTGGGCCGGCTACCCGGTCACGCGCGAGCCGCTCGCGATGGCGTAGGGGCGACGCGGGTGAGCGCGCCGGAGCCCTCGACCGTCCCGGAGGTGATCGCGCGGCTACGCGCGATCGAGAGCGCAGTGCCGCGGCGGGACGGCGTCGCCTGCTTCGCGCGCCTCTACCGGCAGGTGACCGAGGGCGTGGATTCCGAGCTCGCCGCCCGGAGCTTCGCGGACAATCCTTTCCTGGAGCGGCTCGACGTCTGCTTCGCGGGTCTGTTCTTCTCGGCGCTCGACGCGTACGAACGGGCTCCCGCGACTGCTCCGTCCGCCTGGGTGCCGCTGTTCGAGCAGCGCGCGCGGCGCGGCGTGACGCCGCTGCAGTTCGCGCTCGCCGGGATGAACGCGCACATCAACCGCGACCTGCCGGTCGCGCTCGTCACCACCTGCCGGGAGCTGGGTCTCGACCTGCACGAGGGCTCGCCGGAGCAGGCGGACTTCGAGCGGATCAACGTCCTGCTCGCGCAGGTCGAGACGAAGGTCAAGCGTTTGTACCTGCCGCGCTGGCTGGCAGCCGTCGACCGGATCGTGCACCGCTTCCATCGCATCGACGACGTGGTCGCGATGTGGGACATCGGGCGGGCGCGCGACGCCGCCTGGACGAACGGTCAGGCGCTGTGGGCGCTGCGCGGCGAGCCTCCGCTCGCGGCCGAGTTCCTCGAGGCGCTCGACCGGATGGTGGGGCTCGCGAGCCGCGGCCTGCTCGTTCCGGCCGACTCGGTTCTGCAGAAGCTCGCGCGGCTGTTCTAGCCGACGGCCGTCGTCGGCGCAGACTCGGGCGCGGCCGCGCCCGTGGCCTCACGCTTGCCCGGAGTCCCGTGCAGCCGGACGAGCTCCGCGAGCAGGAACAGGCCGACCGCGACGCCGATCGCACCGCCGATCTCGCGGGAGCTGCCGGCGCCGAGCGCCCGGAGCGCGCCCCAGGCGACGAGGTAGGCCCAGCCTGCGAGCGCCGCGCTGTAGACGAGGACGAGACCGCGGTCTCGGTCGACCGGCGCGACCCCGAAGAGACGGAGCGTACGGCCGGGCCGTTCGCTGAAGAGCCCGCCGGGAGCCGGGCCGCCGCCGAGCGACGGCAGGCCCAGCTCCCGTTCTGCCTGCTCGGCCCGCCCGGCCGCGTACTCGTAGAGCTGCGTGTTGCGGAGCTCGTAGAGGAGGACGCCGAGCGTCGCGACCAGCCCGAGCAGTCCGACCCCGAGGAGCTCAGCCGGGGAGCTCGGATGCCCGAGGACGGCGATCGCGGCGCCGCTCAGGGTCGGGACGAGCGTGAGCAGCTTGAAGCGGACGTCGCTCAGCGTGCGCAGGAAGTCGGTCGTCTGCTGGTAGTCGACTCGCAGGAGCTCGGCCCGGGTGGGCGCTCCGTCCGCGGTCACGGCGTCTGCCCGTCCTTGTGCGTGACGGTCGTCTCGTGCGCCGCCGGATGCTGCTGAGCCGTGGGCAGGACGGCCGTGAGCGTGTCCTGCGCCCAGCGCTCGCTGAAGCCCGCGAAGAAGCTGAAGACGAGGAGCGCGAGCCGCCTGTCGTTCGAGGGCTCGTTCGCGGCGACGGGGAGATGCAGGAGACCGCCGCTGAACGCGAACGCGATCGCCATCGCGAAGGCGCCGCCGATCAACGGCCGGAGTCCGCCGAGAAAGAACGCGTACGGGCGGCCGACGTCGAAGTCGAGCGTGAACTTGCCGTTGTTGATGCGCTGGATGACGCTGACGACCGCGCCCACCGCGCCTGCGATCAGCGCGGCGACCGGGCTCGCCCAGCCGATCGTCAGCCAGACGGCGGCGACGACCGAGATCGTGGCTGCGACCACGGCCATGCCGCTGAAATAGATCATCTGCGCCTGCCCGTTGGCCGCCTCCTTGTAGTACGCCTCGGCCCGGTCGAGGGCGGCACTCTCCTGGCGCAGCGCGGCGGCGGTGTCGCCGACGTCGGCCTGCGCCGCCCTGGCGTCGACGAGCGCGAGCAGATGCGCGGCGGAGGCCATCACGAGCTGCATGCAGATGCGCTGGCGGACGCCGGTCAGCACCGTCTTCGCCCGCACGGCGAGCTCGTCGCAGCGGTGCAGCTCGGATGCGATGTCGGGGGAGTTCTGGGTCGCCCAGTCGCTCTCGCGATGGAACGTGCTGCTCGGCGTCGCCCAGGGAAGCGTCCGCTTCCGGTGGGTCAGCGCGGCTCCGCTTTCGACGTTCGCGCACCAGTACGCGCTGCCGATCTCACCGTGGCGGCGCTCGAAGTCGGCGACGGCGACGTCGTACGCGCTCTTCGCCGCGGTCCGGACCTCGGCGTGCCGGTGCTGGCGCCACCACGCGTAGCGTGTGTAGACGAGCTCGCTGAACGAGAGCGCGTGCGATTCCACGACCTGCGCCGGACCGTCGCCGTTCGTTCCGAAGATGGGCGCAGCGGGCAGCGGCTCCTGCCGCCGCTCCGACAGCGACTCTGTCAACTCGGTCACACCTGCCTCCCAGTCGATCAAGCCGCAGCACAGCGTTCGTCGCAGCGTAAACGCTCGTGGCCGACCGCACAAGGATCGGGCGGCCGACCCGCCCCTTGCCTGGCCGTGCCCCGTCGAGTAGCCTCACGGCCTCGAACGACCGTCTGCGGCGCCACTTCATCGCAAAAGGAGGCCGCATGGCCACGTTCACGAAGACGGCTCCAGGGATCACGCGCGTTTTCGTGCATCCCCGCTCGGCGGCCGGCGAGTACTACCGCGCCGGGCGCGAGGCCGGCGCCCGCGCGCACGGGTTTCCCGCCGAGCCGACGCTCAACCTCCGCTATTTCGGCGGCAAGACGATCGAGAAGCTGACCTTCACGCACATCTACCTCGGCGGCAAGGCAGCCTGGAACCCGGGCGACGTGCAGAACATCGACCACGCGCTCCCGGCGGCGATGAGCGATCCGCACCTGAACAACGTGATGTCCCAGTACTACGCCGACGAAAAGTCGACGACCGCGTTCAAGCCCAGCCGCTTCCTGGAAGGAGCGCTGCCGAACCCGGTCTACAAGGACACGATCGAGCACCTCGTCGCGACGCTCGACCAGGCGAACGGCCTCTCGGGCTTCGATCTGACATCGAGCGTGTTCTGCTTCATGCTGCCCCAGGGGGTCGTACTCGTCGACGGCAACTCGAAGGGGCACCAGGAGCGGCATGACGCCGAGGACGAGAAGCCGAAGTTCAACCCGGCGCTCGGCGAGCGCGACGAGGCCGACGACTCCAAGCACGGTCTCGGCGGCTACCACGGCTCGGTCCACGCCAAGCGCGGCGCGAAGACGGACACCGTGTACTACGCGATCGGCGTCTACTCCGAGGGAGACAACGGGATCGTCGCGTTCGACGCGCCGTGGAAGAGCGTCTGCGCGACCTTCTACCACGAGCTCAACGAGGCGCGTACCGATCCGGACGTCGAGGACGCGATCCGTGCCGGCGACACGCCGGCAGCGAACAAGTTCCTCGGCTGGTACTCGGACAAGGGCGGCGAGATCGGCGACATCCCGATGGAGGAGGCGGGCGCCGACCTCGGCACCGTGATGAAGGAGGTGCCGCTGAGCGGCGGCAAAGGCACGGCGCCGATTCAACTCATGTGGAGCAACGCCGTCTCGGGTCCGGAGGGCCCGGTCGCGAAGAAGCACCCGCCGGCGCCGCGGTGACCGCCGGGAAGTGACGTCGCAGGCCACGGCTTGAGCGCGCCCGGCGTCGTCTGGGATACTCGCCGTGGTCTGCGGCAGGTCGAGCGATGGGGAGGCGGACACGATGCCGGTAGAAGAGCGCCAGCGGGCCGACGCTGTCTTCGAGGGCGGCGGGGTGAAGGGGATCGCCTTCGCGGGAGCGATCGCCGCCGCCGAGCAGGACGCCGGCGTCAGGGAATGGGTCAACCTCGCGGGAACCTCGGCGGGGTCGATCGTCTCGGCGCTGCTCGTCGCCGGCTACGACGCGGCCGGCCTGCAGAAGATCCTCGCGGACGCGAAGTACTCGCGCTTCGCCGACACCGGCTTCGGTGGCATGTGGATCGGCGGGCTGTACAGCGCGATCGTTCGCCGCCGCGGCATGGCCCCCGGCAACTACTTCAAGGAATGGCTGGGCGAGCAGCTCGCCGCCTCGCCGCTCGCGAAGGAGCTCGGCAAGACCGAGCTGACGTTCGCCGACGTGAGGCGGCGCGATCTGCCCGCGCGCGCAGACGTGCCCGAGGTGAGCGACGAGACGTACGAGCGTGCGAAGTACCGGCTGCACGTGATCACGTCCGACGTGACCAGCGGCCGGCTGGCGATCCTGCCCGACGACCTCCCGAACTACGAGGACGAGAACGGCAAGCCGTTCGACAAGGACACCTTCCCGATCGTCGACGCCGTGCGCATGAGCATGAGCTACCCGTTCCTGTTCGCCCCGGTCGCGCTGCACCACGGCGGCAAGCCGTACTACATGGTCGACGGCGGCCTGCTCTCGAACTTCCCGATCTGGCTGTTCAACAGCTCGAAGCCGAAGCGGCCGACCTGGGGGTTCCGCCTGCACCCTGGGGCGACCGTGGCGGAAGGCCTCCCGTATCGCACGATTCCTCGGCCGCTCTGGTCGGTGCCGCTGCTGAAGGCGATGTTCTCGGCCGCGACCGAAGCGTGGGACCGCCAGCAGCTGGAGCAGGCCCTCTCGGCACGGACGGTCAGCATCCCGACCCACGACATCAGCACGACGAACTTCGGACTCACGCGCACCGACGCCGACAATCTCTACGGCTGGGGCAACGCAGCGGCGCACACGTTCTTCACGACCCCCGAAGTGCAGACGTATCTGCGCTCGTTCGGGAAGAACGTCTGATGTAACGGGTGCGCTACTCGTACTGCAGCGCTTCGAGCACGTTCAGGCGGCCGGCACGGCGGGCCGGCATGACCGCCGCACCGAGGCCGGCGAGGATCGCCAGCACGATGATGACGATGAGCGTGCCCCACGGCACCGTGAGGGCCGAGAACTCGATCGCTTTCCCGACCATGAGCGCGAGCAGGACGCCGAGCGGGATTCCGAGCGCCGCACCGATGAGCGCGGTGATGATGCTCTCGTGCCGGATCATCCGGCGCACCTGGCGCTTGGACATGCCGACGGCGCGGAGCATCCCGAGCTCGCGGGTCCGTTCGAACACGGTGAGGATGAGCGTGTTCACGATGCCGAACAGGCTGACGACGACAGACAGGGACAGCAGCACGTAGAGCAGGTTGAGGAGAATGGTGAGTCCCTGCTCCTGGTTCTTCACGAACTGCGCCTTCGTCTGGATCTTCGCGTCCGGGAAGCGCTGAAGCGCCGCCTCGAGCCGTTTTGTGTTCGCCGGCGTGACGCCGCCGCGCATGTTGACGAAGCCGTACAGGTTCTCCGGTTGCGGATAGGCGCGATCGAACGTCGCCGCCGAGATCGTCACCTCGCCGAACGGCGAGCCGCCCTTCGGCGGGTCGAAGATGCCGCGCACGTCGAGGTTGAGCTTGGCGCCGGTCGGCGTCTCCAGCACAAAGGACGATCCGACGAGCAGGTGATGCGACTTCGCGTAGTCCTTGAGCACGAACGCGCCGTTCCTCCTGAGCTGCGCGACGACGTTCGGGCCGCCCGCGCTCCAGTGCGCCTTCAGGGCCTGCTCGAGGTTGGGCTCGGCGGCGGTCACCCCGATCTGGCTGCCGAACGCCTTCCCCCGCCCGGCGCGCACGCCGGTGACGACGGTCGCGCCGGGGACGTTCCGCAGCGCGGTCTCCGAGGCGATCGGGATCGGCGAGAAGTTGTCCTCGGCGGTGAGCGCGTAGTTCGCCGCCCAGAGCGAGTTCACGGCGCCCTCGAAGCGTGACTTCAGCCCGGCCGCGAGCACCGAGACGAGCGTGACGAGCGCGAGCCCGATCATCAGCGCCGCCGACGTCGTCGCGGTGCGCGTCGGGTTGCGCATCGAGTTGCTGCGTGCGAGCGCGCCCGCCGAGCCGCCGATCCTCGTCGCCGGCCAGCCGAGCACGCGCGCCAGCGGCGGCACGAGCTTCGGCGCGAGCATGGCGACGCCGAGGAAGAGGGCGGCCGCCCCGACCCCGATCGCCAGCAGGCGCTGCGTGGTCGAGAGCGAGGAGACGAACAGGCCGACGAGCATCAGCGCGACCGACCCGGCGATCGTGACGATCGCGGCGGGCAGGCCGAAGCGCGCGAGCCGGGAGGGCGGCAGGATCGAGCCCTCGCGGACTGCGGCGATCGGCGGCACGCGGGTGGCGCGGATGGCGGGGCGAAGCGCCGCGACGACGGTGACCACCACCCCGACGACGAGCGAGACGACCACGGTGCGCGTGGCGAACACCGTTCCTGCCTGCGGCAGGTCGATGCCGAGGGAGACGAAGATCGAGTTGAGCCCCTTGGCCAGGCCGAGACCGAGGAAGAGGCCGCTCACGGACGCGAGCACGGCGATCACGAGCGCCTCCAGCAGGACCGACCCCAGCACCTGGCGCCGCGACGCGCCGAGGCTTCGCAGCGTCGCGAGCTCGCGCGTCCGCTGGGCGATCGTGATCGAGAGCGTGTTCGCGATCACGAAGGTGCCGACGAAGAGCGCGATGCCGCCGAACGCGAGCAGGAACTTCTGCAGGATGCTCGTGAACGAGCTCGTGTCCTTCGTCGCCTGCTTCACTTCCGCCTGTGCGGTGCGCACCTGCGCGGTGGGCGGCAGCAGCGGCCGGATCTGCTGGACGAGCTGCGACGGGGTGACGCCCGTCTTCGCCGCGACGCTGATCGAGTCGAGCTTGCCGGGCTTGTTGAACAGCTTCTGCGCGGTCGGGAAGTCGAAGATCGCCATCGTCGTCCCGCCGAGCGACGACACGCCGCCGATCTTGACGATGCCCGCAACCTTGAACGTCTGCTCCGGCCCGCGCGCGACCACGCCGATGCTGTCGCCGACCTTGTAGTGCTTCGACGAGGCGGTGTGGTCGTCGATCGCGATCTGCGTCGGGCCGACCGGCCAGGTGCCCGAGACCAGCTCGAGCGGGTTGAAGCGCTGGTTGCTGTGGGGGTGGACGCTGAAGGCGAGGCCGGGCGCGCCGCCCAGCGAGAGCACCTTGCCGTTTCGGCCGACGAGCCGCGCCTGGTCGGCGATCCCGCCCTCCGCCTGCAGCACGCCGGGCAGCCCGCGCACCTTGCCGAGCAGCGACTCCGGGAACGACGGCGGGACGATGTTGCCGGTGTTCGACGTCCCGATCGCGCTCTTCGCGCTGATCACCGCGTCCGTCTTCGAGTAGACGTTGGTGAAGACGGTCGTGAACGCAGCCTGGATCGTGTCCGTGAGGACGTAGGTGCCGCTCACCATCGCCACGCCGAGCACGATCGCCGACGCGGTCAGGATGGCGCGGAGCTTGCGCCCGAAGAGGCCCTTGAGGGCGACCTTGATCACGAGGACGAGGTCAGGTGGCTCATGACCTCGAGCACGTGCGCCGGGGTCGAGTCGGTGAGCTCCTGGACGATCAGGCCGTCGGCGAGGAAGCAGATCCGGTCGGCGATCGACGCCGCCCGCGCCTCGTGCGTGACCATCACGATCGTCTGCCCGTACGAGTCGGCCGAGTCGCGCAGCAGCTCGAGGATCTCGCCGCCCGTCTTCGAGTCGAGGTTGCCGGTCGGCTCGTCGGCGAAGAGGATGGTCGGCTTCGTGATGAGCGCGCGCGCGATCGCGACGCGCTGCTGCTGCCCGCCGGAGAGCTCCGACGGCCGGTGCGAGCCGCGCTCCTTCAGGCCGATCTTCCCGAGCAGCTCGTCGAGCCAGACCGGATCGACGCTCTCACCGGCGATCGAGAGCGGCAGCACGACGTTCTCGGCAGCGGTGAGCATCGGCAGCAGGTTGAAGAACTGGAAGACGAACCCGATGTGCGTCCGGCGCAGCCGGGTCATGCGCGCGTCGTCGAGCGTCGTGATCTCCGTGCCGGCGATCGAGACGGTCCCGGTCGTGGGCTTGTCGAGGCCGGCGAGAATGTGCATCAGCGTCGACTTGCCCGATCCGGACGGCCCCATGACGGCGACGAGCTGGCCGCCGTGCACGTCGAGCGACACGCCGCGGAGCGCGTCGACGGCGGTGGCTCCCTCGCCGTAGCGGCGCGTGAGGTCGCGCGCGTCGACGACGTGAGCGCCCTTGTCGGCAGGCGCAGGGCTGGGGGCCTTCTCGACGGTGGTCATGACCGGCAACCTAGCGGAGCCTGGGTCTGCGCGACCTGGGGAAAAGTCCGGATTCGTCCCGGATGTTTCGATCCGGGATCAGCGGTTGCCGGCGACGAGGAACCCCACCGCGACGGCCGCGTAGGCGACGACGAGCAGAGCCCCTTCCCAGCGGCGGGAGTGCCCGTCCCAGATCGTCACGCCAACCAGCCCGACCGCACCGGCCATGGCGGCCAGCTCCTCCCAGCGGAACGAGAGCGGCAGCTGGTGCGGGAAGAAGAGGGACGCGAGCATCACCACCGGGACGACGAGCAGCGCCACCTGGGCGCTCGACGAGATCGCGATCTCGCTCGCGAGCTTCATCTTCCCGGCGCGCGCGATGACAATCGCGCCGCCGTGCTCGGCGGCGTTGCCGACGATCGCCACGATCACGGCAGCGACGAAGAACTCGCTCGCGCCGACCGCTTTCGCGAACGCGTCGAGCGAGTGCACGAGGATCTCGCTGACGAGCGCCGTCGCGACGGTCGACACGGCGAGCACGACGAGCGCGACTCTCAGCGTCCAGGCGTCGGCCGACGGCGCGCCGCGCACCATGATGCGGTGCCGGTGCAGGTTGCGGCCGGTGACGGCGAGATACAGGACGAGCGCGACGATCGCGATCGGGATCGAGGTGAGGACGACGTCGTGGCGTTCGGAGCTGCCGGTGTATCCGAGCACCGCCGGCACCGTGAACAGGGCCACGGCGGCGCCGGTCAGCCCGAGCTGGGCGAGGAGCGAGCGGCGGTCGAGCGCGTCTTCCGGGCCGACCACCTGCGTGACGCCGAAGACGAGCAGAAGGTTCGAGATCACGCTGCCGGCGAGCGACCCGCGTACGACCTGCGGCAGGTTTCCGTTGACCGCGAAGAGGGCGATGATCAGCTCCGGCGCGTTTCCGAAGCTCGCGTTCAGGAAGCCGCCGATGCCCGCCCCCGTGTGCTCGGCCGCGTGCTCGGTCGACTCGCCGATCAGCCAGGCGAGCGGGATCAGCGAGGCCGCGGAGAGGACGAACAGGACGATCTTCGCCGGATGGAGGGCGAGGTCGACGGCGACGGTGGCGGGCGCAAGGGCGAGCGACGCCCAGAGGAGCTGGCGTCCCACGGCGCCGGGTAGCCTACCCCGCCGTGCTCGAGGCGGTCCTCTTCGACTGGGGCGACACGCTGATGCGGTGGGCGTGGGAGCCCGCTCTGCTCGACGCGGGTCACGCCGCGGGCCTGCGCGCGCTCGGCCGCGATCCGCTGCCGGAGCTGACGGCGCGCTTCCGCGACGACGTGCTGCCGGCGCTCTGGCAGCCGGGTACGCTCGAGGAGGTCGAATACGCGGCGCTCGTGCGCACGCTGCTCGAAGAGCGGGCGTCGAGGTGACGGACGGCGAGCTCGAGCGGTTTCTCGAGGCTGAGCACGATGCGTGGCAGCCGGCCCGGCATGCTCGCGCCGACGACGCACGCGCTGCTCGAGAGCCTGCGCGCGCGCGGCTTGAAGCTCGGGCTCGTCTCGAACGCGATCGACCCGCCGGGCCTGCTGCACCGCGATCTCGCGCGGTTCGGCGTCGCCGAGCGGCTCGACTTCGCCGTGTTCTCCTCCGAGGTGGGCTGGCGCAAGCCGCACCCCGCGATCTTCGAGTGCGCGCTCACGGAGCTCGGCGTCGAGGCGGCGGTCACGCTCTTCGTCGGCGACACGCTCGCGACCGACGTCGCCGGCGCGCGGGCGCTCGGCATGCACACGTGCCAGGCGGTCTGGTTCCGCGCCGACGAGGATGCGGGCGCCCCCGAGCCGGACTTCCTCGCGCTCACGCAGATGGACGTCCTCACCGCGGCGCGTCGCCTCGAGTAAACAGCGTGTGAGTGGCGACTCCGTTCTTGCAACCCGAAAACAGCCCGCTTGTCAAGACTTGCGTGGCCCCCGATCCGGCACCAACAATGCGGATGATGAGCGAAGTCACCCAGACGCAGGAGCGGGCGCTGCCGTTGCGTCCGCAGGACGAGGTCGAGTGCCGCCGCTGCAGCGTCCACTGCGACAAGGTCGTTCATCCAGCGTCGTGCCTCGCGCGCTCGTGCCCGTTCGTCTACGCGTACGAGGAGCACGGGCACACGTTCATGGGTTGCATGCAGCGGATCTTCGAGGTCGAGATCGACGTCGACATGCTGCGCACGGCCGAGCAGCGGCGCGAGGGCTTCGGCGCGGTGAAGGCGCTGCGCAACCCGCTGCCGATGTGCCACTCCGAGGTCGAGGAGTGCTACACGAGCCGCACCGGCGAGCTCGGCTGCGTCAACCCCGAGTTCAACGAGCTGTCGGCGGGATCGCCGACGTTCCGCGTGCTCGCACGCCTGCACGACTAGGTTCCGGTACGCGCCGCAACAGGAGGACGCCGAGCACCGGCCCGGCGGCCGACACGGCGAAGGCGATCCGCCACGACGTCGCCGAGACGAAGACGGCGAACGCCGGCGGCAGGGCCGCGCCGAGCACGCCGAGCATGGTCTGCTGGAAGCCGAGGGCGGCGCCGCTGCGGGCGGCGCCCGCCCGTTCCGCGGCGGCCGTGAACGCGAGCCCGTTCCACGTGAGGCCGAGGACGCCGGCCACGATCAGCACGGGTACGAGCACGGCCAGCGGCGCGTCGACGAGCGCTGCGGTGACGAGCATCCCGGCCGCGAGCACCAGCCCGACGCGTCGCAGCGGTGCGATGCGCGCTTGGACGCGGTCCGACCAGCGCCCGGCGCCGACGCGTGCGCCGATGCCGAGGACGTTCGTGCCGGCGAGCACGGCGGCGGCGGCGTGCGCCGAGAGGCCGCGGTGCTCGTGCAGGAAGAGCACGACGAACGTCATCGTCGCGATCTGCGCCGTCAGGTAGAGCGACGAGCCGCCTGCCAGCAGCCACATGCGCAGGTCGCGCAGCGGCGGGCGCAGGTCGGCAGTCGAGTGCCGGTCGACGACCGGCGTTTCGCGCATGAAGACGATCGCGACGAGTGCGCCCGCGACGAGGCCGCCGCCGAGCGCCTCGAAGGCCCGCCCGATCCCGCCCGCGGAGGCGAGCCAGGGCAGTGCGGCGGCCGCGGCAGCGCCGCCGATCGGAATCGCCGACTGCCGGATCCCGAGCGCGAGGCCGCGCTCCTCGACGCCGAACCAGCCCATGACCGCGCGACCGCTCGCCGCGTTCACGCTCGCCCCGAGCGCGCCGGTCAGGATCAGCAGCCCGACGAGCGCGGGGTAGCTGCCGGGTGGCCGACGTCGCGGCGATCGCCGCGCCGGCGCCGCCCAGGCCCAGCGCGATCACCGCGCGCTCGCCGATCCGGTCGGCGAGCAGCCCCCAGGGCAGCAGCGTCAGCAGCATCCCGATCCCGCAGGAGCCGAGCACGACGCCCGTCTCGCCGAGCGAGAGCCGGTAGTGCGAGCGCAGCGCGGGGGCGAGCGCGGGCAGCCCGACGGAGACGGCCGAGAAGCTCGACTGCGAGAGCGTGCCCGCGGCGAGGATCACCCAGCGGTAGCGGCCGGTCACCGGCGGCGGCCGTGGCGTTTCAGAGCGCGGCCGCGCAGCTCTTTCGTCTTGCGCACCTCGTCCGCGTCCGGGCCTCGGTTCTCCGGCCCGGCCGTCTCGAGCACGGCCGGGAGGCCCTGCAGGCGCGGGCAGGCGAGGAAGACGCCGAGCTGCTCGCCGAGCAGCCCTTCGCCGATGTTCGCGTGCCGGTCGCGGTTGGAGCCGAGCGGCGCCGCCGAGTCGTTCACGTGCAGTGCGCGTAGCCGGTCGAGGCCGATCGCCGAGTCGAGCTCGTCGAGGCACGCGTCGAGCGCGGCGTCGATCGCGCCACGTCGACGCCGGAGACGTAGAGGTGGCACGAGTCGAGGCAGACGCCGAGCCGCGGATGCCGGTCGAGGCGCTCGTACAGCGTCGCGAGCTCGTCGAGCGAGCGGCCGATCGTGCCGCCGGCGCCGGCCGAGTTCTCCATCAGCAGCCAGGTCGTCTCCGAGGTGTGCTCGAGCACCTGCGCCATCGCCGGCAGGACGCGCTCGAGTCCCGCCTCGAAGCCGGAGCCGAGGTGGGAGCCGACGTGGAAGACGACGCCGTCCGCGCCGATCGCGCACGCGACGTCCATCGTGTTCTCCATCGCCGCAACCGACTTCGCGTAGACGTCGTCGTTCGGCGCGGCGAGGTTGCAGAGGTAGAGCGCGTGGCAGAGCACGCCGCCGATGTGCTCCTCGGCGCGGCGCTCGCGGAAGCGCTCGAAGGTGGCCGGGTCGTGATTGGTCGGCCGCCACGCCCGCGGGCTCTGCGTGAACACCTGCATCGACTCGGCGCCGATCGCGGCGGCGCGGTCGACCGCCGTGTGGATGCCGCCCGAGGACGAGACGTGCGCGCCGATGAGCACGGCCCGACGCTAACGCAGCCACGCCTCGAGCAGCGCGGCCTCCTCATCGACGGCGCGCCGGGCGGTGCGGGGGAGGGGCCCGAACGGCGTCACGCCGACCTTGCCCTTGGCGTCGGCCGTCCAGGATCCGGCCACGATCCCGTCCACGAGGAACGTCTGCGTCACGTCGCCGTTCTTGGCGATCACCGTCTTGCGCAGCTCGTCCGGCAGGACGCGCCGCCGGTCGGCGTGCGCGAGGAGCGTGCTGTCCCACTTGGGCAGGAAGCGGACGGGCGCAGGCGTGTCCGCGGGCGGCAGCGGGGCGCGGGGGAGGTCGAGGAGCTCGCGGCCGTTCTCGTCGCGGAAGCGGCGCAGCGGCTCGAGCACCTCGAGCGCCGGTGCGAAGTCCGTCACGCGGAGCCCGGACCAGTCGGCGATATCCGCGCGCGTCGAGGGCCCGAAGGCGGCGAGGTATCGCCGCACCACCTCGGCGCGCGCGGCGATCGTCTCGACCGCCGTCGGCTCGGGGTGGGCGGCGTAGACGGCGAGCGGGCGCGCCGACCAGAGCGCGGTCTCCTGGACGTGGAGCAGGTGCGCGTGACGGCGCACGGCGTGGAAGATGCGCCGCGCCTCGACGCCCTCGTGGCCGTGCTCCTGCTCGAGGTGCGCGAGCGCGTCGTTCATGGTCAGCGTCCCGCTCTCGGCGAGGCGTCGCATGCCCGGCGCGGCCTCCAGCGCATGCGCGAGGTGCGTCTCGTCGAACCAGGTCGGCATGTCGCGCAGCGCCGCCCAGAAGATCGGGTAGTCGCGCGCCGTCAGCAGGTGGAGCGTCCCACGCATGACGGTCGGCTTCACCACCTCCCGGCGGAGCACGGCCTGCTCGAGCAGCTCGCGCCGGAAGCCGGCGACGCGCGACCAGAGCCCGACGTAGGGCGAGGGCGGCCACTGCGCCTGGAGCCCGGCGAGCCGCTCGACTGCGGCGAGGACGCCGATGCGCTTGCGGTCGAGCAGCAGCTGCCTCGCGAGCGTGGCGCGGTTGAGCTCCCTGAGCGTCAACGTCCGCATCGGCCCTACGCTACCGGGGTGACAGTTCGCGTTCGCATGGCACCGAGCCCGACCGGCTTCCTCCACGTCGGCGGCGTGCGCACGTTCCTCTTCAACTGGCTGTTCGCGCGCGGGCAGGGCGGCGAGTTCCGGCTGCGGATCGAGAACACCGACACGAGCCGCGAGGTGGCGGACGCCGTCGAGCAGATCCAGAGCTCGCTGCGCTGGCTCGGTCTCGACTGGGACGGGCCGGTCACGTTGCAGCTCGACCGCCTGGACGACTGCCGCGAGGTCGCGCAGCGGCTCGTCGCCGAGGGGAAGGCGTACGAGGACGAGGGCGCGATCCGCTTCCGGATGCCGGACGAGGGCGTCACCGGCTGGGACGACGTCGTCCGCGGCCACGTCGAGTTGCCGAACGAGAAGCTCGAGGACGTCGTGCTCGTCCGCTCCGACGGGCGGCCGACGTACAACTTCGCCTCGCCGATGGAGGACGTCTGGGACGGGATCACGCACGTGATCCGCGGCGACGACCACGTCTCGAACACGCCCAAGCAGATCAACATCATCCGCGCGATCGGCGCCGATGTGCCCGTGTACGCGCACGTGCCGAGCGTCTTCGGCCAGGACGGGAAGAAGCTGTCGAAGCGCCACGGCGCGGTCAGCGTCGAGGAGTTCCGCAAGACCGGCTATCTCCCCGAGGCGGTGATGAACTTCCTCGCGCTGCTCGGCTGGGCCCCGGACGGCGAGACGACGATCATGAGCCGCGACGAGCTGATCGAGCGCTTCCGCCTCGAGCGGGTGAGCCCGAGCCCGGCGCAGTTCGACTACGCGAAGCTCGACTGGATGAACGGCATGTACCTCCGGGCGCTGCCGCTCGGGGAGTTCGCGGACCGGCTCGATCCTCTATCTCGGCGAGCAGGGCTACGACTGGGACGCGGAGCTCGTGCGCAGGACGGCGCCGCTCGTGCAGGAGAAGATCGCAGCGCCTCGGCGAGTTCCCCGCGTTCGCCGGCTTCTTCTTCCACGACGTCGAGCCCGACCCGGCCGAGCTGGACGGCGGCGGGCCGATGCTCGGCGGCGGCCCGGGAGGCGCTCGCCGGGCTCGAGCCGTTCACCGCGGAGGCGATCGAGGCGGCGCTGCGCGGGGTCGCGGAGGGGCTCGGGCTGAAGCCGAGGCAGGCCTTCCAGCCGATCCGCGTGGCCGTCACGGGCTCGAGGGTCTCCCCGGGCCTGTTCGAGAGCATGGAGCTGCTGGGCCGCGGGCAGACCATTTCGCGACTGGCTGCTGACTCCAGGTAATCTCCCGCGGATGTCCGCAACCGCCGTCAGGGCACCGGCCGAGTTCGAGTCGCGGCTCCAGCAGTACTACTTCGAGCGCTCGGAAGAGAGCCGCGCCGTGCGGGTCGGGGAGAAGGAGGTCTCCGAGCAGGCGGCGATCGTCGCCCGCTACGCGGATCTCTTCTCGCACGACCAGCTCGCCGCCCTGCGCGTCGCGGAGGAGGCGGCCGCGGGCGACGAGCGGGAGCGGCTGTACCGGCTGCGCAAGACCTGCGAGGGCGGGCTCATCTCCGCCGAGCTCGCCGAGCAGGAGGACGCGCTCGAGAACGCGATCCTCGGCGCCGGCGTGACGTTCAAGGGCGAGGAGCTGTCGCTGCGCGCGGCGCAGGCGCGCCTCGCCGTGCTCGACTCGTACGCCGACCGCGAGGAGCTCGGAGAGCTCGAGCGCGCGGAGTCCGCGCGCCTCAACCCGGACCGCCTGGCGCTGCTCGCCGCCTACGAGCGTCTTGACGGCGAGGTGTCCGGCGAGCCGGACCCGATCGCCCGCAACGAGGAGGAGAAGGCGATCTCGCTCACGCGAGCTCGAGCGGGTGCTCGTCGCCGCCGCCGACGCGACGACGGAGGCGTACGGCCGGCTGCGCGACCACTGGTTCGAGCGGCTGCTCGGGCCGGAGCGGGACGCAGCAGCCGACGAACGCGCCACGTCGTACTACCTGCGCCGTCTGTCGCCGTTCGAGTCGACGTACACGAAGGAGCGGTCGGTCGAGGTCTGCCTGGCGACCGTGCAGGCGCTCGGCTTCGACATGACCGCGATCCCGAACATCCGCCTCGACCTCGAGGACCGGCCGCAGAAGAACCCGCGCGCGTGCGTGATCGCGTCCGATCCGCCGGAGGTCGTGCACCTGATCACCCGTGCGCAGGGCGGGCTCGCCGACTACCAGGCGTTCCTGCACGAGGCCGGGCACGCGCTCCACTACGCGGGCGTCGACCCGCGGCTGCCGTTCACGTTCCGGCGCATCTCGCGCGACCACGCGCTGACGGAGATCTACTCGTACATCTTCGAGTCGATCACGCGCGAGCCGGGCTGGCACGCGCTGCACTTCGGACTCGTCGGATGCGCAGGCGGAGGAGAACGCGCGAGGCGACGCTGTTCCTCGAGGCGCTGCTCTACCGTCGCTACACGGCGAAGCTGCGCTACGAGCTCGGCTTCTGGGCGAGCTTCGCCGAGGAGGCGGGACGCTCGCCGCGCGACTACGCGACGCGGCTCACCGAGGCGACGGGCATCCGCTACGACCCGCGCGACTACCTCGCCGACATGGATCGCCGGCTTCTACTCGGCCGACTACCTGCGCGCGTGGATTCGCTCCGCGCAGCTGCGCGCGCACCTGGTCGCGCGAGGTCGGCGAGGACTGGTGGCGCAGCGCGCAGACCGGCGAGCTCCTCCGCGACCTCTTCGCCGAGGGCACGAAGCCGACGAGCGAGGAGATCGCCGCGCGGCTCGGCTTCGCGCCGCTCGACACGGCGCCGCTCGTCGCGGATCTCTCAGCGGCCTAGCGCATGCACTCGCGGCGGCTCGGCAAGACCGGTCGCGAGGTGTCGGAGATCGGCTTCGGCGCCTGGGCGATCGGCGGCAGCTGGGGCGAGACGGACGACGCGCGAGTCGCTCGCGGCGATGCACGCGGCCGTCGACGCCGGCGTCACGTTCTTCGACACCGCCGACGTCTACGGCGACGGCCGCTCCGAGCGGCTGGTGGCGCGGCTGCTGCGCGAGCGCGACGAGCCGCTCGTGGTCGCGACGAAGTTCGGCCGCCGCGCTGCCGCAGCAGGACGTCGCGCAACTACACGTACGAGCAACCTGCGCGGCTGGCTCGAGCGCTCGCTCGAGAACCTCGACGTCGAGACCGTCGATCTCGTCCAGCTGCACTGCCCGCCCTGGGACGCCTACTACACGCCCGTCGGTGTTCGAGGCGTGCGACCGGCTCGTCGACGAAGGCCTCATGCGCGCGTACGGCGTCAGCGTCGAGAAGGTCGAGGAGGCGCTGAAGGCGATCGAGTATCCGGGCGTCGCGACCGTGCAGATCATCTTCAACATCTTCCGCCAGCGGCCCGCCGAGCTGTTCTTCGAGCAGGCCGCGCCTGCGCGACGTCGGCGTGATCGTCCGCGTTCCGCTCGCGTCCGGCCTGCTGACCGGCAAGTTCGACGCGCGACATCGACGTTCGGCGCCGACGACCACCGGCAGTTCAACCGGCACGGCGAGCAGTTCGACGTCGGCGAGACGTTCGCCGGGCGTCGACTACGAGCTCGGGCTCGAGGTCGTCGAGGAGCTGCGCGCGCTCGTCCCCGAGGGTGCGACGCTGGCCCAGCTCGCGCTGCGCTGGATCCTCGGCTTCGAGGCCGTCTCGACGATCATCCCCGGCGCGAAGACGCCGGAGCAGGCGCGCGGCGAACGCGGCCGCCGCCGACCTGCCCGCGCTGTCCGGCGACGCGCTGCAGACGATCGCGGAGCTGTACCGGCGAGCGGATCGCGCCACAGGTTCACCAGCGCTGGTAATCGCGGCGTAGCGGGGCGTATCATCGCCGCGCGATGAAGCGGCTGCTCACCGTCGCTGTCTTTGGCGCGACGTGCGTCCTGGCCTACGTCGTCTCGCAGAGCGCCAGGTCCGCGGTGCAGAAGGAGCCACTGACCCAGCCGACGGTGAAGAAGTACGAGCAGGACGTGACGAGCGCGCTCGGAAGGGAGCGCGATGCGGTCCAGAAGCTCCTGAAGAACACGTCGAGAGCCTCGGCGAAGCCGCGTCCGACCTGACTTTCGCCGCCGCCGACCTGTACCAGGTGACGGAGGGGCTCCCCCGCTACTCCTTCAAGGGCGCGAGCCCGGTGGCGGATCTGAAGACCGCGAGCAACGCCGACGGACAGGTGGAGGAGCTGCGGTCGGGGATGGCCGGGGACGGTTTCGGCAAGCCCTTCCCCAAGGCTCAGGTGGACAAGCTCGTGAAGGGGCTCGGGCCGGCGATCCAGCGCAAGAAGCACGCGCTCTCCCTCCTGAACGACCTCTACGTCCGCGCGGAGTCCGCGCCGCGGGAGTGCAGCGGCCGAGAAGCCGTTCCAGGTCTACGCGATCCCGGCCGGATTCGCGGGCTCGTACGCCGACGTATACCCGCACGGCATCCCGAAGGACGCGAAGAACATCAAGGCTTCGTTCGTCGACCTTGCCACCGGGAAGCCGCCGGGCCTGGAGGTCTTCCCGGGGCAGACGTGGACGAGCGTGGTGAAGGGCTTCCTGGCCGACGGCAGGCTCGACGTCCGCGTGGACGTCACCGGTCAGGGCTTCGGGAAGCAGGACGCGAATCTCAAGAACTGGAAGGTCGTCGTCACGTACGACTGCCCGTGACGGCCGGTGGTAGGCTCGGCCGCATGACCAGTCTTGGGAAGGCACTCGCAGCCCTCGCTGCCGGGGCACTTGCGCTCGTGGCGGCAGGCGCCGCCTCGGGCGCGCCGCGCGCCGCCGCCGTGTCGTGCGCGAAGAGCGACCTCACGCTCGTCTCTCCGGCACGCTGACGATCGGCACCGACAACCCGGCGTACCCGCCGTGGTACGCCGGCGGCGCGCCGAAGGGCTCGACGTGGAAGATCAACGACCCGAACAACGGCAAGGGCTTCGAGTCCGCCGTCGCCTACGCGGTCGCGAAGCAGCTCGGCTTCTCGAAGCCGCGCAGGTGAAGTGGGTCTACGTGCCGTTCAACCGGTCGTTCGCGCCGGGCCCGAAGTCGTTCGACTTCGACATCAACCAGATCTCGTTCACGCCGGCGCGCGCGAAGGTCGTCACTTCAGCAGCTCCTACTACGACGTCAACCAGGCGATCGTCGTGCTCAAGGGGACGCCGATCGCGAAGGTGCACGACGGTCGCCGGGCCTGAAGCCGTACAAGCTCGGCGCGCAGCTCGGGACGACGAGCTACGACTTCATCAACGACACGATCAAGCCGTCGCAGCAGCCGGCCGTCTTCCCGCAGAACGCGGGCGCGGTCCAGGCGCTGAAGAACGGCCAGATCGACGGCCTCGTCGTCGACCTGCCGACCGCGTTCTACGTCACCGCCGTGCAGGTGCCGAACTCGACGATCCTCGGCCAGTTCCCGACCGAAGACCGGCGGTGAGCACTTCGGCATGGTCTTCGCGAAGGGCAACCCGCTCGTCACCTGCGTCGACCAGGCGCTCGCGACGCTGAAGTCGAGCGGCGCGCTCGACGAAGATCCAGCAGCAGTGGCTAGCGAAGGCGACCGGCGCGCCGGTCCTGAAGTAGACGGCCGCGCGACGCTCGAAGGTTCTCGGCGGGCTGGCACGCCGGCGGCGGCGCGCCGCGGCGTGCTGATCGCGCTCGCGAGCACCGTCGTCTTCTTCGCCGTCGTCGGCGTCGCGATCACGCACGTCGCCGGGCTGGCACGGAGGTGCAAGCGCGACCTTCTTCGACTGGGGCGAGTTCAAGAGCGTCGTTCCCGGAGATCGCGACGCGCGTTCCTGCTGAACGTGAAGATCTTCTGCATCGCGGAGGTGCTTCATCCTCGTCTTCGCGCTGCTCCTCGCCGTGATCCGCAGCCTGCCGGGCCCGGTGTTCTTCCCGCTGCGCGCGCTCGCGATCGTCTACGCCGACTTCTTCCGCGGCGTGCCGACGATCCTCGTGATCGCGCATGCTCGGCTTCGGCGCGCCCGGCGCTGCAGCTCAGCGGCGTGCCGACGTCGACGACGTCTTCTGGGGGATCGTCGCGCTCGTGCTCGTCTACACGCGCGTACGTCTCGGAGGTCTACCGGGCCGGGATCGAGTCGGTCCACCCGCGCCAGGAGGCGGCGGCGCGCTCGCTCGGCTCTCGCCGCTGGCAGACGCTGCGCTACGTGATCCTGCCGCAGGCGGTGCGGCGCGTGATCCCGCCGCTCCTGAACGACTTCATCGGCCTGCAGAAGGACACGGCGCTCGTCGGCGACGCTCGGCGCGATCGAGGCGTTCCAGCAGGCGCACGATCGACACGAACGCGACCTTCAACTACACGCCGTACCTGGTCGCGGCGCTGCTCTTCGTCGCGATCACGATCCCGCTCGCGCGCTTCACCGACTGGCTGATCGCGCGCGACCGGCGCGCGGCGCCAGGCGGGAGGCGCGTTCGCGTGAGCGGGGCGCTCGCAGCTCGACGGCGTGCGCAAGTCGTTCGGCAAGAACGAGGTGCTGCGCGGGATCGACCTCGACCGTGCACGAGCACGAGGTCGTCTGCCTGATCGGCGCGTCCGGCTCGGGCAAGTCGACGCTGCTGCGCTGCGTCAACCTGCTCGAGCCGATCGACGCGGGCCGGATCGTCGCTCGACGGCGACGAGATCACGCGCGCGCGGCGGTCGACGCGAACCGGGTCCGGCGGCGGATCGGGATCGTCTTCCAGGCGTTCAACCTCTTCCCGCACATGACCGTGCTGCGCGAACGTGACGCTCGCGCCGCGCACGGTGCTCGGCCGCGAGCGGCGCGAGGCCGAGGCGCGCGCGGTCGAGCTGCTCGGCCGCTTCGGCCTCGCCGACAAGCGCGACGAGTACCCCGACCGGCTCTCCGGCGGCCAGCAGCAGCGGGTCGCGATCGTGCGCGCGCTCGCGATGGAGCCGGAGCTGATGCTGCTCGACGAGGTGACGAGCGCGCTCGACCCGGAGCTCGTCGGCGAGGTGCTCGAGGTGATCCGCGAGCTCGCCGCGGGCGGGATGACGATGGTGATCGCGACGCACGAGATGGGCTTCGCCCGCGAGATCGCGACCGCGTCTGCTTCCTCGACGCCGGCGTGATCCTCGAGCAGGGCCCGCCGGAGCAGATCTTCACGCGCGCCGCGGGAGCCGCGCACGCAGCAGTTCCTGCAGCGGATCGTGGAGGCGCGGCGGCTGTGACGCCGGAGCTGTTGACGGAGATCCAGGAGGAGGCGTCGCTGGCGGGGCTCGGCCACATCTTCCCGGCCGAGCTCTACCCGTTTCCACGCGAGGCGGTGCTCGAGCGCTGGCGCACCGTCGTGGAAACGATCCTGGCCGACCCGGACGGGCTCGGCTTCGCGGCCGTGGCGCCGCCCTGGCTCGATGCGCTGTACGTCCGTCCGGCGGCATGGGGCACCGGCGTCGCAGACCGGCTGCACGAGCGCGCGCTCGAGGCGCTGCGAGCGGCGCGGCGTGGAGACGGCGCGGCTGTGGGTGCTGGAGGAGAACCGTCGCGCGAGGCGCTTCTACGAGCGCCGCGGCTGGTACGAGGACGGCTCGACCCGCGACGTGCCGTTCCCGCCTCATCCGCTCGACGTGGGCTACTCGTGTGCACTCGCGTCGCGCCAGGCGGCCCGCAGCCGCTCGCGGTAGCCCAGCCACAGCACAGCGGCGACGACGAGGAGCGCGAGCTCGTCGAACGGACCCGGGATCGGCGCGAGACCGAAGAGGGCCAGGCCGCGGAGCCAGCGCGGCAGCGCCGCCGTCGGTCGTGAGGAGCCGGACGGCCCGTGCCACGCGCTTCATGCCTGCGTCGTACCAGAAGGCGGCGCTACGGTCCCCGAGATGGGCCGGATCGAGCTCGTCCAGGGCGACATCACCCGCGAGACGGTCGACGCGATCGTCAACGCGGCGAACGCCTCGCTGCTCGGCGGCGGCGGCGTCGACGGAGCGATCCACCGTGCCGGCGGCCCGGCGATCCTTGCGGAGTGCCGCGCGCTCGGCGGCTGCGAGGTGGGCGACGCGAAAGCGACCGGCGCCGGGAGCCTCGCTGCGCGCTACGTGATCCACACCGTCGGGCCGGTCTGGCGGGGAGGCGGCGGGGGAGAGGCCGAGCTCCTCGCCTCCTGCCACCGCCGCTCCCTCGAGCTGGCCGCGGAGCTCGGCTGCTTCTCGGTCGCGTTCCCGGCGATCTCGACAGGCATCTATGGCTATCCGGTCGAGCTCGCCGCTCCGGTGGCGCTCCGCGCCACCTGGGAGGCGCTCGCCGAGCACCCGGAGATCGCCGTCGTCCGCTTCGTGCTCTTCGACGAGCACAGCTACGGGGCGTTCGAGCGCGCCTTTGCGACGCGCTAGGGAGAGAGAGGCGCATACGGGATTCGAACCCGTGCCGCCGCCGTGAGAGGGCGGTGTCCTAGGCCACTAGACGAATGCGCCTTGAGCAGCGGGGAAGTGTAGCGCAGCGGCTTCAGGCGGTCCGCCGTACGAGCTGCGCCGCCGACGCCGACGGCGAGGACGGCGGCGACCGAGCCGAGCACCGTCCAGGCGAGGCCGTCGCCGGCGGACGAGGCGGCGAACCCCACGACGGCGGCGGCGGCGCCGAGGCCCGCCAGGACGAGCGCGCCGAGGGCGAGCGCGCGCTGCAGCCAGACGTCGCGCTCCGCTGCGATGGCGTGCCGCTCGTCGAGCGACCACGCGGCCAGCTCGCCGCAGAGCAGGAGGCCGGCGGCCACGAGCGGTGCGGCGTCGTCGACCGCCGATCCGTGCACGAACAGTGAGATCGTGTACGCGACGCCGAGCATCCCGAGCGCCCACGGAAGCAGGTCGTCCACGCGGCGGACGAGCACGAACGCGAGCAGCAGCGCGCCGAAGACGCCGACCGCCGCGACGAGGAACGCGAACGACGGCACGCGGGCGGCGGCGTACGCGAGCACGCCCGCGTACACGAGCGCGGACGAGGATGCGAGCGCTACGCGCGCGCGGGCCTGGCGTATCGCCTGAATGCCGCCACCTCCTCCAGAGGGACGTTGAGCGGGACGCCGTCGAGCCACTCGATCACCGGCACGCCCGCCTGCTCGTAGCGCGCCCGCAGCGACTCGCGGGACAGCCGCCACAACCGGTACGAGAGCTGCGCCAGCTCGTCCTTGCCAGGCTCGATGAACGGCACGGGGGAGACCTCGATCACGACGAGGTCGAAGCCGCGGGCGCGCAGGTCGAGCAGGGCCGCGGCCGACCGCGGGTCGAGCAACGGCGAGAGCGCGAGCACGAGCGCCTTCGGCGGGAGCGAGCGCGGCGGCAGCACGTCCACGTCCCTTCGTCGCGAAGCTCAGCACGATGTCCATCTGCAGCAGCGAGTCGACGATCCGGTAGAGCTGCCGCGTACCCGAGGCCGGCAGCAGCCACGAGAGATAGCCGCCGAAGCTGACGAGGCCGACACGGTCCTTGCGCTGGAGATAGCGGTGGGCGAGCGAGGTCGCCGCGCGCACCGTCAGGTCGAGCGTGCCGCGACCCGCCGAGTGCACGTCCGCGAACGTGTCGAGGAAGAGGACGACGTCGGTGTTGCGCTCCGGATGCTGGTCGTTCACCCACAGCCCGCCACGGCGCGCGCTCGCCCGCCAGTTGACGCGCCGCACGCGGTCGCCGGGCTCCCACTCGCGCACGTCGGCGAACTCGATCCCGTCGCCTTTTGCACGCGAGACCTGGTTGCCGATGAACACCTGCGTCTCGAGCGGCGGCAGCAGTGCGCGCAGCGTCTCGACGCTCGGGTACACGCGCAGCGGCGCCTGCCCGCCGAGCCGGGCCTCCCACGAGTGGAAGCCGAGACGGTCGCGCGCACGAACGAGAACCGGCCCGACCGCGAACGCGCCCCAGCGCTCGCAGCGGATCGGCACCGTGAGCATGCGCGGCTCGCCCGGCGCGAGCACGACCGCCCGCGGATTGCGCACCTCCGCACGGAGCTCGCGGGGCAGCGGCAGAAACACGTCGACGCGCCCGCTGCCGTGCGGCGAGCGCAGCTCGAGCGTGGCCTCGACGTCCTCGCTCTCGAGCGCACGCTCGCGGGCGAGCAGGAGCGTCGCCTGGATCTCCGGGTCGCGAGCGAGCGCGGCGGCTGCGACGGCCGCGAGCGCGAACGGGGCGGCGAGCGCGACGAGCTCGACCCGGCCGGCCGAGAGCCCCGCGATCAGGGCGAACGCCGCGAGCCCCGCGTACGCGGCGAGACGCGGCGAGACGATGCCGGGTCATCCGGCGGCTTGCAGAGCGTCCTCGGCGGGCGGCGTCGGCACCGCCTCGAGCGCCTCGGCGACGACGTCCTCGCCGCGGATGCGCTGTACCCACAGCTCCGGCCGCAGCGTCAGCCGGTGCGCGAGCGCCGGGATGGCGACCGCCTTCACGTCCTCCGGCACGACGAAGTCGCGGCCGGCGAGCGCGGCCTTCGCGCGCGAGAGCTTCAGGAGCGCGAGGCTGCCGCGCGGGCTCGCGCCGACGGCGAGCCGCCGGGAGGCGCGCGTCGCCGCGACGAGGTCGACGATGTAGCCCTCGATCGACTCGGCAGACGTGCACCTGCTCGAGCGAGCGCTGCATCTCGACGAGCGTCGGCGCGTCGACGACCGGGGAAAGCTGCACCTCGTCCTCGCCGCGCGCGAGCCGGCGCGCGAGCATCTCGATCTCGTGCTCGCGGCTCGGATAGCCGACGCCGATCCGGATCAGGAACCGGTCGAGCTGCGCCTCGGGCAGCGGGTAGGTGCCCTCGTACTCGATCGGGTTCTGGGTCGCGAGCACGATGAACGGCGGCGCGAGCGGCCGCGTCTCGCCCTCGTTCGTGACCTGCCGCTCCTGCATCGCCTCGAGCAGCGCAGCCTGCGTCTTCGGTGGTGCGCGGTTGATCTCGTCGGCGAGGAGAAGGTTGGTGAAGATCGGGCCCGGCAGGAACGTGAACTCGCTCTGGCGCTGGTCGAAGATCGACGAGCCGGTCACGTCGGAGGGCATCAGGTCGGGCGTGAACTGGATGCGCGAGAAGCGAAGGGACGTCGCCTGCGCGAACGAGCGCGCGATCAGCGTCTTCGCCAGGCCGGGGTAGTCCTCGAGCAGCACGTGGCCGTCGGAGAGCAACGCCAGCAGGATCAGCTCGAGCGCTTCCCGCTTCCCGACGACGGCGAGCTCGACCTCGTCGAGGGCGCGGTTGGCTCGGTTACGCAGTTCGGCGAGGTCCATCAGAGGCGCTCGAGCGTGTCGACGAGGTCGCGGATGCGCCGTAGCGGCAGGCCGGGTGCGTTGCGGTCCTCCGGCGCGGGCCGGTCCGGCCGCAGCAGCTGCCACGCCTCGTCGCCGAGCAACGCGCGCGCGGCGTCCGGCCGCCGGTCGAGCTCGATGTTGTGATGTGCCGCCAGACGGGCGGCGGCGGCCTCGCGGAGGATCGGGAGCAGCCGCGTGTGCAAGTGGGCCGCGTTGGCGCTGCCGAGTGTGATCTCCCGCTCCGTGCGTACGAGCTCGGGCGGGCGCACCGGCGCCTCGTCGTCGCGGCGGAGCGCGTGCTCGAACTGCGCCGCCGCGCTGCCACTCGGACGCCGTGCGCGTGAGACGCGTCAGCGCCGCGAGTGCGACGGCGGCGAGCGCGAGCACGTACGCGGCGACGATCGTGGCCGCCGACACGGGCCCCACGCCGAGTGCGACGACGAGCCCGAGCGTCGCCAGGCGCAACAGCAGGAGCAGCCGGCGCCGCTCCGTGTTCACGCCGCCTCCTCCTCGGCCGGGCGCCGCAGCTCGTCGCGGACCGCCACGAGCGCGTCGATCGCCTCGTCCCTCATCTCCGGTCCCGGCTCATGGTGGCTGAACTTTGCCCATTCGAACAGCGCCGTGAGTCGCGAGACGGATGCGCCGCTCGTGTCGAGGGTCCGTAGCGCCCGCTCGACGTACTCGAACGGAGCCTCGGAAGGCGCGCGCGGAAGCCCGGCGGCCGCGAGCGCGCGCTCCATCCGCGCGTACGCGGCGATGATCGCGCGGCGCAGGTCCGGCTCGGTGCGCAGGTCGTCGAGCGAGAAGTCGAGCGCGGCGGAGACCGCCTCGCGCGAGCGGATCCGCCACGGCTTCGGCGGACGGCGCTTCCGCCGTCCGGCGACGACGAGCGCGGCCGAGCCGGCGAGCAGGGCGGCGGCGATCGCCACCTCGTCCCAGCGCAGGCGCGCGTTGCGCGCCGCCGGCGGGATCTGCTTGCGGTATCCCTGCTGCGACCCCGGCCGGCCGATGCGCGCTCGAGCTGCTTGAGCCGCTGCTCGTACTTGCTGTGCAGGATCAGCGACGCCAGGGCTGCGGCGGCCGCGAGCGTCGAGCATCGAGCTGAAGATGTGCCAGTGCCCGCGCCGCGGCTGCGCCGGCCGCCGGACGGGAGGTCACGACGCCGTAGACGAACGCGATGAAGGCTGCGAACCGCGAAGAGGACGACCGTCGTGAAGACGTAGTCGAAGAAGGGCGCGCTCGGGCCCGAGCCGCGCGACGCGGACAGCGGCCGCCCGTGGCTGGCGATCCCGGCCAGGATCAGGAGGACGGTGACGCCGAGGGCAAGCGGCAGCAGCCGGCGGGCCTGCATGTGCGGAGTGTCGCATCGCCGCCGTCCGTAGATCGCCGCAGCTCCCCTCGGCACGCCCGCGGATGCCGCTTCGACCGCCCTCCTCGACCATTGGAGCCGAGGAGAATCGAGTGGTACTTCGGCCAAGCCGTGTGCTTCCGCCGCCACGCCCGGAGAGCCATCCGCGCGAATCGCTTGCGCTGCTGCTCCGGGGCTGGCGCCCGCAGCGCGTTCTCCGGGCCGACGAGGAGCGTGAGCTCGCCCGGCTCGTCTCCGAGGGTGACGAGTCCGCACGCAAGACGTTGATCGAGGCGAACCTGCGCCTCGTCGTGGCGATGGCGCGCCGCTACCAGGGCCTCGGCCTCCCGTTCCCGGACCTCGTGCAGGAGGGAACGGTCGGCTTGATCCAGGCGGTCGACCGCTTCGACTGGCGCCGCGGCCGCCGCTTCTCGACCTATGCAGCGTGGTGGATCCGGCAGGCGATCCGCCGCGCGCTGACGAACGACTCGCGCACGATCCGCCTGCCCAGCCGGCTCGTCGCCAAGCAGTTGGCGACGCGGCGGGCCGCCGCCGCGCTCGAGGCGCGGCTCGGGCGCACGCCGACCGCGGCAGAGATCGCGCTCGCAACCGGCTTCGACGTCGACGCCGTCGCGCTGGCGGAGCGGGCGCCGCTCGCAGCCGCCTCGCTCAACGAGCCGGTCGGCAGCGACGAGGGCAGCGCCCAGCTCGTCGACCTGCTTCCCGACGCGACCGCGCCCGACCCGGTCGACGAGGCCGAGGAGGCCGCACGCGCCGCCGCGGTGCGGGCGGCCGTCGCCGAGCTGCGCGCACGCGAGCGGGAGATCGTGGTGAGCCACTTTGGACTCGACTGCGAAGCGCACACGCTCGACCAGATCGCGCACGAGCTCCATCTCGCCCCGGAGCGCGTCCGCCAGATCGAGCAGCATGCGCTTGCCACGCTCGCCCGGCAGCTCGAGGACGAGGACGAGGCGGAGCAGAACAGACAGTCCCGCTGACGCGGGTCGGCTGGCACGCGAAGAGTCGGCCCTGCGCTGCGGCCGGTATCGTCTGGGAAACCGTGGCTCGGACGGACGGTGACGTACAACCTGCCGAGGGAAAGACTACGTGGCTGCTCGTCGGCTTGGTCGCGCTCGTCTTCGCCGCCGTGCCGCTCTGGACGCTCGGACGCTCGGCGTCCAGCCGGCTGCCGACCCTCCCGGCCGACCCGGTCGCGACGCTCGAAGCCGGCCAGAAGATCGCGTATGCCGCCGGCGACCTCAAACCCGGCGACGGTCTCGTCTGCCAGAGCGGCGGGCTGAACGTCGGTGCGCTGGTACCGAAGTCGGGTCACACGAGCGGGGCCCGGCAGGTGAACGCGAACTCCACCTGGACGGCGTCGATCACGATTCGCGCGAGGGACGACGGCGCGGTCATCGTCCGATGCTCCTGAGCGACTCCCACGCCGTTATCGAGCTGCGGGGCAGGGACTCGAACCCCAACTTCCTGATCCAGAGTCAGGCGTCCTACCATTAGACGACCCCGCAACGGGTCGAGCCGCAGTGTAGCGGCCGGTTCTGGCTAGATCTCGAGCCGGTACATCGGCACGAGGCGCTGCTCGGTCTCCGTGTCGATGTGCGCGACCACCTCGACGTACGGCTCGAGGCCGGAGCCGCGGAGCTTCGCCTTGAGCAGGCCGTCGACCTGGAAGATCCCCGACGAGTTGTTCATGCGGATCTCGATCAGGACCGGCCGCTCCTCGCCGTCGCTGATCGTCACGTCCTCGATCGCGGCGGCCGAGAGCGAGTGCATCGAGACGCGGCCACGCTGGAATGGGATCCGCGAGCGGCCCTTCGCCATGTCGAGCGCGTCGGCGACGCGGATGATGCCGGCCTCCAGCGTGAACGGCTCGCCGTCGGCGCGGTGGCTGATGATCGCCTGCAGCACCTCGGACACGACCACGGTCAGGTCGGGGTCCTCGTAGAGGCCCTCCAGTAGCGGGTAGAGCTTCCGCTCCGCGAGGAAGAGGCTGAAATCCTCGTGGCCGTGGCGATGGATCGACATGCCGGTGTCGTGGAGGAGCGCCGCCAGCGTGACGACGATCTCCGAGTCGTCCGGCGTCATCCCGTAGTCGCGCACCATCGACGGCTCGACGTGGTGCTTCGTCAGCTGGCGGAGCAGCTTCAGCGCGATGTTCGTGACGATCTGGATGTGCACCCAGGAGTGGTCGTTGATCTGCATCCGCGCGACTGCGTTCACGTTCGCGACGTGCCACCAGGCCTTCAGCTGCTTGTCGTCGTTGACCCGCTCGATCAGCGTGCGCAGCTTCCGGTTGCCGCGAACCGGCACGTTGATCTTCATCCGCGCGATCGCCTCGCTCGGGGTGAGGCGTGCTTCCTCCTCGGGCGCCGCGGCCGGCTCCTCGATCGGCTCGGCGGACTCGGTGTCGAGCGCCATGTGGAGCAGTCTAAGGGCGATACGCTCGACTCGATGGCAAGACTCGGACGGATCACGACCGCCGTGGCGCTCGTCGTCGCGGCGGACCGGCTCTACCGGCGGCGGCTGCGCGCGTGGCTCTTCACCTGGGGCGCGACTGCCGAGGAGGCGGCGCAGCGCCTACCGGGAGACGAGCTGCTCGAGCGCCCGGAGATCGTGTCGACGAGGGCGATCACGATTGATGCGCCTCCGTCCGCCGTCTTCCCCTGGCTTGTGCAGATGGGGGTCGGCCGCGGCGGCGCCTACACGTACGACTGGATCGAGAACCTGCTCGGCCTCGACATGCACAGCGCCGACAGGATCGTCCCCGAGCTGCAGCAGCTCACCGTCGGCGACGTCCTGCGGGGCCCGAAACCGGACTCCGGCATGCGCGTCGAGATTCTCGAGCGGGACCGGGTGCTCGCGACCCGCTCCGAGGACGGCACGTGGGTGTGGACGTTCATCCTCGTCGAGGACCATGGGCGGACACGGCTGCTCAGCCGTAACCGGATCGTCGTCGGCCGCTCGCCCGGCGCGAGGCTCGGGATGGCCGTGATGGAGCCGGGTTCGCTCGTGATGGAGCGCAAGATGCTGCTCGGGATCAAGGAGCGGGCCGAGCGGCTCGCCGTGCAACGGTCCTAGCCAACCGGTTGTCGACGTCCGCCGGACCTGTCATCACTCACCCCATGGACGTCCACCCGGTCCGGCTCGTCATCGAGGACGACCTCGCACGAAACCGGTTCACGGTGTTCTTCCGGCTCCTGTTCGCGATTCCGCACATCATCTGGCTGTTCCTGTGGACGCTGCTCACCGTGGTCGTCGCGATCGTGACGTGGTTCGCGACGCTCGTCGCCGGGCGGCCACCCGCCGGCCTGCACCGCTACATGTGCGCGTACGTGCGCTACCAGGTGCACCTGAGCGCGTATCTCGCGCTCGCCGGCAACCCGTATCCAGCGTTCAACGGCGAGGAGGGCGAGTATCCGATCGACGTGGCGCTGCCCGGGCCGGAGGCGCAGTCGCGGTGGAAGACGCTCGTGCGCATCTTCCTCGCCGTCCCGGCGCTGGCGCTCTCGTCAGCGTTCAGCGGCTCGGGAGGCGTCCGTGCCAGCTACGGGAGCCACAAGGCCGCCGGCTCGTACGGCGGCGGCGGCGCGCTGCTGACGGCTTGCGGCGTCCTCGGCTGGTTCGCCTGCCTCGCGAAGGGGCGCATGCCGAAGGGCCTGCGGGACGCGGGCGCGTACGCGATCGGGTACGGCGCGCAGGTGGCCGCCTACGTCCTGTTCGTCACCGACCGCTACCCGAACGCGGATCCGACCGCGATGCTCGAAGGCGTCGAGCGGCCGCCCGAGCACCCCGTCCGGCTCGTCGGCGACGCGCACGACCTGCGGCGCTCGCGCGTCACAGTCTTCTTCCGCCTCCTGCTCGCGCTGCCGCACATCATCTGGCTCGCGCTGTGGACGATCGCCGCCGTGCTCGCCGCGATCGCGAGCTGGTTCGTGACTCTCGTGCGCGGGACGCCCGCCGCGTCGCTGCACGGCTTCCTCTCGCGCTTCGTGCGCTACCAGCTGCACGTCTACGCGTACCTGTACCTCGCCGCCAACCCGTTCCCCGCCTTCGCCGGCCGCGAGGGCACCTATCCGCTCGACCTCGTGCTTCCCCCGCCGGCCCGCCAGAACCGGTGGAAGACCGGCTTCCGGATCGTGCTCGCGATCCCGGCGGTGATCGTCAACGGCGCCCTCGGGTGGGGCCTGCTCGTCGCCGCCGTCCTCACGTGGTTCGCCGCGCTCGTCAAGGGCACCGCGCCGTGGGGGCTGCGGAACCTGATGGCGTACGCGCTCCGCTACGAGGCGCAGCTGAACGCCTACGGGTTCCTGCTGACGGACGTGTACCCGCACGCGAGCCCGCTCGAGGGAGCCGCGGCGCCGCTGGACGCGTTCGACTACTCGGTGTGAGCGCGAGGGCCGCGGCGCGCGCGGCGCTCGTCGCCGCCCTCGCGGCGGTCTGGGCCCTGGCCGCGTACCTGCTCTGGCGGTCGTCGGTGCCCTCGAGCCTCCGGCTGCCGCAGGTTCCGGTGCAGCGGCTGTTCTCGGCTGCGCAGCTGCATGCGACCTCCTCGTTCGGGCGCTTCACGACGATCGACTGGGCGCTCGCCGAGCTCGCCCAGCTCGTCGTCTTCGGCCTGTACGCGTGGCGTGGCGCGCGGTTCGCGCGCGAGTCGGCGGCCGGGCCGATCGGCACCGGGATGCTGCTCGGGATGATCGGCTTCGCGCTCGTCTGGATCTCGCAGCTGCCGTTCGGGTTCCTGAGCCTCTGGTGGGAGCGCCGCCATCACCTGACGCATGTCGGCTACCTCACGTACGCCTCCAGCGACTGGCTCGCGCTCGGCGGGCAGTTCGTGTTCCTCTGCCTCACGCTTCTGATCGTGATGGGGTTGGGCCGACTCGCCGGCGGGTGGTGGTGGCTGCCCGCCGCTCCGGTCTTCGTCGGGCTCGTCACGCTGTCGGCGTTCGTGACTCCGTATCTGCTCAACACCCACCGTCTGCAGGACGCACAGCTGCAGGCGCAGGCGCGCACGCTCGAGCGCATCGAGCACGTGCAGCACACGCCGATCGTCGTCCAGCCCGTCCACGACGTGACGGCGCTGCCGAACGCCGAGGCGACCGGCCTCGGCCCGAGCCGGCGCGTCGTCCTCTGGGACACGCTGCTGGACGGGCGGTTCACCGACCGTGAGCTGCGCGTCGTGATCGCGCACGAGCTCGGACATCTCGAGTCGCAGCACATCTGGAAGGACGTCGGCTGGTACGCGCTGTTCGCGTTCCCCGGGGCGTTCCTCGTCGCGAGGATCACCCGCCGTCGCGGCGGCATGGGAAGGCCCGAGGCGGTGCCGCTTGCACTGCTCGCGATCGTCGTGCTCGACTTGCTCGCGCTCCCGTTGCAGAACGCGATCACACGGCACATGGAGGCCGAGGCGGACTGGAGGGCGCTGCAGGCCACGCGCGACCCCGCGGCGGCGACGGCACTGTTCAAGCGCTTCGTCTCGACGACGCTCGACGAGCCGAGCCCGTCGACGTGGGAGTACCTCGTGCTCGAGAACCATCCGACCATCGCGCAGCGGATCGCGATGGCCGAGGCGTGGCGCGCCTACGCCACGTCCACGGCCCAGTCGCCGTAGAGCGACGTGTACGGGCCGCGGCGGGCGAGCAGCTGCTCGTGCGATCCCTGCTCGACGATCTGGCCGTACTCGAGCACGACGATCAGGTCGGCGTCGCGGATCGTCGAGAGGCGGTGCGCGATGATGAACGCGGTACGGCGCGCGAGCAGCACGCGCAGCGCCTGCTCGATCTTCCGCTCCGTGCCGATGTCGACCGACGAGGTCGCCTCGTCGAGGATGAGGATGCGCGGATCGGCGAGCAGCGCGCGTGCGAACGCGATGAGCTGCCGCTGGCCGAGCGAGAGGCGAGAGCCGCGCTCGCCGAGCTCGGTCTCGTAGCCGTCTTCGAGCCGCAGCACGAACTCGTGCGCGCCGACGGTCTGCGCGGCGCGGACGATCTCGTCGGGCGTCGCGTCGGCCTTGCCGAAGGCGATGTTCTGGGCGACCGTGCCGGCGAACAGGAAGCCCTCCTGCGGCACGACCCCGAGCTGTGCGCGTAACGATTGCTGCGTGACCTCGCTCAGGTCGAAGCCGTCGATCGTGATCCGGCCTGCGGTCGGGTCGTAGAAGCGCGCCAGCAGCTTCGCGATCGTCGACTTGCCGGCGCCCGTGTGACCCACGAGCGCGACGGTCGTGCCCGCTGGGACGTCGAGGTCGATCCCGTGCAGCACCTCGCCGCCGCGACCGTAGGCGAAGCGGACGCCCTCGAACCGCACGTGTCCGTCGATCTGCGGCAGATCGCGAGCCGCGGCCCCGTCGACGACGTCGGGCTCCTCGTCGAGGACACCCATGATCTTGTCGAGCGCCGCTGTCGCGGAGAGAAACGTGTTGTAGAGCTGCGAGAGCTGCTGCACCGGATCGAAGAAGTTCTGCACGTAGAGCATGAAGGCGAAGAGCGTGCCGAGCGTGATCGACCCGTTGAAGTAGAGATGGCCGCCGTAACCGAGCACGACGGCGAGCGCGACCGACGAGAGCAGGTCGACGACGGGGAAGTAGACCCCGTTCAGGACGACCGTCTGCATGTTCGACTCGCGGTAGCGCTGCGCGACCTGCCGGAAGTTCGCGTACGCGGCCTGCTCGCGCGTGAAGGCCTGCACGACGCGCATGCCGGCGATGTCTTCGGCGAGCGTTGCCGTGACGAGCCCGAGCCGCTCGCGCACGGCCGCGTAGGCCCGCGACGAGCGTGAACGGAAGAGCGCGGTCGCGCCGCTCATCAGCGGGAGCACGGCGCAGGTCGCGAGCGCGAGCCGCCAGTCGAGCACGAACAGGATCACGCCTGTGCCGACCAGCGTCAGCGTGCTCTGCACGAGCGTCGTCACTCCGTCGGTGACGAGCTGGTCGATCGCCTCGACGTCGTTCGTCAGCCGGCTGATGATCACGCCCGCGCGGTTGCGTTCGTAGAAGCCGAGCGAGAGCCGCTGCAGGTGCCCGAACAGCCGCATGCGGAGGTCGGCGAGGATGCGCTCGCCCACCCAGCCGGTGAAGTACGTCTCCACGTACGTCATGCCCCAGTTGGCGAGGCCCGCGGCGACGAAGATGCCGACGACGACGTAGAGGCGGAAGCCGTCGTGGCCGTTGACGGCGTCGTCCAGCGCGTACTTCGCGAGGTAGGGCGGGGCGAGCGCGGTCGCGGTCGCCGTGAGCAGCGAGACGACGGAGAACGCCGTGCGGCCGCGATACGGCTTCGTCAGCCGCCAGAGCAGACCGAGACGGCGGCGCGTCTTGCCCCAGGACCAGTCGTCGACCTGGGCGCCCCGCTGCTGCATCAGCGTGCCGCCGGGCTGGTGGACCCTCATGCGACGTCCTTCACGTCGCCGCGCGCCTCGAGCGCATCCGCGAACTGCCGCTCCAGCAGTCCATGCTCGTAGATCTCGCGGTAGACGGCGCTCGACTCGAGCAGCTCGTCGTGCGTTCCGTGCGCGGCGATCCGGCCGTCGTCGAGGACGACGATCTCGTCCGCGAGCGCGATCGTGGACAGGCGGTGCGCGATGATGAACGTCGTCCGTCCGCGCATCGCCTCGCGCAGGCCGACACGGATGTGAGCCTCCGTTGTCGCGTCCACCGACGCGGTGGCGTCGTCGAGGATGAGGACGCGCGGATCGACGGCGAGCGCACGGGCGATCGCAATCCGCTGCCGCTGGCCGCCCGAGAGCGTGATCCCGCGCTCGCCGATCACCGTGTCGTACCCCTGCGGGAGCCGCTCGACGAACTCGTGCGCCTGCGCCGCGCGCGCGACCCGCTCCACCTCCTCCTGCGGCAGGTCGCCGCATCCGAACGCGATGTTGTCGCGCACGCTGGCGGAGAACAGGAACGGATCCTGCGAGATGACGCCGATCGCACGGCGCAGCGAGGCGAGCGACACGTCGCGCACGTCGACTCCGTCGACGGTCACACGCCCGGCGGTCACGTCGTAGAAGCGCGGCACGAGGGCCGTGAGCGTCGACTTGCCGGAGCCGGTGTGGCCGATCAGCGCGACCGTCCGTCCGGCCGGAACGTCGAGGTCGACGTCGCGGAGCACGGGCCGCCCGTCGAGGTACTCGAAGGTGACGCCTTCGAAGCGAACGGCGCCGTCGCCGTCCGGGAGCTCGGGCGCGCCCGGCCGGTCGGTCACCTCCGCCGGCTCGTCGAGCACCTGGAAGATGCGCTCGCCGGCGGCGGTCGCGCGCTGCGCCTGGCCGATCCACATCCCGAGCGAGCGCAGCGGCACGACGAGCATCGCGAGGTAGAGGTTGAAGGCGACGAAGCTGCCCGGGGTGAGCGAGTGCCTGGTGACCATGCGGGCGCCGGCGAGCAGGACGGCGGCCTGGGCGAGCAGCGGCACGAACGAGATCAGCGGCACGTACGTCGCCCGCTGCCGGTTCGCCTTCAGCGTCTGCTCGAAGACGAGCTCCGAGCGCCGCCGGAACTTCTCGATCTCGGACGGCTCCTGGGCGAACGCCTTGACCACGTGGACGCCGACGATGTTCTCCTCGGCCACGGTGGCCACGTCGGCGAGCCGCTGCTGCACCTCGCGCAGCGTCGGGTGCGTCACGTGGCTGTACCGGTAGGCGAGCACGACGAGCGGCGGCGTGATCGCGAGCGCGATGAGCGCGAGCTTCCACTCGAAGAAGAAGAGGACGACCGTCACCGACACGACGGTCAGGATGTTCTGGAAGAAGAAGATCAGCCCGTAACCGAGGAAGAAGCGAACACCCTGGAGGTCGACCGTCGCGCGCGACATCAGCTGGCCGGTCTGGTGGCGGTCGTAGAAGCCGAAAGACAGCCGCACGAGGTGCGCATAGAGGCCGCTGCGCAGGTCCATCTCGACGTCGAGCGCCTGGCGTCCCGACAGGATCCTCCGTCCGAGCATCAGGGCGGCGCGCACGGCTCCGAGCGCGACGATCACGCTGACCGATATCCAGAGGCGGTGCGCGTCGTGGTGGATCAGCGCGCGATCGATCACGCTCCGGCCCGTCACCCAGATCAGCGCCACCTGTGCCGCCTGCGAGCCGGCGGCGAGCACGACGGAGACCGCGAGCCCGGCGCGATAGGGGCGGAGGAAGCCGAGCAGCCGGGCGAAGGTGGAGCGGTAGGTCGGTGTCTCTGCTCCCTGCACCGATTCAATCTAGCCGCGGCAGCCGCCGCCACCGTAGGCTGCGCCCATGCTCGAGCTCGAGGAAGGCGTACGGCTCGCGTGCGACGAGTACTGCCGCTTCCGCGAAGCCGTCGGCTGGGTGCAGCCGCCGGTCCACGACGTGGAGCTGCAGGCCGCGCTCGACGCGACATGGAACGTCGTCGCGCGCGAGAACGGCGAGCTCGTCGGGATCGGGCGGCTGCTCGACGACGGCGCGCTCTACGCGACCATCTGGGACATGATCGTGCTCCCCGGGCAGCAGCGGCACGGCGTCGGGCGTGCGATCCTCGAGCGGCTGCTCGAGCGCGCGTCGAGGCGCACGATCGTCGCGCTCGTCGCGACCCCGTCCGGCCGGCGGCTCTACGAGGAGTACGGCTTCCGTCCCGAGGACAGCGGCAGCGTCGGGATGCTCCTCCGGC
>CAWBIQ010000002.1:0-43385 GCA_963788875.1 uncultured Actinomycetes bacterium
GACGCCGCCTCTTCGACCGGCACCCGAATGCCGACGACGTCGGAGACGGCCGCCGTCAGCGCAGCGGCTCTCGCCGGCGTCGGCTCGTCGAGCAGGCCCCGGATCTGCTCGAGCAGGTCGGGCAGGCGCAGCGGCACCCGTTCGAGCACGGTCGTGAACCACTTGTGGAACGGGTAGAGCATCCGGTTGTGCGCGAGGATCGCGCGGCCGGCGTAGAGGGCGAGGCGCGACGACGCATACGCGGCAAGGTAGCGGTCGTCCCGCCTCACCGCCTCGCGGTGAAACCAGGTCATCAGCACGGCGTGGCCGAGGAAGTCCCGCAGCCTCTCGTCGCGCCCCTCCTCCGGATAGGCGCCCGCCGACATGACGAGCTCGTCGATGCCGGGCGCGCGCGAGAACGCGACGATCGCGTCGGCGAACGCCCAGCGTGCCGGCTCACTGCCCCGCTCGGCCACCTCAGCCAGGAACGCGCGCGAGATGTACTTGCCGTCGAGGTGGCCGCCCTCGTAGCCGCCTGCGTCGAGATCCGCGAACGTGACCTGGTGCGCGGCCGTGCGCCGCGCGAGCTCCTCGTCGGCGACGACGAGCATGACGTCGAGGTCGGAGTCCGGCCTCGCGAGACCATGTGCGACCGAGCCGCCCACGAGCAACGCCTCGACCGCCGGATCCGCAGCAAAGCGCTCCGCCACCGCGTCGATGAACCGACCGTGACGCGGCAGCACCACCGTCACGTCTCTCAGCCGCACCAGGCGGCGGCCGTCTGCAGGACAACGTCGCGTACCCGCTCGAGCGAGGCGAGGTCGACCCACTCGACGGCGGCGTGCGCGCCGTCGCCGACGGGCCCGTAGACCACGGTCGGGATGCCCGCGGCGGCGATCAGCGCTGCGTCCGTCCAGAACGGCACGCCAACGGGCTCGTGGGCCCCGGCGACACGGGCGGCGAGCTCGACGAACGGATGGCCGGTCGGCGACTCGAACGGCGTCGCGGTGAACGACCGACCCGGAGCGCCGCGTCGCCCGCGATCGCGCGCAGCTCGCGCTCGACCTGCTCGACCGTCTCGCCCGGGATCGTGCGCCGCTCGGCGGTGAGCAGGCAGCGCGCGGGGTAGCTCGAGTACTCCTGGCCGCCCTCGATCAGCGACGCGTGCAGCGAGCCCGGGCCGACGAGCGGGTGCCTCGGCCCCGCCTGCAGGCGCCGGTCGAGCTCCTCGAGCGCCGCGAGGACGGGCCCATCTTCACGATCGCGTCGACGCCGAGCTCGGGCCGCGAGCCGTGCGCGGCGACGCCCGCGGTCTCGAGCTCGAAGCCGACGAAGCCGCGATGGGCGACCGCAAGACGCAGGTCGGTCGGCTCGACGACGATCGCCGCGTCGGCGCGCGACGCGCTCGAGCACCGTCTCGGTGCCGATGCCGACGCGAACTCCTCGTCGGCGACGGCGGTGACGATCACGTCGCCGCGCAGACCCGTCGCCTGTGCGGCGGCGACCATGATCGCCGCGACCGCGCCCTTCATGTCGTAGGCGCCGCGGCCGTACAACCGGCCGTCCTCGACGCGCGGCTCGTGCGGCGTCCTCCATGCCGGCGACGCCGACCGTGTCGAGGTGCCCGTTCAGGAGCAGCGAGCGGCCGCCGCCGGAGCCCTCTCCGCGTCGCGATCACGCTCGGCCGCTCGCCGCCGACGACCTCGACCTCGAGACCCCGGCCCGCGCACCAGCTCGGCGACGAAGGCGGCGGCCTCGCGCTCGCCCTTCCCGCCGGCGACCAGCTCCGGGTTGACCGAGTCGATCGCCACCAGCCGTGCCGCCAGCTCCGCCAGCCCCATGCCCGGAGGGTAGTTCGCCGTGACTTGCCTTCGCCGCCCCGGCCGGAGTACGCTCGCGGCGCGGCGACCTGGTCTGCGGCAGCCGAACGCTCGAAGGGAGCTTCATGGCCACTCAGACCCGGTCGTCCGTCTCCGAGCGACCCCTCAACGTCGTGCTCCGGCCCCGTTCGCCCGCGGAGGCCGCCTACCGGAGCGCCGTGCTCTCGCCCGGCTTCGAGCCGCAGCCCGGCCTCGATCTCCGCTACCTCGGCGGACGGACGATCGCGCGGCTCACGTTCACGAACGTGTACCTCGGCAGCTGGGACGCCGCCGAGCGCAACGAGCTCGACCACGCGCTCGCGGCGGCGATGGCCGACCCGCACCTGAACAACGTGCTCGCGCAGTACTTCACGGGGAGGACCGTGAGCTCGACGTTCGCCGGCTCCCGCACGCACGGGGACCTGTGTCCGCGCGCGTGTACAAGGACACGATCGAGGCGATCGTCACCGGGCTCGACCAGGGCGGCGCGCTTGCCGCGCTCGACCTCGCCTCGACGGTCGTCTGCCTGCTCCTGCCCGAGGGCGCCGTGCTCGTCGACGGAAACTCGCACGGCGGTCACGCCGAGCGCGGAGTCGACGGCGACGAGGCGGCGGACTCGAGCACGGTCTCGGCGGCTACCACGGCTCGGTGCACGTCGCGCGCAGCAGCCGCCTCACGGAGACCGTCTACTACGCCGTCTCCGTCTACTCGAAGGGCACGAACGGAATCGTCGCCTTCCCGGACCCCTGGCAGAGCGTCTGCGCAACGCTCTACCACGAGCTCTGCGAAGCGCGCACCGATCCCGACGTCGAGGACGCGATCCGCGCCGGCTCGACGCCGGCGGGCGAGCGCCTGCTCGGCTGGTACTCGTCACGCGGCGGCGAGATCGGCGACATCCCGATGTCAGAGGCCGGGTCCGACCTCTCGCTCGTCATGAAGGAGGTACCGCTCGCCGACGGGAACGGTACCGTCCCGATCCAGCTCATGTGGTCGAACGCGGTCGGCGGGCCCGAAGGGCCCACTCCCCAGCCGCACCGCGCCGCGGCGGCCGCCTAGTGCGTCGCGCTCGTGAGCTGGCCTGCGTAGGCGCCGCGGCCCGTGAGGACCGCGGCGCCGCAGCGGGCCCCGAACGCCACCGCCTCGTCCACCGGGCGCCCCTCCGCGAGAGCGAAGGTCAGGCCCGCTGCGAAGCAGTCGCCGCAGCCGTACGCGTCCTGCACCGGCCCGGGTAGCGGCGCTGCCCGGAAGGGCCCGCCCGGCCGCACCCAGCCGCCGAGCGCGCCTGCGGTGGTGACCACGACGCGCGGCAGCGGCTCGAGCCCGGCCGGATCGAAGCGCTCGCCCGCGTCCTCGCCGCTGCCGACGAGCACGTCGAGCTCTGTTCCGGTGCGCGCGGAGCGTCGCCAGCTCACGCGAGGTGGCGACGAGCACGCGCGCCCGGCGCGCGGCACGTGCGGCCGCGACGTCGCCGCTGACGAAGTAGACGCCGTCGCAGCGGGCGAGCTGCTCCCACGGCAGCGAGCCGTCCTCCCCCGAGGGAAGAAGCTTGCGTCCCAGCACCGTGATCGTCCGCTCGCCCTCGTTGTCGACGAAGGTGAAGGCGCGCCGCTGCGGCTCCCTGGCGGACGCCGCGTGGACGGTGACGCCGAGCGCGGTCAACTCCTCGCGGGCGCGGCGGCCCAGCTCGTCGTCGCCGAGCGCGGTGTAGAAGTCCACCGAGCCGTTCAGGTTGGCGAGCTGGACGGCCGCGACCGCGCCGCCGCCGGCCGGCTCCTCCCACGTCTCGAGGGCGTGCACGATCTCGCCCGTGACGGGCACGTGCTCGACGCGGGCGAACTCGACCCACTCGACATGACCAACAACTGCGAGCCTCACACTCACATCTTCGCGCGGAAGTACGTTGTACGTGTCGATGACCACCGCCGTGCCGCCGTTCGAGACCTTCTACGAGGCCCACCGGAGCGAGGTGCTCCGGTTCCTGGGCCGGCGCCTCGGGCACCAGCAGGCGGAGGACGCGTTTCAGGAGACGTTCCTGCGCGCGCTGCGCGCCTACCCTCGGCTCGAGCACGGCGAGTACCTGCGGGCCTGGGTGTTGACGATCGCGAGCCGGATCGTGCTCGACGACGTCCGCAAGCGCCGGCCGCAGGGCGAGCTGCCCGAGCTGGCGGTGGAGGACGAGCTGGCCGCTTTCGAACAGCTCGCGCCGCTGACGGACGGCCTGCCGCCGAACCAGCGGGCGGCGGTCGTGCTCCGGTACGGCTACGACCTCGGCTACGACGAGATCGGCGACGCGCTCGGGTCGACCGAGGCTGCGGCGCGGCAGGCGGCCTCCGCCGGCGTGCGGCGGATTCGAATGCAGACCGGTGCGGGGCCCTCGTCTCTCGTCGAAGGCACACAAGGGGCGAACCCCTCGGGCCCGCCACCGGAGAACGCAAAGGAGCAGCAGTGACGAAGACCTTCTCCCCCGCCCTCGACGAGCGCTTCCGTACGGCCGCGGCCGCCGAGGGGCTGCTCGACGTCGCCTACGACCTCCTGACCGACACCCCGATCGGGACGCTGCTCGTCGGCGTCACCGACCACGGCCTCTGCCGGCTCAGCTTCGACCCGAACCCCGAGCGGGAGCTCGAGGAGCTCGCGCGGCTGTTCGGGTCGCGCGTGCTGCGAGCGTCGCGGCCGCTCGACCGCGCGCGGCTCGAGCTCGACGAGTACTTCGCCGGCCGCCGCCGCCACTTCGACCTCGAGACGGACGTGCGCACGCAGCCCGCCTACAACCAGCGCGTGCTCGCCGAGCTCGCCCGCGTCGAGTACGGCCACACGACGACGTACGGAACGCTCGCGGCGCAGGCCGGCAACCCGCGTGCCGCGCGCGCCGTCGGCACCGTCATGAACCGGAACCCCGTGCCGATCGTGCTCCCCTGCCACCGCGTCGTCGGCGCGAACGGCAGCCTCACCGGCTACGGCGGCGGACTCGACCGCAAGGAGCACCTGCTCCGCCTCGAAGGCGCCATCCTGTAGACCTGCCCGCCGGCCGACCGGCGCGGGCGAGGCCGTACGCTCTGCCCGCGCTAGAGGCTGCCGAAGTGGAGGGCGACGATCAGGAGCACAGAGCCGGCCGCGAGGGCGAGCCCCGCCAGCGCCTGGCCGGCGCGCCTTCCGAGCGGCGTCATCGCACCGAGCATGAGCACGGCGCCCGCAACCGCAGCGAGGAGGAAGCCGACCTCCTCGATCCGGATGGTCGCGTGCTTCGCGAAGTGGGTGGCGAACAGGATCATGCGCGGATCTTACGGCGCGCCCGCTAGCGTTGCGGCGTGAGCCCGCTGACCTATCGGGAGCGCCCGCCCGACGGCACGGCGGAGGGCCTGCTCGTCCTCCACCACGGCCGCGGCGCCGACGAGCTCGACCTGCTCGAGCTCGCCGACGTCCTCGACCCCGAACGGCGCTTGCACGTCGCCTCGCCGCGTGCGCCACTGACGCTGCCGGGCTCGCCCGGCTACCACTGGTACGTCGTACCTCGGGTCGGCTACCCCGACCCGGAGACCTTTCACGCCGCCAACCGGCAGCTGGCGGCGTTCCATGACGAGCTGCTCGAGCGCACAGGAGTCGGCCCCGGGCGCACGGTGCTCGGCGGCTTCTCCATGGGGACGGTCATGAGCTACTCGCTCGGGCTCGGCGCCGGCCGGCCGGCGCCGGCGGGAATCCTCGCCTTCTCCGGGTTCATCCCGGTCGTCGAGGGCTGGAAGGCGGACTTCGCCGGCCGGCCGCAGCTGAAGGTCTTCATCGCGCACGGCCGCGGCGACCCGATCATGGACGTCGAGTTCGCGCGCTCCGCGCGGGCACAGCTCGAGGCCGGCGGCCTCGAGGTCGACTATCACGAGTCGGACGCCGGGCACACGATCGATCCGGCCCACGTCGGGCCGGCGATCGCGTGGCTCGGCGCTGTGCTCCCCTAGTAGGGGGACGGCGCCGGCCGCAGCTTGTACCCCACGCCCCAGTGGTTCACGACCCAGCCCGTCAGGCCGGCGCGCGCGAGCTTGCAGCGGATCCGCGAAGCGTGCGACTCGAGCGTGCGCGTCGGCACGAAGGTCCGGTACCCCCACACCTCGCGCAGCAGCACCTCGCGCGTGAACACGCGATCGGGATCGCACGCGAGCTTCACGAGGAGCGCGTACTCCTTCGCCGAGAGCACCACCTCGACGCCGCACGCGACCACGCGCCGCGCGCCACGGTCGACGAAGAGGTCGCCGAGGTCGAGCACCTCGTTGCGCGGCGGCCGCCGCCGGAGCACGGCGCGGATCCGGGCGACGAGCTCCTCGTACGCGAACGGCCGCGACAGGTAGTCGTCGCAGCGCTCGAGCGCGCGCACGCGCGTCGCCGGGTCGGAGGTTCCGAGCACGATCACCGGACAGTCCGTGACGATGCAGCGGTCGAGGGCGCTCGGATCGCCGAGCAGCAGCATGTCCGGCTCCGCGGCCCGCGGCAGATCGTCGGGCGTGCTGAACGCGAGCACGTCGAATCCGTCGCTGGCGAGCTGGTTGGCGAGAAAGCTGCGCAGCGCATCCTCGGGCTCGGCGAGCAGCAGCGCGGTCATATGGCCGAACGTAGCGGCGGCCGCGGAGCCGCGCCAGATGTCCTTTCGCGCGAGAGTGTGACGTCTTGTCTACACGCGCGTGCGACTCAGCCACAGGACACGGCATGCGCGGGCTCGTCCGGTGCGACCTCGCCGGCCGGCGCGGGCCTGCGCAGCAGCCACGCGGCGAGGCTGCGCAGGCTGCCCGAGGCGACGTCGTGCACGGGCGGGGCCACCGGCGGCGGGTCGACGAGCCGGCGCAGCCTCGCCGGCAGGGCGGTGGGTGGAAGCATCAGCATGCTGCTCCTTTCGACGGTCTGATCGATGCAACCGGTTGCGTAGCGGGAGAAAAAAAGAGGCTCTCCGTCATGCGGACTTCCGAATCACGAGCTCGGCCGGAATCGAGACGTTCGTCACCACACCGGTCTGCAGGTGCTGGATGAGGTTCTCCGCGAGCAGCCGGCCCGCGAGCGGGCCGTTCTGCCGGATCGTCGTCAGGGGCGGGTCGCTGTGCCGAGCGAGCGACACGTCGTCGTACCCCACGACCGCGACGTCGCCGGGGACACGGCGGCCGTGGGCGCGGATCTCGTCCATCGCCGCAAAGGCCATCAGGTCGCTGTTCACGAACACCGCGTCGAGATCGGGCGCCTGCCCGAGCAGGGAACGCATGACGGCCGCCCCCGACGCCTCGGAGAAGTCGCCGTACGCGACGAGCGCGGGATCGACCGCCTTTCCGGCTTCCCGTAGGGCCGCCTCGTACCCCCGGTACCGCTCCTGGACCTCGGCGGCCCTGGCATAGCCTCCGAGGAAGGCGATCCGGCTTCTCCCCGACCGGAGCAGATGCTCGGTCGCGACCTGGCCACCGGCGAAGTTGTCGCCGCTCACCGAGCCGAAGGCGTGCGTCCCGACCGGGCCCCCGAACATGATGAAGGGCGCCTTCGCGTCGACGAGCGTGCCGATGTGCCGTTGCGTGCAGTGGGCGGCCATGAGGATGAAGCCGTCGACCCGGCCGGAACCGAGGTACTGGCGCACCCAGTCCGTGTCGTCCGGCGCCACCTGGACGACGAGCAGGTCGTAGCCGCTCGCGTGCAGGGCGGTGGTGATCCCGCTCATCACCTCGAGGGTGAAGGCATCCGGCGCCGAGCTGGCGGCCTTGTGCCCGTAGGTCACGAGCGCGATCACATGGCTCTGCTTCAGGCTGAGCCGGCGAGCCGGTTCGTTCATCTGGAACCGGTGCTCCCGCGCGATCTCCCGGATCCGCTCCTTCGTCTCGGTGCCGATCAGCGGGCTGTCGTTCAGGGCCCGCGAGACGGTCGACTTCGAGACCCCCGCGAGGCGGGCGATGTCGGCGATCGTGTGTACGGGAACGCTGGCCATCTGCAACCGGTTGCATAATAGCACGCCGGGCTACAGCCTGCCGCTCCTGACCACCCCCCACAGCAGCCAGACGCCGAGCACTGCCGAGAGGGCGAAGCCGATCACCGAGATGACGTTGACCCCGAGCAGCTGGGGCCCGCCCGTGGCGAAGATCCCGATCAGGCTCGAGCCGATCAGCCCGCCGGTGACGATCAGCGCGACGGCGAGCCGGTTGAACACGCGCTGGATGCTCTCGAGGAAGTTGTCCAGCCCCTTGTGGACGAAGCCGACCTCGATCTGCCCTTCGCGGACCTGTTCCATGAAGTCGTACCACTGGTACGGCGCCTCGCGCAGGATGTGCGCGTAGCGCATCGCGTCGCGGCGCGCACGCCGTGCGACCCGCTCCGGGGTGAATCGCTCCAGCATCAGCCCGCGCGCGTACGGGCGAGCGACCTCGAACACGTTGAACTCCGGATACAGCTCGATCCCGACCGACCCGAGCGTCGCGATCGCACGATCGAGCAGCAGGAACCGCGTCGGCAGCTGCAGGTTCATGGTGTAGATGAGCTGGAACGCCTCCCGGACGATCTGAATCGGGTCGATCTCCGCGAGGCTCGCGCCGTAGTAGCGGTAGTAGATCTCGCGCAGCTCGACGAGGAACTCCTGCTCGCGCTCCTTCGGATAGCGCACACCGAGATCGGCCAGTCGCTTCGGCAGCACGTCGATGTTCTCGGCCGCGGCGTCGATGAAGAGCCGCGTCAGCTTCGTCATGTCGTCGTCGCTGAGCTTTCCGACCGCACCGAAGTCGACGAGGCCGATCGTGCCCGCCTCCTCGAGTACGAGGATGTTGGACGGATGCGGGTCGCCGTGGAAGAACCCGTGGCGGAAGATCATCGTCATCCACGTCTCGGTGATCAGGTATGCGAGCTCGCGCCGCTCTTCGAGAGACAGCGCGCTCGTGTCGACGTCCCGGACATGCGTGCCCTCGAGCCACTCGAGCGTCAGGACGCGCGCGCGTGTATACGACCAGTAGACCTTCGGCACGTGCACGTGCGGGTCGCCGGCGAAGTTCCGGTGGAAGCCTTCTGCGTTCCGGGCCTCGAGCCGGTAGTCGAGCTCGTGCCTGAGCTGGCGGGCGAACTCGTCGACGAGCGAGTGCGCGTCGATGAAGGCGAGCGCGTGGATGCGCTCCTTCACGAGCCGCGCCGCCTGGTAGAGCAGCCCGAGGTCGGCCTCGATCTGACGCGGCGCTCCCGGACGCTGCACCTTCACCGCGACTTCCCTGCCGTTGGGCAGCGTCGCGCGGTAGACCTGGCCGATCGACGCCGCGGCGACCGGCTTCGGGTCGAACTCGACGAACAGCCGCTCCAGCGTGTTGCCGAGGTCCTCTTCGATCACGCGCTCCGCCTGCTCGAACGGGAACGGGCGCACGTCGTCCTGCAACGGGCGCAGCTCGGCGATGATGTCGGGCGGGACGATGTCCGGGCGCGTCGAGAGCAGCTGCCCGAACTTGACGAAGGTCGGGCCGAGCTCGTCGAACAGCTCGCGGAGGTGCTGGCCGCGCGCCGAGGTCGAGCTGCCGTTCGCGCCCGCTGCGAGGCGCGCCTCGGCGGAGCGGCCCGGCAGCAGATCGGTGAGCTTGTGCGCCTCGAGGAAGTAGCCGAAGCCGTGCTTCACCATCACCTGCGCGATCTCCGACAGGCGGCTCAGACTGCGCGTCGTGGGCTGAGCCATCACACGAAGTGTGACAGCACGGGCCACGGTCTACGGCGGCGAGCCGGTCGCGACCCGGTCGCGACCTGGTCGCCGCCGTTCGCTCCGCTTGGTCCAGGGACCCGGCGGTACGAGCAACTGCTCGACGTGCAGGTAGGCGAGCCCGACGATCGGGAGATCGCTCAGCCGCTCGACGCAGAGGTAGCGCGGCCGCCACTCGGGGAAGAACTTCCGGTTGAACGAGTACAGGCGCTCGAGCTGGAAGACGCCGTCGGCCGCGAGCAGCGCGCGCCGGAGCAGGCGCCGCGGCAGCGTGACGGCGCGCTCGACCGAGATGAAGTCGGTGAACACGCAGAAGTTCAGCGACAGCTCCGCGGCGCCGGCCCCCTTCGCCCACGCGAGCGTCTCGACGATCAGGAACTCCGTCAGCCCGTTCGGGACGTCGGGCCGCCTCCGCATCGTGCTCAGCGACCAGCCGCCGCCGGCCTGCGTCGGCGCGAGGTGGAGAAAGCCGCCGACACTGCCCTGCTCGCACTCCGCGACGGCGAAGACGGTGCCGGGAACATACAGGTCGTCGATCGACATCGTGAAGCCGCGCTCCGGTTGGTTGCCGCGCCACGCCTCGGACACCGCGTCGAGCGCGGCGCGCAGCTCGTCGTCCGCGTCCTCGGCCGCGACGACGCGCAGCCGGTAGCCGGCGTTGGTCAGCCGCGAGACCGACTGGCGCACCTTGCGGATCGCGCGGCCCTCGAGCGAGAACTCATCCGGCCGCAGCACCGCCTCCTCGCCGATCGCGATCGCACGCATGCCGAGCCGCCGGTACCGGTCGAGGTGCTCGCGCGAGGCGCCGAGCACCGCTACCCGCCAGCCGTGGGCATGCGCGACCCGCCGGAACTCGGCGAGCAGCGCGTCGAACTCCTCCTCGTCGCCGACCGGGTCGGCGCTGATCAGCGCCGCGCCCGGCCACGACCCGGTAGGCGAGGAACGCGCCGCGCGTCGGCGAGAAGAAGTAGCTCTTGTCGTGCCGAAGCGCAAAGAACGAAAGGCTGTCGCTGCCGTAGGCGTCGACGAGAGCGCGGGCCACCCGCCGCTCGCCCACAGTCTGCGCGACGACCTGCGAGAACGGGCGCAGCCAGAGAAACAGCGCGGAGAAGCCGAGCAGGATCGAGAGCGCCGTGAAGAAGTCCGACAGCCGGTCCGGGAGCTCGCCGCCGTGAAGCTCGATGCCGAGCACGACGGCGGCGACGGCGCCGAGCGCAACCACGAGTGCAAGCAGGGGCCGCATCGTCGCCGGGTCGCCGGGAATGTCGAAGCGGCTCCGGTAGCGGATGAGCGCGACGAGCAGCGCGAGCGAGATGATCGCCTCCTCGACGTCGAGCCCCTTCGCCAGGTGCGCGAGCGCAGACGCGAGCACGATCCCCACGGCGAGCTGCCAGGCGCGCCGGCGGCGGCGGGCGAGCGAGCGCGAGAGCCAGATGAGCGCAATACCGAAGGCAAGCGCGGCGACACGCGCCGCCGCGATCCCGCCCGGCGGCAGCACGCCGCGGACGAGCCGGAAGCGGTCGGCCATCTCCGGGGTCAACGCGGAGACGACCCCGAGCAGTCCGACGACGGCCGCCGCCCAGGCGAGGAGCGACTCGGGCCTCGGACCCCGCAGCTTCACGCCCTCAGCGTAGCTCCGCCGGCGGCGAACCTCACTCCGGTCGCGACCGCTCGAGCAGGCGGAGCCGATGCTCGAGCTGAGCGACGCGAAGCTCGAGCTCGGCGAGATCGTCCCGCGTGACGAGGTTCAGCTCCTCGACGAGGGCGCGCAGCGCCCCCATCGTCTGCTCCGAGAAGCGCGCCCGGCTCCCGCGCAGCCGCGCCGGAAGCTCCACGAGCAGCTCCTCGACGGCGTCGACGATCCGGTCGCTACCGCGGCACGGCCGTGCGGCCTCGAGCGGCGCCGCTGCCGGCGCTGCTCGCGCCTCGCCTGTGCGGACGGATCCGAGGGCGCCGCGGTGATCACGTCGACGAGCTGCGGGGTCGGCTCGGCGGCGAGCGCCTCCTCCGACTCGCGCAGCGCGACGTCCCCACGGTCGGGCCTGCCGCGCCCACGCTTCCGGGCATCCACGACGGCCAGCGCTTCTTCCCCGCCGGTGTACGCCTTCCGCTTCGCGTACTCCGGCTCGCGCTCCTTCCAGATCGTGAGCAGCGGAGCCGCGATGAAGATCGACGAGTAGGCGCCGGAGGTGACGCCGATCATCAGGGCGAACGCGAAGTCCTTCAGCGTCGTGCCGCCGAGCACCTCGAGCGCGGCGATCGGCAGCAGCGTGATGAACGTCGTGGCCAGCGAACGGCGGATCGTCTCCCACAGCGAGACGTTCGCGATCGTCGCGAACGGCTGCCGCCGCATCAGCGGAATGTTCTCGCGCATGCGGTCGAAGATGATGATCGTGTCGTAGATCGAGTAGCCGAGCACGGTCAGCACCGCGGCGACCGTGTCGATCGTGACCTCCTTGAACACGAGCGAGTAGATCGCCGACGGTGATCGCGATGTCGTGCAGCATCGCGACGATCACCGGCACCGCGAACTTGATGTCGAACCGCAGTGCGATGTAGACGATGATCAGCAGCAGCGAGACGACGATCCCGAGATCGCGTCGATCGCGATCTGGTGGCCGAAGCTGGCCGAGACGTTCTTCGTGCCGCTCGCGTACGCGCCGACCTTCTGCGGCAGCCCCGCGTCCAGGCTGCTCTGCGCGCCGGCTTCAGCGACTTCGTCCGCACCTGCCAGCTCGTGTACTTCGCCGTTCACCGCGCTGCCGCGGCCCTGCACGACCGCGTCGGCCTGCCCGGCGGCGGAGGCGACTCTGCGAATCGCATTCGTCGTCTGCGCGGTGTGCGTCTTGAACGTCGAACTGCGTGCCGCCCTTGAAGTCGATGCCGAGGTTGAGGCCGCGCACGCCGAGCGACGCGATGCCGGCGACGATGATCACGCCCGAGATCGCGAACCACAGGTAGCGGCGGCGCATGAAGTCGATCTGCAGCCACTTCGCCGTCTGCTGTCCGTGCGCGCCCATGAAACGCGGGTTGTCGAACCAGCGGAAGCCGCTGAGCAGCCCGAGCATCGCGCGCGTCGCCGCGACCGCTGTGAGCAGCGAGATCAGCGTGCCGATCAGCAGCATGAGCGCGAAGCCCTTCACGTCCGCGACCGCGATCAGGAACAGCACGAGCGCGGTGATCGCGGTGACGACGTTCGCGTCGAGGATCGTGTGGAAGCCCTTGCCGTAGCCGGCCGCGATGGCGGCGCGCACGGACTTGCCGGACCGCACCTCTTCCTTGATGCGCTCGAAGACGACGACGTTCGCGTCGGCCGCGACGCCGATCGTGAGGATCAGTCCGGCGAAGCCCGGCAGCGTCAGCGTCACGTTGAAGAGCAGGATCGCCGCGTAGTAGAAGGCGGCGTAGATCGCGAGGCCGAACACGGCGACGAGGCCGAGGAAGCGGTACAGGACGAGCAGGAAGATCGCGACGACGAGGAGGCCGACGAGCGCCGCGTGCCACGCCTGCGTGAGCGAGTCCTTGCCGAGCGTCGACGAGACGTCGGTGCGCTCGATCTGGTTGAACGTGACGGGCAGCGCACCGGTCTGGAGGACGAGCGCGAGGTTCTTCGCGTCCTGGAACGGTGCCACCCTGCCCCATGTCGATCTCGGCGTCGCCGGAGATGCCGTTCTGGAGGTTGCTCGCGTGAAGTCGATGTACGGGGTCGACTGGAGCTGGCCGTCGAGCACGATCGCGAAGTGCTGGACGTAGGGGCTCGCCTGCCCGGCCGGTACGGCCGGGCGGCCCGCGAGCTCCCACTTCGTCCGGCCGCGCTGCCACTCGTCCTTCGTCACCTGCTCGAACTGGCGCGAGCCGTGGCTCGTGAACTGGAGCAGGACGACCGGGTTGTTGTTCTGCGTCGAAGTCGGCGCGCGTGCCGGACAGCGACGAGGTCGCCGCCGGTCATCTCCGGAATCGGGCCGTTCCGGCCTTCCGGTCGGGAAGTACTTGAAGAGGTAGTAGTAGACGCGTTCGGCGACGTCGTCGTCGACGCCGAGGCAGCCGTTCGCGACCGGGCAGCAGACGACGAGCTCGGTGCGCCGGCACCTTCATCACCTGCGCCTTCGCCGGCAGCTTGCCCGCGGTACGGCTTCAGCAGCTCGCTCTGCGTGTCCGCCGGCCCCTGCAGGAGCGAGTGCGTGAGAACGGTCTTCTTCGCCGGCTTGAGGATCGTCGTCTTCTTGCCGTTCTTGCCCGTGACCGTGACCTTCTTCGTCGTTCGACGGTCGTCTTCGTGCGGAAGAGGTAGTACGCCTCCGGCGAGCCCTTCGCCGCCTGCTTCTGCACCTGCGTGAGCAGGTCGTAGAGCGACGGGGTCGCGATCGGCTGGCCGTTCGCGGTCGCCGACGGCCCCGGAACGAGGTCGGCCTCGAAGTCGAAGATCTCGAGCTGCGCCGTCTTGCCGATCAGCGCGGCCGCCTTCGCCGGGTCGTGCACGCCGGCGAGCTGGATCGACGATCTGGTCCGTGCCCTGCTTGCGGACCTCCGGCTGACGAGACGCCGAGCTTGTTGACGCGGCTCTGGATGATCGACTGAGCGACGTCCATGTCGGCCGACGTGAGGCACTGTGGCCCTTGGGCGGCACCGCCTTGAGCACGACCTCGAGGCCGCCCTGGAGGTCGAGGCCGAGCATCGGCTTGCGGTGGATCGGCGAGCCGGGGACGGCGAGCAGGACCGCGCCGATGAGCGCGGCCATGATCGCGCCCATCAGGATCAGATACTTGCGGCGGTCGCTCACGTGTCCGGAGACCCAGGTTAGCGGCCGTTGTCCCCCGAGGGCGTGGGCTCGGCCTCATCGGGCTCGCCGGCGGGCTGACGACGGCCGCGATCGCCCGCCGCGCGACCCGCACCCGGAGCTCCGGCGCGATCTCGACGCGCACGTCGTCCCCGTCCATCTCGGCGATCGGCCGAAGATCCCGCCGGCCGTGACGATCTCGTCGCCGAGCTCGAGGCCGTCGAGCATCTGCTGCGACGCCGTCTGACGCCGCCGCTGCGGCCGGATGATCACGAGGTAGAGGAAGCCGAACGCGACGATGATGATGAGAAGTGCTTGTCCGCTCATGCAGTCCTCCGCTGTCGGCCGCCGGAGCCGTGCGAGCGCGTCCGCGCTCCAGCTCTCGAAGTCGCCGCGCTCGATCGCGTCCCGCGCCGCTGCGACGAGATCGAGCAGGAAGCGCAGATTATGCAGGCTGAGCAGGCGCAGGCCGAGGATCTCCTGCTGGTTGACGAGATGCCGGATGTACGCGCGCGTGAAGCGCGTGCAGGCCGGGCAGCCGCAGCTCTCGTCGAGCGGACGCGGGTCGCGGGCGAAGCGGGCGTTCCGCAGGTTCAGCCGTCCCTCCCACGTCAGCGCGCTGCCGGTGCGCGCGGTGCGCGTCGGGAGGACGCAGTCGAACATGTCGACGCCGCGCGCGATCACCTCGATCACGCCCTCGGGGTCGCCGATGCCCATGAAGTAGCGCGGCTTGTCCGCCGGCAGGAGCGACGCCGCGTCGGTCGTAGCCGCGAACATCGGCGCCCTGTCCTCGCCGACCGACAGGCCGCCGATCGCGTAGCCGTCGAAGTCGAGCGCGACGAGCTCCTCCGAGGACCGCGCGCGCAGCTCGGTGTCGAGCCCGCCCTGCGTGATCGCAAAGCGCAGCTGGCCGTCGGCGCGCGGCAGGTCGCGCTGACGGCGCGCCCACAGCGTCGTGCGCCGCACGGCCTCCTCGAGCTCGGCCCGTCGGCACGCCGGGAGGCGCACAGATGTCGAGGCACATCGCGACGTCGGAGCCGAGCTGCTCCTGGATCCGCGCGGCGAGCTCCGGCGTGAAGCGCTCCGAGGCGCCGTCGTAGACGGAGCGGAACGTGACGCCGTCGTCGTCGAACGCGAGCAGCGTGTCGCGCAGCGAGAAGACCTGGAAGCCGCCGGAGTCGGTGAGGATCGGGCCGTCCCAGCCCATGAAGGCGTGCAGGCCGCCGAGCTCGGCGACGACGTCCTCGCCCGGGCGGAAGTGCAGGTGGTACGTGTTGCCGAGGATGATCGGCGCGCCGAGCGCGCGCAGCTCGTCCGGGTCGACCGACTTGACGGTCGCCTTCGTGCCGACGGGCATGAACGCCGGCGTCGGGACGTCGCCGTGCGCCGTGCGCAGGACGCCGGCACGGGCGGCACCGTCGTTCGCCTCGAGCGTGAACGCGCTCACAGGATGAGCATCGCATCGCCGAAGGAGTAGAAGCGGTAGCGCTCGTCGACGGCCAGCCGGTAGAGCCGCCGCGTCTCCTCGACGCCGGCGAAGGCCATCACGAGCGCGAGCAGCGTCGAACGCGGCAGGTGGAAGTTCGTCAGCAGCGCGTCCACGCGCTCGGAACTCGAACCCGGGCGTGACGAACAGCTCCGTCCGCCCCGCGGGCGGGCCGCCGCGGGCGAGCGTCTCGAGCACGCGCACGGTCGTCGTGCCGACGGCGAGCACACGCGCGGCGCTGCGGATCCGCTCCCAGGCGGCGGGCTCGACCTCGTAGCGCTCGCCGTGGATCCGGTGCTCCTCGAGCCGCTGCTCGCCGACCGGCCGGAAGGTGTCGAGCCCGACGTGCAGGGTGACGCGTTCGACCTCGAGCAGGCGGAGCAGCTCCGGCGTGAAGTGCAGGCCCGCGGTCGGCGCCGCTGCCGAGCCGGCGTCGCGCGCGTACACGGTCTGGTAGCGGTCCGGATCGGCGAGCGGCTCGGTGATGTACGGCGGCAGCGGCGTCTCCCCGTCGGGCACTCCGTCGAGGCGCAGCCGCCAGCGGCCCTCGCCCAGATGCTCGAGCAGCTCGACGGGTCCGTAGCGGCCCCCCGGCCGCAGCCGGCGCGTCGGCCGCGCGAGCCCCTCCCAGACGTCCCCCTCGAGCCGCTCGAGCAGCAGCACCTCGCCACGCGGGGAGGCGATCGGGATGCGCGCGGGAATGACCTTCGTGTCGTTGACGACGACGAGCTCGCCGTGCAGCTCCTGCGGGAGCTCGGCGAAGCGCCGGTGCCGCACGGCGCCGGTCGCCCGCTCGTAGACGAGCAGCCGCGAATCGTCCCGCCGGGCGGCCGGATGCTGCGCGATCAGCTCCGGCGGGAGCTCGTAATCGAGCTCGGAGACGTCCATCCGACCGTCACGGTAACGTCGCCGGCGATGGACGACGCAGCCGTTCAGCGCGCCATGGAGCGGATCGCGGGCGCCGCCCAGGGCCGCACCGCGCCCGCCGCCGTCGATGCGGCGCTCGAGCGTGCGCGCGAGCAGATCGAGGCGCTCGCCGCCGCCGCGGCCGAGCTCGAGGCCGGCCTGCCCATCCGCGTCGGCGACGCGCTGCAGGACGGCCTGCGCGAGCAGGTGCTTCCCGTCGCCCGCCACCTCGCCGAGGTGCGCGGGCTGATGAACCAGGTGATCCGGCGGCTCGAGCGGATCGAGGGCGACCTGCTCGCCGAGCGGCACGCCCGCGTCGACGACCTCGCGCTGCTCGTCGACCTCGTCTCCTCGGGCTGGCGCGGCGTCGACCAGCGGCTCGGACGCGTCGAGCAGGGCCTCGAGCAGCGCAGCGCGGTCGTCTACCGCATCGAACGGCCGGACCAGCAAGCCGGCTAAGAGTCGGTCACGGGCAGGAGCAGCGTGAAGCGGCTGCCGAGCCCGGGCTCCGTCTGCAGCTCGATGCGGCCGCCGAGCGCGGTCGCGAGCTCACGGGCGATCGCGAGGCCGAGCCCGGTGCCGCTGCCGTCGCGCGAGAAGAACGGCCGGAAGATCCGCTCCTGCTCCTCGCGGGAGATCCCCGGCCCCGAGTCGGCGACGACGACCGACACCCAGCCGCCGTCGCGGGCCAGCGACAGCGTGATCCGGCCGCCCTCCGGGGTCCAGCGGAAGGCGTTCGACAGCAGGTTCGAGATGATCTGCAGGACGCGATCGCCGTCGGTGACGATCACCGGCCGCGCACCGAGATCGAGCCGGTAGTCGATCGCGCGGCGGCGCGCCACCTCCGCGAACGCCGTGTACGCACGGTCGCTGAGCTGCTCCATGTCCACCTCTTCCCGCAGGACGGTGAAGCGGTGTGCGTCGAGCTTCGCGAGGTCGAGCACGTCGCCGACGAGCCGCTCGAGCCGCAGCGCCTCCTCGCCGATCACCCCGAGCGACGCCTCACGCGCCAGCGGGTCGTCGATCACGCCCTCGCGCAGCGCCGACACGTGGCCGAGGATCGCCGTCAGCGGAGTCCGCAGCTCGTGGGAGACGGTCATCAGGAAGTTCCGCGACAGCTGCTCGGACTCGGCGAGCTTCGACGCCATGTCTCCGAAGCGCGCCGAGAGGTGCGAGATCTCGTCGCTTCCCCGCGACTGCGGCAGCTCGACGTCGTAGTTGCCGCCGGCGACCTCGTCGGCGGCGGAGGAGAGCGAGAGCAACGGCTTCGTGATCCGGCGTGACAGGTAGACGCCGAGCAGGCCGACGACGACCACACCGCCGCCGAATGCGATCGCGAGCTGCTCGATCAGCGTCACCAGCCGGCTGCGCAGCTGCGAGGTGGGCTTCGCCACGACGAGCGCTCCGGCGAGCCGGTCGCCGAGCTTCAGCTGGCGGGCGACCGCCAGGTAGTGGCGCTTGCCGACGGTCAGGTTGAGGGTCGTCGTGACCGCGTGCTCGAGCGTGGCCCGCGGCAGGGTGTCCAGGGGCAGGGTCGGCAAGGCGCCGACGAAGAGCGACGCCCCGGGCACGATCGGGATGAAGAAGATCTGGTCGCCGCCGATCGCACGCTCGAGGTTCGCCACCGGAACGTTCGCGGCCGCCGCCTGCCGTGCGTAGAGCTGCACGATGCCGACGGACTCGGCGCGCAGCTCGTCCACCGCATGCGACCGCGTGTAGCTCTGGAAGAATCGGATCGCGATCAGCGTGGCGACGAGGCCGGCCAGCACGACGCCGAGCAGGAACAGCGCGGGCAGGCGATAGCGAAGCGACCCGAGCATGGGCCGAGCCTACTCCGAGGTTAGGCTGCCGGGTTCTCGCGCGCGGGGCTGACCTTGTAGCCCACGCCCCACACGGTGACGATCGGCGACGCGTCGCCGAGCTTGCGGCGCAACTGGCGGACGTGCACGTCGACCGTGCGCGTGTCGCCGGCGAAGGTGTAGCCCCAGACGCGCTCCAGCAGCTGGTCGCGCGTCAGCACGAGCCCGCGGTGGTCGAGCAGCTCCCAGAGCAGGTCGAACTCCTTCGGCGCGAGCTGGATCTCCTGCTCGCCGACGTGGGCCGTGCGCCGGCCGGCGTCGACGACGAGGTCGCCGTGGCGGATGACCGCGCTCTCGCGCTCGGCGCGCTCGGTCGTTGCGCGGCGCAGGATCGCCCGGACCCGCGCGACGAGCTCGCGCGGGTTGAACGGCTTCGTCATGTAGTCGTCCGCGCCGACTTCGAGCCCGATGATCTTGTCCACGTCCTCGTCCCGCGCGGTCAGCATGAGCACCGGGAGGTCGGTGCTCTGGCGGATGCGCTTGCAGACCTCGACCCCGTCGATGTCGGGAAGCATCAGGTCGAGGACGACGAGCGCCGGCTTCTCCGACTCGACGAGCTTGAGCGCGTCGGCGCCGCTGGGCGTCGTGCGGACGGCGTAGCCCGCGTTCTTCAGATACGCGGCGACGAACGACGCAATCGAGGCCTCGTCCTCGACGACGAGCACCGTCTGCGGCTTCGCGGTCACGCCGTCGCCTACCCGTTCGACGACGTCGGCGTCGTACCGATCGTCAGCTGCTTCCCGGTCACGCCGGGGAGCGAGAGGAACCCCTTGCCGTTGAGCGAGTACGTGCCGTCGTTGTGCGGATCGTCGACGAGCCCGGTGAGCGTGACGGTGCCCGTCCCGAGCGCCACCACGTCGATGCCGGAGCCGTAGATGAGGATCGTGTACTTGCCGCCGACGGCCCGGAACTTGAAGTCGGTGCCGCCCCACATCTGGGCCGTGTCGCTGCTCTTGACGTCCTTGCGCCAGAGGATGCCGGAGCCCTGGGTCACCTCGGCGGTGGCGCCGTTGTCGATGACGATGCGCCCCTGGTCGACGTGGCCGATCGCCGCGCCCGTGATCGTGAGCGCGACGACCGGGACGTTCCCCGTCCGCGGCCCGCTCGCGTCCTTCAGGACGAGCGAGCCGTCGCCGGCCGCACCGACCGTGGCCGAGACGGCCGCGGGCAGCACGAGCGCGGCGAGACAGACGCCCAGGACTGCAGTCCTTCGCATGGGCTCAGCGTAACCCCACTCTCGTTGCCCGGGGTTGAGCGGACCGTAAAGGTTCTGTGAGCTTCGGCTCAGCCGAAAATGCCCTGCACGACGGCGAATCCGACCCAGGCGAGAAGCAGGAGCGCGCCCCCGCCGCGCCGCAGGCCGCGCGGGAGCCAGAGAAAGGCCACGGTGAGCGCCGTCGCGGCCAGCAGCCAGCCGACGTCGACCGTGAGCAGGCCCGAGAAGTGCCCGAAGCCGACGAAGAGCGCGGGGAGCGCGATGCCGCCGACGAGGTTGATCGTGTTCGAGTTCATCGTCTCGCTCACGAGCGCGGACCCGCGCCGCGCGCGGCCGAGACGGACGCCCGTGAACGCGTTCGGCAGGCTCGTCAGCACCGCCAGGAGCAGCACGCCGACGAGCACCCGCGGCAGTCCGGCGCGGTCGGCGAGCCGGAGCGACGAGTGCACCATGCCGATGCTCCCGAGGACGATCGCGGTGACGGCCGGCGGGATCACGAGCAGCGGCTCCCACAGCTCCCGTCCACGTGGATGCCGTCTGCGGTGGTGCTCGCCGAGCGCGCGCCGCAGCACCCGGCGCCGCGACAACGAGAGCGTGTGGCCCTCTGCGAGCGCAACGACGACGACGTAGAGCACGAGCAGGGCGAGCGTCAGGACGAGCGCGGCCCAGGGAGGGACGACCCCGAAGCCGAGCAGGCAGATCGCAACGGTGACGCCGCCCGCCACCCCGCCCTCGAGCACCAGCGTCTCGCGACTCAACGTCACCGAGCCCGTGACGACCGCCGAGAGGCCGAGCATCGCGCCGAGGTTGAAGACGTTCGAGCCGACCACGACACCGAGGCCGGTGCCCTTCTCCCCGGTGACGAGCGCGGTGACCGCCGCACTGAGCTCGGGCGCGTCCGCACCGGCCGCGGTGAGCAGGCCGAGGAGCGCTTCAGGCAGGCCGAACCGCTCCCCGAGCCGGTCGAGCCGATCGGCGAAGACCGACGCGGCGAGTAGCGTGGCCGTGAGTGAGACGACGAAGTAGACGAATTCGACGGCGGACGACATCCCGGCGAGGATATTCGGCCCGCGCGTCGAACGACTCAGCGATGGCACACGACTCGGCCGCGGCCGCTCTCACCGAGCGGATCGACGCGCTCGCCGCCGCCTTACGGGACGCGGGCGTGCCGCCCGAGCGCTCCGCCGCCCTTCTCGCCGACGCCGCCGCCGCGACGATGTCCGCAGTACTGCTCGAGGCGCTGCTCGAGCCACAGGCGCCGCCGCCGGCTGCGCCGGTCGAGCCACTCCCCGTCGCCGAGCCGGTCGAGACGCCGGTCCGGCTCGCCGCCTAGTACGTGTAGAAGCCCCGTCCGGTCTTGCGGCCGAGCAGGCCGGCGTTCGCCATCGCCACGAGGCGCGGCGGCGCAGCCATCCGCGGCTCCCGCAGCTTCGCCCAGAGCGCCTCGCTCGCGTGCACGTGCACGTCGATCCCGATCAGGTCGAGCAGCTCGCACGGCCCCATCGGCCAGCCGGCCCCGTGCTTCATCCCCGCATCGATGTCCTCGGCGCTCACGCGCGCCTCGTCGAGCACGCGGACGCAGTCGTTCAGGAGCGGGATCAGGACGCGGTTGACCGCGAACCCCGGCGTGTCGTGGCAGCGGATCGGGTGCTTGCCGAGCTTCTCGCCGAACACATAGGCGGCCTCGAAGGCGGCGTCGCCGGAGAGCTCGGCGCGCACGATCTCGACGAGCGGCATCAGCGGCGCAGGGTTGAAGAAGTGCATGCCGACGACGCGCTCCGGCGACAAGGTCGCAGATGCGATCTCGGTCACCGAGAGCGCAGACGTGTTCGTCGCGAGCACCGCGTCCGCGCGGCAGACGCGCTCGAGCTCCGCGAACAGCTCCTGCTTCGGCGCGAGCTCCTCGACGATCGCCTCGATCACCAGGTCGCAGCCGGCGAGGCCGGCCAGGTCGGTCGTGAGCGAGAGCCGCGCGACGGCGGCGTCCCGGGCGTCCTGCCCGAGCTGCCCCTTCTCGACCTTGCGCGTGAGGAAATGCGCGATCCGGTCGCGCGCCTTCTCCCCGAGCTCGGCGGTCACCTCACGGCCGACCGTCTCGACACCCGCCTCGACACACAGCTGTGCGATGCCGGCGCCCATCGCGCCGAGACCCACCACGCCGACCCTGCGAATCTCGCTCGTCACGACGCGTGAGCCTACTGCGTGCGCGACGCGAGCACAGCGACGCACGCACAGGCGACGCCGAGCAGCCCGAGCGCACCCGTCAGCCCGATCCCGCGCGCGACGAACCCGATCGCCGGGCCGTTGGCGACCGAGCCGCTGTAGCCGGCGACCGCGACCGTCGCGATGCCGGCCCCGGCGGCGATCCCGGTGACCGACCCGGCGGCGCGGAAGACCGCCGGCACGACCATCGCCACGCCCGCGCCGATGCACGCGAAGCCGGCGATGGCCGGCACCGGCGATCGCGTCGTGAGCGCGACGAGAACTCCCGCGAGGGCGAGCAGTGCGCCGCGGCGGGTCAGGATCGCGACGCCCCAGCGCTCGGTCATCCGGTCGCCGAACACCCGCGCGCACGCCATCGCGAGCGAGATCCCGGCGACGCCGGCCGCCCCGACGCCCGCGCTCGCGCCGGCCGGCCCGGTGAGGAAGACGGCGCACCAGTTCGCGGCCCCGCCCTCGGCGAACATGCCGCAGAAGCAGATGAGCGCGAGTGCCGCGAGCGGGCCTCGCGGCCAGGCGAAGCGGCGCAGCCCCGCGGCCGCGTCCTCGTGCTCTCCGCGCAGGAACGGCCGCGAGGCGAGCGCCGCGACGGCGACGACGGCGGCGACGACCGCGAAGTGCGCGCGCACTCCCACGCCGAGGGCCGCTACGGCACCCGCCACGCCGGAGCCCGCAAGCAGGCCGAAGCTCCACGCCGCATGGAAGCTCGTGAGGATCGGACGGCCGTACCGGCGCTCGAGCGCGACGCCGTACGCGTTCCCGCCCACGTCGGCGACGCCGAAGCCGACTCCCATCAGCGCGGCCGCAAGCGCGAGCCGCGCGAGCGAGGTCGCGAGACCGGAGAGGGCGAGCCCGGCCGCCGCCACGACGATGCCCACCACGGTGATCGCGCGGCCGCCCAGCCGGGCGACGAGCCAGCCCGCCACAGGGAGCACCGCGACCGACGCCGCAGAGACGGAGAAGATGGCCAGCCCGAGCCGGCCGTTGTCGAGTCCCAGGCGGTGCTGCACGGCCGGCAGGCGCGCCGCCCATGTTCCGCTGACGACGCCGAAGACGAAGAACAGCGAGGCGAGCGCCGCACGCGAGGCTCGCAAGTTCGCTGCCACACGGCGAGCCTAGCGCCGCAGGTCAGAGAAGCCCGCTCAGACCCTTCGCGACCGCGGTGAGACCGCCGCTGATCGCCGCCGTCTCGACGCCCTGCGCGGGGTTCGCGCCGCCGCCCGGCTGTACGAGGTAGGGCTGGAGCGCGTGCGCGAGCATCGGCAGCGAGAGCGACTGCAGCCAGACCTTCCCCGGCCCGGTGAGCCGAACGAGGAAGAGCCCGTCGCCGCCGAAGATCTTGTTCTTGATCCCGGGCACCGTCGCGAGCTCGTAGGCGACGCCCGCCTCGACGAGCCCGATGTGCGCCGGATGCACCCGCAGCGACTGACCGGCGACGAGGTCGTACTCGCTCAGCTCGCCCGCGAGCTCGACCCACGCGTGGCCGGCCCCCTCGAGCTTTTGGAGCAGGAAGCCGAAGCCGCCGAGCAGCCCCGTGCCGAAGTGGCGGACGTCGAACGCGGTCGAGAGCTCCGTGCCCTCCAGACCGGCGAGGAAGCCGTGCCGCTGGATCAGGTACGAGCGGCCGGGACCGAGCGGCACCTGGAAGATCTTCCCCGGCAGCCGCGCCGGGAAGGCGACGGTGCCGGGCTGCGTCGTCGACGCGTAGCGGGTCATGAAGAAGGAGCCGCCGCCGAAGCTGCGCTTCGCCGCGTCCCACAGCCCGTCCGCGCCCGCGAGCGCGGACGTCGTCTCGAGCTCGATCCCGTCGTCGAACCAGCCGAGCTGCCCGGACTCGGCGACGACCGACTCGCCCGGGGTGAGGTGCACCTCGAGCACGGGCATCGTCGTGCCACGAATGACGGCGTCCATCTCGCCGTTATCGGCAGGGAAGGGCGTGAGGTTTACGGCTGCGACCAGGCCGCGGAGTCACACTCGCTCGATCACTCCGGCAATCGCTTGCCCGAACCCGATGCACATCGCCGCAATGCCATAGCGCGCGTTACGCCGCTCGAGTTCTGAAACGAGGGTCGCCGTGATCCGCGCGCCGGTGGCGCCGAGCGGGTGGCCGAGCGAGATGCCGCCGCCGTTCGGGTTCACGTCGCCGGCCTCCCAGCGCTCGCCGAGCCCGGTGTCGGCGAGGAACTGGAGCACGACCGACGCGAACGCCTCGTTCACCTCGATCACGTCGATGTCGTCCCACGTGAGCCCCGCCTTGGCGAGCGCGCGATCGCATGCCTCCGGGTTCCCGTGCAGCATCAGGTGCGGGTCGACGCCGGCGATGCCGAAGCCGAGGAAGCGGGCGCGCGGACGCAGCCCGAGCTCGGCTGCCTTCTTCTCCGAGGCGATCAGCACCGCGGCCGATCCGTCGACGATCTGGCTCGAGTTGCCGGCGGTGATCCTGCCGTCCTCGACGAACGCGGACTTGAGCGACGCCATCCGCTCCATCGTCGTCTCGCGGCGCACGGCCTCGTCGACGGCGAAGCGGGTGCGCACCAGCGTCGGCGCGCCGCCCCCGGCCGAGTCCGGCGCGGGCACGTCGACGTCGACCGGCACGATCTCCTTCTCGAAGCGTCCCTCGTCGATCGCGCGCGCCGCGCGCATGTGCGACTCGTACGCATAGCGGTCGAGCTCTTCGCGCGAGAGATTCCACTTCTCGGCGATCTCCTCCGCCGAGAGCCCTTGCATGACGATGTCGAAGCGGTCGAGCACCGCGTCGGACATCGAGCCGCCGTTCGACCCCATCGGGACGCGCGACATCATCTCGACGCCGCCGGAGACGACGAGGTCGAGCTGGCCCGACCACACGGCAGCCGCCGCGTTGAAGTTCGTCTGCATGGACGAGCCGCACTGGCGGTCGACGGTCGTGCCGCAGACGGAGACCGGCCAGCCCGCGGCCAGCCCGACGTTTCGCCCGATGTTCCACGCCTGCTCGCCGATCTGCGTCACGCAGCCCCACTGGACGTCCTGGATCTCTGCCGGGTCGACGCCCGTGCGCGCAAGCATGCCGTTGAGCACCTGCGCGGACAGGTCGTCGCCGCGGATGTGCGAGAGCGTGCCGTTCCGCTTCCCGATCGGGCTGCGAACTGCGTCGACGATCAGTGCAGCTGAATCCCAGGGAGGCACGCGGGAACTCTATCGAGCCGGGGTTGACCTGGGCGAGTTGCACGGCAGACAATCCTCCGGTGCTGCGCAAGAACGCGAAGGTGGAGCTGCTCAAGCGCGTACCGCTCTTCTCGCGGTGCTCGAAGCGCGAGCTGACGGAGCTCGCCGCTCTCGCCGACGAGGTGACGATGCCGGAGGGCCGCAAGCTCACCCAGGAGGGGGCGAGTGGCAAGGAGTTCATCGTGATCGTGGAGGGCTTCGCCGACGTGCGCCGCAAGGGCCGCAAGGTGAACGCGCTCCGCTCCGGCGACTTCCTCGGCGAGATCGCGCTCGTCACCGGAACGCCACGCACGGCGACGGTGACGACCACGAGCACGGTGCGTCTGCTCGTGATCACCGGACCGGCCTTCCGCGGCCTGCTTCGCCGCATGCCGAGCCTCCAGCTCAAGGTCCTGGAGACGCTCGCCGCCCGCCTGCCGGACGAGTACGGCTAGAAAGGGCCCAGGGGCTTACGACTGCGACCAGGTCGCGACCTGGTCGCTGCCGTGGACCGTCGCCCGGCGCTACGGGATATCGTCAGAGGCGACGAGTCGAGCCTGACTGGAGGGATGTGATGGCCGCAACTGCGACGGAACGGAAGCTGCTGGTCGGCGGCGAATGGGTCGAGACGGGAGAGTGGGTCGACGTGCGCTCGCCCTTCTCCGGCGAGGTCGTCGGACGAGTGGCGAAGGCCGGCGCCGCCGAGGCCCGGCAGGCGGTCGACGCGGCCGCGCGCGCGCTCGAGAACCCGCTGCCGGCGCACAAGCGCGCCGAGATCCTCGTCAAGGTCGCGGGCCTGATCGGCCGCCGGCACGAGGAGATCGCCCGCACGATCTGCGAGGAGGCGGGCAAGCCGATCAAGACTGCGCGCGTCGAGGCGTCCCGTGCGATGTCGACGTACACGTTCGCCGCCGTCGAGGCGCGAAAGCTCGCCGGCGAGATGATCCCGATGGAGAGCGCGCAGGCCGGCGAGGGCAAGCTCGGCTTCACGCTGCGCCGGCCGATCGGCATCGTCGGCGCGATCTCGCCCTTCAACTTCCCCTGCAACCTCGTCGCGCACAAGCTCGCTCCCGCACTCGCCGCAGGCTGCCCGGTCGTCCTCAAGCCCGCGAGCGCGACGCCGCTCTCGGCGCTCCTGCTCGCCGAGCTCGAGCAGGAGGCGGGATTGCCGGCCGGCTGGCTCAACGTCCTCGTCGGCCCGGCATCCGCGATCGGCGACGTGCTCGTCGAGGACGAGCGGGTGAAGCTGATCACCTTCACCGGCTCCGGCGAGGTCGGCTGGGGACTCCAGCAGCGCGCGGCGCGCAAGCGCGTGAAGCTCGAGCTCGGCAACTCCACACCCGCGATCGTCGCCGCCGACGCCGACCTCGCCGTCGCGGCCGCCAAGCTCGCAGGCGCTGCGTTCGGCTACTCGGGCCAGACCTGCATCTCCGTGCAGCGGATCTACGTCGAGCGCGCGGTGTACGACGCGTTCGTTCAGGCGTTCATCCCGAAGGTCGAGGCGCTCAAGGTCGGCGACCCAGGCGACGACGACACCGACGTCGGGCCGGTGATCGACGAGGACGCGCGCACACGGGTCCGTGCCTGGATCGAGGAGGCGCAGGGCTCGGGGGCGAAGCTGCTCACCGGCGGCGAGGAGGGAGGCCTGATCCGGCCGACCGTGCTCGCCGAGGTCGAGGACGACCAGAAGGTGAGCTGCGACGAGGTCTTCGGCCCGGTCGTGATCGTCAATCCCGTCGACTCGATCGACGAGGCGCTCGAACGCGCGAACGGGACGAGGTTCGGTCTGCAGGCCGGCGTCTTCACCGCCTCGATCGACACGGCGCTGCGCGCGGCCGACGCGCTCGAGTTCGGCGGCGTGATCGTGAACGAGGTGCCCGCCTACCGCACCGACCAGATGCCCTACGGCGGCGTGAAGGCATCCGGCAACACGAAGGAAGGCCCCGCCTACGCCGTGCGCGAGATGACGGAGGAGCGTCTCGTCGTGATCCAGCGGTAGCCGGATGCCGCGCGCGCAGGCGACCCAAGGCGTCGTCGACGCACTCGCCGCAGAGTGGCGGCGCCGGTTCGCGTGGTATCCAGGCGATTGGATCTGGCCGGCGTTCCTGCTCTTGCTCCTGACGATCGGCGTCACCGGCGCGGCCGTGGCCTCCTCCTCGCCGACGCACGCCGCCTCGCCGGCGACGACGACCAGGCCCGTGACGACGACCAGGCCCGCGGTCACGACCACGACCGCGCCCGTAGCCACGACCGCGCCGGCAACGACCGCCGCCACGACCACGACGACCCGGACAACCACCCCGAGGAGGACGCCCACCACCCCCACGCCGCCCGGCCTGACCGCCTGGCCGGCCGGCAGGAGCGGCTATACGGACGTCCTGGAGTCGATCCCGCTGGCCGCCGGCCGGGCCTTCGCGATCGCCCGCGCCGTGGCCGCCGGGCGCCGGGGGCTGCCGCAGGTCGGCATCCTCGTCTCCTCGGACTACGGGAGCCTTCACGCGGGCTACTACGTCGTCTTCTCGGGGATCTTCCCCGTCGAGCTCAGCCGCCGGAGCGGCCCTCGGAACGGCCCGCTCACACGGTTTCGCGGACGCATATCAGGCCCGCGTGGCCCCCTGAGCCCCGCAGCAAAGCGCCCGGAAACGAACCGTCGTTCGCTGCGCAGGCAACAACGTGCGGGACTTTGTAACAACACCGGGAAGTATGTAGGATCAATCCAAAGGGCGGCTACCGGTCGTTAACCCGTTGTTAACAGAGCTTTGCCGGGAACTTCACAGGAGACGAGCAAACTAGTGATCGAAGAGCGGACTCTCCAGTTGCAACACTGCATGTATCAGTACTCACGGGCCATTTACCGGTCGATCAAGGACCTGATCGACCCGTATGCCGACTGGGACGAGCAGATCGAGTCGCGCCGCGCAGTGCTCGTCTGCTGCGAGCAGACGATGGAACGTCTTGCGAAGGATCCGCTCTACTTCTCGCGTCCGGACCGCGCGCTGTTCCAGGACATCCGGCGCTACTTCCCGATCACCGTGCAGGCCGAGGTCGCCTGGGCCGTGCAGGCCGGTGTGACCGCGGCGACGCACTTCATCGAGGAGCAGATCGAGGCCGGCGCACTCGACGGCGGCATCGCCCGCTGCCGTGCGACGACGCGCAAGGGCAAGCCGTGCCAGCGCACACCGTTGCCGGACCGCGACTACTGCCCGTCGCACCAGCATCTGGAAGCCAAGGCCAAGGCGGCCTGAGCAGCCGAAGCGGGTCGTAGGCTCCTCGGGATGCAGCGGGTCCCGGAGGTCGACGAGATCGTCCTCGGCGACAACCTCGAAGTTCTCGAGCAGTTCGCCGACGAGTCGTTCCAGCTCGTCTACATCGACCCGCCCTTCAACACGGGCGGCGCGCAGCGTCGCCTCACGCTCGCGACCGTTGCCGACGCGCACGGCGACCGCACCGGGTTCGGCGGACGGCGGTACAGGACGGCGCTGCTCGAGTCGAGCTCGTACCGCGACCAGTTCGACGACTACCTCGCGTTCCTCGAGACCGCGGCTCGAGGCCGCGCACCGACTGCTGAAGCAGACCGGGACGTTCTACTTCCACATCGACTACCGCGAGGCGCACTACTGCAAGGTGCTGCTCGACGAGATCTTCGGGCGCGAGTGCTTCCTCAACGAGATCATCTGGGCGTACGACTACGGCGCCCGCACAAAGCGGCGCTGGCCGGCGAAGCACGACACGATCCTCGTCTACGTGAAGGACCCGGAGGCGTACTACTTCGACGCGGAGGCGGTCGACCGCGAGCCGTACATGGCGCCGGGGCTCGTCGACCGCGGAGAAGGCCGCGCGCGGCAAGCTGCCGACCGACGTCTGGTGGCACACGATCGTCTCACCCGACCGGCAAGGAGAAGACCGGCTATCCGACCCAGAAGCCGCTCGGGGTGCTCCGCCGCATCGTCCAGGCGTCGTCGCGGCCGGGCGACTGGTGCCTCGACTTCTTCGCCGGCAGCGGCACGCTCGGGGCGGCCGCGCGCAGAGCTCGGCCGCCGCTACGTGCCTGGTCGACTCGAACCCGGACGCGTGCGACGTGATGCAGGCCCGCCTCGGGGCTCCCTCCCGGGCCGCGTCTCTCTAGCGTTTCCACAGGCTTTCCACATCGGCGATCCACAGCCCCTCCCGTGTAGTGTGAGTCACAGGTGTCACATGACACGGACAAGCTGATCCGCCAGCTCTCGCTGGTGGCCTTTCTGATGGCGGAACGGCGTCCGTTGACGGCGCGCGACGTCAAGTCGAACGTCGAGGGATATTCCGAGATGTCGGACGAGGCGTTCGCCCGGCGGTTCTACTCCGACCGCGCAGAGCTGCTGTCGCTCGGAGTGCCGCTGCAGTCGCAGCGGGACGAGTTCACCGGTGAGGAGCTGTACACGCTCCGTTCCGAGCAGTACTTCCTGCCGCAGCTCGAGCTCGAGGACGAGGAGCTCGCGGCGCTGCAGACGGCGCTCTACCTGCTCGAGGGGCAGTTCGCGTACGCGGAACCGCTGCGACTCGCGCTGCAGAACCTCGCACTGGGCCGACCCGGCTTCGCGGAGGCGCCGACCGAGACGGCGGGCCGCGTCGAGGTGCTCGACCCGGACTACTCGGTGGAGATGCCGGGCCGGCTGGCGAAGCTCGAGGGGGCGATCTCGAAGCAGCGCACGGTGAAGTTCGAGTACTGGTCGATCTCGCGCGACGACCACGCGGAGCGGACGCTCAATCCATACGCGCTCTACAACGACCGCGGCAAGTGGTACGTCGTCGGCCGCGACCTCGACCGTGACGCGCTGCGCACGTTCCGCGTCTCGCGCATCGAAGGCGACATCAGGTTCGCGACCAGGCGCGAGCGCGATTTCCGGCCGCCGTCCGACTTCGACGTCGCAGAGATGCGCGGCCGCCCCGACTGGCAGATCGGCGACGTCGTCGGCGAAGCGCGCATCGAGGTGCGAGGCGATACCGCCTGGTGGGTGCAGCGCGCCTACGGCTCCACCGGCCGGATCGAGGACGGCGTCTTCGTCACCGAGTACTCGTCCGTCGGCGCGCTTGCGTCGTGGGTGCTGCGCCAGGACGGCCGTGCGGTGCCGATCGAGCCGGACGAGCTGCGACGCGAGGTGGCCTCGTCCCTCCGCCGGGTCCACGACCGTCACGAGGTGAAGACGCAGGAGCCGGCACGGGAGACGCCGCAGCGCGGCGCCGAAGACCCCGACGAGCATCCCGCCGGCCCGGTCGTGCCCGAGCGCTTCGCCGTCCTCCAGGCGCTGCTCGCATACCTTCTGGCCGCCTGCGGCGAGGAGAAGGACACGTCCATCCCCGCGCCCGAGCTGCTCGAGCGCTTCCCCTCCATCCCGGCCGACGAGCTCGAGGAGCACCTGTCGCTCCTGAACCTCGTCAACTTCGGCGGCGGCTGCTACACGATCTACGCGGAGCTGCGCGACGGCGCGGTGCACGTGGACAAGGAGCTCTGGGGCGACACGTTCCGGATGCCGCCGCGGCTGACGCCGCTGGAGGCATCCGGAACGTGTCGCCCCAGAGCTCCTTGTCCACGTGCACCGCCGTCGCGCAGCTCCGCGTAGATCGTGTAGCAGCCGCCGCCGAAGTTGACGAGGTTCAGCGACCAGGTGCTCCTCGACTCATGCGCGGGCCGGGATGGAGGGGAAGCGCTCGAGCAGCTCGGGCGCGGGGATGGACGTGTCCTTCTCCTCGCCGCAGGCGGCCAGAAGGTATGCGAGCAGCGCCTGGAGGACGGCGAAGCGCTCGGCACGACCGGCGGCCGCTCGTCGGGGTCTTCGGCGCCGCGCTGCGGGTCTCCGTGCCGGCTCCTGCGTCTTCACCTCGTGACGGTCGCGGAACACCGGCGGAGGGACGAGGCCACCTCGCGTCGCAGCTCGTCCGGCTCGAATCGGCGCCGCACGGCCGTCCTGGCGCAGCACCCACGACGCAAGCGCGCCGACGGACGACTGGTGACGAAGACGCCGTCCTCGATCCGGCCGGTGGGCCCCATAGGCGCGCTGCACCCACCGCCGGCGGTATCGCCTCGCACCTCGATGCGCGCTTCGCCGACGACGTCGCCGATCTGCCAGTCGGGGCGGCCGCGCGTCTCTCTCCCGACGTCGAAGTCGGACGGCGGCCGGAAATCGCGCTCGGCCTGGTCGCGAACCTGGGATGTGCCTCCTTCGATGCGCGACGGAACATGACGCGAGTCACGGTCGAGGTCGCGGCCGACGACGTACCACTTGCCGCGGTCGTTGTAGAACGGCGTATCGATTGAGCGTCCGCTCCGCGTGGTCGTCGCGCGAGATCGACCAGTACTCGAACTTCACCGTGCGCTGCTTCGAGATCGCCCCTCCGACTTCGCCAGCCGCCGCGGTCTCCAGGCCGTCCCCGGGTCGAGCACCTCGACGCGGCCCGCCGTCTCGGTCGGCGCCTCCGCGAAGCCGGGTCGGCCCAGTGCGAGGTTCTGCAGCGCGAGTCGCAGCGGTTCGGCGATGCGCGAACTGCTCGAGCAGGTAGAGCGCGTAGCGCCGCGAGCTCCTCGTCCTCGATTTCGAGCTGCGGCAGACTGCTCGGAACGGAGCGTGTAGGCTCCTCACCGGTGAACTCGTCCCGCTGCGACTGCAGCGGCACTCCGAGCGGCCGCTTCTGCGCGGTCGGAGTAGAACCAGCGGCGAACGCCTCGTCCGACATCTCGGAATATCCTCGACGTTGGACTTGACGTCGCGCGCCGTCAACGGACACCGTCCAGGCCACCAGCGAGAGCTGGCGGATCAGCTTGTCCGTGTCATGTGACACCTGTGACTAGTACACGGGAGGGGCTGTGGATCGCCGAATGTGGAAAGCCTGTGGAAACGCTAAAAAACGGGCCGAGCCCCGGGAGGGAGCCCCGAGGCGGGCCTGCATCACGTCACAGCGCGTCCGGGTTCGAGTCGACCAGGACGTAACGGCGGCCGAGCTCTGCCGCGGCCGCCCCAAGAGGTTTCCGCTGGTCGGCGAAGAAGTCGAGGCACCAGTCGCCGGCCTGGTCGACGCCTGGACGACGGTGGGCACCCCGAGGGCTCAGAATCCCTGCTCTCCTACCAGGTGGGCGGCGATACGTGTGCCACCGAGTCCGCGGTGACGAGCCCCGGCCCCGTCTGCGGCTCGCGGACCGCCTGCCGCGTGAAGTAGTACGCCTCGGTCCTCACGTACATGAAGATCGTGTAGTCTTTCGTCGGCCAGCGCCGCTTTGCGCGGGCTCCGTCATGGTACACCCAGATGATCTCGTCACGAACGCTCTCGCCCCGAAGATCTCGTCGAGCAGCAACTTGCAGTAGTGCGCCTCGCGGTAGTCGATGTGGAAGTAGAACGTCCCGGTCTGCTTCAGCAGTCGGTGCGCGGCCTCGAGCCGCCGTCCGAGGAACGCGAGGTAGTCGTCGAACTCGTCACGGTACGAGCTCCGACTCGAGCAGCGCCGTCCTGTACCGCCGTCCGCCGAACCAGTGCGTGCGCCAGTCGGCAACGGTCGCGAGCGTGAGGCGGCAGGCTGCGCGCCGCCCGTGTTGAAGGGCGGGTCGATGTAGACGAGCTGGAACGACTCGTGGCGAACTGCTGAAGAACTTCGAGGTTGTCGCCGAGGACGATCTCGTCGACCTCGGGACCCGCTGCATCCCCGAGGAGCCTACGACCCGCTTCGGCTGCTCAGGCCGCCTTGGCCTTGGCTTCCGGGGATCCTGGTGCGACGGGAATGTGCAGGCAACGGTGTGCGCTGGCACCACTTGCCTGCGCGTCGTCGCACGGCGGGCGATGCCGCCGTCGAGTGCGCCGGCCTCGATCTGCTCTCGGCCGGCGGTCACACCGGCCTGCACGGCCCAGGCGACCTCGCTGCACGGTGATCGGGAAGTAGCGCCGGATGTCCTGGAACAGCGCGCGGTCCGACGCAAGAAGTAGAGCGGATCCTTCGCAAGACGTTCCAGTTCTCGCAGCAGACGAGCACTGCGCGGCGCGACTCGATCTGCTCGTCCCAGTGCGGCATACGGGTCGATCAGGTCCTTGATCGACCGGTAAATGGCCCGTGAGTACTGATGTCGGTCAGTGTTCAACTGGAGAGTGCGCTCTTCGATCACTAGTTTGCTCGTCTCTTGTGAAGTTCCCGGCAAAGCTGTTAACAACGGGTTAACGACCAAATTCCTAGGCCTTGGATTGATCCTACATACTTCCCGGTGTTGTTACAAAGTCCCGCACGTCTGCCTGCGCAGCGAACGACAGTTAGTTTCCGGGGGTCCTGCTGCGGGGCTCAGGGGCCGCGCGGCCTGATATGCGTCCGCGAAACCGTGTGAGCGGGCATTTCCGAGGGCCGGTGAGCTGAAGGGGAAGTTCCGAGAAGACAGACGTAGTAGCCACGTGAAGCTCCCGTAGTCCGAGGAGACGAGGATGCCGACCTGCGGCAGCCACACCGGCGGCGCGCGGGCGATCGCGAAGGCCGCCAGCGGGATCGACTCCAGGACGTCCGTATAGCCGCTCCTGCCGGCCGGCCAGGCGGTCAGGCCGGGCGGCGTGGGGGCGGTGGGCGTCCTCCTCGGGGTGGTTGTCCGGGTCAGTGGTGGGTCGTGGCGGCGGTCGTTGCCGGCGCGGTGGCCCCGGCGCGGTCGTGGTCGGCGGCCAGGGCCTGGTCGTCGTCACGGGCCTGGTCGTCGTCGCCGGCAAGGCGTCCGATCGCGAGGAGCGCGCGGTGACGCCGATCGTCAGGACGAGCAGGAACACCAGCCAGATCCAATCGCCTGGATACCACGCGAACCGGCGCCGCCACTCTGCGGCGAGCGCATGGACGACGCCTTGGTCGCCTGCGCGCGCAGCAGATCCGGTACCCGCTGGATCACGACGAGACGCTCCTCGTCATCTCGCGCACGGCGCTGGGCGGGCCCTCCTTCGGTGTTGCCTTCACGCCGCCGTGGCATTGTGCGTCGTGGTGCGGTAGGCGGGCACCTCGTTCACGATCACGCCGCCGAACTCGAGCGCGTCGGCCGCACGCAGCGCGGTGCCGAAAAAGCGGTCCGAAGTGCAGACCGAACCTCGTCCCGCGCGCGTTCGAGCGCCTCGTCGATCGAGTCGACGGACCAGATGACGATCACCCGGGCCGAAGAGACCTCGTCGCAGCTCACCTTCTGGTCGTCCTCGACCTGCGCGGTCGCCGGATCGCCCCTCCCTGCTCCTCGCCGCCGTGAGCAGCTTTCGCCCCCGAGCCCTGCGCCTCCTCGATCCAGGCACCGGCACCGGTGCGCGTACTAGTCGATCACCGGCCCGACGTCGGTGTCGTCGTCGCCTGGTGCCGCCGACCTTGAGCGCCTCGACCTTCGGGATGAACGCCTGAACGAACGCGTCGTACACCGCGCGCTCGACGTAGATCCGCTGCACGGAGACCTAGCCGAGTAGCCCGAAACGCGGCGCCTGTCGGCGGCCGCGACGGCGAGGTCGGCGTCGGCATCGCGGGTGTGGGAAAGTGCGAGCTGGAGGCTTCACGCGCTTGCGCGCCGCGCGCTGAGTGCCGCCGTTCGCCGGAGTGAAGGTGATCGGCTTCACCCGCTCGTCCTCGACGAGCACGTCGCCGATCGCGGATGCCGGGCCGACGAGGACATTGGCGCCGGCCGGCAATCCCGCCTCCTGCTCGAGCTCGGCGAGCAGGAGCACGAGGCGGCGTCGCGCTCGCGGGCTTGAGACCGGGCGGCCTGGGCGGAGCGCGAGCTTGTGCGCGACGAAGGGGAAGTTGAAGGGCGAGATCGCGCCGACGATGCCGATCGGCCGGCGCGAAGCCGAGCTTGCCCTCGCCGGCCTGCGGCTCTCCATCGGATCCGCACGGCGAGCTTTCGCGCCTCGACGGCGGCGAACGTGTACGTCGACATCGCACGGTCTCGACGCGCGCAGTCTTGATCGGCTTGCCCGCCTCCTCGCAGATCGTGCGGGCGATCTCCCTCGTGCCGGCGGCCGATCAGGCCCGCGACCTTGACGAGGATCTGGCGCCGCTGCGCCGGCAGCGGGTCTCGAACGCGCGCGCGGCCGCGTCGACCGCCTGCCGGGCCTCGGCGGCGCCGGCCTTCGCCGCTCGTTCGACGACCTCGCCGGAGAAGGGCGAGCGCACGTCGACCGTCTCCCGTCTCGACCCATTCGCCGCCGACCAGCAGCTTCCATTTGCGTCGCAGTTGCGGCCATCACATCCCTCCAGTAGGGCTCGACTCGTCGCCTCTGACGATATCCCGTAGCGCCGGGCGACGGTCCACGGCAGCGACCAGGTCGCGACCTGGTCGCGTCGTTAAGCCCCTGGGCCCTTTATTAGCCGTACTCGTCCGGCAGGCGGGCGGCGAGCGTCTCCAGGACCTTGAGCTGGAGGCTGCATGCGGCGCAGCGGGCCGGAAGGCCGGTCCGGTGATCACGAGCAGACGCGCCGTGTCGTCGTCGCACCCGTCGCCGTGCGTGGCGTTCCGGTGACGAGCGCGATCTCGCCGAGGAAGTCGCCGGAGCGGAGCGCGTCACCTTCCGCCTTCAGCATCGCCTCCTCCACGATCACGATGAACTCCTTGCCGCTCGCCCCCCTCTGCGTGAGCTTACGGCCCTCGGCATCGTCGCCTCGTGCGCGAGAGCAGCAAGCTGCCGTCACTCGCGCTTCAGAGCACCGCGAGAAGAGCGGTACGCGCTTGGGCGGCTCCACCTTCGCCCTTGCACAGCGCCGGAGGAGTATCTGCGTGCAACTCGCCCCAGGTCGACCCCGGCTCGAATAGAGTTCCCGCGTGCCTCCCTGGGATTCGCGCTGCACTGATCGTCGACGCAGTTCGCAGCCCGATGGGAAGCGGAACGGCACGCTCTGCGCACATCCGCGGCGACGACCTGTCCGCGTGCTCGACGGCATGCTTGCGCGCGCGGCGCCCCGGCAGAGATCCCAGGACGCATGACGCGCGAGCAGCATGGACATGGGTGAAAGTACGGGCTGGCCACGGGCTGGCCGGTCTCCGTCTGCGGCCAACCATCGACCGCCAGTGCGGCTCGTCCACCGCTCGAACTTCAAACCGGGCGGCTGCCCGTGTGGTCGGGCCAGCTCGACCTCGTCGTCTCCGGCGGCGTCGAGATGATGTCGCGCGTCCCGATGCGACAACGGCGGCTCGATGTCCGACGCGGTGCTCGACCGCTTCGACTGCGTCATGCAAGGGCTCTCGGCGGAGGAGATCGCCGAGAAGTGGAATCTCTCGCGCGAAGGACTCGACCGCTATGCGTACGAGTCGCACATGCGCGCGGCGCGCGCGATTCGTCGAGGGACACTTCGAGAAGAAGACATGCCGGTCGACGTCGACGTGCCCGCGCCGAGACTCGGCCGGGGCCGCGCGCCGACGCACCCGCTTCGCCGTCGACGAGGCCGTGCGCCGCGAGACAACGAGACGGGGTGCGCGTCGCTCCGAGTGTCGGTCAAGGACGGCGGGGTCACCGCCGGCAACTCGAGCCAGATCGTCGACGGATCGGCCGCGGTGCTGATCGCCTCGGAGAAGAAGGCAGCCGAGCTCGGGGCAGCATCCGCGCGCCCGCCTTCCTCGGCTTCGGCATCGCCGGCGTCGACCCCCGCAGCAGATGTACACGGGAACCCGGAGGCATGCGATCGCGCGGGGCGGGGCTCACGTGGGACGACTAATACGACGTGATAACGAGGCGTCGGTCGTGCTCCAGTTCCTCGCCGACACCGGGCTCGGCGAGCGCTGGGAGGCCGGCGACGTGAACCCGAACGGCAGCAGCATCTCGCTCGGCCACCCGCTCGGCGCCACCGGCGCGCGGATCACGGCGACCCTCGTTTCAGAACTCGAGCGGCGTAACGCGCGCTATGGCATTGCGGCGATGTGCATCGGGTTCGGGCAAGCGATTGCCGGAGTGATCGAGCGAGCGCGCGGCCTGGTCGGCGGCCGACCACGCCCTTCCCTGCCATAACGGCGAGATGGACGCCGTCATTCGTGGCACGACGATGCCCGTGCTCGAGGTACAGCCTCACCATGGCCGATCCCCGGCAGCTCGGCTGGTTCGACGACGGGATCGAGCTCGAAGACGACGTCCGCGCTCGCGGGCGCGGACGGAACGCGGCGATCTTCTTCATGACCCGCTACGCGTCGACGACGCAGCCCGGCACCGTCGCCTTTTCCGGCGCGGCTGCTGGGGAAGATCTTCCAGGTGCCGCTCGGTCCCGGCCGCTGGTACTGGCCGGGCACGGCTTCCTCGCCGGTCTGGAGGGCACGGAGCTCTCGACCGCGTTCGACGTCCGCCACTTGGCGCCGGGGCTGCTCGGCGGCTTCAGCTTGCCTGCTCGAAAGCTGGAAGAAGCAGGCCACGCCGTGGGTGGAGCTCGCGGGCGAGCTGAGCGAGTACGACCTCGTCGCGGGTGCATCGGCGCACATCGGGCTCGTCGAGGCGGGCGTCGCCTACGAGCAAGCGGTACCGGGATCAAGACAAGAAGTCTTCGGCGGCGACGGGCTCTTCCTCGTTCCGGCTCACCGGGCCGGGGAAGGTCTGGCTGCAGTCGCTCTCGCTGCCGATGCTCGCGCACGCGCTCCAGCCCTACCTCGTACAGCCGCAGCGTGCGCGAACCCCGCGCAGGGCGTCGAGACGGCGGCAGTCTCGTGGTCGCGAAGGGTCTGAGCGGGCTTCTCTGACCTGCGGCGCTAGGCTGCTCCTGCGGCGCTCGCCTCGCTGTTCTTCGTCTTCGGCGTCGTCAGCGGAACATGGGCGGCGCGCCTGCCGGCCGTGCAGCACCGCCTGGGACTCGACAACGGCCGGCTCGGGCTGGCCATCTTCTCCGTCTCTCGGCGTCGGTCGCGGTGCTCCCTGTGGCGGGCTGGCTCGTCGCCCACGAGATCGCCCGTGGTGGGCATCGTCGTGGCGGTCGGCGGGCTCACCCTCCTCCCCGGTCTCGCGACCTCGCTCGCGCGGCTCGCGCTTTCAGCCGCGCTGGGTGGTCGGCTTCGGCGTCGCCGACGTGGGCGGGAACGCGTACACGGCGTCGCGCTCGACGCCGCTGGCCCATGCGATCCTCGCAGCTTCCATGGCGTGGAGCTTCGGCCTGCTTGCGGGCTCCGGCGTGGGCGTCAGCGGCCGCCGTGGGAGTGCGCGCGCACTTCCGCAGTCACAGCCGCCGTCGTCGCCGTCGCGGCGCTCGCCTCGCGGCCGTTCCTGCGCGGAGAGCACGAGGACGCGGCCGCGGGGCTGCGCCGCTTCGCCTGGGCCGCGAGGCCCGCTCAGCGCGCTCATCTGCCTTCTGCGGCATGTTCGCCGAGGGCGGGGCCGCGAACTGGTGCGCCGTCTTCCTCACCGGGCCGGCCGGCGCGAGCGCGGCATCGGGGCGGCCGGCGTCGCCGGGATCTCGCTCGCGATGGCGTGCGCGCGGGTGTTCGGCGACCGGATGACCGAGCGCTGGGCGTCGCGATCCTCGGCGCACTGCTCGCCCTCGCGGAGTCTCAGTGGCGCCTGCACATAGCGCGATCGCCGGTGCCGGCCATCGCCGCTTTCGCGTGCATCGGCGCGGGCGTGGCGATGGTGGCGCTGCAGGCGGGTGCTTTCGCGCCGCCGGGTCGGTCACCGGGATCGCCGCCCGGGGCCGGCATCGCGACGGTCGCGGTCGCCGGCTACAGCGGCTCGGTCGCCAACGGCCCGGCGATCGGGTTCGTCGCGCGCGGGATCGGGCTGACGGGTGCGCTCGGGCTGCTCGGCGTCGCCTGTGCGTGCGTCGCTGTGTCGCGCGCGGCGCTGGCTCACGCGTCGTGACGAGCGAGATTCGCAGGGTCGGCGTGGTGTTCTCGGCGCGATCGGCGCCGGCATCGCACAGCTGTGTGTCGAGGCGGGTGTCGAGACGGTCGGCCGTGAGATTCAGGACTCGGAGCGCGCGCGACCGGATCGCGCATTTCCTCACGCGCAAGGTCGAGAAGGGGCAGCTCGGGCGCGCCCCGGGACGCCGCCGTCGCGCGGCTCTCGCTCACGACCGACCTGGCCGCGCCGGCTGCGACCTGGTGATCGAGGCGATCGTCGAGGAGCTCGCGCCGAAGCAGGAGCTGTTCGCGGAGCTGAACAGCATCTGGCGCCGGACGCGGTGCTCGCGACGAACACGTCTGCGCTCTCGGTGACCGAGATCGTGTCCGACCTGTGCGGCCGGACGCGCGTCGTCGGCATGCACAGCTCAACCCTGCGCCGCTGATGCCGCTCGTCGAGATCTGTGCGCGCCGACGCCGCCTTCGAGGCCGCCTATGTGTTCGGCGAGAAGCTCGGCAAGCGCCCGATCCGCTGCCACGACACGCCGGGGTTCGCGGTCAACCGCGTTCTGATCCCGCTCCTGAACGACTGCGTCCGCGTGCTCGACGAGGCGCGCGTGAGCGCCGAGGACATCGATGCGCGGGATGAAGCACGGGGCCGCTGGAAGTGCGAGCTGCTCGACCTGATCGGGATCGACGTGCACGTGCACGCGAGCGAGGCGCTCTGGGCGAAGCTGCGGGAGCCGCGGATGGCTGCGCCGCCGCGCCTCGTGGCGATGGCGAACGCCGGCCTGCTCGGCCGCAAGACCAGGACGGGGCTTCTACACGTACTAGGCGGCGAGCCGGACCACGGTCTCGACCGGCTCGGCGACGGGGAGTGGCTCGACCGGCGCAGCCGGCGGCAGCGGCCTGGCTCGAGCAGCGCGCGTCGGCGGCATGGTCAGGGCAGCGGCATCAGCGAGAAGGGCGGCGGAGCGCGGCGACGCCCGCATGGCGGCGGCGAGCGCGTCGATCCGCTCGGTGAGAGCGGCCGCCGCCGAGTCGTGTGCCATCGCTGAGTCGTTCGACGCGCAGCAATATCCTCGCCGGGATGTCGTCCGCCGTCGAATTCGTCTACTTCGTCGTCTCACTCACGGCCACGCTACTCGCCGCGTCGGTCTTCGCCGATCGGCTCGACCGGCTCGGGGAGCGGTTCGGCTCTGCCTGAAGCGCTCCTCGGCCTGCTCACCGCGGCCGGTGGAGCGCGCCCGAGGAGCGGTCACCGCGCTCGTCACCGGGGAGAAGGGCACCGGCCTCGGTGTCGTGGTCGGCTCGAACGTCTTCAACCTCGGCGCGATGCTCGGCCTCTCGGCGGTCGTCACGGGCTCGGTGACGTTTGAGTCGCGAGACGCTGGTGCTCGAGGGCGGGGTGGCGGGCGGCGTCACCTTTTGCGATCTGCCTGCTCGGCTTCGGGGTCGTCCCTCCCTGGGCGGCGCTCGGTGTCCTGACGCTCGCCCTGCTCGTGCTCTACGTTTTCGTCGTCGTCCTCGCAGAGGGCCACACGCTCTTTTCGTTGTCGCGGCGCCGGGTGCTGCGGCGCGCGCTCGGCGAGCACCCACCGCAGACGGCATCCACGGTGGACGGGAGCTGTGGGAGCCCCGCTGCTGGGCCTGACCCCGCCGGCCGTCACCGCGATCGTTCTCGGGAACGTCGGCATGGTGCACGCGGGGCTCGGGCTCGCGACCGCGGCGGACTTCCGGGTGTGTTGTCGGCACGCTGGTGCTGGCGGTGGTGACGAGCCTCCCGAACGCGTTCACGGGCGTCCGTCTCGGCCTCGCGCGGCGCGGGTCCACGCTCGTGAGCGAGACGATGAACTCGAACACGATCAACCTCGTGGCGGTACCGCGATCCCCGCGCTGTTCGTCAGGCTCGGGCACTTCTCGGCCTGCTCACGCGGTCGACGTCGGCTGGCTGGTCGTCGCGACGGCGCTCGTGGCCTTTCTCTCGCCCCGCGCGGCGGAGTGCGCCGTTTCGGCGGGGGCGCGCTTCTTCTCGCCTCGGTCGGATTCGCCGTCGTGCAGGGCATTTTCGGCTGAGCCGAAGCCTCACGGGACCTCTGCGGTCCGCTTCGGACCCATCAGAGGTGGGGGGTCTTACGCTGAGCCCATGCGAAGGACTAGCATGCCTGGCGGCGCGTCTCTGCGCGCGCTCTCGTGCTGCCCGCGGCCGTCTCGGCCACGGTCGGTGCGGCCAGCGACGCTCGGCTCGTCCTGAAGGACGCGAGCGGGCCGCGGACGGGGAACGTCCCGGTCGTCGCCGTTCGCCGATCACGGGCGCGGCGATCGGCCACGTCGACCAGGGGCGCATCGTCATCGACGACGGCGCCCGCCGAGGTGACCCAGGGCTCCGGCATCCTCTGGCGCAAGGACATCAGCAGCGACACGCGCGCGCCTGATCCTCATCTACGGCTCCGGCATCGATGCGTGGTGGGCGCTCGGGACGGGCACCGTCCGCGCTTCACCGGGCTCTATCAACGATGCGTGTACCCGCTCAACGGCAAGGGGTTCCTCTCGCTCCCCGGCGTGGACGCGGGAAGCAGCTGACGATCGGTACGACGCCGACGTCGTCGAACGGGTAGGGCCGACGGCGTGACCGCGAAGCCGCAGACGGTGCTCGTCGTCGAGGACGACGACCTCGATTGCGTCGTTCGTCGCCGCGTATCTGAAGAACGCGGGCTACACCATGCACACGACGCAGCGGCGCGACCTCGAGCTCATCGAAGTCGGAGAAGCCGGCGCTCGTCGTCCTCGACCTGATGCTCCCCGACATCGACGGGGTCGAGGTCTGCAAGCGCATCCGCCAGAGCACCCGACCTCCCGGTGCTCATGTTAGCCGCGGGACGAGGACGTGGACAAGATCATCGGGCTCGAAGTCGGCGCGGAGCAGAGCTGCATGACGAAGCCGCGCGAGCTCGTCGCGCGGGTCCGGGCGATCCTGCGCCGCGCAACGACGCGCGCCGAGCGCGAGAGCGCGGTCATCCGCCACGGCGACCTCGTCGTCGACGCCGGCCGGCGCATGCGGCCAGCAGGGAGATCCAGCTCGCGCCGCCGAAGGAGTTCGACTTTTCTGGGACTGCTCGACCACCGCGGGCTGGGCGTGCAGCACGCAACCAGCTGCTGGAGCCTGGGGCTACACCTTCACCGGCGACACGCGCACGGTCGACGTGGGCGCTGCCCGCCAGTTGCGCCGCAAGCTCGGCGACGCGTCGCCGATGGACCGTGTGGGGCGTGGGTCACAAGGTCAGCCCCGCGCGCGAGAACCCGGCAGCCTAACCTCGGAGTAGGCTCGGCCCCATGCTCGGGTCGCTTCGCTATCGCCTGCCCGCGCTGTTCCTGCTCGGCGGTCGTTTGCTAGCCACCTGGAAACTCCACCACTTCCAGAGCTACACGCGGTCGCAGTGAGTGGACGGAGGTTCCGCCGTCGAGTCCGTCGGCATCGTGCAGCTCTACGCACGGCAGGCGGCGGCCGCGGAACGTTCCGGTGGCGAACCTCGAGCGTGCGATCGGCCGCGAGACCAGATCTTCTTCATCCCGATGCGTCCCCGGGGCGTCGCTCTTCGTCGGCGCCTTTGCCGACCCTGCCGCTGGACACCCTGCCGCGGGCCACGCTCGACGAAGCACGCGGTCACGACGACCCTCAACCTGACCTCGGCAAGCGCCACTACCTGGCGGTCGCCCGGCAGCTGAAGCTCGGCGACCGGCTCGCCGGAGCACTCGTCGTGGCGAAGCCCACCTCGCAGCTGCGCTGGAGGATTTTTGTCGAGCAGCTCGCGATGCGCATTCGGCGGCGGTGTGATCGTCGTCGGCCTGCTCGGCGTTCTACCTGTCACGCCGGATCACGAGAAGCCGTTGCTCTCGCTCTCCTCCGCCGCCGACGAGGTCGCCGCGAGCAGCTCCGACGTCGAGCTGCCGCAGTCGCGGGGAAGCGACGGGATCCGCACCTCTGGGGCGCGCTTCGGAGACATGGCGTCGAAGCTCGCCGAGTCCGAGCAGCTGTCGCGGAACTGCCTGATGACTGGTCTCAGCTGCGGACTCCGCTGACGGCGATCCTCGGCGACGGAGGGCGTGATCGACGACCCGCTGGCGCGTGAGCAGTGGCTCGGGGCGAGGAGCTTGCCGCTCGAGCGGCTCGTCGGCGACGTGCTCGACCTCCAACCCCAACACGCACCGCTTCACCGTCCTGCGGGAAGAGGTGGACATGGAGCAGCTCAGCGGAGCGCGCCGGCGTTCGCGGAGGTGGCGCGCCGCCGCGCGATCGACTACCAGCTGGACTTCGGTGCGCGGCCGGTGATCGTCACCGACGGCGATCGCGTCCTGGGGGTCATCTCGAACCTGCTGTCGAACTGCACTCGACGAGCAGGTGCAGGACTGGCGCTCTGGCCCACGACGGCGCACTGGGTGTCGGTCCATCAGCCGACTC
>CAWBIQ010000003.1:0-542114 GCA_963788875.1 uncultured Actinomycetes bacterium
TTCACGAGCGTCCGGTTGACGAGGTTGCCCCAGTTGGCGAGCAGCTCGTCGTTCGTGCGGCGGACGTACTCCTCCCACGTGAAGTCGGTGTCCTGGGTTTCAGGCCCTGCTGCGGTGAGGTAGTAGCGGAGGGTGTCCGGCTCGTAGCGATCGAGGAAGTCGCGCACCCAGATCGCGTGGCCGCGGCTCGTGCTCGCCTTGCTGCCGCTCATCGTCAGGTCTCGCTCGAGACGATGTCGTACGGCAACTGCAGATCGCCTTTGCCCGCGCCCACCTCGCCGCCCGAGCCGTAGCCCATCAGCATCGACGGCCAGATGACGGCGTGGAAGACGATGTTGTCCTTGCCCATGAAGTAGAAGTGCCGCGCTTCGGAGCTCTGCCACCATTCGCGCCAGGCCTCCGGTGTGCCGGCGTTGTGCGCCCACTCGACCGCAGCGGACAGGTAGCCGATGACGGCGTCGAACCAGACGTAGATCCGCTTCGTGTCCTCGGGATAGCCGTCGACCGGAACGGGGACCCCCCAGTCGATGTCGCGGGTCATCGCGCGCGGCTTCACGTCGCGCGCAAGGTTGAGCGCGAAGTTGCGGACGTTCGTGCGCCAGTGCGTCTGCAGCTCGATCCACGAGACGAGGCGCTCGCGGAAGGCGGGCAGGTTGAGGAAGAGATGCGTCGTCTCCCGGAACTCGGGCGCCAACCCGTCGATGATCGAGCGCGGCTCGATCAGGTCGACCGGGTCGAGCTGGTTGCCGCAGTTGTCGCACTGATCGCCGCGCGCCTCCCCGTAGCCGCAGATCGGGCAGGTGCCCTCGATGTAGCGGTCGGGGAGCGTGCGCCCGGTGGCGGACGACACGGCACCGAGGGTCGTCTCCTCGAGCAGATACCCGCTGTCGTAGAGCGTGCGGAAGACGTCCTGGGTGACCTCGTAGTGGTTGCGCGTCGTCGTGCGGGTGAAGGTGTCGAAGGAGAGGCCGAGGCGCACGTAGTCGTCGAGGATGAGCGCGTTGATGCGGTCGGCGAGCTCACGCGGCGATACGCCCTCTCGATCCGCGGCCACCATCACCGGCGTCCCGTGCTCGTCCGTGCCGCTCACCATCAGCACGTCGTTGCCCTTCAGCCGGTGGTAGCGCGCGAAGATGTCGGAAGGCACGCCGGGGCCGGCGACATGGCCCAGATGCCGCGGACCGCTCGCGTACGGCCAGGCGACGGCGACGAGGATCTTCTGCGGAGAGTGCGTCAGCGTTCGTTCCTTCGGGGCTGGAAGACCGGCTAGAGATCATACGAGCCGCCCCGAGCGCGCCCGCGGCCGCTAGCGCGAGCAGCCCGAGCAGAAGCACCGGCACGTGCGGGTGCGAACGCCGCCGCGCGACGGCGGCCGGCCTGAAACGGTGATGCGTCGCCCGCGCCACGGACGGGGCCGCGCGCGGTCGCGCCGGCGCCGGAGCGCGGCGGCCGGTCGCGGTGCGGTGCGCCACCGGCGGCGGCGCGATGCGCGCGGTGGGCACGGCTGTACCGGCGGCGGGCGGCGGGACGGCGAGGGTCGGCGCGCCGGCGGCGAGCGGCGTGGCGGCAGTGGCCGCGACGGGAGCGGCCCAGTGCACGGACGGGGCGGCCGCAGGCTCCACCGCGGGCTCCACGAGCGCAGGGGCGTCCTGGACCGCCGGAGGCGCGGCAGGCGCGGCCGGTTGCGCGGGTTCGACCACGCCGGCGGGCGGCGGAGCCGGTTGCGCCGGCTCGACGACGGTGGCGGGCGGCTCCTCGGGTGCGGGCTCCGCAGCCGGCGGCTCGACCGCGGGCGTGGTGTCCGCCGCGGGTGCGACGACTGCCGGTGCCGCTGGCTCGGGCTGCGCGGCGGGGGGCTCGGCCGCCGGCGCTGCGTCGACGGGCGCCTCCACCGGCGCCGGGTCGGGTGCGGACGGCGCCGGCTCGACCGGAGGTGCGGTGGCGGGCTGGTCGGCCGAGACCGGCGGCGCGACCGCCGGCGGCGCCGCCGGAGCAGGCACGGCCGCCGGAGCGGCCACGGGCGGAGCCACGACCGGCAGGAACCCGAGGGGGTCCAGGTACCCCTCCGGATCCGCGGCCGTGCGGATGCCGAGGTGGAGGTACGGGCCGTCCACCTCAGGGGTTCCGCTCGGCCCGACCGTGCCGACGACCGCTCCCTCGGTGACGGCAGCGCCCTTGGCGATCGAGAGCGAGCCGAGGTGGGTCAGCGTGACGGCGAGCCCGTCCGGCGTGTCGATCGTGAGCGAGGTTCCGCTCGACGGCACCGTGCCCGCGAAGCTGACCACGCCGGAGACGGGTGCGAGCACCGGCAGCCCGGCCGCGTCCGCGCCGACGTCGACGCCGCGGTGCTGGCCGCCCGCGTACGGATGCGCCGGGTCGAACGCGAAGCCCTGGAGCACCGGGCCGTTCACGGGCCACGTCCACGCGCCCGCAGCGGGCACCCAGAGCACGAGCAGGAGAACGACCGGAGCGAGCCGTCGCATGAGCCACCGCCTTTGTTGTCAGATTTGCCAACGGGACGGCCACCGTAGCACCAGCTCCTGCTGTTGTCAATTCTGACTACAGCGAGCCGCGATAGAGCCGGTTGCGTGCGACGCCCGTGAGCCGCGAGACGATCTCCGCGGCCCGCTTGCGCGGCGCGCCGGCCTCGACCAGCTCGGCCACCGCCGCGAGCGCCTCGCTCTCCCCCGCTCCGCCGGCGCGGACTCCGCCGCGCCGATCACGAGCGTGACCTCGCCCTTCGGCTGCTCCACGAGCCGCGCGGCCAGTTCGGCGGCCGTACCGCGCGCCACCTCCTCGAAGCGCTTCGTCAGCTCGCGGCACACCGCGACCGCCCGCTCGGGATCCGCGGCCGCGAGCGAGCGCAGCGTGGCCGAGAGCCGGTGCGGCGACTCGAACGCGACGGCCGGCCACGGCCACGAGCGCAGCTCCTCCCACAGCGCCGCCCGCGCCGGCTCGGCGCGCGGCAGGAAGCCGAGGAACTGGTAGCGGCCCCCGACGAGCCCCGACGCGACGAGCGCCGTCTCGACCGCGGACGCGCCGGGAAGCACGGTGACGGGCACGCCCGCCTCGAGCGCCGCCCGCACGATGCGCGCGCCCGGATCGGACACGCCGGGCATCCCTGCGTCGGTGACGAGCGCGATCCGCTCCCCCGCCTCGAGCCGCGGCAGCAGCTCCGCCGTCCGCGCCGCCTCGTTGTGCTCGTGGTACGAGAGCAGGCGCGCCTTGATCCCGTGGCGGTCGAGCAGCCCGCGCGTGTGGCGCGTGTCCTCGCAGAGGACGACGTCGGCGCCCCGCAGCTCCGCGAGCACGCGGAGCGTCACGTCCTCGAGGTTGCCGATCGGCGTGGCGCAGACGGCGAGCGGCAACTTACGCCGCCGCGTCGAGCGCCTCGTACGCGACGAAGGCGGCGCCGATCAGGCCGGCCGCCGTCCCGAGCTGCGCCGGGACGACCTCGACCTCGTCCCGTGCGGGCAGCAGGGCCTCGCGGCGCAGCACCTGCTCGGCGGCCGGGACCAGGTGGTCCCAGGCGGCGACGCCGAAGCCGCCGCCGATCACGATCAGCGACGGGTTGAAGATGTTCGCGAACGAGACGAGGCCGGCGCCGAGCAGCCCGCCGATGCGCTGCAGGACCTCCTGCGCGTGCGCATCCCCCTCGCTCGCCAGCCGGACGAGGCTGTGCGCGTCGGCCCCCGGGCCGAACGCCGCTCTCGCCGCTTCGTCCGCCGCGCGGCCGGAGACCGCCGCCTCGAGATGGCCGTGGCCGGTGCACGTCCCCTGGCAGGGAGGCCCGCCCGCGATCACGACGACGTGGCCGAGCTCCACGCCTGCGCCGCCCCCGCCGCGGAAGGGCGCACCGTTCGCGATCACGCCGCCGCCGACGCCGGTCCCGAGCGTGAGCATGACGACGTCGCTCGCGCCGCGCGCCGCACCGACCCGCCACTCGCCGATTGCCGCCGCATTCGCGTCGTTGTCGAGCCCGATCGGCATGCGGAAGCGCTCCTGCATCCGTTCGCGGAAGTCCACGTCGGCGAGCGGGATGTTCGTCGCCACGAAGACACGGCCCCGTCTCTGGTCGATCGGCGCCGGGATGCCGAAGCCGATCGCGGCGACGTCGTCGTCGAGCAGCTCGTTGACCGCCACCTCGACCGCGTCCAGCAGCTCGGCCTGTGAATGCGTCGGCGTCGGCCACTCGTGACGGCGCAGGATCTCGCCCTCGCGCGTGACGACGCCGGCGAGGATCTTCGTCCCGCCGAGGTCGATTCCGATCGCCTGTCCGCGCGTGTCACCCACCGTCAGCCGGTACCGTACTCCGCCGGATGGCCGCCCCTCGGGACAAGCCGTACCGCGTCTACCGGGGAGGACGCACGAAGGGAAAGGTGCCGCTGTCCGGCCGCGACAGAAGGACCGGCTCCGGCCGCAGCGACGCGGCGCCCCCGACCCGCCGCCGCTGGGGCTGGAAGCGCACGGTGCTCGCGGCCTTCCTCCTGCTGATCCTCCTCCTGGTGATCTGGTCGTTCGCCGGCTACCTGGCCGTGCGCGGCGGCGTCGCGGCCGCCCAGAAGCGGCTTCCGGCCGGGACGACGTCCGCGCTCACGCACCAGGGCGGGCTCATCCTCAACGGGCCGACGAACATCCTGCTGCTCGGCACCGACCACGCTACGAACGGACAGGCGGGCCGCAGCTCCGACGAGCACTCGGACTCGATGATGCTGCTGCGCACCGACCCGAAACGCCACCGCCTCGTGTACCTCTCGATCCCGCGCGACCTCCGCGCGACCATCCCCGGCTACGGCGACCAGAAGATCAACGCCGCCATGCAGATCGGCGGGCCGAAGCTCGCGATCCAGACCGTCCAGCAGTTCACCGGGCTGCCGATCAACCACGTCGTCGTCGTCGACTTCGGCTCCTTCCAGCAGCTGATCGACGCGATCGGCGGGGTGACCGTGAACATCCCGGAGAACATCGTCTCCAACCGCTTCGACTGCCCGTACTCGACGCAGGCCCGCTGCGACCAGTGGCCCGGATGGCGCTTCCACAAGGGCGTGCAGCACCTGACCGGGCACCAGGCGCTGATCTACTCGCGGATCCGCGAGAACCGGCTGAACCCGGCCGACACGGACATCACCAGGACCGAGCACCAGCAGCAGGTGATGCAGGCCGCGCTGAGCAAGCTCGCGAGCGTGTCGACGTTCGTGCACCTGCCCTTCGACGGCGGCACGCTGCTCGCGCCGATCGCGACCGACCTCTCCACCTGGGACTTCATGCAGCTCGGCTGGGTGAAGTTCCGGGCCGGGACGACGCTCCACTGCCGGCTCGGCGGCACGTCGGAGGACATCGGCGGTGGTTCCTACATCGTCGGCACCCAGGAGAACATCTCGGTGATCCAGGAAGTGCTCGGCAACTCGGCGCCGCAGCCGCCCTCGCTCGGCGGCGGCCAGTACGCGCCCGGCTGCGTCACCGGCAGCCAGCAGTTCAAGTAGACGCTAGTCGCCGCCGCTCGGCTTGCTCTTCGGCTCGGACGAGGTGGGCTTGGCCGTCTCCGCCTTGGCCGGAGCGTCGCTCGAGGTCGAGCCTCCCGACTCTCCGCCGCCGTCCTTCTTCGCAGCCTTGCCCTTGCCGTAGTCGGTCGAGTAGAAGCCAGAGCCCTTGTAGTGGATCGCGATCGGGTAGAGCACGAGCTCGAGCGGGGCGGCGCCGCAGGTGTCGCACGTCTCCGGCGCGGGCGCAGTCATCGACTGGAAGCGCTCGAAGACATGGCCGTTCGGGCAGCGGTACTCGTAGATCGGCACGAGAGAGGAGGCTACCAACGTGCGCCGCCGCCTAGGCAGCGCGTGCGTCGAGGAGCCCGCGCACGAACCGGCCCGGGGAGACGCCGACGCGGCCGAGGGTGAATCCGCCGTCCTTGCGCAGATAGCGCTTCTCGAAGACGCAGCGGCGCACGAGACCGGCGCGCACCCGCTCGACGTCCTCGACGACCGATGCCAGGTCGCAACCGGGCGGCCGCACCCACCCGAAACGAGGATGCGCCGGAGGCCGAAAGCGCCCCAGTCTCCGCGCGCGGTCATTCCGCCGCCCCTATCCGCGTGACCCCCGATGGGCGGCCATGGAACCGCTCCCATGGTCGCTGCAAACGCCGCAACCGGAGGTGGCAGCGATGGGCGGGCTCAATCTCGCAGCGCGCGCGGGCAGGTGGAGCGCGGACAACTGGAAGAAAGCGCTGTTCGGCTGGCTCGTACTCGCCGTCGTGGCGATGGCAATCGGGCGCGTCGTCGGCGACGTGCAGATGAAGGACTCGCAGTTCACCTCCGGGGAGGCCGCGACCGCGCTGGGCATGCTCGAGCAGGGAGGCTTCCAGCAGCCGTCGAGCGAGTCGGTGCTGATCCAGAGCTTCAAGCACACCGCCGACGAGCACATCTTCATCTCCGCCGTCGCGGGCGTGATCCAGGATCTCGACGGCCAGAAGAACGTCGAGAACATCCAGAACCCGCTCGTGAAGCTGGGCGGCGGCGGCCAGATCTCCGCCGACGGCCACTCCGTCCTCGTCCAGTTCACGATCAAGGGCGACCCGGACAAGGCGAAGGACAAGGTCAAGCCGATCCTCGACGCGATCGCGGGCACACAGCAGGCGAACCCGACCATCTCCGTGCGCGAGGTCGGGAACGCGAGCGCGACCTACGAGCTGAACAAGCGCTTCGCGAAGGACTTCAAGAAGGCCGAGTTGATGACGATCCCGATCACGCTGATCATCCTGCTGGTGGCGTTCGGCGCCCTCGTCGCGGCCGGGCTGCCCGTGCTGCTCGCGTTCTCGGCCGTGCTCGCGTCGCTCGGGCTCTTCTCGCTCGTCACGCACGCATACGCCGCCGACGTCCAGTCGACCTCGTCCGTCGTCCTGCTGATCGGGATGGCCGTCGGCGTCGACTACTCGCTCTTCTACCTCCGCCGCGAGCGCGAAGAACGCGCCAACGGGCTCGAGCCCCGCAGGGCGCTCCTGCGCGCCGCCTCCACCTCCGGGCAGGCGGTCGTCATCTCCGGCGCGACCGTGCTGATCGCGATGGCCGGGATGTTCATCGCAGGCAACCGCATCTTCACGTCGATGGCGCTCGGCACGATGCTCGTCGTCCTCTGCGCGGTGATCGGGTCGGTGACAGTGCTCGCCGCCTCGCTCTCCAAGCTCGGCGACCGGGTCGACCGTGGCCGGATCCCGTACATCGGCCGCAAGAAGCACTCCGCCGGCGACTCCCGCTTCTGGTCGTTCGTCCTCGACCGCGTCCTGCGCCGGCCCGTGCTGGCCATCTTCCTCGCCGGCGGCATCCTGCTCGCGGCGGCCACGCCCGCGCTCGGGATGCACACGAAGCTGCCGAGCTTCACCGACATGCCGAAGAGCCTGCCGATCGTGCAGACGTACAAGTCCGTCATATCCGCATTCCCGGGCGCGCCGACACCCGCCGAGGTCGTCATCCGCGCGGACAGCGTCCGCGATCCCGCGGTCGCCACGACGATTCAGAATCTCGAGCTGGCGGCGGTCGCCACCGGCCAGATGTTCCAGCCGATCGTCGTCCACATCAGCGCCGACAACACGGTCGCCGACGTCCAGATCCCCCTCGCCGGGAACGGCGACAACGCCGCGTCGCTCGCCGCGCTGCACACGCTGCGCACCGTCGTCATCCCGCGCACGCTCGGCAAGCTCGACGGCATCCAGTACGCGGTCGCGGGCCAGACGGCGGGGACGAGGGACTTCAACGAGCGCATGAAGTCGCGGATGCCGTGGGTGATCGCGTTCGTGCTCGGGCTCGCGTTCCTGCTCATGCTCGCGACCTTCCGCTCCGTCGTGATCCCGCTGACCGCGATCCTCCTGAACCTGCTCTCCGTCGGCGCGGCGTACGGCCTGCTCGTGCTCATCTTCCAGCACACGTGGGCGGAGGGGATCCTCGGCTTCACCTCCAACTTCGCGATCACGTCCTGGCTGCCGATGTTCCTGTTCGTCGTGCTGTTCGGCCTGTCGATGGACTACCACGTCTTCATCCTCAGCCGGATCAAGGAGCTGCGCGACGGCGGCATGTCCACGGAGGAGGCCGTGTCGCGCGGGATCAGGCGCACGGCCGGCACGGTCACGAGCGCGGCGATCATCATGGTCGCCGTCTTCGCGATCTTCGGAACGCTGCAGATGATCATGATGAAGCAGCTCGGCGTCGGCCTCGGCCTCGCGGTGCTGATCGACGCGACGGTGATCCGCGGCGTCCTGCTCCCGGCTGCGATGAAGCTGCTCGGCGAGTGGAACTGGTACATGCCGCGCTGGCTCGAGTGGGTTCCGTCGCTCACGCCGGAAGAGGGCAAGGAGCGGCCGCCCCGACACCGGGTGGTGCCGGGGCACTAGACGTCAACTGGAGGCTCGGTCCTAGAAGGACGGCTTCGCCGTCATGTCGAGCACGATCAGGATCAGGAGCGCCGTGTCGAAGCGGAAGATCGTGAACAGCCGCTGGACGCGCCGCCCCACCTCGGCCGACTCGGGGCCGAACTCCTGCGCCGCCCTGTCGATCCGGCCGAGCTCGGGGCCGACGAAGCCGACGCCGACCGCCGCCGCGACCGCCCAGCCGGCGAGCGCGAAGTCGATCCAGAACCGGCCCCAGCCGAAGCCGCCCTTCTGCACGAGCGCGACGCCGAAGCCGAACGCCGCGAACAGCGCCGGCGTGTAGATCCTCGTCCCGATCCAGGCACCCATCTTCCCCAGCGCGGCCATCGTCTCGCCGTCGCGGCGGCGCTCGAAGACGATGCCGAGCGTCGTCAGCGTGATGTCGCCGCCGACCCAGATGACGATCGCGACCACGTGCAGCGCCTTCAGCCACTCGTACGAGCCCGGCGCGTTGTAGAGGAGGACGATCGCGCCCGCGAGCAGCACGAGCCCGGCGAGCAGCGCAGAGCTGCTCGTCCGGGCTGCAGGCTGCGATTCCGTCCGGCTACTCAAGCGGGATCTTCGTCGCGTTCTCGGCGAGCCAGGCGTCGAAGTCCTGGAGCTCCGGGTCGAGCGAGCGGGCGACGCCGGTTTCGCGTGCGCCGGTGTACTCGGCCTCGAAGTCGCGCTTGAACTGGAACATGTTCCCGATCTCGTCCGCTCCCGGGAAGCCGAAGCTGCGGAAGACGTCGGGATCGACGTCGTTGTACGTCACCGGCTCGCCGAGCGCCTTGCCGAGCTTCGCCGCCATCTGCGGACCGGTCAGGGCCTCGCCCATGACCGACACCGTCTGGCCGATCAGGTCGGGCTGCTTGAACACGCCGTACGCGATCTTGCCGATGTCCTCCGCGCCGATCGCGGGCAGGCGCTTGTCCCCCATGCAGTACGTGAAGGAGAGCGTGCCGTCCTCGCCCCGCTTGGGGCCGAGGCCGAAGTAGATGAGGTTCTCCCAGTAGAACGCGGTGCGCAGGAACGTCGTCGGGACGCCCGCGTCGCGGAACGCGGCGTCCGCGTCCTCCTTGCCGTCGAAGTGGGGCACCTTGTACTTGCCCTGGAGCGTCGGCATGCGGTCGTCCGAGAGCGGGATGAACGTGCGCGTGTCCTCGAGGGTCGACCACACGACATGCTGGACGCCGGCGCTCTTTGCGGCGCCCGCCATCGTCTGTGCATGGCGCATCTCGGTCTCGGCCGAGAAGTCCACCCAGAAGAACGTGACGCAGAACGCGCCGTACGCACCGGCGAACGCAGCCTCGATGCTGGCCGGGTCCTCGAGATCCGCCTGCACGACCTCCACACCGAGATCGGCGAGCGCCTTCGCGCCGTCGGAGCTCGGGTCACGCGTGATCGCGCGCGCCTTGAAGCCGCCGCCGGAATCGGCCGCGATCGCGCGGACGAGGCCGCCGCCCTGGGCGCCCGTCGCGCCCATGACTGCGATGACCTTCTCTTCAGCCACTGGATCCTCCTGTTCTCGTGGACTCAGTCAACGGACGTCAGGCGTTCGTCGGCGTCGAGCAGCTCCTGGAAGCACGGAGCGCCCTCGAAGGCGGCGAGCCCGGCCGGATGGAGGCGGCGCTCGCGGCGGCGGCGGGCCGCGTCGGCGCGGCGGCGTGCCGTGGCAATCGCCGCGGACGCTCCTACGAGCCCGCCGAGCACGAAGGAGCGAGCACGCCCGCGCCGGTCGTCGCCGTCCATTGGGACGAATATAAGGGAGCCGGATTCAGGCAGCGGGCTCGGACGAGTACTCGAGTCCGAAGCCGAACGGAAACAGTGGGTCGTACTCCGCGTCTCCGACGTTGACCGGCACCTGCTCGGAGCTGCGTGGCCACGAGTGCGGCGACCTCCCCGACGGCGCCGCCTCGCCGAAGAGAACGTCGGCGACGCCCCCGCCCTCGCTGCCCGGCAGCCAGGCGGCGACGAGTGCGTCCCAGTCCCGCAGCTGGCCGGTGACCACGAGCGGCCGTCCGGAGACGAGCACGGCGACCGTGGGAACGCCGCTCGCCGCCAGGCGTTCCGCGACGGCAAGGTCGTCTTCGTCGAGGCCCAGGTCGTCGGGAGCCGGCCGGTCGCCGTAGAACTCGACGTAGGACCTCTCGCCGAGGACCGCGATCGCGACGTCGTGGCCCTCCGCGCCCGCTCCGTCGGGGGCGAAGTCGACGGTCGCCGACGGCCCGGCCACCTCGCGTATCCCGGCGAGAATCGACGTGCCCGGGACCGTCGTCCCGCCTCCCCCCTGCCAGGTCAGCGTCCAGCCGCCGCACTGGTTGCCGACGTCGTCGGCGTTCTTGCCCGCGACGACGATCTTCAGCCCTTCTTTCGGGAGGGGGAGGATGCCGCGCTCGTTCTTCAGCACGACGATCGACGCCTGCACAGCGCGGCGTGCGAGCGCGCGATGAGCCGGGCCGTTGATCTCGGACGCGAGCGCGCGATCGGCGAACGGGTTCTCGAACAGCCCGAGCTCGAACTTCTGGCGCAGGATGCGCGCGACGGCGTCGTCGACCCGCTCCGTCGGGATCGCTCCAGCTTCGACGACGTCCACGAGCAAGGCGAGCATCCCTTCGTAGTCGTCGGGCACCATGATCATGTCGATGCCGGCGCGCACCGCGCTGACGACGGCGGCGGAGGAGAACCCGGGCCCGTCGTCGAGCAGGTTGACCCCGAGCCAGTCGCTGACCACGAAGCCCTCGAAGCCGAGCTCGCCTTTCAGGATCTCGTCCAGCAGGTAGGCGCTGACGTGCGACGGCGTGCCGTTCCAGCTCGAGTAGCTCGCCATGACCGAGCCGACGCCGGCGGCCACCGCATCGACGTACGGCCGCAGGTGGACGGCGCGCAGCTCCGGTTCCGAGAGCTCGGTGTCGCCGCGGTCGGCACCTCCGGTCGTACCGCCGTCGCCGAGGAAGTGCTTCGCCGTCGCCAGGACCGACTGCGGCGTCAGCTCGTCGCCCTGAAGCCCGCTCACGAGCCGCGCCAGCGTCACGGCGAGAGCCGGGTGCTCCCCCGCACTCTCGAAGGTCCGCCCCCAGCGCTCGTTGCGGGCGACGGCGAGGCAGGGAGCGAACGTCCAGCGCGGCCCGGTGGCGCGGATCTCGACGGCGATCGCCTCTCCGATCTTCCGCACGAGCTCGGGGTCGTCGGCCGCGCCGAGACCGATGTTGTGGGGGAAGATCGTCGCTCCGTAGAGGTTGTTGTGGCCGTGGACGGCATCCGTGCCGTAGAGCAGCGGGATGCCGAGCCGCGTCGACAGAGCGACGCGCTGGAAGCGGTCGACCATGTCCGCCCAGACCTCAGGCGTGTTGGGCTCCGGCGCCGATCCGCCGCCGCTCAGGACGGAGCCGATGTGGAACGTGGCGATGTGCTCGGCGTCGCTCAGGTAGCGGCGGTCGATCTGGATCATCTGCCCGAGCTTCTCCTCGAGCGTCATGCAGGCGAGGAGGTCGGCGACGCGGTCGCTGACCCGCGCAGACGGATCCCTGTAGGACCGGCCGGCCGGCGCGCGTGTGCTCATGCGTCCACCGGCCCGGCCGTGTCGTACAGGACGCAGCGAACGCGATGCTCGGGTCCCACCTCACGCCATTCCGGGAGCGCGTCCTCGCACTCGCTCCGCGCAAACGGGCAACGCGGGACGAACGGACACCCGGGGGGAAGCGAGGTGAGGTCGGGAGGGTCTCCCTGCACCTCGAATCGCGTGTCCCGTCCGAAGTCGCCTTCCGGATCGGGTGCGGCCTGCCGCAGCAGCTGGGTGTAGGGGTGGCGCGGCTCGCCCATCACCTCGGAGGCCGGCCCGACCTCCAGGAGATGACCGGCGTACATGATCGCGATCCGGTCGCTCATGTAGTAGGCGCCGGCGAGGTCGTGGGTGACGAAGACGAGCGAGAGCGACTCGCTGCTCCGAAGCTCCAGCAGCAGGTTCATGATGCTGAGCCGGATGGAGACGTCCAGCATGGACGTCGGCTCGTCGGCGAGCAGCACGGACGGGCGCGCCGCGAGGGCTCGGGCAACTCCGACACGCTGGCGCTGCCCGCCCGAGAGCTGGTACGGGTAGCGGCGAAGGAAGTCGCCGGCGGGGACGAGGCCCACCTCAGCGAGAAGCTCTTCAACCGCTGCCTTCTGCTCGTGCCGGGGGACGATCCCGAACGCCCGCAGAGGGCGGCCGACGCTGTAGCGGACGGTGTGCAACGGGTCGAGCGACGAGTAGGGGTCCTGGAAGATCATCTGCACCTGACGGCGGTGTTCGCGCAACCGGCGCAGGCTGGGCCGCGCAGGCACGGGCTCCTGTCCGTTCAGGTGGATCGTTCCTGCAGTCGGCCGATCGAGCATCAGCACCGTGCGGATGAAGGTCGTCTTGCCCGAGCCGGACTCTCCGACCAGGCCCAGGACCTCGCCCTTCTTGACGGAGAGAGAGATGTCGCTGAGCGCATGCACGGTCGTCCGCCGTCCCAGTCGACCGACCGTGTAGTGCTTGGTCAGTCCGTGCACCTCGAGCACAGGCGACTCAGGCACGCTCGCCAACCTGCGCCTCCTGCTCGCTGTACAGGTGGCACACGACCAGATGCCCGTCGTGCCGCCCCGTCGTCGGGGGATCTGTCGTTTCGCATGTTCCCGCGAGCACCCGGGGGCAGCGGGGAGCGAAGGAGCAGCCGGTCGGCGGGTGCCGCAGATCGGGCGGCTGGCCGGAGATGCCTTCGAGCCGCTTGCGCTCTCCGCCGAGCGGCGGGAACGCGTCCATCAGCGCGCTCGTGTACGGGTGCCGAGGGTGCTGGTAGAGATCCTTCGCAGCGGCGTCCTCGACGATCGCCCCGGCGTACATGATCGCGATCCGGTCTGCGATCTCGACGAGCAGGGAGAGGTCGTGGGTGATGAACACGATCCCGAAGTCGAGATCGCGGCGCAGCTCGTTGAGCGACTGAAGGATCGAACGCTGTACTACGACGTCGAGCGCGGTGGTCGGCTCGTCGAGGACGAGCAGCTTCGGACGCAGGACGAGCGCAAGGGCGATCACTGCCCTCTGGCGCATGCCGCCCGAGAGCTGGTGCGGATAGGCATCGAAGAATCGCCTCGGGATCTTCACCAGGTCGAACGTCTCCTCGGCGCGCCTCCTGGCCTCCGCGGAGGACTCGACGCCGTGCGCAGCCATCGCATCCAGGAACTGATTGCGAATGCGCATCACCGGATTGAGCACGTTCATCGACGCTTGGAAGACCATGGAGATCTCGGTCAGGCGGAGCGCGCGAAGCTCCTGCGCAGACAACGAGGTGAGATCGGTTCCCTGGTAGCGAACCGAGCCCGACAACACCTGGCCGGGCGGGTCGAGCAGACCGGTCGCCGCCAGCGCGAGCGTCGTCTTTCCGCAGCCGGACTCGCCGGCGATCCCGACCACCTCGCCGGCGCCGACCGTCAGGCTCACGTCTTTCACGATCGTGACCACGGGACGCCCCGTCCAGCCGTAGCCGACGGAGAGCCCGTCGATCTCGAGCACGGCGCCGATCTCAGTCCCTCCTCAGGTTGGGATTGGCGATCTCGTCGATCGCGAAGTTGAGCAATCCCAGCGCCGTACCGAACAGGAGGATGCACAGACCGGGCACCAGGAGCCACAGCCACAGCCCCATCAGCGTCGCCTCGTCGTTCTGCGCCCAGTACAGCATCGTCCCCCAGGTGACGGTGTTGATGTTGCCGAGGCCGATGAACTCCAGGCCGGCTTCGGCGAGCACGGCGAACAGCGCGGCGCCGAAGAAGTTGGCCACCATGATCCCGAGCATGTTCGGCACGATGTGGGAGAGGACGATGTGCCAGCGGCCTTCGCCCGAGATGCGGGCGGCTTCCACGAACGGGCGGTTGCGCAAGGCGATCGCCTGCGATCGCAGCACCCTCGCCCCCCAGGCCCAGCCGGTGAGAGTGATGACACCGACGAGCACCGGCGTGCTGCCGGATCCGCCCGACCCCTGGAGGTACGCGGAGAGGACGATGAGCAGAGGCAGCGCGGGTAGGACGAGGAAGACGTTGGTGACCATCGCGAACCCGGTGTCGGTGATCCCGCCCACGTAGCCGGCGAAGATGCCCGTCACGAGCTGGACGAGGCAGATCAGCGCGCCCGTCAGCAGTCCGACCGAGACGCTTGCCCGCGTGCCCCAGATCAGCTGGGAGAGGAGATCCTGGCCGCCCTCCGTGGTGCCGAGCCAATGCTTCCAGCTGGGCCCGAGCCCGATGGGGAAATTGATGTCGTTGGGCGAGTACGGCGAGATGACCGGCGCCAGCAGAGCGACGACGATGAAGAAGCCGATGATCGCCGCGCCCACGATCGCGCGTGGGTTCGAGAGAGCTGCTCTGACGTTCACGCGCCCGCCTCGACTCTGACGCGTGGGTCGACGAGCACGTACAACGCTTCCGCGAGGAAGTTCGCCACCAGGAGCGTGACCGTGATGATCAGGAAGATCCCCTGCATCAGCGGGTAGTCCTCGTTCAGGACCGCCTGGAGGAGCCAGTAGCCGATTCCCTGGTACGAGAACACGATCTCGATGAAGACCTGGCCGCCGACGACGATGCCCAGAGCCATCGCGAGCTGCGTGAAGACGGGCAGGATCGCGTTACGCGCCGCGTAGCGATAGGCGATGGTTCGACTGGGGAGACCCTTGGCCCGCGCGAACTTGACGAAGTCGTCGTTCAGCACGGTGAGCATGCTGTTGCGCATGAGCAGGACCCACCCGCCGAGCGAGACGAGCGTGAGGGTGAACGCGGGAAGCACCGCGTGCTTGATGACGTCGAACGTGCCGGCGAGTCCGACGGCCGCGCCCGGAGTGCGGCTCCCGCCGATCGGGAACCAGCCGAGCTTGAAGGCGAGGAAGTACACCAGGAGGGTCGCAAGCCAGAACGGCGGCGTCGCGCCGAACATCACACCCAACGGCACGAGGAAGGTGTCGAGGCGCGCATTCCTGTTCCCTCCCGCCGAGCCGCGGCGCCAGGCCGCCACCATTCCCAGTCCGCAGCCGAGGACACAGGCGAGGAGCGTCGCGAAGCCGACCATGCCGAGCGTCCACGGAAGCGACTGGCGGATCATGCTGCTCACCGTCGTCGGGTAGTACGTGAAGGACCGGCCCAGGTCGCCGGTGAGAATCTTCCCGAGGTAGGAGAAGTACTGGCCGACGATGCTCTGATGCGTGTCGAGCCCGAACTGCTGCTCCAGGGCCTTCCTCGCCAATGGGCTGATTCCGGGAATCGTGGCGAGCTTCGTCTGCACGGGATCGCCGGGCATCATCCGCGGCAGCGCGAAGTTCACCGTCACCGCAATCCACAGCGTGAGCACCAGGACCGCGAACCGTCTCAGGAGATAGCGCAGCGGGCGTCCTTTCGCAGCCGATTCACCGCGGAGAGCAGCTCACCGCCGGGCGAGCTGCTCTCCGCTGGCTAACACGGTGCTACGGCTTGTGGATGTTGATCATCACCAGCTTGCCGCCGGGGTTGTCCGGCGCTTCACCGGCGTTGTACGGGTTGTCGGCGCCCGGCCACCCGACGAAGTCCTTCGCGTTGAAGTCGAAGAAGTTCGTCCGAGCCGTGATCGGGATCACCGGCACATTGGTCATGACGTCCTGCGCCATGGTCTGGACTGCCGCGTGCTGCACCTTCGGGTCGCTGCTCTGGGCATAGGTCGCGAGCGCCTTCTCGATCGTCGGAGAGGTGTAGCGCGACATGTTCGTCTTGCCCGCGATCTGCGACTTCGCGAAGTTGTAGTAGTAGATGAAGTACGGCGACGGGCCGCCGGCTGCGCCCCAGGCCCAGGTCACGGCCATGTCGTACTTGGCAGCCGGGAGATTGCCCGAGTACGTCGCCCAGGGAGCCTGGACGACAGACGAGCTGATCCCGAGCGCCTTGAGCTCCTGGGAGATCATCGAGGCGATGGTGATGTAGTCGGTCCAGCCCGGGCCCCCGATGAGAATGGTCTGCTTCGGGATCACCTTGCCGTTGGGCATCGCCAGCTTGCCGCCCTTCAGCTTGTACCCGGCCTCTCCGAGGGCGCTCTTCGCCTTCGCGACGTTGTACGTCCACTCGAGCGACTTGAGCGGCTTCTCGTTGATCCACGACGAGATCTGACCCGGAATGGCTCCGGTCTCAGCCGCACCTGTCGATGCCGGGATCGCTCCGAAGTACGCACGCTGGGCGATGAGGGTCGTGTTCAGCCCATAAGCCAGCGCCTTGCGGAACGCCGTGTCCTTGTAAGGCGCCTTCGTCGTGTTGAAGACGAGGAAGTTGGAGTTCGTGACGGGCCACCAGTACTTCAAGTTCGCCGGATCCTTGGCAGCGTAGGTCTGGGCCGGATTGGTGATCGCGTCGTAGGTGTACTGGATGTTGTTGCTGATCAGGTCGAGCAGTGCGGTTTCATTCGACTTGACCGCCGTCATGAGAACCTGATCGATGTACGGGCGCCCCGACATCCAGTAGTCGGCGTTCTTCTTGTAGACGATCGTCGTCGCCGAGTAGGAGCCCATCGTGAACGGCCCCGTTCCCACCGGATCGGTGTTGGCCGCCGTGGCAGGGTCGCTGATGCTCGACCAGATGTGCTCCGGAACGATGAACTGGGCCGCGAAGATCACGATCGCCGGCGTGTACGGCTTCGAGAACTTGAACGTGACCTCGTTCGGCCCCGTCGCCGTCACCGACGACAGCGTGGTGCCGGTCCAGATGCCGTTCACGTCGATGCTGGGATTCGCCTTGACGTAGTTGAACGTGAAGGCGACGTCTGCCGCGGTGAACGGCTTGCCATCGCTCCACTTGACGTTCGGGCGGGTCTGGACGACGAGGGACAGGTTCTTGTTCGTCCACTTGTACGAGGTACCGAGAACGTAGGTCAGCTTGCTCGTGGCCGGGTTGAAGTAGAAGAGCTGCTCGTAGAGACAGCTCAACGTCCCACCGGCCTGCGATCCCTGCGAAGTCAGGGGGTTGAAGTTGTCAGGCATCGTCCCCCACGGCATCTCGACCTTGAGCGTGCCGCCGTTCGTGATCGCGCTGGTCCTCGGTGAGGCGGACAGCCCGGCGACAAGCGTCAGCGCCGCTCCCGAGGCGACGACAAGGGTGACCAAGAGGACCTTCAGCCTTGTCGGTTTCGCGTACTTCGAGAGAACGTGTGTCACAACTCCTCCTCCTCCGGTCTTTGTTCCGGAAACAAAGGCAGTAGTTTCAGTGAACTCGACCTGACGGCCGACCGCGTCGCACGCGTGGTACGTGGCCATGGGCTGAGCGATTTCACCGGTACGGTCCGGAACACCGGCCTGGATTTAACTCCCCGGTCTCGATCGACGCTATCCGTGCTTTTCCGCAATGTTTCCGAAACTTGTTCCGGAACATCGTGTGGTCGTGTCACAATGCGGGCGTGCCGAGAGTGCCGCTGGACGAAGCGCCGCTGAGCCCGAGGCGGGTGACGGTTCGCGACATCGCGGACCTCGCCGGCGTCTCCGTCGCGACCGTGTCGCGGGTGCTCAACGGCCGCAGCGACGTGTCGGAGGAGACGCGGGCGCTCGTGACCCGGGTGATGCGCGAGCACGGCTATCGCGAGCGCGGAACGGGGCGCAGGGCGCGCGGCGCGCCGAACGGCGGTCCCGGCCTCGTCGTCGGCCTGCTGGTGCCGCTGGTGCAGCGCGTGTACTTCTCCGCGATCTTCGCGGGCGCAGCCGAGGCGCTCTACGAGCAGAACATCAAGCTCATGCTCACGCCGACCCTGCACGAGCACGAGCGCGAGATCTCGCTGTTCGCGTGGCTGATGCACGGCGTGGCCGACAGCGCGCTGCTGATCCTGCCCGACGAGTCGAGCGACGAGCTGGAGGCGCTGCTCGACCAGGGCTACCGGTACGTCGTCGTCGACCCACGGAAGCCGCTGGCCGAGCGGATCCCCTGCGTCTCGGCAGCGCACACGTCGGGGGCCGACCAGGCGATGCAGCACCTGCTCTCACTCGGGCACCGCCGGATCGCTGCAGTGACCGGCCCCGCCGGATGGCAGGCGACGGAAGATCGTCGCCGGGGCTACTACGCGGCACTCGCCGGCGCCGGGATCCTGCCGGACGCAGAGCTCGAGGTCGAAGGCGACTTCGAGATCTCGGGCGGCGTACGGGCGGGCGAGGAGCTGTTCGACCTGCGCAATCCGCCGACGGCCGTCTTCGCCTTCAACGACCTCCTCGCCATCGGCGTGATCCAGGCGGCCCGCTCGCGGGGGCTACGGGTTCCAGAGGACGTGTCGGTCGTCGGCTTCGACGACCTCGAGTTCGCCACGATCGTCACCCCACCCCTGACGACGGTCCGGCAGCCGCTGGCGGAGATGGGGCGAACGGCCGTGAGCATGCTCGTCCGCCTGCTGGAGCACAAGCGCTTCGAGACGCTGCACGTCCAGCTCGGAACGCGGCTCGTCGTCAGGGAGTCGACGGCGCCACCCGGGCGCTCGGGCAAGTAGCTTCCGCCGCGTGCGGATCGCGACGCTCGGAGATCTGACGCTCGACGTGGTCGTGCGGCTCGAGGAGCCGCTCGCTCCGGGCGACGACGTCCGCGCGCAGACGCGCACCGGCGCCGGCGGGCAGGCGGCCAACGTCGCGGCCTGGGCGGCGGCACTGGGCGCGGAGGCGCGCTGCATCGCCAAGCGCGGCGACGACGCGGCGGGCGAGCTCGCCGCCCGTGAGCTCGCGGCGCGCGGCGTCGAGCTGGCGGGGCCCGTCGGGGGCGGCGCCACGGGCGTGATCGTCTCGATCGTCGGCGCGGACGGCGACCGGTCGATGGCGTCCGACCGCGGCGTCTCGCCGAGCTTCGCCCCGGACGAGCTCGACCCGGCGTGGCTCGACTGCGACGTGTTGCATATCTCCGGCTACGCGCTCCTGCGGGAGCCGTTCGTCGAAACGGCACTTCTGGCCGCGCGCGCAGCGCGCGGCCGGCGCTCCGTCGTCTCGGTCGACGTCGCGGCGTGGATGGAGATCCGCGCCTACGGGCCGGTGCGCTTCCGCGAGCTGCTCGACACGGTCGCGCCCGACGTCCTCTTCGCCACCGAGGCGGAGTGGGAGATCCTCGGCGGCGCCTATCTCACGGCGCCGACCGGCGTGCTCAAGCGCGGTGCGCGCGGCTGCACCGTGCTTACGGACGAGACGCGGCTCGACTTCGCCTCGGTCGAGTCCGACGTCGTGGACACGACCGGCGCGGGCGACGCGCTCGCGGCCGGCTTCCTGCTCGGCGGGTCGCTCGAGGAGGCGGCGCGGCGCGGGTTGCAGGCGGCTGCCAGGTGCATCGCGACAGTAGGGTCGATGCCGTGATCAGGATCTCGGACGAGGTGCGCGAGGCCACGGCGGTGGTCGCGCTCGAGACGACGCTCGTCGCCCACGGCTTCCCGCCCGGCGAGGGCGTCGCGGTCGGGCTCGAGTCGGAGCGGCAGGTGCGCGCCGCCGGTGCGGTGCCGGCGACGGTCGGCGTCCTCGACGGCGAGATCGTCGTCGGGCTGAGTGAGGACGAGTTGAGCCGCTTCGATGCGGACGCGCTCAAGGTGGGGCCGCGCGACCTCGCCGCCGCCGTCGTCCAGCGCGCCGTCGGGGCGACCACGGTCGGGGGCACGCTCGCCGTCCTCCGCTTCGCGGGCATCCGCTGGATGGCGACCGGTGGGCTCGGCGGCGTCCATCGCGGCTTCCCGGACCCGCCCGACGTCTCGGCCGACCTCGCGGAGCTCGCGCGGACGCAGGCGCTCATCGTCTCCGCCGGCGTGAAGTCGCTACTCGACGTGCCGGCGACGGCGGAGGTGCTCGAGACGCTCGGCGTGCCGCTGCTCGGGTTCCGCACGGACACGCTGCCGCTCTTCTACGCGGCCGCGGGCGGGCCGCCGGTGTCGGCGCGCGTCGAGTCGGCGGCGGAGGCGGCGGAGATCGCGCACCGCCACTGGCAGCTCGACGGCCACGGGCTCCTGCTCGGCCGGCCGCCGGACGAGCCGCTCGACGACGTCGAGCCGCTGATCCAGGCGGCGCTCCGTGCCGCGCACGCCCAGGGCATGTCCGGCCAGGCGATGACGCCGTTCGTCCTCTCCTACCTCCACCGCGAGAGCGGCGGCCGCACCCAGCGCGCGAACAGGGACCTCGTCGCCCAGAACGCGCGCCTGGCGGGAGAGATCGCGACGGCCGGCGACCCGAGTCGCTGATCCATCGCCCACACGCCCCCTGCGTGTCGTCCCGCTGTACAGGAGACCGCCGAGGCGCAAGGCGCAGGGCCCGGTTGTACCGGATATCGCTTGACCCGCCAGGGCTGTTCGTTTATTCATACTGCACAGTGCGCGCCGCTCGCGACCCACGTCCGACCGCGGGCGATCAGGAGGTAGTGCGATGACCATGCGAAGCAGATCCGTCGGCTCGCCCGATGCAACGCGGGCGGTGGACTGGGAGCAGCGCATCGACTTTCCACGCCTGCGCCGGGACCGCCTCGACCGCGCGAAGGCCGCGCTCGAGCGGTCGGACCTCGGGGCGGTGCTGCTTTTCGACCCGAACAACATCCGGTACGTGACGAGCACCCACATCGGCGAGTGGGCACGGGACAAGAACGCACGCTTCGCCCTGCTCCCGCGCGGGGGCGAACCGATCCTCTGGGACTTCGGGTCGGCGGCGCGCCACCACCAGATGTTCGCTCCGTGGCTGCCGCCGGAGAACTTCCGCGCGGGCGTTGCGCCGATGCGCGGCGCGATGCCCGTCGAGACGGGGATCCCGGACCGGCTGGGCGCGAGGATCGCGCACGAGTTGCGCGAGCACGGGCTCGCCGGCGAGCCGCTCGGCATCGACATGACCGACATGCTCACGCTCGAAGCGCTGCAGCGCGCGGGCGTGCACGTCACCGACGGATCGCACGTCATGCTCGGGGCGCGGAAGATCAAGACGGCGGAGGAGATCGCGCTGCTCGACCAGTCCGCCGGCCTCGTCGACGCCGCCTACGAGGAGATCTACCGGATGCTGCGTCCCGGCGTGTACGAGCACGAGATCGTCGCGCGCGCGCACCAACTGCTCTTCGAGATGGGCTCGGAGCAGGTCGAGGCGGTCAACGCCGTCTCGGGCGACCGCTGCAATCCGCATCCGCATGTCTTCTCCGACCGGCTGCTGCGACCGGGCGATCAGGCGTTCTTCGACATCATCCATTCGTTCATGGGCTACCGAACGTGCTACTACCGCACGTTCAACGTCGGCGGGGTGAGCCCGGCCCAGCTCGACGCGTACAAGCGGTGCCGCGAGTGGCTGGACGCGGCGATCGAGCTCGTTCGGCCCGGCATGACGACCGACAGGATCGCCGAGGTCTGGCCGACCGCCGAGGAGCTCGGCTTCCCCGACGAGGAGACGTGCTTCGGCCTCCAGTTCGGCCACGGGATCGGGGTCGGCCTGTACGAGCCGCCGATGATCTCGCGCGTCCACTCGCTCGAGCACCCGGTCGAGATCGAGGAAGGGATGGTGTTCGCGCTCGAGACGTACTGCGCCGCGACCGACGGCCGCTCGGCAGCGCGGATCGAGGAGGAGGTCGTCGTCACCTCGACCGGCTGCGAGGTGATCACGCGCTTCCCCGCGGAGGAGCTGCTCGTGGCGGGGCGGATCTACGTCCACGGCGCCGACCTGCTCCGCGACGGCGACGCTGGGCAGGACGGGATGGCGGGCACGGTCGCCGCGTCCGCGCTCGTCGGGGACGGCGCCGGTACGTGAGCGGCGAGTCCGGAACGCGCTACCTCGCCGACGGCATGCCCGCGTACCGCCTGGTGCGCCGCGAGGACGTCGAGCTCGCCGAGGCGCTTCCCGGGCACGCGAGCGGGCTGCGCAGTTGCCGTCTCGTCGGCGGCGCGCTCGGCTCGACACACATGGCGCTCACGCTCGTCTCCCTCGCGGGTGGCCACGTCGACACGCACGTGCACTCGTTCGAGACCGGCCTCTACGTGCTCGAAGGGAAGCCGACGCTGTACCTCGACGGCTGCGGCGTGGAGCTGACGCCGGGCGCCTGCGGCGTCGTCCCGGTCGGCGTGCCGCACGCGTTCCGCTCCGACGGCCCGGCGCTCTGGATCGAGATGGCCGCGCCGCGCCCGCGCCCCGACGGGAGCGACACGTTCTTTCTCGGCCCGCCGCCGGACGCGCCGCCGCAGCCCCTCGACGTGCGCGACCCGCGCAACCGCAATCTCTTCCTGCTCGGCGAGGGGCAGATGGATCTCGACGTCCTCAAGCACGGAGCGGCCGTCGGTGCGCCGACCGTCTCGTCGAGCATGGCGACGGCCGTCCTCGCGTACAGCGGGATCGCCGTGAAGATGCTCGTCGACCAGCGGCTCGACGCCCAGCTGCACACGATGTTCATGGTCGACTACCAGCCGGGGGCGGTCGCGCATCCGCACGACCATCCCTTCGAGGAGTCGTACTACATGCTCGAGGGCGAGGTCGACGTCGTCGCCGACGGCGACCGGCACACGCTTCGCCCGGGCGACGTGTTCTGGACCGCCGCCGGTTGCGTGCACGCGTTCTACGAGGTGAAGGGCGCGCATGTCAGGTGGCTCGAGACGTCGGCGCCGGGGCCGCCGGCGCGGCACTCGTACCGGTTCGAGCGCGACTGGGACTACCTCGCGGAGCAGCTCGGCTCCGAGGCCGGCACCGCGCGACTACGGTAGAGGCGTGGCGGCCGCCGATCGCAGCTTCGAGTCGTCGAAGGTCGGAAGCCGCCTGCGCCAGGAGCGCGAGCGGCGGGGGATAAGCCTGCGCGAGCTGGCGCGGCGCGTCGGCGTCTCGCCGAGCCTCGTCTCGCAGATCGAGCTCGACCGCGTCAACCCATCCGTGAGCACGCTCTACGCGCTCGTCACCGAGCTCGGGATGACGATGGGCGACGTGTTCGGCGACAACGCTCAGCCCGTGCCGCGCGTCATCGCCGAACGACCGGGCAGCCACGGGCTCGTCACAGATCCCGAGACCCGCCGGGTGATCAACCTCGCCTCGGGAGTGCGCTGGGAGCGCCTCACGCCGGACAGCGGCCGGGACGTGGAGTTCCTCTACGTCGTCTACCCGGTCGGCGCGGAGTCCTGCCCCGAGAACGCGCTCGTCACCCACAGCGGCCGGGAGTACGGCTATGTCACGAGCGGGACGCTCGGCGTGCGAGTCGGCTTCGACGAGTACGAGCTCGGCCCCGGCGCGTCGATCGCCTTCGACTCGTCCTCGCCGCACCGGCTCTGGGCGATCGGCGGCGAGCCGGTCCATGCGGTCTGGCTCGTGATCGGCCGGGCGGCCGATCCGCGCGCCGAGACGGACTAGAACCATCTAGGCGGCGGGCGCGCCGCCCTGCGCGGGCCCGGCGCGGTCGAGCCGCTTCCGCACGGCCCGGAAGCGCTCGAGCAGCTCGGGCGCCTGGTAGAGCACGAGCGCAAACAGGATGAGGGCGCCGATCGTCATGTCCGCGTACTCGGTGGGCTGCTGGAACAGCGGCAGAACGTTGTCGATCTCGGTGAGGAAGAACGCCGCGAGGAGCGTGCCGAAGAACGATCCCCGCCCGCCTGCCAGGCTCGCCCCGCCGAGGACAGCCGCGGCGATGCTCTCCAGCGCCTGGTTGCCGATGATGGGCGAGCCGACCTGCACCTCGGCGGCGAGGTAGAACCCGCCGATCGAGGCCAGCACCGAGCACATGACGAACGCGATGAGGATCGTGCGGCCGGTCGACATGCCGAGCCGGCGCGACGACGTCTCGTCGAGGCCGACCGCACGGAGCCCGAGGCCTGTGCTGCTGCGGTACAGCCAGAGATCGGCGAGCGCTGCGAGGACGACGACCCCGACGGCGGCGAACGGGACGAAGCCGACGCCCGACGTGAGGGCGCTCGTCACATCCGTGTTGATCGCGCCCTGCGGGAAGGAGCGGAGCAGGAGCGAGGCGCCCTCGAGGACGCTGAGCGTGCCGAGCGTCGCGACGATCGAGGGCAGGCGCAGGATCCGGATCAGGAGCGCGTTGAAGAGCCCCGTCGCGACGCCGACGCCGACAAGAGCGAGCGCGCCCGGCACCAGCGCGAGCCCGGACATGGTCGGCGTGAGCGTGAAGGACGCAGTGACGACGCACATCGTCATCACCGCCGCGACCGAGACGTCGAAGCCTCCGACGAGGAGTGCAACCGCCTGGCCCATCGAGACGATCACGAGCGGCATCGCCTCGAGGAGCAGCGCGTTCAGGTTCTCCTTGCTCAGGAACGCGGACTGATGCGCCTCCGCGTACGCGCCGAGCGCGACGATGAGCGTCGTCATCAGCGCGAGCGGCAGTACGCCGCGTCTCACGCGGGCGCTCCTTTACCCATGCCCGCGGGGGAGCCGACGATCGCCTCGACGATGCGCCGCTCTCCGAGCTCGTGGCCGGGGATCTCCTCGACGATGCGCCCGCGCGACATGACGACGACGCGGTCGCACAGCCCCGCGAGCTCGAGCGGGTCGCTCGACTTGACGACGGCGGCGAGGCCTTCGTCCGCTTTCGCGCGCAGCGCCTCGTAGATGTCGAAGCGGGCGCCGACGTCGACGCCCTGCGTCGGTTCCTCGGCGAGGATCACCTTGACGTCTCCGCGCAGGAACGGGCGGATGAGCGACACCTTCTGCTGGTTGCCGCCGGAAAGCGATTGAATGGGCTGCTCCGTCGACCCCATGCGGACGCGCAGGCGCTCGACGAGCTCTGCGATCGCGCGGCGCTCGGAGCTGCGCCCGACGACGCCCGCGCGTGCGAGCCTCCGCAGGATCTGGACGGTCGCGTTGGCGCGCACGCTCAGTACCGGGAACAGGGCCTCGCTTCGCCGGTCGCCGCTGAGCAGGACCACCCCGGCGCGCAGCGGTCCGAGCGGCGAGTGCATCTCGTACGCCGATCCGCCGCACGACGCGCTGCCGGTTGCGCGCTCGACGCCCGCGAGCGCGCGCAGGAACTGCACCTGACCGTTGCCCTCGGCGCCCGCGAGCCCGAGGATCTCGCCCTTCCGCACGACGAGGTCGATCGGGCCGAAGCGCTCGCCGCGCAGGCCCGACACCGCGAGCACGACCTCGGCCTCCTCGGGTAGCGCGCCCCGCTCCGGGAAGGCGACCTGCAGCGGACGCCCGATCATGAGGGCGACGAGTCCCTCCTCCGAGACCGACGCGGTCTCGAACGTCCCCTGGCCGACGCCGTCGCGAAGCACCGTGACGCGGTCGGCGACCGCGAGCACCTCGGGCAGCCGGTGGCTCACGTACACGATGCCGACGCCCTCGCGCGCCTGCTCGAGCACGAGCGTGTGGAGCTGCTCGACCGCCTCCGGACCGAGCGCGGTCGTCGGCTCGTCGAGGAGCAGCACCTTCGGCCGTGTCAGCAACGCCTTCGCGACCTCGAGGAGCTGCCGCTCGGCGAGTGAGAGCGTGTTCGTGGCCGCCGTGACGGAGATGTCGAGCTTGAACGCCCCCAGCGTCTCCTCCGCCCAGCTCTGCATGCGCCCGTACGCCGGCCGCGCGTCGGCCGGCATGGCGAGGTAGATGTTCTCGGCCACCGACAGGTCGAGCACGTGCGAGTAGTCCTGGTAGGCGATGCCGAGCCCGAGCCGCCGGGCCGCGGCGGGGGAGTGGCGCCGCAGACGGCTTCCCGCGATGTCCACCGTTCCCTCGTCCGGGGCGAGGAAGCCGCTCGCGATCCCGAGCAATGTCGATTTCCCGGACCCGTTCTCCCCGACGAGGGCGTGGATCTCGCCGGCGCGGCAGTCGACGCTGACGTCGCGGAGCGCTTGCACCGCTCCGAACGCTTTCGACAGCCCGCGAACGGACAGCACGTCGGGGTTCACAGGCCCGGGAATCGACATTGGAATTAGCTCGTGCGCATTCCTCCTACGGGTACATCTGGTGGAGAAGGCTCAGCGGGATGAGCGACGTTCCTGAGGCGGTCGCCGGGTATCCCTTGAGGCACATGTCCCGCTTCGTCTGTTGCTGGAGCTGGATCGGGTAGACGATCGTGGGCGGGATCTTCGCCCCGGCGAGCTTCATCATGTCGGCGGTCAGGGCGACCCGGATCTGGGCATTGCCCGCCGAGTAGTAGTAGATCTGGAGCTTCGGGTCCTTCAGCTGGTCGGCGAGGCAGCCCATGCCCGCCTCGTCCGTCCGGTAGGTGAAGACGCCCTGGTAGGGGATGTTCGCAGCCTTGTAGGCCGCGTAGCCGCCCTGCGACATGAACAGCGCGTCCTCGTAGCTCAGGCCGGCGAGGTCCGGGGTCTTCGCGAGGATCCCGGCGACGATGCCCTGCACCTTCGACGGGTCCCAGTTCGTCGGGTCGTTCGCGACGACGTTGATCGACGGGTTGAGCGCCTTCTGCTCGCAGGTCTGCCACCCGGCCGAGAGCGGGTTGCCGGGGAAGCCGCCCATGAAGGCGATGTTGCCCGACTTGACCTTCGTGTTCATGACGTTCGCGAACGCCTGGCCGAGCTTGCACGTGTCCTCGCCGACGACCGTCGTGTAGTTCGTGCCGGGACCGGACACATACCCCCAGGCATACGTCGAGACCGGGATGCCGGCCTTCGTCGCCTGCTGGAACACCGGGATCATGGCGTCGCCGAAGTCGGGGTAGGTCACGATCGCGCTCACGTGTTGCGCGATCATCGACTTGAAGTCCGCGATCGCCTGGTTCAGGTCGGAGTGCGCGCTCCGGTAGATGATCTTGCCGATCTGCGGATACGTGAGCGCCTGGAGGATGAACTCCATCTTCGACATCTGGCGGTACGTGTTCTCACCGAAGCCCTCGACGTACGCGACGGTGAGCTTGCCGCCGGTTCCGGTGCTGCAGCCGTTGTTCTTCCAGCACTTGAGCGCCAGCGCGTAGTTGACCGTCTTCGCCGCGCGCCCGTACGCAGCCAGCGAGAGGTTGCGGGCTGCCTTGTTCGCCGGCAGCAGGTTGGCCTGGAACAGCGCGTGCGTGAGCGTGCCCTTCGCCGCCGTGTACGTCTCGCCGTAGCCGCCGCCGCTTCCCACCATCGCGCCTCCGGTCCCCACACCCGAGGGGCCGGAAGCTGCCGAATGCGTGCCGCCCGCGGTGCCACTGGCGGCCATGACGAGCGCGATCGCCGTCGCAGCCGCAAGCATCGGCACCGCAACAAACCGGCGCTTCCGTCTCATCTGTGACTCCTTCCGTCGGTCCACCATTGAACCCTCCTTCGAGCTGCCATAGCTCTCTGCCCGCCCTACCCGCCGCCCGCTGCCTTCTGTGGCGGTGGCGTGACCAGTTGCAGTCCCCGGCCGAGCACCGCGGCGACGCGGTCGCCCGAGACGACCATCCCCCCGATGATTGCGATGCCGAAGACGACGTACTGCATCGCTGCCGACAGGCCCATGGTTACGAGCATCTGCGTCAGCAGCGTGAGTGCGAGCGCCGCAAGCCACGTCGACGTGGCGCTCGCGAGACCGCCGGCGAGCGAGGCGCCGGCGATGACGACCGCCGCGATCGGCGCGAGCAGGTACGCCGAGCCGAAGGCGGGGTCGATGCTGATGCTCACACCCGCCAGCAGCACGGCCGCGACGGCGTAGAGCGTGCCTGCCGCGGTGTAGGCGAGCACGACGTGCGTCCGCACGTGCAGGCCCGCCATCCAGGCCGCCCTCGGGTTCGCGCCCACTGCCTGGAAGCGCCGGCCGAGCACCGTGTAGCGGATGACGAGCGCGAGCACGAGCGTGATTGCGAGCCCCGTCCAGAAGACATTGCTGACCCCGAGTTGCCTGTCCCTCGCCCAGGACGCGAGCCCTCCCGGCACGTTGGGCTGGTTCGTCACGACGTCGCGCGAGTACTTGCTGCTCCAGGCGAGGACGATCTGCCCCACCGCGAGCGTGACGATGAGCGGATTCAGCCGCAGAACACCGACGAGGAGGCCGTTGACGAGCCCCACGAGCACGCCGACGCCGAGGGCGGCGAGGATCGCGACGGGAAGCTTGTGGTCCGAGCCCGCGCCGACGCCGGCGATGAGGTTCCCGCCGAAGGAGATGATGCCGGGCGTCGACAGGTCGATCCCGCCCTGCATGACGACGAGCATCTGGCCGAGCGCTGCGAGCGCGAGCACGGTCGCCGCGGGCAGGACGAACGACCACGACGTGCTGCCCAGCGCGTCGGGCGCTGCGATCGCGGCGACGACGACGAGCGCCCCGGTGGCGAGCCAGACGGGAAGGAAGCGGGCGGCGAGGATGGCGTTCGCGATCACCCGTCGACCCGAGGCGCCCGCAAACCGCCCCATCGGGGGCGGCGATGAAGGGCTGGCCGCGACCACGGCACATTCTGACCAGGTACGGCGAACAGTGTCAATGATGGCTGAACGATTTCGACCGGGAATCGCTGTCGGTGCGCCGTCCTTCGTTGACGACGCCGGACGTAACCGTTTATGGTCGCTGTACATACGGCGGGCCGACAACCGCCAAACCGTCCCTTTCCGGAAAGGCAAGGAGTCACGAATGAGCTCGAAGCGGCTTCTGATCCGCAACGGCTTCGTCGTCTCGATGGACCCCGCGGTCGGCGACATCCCGCAGGGAGACGTCCTCGTCGAGGACGGGAAGATCGTCGACGTCGGGCGAGACCTCGGAGTCTCCGACGCCGAGCAGGTCGACGCCACCGGGATGATCGTCATGCCGGGATTCGTCGACACGCACAGGCACACGTGGCAGACACCCGTCCGCGGCGTCCTTCCGTCGTGCACCCTGGACCACTATTTCGCCGTGATGCTCGGCCAGGTCGGCGGCTTCTACCGGCCGGAGGACGTCCACATCGGCGACTACGCCGGCTCGTTGGAGGCGCTCAACGCCGGCGTGACGACGCTGCTCGACTGGTCGCACATCAGCAACACGCCCGACCACTCCGACGCGGCGATCCAGGGGCTGAAGGACGCGGGCATCCGGGCCGTCTACGCCCACGGCATGCCGACGGGCAGCGAGTGGTGGATGTACAGCGAGCTCGAGCACCCCGCCGACATCCGCCGCATCCGCGAGACGTACTTCTCCTCCGACGACGGCTTGATCTCGCTCGCGATGGCGGCGCGCCAGCCCGGCAACGTGACGCCCGACGTCGCGAAGCACGACTGGGCGCTCGCGCGCGAGCTCGGGATCCTCATCAGCGTGCACGTCGGCATGCGGCTCCACAACCTCCACTACACGCCGGTGAAGGACATGCACGACCTCGGGCTCATGGGGCCGGACATCTGTTACATCCACATGACCGACCTCACCGACGAGGAGCTCGACTGGATCGCCGAGACCGGCGGCAAGGCCTCGATCGCGCCGTACGTCGAGATGCTCATGGGGCACGGGCCGCCTCCGACCGGGAAGATGCTCGCCCGCGGCGTCCGCCCCTCGCTCAGTGTCGACGTCGCCTCGAGCGTCCCCGGTGAGATGTTCACGCAGATGCGGACGGCGCTCGCCTACGACCGGATCCTCGAGTTCACCGACACGCCGGACATCGCGTTCGCGCCGAAGCTGACGCATACCGACGTGCTCGACTTCGTGACCATCGACGCCGCCCGGTCGATCATGCTCGACCACAAGGTCGGCTCGCTCACGCCGGGCAAGCAGGCTGACGTCGTGCTCCTCAAGACCGACGCCATCAACACAGCGCCCGTGCTCGACCCGAAGGCGACGATCGTCTCCTACGCCGACACGTCGAACGTCGACTCCGTGTTCGTCGCCGGCAAGGCGATGAAGCGCGGCGGGCAGCTCCTCGACGTCGACATGAAGTCGGTCATCCGGACGCTCGAGGAGTCCCGCAACCACATCCTGTCGCAGGGTGGCCTTCTGCCCGACTGGTGCTCGCAGCCGGCGGCAGCGGTCTGAGGGATGGCGAGTGTCGTCGTCGTCGGCGGGACCCGCGGCCTCGGCCGCGAGGTCGCGCAGTTCTACGCGGGCCAGGGCCGCGACGTCGTGATCACCGGTCGCGACGCCGCGGCCGCGGCCGCGTGCGCCGCGGAGATCGGCGGCTCGACGCGCGGCATCGGCCTCGATCTCGCCGAGCCCGAGTCGATCGCGGACCGGCTCGCCGACGTCGGCGACGTCCAGTTCCTCGTCCTCGCCGCGATCGAGCGCGACACCAACACCGTCAAGGACTACGACATCGCCGCGGCGATGCGGCTCGTGACGCTGAAGATCGTCGGCTTCACCGAGGTCATCCATGCGCTCCTGCCGCGGATGGGCGAGGACGGCGCCGTGCTGATCTACGGCGGCCTCGCCCGCGACCGGCCCTATCCCGGCTCGACGACCGTGACCACCGTCAACGGCGCCGTCACCGGGCTCGTGCGGACGCTCGTGATCGAGCTCGCTCCCAGGCGCGTGAACGCGCTCCACCCGGCGATCGTCGGCGATAGCCCGCAGTGGCGCGACATGCCGGCGGAGCGGTTCCAGGCCCTCGTTGCGCGCACGCCGATCGGACGGCTCGTGACGATGGAGCAGGTCGTCGACGCGTCGCGCTTCCTGCTCGAGAACAGCGCGATCAACGGCATCAACCTCCCGGTCGACGGGGGCTGGCTCTGCACGTGAGTCCGTAGTTCGACCCGATGGCGGGCACCTGCGCCGCGGCGACGGTAGCGGGACACAAGGAGGAGGACATGAAGATCTCGACGCTCGCCCTGGCCGGGCTCGGACTCGGCGCAGCCTCGCGTTTCGCGCTCCGGAACACCGGCGTGACGAGCCACGAGCGCCGGCGGGCGCTCCCCGGCGACGACCTCGTGCCCGGCGCCGGCCGGCCCTGCACGATGGCGGCGACCGTCGACGCCCCGCCCGCCCACGTGTGGCAGTGGCTCGTGCAGATGGGCTGCGACCGCGGCGGCTTCTACAGCTTCGACCGCCTCGACAACGGCGGCGCGCCGAGCGTCGAGGAGATCAGGCCCGAGTGGCAGACGCTGCAGCCGGGCGACCGGATCGCCTCGCGGCCGGACGGCAAGGCCTGGTTCGACGTCGTCGAGGTCGAGCCGGAGCGCACGCTCGTGCTGCGCGCGTCGCTCGAGGTGCCCGGCTTCCGGCCGTACGACCCCGCGCAGGGGCGGCCGCGCTTCTTCGTCGATTCGAGCTGGACATTCGCGCTCGAGCCGCTGGCCTCACGGACACGCGTGCTCACGCGGGTCAGGACGGCGCAGCGGCCGCGCCTGATCGGGCGGCTCGCCAACTTCCTCCTCTTCGACCCGGCGCACTACGTGATGCAGACGCGGCAACTCGTCCGCGTGCGGCGCCTCGCGGAGTCGGCTGAGCTGGTGAAGGCCGCCTGAAGCCGCGCGAAGTGCTGCGCACTTCCCGCGGGGGATTGTTGTGCTCCGCAGAGCGCGCGGCGGCAGAGCCGCCACGCTCTTCTCTGGCGTGAACGAACGGTCATGGAAGCGTGCACGGTGGTGGCTTCGCCATCCCCGCGCACGTGGATCCGGCCTCCGCGAACGCTCCGCGTTCGCTCCGGCCCATTGCGCCGACGTGGGTCGAAGGTTGAGACCGCCGCTCGCCGGGCGCTCCCGCGTCGGAGGTCTAGAGGTTTCGCCGGCCGAAGGCGAAGAGCGCGACCGCGCCGACGGCAACGAGATAGGCGAGGGCCCAGATGCGGACGGTCCAGCCGTGCACGTACGCACCGCCGAAGGGGCCGAGCTGGAGCAGGAAGCCGGTGAGCCCGCTCGTGTTCGCGGTGATCATCCGCAGGGCGTCCTGGTAGAGCGCCTCGAACGGCAGCGCCCAGGCGGCGATCGTCGAAGCGTGCTTGATCGCGTGCGAGTTGAGCGCGTGCCCGATCGACGCGAGCAGCCCGGCGACGAGCCCGCCGCCGAAGAGCATGAAGACGGCGATGCCGTTCGCGGTGGACGAGAGGACGATCGAGCCGAGCAGCGACAGCGCGATCACGATCACGACGCCGCCCGCCAGCTCGAGCCCGGGCCACATGATCCGGTCCGGCCACCAGTGGCCGGTCAGCCCGGTGATCACCATCGCCGCGGCGTACACCGCGATCACGTACGCGACGCACACGCCCGCGGCCCCGGCGAAGCGGGAGAGCAGCAGCGTCGAGCGGCCGACCGGCCGCACGACGAGCGGCTGGAGCAGCCCCCGCTCCGCGTCGCCCGAGACGACGCCGAGCGTGAGGAACACCGCGAGCACGACGCCGAGGAAAAGCGTTGCGAACATCGCCAGCCCGGTCAGGAACGCGCCCGCGAACGTGCGCGTGTCGACGTTGACGTCGCGCGGCGGCGTGATGTTTCCCAGCTGGCCGAAGACGAAGTGGTTCGCGAGCCAGAAGAGCACGAGGAAAACGGCCGTGAGCAGCACGACAACCGCGAACACCTTCCGGCGCACCGCCTCGCGGAAGCCGTACTCGACGATCGCGACGAAGCTGCTCAATCGGTCTCCCCGCCGACCGCCTCGAGATACGTGTCCTCGAGCGTCGAGGTGAGCACGCGCACGCCGTAGACCTGCCGTCCCGCGGCGACCGCTTCCGCGACGAGTCGCGGCGCGTCCTCGCGCACGGCGCCGTCGATCCGGTGGACGCCCTCGTCCGTCTCGAGCTCGACGCCGCGCGGACGCGACAGCTCCGCGGGCGTTCCCGCCGCGACGAGCTCGCCGCCGAGCAGGATGGCGACGCGGTCGCAGACGAGCTCGATCTCCGAGAGCAGGTGCGAGTTGAGCAGGACCGAGACGCCGCGGCCGCGCAACTGCTCGAGCAGGAGGCGGACGGTACGGCGGCCGACGGGATCGAGCGCCGACGTCGGCTCGTCGAGCAGGAGGATGCGCGGATCGCCGACGAGCGCCTGCGCGACGCCGAGGCGCTGCTGCATCCCCTTCGACATGCCCTCGACGCGCCGGTCGGCAGCGTCTTCGAGCGCGACGAGCTCGAGCAGGCGCTTCCGCTCGCCGGCGCCGCCGCGCGAGGCGGAGAGCCGCTGGTGCAGCTCCAGCACCTCGTCGGCCGTGTACCAGCCGGGAAAGCGGAAGAGCTCGGCGAGGTAGCCGAGCGAGGCCCGCGCAGCCCGCGATCCGGCGTGCGCGCCCGCGACCTCGGCGTGGCCGCTGCTCGGACGCACGAGCCCGACGGCGATCTTCACGAGCGTCGACTTGCCGGCGCCGTTCGGGCCGAGCAGGCCGACCAGCTCGCCCTCCTCCACCACCAGATCGACGCCTTTCAGCGCTTCGACCGAGCCGTAGCGCTTCGCAAGATCGCGGACGGCGAGGGCAACCGGCACAGAGCGAGCGTAGCGCGAGTACTCTGGAGACATGCCCCGCGGCTACATGGAAGGCCCAGCCTCCGAAGAGGCGGAGCGTCTCGCCGAAGAGGCGGCCCGGGTCAAGCACGTCCAGCCGAAGGCGCCGATCTATCCCGCCGTGTACGGCTGCACCGATGAAGAGCCGAACCCGCACTTCCTCGGCTGGCTGAACGAGGTCGACCCGGACGAGCTGTTCTCCTCCGGGAAGGCGTGGGGCGTCACCGTGCGCCGCGTTGCTGCCGCCACCGCCTGAGCCGGCCCACGCCGCTCAGCGCTTTCAGCTCATGACGCGCCCGGGCCGTCGGGTGCGACCCAGCTGTAGACCGGCATGGCCTCGCTCGAAAGCATCTCGGCCGACCTGTGAACCACGGGTCGCCCGTCGATGCACTCCTGCCAGGCCAGACCCGCTCGCCAAAGCGCCGGGCTGCGCATCGCCTTCCCGACGCGGGCGCTCACGTTGGGACCGCGAAAGACGAACACAGCCTCCCCCTCCTGCAGATAGACCTGGTGGCTGACGAGGCCGAGCGCGGCTGGATCGAGTGGTGCTCCCCCCTCGAGGAGCTCCCTCGCGCGGGCGAGGCTGTTCGGCTTCAACGGCACGACGACCGCCAGCTCATCGCCGCCGCGCTGCTCAGAAGCGAGCGCGCTCACCAGGTCGGCGATCTCGTGCAGCAGGCCGGCCCCGAGCGGGGCCACCCGCACGTCCGGCCTCCCCCCGCACTCGAGCACGAGCGTCACATGCCCGTTCAGGCGATCCACCGGCAGTCGACCGATCCTGACCTCCGCGATATCCGCGAACGGAAGGCTCAACGCGCACTCCCGCTGCTCGGCAGTGCCTACGAGCACCAGCTGGTCGTCGCCCAGCTCCAGCGCGCCGGCGGCCACTTGTCCTCCCTGCTCGCAGAAGATGACCGCATATCGCTTGCGCACTTTGCGACCATCGCGGCCGCCGGCGTCCAGCCACATCGGCGGCGCCCCTCTCCTCGACTGCGGCAAATCACCGACGGCCTGGCCGCTTCGGCCCTAGCGATCAGGCAGAGGCGGTGATGGTGATCCCACCGCGGGCCTTCTGGCGGAGCGTGACGTGCACCGCCGAAGGGTCGAGCTCGAGCGCTGCCGAGAGCCCGTCGCGGATCTCGACGGCGAGCGCCTCGCAGAAGGCGCCCCGGTCGCGGAACCGTGCCAGGTAGAGCTTCAGGGACTTCGACTCGAGGCAGAGGGCGCCCGCCTCGTAGCGGATCGTCGCGGTGTAGAAGTCGGGCTGGCCTGTGACCGGGCACACCGCCGTCAGCTCGTCGCTCACCAGCTCGACGGTCGTCACGCCCGGGTTCGGAAACGTCTCGAGCCCGGCGTACGCGCCGCTGCCGGCGTGTCCGAGCGCAACGAACTCGTGCTCCACAGCCGTCACTCTAGATGCGTCGTGGGCGGACTTCAGCCGGCGAGCGTGGCGACGAACTCGTCGATCGTCAGCGCGGGGAGCGTCTGGATCTTCGTGGAGCCGCGGGCGCCGAGGGCGACGCTGACGCGCGCGACCGTCGCCGTGTCGGGCGCCTCGACGACGCTGACGAAGTCGAAGTCGCCGAGCGTCGCCCACTGGTGCAGGACGCGCGCGCCCAGCTCCTCGACGTCGCGGTTCACCTCGCGTAGGCGGTCCGGATTCGACTTCAGCGTCGCCACGCCCTGTTGGGAGAGCCTCGAGAGCAGGATGTAGATGGGCATGTGCGGAACCTACTTGACCCGCGCCGCCTGATCCACGTAGAGCAGGGCCGAGCCGATGAAGAGGAGTGGCGAGAGGACGAGGTCGGAGAGCACGGCGGCCACGTCCTGCGTCTGGTTTCCCTGCGTGTGGAGCAGGACGAGGAGTGCGTAGCGGCTCACGCCGAAGACGAGCGAAAGCGTCGCCAGGCCCGCGACGGCGTGGACGGCGTCGGCCCGGCCGAGCTGAAGGCCGCGCCGGAGGCCGTCGCGGACGCCGAGCCCCTCAACGAGCGCTGCCGGGACGCCGAGGCCGATCAGCGCGAAGAAGGCGACGCCCGGCAGGATGTAGAAGCGCACGAGCACCGGAAACGGCACGAACACGATCAGCGCCACGAGGAAGGCGTTCGCGTACGCCCGGCGTGACGGCCGTCCCGGCAGCGCGAGCGCGGAGGCGCGCACGTACGCGGCGGCGAACAGGGGCCCGAACGCCCACAGGACGAGCGTCTGGACGGAGACGCTGCGATGGAGGCTCGCCAGGTCGACGCCGACGAAGACGAGGCCGAGCGGAATGACGCTCCAGAAGCGCCGGCCGTAGAGGCGAATCGACTCCGCGACGAGCTGGCCGATCGTGCGCTCGCCCGGCGGGAGCGCCTCCGGCAGCGGCTCTCCCGCTCGGGGATAGGACAGCCTGGCCACGGCACGGGAGGGTATCGTCCAGCGCATGAGCTTCGACATCGTGCGCGCCGACAGCGCCGCTTACGAAGAGCGTCCGGGGCACGAGGGGCAGGAGCCGCGGCTCGCCGCCGACGTGACCGTCCCGGCGAACCTGACCGACTCGCGCGCCCGCCTGTGGCGCTACCCGGCGCACACGCGCGGGCGGCGGCACGTGGATCGGGGCCAGGAGGAGGTGTTCCTCTGCCTGCGCGGCACGCTCACGATGCTCCTCGGGGAGCCACCGCAGCGGGTCGACCTGAAGCCGGGCGACCTCGCCGCCGTGCACCGCGACACGCCGATGCAGGCGCGCAACGAGGGCGACGAAGAAGTTCTCTTCTTCGCGTACGGGGCGCCGCCGGTCACGGGCCAGGCGGAGTTCCTCGACTAGGAGAGCGCCGCCACCAGTGTCGCCGTGGCGTGTGCGAGCGCGGCAAGCGCATCGTCGATGCGCCATCTCCCCCGGTCCGGCTCGCCGACCGCGTTCGACACGGCTCGGAGCTCGACCGCGGGTACGCCCGCGAGTGCGGCCGCGCGCAGCACGCCGAACCCTTCCATCGCCTCGACCTCGTAGCCGGCCCCGCCGCCCACCCTCCCGCAGGTCGCGATCGGACGCACGAGCGCCTGGGGCAGCGCCGCACGTGCCGCGGCAAGCAGGTCCGCATCGGGGTCGATGCGCTCGACGCGGCTCAGCGTGAACGCCGGGTCGAGCACGTCGCAGTAGACCGACTCGGAGCCGAGCACGAGCGCAGGCGGAGCGATCCCGTACCCGCCCGCGATGCCGATGTGCAGCACCCCGTCCGGCCTCCGTGCGGCGAGAGCGCGCGCCGTGTGCAGCGCCGACTCGACCGGGCCGACGCCGCAGCAGAGCGTCTCGGCGCCCTCGACGAAGGCGAGCTCACGCTCCGTGGCGGCGACGACGAGCAGCACGCGGCGGACGCTAGCGCACGACGGCGCGGCGTCAGGGGCAGAAGCCGGCCGCCGGGCCCCCGGCGGGCCCGCGCAGGTGCCGAGGGCCGTCGGCGGCGACCCACTCGAGGCAGTACTCGGTGTCGTTCGCCCAGCGCAGGCTGAGCTGGAAGCCGCCGCCGACATCGGCGTCGGCGTACGTTCCGGCGAGCGCGTGATAGCGCTCCAGCGAGCGGGTTGCGTCGGCGAGGCTCGGCTCCGTCAGCGCCGCGGCGACCGCTGCCTGCGCCTCGGCGACCGCGCGTCCGGGGTGCCAGACATGTCCGCAGTCGCCAACGGCCATTCCTGCGGCGACCATCAGGCATGCCGCCCTGCCCGATCTCACCCTCGGTAGATCGGCAGGGTCCGGGCGCGGCTGAATACGCCGTTTAGGCGACGGCGGGCGCCGCGGCGCCCGCCTTCTCGAACGCGAGCTCGCCGTCGCGGGCGTCCACGCGGATCGTGTCGCCGTCGGCGAAGTCGCCCTCGAGCAGGCGCAAGGCGAGCGGGTTCTCGACGAGGCGCTGGATCGCGCGCTTCAGCGGGCGGGCGCCGTAGGCGGGATCCCAGCCCGCGTCGGCGAGCAGCTGCTTCGCCTCGTCCGTGAGCTCGAGCGCGATGTGCCGCTCCGCGAGCCGCCCGCGCAGACGCTCGAGCTGCAGCTCGACGATCTCGCCGATCTGCTCGCGCGTCAGCTGCTGGAAGACGACGATCTCGTCGACCCGGTTCAGGAACTCCGGCCGGAAGTGCTCGCGCAGCTGCTCCTCGCTGCGGATGTTCGAGGTCATGACGAGCACGGTGTTGCGGAAGTCGACCGTGCGGCCCTGGCCGTCGGTGAGCCGGCCGTCGTCGAGCACCTGCAGCAGCACGTCGAACACCTCGGAGTGCGCCTTCTCGATCTCGTCCAGCAGGACGACGGAGTACGGGCGCCGGCGCACGGCTTCCGTGAGCTGGCCGCCCTCGTCGTAGCCGATGTAGCCGGGCGGCGCGCCGACCAGGCGGGCGACGGTGTGCCGCTCCTGGTACTCGGACATGTCGAGCCGCACCATCGCCCGCTCGTCGTCGAACATGAACTCCGCGAGCGCGCGGGCGAGCTCCGTCTTCCCGACGCCGGTCGGGCCGAGGAAGATGAACGAGCCGATCGGCCGGTTCGGATCCTGCAGGCCGGTGCGGGCACGGCGCATCGCGTTCGCGATCGCCTCGACCGCCGCGTCCTGGCCGATCACGCGCTGGTGCAGCCGCGCCTCCATGTGCACGAGCTTCTCGGTCTCGCCCTCGAGCAGGCGGTCGACCGGGATGCCCGTCCAGCGTGCGACGACCGCTGCGATGTCGTCCTCGTCGACCTCCTCCTTCACCATCGAGTCGGTCGTCACCGCGTCGCGCTCGGCGAGCTCCTTCTCGAGCGCGGGCAGCTCGCCGTAGCGGATCTCGGCGACACGCTGCAGGTCGCCCTGCCGCTCCGCGCGCTCGGCTTCCATCTTCAGCTCGTCGATCCGCTGCGTGATCTGGCCGACGCGGTCGAGGGCCTCCTTCTCGCGCGCCCAGCGCGCCGCGAGTCCGTTGCGGCGTTCCTTCGCCTCGGCCAGCTCCGCCTCGAGCGGAGCACGCACCTCATCCGACTCGGCGGCCATCGCGGTGAGCTCGATCTCGAGCTGCGTGACGCGCCGGTTCGCCTCGTCGAGCTCGACCGGGGACGACTCGATCTCCATCTTCAGCCGCGACGCCGCCTCGTCGACGAGGTCGATTGCCTTGTCCGGCAACTGCCGATCGGCGATGTAGCGGTCGGAGAGCACGGCCGCGGCGACGAGCGCCGCGTCGCGGATCCTCACCTTGTGGTGCGACTCGTACTTCTCCTTCAGGCCGCGCAGGATCGCGATCGTGTCGGCGACCGACGGCTCACCGACGAACACCGGCTGGAAGCGCCGCTCGAGCGCGGCGTCCTTCTCGATGTGCTTGCGGTACTCGTCGAGGGTCGTCGCTCCGACGCAGCGCAGCTCGCCGCGCGCCAGCATCGGCTTGAGCAGGTTGGCGGCGTCGACGGCGCCCTCGGCCGCGCCCGCGCCGACGATCGTGTGCAGCTCGTCGATGAAGAGGATCAGCTCGCCCTCGGCATTCGAGATCTCCTCGAGCACGGCCTTCAGCCGTTCCTCGAACTCGCCGCGGTACTTCGAGCCGGCGAGCAGCGCGCCGATGTCGAGCGCCCACACCCGCTTGCCCTTCAGCGACTCGGGCACGTCCCCGGCGACGATCCGCTGCGCGAGCCCTTCGACGATCGCCGTCTTGCCGACGCCCGGCTCGCCGATCAGCACGGGATTGTTCTTCGTGCGCCGCGAGAGCACCTGGATGACGCGGCGGATCTCCTCGTCGCGCCCGATCACCGGGTCGAGCTTGCCGCTCTCCGCCTCCGCGGTGAGATCGCGCCCGAACTTGGAGAGCGCCTGGTAGGTGCCTTCGGGGTCGTTCGAGGTGACGCGGCGGCCGCCGCGCACCTCCTCGATCTTCGCGAGCAGCTCCTTGCGCGGCACGACGTCGAGCGCGAGCAGCAGATGCTCGGACGACACGTAGTCGTCCTCCATGCCCTTCGCCTCGTCGAAGGCCTTGTCGAGCACGCGGGAGAGCTGCGCCGACACCTGCGGCTGCTGCTGCGCGCCCTGGATCTTCGGCTTCTGCGCGAGCGCGGCGTCGGCCTGCGCGCGCAGCGCGTCGGCGTCGGGGACGAGCTGCCGCGGCAGCTCCTGGTCGAGCAGCGCGAGCACGAGGTGCTCGGGGTAGAGCTCGGGGTTGCCGTTGCGGCGCGCAAGCTCCTGCGCCTGCCGCGACGGCTTCCTGCGACTTGACCGTGAGCTTGTTGAAGTCCATCAGCGTCTCTCCGGTAGCCGCTGCTTCTCGTAGACGACGAGGTCGCGGCGGTAGTGGCGGTGGACGTCCTTCACCTCTTGCTTCAGCTGCCGCTGCAGCTGCTCGATCTGCGCGTGCGCGCGGCGCAGCTCGTCCTCGAGCCGCAGCACGAGCTCGACACCGGCGAGGTTGAGGCCGAGCTCCGTCGTCAGGCGCTGGATGATCCGCAGCCGCTCGACATCGGCCTCCGAGTAGAGGCGTGTGCCGCCGGGGGTGCGCTTCGGCCGGACGAGTCCCTTCGTCTCGTACATGCGCAGGGTCTGCGGGTGCAGGCCGGCGAGCTCGGCGGCGATGCTGATCATGTAGATCGGCCGGTCGTTCACGGGATCGTGCCTTTCGGCGGCAGCACGATCGGGTCGTCGTGCGTCGGCAGCGCGACCGTCTCCGCTCGGCGCGCACGCAGGACGAAGTAGGCGGTGATCGCGGCGGCGACGACGGCGATCCCGATCCAGCCGCCGATGCGCCAGGCGGAGCTGACGCCGTTCCAGACGAACAGATAGAGGAACACCTTGCCGAGGACGCCCACCTTCGCGAGGCCGATGCCCCCGGCGGCGACGCCGCCGCCCGCGGTCTTGAGGCCGAGCTTCTTGCTCTTCTGCTCCGCCGACTCCGGCTCGGGCGCCTGGCGCGGGCCCTGGTCGAGCAGCTCGTCGTGCTTTGCCATCAGCCGCTCACCTGCCTCAGCTGCTCGAGCAGCTCGCGCTCCTTCTTGCTCACGCGCTTCGGCACCTCGATGCGCACGCGCGCGAGCACGTCGCCCTGGCCGGAGCCGGACAGCTTCGGCGCGCCGCGGCCCTTGATCCGCAGGAGCTTGCCGTCCTCCGAGCCGGCGGGGATCTTCAGCGACACGGGACCCTCCGGCGTCGGCACCTCGACCGAGCCGCCGAGCGCCGCGGTCGCATAGGACACCGGCACCTGCACGACGAGGTCGTCGCCGCGCCGCTCGTACGTCGGCGACGCGGTCACGCGGGTGAGGACGATCAGGTCGCCGGCGGGGCCGCCGTGCGAGCCCGCCTCGCCCTTGCCCTTGAGCCGGATGCGCGTGCCGTCCTTGACGCCGGGCTTGATCTTCACGGTGTACGTCTTGATCCGCCGCTCGCGGCCCGAGCCCTTGCACTGCGGGCACGGCTGCTCGATCACGGTGCCGTTCCCGCGGCAGCGCGGGCACGGCTGCGAGAGCGCGAACAGGCCCTGACTCTCCACCTTCACCCCGCGCCCGTTGCACTCCGGGCAGATCACCGGCGCCGTCCCCGGCTGCGCTCCGGTGCCTCCGCACTGCGCGCACGCGGTCATCAGCTCGACCGGCACCTTCGCCTCGACGCCGCGCAGCGAGTCCTCGAAGGACAGATGCACCTCCGCCTCGACGTCGTTCCCCTTCAGCGGCTGCCGCTGCTGCGGCCGTCCTCCCGGCCCGCGATTGCCGAAGAGCCCGCCGAAGAGGTCGCCGAGATCGCCGAAGTCGATGTTGCCGAAGTCGACGTTCGCGCCGCCCGGGGCTGCGCGGCCGTTCTGCGCGCCGAAGCGGTCGTACGCCTTGCGCTTCTCCGTATCGGAGAGCACGTCGTACGCGTGCTGAATCTCCTTGAAGCGCTCCTCGGCCCCCTTGTCGCCCGCGTTCGCGTCCGGGTGGTGCTTGCGCGCAAGCTTCCGGTACGCCTTCTTGATCTCGTCCTGCGAGGCGTTCTTCGGCACACCGAGGGTGTCGTAGAGCGGCTTAGCCATCGAGCTCCGGCAGCGGCCCGGCGACGATCACGCGCGCTGGGCGCACGACGCGATCGCCGAGCGTGTAGCCCTTCTGGATCACGTCGAGCACGGAGCCCTCGTCGGCCTCCGACGGCTGCGCGACAAGCGCCTCGTGCACGTGCGGGTCGAACATCCCGCTCGTCTCGATCTCCTTCACGCCGTGCCGTTCGAGCAGCGCGTCGAGCTCGCGGTGGACGAGCTCGACGCCTTCCTCCAGCCGGGCCTCCTCGTGCTCGGCCGCGGCCTGGAGCGCGCGCTCGAGATCGTCGAGGATCGGCAGCAGCTCGGCGACGAGGCGTTCGTTCGCGAACGTCACGTACGCGTCGCGCTCGCGCGCCGCGCGCTTGCGGAAGTTCTCGAGCTCGGCGGCCGCGCGCTTCCAGCGGTCGACCGCCTCGTCCCGCTCGGCCGTGAGAGCGGCGACCTCGTCGGCGCCGCCCTCCTCGACCTGTGCCTGTCCAACCTGCTCGTCGGTCATTACGTCGTCTTCGCCTCGTCGTCGACGACCTCGTACTCGCCCTCCTCGACGACCTCGTCGTCGGCGGTGGGGGCGCCGCTACCCGGCCCGGAGGCCTGCGCCTGTGCGGTCGCCTGGGCGTAGACCGCCTCGGCGAGCTTGTGCGACGCCTCCTGGAGCGCCTCGGTCTTCGCGCGGATGTCGGCGACGTCGTCGCCCTCGAGCGCGTGGCGGAGCTCCATGACCCGGCCGTCGATCGTCGCGGCCTCGGCCTCGTCGAGCTTCTCCCGGTGCTCCTTCAGAGATCGCTCGGTCTGATACGCGAGCGTCTCGGCCACGTTCTTCGCGTCGACGACCTCGCGGAGCCGGTGTGCCTCGTCGGCGTGCGCCTCCGCCTCGTGGATCATCTTCTTCACCTCGTCCTCGGACAGGCCGGAGCCGCCCTGGATCTGGATCTGCTGCACGTTGCCCGTGCCGAGATCCTTCGCGGAGACGTTGATGATCCCGTTCGCGTCGATGTCGAAGGTGACCTCGACCTGCGGCATGCCGCGCGGCGCCGGCGGGATGCCGACGAGCTGGAACTTGCCGAGCGTCTTGTTGTACGCGGCCATCTCCGACTCGCCCTGGAGGACGTGCACCTCGACGGAGGGCTGGTTGTCCTCCGCGGTCGTGAAGACCTCGGACTTCTTCGTCGGGATCGTCGTGTTGCGCTCGATCAGGCGCGTGAAGACGCCGCCCTTGGTCTCGATGCCGAGCGACAGCGGCGTGACGTCGAGCAGAAGGATGTCCTTCACCTCGCCCTTGAGCACGCCCGCCTGCAGCGCGGCGCCGACGGCGACGACCTCGTCCGGGTTGACGCCCTTGTGCGGGTCCTTGCCGAGCAGCTCCTTCACCTTCGCCTGCACGGACGGCATCCGCGTCATGCCGCCGACGAGCACCACCTGGTCGATCTTCGACGGGTCGAGCTCGGCGTCGGAGAGCGCCTGCTTCGTCGGGCCGACGGTGCGTGCCAGCAGGTCGGCCGTGATCTCCTCGAGCTTGGCGCGAGTGAGCTGCAGGTCGAGATGCTTCGGGCCCTCGGGCGTCGCGGTGATGAACGGCAGGTTGATCTGCGTCGTCATCGTCGACGACAGCTCGATCTTCGACTTCTCGGCCGCCTCGTAGAGGCGCTGGAGCGCCATCGGGTCGGCGGACGAGGTCGATGCCCTGGTCCTTCTTGAACTCCGCGACCATCCAGTCGACGATCGCCTTGTCGAAGTTGTCGCCGCCGAGATGGTTGTCGCCCGCGGTCGACTTGACCTCGAACACGCCGTCGGCGAGCTCGAGCACGGACACGTCGAACGTGCCGCCGCCGAGGTCGAAGACGAGGATCGTCTGGTCGGTGTCCTTGTCGAGCCCGTACGCGAGCGAGGCCGCGGTCGGCTCGTTGATGATCCGGAGCACGTTGAGGCCGGCGATCTTGCCGGCGTCCTTCGTCGCCTCGCGCTGCGCGTTGTTGAAGTAGGCGGGGACGGTGATGACCGCGTCCGTGACCGACTCGCCGAGATACGCCTCGGCGTCGTGCTTGAGCTTCTGGAGGATCATCGCGCTGATCTCCGGCGGCGCGTACTCCTTGCCCGCCGCCTCGACGCGCACGTCTCCGTTCGGGCCCTGGACGACCTTGTACGGGATCATGGTCATCTCCTCGGAGACCTCCGAGTACTTGCGCCCCATGAAGCGCTTGATCGAGAAGATCGTGTTCTGCGGGTTGGTGACCTGCTGGCGCCGGGCCGGGGCGCCGACGAGCCGCTGGTCGTCCTTCGTGAACGCGACGACGGACGGCGTCGTGCGCCCGCCCTCCGCGTTCGGGATGACCGTGGACTCGCCGCCCTCGAGCACTGCCATGCACGAGTTCGTCGTGCCGAGGTCAATACCTATCGTCTTCGCCATCTCTACGTTATCCTCCTATGAGAAAATCTAAGCGCCAGGATAGCAGATTTGTGTGCGCCTCGAGCAGAGGTCTACAACTGCGACCAGGTCGCGACCTGGTCGCGACCTGGTCGCGGCCGTCAACGGAACGCCCCGATCAAGGCCCCGCCCGCCACCACGAGCAGCGCCCCGAGGACGAGCCGCCTCCCGACGAGCTCCGTGTGCCGGATCAGCAGGACGGACAGGCCCACGCCCCAGAGCGACTCGGTCGCGATCAGCGGCGAGACGACCGTGACCCGGCCGCGGTAGTACGCCTCGAACAGCGCGACGTACGACAGGCCGAAGAGCACGCCGACGACGAGGAACGGGCCGACCTCCTCGAGCCGCGGCCGCCCGTGGACGCGCGGGCCGAGTGCGGCCAGAAGCACGACCATGCCGCCGAGCAGCGCCGCGGCGGCCGCAACCGCCGGCGGCACCGTCGTGTCGCCCGCGAGCCAGCGAAGGACGTTGTCGCGCGTCGAGAACAGCGCCATCGCCGCGAAGGCAAAGACGAGGCCGAGCGGGCGCACGTGCTCCGGCCGGTCGCGCTCTCGCGTGAGCTCGAAGCCGCCCGCCACGATCAGCACGGCGCCGGCGAGCAGCGGCGCGCTCAGCGGCTCGCCGAGCGCCACGAGCGCGATCGTCACCGAGACGAGCGGCGCGGCGCCGAACACGATCGACGCCCGCGAGGCGCCCGCCTCGCGGATCGCGAGCGTCACGAGCAGCTGGCCCACGCCCGGCTGGATCAGCCCCGCGAGCGCAAACGGCCAGGCCGCGCCCGCATGGACGCCCCTCGACGGAATCTCGAGCGCGGCGGCGGCGAGCGTGACGACGAGCGCACCGCCGATCGTGGCGAGGGTCGCGAGCGACGCGTCGGGATGCCGCTCAGCCCGATGCGGAGGCCGACGCTCATGCCGCCGAAGAGGAGAGCCGAGACGAGCGCGAGGCCGACCGCGATCACGTCGCCGGACCGTACTCGACAGGCCGTACGTAGACTCACGCCGTGGCCACGGACACGACCGCGGGGCTCGCCGAGGACGCCGCAGAGCGGTTCCTCCGCTACGTCCGGATCGACACCCAGTCGGACGAGGACTCGACCGACGTATCCGAGCACGGCGAAGCAGCTCGACCTGCTCCGCCTGCTGCTCGACGAGCTGCGCGGTCTCGGACTCGACGACGCGGCGATCGACGAGCACGGCTACGTCACGGCGACGATCCCCGCGACGGTCGAGCACGACGTGCCGACGATCGCGTTCTTCGCGCACGTCGACACCGCGCGCGAGGTGACGCGGCGCGAACGTCCAGCCACAGCGCATCCGCTACGAGGGCGGCGACATCCCGCTCGGCGACTCCGGCCAGCGTGATCCGGCCCGAGGAGTCGCCGCAGCTGCGGCATCACGTCGGCCACGAGCTGATCACGACCGACGGCACGACGCTGCTCGGCGCCGACGACAAGGCGGGCGATCGCCGAGATCATGGCCGCGGCCGCGTATCTCGTCGCGCACCCCGAGATCCCGCACGGCCCGGTCAAGGTCGCGTTCAACCCGGACGAGGAGATCGGCCGCGGCGTCACCCACTTCCCCGTCGACACGTTCGGCGCGCGTCGCCGCGTACACGATGGACGGCTCGACCGTCGGCGAGATCCAGGACGAGACGTTCTCCGGCGCGCAGGTGCGGATGCGCGTACGCGGCCGCGCGATCCACCCCGGCTGGGCGAAGGGCGAGCTCGTGAACGCGATCAAGCTCGCGGCGCAGGTCGTCGCGCGCCTGCCGGACGACCGGCTCTCGCCGGAGACGACGTCCGACCGCGAGGGCTACGTCCACCCTGTCGTGATCTAGGGCGACTCGACCGAGGTCGAGCTCCGCTTCATCGTGCGCGACTTCGACAACGACCTGCTCGACCGGCACGTCGAGTTCCTGCGCGAGCTCGCGACCGAGGTGGCGGCCACCGACGACCGCGCTGCTCGATCGAGGTCGAGTCGCGCATCCAGTACCGCAACATGCGCGACGACGCTCGAGCAGCATCCCGAGATCGTCGAGAACCTCGAGGAGGCCGTGCGCCGGATCGGGCTCGAGCCGAGGCGGACGGCGATCCGCGGCGGCACCGACGGCTCGGCGCTCACCGAGATGGGACTGCCGACGCCGAACATCTACACCGGCGGCCAGGACGCGCACAGCGAGCGCGAGTGGATCTGCGTCGAGGACATGGGCCTCGCCGCGGCGACGATCGTCGAGCTGGCGAAGGTCTGGGCCGGCGCAGCTAGGACGCTGGCATCATTCCGCCGGTGAGCGCCGACCCTGCGCGGACGCCGGCCCTGGCCGCACGCAGCCGGCGAAGCAGCGGCCGCGCATCCGCGATCGGCTGGTGGATCGCCTGGGTCGTCGGCCTGCTCGTCGCTCAACTACTGGGCCGGCATCGCGCGCGACGCAAGGCGCCGTCCGCGCGTCCGCGTCCCGTACAGCCCGTTCTTCCTGACCAGCAGGTGCAGGCGGACAACGTGCGCCGACATCACGCTCGAAGGGAACGGCGGTCCAGGGGACGTTCACGGCATGCGGAGAGCTACGCCGGCTCGAAGAAGACGACGGCGTTCAAGACGGAGATCCCGGCGTTCGCGAACACGGACGCGCTCTCGCACGCTGCTCCAGAAGAAGAACAGGTCGTCGTCAACGCGCAGCCGCTCGACACCGGCGCGCCGTGGTGGGAGAACCTCCTGCTCGGCTTCGGCCCGACGATCCTCTTCGTCGGCCTGATCTTCTTCGCGATGCGCCGCGGCGAGCAGCATGCAGAGCATGCTCGGCCAGTTCGGCCGCTCGAGCGCACGCCGCTACGAGCCGGGCGGCGACAAGGTCACCTTCGAGGACGTCGCCGGCATCGACGAGGCGAAGGAGGAGCTGACCGAGGTCGTCGACTTCCTCCGCGACGCCCGAGAAGTACCGCAAGCTCGGCGCGCGCATCCCGCACGGCGTGCTGCTCAGCGGGCCGCCCGGCACCGGCAAGACGCTGCTCGCGCGCGCGGTCGCCGGCGAGGCGAACGTGCCGTTCTTCTCGATGGCGGCGTCGGAGTTCGTCGAGGCGATCGTCGGCGTCGGCGCGTCGCGCGTGCGCGACCTCTTCAAGAACGCGAAGGAGGCTGCGCCGTCGATCATCTTCATCGACGAGCTCGACGCGATCGGCCGCTCGCGCACGTCCGGCGTCGCCGGCTTCAGCGGCGGCAACGACGAGCGCGAGCAGACGCTCAACCAGATCCTCACCGAGATGGACGGCTTCGACTCGTCCACCGGCGTGATCGTGATCGCCGCGACGAACCGGCAGGACGTGCTCGACCAGGCGCTGCTGCGGCCGGGCCGCTTCGACCGCCGCGTCGCCGTGCAGCCGCCCGACCGGAACGGCCGCGAGGCGATCCTGCGCGTGCACACGCGCAGCGTCCCGCTCGGCGCCCGACGTCGATCTCGGCGGGATCGCGTCGACGACGCCCGGCATGGTCGGCGCCGACCTCGCGAACCTCGTCAACGAGGCGGCGCTGCTCGCCGCGCGCCGCGGGCACGACAAGGTGATGGAGGCGGACTTCACCGACGCGCTCGAGAAGATCGTGCTCGGCGCGGAGCGCAAGGTGATGATGAGCAAGGCGGACAAGCGCCGCACCGCGTACCACGAGGGCGGGCACGCGATCGTCGGCATGCTCACGCGCGGGCGCCGATCCGGTGCGCAAGATCTCGATCATCCCGCGCGGCCTCGCGCTCGGCGTGACCTTCTCTGCGCCCGACGCCGACCGCTTCAACTACTCGAGCGAGGAGCTGATCGCGAAGATCAAGGTCGCGCTCGGCGGGCGCTCGGCCGAGGAGGTCGTCTTCGGCGATCTCACGACCGGCGCGGAGTCCGACTTCCAGCAGCTGACGCAGATCGCGCGCGGCACATGGTCGGCCGCTGGGGCATGAGCGAAGCGATCGGCACGGTCACCGTCATCCCGCAGGACGGCCAGGGGCCGTTCCTCCCCGGCGCGGCCGGCGTCTCCGAGGAGACGCAGCGGCTGATCGACGAGGAGGTGCGCCGGATCGTCGCCGGCCGCGCGCAGACGAGGTGCTCGCGCTGCTGCGCGAAAACCGCGACAAGCTCGACTCGCTCGCGCAGGCGCTGCTCGAGCACGAGACGCTCGACCAGGACGACGCATATGCGGCGGCGGGGCTCGCAAACGTGGCCGTACCCGCCTGATGCTCGCCGTCGCGCTGGCAGCGCTGGCGCTCGCGTCGGCACAGCACCCGATCGCGTCGCCCGTCTGGTCGCCCGGCGGGACGAGGATCGCCTGGGCGCAGGCCGACAACGGGCGGCACGACATCTGGGCTGCGAATCCCGACGGCACGAAGCCCCACCGGCTCGCGTCGGGCATCGACGCGCTCTTCCAGCTCGCCTGGCTGCCGAGCGGCGACTTCCTCTACGACGCGAACTACCGGCTGGTCCGGGTCGGGTCGAACGGGCAGCCGCAGGCGATCGGCGTGGGCCTCACCTTCTCGGTCGACGCGAAGGGCGACCGGGTCGCCTACCAGACCGCCAATCCGTGCGCGACCTGCCACGGCCCGGTCGAGGTGCGCTCCCTCACCTCCGGCAAGACGTGGCGGATCGCCCCCACCGGCCTGAACCTCTTCCCTGCGCTCTCGCCCGACGGGCGCTCGGTCGCGTTCACGCGCAAGCTCAGCTCCGGCGGCGGGCACTACGAGAAGCCCGCCGGAATCTGGATCGCGCCGGCGGCCGGCGGCACGCCCGTACAACGAACGACGACGGGCTCCTGCCCGCAGTGGTCGCCGGACGGACGCCGGCTCGCATACGCGGACGCCGCCGGCCTGCACGTGATCGCGCGCGGCAGCGGCGGCGGCACGCTGCTCCTCCACGAGAACGCGCTGCCCGCCTGCGCGGCCCAGTGGTCGCCGGACGGCCGCCGGATCGCAGCCGTCACCTCGCACGGACGCCTGGTCGTGATCGACGCGGCGACGCGGGCCAGCCGCACGATCGGCCCCAAGGTCACCGTCGACGTCGCCTGGGCGCCCGACGGCAGCACGCTCCTCGTCAGCGGCAGCGCCACCCCGCAGACGTGCGCCTCGCTCTGGTCGCTGCGACCCGACGGCTCCGCCCTGCGCAAGCTGCGCAGCTGCTAGGAGCCGGCCGGAGCGGCCAATCAGGGCTTCCAGGAACCTGGGGCCGGTGGATTCCGGTCGTCTGACCTGCGGGGGCGCGGCTAGGCTCTCAGCCGTGGAGCCCTTGCTCGACAGGCTCGGCCGGCCGCTCGAGACGCTTCGGGTGTCGATCACGGACCGCTGCAACTTCCGCTGCGTCTACTGCATGCCGAAGGACGTCTTCGGCCGCGACCACGCGTTTCTCGAGCGGCGCGAGCTGCTCAGCTTCGAGGAGATCGCGCGCGTGGCCGGCGTCTTCGCCGGGCTCGGCGTCCGCACCGTGCGCATCACCGGCGGCGAGCCGCTCGTGCGCCGTGACGTCGAGCAGCTCGTCGAGCTGCTCGCGGAGATCCCCGAGCTCGAGCTCGCACTGACGACGAACGGCGCTCTGCTCGCGCAGAAGGCCGAAGCGCTCGCCCGGGCCGGCCTGTCCCGCGTCACCGTCAGCCTCGACTCCGTCGACGACGCGGCCTTCCGCGCCCTCAACGACGTCGAGTTTCCGGTCGAGCGGGTGCTCGAGGGAATCGACGCCGCCGCCGCGGCCGGGCTGCCCGTCAAGGTGAACGCCGTCGTCAAACGCGGCGTGAACGACGCGGGCGATCGTCCGGCTCGCCGAGCACTTCCGCGGCACCGGCCACGTCCTCCGCTTCATCGAGTACATGGACGTCGGGCACACGAACGGCTGGCGGCTCGACGACGTCGTCCCGGCCGCCGAGATCGTCAGCCGGATCGGCGCCGCCTGGCCGCTCGAGCCCGTCGCCCCGGCCCGCGCGGACGAGACCGCCCGCCGCTGGCGCTACCGGGACGGTGCCGGCGAGATCGGCGTCATCGCCTCGGTCACCGAGCCGTTCTGCGGCGGCTGCTCCCGGGCCCGCCTCTCGGCCGAAGGCCGCCTCTACACGTGCCTCTTCGCCCTCAAGGGCCACGACCTGCGCGCCCCGCTCCGGGCCGGCGCCTCCGACGCCGAGCTGGCCGGGCAGCTCCGGGAGATCTGGACGCGCCGCACCGACCGCTACTCCGAGCTCCGGACGGCCGAGACCGCCTCGCTGCCGAAGGTGGAGATGTCCTACATCGGCGGCTGAGCAGCCTCGAGAACGAGTAGAATCCACTCATGACCGCTGTCGTTGCAGCTGGACGGCGCATCTTGCCGCGCGGGTGGTCGGATCTCGTGCGCCAGCTCGCGATCTGGTTCGGCTTCATCCTCGCCTATCAGGTCGCCCGCGGCGTCGCCGACCGGAACCCCGCGCGGGCGTTCACGAACGGCTGGAGGGTGCTGTCGCTCGAGCAGCGGGCGACGCATCAGATCTTCGAGCTGACCGTGCAGCGGCTCGCCGACTCCTCGCAGTGGCTGCTCGACCGCCGCCTCCTGGACGTACTGGAACTCCGAGTTCACGATCATGGGGCTCGCCATCCTCTGGGTGTACCTGCGCCGCCACGAGCACTTCACGCGCTTCCGCAACACGGTGCTGCTCGCGAACGTCGTCGGCCTCGATCGGCTTCGTCGTCCTGCCGACCGCGCCGCCGCGTATGTTCACGAGCTACGGCTTCCAGGACACGCTCGACGGGATGCGCGGCCTCAACCACGGCTCCGGGCTCGTGTCGCTGGCGGCGAACCCGTACGCGGCGATGCCGAGCCTGCACGCGGCCGACTCGCTCATCGTCGGCGTCATCCTCGTCTGCCGCCTGCCGGCACTGGTGGGCGAAGATGCTCTGGGCGCTCTATCCCGCCTGGGTCTGGTTCTGCGTGGTCGCGACGGCGAACCACTTCTGGCTCGACGTGCTCGCGGGGATCGCGGTCGCGCTGTTCTCGCTCGCCGTCGTGGTCGAGGGCGCCGAAGCTGCCGCGCCGCTCTCGCGTGCTCATCGCAAACCTGCTATAGTTTCGCCATAGCAGGATTGCGATTCGACCCGAGCCTGAGACGGTCCCGATGGCATGCGATGAACGAAGCCCCGACCCCGCGGCTGACCCGGGTGAAGCAGGGCTACACGACCGGTGCGCGCTCGCTTGCGAGCCGCTCGGTCACGGAGCCTTGCACGCACCCGCGTGACGCCGAACGCCGCTCACGACGACGGGCGTCACGCTCTGCCTCGCGGCGGCGGTGATCGTCCCCTTCGAGAACCGAGACAAGCTCCTCTACTACTGGCTCGGCGGCCGCAGTGTTCGTCGTCGGCTCCGTCCTCGACATCCTCGACGGGGCGCTCGCGCGCGCCGGCGGCAAGTCGACGCTGTTCGGCGCCTTCCTCGACTCCGACCACCGACCGCGTCGGCGAGGGCGCTGTGCTCGCCGCGATCGCGCTCGTCTTCGCGCGCGCCGGCAACGACACGGCGCGTCGTCTTCACGATCGCCGCCGTCGCCGGCTCCTTCCTCGTCTCGTACGCGCGGGCGAAGGCGGAGGCTCTCGGCCTGCGCGGCGACGTCGGCCTGGGCTCGCGCGCCGAGCGCGTCGTCGTCATCACCGCCGGCCTCGTCCTCGCGCCGTGGGGTGCGCTGCAATGGGCGATCTACCTGCTCGCGGCGACGGCCTGGCTCACCGTCCTGCAGCGCATCCTGCACGTTCGCAAGCAACTTACTGAGCGCCAGTACCAGGTACCAGTCGTTCGCCCCTTGCTTCCGGAGCGCGAAAGACCGGTACCTGGTACGGGAGAACACGGAGGAACGAATGTCATCGAACGGTAGCTCGAACGGGCGTGCGCGCCTCGACGACGGCAAGGTGCGCGTCGCCATCATCGGCGTCGGCAACTGCGCCAACTCGCTGCTTCAGGGCCGCGAGTACTACAAGGACGCGCCGGACGACCAGTTCGTCCCCGGCCTCATGCACGTGAACCTCGGCGGGTACCACATCCGCGACATCGAGTTCACCGCCGCGTTCGACGTCGTCAAGGGCAAGGTCGGCGAGGACCTCGCCGACGCGATGTGGGCGCACCCGAACAACACGATCAAGTTCGCCGACGTCCCGAAGACCGGCGATCAAGGTCTCGCGCGGCATGACGCACGACGGCATCGGCAAGTACCTGTCGCAGATCGTCGAGAAGGCCGAAGGCCCGACCGACGACATCGTCGGGATCCTCAAGGAGACGAAGACCGACGTCGTCGTCAACTACCTCCCGGTCGGCTCGGAGATGGCGACGAAGTGGTACGCGGAGCAGATCCTCGAGGCCGGCTGCGCGATGGTGAACTGCATGCCGGTGTTCATCGCGCGCGAGGCCTACTGGAACAAGCGCTTCCAGGACGCGGGCGTGCCGATCATCGGCGACGACATCAAGTCGCAGGTCGGCGCGACGATCACGCACCGCGTGCTGACGTCGCTCTTCCGCGAGCGCGGCGTGCATCTCGACAAGACGATGCAGCTGAACGTCGGCGGCAACTCCGACTTCCTCAACATGCTCGAGCGCGAGCGGCTCGAGTCGAAGAAGATCTCGAAGACGAACGCGGTCACGTCGATGCTCGACTACGACCTCGGCGCAGGCAACGTGCACGTCGGCCCGTCCGACTACGTGCCGTGGCTGACCGACCGCAAGTGGGCGTACATCCGCATGGAGGGCGCGGCCTTCGGCGACGTGCCGCTGAATCTCGAGATGAAGCTCGAGGTGTGGGACTCGCCGAACTCGGCCGGCATCGTCATCGACGCGGTGCGGCTCGCGAAGCTCGCGCTGAACAACGGCGTCTCCGGCTCGCTCGTCGAGCCGAGCTCGTACCTGATGAAGTCGCCGCCGCAGCAGATCGAGGACGACGAGGCGCGCGAGCTGACCGAGCAGTTCATCGAGAAGTACCGCGCGCCAGGCGCCGGTCGAGTCACCGGCCCCGGCAGAGACGGCCTAGCCGCCGGCTTCAAGCCTCGCCCGCCGCGTGCCGATATCCGGTACATGGCGGGCGAGGCTTTTCGCAGCCGCGAACGGCTCATCCTCTTGGGCGGCGCAGCCGCGGCGGTGTCCGTCGCGCTCTGCCTCAGTCGCCACGATCGCCGGGGCGTCGCTCGGAAGCGGCGGCAACCGGATCGCGAGCACGCTCGTCCTCCTCTATCTCTGCGCGCGGCTCTGGGGGCACGCGAAGACGCTCGAGGAGCGCGACACCTTCAACGGCCTCTCCGCAGTCGGCCGCGCCGGCGCGCCGTTCATCCTCCTGGTCTTGCTGGCGCAGACATGGGTGACGTCGAGCATCGACATGAACGTGTCGCTCGCGTCGCCCGTGCCCGTCGTGCACATCACGACGTGGACGCGCGTGGAGTGGACGGCGGACGTCGCGATGATCGGCCTCTTCCTGCTGACGGCGATGGCCGTCTGGCTCGAGGGGAGCACCGGTTGGTCGTCGCTCGTCTGCCGCGCCTCGTTCGTCGTTGTCGGGTTCCTGACACTCGACCTGCTCGGCGCCGTGTGGCGGCGCTTCTCGCTCGGCCCGCAGGTGCGCCTCGTGATCGCGCTCGTTGTGCTCTCGCTTGCAGGCCCGATCCTCGTCGCCACCCTGCGGCGCGTGGAACGGCTGGACGAGAGCTAGGCGGACCGAAAGACCGTGAGCCAGGCGACCGGGGCCGGTTGGAATCGGCTCTCGGCTGAGAAGCTCACCTCAACCGGCCCCCGCTCCGCGCCGTGCGAGCACAGCAGCGGATCCGCGGCGGCTTCCACGACGAGCGCGACGTGATGACCCGGGTAGCGGCCCCAGACAACCAGGTCTGCCTCGCGCGCCGAGCTTCGCCGGATGTGCCGCATGTGTTTGAGGAGCGTGCCCGTGTATCCGTATCCGTCGAAGTCCAATCCGTTCGGATCGGGCGCACCGGACCAGGCGTAGCAAAGCGTCACGAATCCTGAGCAATCCGTGTCGAGAGGCAGGTGAAACGGAGAGTCGATCGCCTTCATCGGACGTGTCTCGTCGTAGTGAATCCGGGCTTCGTTCTCGACTCCCCAGCGCGCCGCGCTCACGATTCGCGCTCGGAGGCTGAGTAGCTCTGGAGCGGCGATCGCCCGGTCGCGGCCACGAGTGGCCTCGATGTCCGACGAGAGCGGTGCCCGAGGTTCCGCTGTCATGCTCGCACTCCTCCCATGCGGGGGTTGGCCACAGGAGCTGCGAGCCGCAGTGCAGGCGACCTTACGGGCCCGAGGGCGCCAGAGCAAGCCGACTAGACTCGGGGCAGGGATGGGACTCCGCGTCTCCCTCGTCACCCCGTTCGCCTGGTCGCAGCCTCACGACGTCAACGAGCACGTCGCCGGGCTCGCGCAGGAGCTGCGTGCGCGCGGCCACTCGGTGACCGTGCTCGCGCCGTCGAACCGGGCCCGCGACCTCGCGGCGGGACGCCGCGCGCTGATGGACGGCGTGGACGCCGAGCTCGTCGCGCTCGGGCCCGCGGTGCCGATCTCGCGCCGCAGCCGCATGGGCGTGCCCGTCGGGATCCGGGCCAGCCTCGCCATCGCGCTGAGCGCCGGCCGCTTCGACGTCGTGCACGGCTTCGAGCCCGGCCTGCCGAGCCTCTCGTACCTGGCGCTCCGGGACTCGGGCGCGTTCACCGTGGCCACGTTCTTCTCGCCCGAGCGGCTCGGCTACCCGCCGGGCCGCGCGCAGCGGGAGCGGCTCCTCGGCCGGCTCGACGCGCTGCTCGCCACGCGCGAGGAGACGGTGGAGGCCGCAGCGGAGCGCTTCCCCGGCCGCTACGAGCTCGTGCCGCTCGGCGTCGACCTCGAGCGCTACGCGCCCGCGGAGAAGGCAAAGGTCGCCGTGCTCGAGTGGCGCCAGACCGAGCGGCCGCTGCTGCGCGCGCTCGTACGGGAGCTGCGCACGCTCCCGGACTGGGAGCTCGTGCTGCTGCGCACGCGGCCGCTCAGCGGGCGCCCGCCGCTGCCGCACGACCCTGCGCGGACGCGTGCGTGTGCGCACGGCGTTCGACGGCGCCAGCCGCGCCGACCTCTTCCGGCACGCCGCCGTCTTCGTCCCCGCGCTCGAAGGCGTCGGACGCGCCGTGCTCGAGGCGCAGGCCGCGGGCGTCGCGATCGCCGCACCGCCCGGCCGAGCTCTCCAGCCCGAGCTCGCCGCCGCCGAGGCTGCGCGCCTGCTCGAGGACGACGCCTTCCGGGACGGCCGCGCCCAGGCGGGCCTGGCGGCCGCGCAGAGCCAGAGCTTCGCCGTGCTCGCCGACCGGGTCGAGGAGGTGTACGGGGCGGTCAGGCGCCGCCGGCGCGCCGCGGCCAAGCCCCCGCCGCTCGAGGGCCGCGACTGGATCGTCGCCGACCTGCACATGCACACGAGCTGGTCGCACGACTGCTCGATCGACGTCGACGAGTTGCTCGACCACGCGGAGGCGGAAGGGCTCGGCGCGATCGCCGTCACCGACCACAACGTCTTCGGCGGCGCGCTCGAGGCGGTCGAGAAGGCGCGGGGACGGCGGCTGATCGTCATTCCCGGCGAGGAGATCAAGACCGACGCGCCAGGGCGAGGTGATCGGCCTCTTCCTGAGGGAGGAGATCCCGCGCGGCCTGTCCTTCGGGGAGACAGTGGCCGCGATCCGCGCGCAGGGCGCACTCGTCTACGTGCCGCACCCGTTCGACCGGCTGCACGCGATTCCCGACCCTGCGACGCTGCACCGCCACCTCGCCGAGATCGACGTGTTCGAGGTCTACAACGCGCGGCTGCTCTTCGAGGCCTACAACGACGAGGCCATCCGCTTCGCGCGCAAGTACAACCTCACGCGCGCCGCCGGCTCGGACGCGCACGTGCTCCAGGGCGTCGGCACCGGCGCCGTCCGCATGCGCCGCTTCAGCGGGCCGGAGGAGTTCCTCGTCTCGCTGCGCAGCGCCGAGATGCTCCGCCGCCCGAAGTCGCTCGCGTACCTCCAGGGACTCAAGTGGGTGGCCCAGGCCAAGGAAAGGGTGCGCTGAGGCGAACCATCCCTTCGGGTTCCTGTGACTGTGGCGACCGACGAGATCTACGAGAAGTACCTGCAAAAGGCGATCACCGAGATCAACGCCCTCGGTGACGAGGTCGCGCAGGCCGCCGCGGGGAACCGCGTGCCCGTCGTCGGCTCCGGACACCCGCTCGCGGACGTCTTGCTGCTCAAGTACGCGCCGCGCGCCTCCGAGCTGCAGGAGGGCGTCGCCTTCTTCGGACGATCCGGGAACGCCGTCCTCAAGTCGCTGCAGCGACTGCACGTCGACCCGATGGCGATCTACGGGACGAACTGCCTCAAGTTCGCGGACGGCGACGAGGAGGAGTCACGGCCCTTTCTCCTCCGCGAGCTGCACATCGTGCAGCCGAAGCTCGTCGTCGTCATGGGCCCGGACGCGGTTGCGTTCCTGAACAGCGCCGGCTTCCCGCTCGCCCGGGAGGTCGCACCGACGATGGGCGAGCGGCAGGCGTTCACGCCGACGATCGGGGCGCTCGTCACGCCCGACATCGACGCCTCGCTCGACGAGCAGCCGGCGAAGACGGAGTTCTGGAATGCCTTCAAGCTGCTCGGCACGTGGTGGGCCGAGCTGCCTCCGTACTAGCCGAGCGCCGCGGCGCGGCGTTCGTCGGGCTGTTCGCGTGCGTGGTCGCGTGGTTCGTCGCCGCGCCGCACATCCCGCATCCCGGACTCTGGCCCGACATCGTCATCGTCTCCGTGGCGGTGCTGCCTGCGACGCTGCTGCTCGTCTACCTCGCGCTGCCGCTGTCCGGCACCGGTTGGCGGCCTCTCCTCGTCGCGACTGCCGTCATGACGCTGCTCGCCTTCGGATTGTCGGCCCTGGGCTGGGGGCTGCCGGCGAACTTCGCGAAGCTCTGGGCCGCCGTCGGCGCGGGCTGGCTGTTCCTGACGCTCTTCGAGGAGCTCTCGTGGGTCGTGATCGTCGCGGTGGTCGTGCCGTTCGTCGACGCGATCTCCGTGTGGAAGGGGCCGACGCACGCGATCACGGCGCACCATTTCGACGTCTACACCGCGGTCGCGATCGCGTTCCTCGTCCCGGGCGGCGGCGCCGCCTATCTCGGCCCGCCGGACGTCCTCTTCTTCGCGCTCTTCCTCAGCGCCGCGCGGCGGTGGAGCCTGCGCGTCGGCTGGAGCTGGGTCGGCGCGACCGCGATGTACGGCCTGACGATCGTGATCGCGAACGCGGTGAACGTCAACGGGCTGCCTGCTCTGCCGTTCCTCTCCGTCGGCTTCCTCGCCGCGAACGCCGACCTGCTCTGGACGCGGCTCAGGCCGCCGGCGGCGTCGGCGTAGTCTTCTTGCGCGGCTTTCCCGGCGTGCTGCTGATCGCGGACTCGCCGATCGTGAAGGGCGCTCGGAAGGACGCGATCACCGCGAGCAGGACGCCCGATCGAGACCGCGAACCAGCCGGCGCCGGAGTCGTAGCCGGTCAGCACCATCAGGAAGCCGAGCCCGAGGGTGGCGAAGCCGAGCAGCCAGGCCGGGCCCTGCACCCAGAGGTGGAACCGCTTGGTGGGATCGCCGACGCCGACGTGGAGGTTGGCGTCAGTCTGGATCTCCGCCGCCGAGATCTTCTCGTTCCGGGCCGCAACCGGAGGCAGTGCGTTGCTCATGTGCCCTCCGTGTCCCGATTGACGGGCGCAGCCTACAACTGCGACCTGGTCGCGACCAAGTCGCGACCAGGTCGCGGCCGTCAGCTCCGCTCGAGCAGCGCCACCGCCTCGACGTGCGGCGTGTGCGGGAACATGTCGACAGGTGTGACGCGCAGCAGCTCGTAGCCGTACTCCTCGCGCAGCGTCTTCACGTCGCCGGCGAGCGTCGTCGGGTTGCACGAGACGTAGACGAGGCGGCGCGGGCCGAGGCGGCCGAGGTGGCGGAGCGCCTTGCCCGCGAGCCCGGCGCGCGGCGGGTCGACGACGACGACGTCCGGCCGGCCGGAGCGCTCGAGCAGCTCCTCGACCACCTGGCCGACGTTGCCGGCGAAGAACGCCGTGTTCGCGATCCCGTTCAGCTCCGCGTTCTCGAGCGCGCAGGCGACCGACTCCTCCGACACCTCGATCCCCCACACCGTCAGCGCGTCGCCGGCAAGCGAGAGCCCGATCGTGCCGATGCCGCAATAGAGATCCCACACGGTCTCGACGCCGGTCAGCTGCGCGGCCTCGCGCGCGATCCGGTAGAGCCGCTCCGCCATCGCCGTGTTCGTCTGCAGGAACGCGTTCGGCCGTACGCGGAAGCGGAGACCGGCCAGCTCCTCCTCGATCCAGGGCTCCCCCCAGAGCAGCTTCGTCGGCAGGTTCGTCACCTCGGCCGGCGTGTCGTTCACGGCCCAGTGAACCGAGCGGACCTCGGGGAAGCGCCGTACGACGTCGACGAAGTACCCCTGCTCGAACTTCTCGCCCGGCGCGGTCACGAGCTCGACGAGCGCCTGGCCGGTGTTGCGGCCCTCGCGCACGACGAGGTGGCGCAAGTAGCCGCTGCTGTCCGCCTGCGAGTACGCGCGGAGCCCCTCCTCGCGCGCCCAGTCGCGCACGGCATCGCGAAGCCCGTTGCCGAGGTCGGTGGTCAGCCAGCAGCGCTCCAGCTCGAGCACCTCGTCCCAGCGGCCGGCCTTGTGCAGGCCGAGCGCCGGCCCGGCTTCCGTATTCGCGAACGAGTACTCCATCTTGTTCCGGTAGTGGTAGATCTCCGGCTCGCAGCGGACGATCGCCTCGAGCGGCGGCTCCGCCACCCCGCCGAGCCGCTGGAGCGCGTCCCGCACCTGTGCGTGCTTCTGCTCGAGCTGCGCCTCGTAGGCGAGATCCTGGAAGCGGCAGCCGCCGCACACGCCGAAGTGCGCGCACGGCGCCTCGACGCGGTGCTGCCCGGGCCGCACGACGCCGGTCGCGAGCGCTTCTGCATAGCCGCGCTTGACCTTGGTGACGCGCGCGCGCACCCGGTCGCCGGGTAGGCCGCGCCGGACGAAGACGACGAAGCCGTCGAGCCGCGCGACGCCGTTTCCGCCGTAGGCGAGCGACTCGACGTCGAGCTCGAGCTCCTGATCCTTGACGACGGGGGCGGCCACGATTCGCAGGGTACCGGCGCTGGTCCGAATTTCTCCCGATGGGTGGGAGCAGGGCGCGCACGCCCAGCTGTTCAGCGGGCGGCGACGTGCGGTAGCGCCGTGTTCGAGCGCGGCGCCGCCGCGCCTGCGACGATTTGCCCGTGAGCCACGCGATCGACGAGCTCAGCCTGCACGCGGGTCTCGGGCGCCCCCTCGCGATCGCAATCGTGATCGTCGGGCTCTTCGTGCTCGCCTGGGTCGTGAGCCGGGCCGCATCGCGGGTCGCCTCCCATCTCGTGCTCCGCGCCGAGCGCCGGCGCAGCGCTCAACCGACCGAGGACACGGCCGTCCTCACGGGGATCCGGCAGCGCGAGACGGCGATCTCGCTCATCCAGACGACCGTCCGCTACCTCGCCTTCCTCATCGCGCTCGTCTTCTCGTTCGTCGCCCTCTCCGGTGCGCACCGGCTGCAGACGATCGCTGGAGCGTCTTTCCTCGCGATCGTCATCGCCTTCGCGGCGCAGCGCTTCCTCACCGACGTGATCGCCGGCCTGCTCATGTTCTTCGAGGGCTGGTTCAGGATCGGCGACACGATCGCGATCGACGTCCTGAAGGTGCAGGGCATCGTCGAAGCCGTATCGCTTCGCTCTCTCACGATTCGGAGCGTGACCGGCGAGATCCTCCACGTCGCCAACTCGCAGGTGGTCGCGCTGCGGGTGATCCCACGCGGCTATCGCGAGGTCGAGGTCGAGTTCTTCACGAGCGCGCTCGAGCCCGGACGAGATCTCGTGCAGCAGATCGCGCGGATCGTCCCGGTCGGTCCGACCCGCTTCATCCGCCGCCCCGAGCTGACCGACACCGAGACCCTCGACGACGACCTGCACCAGATCACCGCCCGCTGCGCCGTCGCCGTCGGCCGGGAGTGGCTCGCCGAGGACTTCCTGCCCTCGCTGATCCGGGAGCGCGCGGCCGAGGGCCTTCTCGTTCACGGCCCGATCGTCACGTACGTCGACGAGCGTGCTGCGCGCAGCTTTGCCCGCGCGCTCCTGACGACACGAGGGCCGCGCCGGAGCTAGCTGTACGGCGGGTGCAGCGAGAGGAAGAGCGGCGGGCGCGGCTTCTGGCTGAAGTTGAAGTCGCTCGCGAGGTTGCCGAGGATCTTCGCGTTCTCGCGAACGTCGGGGCGGGAGTCCGGGCGGCCGTCCGTCTTCGGGTCGATGCGGGCGCCGTTGAGGAAGTCGTCCTCGATGAACTTCAGGTATGCGTCGAAGCTCAGCATCTGATGGTCGATGAAGCCGCGCTTCGCGTACGGGCTGATCACGAGCGCCGGCACGCGCAGCCCGTAGCCTTGCGCGTCGACACTCGGCGGCGCGACGTGGTCGTAGAAGCCGCCCCAGTCGTCCCAGGCGAGGAAGATCGCCGTCGAGCTCCAGTCCTTGCTGTGCATGATCGTGTTGACGATGCCGGTCACGTACGCCTGCCCGGCGGAGATGAGCGCCGGCGGGTGGTCGCTGACGGCCTGGGCGGGTGTGATCCACGAGACCGAGGGCAGCGTTGCCGGCTCGCGCGGCCGCGTAGAAGCTCTGCAGCGGCGCGATGTCGCTCAGCTGATGATCCTGGCGAACGGTGTCGAACCACGGCAGCGGGTTCCAGATCCCCGGCGTCTTCGAGCTCTGCGGGACGGGCGCGCAGAACATCTGGTTGTCGGCGCAGTCCGGCTGGTTGCCCTTGGCGACGTAGTAGCGCCAGCTCACGTGGTTCTTGTGGAGAAGGTAGGTGAGGTCGGTCCACGCGTAGTCGGGGACGGCCCCTGTCGTGTTCTGCGGCTCGCCGGGCGGCGACCCCGGCGCCTGCACGGCGTTGACGCAGCTCATCGGGTCGCCCTTCTTCGAGCACTTCGCCGACCAGCCCGAGACCATGTACAGGTGAACGGGGAGGCTCCACGACGTATCCGACTCGAACATGTGGTCCTGGAGGACGAAGTGCTTCGCGTACGACCAGTAGTTCGGGATCTCGTGCCAGTCGTGGTAGCCCATGACGTCCGGCGAGCTCGGCGCGAGCGAGCATGTCGGCGCGTCGACGTGGGCGACGCAGGACAGGCGGCGGCCGGCGCGCGCCCTCGCGATGAAGCCGTTCATCTTCCCGCCGTTGACGTCGCGGACGGCGTCGCTGTGGTCGTGCGGGCCGCCCGCGTTCCGGTCGGCGGTGTCGTGGTACGGGCGCTGGCAGTCCGCGTCGCCGGGTCGGGGACGCACACCGCCGGCTTGCCGTTCTTCATCGGGATCCCGTCCGCGCCCGGGTACGTGCCGAAGTACGAGTCGAACGAGCGGTTCTCCTGCATGATCACGACGACGTGCCGGATCTTGTGGATCCCGCTCGGCACCGTGGCCGCGTGTGCCGCACGGTGGTCGGCGCCGGGGACATCGACGAATGCGAGCAGGGCGGCCGCGGCGGCCGCGAGCACGAGCGCGGTCAGGGTCACCCGCCTCATCGCAGCCCAGCCTAGGACGGGATTGTTGAGCCGCAGTTGCGTTTCGATGTAGCCTCTGCTACCCGTGATACATCGCAATGTGATATAGTCGTCCCGCGCATGCAGGCACCGAGGTACGGCGAGGCAGGCGCCGGCCGGAGCAGGGCGGATTTCCTGCGCCTCGCAGCGGCCGGGGGAGCGGCGCTCTTCGTCGGCGGGCGCTCGGGGCTCCTCGGCGCCGACGACGCGCTCGCGCGGGCGTCGGCGGGCTCGACCGGCACCGTCCACCACTTCGTCTCGCGTCCGGACCTGCAGCCGCCGCTCGTCACCGTCGTGCACCCGCCGCACGACACGGCGCCGGGCCTGATCTTCGTCGCGCCGTCTTCCGGGCCCGGCCAGCGAGGCGCGCTGATCGTCGACGACGCCGGCGAGCCCGTCTGGTTCCATCCGACGACCCCGAAGACGGTCGTCAACTTCCGCCCGGGCGCCTACCGCGGCGCGCCGGTGCTGTCTTGGTGGGAGGGCACGACCGAGCACGGGCTCGGCCTCGGCGAGCACGTCATCGTCGATGCGTCGTACCGCGAGCTCGCACGCTTCGGGGCCGGGAACCACCGCCAGTCCGACCTGCACGAGCTGCTGCTCACCCGGCGCGGGACCGCGTACGTGACGAGCTACGAGACCGTCGTCATGGACCTCTCCAGGCTCGGCGGGTCGCCGCGGGCGAAGGTCGTAGGCGGCGTCGTGCAGGAGCTCGCGCTCCCGAGCGGGCGCCTGCTCTGGGAGTGGCGCAGCCTCGAGCACGTGCCGGTCGACGAGTCGCACGCCAAGCCGGGGAACCCGTGGGACTACTTCCACGTCAACTCGATCGACCTCGCCCCCGACGGCGACCTGCTCGTGTCGGCCCGTAACACGTGGGCCGTCTACAAGGTCAGCCGCCGGACCGGGCGGGTCGAGTGGCGTCTCGGCGGGAAGAAGAGCGACTTTCGGATGGGGCCCGGGACGGTGTTCGCCTGGCAGCACGACGCGCGCTTCCACGCCGGCGGCGACGCTCGTGACGATCTTCGACGACGGCGCGGCGCCGCAGGTGCAGACGCAGTCGAAGGTGCTGCTGATCCGGCTCGACTGGGCACACCGGCGCGCGACGCTCGTCCAGAAGTACGTGCACGAGCCCGGCCGGCTCGTCGCGAAGTTCATGGGCAACGGGCAGCTGCTCCCGAACGGCGACGTCTTCGCCGGCTGGGGGAACGAGCCGTACTTCACCGAGTTCGGCCCGGACGGCGCGATCAAGTTCGACGCGAAGCTTCCGCACGGCGGCGAGAACTACCGCGCCTTCCGCTTCCCGTGGACGGGGCAGCCGGGCGGGCAGCCCGCGCTCGTCCGCTCGCAGGCCGACGGGATGCTCTACGCGAGCTGGAACGGGGCAACCGGGGTCGCGCAGTGGCAGCTCCGTACCGGCCGCGCGCCCGCCGCGCTGCAGGCGGCGCTCACGGTCGCGAAGCGGGGCTTCGAGACGCCGATCTCCGCGCCGGCGAGCCCGGGCTTCGCGGCGGTTGCCGCGCTCGACGGCGGCGGCGCCGTGCTCGGGGCGTCGGCGGCCGTCGCGCTCTGACCCGGCGCGTCAGCGCAGCGTCGTGACGTAGACCTTCCGCTCGCGCGGCCCGTCGAACTCGCAGAAGAAGATGCCCTGCCAGCGGCCGAGCGCGAGCTGGCCACCCTCGAGCGGGACGAGCACCTGCGTGTTCACGAGTGAGGCGCGGACGTGCGACGGGGCGTTCGGGCCGTCGGGGTCCTCGACGTGCTTCCACTGCCAGCCGTCGTCGACGACCTTCTCGAGCGCATTCTCGAGGTCCTGCGCGACGGTCGGGTCGGCGCCTTCGTTGATGGTCACGCCCGCCGTCGTGTGGGGCACGTAGACGAGTGCCGCCGCGGCGCCGTTCGCGTCCCCCAACGCCTCCTGCACCTGCCTGGTGATGTCGACGAGCTGTGTGTGCCGCTCGGTCTTGAGTGCGATCTCCCGCATGGGGATATCCTACGACCCGCTGTGCCCCAGCCGCTCACCCACCGTCAGCTCGACGACCTGCGCGCCGACGCCGACCGCTTCATCGCCGAGCTCGACGAGGAGACGTACCTCCATTACGCCGGCCACAAGGAGAGCTACGACCTCGTCCCGATCTACGAGCGGCATGCCGAGCTGACGAAGCTCGAGACGGCGCAGTCGCTCGGCGCCACCGTCGACGGCGGCCGCAATGTCCGCGAGCTCTGGCGGTTCGCCTGCGAGGGGTACATCGGCAACTTCGTCCGTGAGGAGTCGGAACGCGTCGCGGAGCTCGAGGCGAGCCTGAAGGCGACCGTCGACGGCGAGGAGATCGCGTACCGGAACCTGCGTCCGGCGATCATGAACGAGCAGGACCGCGCGGCGCGCGAACGGCTCGAGCTTGCCCGCAACGAGCTCACCGAGGAGCACCTGAACCCGCTCTACCTGCGCGCGGCGCAGGTCGTGCACCGCGAGAGCGAGCGGCTCGGCGCGCCGAACTACACCGAGCTCTACCGCGGCTTCGAGTTCCCGCTCGACGACCTCGGCGACCAGTGCCGCCGCTTCCTCGACTCGACCGAGCGGCTGTGGGAGGACGCCGGGGACCGCTTCTTCCGGAGCCGGATCGGGCTCGGGCTCGGCGAGCTCGAGCGCTGGGACGTGGCACGCGTCTGGCGCGGCGTCACGTGGGACGCGGTGTTCCCGAAGGACAAGATGGTGCCCGCGCTGGAGGCGACGCTCGCCGACCTCGGCGTCGACCTACGCGCGCAGCGCAACGTCGAGCTCGACCTCGAGGACCGGCCGAGCAAGAGGCCGCGGGCGTTCTGCGTGCCGATCGAGATCCCGGACCGCGTCATCCTCGTGATCAAGCCGCAGGGCGGCCCGGACGACTGGCGCGCCCTCTTCCACGAGGCCGGCCACACCGAGCACTTCGCGAACACGTCGTCGTCGCTCACCGTCGAGGAGAAGCGGCTCGGCGACAACGCGGTCACCGAGGGCTGGGCGATGCTGCTCGAGCACCTGACGATCGACCCGGTCTGGCTCGAGCGGCGGCTCGACTTCCCGCGCCCGCGCGAGTTCGCGGCCGAAGGGGCGACGCAGCTGCTCTGGCTGCTGCGCCGCTACTGCGCGAAGCTGCTCTATGAGCTGGAGTTCCATGCGGTCGCGGACGTGACGACGATGCGGCAGCGCTACGTCGAGCTGCTCGGCGACGCGTTGAAGGTTACGCCGAGCGACACCGACTACCTCGACGACGTCGACGAGGGCTTCTACTCGTCGCAGTACCTGCGCGCGTGGGCGTTCGAGGCGCAGCTGCGCGCATACCTGCGGGAGCGCTTCGGCAACGCGTGGTTCACGCGCCAGGACGCCGGCTCGCTCGTCCGCGAGCTCTGGAACGAGGGGCAGAAGCCGACCGCGGACGAGATCCTGCACGAGGTGAGCGGGCCAGACGCTCGAGCTCGAGGCGGTGGCGGAGCGGATCCGCGCAACTCTCGCCGCCGCGTAGACCTCCGAACGTGCTTCCGCTCCGCGACAACGTCCCGACCCGGCGACTTCCCGGTCGTCACGATCGGCCTGATCGCCGCCAACGCCTCGTCTGGTTCTGGGAGCTGTCGAAGCCGGGCGTCGACGTCCACGTCTTCCGCGACGGCTTCTACCCGTGCGCCGTCCACGGGCCGTGCCTCGCCGGCGTGCCACGCGCTGCCCTGGTACGAGGGCGTCTTCACCGGCATGTTCATGCACGCGAGCTGGGAGCACATCCTCGGCAACATGCTCTTCCTCTGGATCTTCGGGAACAACGTCGAGGACGCGCTCGGCCGCGTCGCGCTTCCTCGTCTGGTACCTCGCCGGCGGCGTCGCCGCGATGGCGGCCCAGACGGCGGTCACGCTCGGCACTCGGGCAACGCGCGGCGCGAGCATCCCGAACATCGGCGCGAGCGGCGCGATCGCCGGCGTCCTCGGCGCGTACTTCGTGCTCCTCCCCCGCGCCCGCGTGCTCACCGTGATCTTCTTCGGGATCATCCTCATCCGCGAGATCCCCGCCTTCTGGTTCCTGCTCGTCTGGTTCGGCCTCCAGGCGTGGTCGGGCGGGCTGCGCTCTGCTCACGCCGCAGGCGGGCGGCGGCGACGGCGTTCTTCGCCCACATCGGCGGCTTCGCCTTCGGGCTGGCCACCGTCCTCCTCGTCGCGCGCCGGCGGCCGCAGGTGCCGTCGTCGGGCCTTCCGGTCTATTGAGATTCGAGGCGCATGTCGAGCGGGCGCTCGCCTCGCTGCCGCCGGAGCTGCAGGAGGCGGTGCGGAACGTCGGAGATCTCGGTCGAGGACGAGCACCCGGACGACCCCGACCTGTTCGGACTCTACGAGGGCGTGCCGCTGCCCGAGCGGGGCGACTGGGCGGGCGCGCTGCCCGACCGGATCCGCATCTTCCGGCTGCCGCTCGTCGAGTCGTTTCCCGATCCGGCCGAGCTGGAGGCGGAGATCCGGATCACCGTCCTCCACGAGCTGGCCCACTACTTCGGAATCGACGAGGACCGGCTCGACGAGCTCGGGTACTCCTGACCGAAACAGGGCCGTAACAACCTCTTCATCTCCTGCGGAATCTCCGGGACGGGTGGCACGTTCTTTTGGGCATGAGAACGATCCGGGAGATCCATCAGGAGATCGAAGGCAAGAGCGAGGAGCGCGCCGCGTTGTGGCAGCGGCTCTCCGAGGAGTACGACGCCGGGCTCGTGGCGGAGATCCGGCGCCGGGACGCCGAGCTCGACGGCCTCTGGGACGAGCACCGGGCCCTCCGCGCCCGGGTGCGCTTCGGCGACCGCGACTCGATCGTGGCCAGGGCGCGCGTCGAGGAACGGCTCGAGCGGGCCGCCTAGCGAGGTTGCATCGGACGCCCCTGCAACCCCTTTCGGGGGGTTGACAGGGGCGCCCTCCGTGCCGATTGTTACCTTCACAAGGCCTGCGGCAGGTCGATCGAGAGGTAGCCGCACATGGCCAGCGCATCTCTTCCGAAGTCGAGTCTCGCCCACCGGGAGGTGGAGCTTGCTGTCCGCGAAGCGGAGCTGAACCGGCGCGAGTCGGCGGTGCGGCGAGCCGAGGAGGCACGCCTCGACGCTGAGGACGCCCGGGCACGGCTCGACATGCGCGGCGCCGAGCTCGATCGCCGCGACCGCGAGCTCGAGCGCCGCGAGCGCGACCTCGAGCACACGCTCACGGCCGTCGAGGCGCAACGGCAGCTACTCGAGGACGTGCGGACCGAGTACGAGTCGCGCCGCGAGGCGCTCGCGGCGCGCGCGCGCGAGGTCGAGGCCGAACGGGTCCGGCTGCGCCACGAGCAGGCGAAGCTCGTCGAGGCCGGCCTGGCGCTCGAGGAACGGCAGCGCGCCCTGCAGGCGCAGCCGCTCGTCGCCGTGCCCGATCAGGCGCCCGAACCGGAACCGGCGGCAACGCTGACGGAGCCGGCGGTGGAGGAGGCGCACGCGGAGCCGGCGGTAGCGGCGCACACGGAGCCGGAAGCGGAGCGGCCCGCACGTACACGCCCGACCGAGGCGACGTGGTGGTCGAAGCAGCTCGGCTCGCCGCTCGAGGCAGCATAGGAACCCGACTCATCGTTGACTCGCAACCGCCCGCCCTGTAAGTAGGGCTGCAGGGGTTCGGGGAATGGGGAGGGCGGCACCCTGCGGTTCTGTGGAGCGTGGCTCAAGCGTGGCGTGAGGGCGGCAGCGTTCGTCGCCGTCGTGCTCGCGCTGCTCGCCGGCGCGCAGGCCGCGACGGCCGACCCGCCTCCCGACCCGCCGCCGCCGGTAGCGCCGACGATCGCGGCGCTCGTGCCGGCCGTCGGCGCCGTCGGGTCGACCTTCACGATCGACGGCGCCGGCTTCACCGGTACGACGTCGGTCACGGTCGGCGGCGTGAGCGCCACGTTCAGCGCCGACTCGGACACGAGCATCAGCGCTACGGTGCCGTCGGGCGCGGCGAGCGGCTTCGTCGCCGTCACGAATCCCGCCGGCACCGCGACGAGCACCGGCCCGTATCTCGTCGTCCCGTCGGGGTCGTTCGCGCACGTCTTCACCGTCAACTCGGCCGGCGACGGCGCGGATGCGAACCCCGGCGACGGCAGCTGCGACGACGGCTCCGGCAACTGCACGCTTCGCGCCGCGATCCAGGAGGCGAACGCGGCCTCGGGCCACGACCTGATCGCCTTCGCGATCGCCGCGTCCGGCCAGCAGACGATCACGCCCGCGTCGGCGCTGCCGGCGGTCACCGACCCGGTGACGATCGACGCGACGACGGAGCCCGGGTTCACGAGCGGCCAGCCGCTCGTCGTCGTCAACGGCGATGCCGCGGGCACCTCGGACGGCCTCGCCGTCAGCGCGGGCTCGACGACGGTGCGCGGCCTCGTCGTCACGCGGTTCGCCGGCTGGCAGATCCACCTCACCAGCGGCGGCGGCGACGTCGTCGCGGGCAACTTCATCGGCACGAGCCCCGACGGCACCAACCTCGGCACGCCCGCCGGCCGCGCGTCGTCCGGCGTGTTCGTCGACAACGTCCCGGGTGCGACCGTCGGCGGCACGACGGGCGTCGGCGCCGCGGCCTGCACCGGCGACTGCAACCTGATCTCGCCCGGCTATCCGGCGTCCGGTGCGGGCGAGGCGGTTCGAGTCGCGGGCGCCGCCTCGACCGGCACGGTCGTCGCAGGGAACTTCATCGGCACGAGCCGCACGGGCGGGGCTCTGCCCGGCGGCGCCGGTGTCGACAACGGGGTCTTCGTGAGCCGCGCGACGAACACGACGATCGGCGGCGCGAGCGCAGCGGCGCGGAACCTCATCTCGAACGCCGCCTTCTACGGCGTCCGCCTCGATCATGCGACCGGAACGCAGATCCAGGGCAACTGGTTCGGCCTCGACGCGTCGGGCGCAAACGCGCTGCCGTCGACGCAGAACAACATCTACGACGACGGCTCCTCGCCGGGAACCGTGATCGGCGGGCTCACCTCGACGCCCGGCACCGCGCCCGGGAACGTCATCTCGGGCTCGCTCAGCCCCGGCATGCAGGTCGGATCCGCCGGCGCGCTCGTCCAGGGGAACCTGATCGGGACGAACGCGAGCGGGACCGGTGCCGTCGGCAACGGCGACGGCATCGACGTGATCGGCCCGATCACGATCGGAGGCTCCGACCCGCAGGCGCGCAACGTCATCTCCGGCAACAGGGATCTCGGCGTCTACGTCGTCGTCGGCGGCGCGACGATCCAGGGCAACGACATCGGCACGACCATCAGCGGTACGACCGCGCTCGGGAACTCGGTCGGCGTCGAGGTCGGCAGCCAGTACTCGGGCCCGGTCTCGAACGTGACCGTCACCGGCAACGTCGTCTCCGGGCAGGCGCTCCATGCCGGGACGTACCTCACCTCCGCGGACGGCATCGTGCTCAACGGCGGCGGCACGACCGACGCGATCACCGCCAACCTGATCGGCGTCGCCGCCGACGGCTCCTCACCGCTCGGCAACGCCGGCAACGGCGTGAACGCCATCTCCGTCGGCCTCGGCACGGTCGTCGGCGGCGCGGCGAGCTCGGCTTGGAACACGATCGCCGACAACGGCGCGGCCGGCGTCAAGGGCGGCAACGCCGGCATCGTCGTGCTCGGCAACTCGATCCACGACAACGGCGGGCTCGGGATCGACAACGCGCTCTCGTCGGCCAACGGGCAGCTGACGATCGGCCACGTCGTCCCCTCGGGCGGCTCGTCGACCGTGAGCGGCTCGCTCAGCTCCGTGTTCGCAGGAAACCCGTATCTCGTGCAGCTGTACGTCAGCCCGACATGCGATCCGTCCGGGTCGGGCGAGGGCCAGACGTTCGTCGGCTCCTTCACGCTCACCCCGGCCGCGGCGGGAACGGCGACGTTCTCGCAGACGGTGCCCGTCTCCATCTCGCCCGGCCAGTCGCTGAGCGGCACGGTGACGATCGGGAACCCGACCCAGGGGAACATCGACACCGGCCAGTTCTCCCATTGCAAGGTGACCGGCAACGCCGACCTCTCGCTCGCCGAGAACGTGTCGCCGGCGCCGGTCGACCAGGGCGGCAAGCTCACGCTCACGTACACCGTGACGAACCACGGGCCGGACGCCGCACCGGGGACGGCGTTCTCGGCCGCGTATCCGTCGAACGCGACGTTCGCCGGGATCACGACGACCGCGGGTACTTGCAGCGGCGTCAAGGGCAGCGCCACCTGCGGGCTCGGCACGCTCGCAAACGGTCAGACCGCGACGATCACGGTCGTCCTCTTCCCCGTCGTCGCCGGCACGTTCGCGAGCACCGGCTCTGTCTCTTCTGCCGTCGACGATCCCGCGACCGGGAACGAGACGACGTCGGTGCCCGTCGTCGTGCACGCCGCCGCGTTCACCCCGGCCTCGTTCGTCGTCGACTCGAACGGCGACGGCGGCGACTCCGACGTCACCGACCTCGTCTGCGACGACGGCACGGGCCACTGCACGTTGCGCGCCGCGCTCGAACAGGCGAACATCGCGCCCGGGACGAACCCGATCTCGTTCGCGCTTCCCGGCCCGGGCGTGCAGACGATCGCGCCGGCGTCGGCGCTGCCGGCGATCACCGACCCGGTCGTCCTCGACGCGACGACACAGCCGGGGTACGCGGGCACGCCGCTCGTCGAGCTCAACGGCGCTGCGACGCCGACCGGCACCGACGGGCTCGTCGTGAACGCCGGCGACTCGACCGTGCGCGGCTTGGCGATCGACGACTTCCGGGGCTGGCAGGTCCACCTGCTCGCCAACGGCGGCGACACGATCGCCGGCAACTACCTCGGGACGACGCCCGACGGCCTGGGCATCGCGGGCACGCCGGGCCAGCCGTACAGCGGCATCTTCGTCGACGGCGTCGCGAACACGACGATCGGCGGCACGACGGGCACGAGCGGCGGCTCGTGCACAGGCGACTGCAACCTCGTCAGCCCCGGCTACAACGCGGTCAACTCCGGCGCGGCGATCCAAATCAGCGGCGCGAGCGCGACGGGAAGCGTCGTCGCGGGCAACTTCGTCGGCACCGACCGGCTCGGCCATGCGTTCGCCAACGTCGGCGCCATCACGGGCGTCTTCGTCTCGCAGGCGGGCAGCACGACGATCGGCGGCACGACGGCCGCGGCCCGCAACCTGTTCGCCAACCTCGGCTTCTACGGGGTGCGCCTCGACCACGCGACCGGGACGAAGGTCGAGGGGGACTGGTTCGGCGTCGACGCCTCCGGCACGAACGCGCTGCCGATCACCGCAGGCGCGGTCTACGACGACGGCTCCTCGCCCGGAACCGTGATCGGCGGCCTCACCTCCGTCCCCGGCACCGCCCCCGGCAACGTGGTCGGCGCCGTCCTCAACACCGCCGTCCAGGTGCAGACGACCGGCACGCTCGTCCAGGGCAACCTGATCGGCACCGACGCGACCGGCACCCTCGCGCTCGGACACAGCGACGGCATCGACGTGCTCGGCGCGGTCACGATCGGCGGCTCGGACCTGCGCGCCCGCAACGTCATCTCCGGCAACGACCTCGGCCTCTACGTCCTCGGAGCCGGCGCCACCATCCAGGGCAACTACATCGGCACCGACATCACCGGCAACGCGGCGCTGCCCAACTCGATCGGCATCCAGCTCGGCGGCTCCAGCTACACGAGCGGACCGGCGTTCGCCACCGGCACGACCATCACCGGCAACGTCATCTCCGGCCAGGCCCTGAAGCCAGCCAGCACGTTCACGTCAGCGGACGGCATCGTCACCGACGGCGGCTCGGATCACACCACGATCACCGGCAACCTGATCGGCGTCGCGGCGAACGGGATCGCGCCGCTGCCGAATGCCGGCGACGGCATCCATGCGGTGCGCGGCGGCCTCGACATCGTCGGCAGCACGACGGCGGGCCACGACAACACGATCGCAGACAACGGCGGCGCGGGCGTGCACGCGGACTCGGGCGTCCTGCTCGTCTACGGCAACTCGATCCACGACAACGGCGGCCTCGGCATCTCGTATCCAACCTCGCTCGCCAACGGCCAGCTCAGCCTCGGCGGCGTCGTCACGAGCGGCGGCAGCTCGACGGTCGACGCGACGATCAGCGGCAGCTTCCAGGGGACGGCGACGGTACAGCTCTACCGGAGCGCGTCCTGCGACCCGAGCGGCGCCGGCGAGGGCCAGACCTTCCTCGGCGCCTTCCCGGTGACGGTCGACAGCTCGGGCAACGGGACGGTCGCCGCACCGGTCGCGACGATCCCTGCCGGCAACGCGGTAACAGGAACGTTGACGATCTCGAACCCCTCCCAGGGCGACGTCACGACCTCGGAGTTCACGAGCTGCGCGATCACCGGGAGCGCCGACCTCGGCGTCACCGGCAGCGCGGCGCCGACGCCGGTCGATCCGGGACACGAGCTGACCCTGACCTTCCACGTGACGAACCACGGGCCGGACACGGCTGCCGCGCCCGGCCTCGCCCTCACGTATCCGGTCGACGCGACCTTCGTGTCGGCCACCGCCTCGAGCGGCGACTGCAGCGGCGTCCGCGGACACGCGACCTGCGGCTTCGGCGCGCTCGCAAGCGGCGCGACCGCGACGGCAACCGTCGTGCTCTACCCGCTCGCTCCAGGGGCGGCGTCGGCGAGCGCGTCGATCACGTCGACGCAGAGCGACGGCAACGCGGCGAACAACTCCGTGTCCGTTCCGTTCACCGTCACGTCGGCCGACTTCACTCCGGCCTCGTACGTCGTCAACTCCACCGGCGACGGCCACGACGCCAACCTCGGCGATCTCGCGTGCGACGACGGCACCGGCGCATGCACCCTCCGCGCGGCGATCGAGCAGGCGAACGCTGCCCCTGGGGCGAACCCGATCTCGTTTGCGATCCCGGGCTCGGGCGTGCAGACGATCACGCCGGCGAGCGCGCTGCCGGACGTGACCGACCCGGTCGTGCTCGACGCGACGACACAGCCCGGGTACGCGGGCACGCCACTCGTCGTGATCTCGGGCGCGTCGCTGCCGGACAAGACGGACGGGCTCGTGATCGACGCGGGGAACACGACCGTGCGCGGGCTGGCGATCGACTTTGTCCGCGGCTGGTCGATCCACCTGCTCGGCAACGGGGGCGACACGATCGCCGCGAACTACATCGGCGCGACGCCGGACGGGCTCGACGTCGGCGAGACGCCCGGCCAGCGCAGTAACGGCATCTTCGTCGACGGCGTCGGCGGCAACACGATCGGCGGCACGACGGGCACGAGCAGCGGTGCGTGCACGGGCGACTGCAACCTGATCAGCCCCGGCTACATGTTCGCCGGCACCGGGCTCGGCGTGCAGATCTCCGGCACGGACGCGACGGGGAACGTCGTCGAAGGCAACTTCGTCGGCACCGACCGGCTCGGGCATGCGCTGCCACACGGCTATTCCGGCGCGGTGACGGGCGTCTTCGTCTCGCAGGCGGGCAGCACGACGATCGGCGGCACGACGGCCGCGGCCCGCAACCTGTTCGCCAACCTCGGCTTCTACGGGGTGCGCCTCGACCACGCGACCGGGACGAAGGTCGAGGGGGACTGGTTCGGCGTCGACGCCTCCGGCACGAACGCGCTGCCGATCACCGCAGGCGCGGTCTACGACGACGGCTCCTCGCCCGGAACCGTGATCGGCGGCCTCACCTCCGTCCCCGGCACCGCCCCCGGCAACGTGGTCGGCGCCGTCCTCAACACCGCCGTCCAGGTGCAGACGACCGGCACGCTCGTCCAGGGCAACCTGATCGGCACCGACGCGACCGGCACCCTCGCGCTCGGACACAGCGACGGCATCGACGTGCTCGGCGCGGTCACGATCGGCGGCTCGGACCTGCGCGCCCGCAACGTCATCTCCGGCAACGACCTCGGCCTCTACATCCTCGGAGCCGGCGCCACCATCCAGGGCAACTACATCGGCACCGACATCACCGGCAACGCGGCGCTGCCCAACTCGATCGGCATCCAGCTCGGCGGCTCCAGCTACACGAGCGGACCGGCGTTCGCCACCGGCACGACCATCACCGGCAACGTCATCTCCGGCCAGGCCCTGAAGCCAGCCAGCACGTTCACGTCAGCGGACGGCATCGTCACCGACGGCGGCTCGGATCACACCACGATCACCGGCAACCTGATCGGCGTCGCGGCGAACGGGCTCGGCACAGTTCCGAACGCGGGCGACGGCGTCGACGCCGTGCGCGGCGGGTTCGTCACGGTCGGCGGCACCGGCTCCGGCGAGGGCAACACGATCGCCGGCAACGGCGGCGCGGGCGTGCACTCGGAGCACGGAACGGCGCTCATCCTCGGCAACTCCATCCACGACAACGGCGGCCTCGGCATCCAGGACGACGTCCCGGTGCCGAATGTGAGTCTTGCGATCACGTCCGCGGATGCGTCCGGCAGCGGCACCGAGATCGCCGGCAGCGCGACGATGCTGCCGTCGACGCTGTATCGGATCGAGCTGTTCAAGAGCGCGAGCTGCGACCCGAGCGGTTCCGGCGAGGGCGCGACCTTCCTCGGCGCGATCTCGGGAACGGCTGCGGGTAGCACGGTGAGCTTCGACCAGGTACTCGCGGCGGTCTTCAGCGGCGAGGTCGTGACCGGCACGCTCAGCATCGGGAACTCGAGCCAGGGCATCTTGACGACCACGGGCTTCACGACGTGCGTCTCGCCGGTGCACGGGGTCGCGCAGGCGCCGACGATCACGGCGCCGCCCGACGTCACCGTCGGCACCGGCCCCGGCGCGACATGCGCGTGCGCGACGGTCAGCGACGCCGTGCTCGGCACCGCGACGGCGAGCGCCGGCGCGACCGTGACGCGCAGCGGCGTCCCGAGCGGCAACGTCTTCGCGCTCGGCACGACGGCAGTGACGTGGACGGCGACGAGCTCGGGCGGGACGGCGAGCGCGATGCAGCACGTGACGGTGAACGACACGACCCCGCCGGTGATCGTCGCGCCGGCCTCGATCACGACCTCGCCCGATCCCGGCCTGGCGACCGCGACGGTCGATCCGGGCGCGGCGACCGCAAGCGACAACTCGGGCAGCGTAACCGTCTCCGGCCTGCGCAGCGACGGCCCGTTCGCGCTGAGCGCGCCGTACCCGACCGGCACGACGACGATCACCTGGACGGCGACCGACGCCGCCGGCAACACTGCCACGGCGGCACAGACGGTGACCGTGCGCGACACCGAGCCGCCCGTCGTGCACGCGCCCGCCGACGTCTCCGTCTCGACCGACCCGGGCCTCGCCACGGCGACCGTCGACCCGGGCACGGCGACGGCGACCGACAACTCGGGCTTCGTCACTGTCTCGGGCTCGCGCAGCGACGGCCCGTTCCCGCTCACCGACCCGTACCCGATCGGGACGACGACGATCACCTGGACGGCGACCGACGCGGCCGGCAACACCGCCACGGCGACGCAGACGGTCACCGTGCACGACACCGAGCCGCCCGTTGTGACCGCGCCGGCGAACGTCGTCACGACCGCGCATGCCGGGGAGTCCTCGGTGGCCGTGACCTACGGCGCGGCGAGCGCGACCGACAACGCGCCGGGCGTCGGGCCGACAACGTGCGTGCCCGCCTCGGGTTCGAGCTTCCCGCTCGGAACGACGGTCGTGGCGTGCTCGGCCACCGACGCGGCGGGGAACGTCGGCCACGCCTCCTTCACCGTCTTCGTGAACACGGCGCCGGTCGTCGACTCGGTTGCGATCGACCAGTCGTCGCCGCGGACGAACGACGCGCTCACCGCGACCGTGCAGGCGCACGACGCGGACGGCGACGCGCTCACGTACGCGTACCGCTGGCTGAAGAACGGCGTCGCGATCCCGGGCGAGACCGGCTCGACGCTCGACCTCTCGAAGGTCGGCAACGGCGACCACGGCGACACGATCGCGCTGGAGGTGACCGCGAACGACGGCCGCGCGGACAGCTTCGCGGCGCAGTCGGCCGCGGTGACGGTCGCCGACACGCCGCCGGTGGTCGACTCGGCCGTGATCGCGCCGGCGAGCCCGGGGGCGGGCAGCGTGCTGAGCGTGGCCGTCACGTCGCACGACGTGGACGGCGACACGGTCACCTATGACTACCAGTGGTCGAAGAACGGCAGCCCGATCGCGGGAGCGACGGGCGCGACGCTCGATCTCTCCCAGCCGGGCAACGGCGCAACCGGCGACTCGATCGCCGTGACGGTCACGCCGGGCGACGGGACGCTCGCCGGGACGGCGTTCGCCTCCGCGCCGGCGACCGTCACGGGCGGCGGGGCGCCGGTGCTGCACCTCTCGGCGACGAGCGCGACGGTGCAGTACAGCGACGCGCTCGCGCCGATTGCGGTGAGCGCGACGGGAGTCCACATCACCTTCGGCGCCACAGGCTTGCCCGCGGGCGTCTCGCTGACGCCGACCGTGTCGGGCGCGACCATCGCGGGCACGGTGACCGCGCCGGCGGGGTCGTACGCGGCGCACGTGACGGCGTCGGACGGAACGACGACCGTCTCGAGCGCGCTGACGATCGCGGTGACGAAGGAGGACGCGACCGTCGTCTACACCGGCGACTCGTTCTTCGCCGCGTCGGGCGCGACGGGGACGGTCAAGCTGGCGGCGTCGGTGACGCAGGCCGCCGACGGCAAGCCCGGTGACCTGACGAAGGCGCAGGTCGAGTTCCGGCTCTTCCGCAGCAGCAACTCGTCCTCGACGCCCGATCTCGTCGTCGGTCCGGTCGCGGTCTCCGCCGCGGGCGCGGCGGCGGCGACTGTGACGCTCGCGCAGGACACGTGGACGGTTGTCGCGCGCGTCGTGCCCGCGAACACGTGGTTCACGTCACCGAGCTCGGACGCGGCGGCGCTCACGATCTTCAAGTTCCAGCCGTTCGCGTCCGCGGAGGGCGTCGGCTTCGTGCGTGACCCGGCCACGAGCGGCCCGGACGAGTTCGTCTTCGAGGTGCACAACCAGCGGAGCTCGACGTCGGGCGGCTTCCTGTACACGTTCCGCGGCTCCGACGGCCTCGAGTACGTCGTCCGGAGCACGTCGCTCCAGGGCCTGGCGCTCTCCGGACACGACCTCGACACCGCCTCGTTCGGCGGCCGCGCGACGGTCACAGGCTTCAACCCGCGCGGCCACCGCCTCGTCCCGAGCGCCGGCGGCACAGGCTTCGCGTTCCGCGTCGATGCGACGGACAACGGCGGAGGGCACCACGAGCGCGACCGCTTCGCCCTCGTCGTCACGAGACCCGACGGCACGGTCTTCCACCGCGCCGGCACGACCGCCGCGCCGCTGACCCTGGCCGGCGGCAACATCCGCGTCGGTTCGCACTAGCACCCCGCGGGCCCCTCTACACTGAAGCGCAACGGGGCGTTAGCTCAGCTGGGAGAGCGCCGGCTTTGCAAGCCGGAGGTCACCGGTTCGATCCCGGTACGCTCCACTGAACTTGGATCAATACGAACCGGCTGGGCGCTATGGCGTCGGAACCGGGACGACTTCGAGGAGATCGCCGAGCTCGCGGAAGTCCGTCGGGTTGCATGTGTAGAGGGGAAGCTCGCGGGAGAGAGCGGTGGCGGCGATGAGCAGATCGAAGGCACGCCTCCCCCGCGCTTTGCGGCCGGCGGTGGCGACCGCCGCGTAGATTCGGCCGTAGGCGCGGGCAACCGCTGCGTCGACCGGCAGCGCTTCGAACGCCGCCTCGGTTCGCTGCAGCCTGTCCTGCCGGCGCGCCCGCTCATCGGGATCTGCAGTCGCGTGCGGACCAGCGGCCAGCTCTGCCAGCGTCACCGCCGAGATCGCGATCTCGGAAGGCAGATTGTCGGGATCGACGCGCCCGAGGTCGATCACCACCGACGTGTCGACGAGCCCGCGGGCATGAGCTGCTTCAACCACGCGGGCGCGGCTGCTGGTCTACAACCGAGTCGATGTCAGCCCTGAAGCGCCGGCGATCGAGCACAGGCGCGCCCGCGAAGAGCGCCACCGCCGCCTCGGCACCGACGAACTGCCGCTGACGGAGAGGGGTCAACTCGCCGACCGGAACACCGTTACGAGTGACGACGAACGTCTCGCCGCGATCGAGCCCCCGCATGATCTCGCCGCTCTCGTTGCGAAGCTCTCGCTGGCTGATCTCTCGCGCCACATGCGCACTGTAGCACACGTGCTACACTACGCACAACGGCTCGCCGACAACCTGAAGACGGTTTGCGCAACGCCAAGTTTCCTCCACTGGTCGCGTTCGAGGAATCACTCGATCTATTCGGGCGTCGACGTCAGGTTCAACGGCTATCGCTAGCGCGGTGGCCGTCTTTCATTTCTCGCCCGTTGTCGCCGCCCGTCGCGCGCAGTTTTCGTCGCGAATGTGCGAACGCCGCCCAGGCGGCGGTTGCCTGGGCGGCTTCGGTAGTCGGGCATGCTGTGTGCCTGGGTCGCCGCGGCGCGCCCGGGCGCGCTACGCGGGCGGCAGGTCGGGCGGTGGCCGCCCGTCGTCGCCGCGTGGCGGACGCGGCGGCGGCCCTCCCCCGCCCCCGACCACGCCGGAAGCCGCTGCGACGAGCGCGGGCGGGCGCGCGTAGCCCTTGCGGATCGCGACCGCGCCGTAGGGGAGGTCGATCTTGCGCTTGTGCCGCGCGTCGATCACGCGGTTCAGTGCGGTCTGGCCGACACCGTGAAGGATCCCGCCTTCGGCAGCGACTGGTCACCTGAGAGCTGAACCGGACGTTCATCGTTGATCGTGTTCCAGAGGCTGCCGTCGGGACGGGCGAGCCAGCCGTTGCGCAGGCTGATCCGGAACCACTGCATCATCAGGGCTGCCTGGGCGCGCAGCTCCTGCGCGGCGACGCCGCGGCGAGCGAGGCGGCTCATGGTCTCTTTGCCCTGGCCGCCGTAGAGCTGGCGCCAGTGACGGAAGGTGCCCTCGAAGAACAGGTGCCGCTTGCGCAGCGCGTAGTAGAGTGAAGCGCCCTGGGTTGCCTAGAGGCTGTTTTATCTGGCAGCCAGGGTTCGGCTGTCGGTCTTGTTGGTATTCAACTCCTCGTATTCGGCGGGCGGCAGGTCACCGAGTTCTTCGTGCAGCCGCTCGTCGTTGTAGAAGCCGATCCAGTGCAGCGTCTCGGTGACCTCGTTCGCGCTGACCCGCCGGGGCCGGACAGCCCTGGACACGTACACCGCCGCGCTCCGCGACCTCCTCGGAGAGCTATGAGACCGTTCCCCACCCGTTTCGGACCCGCTGCTGTCGCGATGCTCGCAGCGATCCCGCTGTCGGCGGCCTCGGTCGCGCACGCCGGGTCGACCGCGTCGGGACGCCGCCACCGGAGTGGGCGGCGAACGTCGGCTCGTGGCCGTCGCACGGCTTTCAGGACTCGCCGATCGTCGTCACCGTGACGCTCGACGGCGTCCCGACCGAGGCCGTGATCGGGTCCGGCAAGTCCGGCTACGTGATCGCCTTCCGCACGAGCGACGGCAAGCGCCTCTGGAGGCTCGCGATCGGCAAGCACAACCGCTACCAGTCCGGGCCGCTGCCCACGAAACCCGTCGTCTACTGCACCGGCTCACTCGGTGGCGTCCTCACCCCAATGGCCGAAGCACGAGGCGTCTTCTACGTCCCCTGGATCGACCTCTGCTTCAAAGGCTCCGCCAAGAGCCTCGACGGCGCCGCCGGCAAGCCCGGGGGCGGACTCGCCGCAGTCGACACTGCAACCGGCGCCATCCTCTGGAAACACACCTTCGAGACCATCGACGCCGGCGCACGCGCCGCCGAACCAGCCTTGTTGTGTCGAGAGATGACGTTATAGTCCCGCGAACCAGGCGATCGACCGGCCTGGAGGCAGCGCTCGCGGGCGGAGAGGAGCGCGTCCCGGACGAGGAGAAGCGACTCTTTGAGCAACTGGCTGAGCACAACTCCGATCGCGAAGATCGTCACTGACCACTGGGTGAAAGATCTCGACTCGGCGATCGACCGGTACACGCGCGACTACAAGCTCGGCCCGTTCAAGATCGCCGAGCTCAAGGCGCCTCTCGTCTACGACGTCGAGTTCCGCGGCCGCCCGGCCGACATCCACTGGCGCGCCGCGATGGCCGAAGTGGGCCCGCTGGCGATCGAGCTTCTCGAAGTGCGAGGAGGATCGGACGACGTCGTCGAGTGGGCGTCCGCCATGGAAGACGGGTACTGGCACCTCGTCTCGTACCACCTGACGGTCGAGGACGCGGAGGCGGCCGCCCGGCGCGTCGCCGAGACGAGTGCGGAGCTCGTTCTGAGCGGTCGTGTCGCCGGAACACGATTCTTCATGTTCGAGACGAAGGGGCTCCTCGGAGGGATGTTCGAGGTCGCCGGTGGCGATCTCAGCGCCGTCAGCTTCTCAGAGACGCCCTGACCTCCGGACCCTAGCTAGGCGAGCGCGATCGCATCGGCCTCGATCCTCATCCCTTCTGCAAGCACGGCCTGCACCGTGATCCGAGCGGGATAGGGCTTCTCGAGAACTCGCTCGAAGACCGCGTTCATCGTCGCCCACTCGTTGATGTCAGCGAGGAAGACCCCGAACTTGAGGACACGGTCGAGCGAGCTCCCGGCGGCGTGGAGGATCGCTTCGATGTTCGCCAGAGCGAGCTCGGTCTGGGCCTCGATCCCGTCGACGACGGCGCCCGTCTGCGCATCGATCCCTCCCTGACCGGACACGAAGACCAGGCCGGCGCCGACGATGCCGAGGCTGTAGACGCCCACCCCCGGGGTGGGCGCCCCGACGCCGGGGCTCGGCACGGCCGGCGTCGATACGGCACGCTTGTCCATGCTCTTCTCCTCTAGTAGGTGTTTCGACGCCGGCTCGTTCACGAGTCCTTCCAGGCGACGCAGTCGATCTCGAGGTGGAGCCCGGTGGCCATCTTGCCGATCTCGACGGTCGCGCGCGCAGGAGGATCCACTGCGAAGAACTGTGCGTACACGGAGTTCATCGCGTCCCAGTCGTCGTTGTCGCGGAGGTAGCAGTTCACCTTGACCACGTCCGCCAGCGTGAATCCTGCCGCCTCGAGCACACCTTTCATGTTCTCGAGCGTTTGCCTGGTTTCGTTCTCGATGCCTCCACCGACCGGTTGGTTCGTGGCCGGGTCGATTCCGGCTTGTCCGGAGACGTAGCAGAAGTTTCCGGCAACGACTGCGGGCGAGTACGGCCCCCAGGAGATGCCGGCGTCGATCACTCGTCTGGGCACTGTCTGTCCTTTCCTTCGTATTGACCGGGTTGCGGGGAAGTCGACACCCGTTGCACGCTCACCTGCACAGGCCGATGAGTGCAGAGGTCAGAGCAGCCGGCTCGGAGAGGAACGGCGAATGGCTTCCGGGAAGCTCGACCGGCTCGATACCGAACGTCTCGCGGGCGACCTGGCTCAGGAGTGCTGCGTTGCCCATTCGATCGTCCGAGCACACGATGGACGCCACAGGAACATCGGGCCACCGATCGAGTGGCCAAGGCTCTGCGAACGGGCAGTGCGCTTGCGGGCGGAGCCGATCGAACGCCCGGCGCGCCTCGCTCTCTTCGCAATCGTGATACATCGCATAGAAGGCGGCGTCGAAGTCGGGCCACACGTGCCTGTCGAGAGCGTCGCGAGACGTTCGCCAGATCGCCGCACGCGGGTCCGTCAGCTCCGGCGCGTCAGCGACCGCATCGTCGAGGCTCTCGCCGGGCGCCGGCGGGAACGAGCAAAGAAGGACGACCTTCGAGACGTCGCGCTCGGCAGCGACGAGCGGGACGACACAACCGCCGAGAGAGTGGCCCACCAGAACGACGTCATCGTCGACGTCGGCAAGATCCCTCAGGACCACGTCTCGGTACACGAGCCATCCAGCTGTCGGATCGTCGCACGGCAGGTTCACCGCAACGCTCTGATGGCCCGCCGACGCCAGGCGCTCGGGAATGGTGCCCCAGCACCAATCGCCGTGCCAAGCTCCGTGAACGAATGCGAATGTCGCCATGGAATCGGATCTCGCCAGTCGGCCGCCCCGGCGCTGTCACGCGCGACGCCAGGGCGACCGACTGCATGGTTGAACCTCAGTCTTGCGATGCCTTGAGTGGTTTGATGTTCGCCTTCAGGTGAGCGAAGATCTTGTTCACCACGGGCAGGTAGGCCTTCGCCTGGTTCGCCAGTGAGGACTGACGCGCGATTACCTGATCGATGTTTGCAGGCGTGACCGTCTCGATGGTGGAGTCGAGCCATCCTGTTGTCGGAACCGATCCCGGGTTGGCGATCTGTTCGTAGAGAAGGCGTGCGCTGATGTACCCCTGGAGCCAGAGGCTGGCGTCAACGACGCCGACGATCAACCCTTGCTTGATCGCCTGCAGGTTTCCCGGGTCGAGCTCGCCGCCCGTAACGATCCACTTTGCGCTCGTGTCCTTCTTCACCTTCGCGAAGGCTGCAGGGGACGTGCTGCACAGGCCGACAAACGCAAGCGCGCTTGGATGAGCCAGCACGATCCTCTGAGCGTCGAGAACACCCTGCGTTGCATTGTCGGTCTGAACGTACGGACCGAGGAGCGTGACGCCTGGCTCCTGCTTCTTGAGCGCCTGCCGGACTCCCGTCACGCGCAGCTGCTGCTCCTGGACCGACGGGGCGCACGACGTGATCACGACCTGGCCGTGCGCATTGGGTCCGAGTGCCTTGATCAGGAGTGCCGACAGGGCACGCCCGTACGCATGGTCGTCAGGTCCCACGTAGATCGGAGTCTTGCTCCCGACGAACGGGCCGGTGTAGACGCCGAAGTCGACGACCTTGATCCCCTTTGCGAGAGCTGCCGAGATCGTGCGCTGCCACGCCTTGGGCTCGAGCACGACCGTCGAGATGCCCTGGGCTCCGGCAGCCGACTCGGAGTTGAACATCGTCTCCTGCTGAATGACGTCGTACGCGACCGGCCCGACGGTGTGAACCGAGAAGCCGAGCTGCTGCGCGGCCGTCTGGGCGCCGTAGCCTGCAATCTCGACCGCCGGAACCCGGACCTGGTACACGAATGAGATCTTCGGCTTCGAGGCCTTGCCACCCGCCTGTGCAGCCCCGAGCACCACGGCTGCGGATAGCACGCTTGCGGCAATCACGATCGAAAGCCGCCTCTTCCCTCCCATTCTCACCTGCACACCTCCTTCGTTCTTTGCTGGACACACGCACTAACCCTTGGCGACTCTGCTGCTCGCGATCCGAGGTGCAGACGCACTCGCAACCGGGCCGACTTGCTGATCACGGGCCGGATCGAGCAGCGTCTTCTCCTGCTTGCGAGCCTGAACCTGGAGTCGTACTGCTCGGCGCCCTTCGGAGGGACGCAAGAATCGCCCTCCGCCCGGCACCCTCGGCGACCTGCCCGCGCCGCCGCTTCAGCCACGTGTCGAGCGCCACAGCGGCGACAATGACGACGCCGGTCGCGAAATCGCCCCAGTCCGCGGAGATGCCGAACTGGACGAGACCCGTCGAGATCGTCGAGATGATGAGCGCGCCGATCATCGCTCCCGGAATCGACCCGGAGCCGCCCGAGAGCGCGGTTCCGCCGATGATCGCGGCCGCGATGACGCTGAGCTCGTAACCCTGGCCGGTGTTCGGATCCGCGGCCTCGATGTAGGCAAGCGTTGCGGTGCCGATCAGGGCGCAGATGAACCCTTGCAGCATCAGCGCCTCGAGGCGAGTTCTCGCGATCGAGATCCCGGCGAGTCGCGCGGCTTCAGGGTTGGAGCCGATCGCACGGACCCTGTATCCGAAGCGGGTATAGCGATAGACGACCTGGCAGAAAGCACCGACGCCGATGGCCATCCAGACCGACGTGGGTACTCCTTGCCAGCCACCTCCGTAGCTCGTGAAGAACGACGTACCGGTGGGAAGATCGACAACGGTCGTGTCTCCGGCCAGAATCAGGGCAAGCGCGGAGTACATCGAGAGCGTGCCAAGGGTGACGATGATGGTCTGAACCTTGAGCAGGTTCGCGATGAGACCGTTGACGGCTCCGAGCAACGTGCCGACGACGAGCGACACGAACGCTGCGATCCACGGATTGGTGCCGTGCTCCATGAGCTTCGCAGCGACCAGGATCGAGAAGCCGAATATCGCCCCGACAGACAGGTCGATCTCGCGCATGGACAGCAGGAACACCATGCCGAACGCCATGGTCCCGAAGTAGGACGCGTTCCGGGCAAGGTTTACGAGCGACGCATGATGGAGATACTCGGGGTGAAACCAGGAGACGACGCCGATCATCGCCAGGAGTACGAGGAGGAGCGGAAGGTCCTGGAGTCTGGCGGCACCCAGGGCAACCGACCGCGAGGCGCCGAGCCACGATTGCGGCCCGCCCTCGAGTGCGACGGCGATCTCCTCCGAGGAGTGCGACTCGGTCATGCCACCACCGCTCCGGTGTCTCATGACGCCGGCGACGCGAGGGGGTCGGTGACGATGTACCGAACGAGGTCGTCGACACTGACCGTGGAGTCGACGTTCGCCGCGTTCGATCCTTCGAAGAGAACGACGATTCGGTCGCACACGGCGAGGATGTCGTTCATGCGATGCGAGACGAAGACGACGCTTGTGCCCTTCGCCTTGACCTCGCGAATCAGCTTGAGCACGATCCCCGACTGGCGAACGCCGAGCGCCGCGGTGGGTTCGTCGAGGATCAGGAGACGGGGGGAGAGCGATACGGCTCTGGCGATCGCGACGGATTGACGCTGACCGCCCGAGAGGAGACGGAGCGGCCGCGTGGTGGACGGCAGTCGGATTCCGAGATCCTCGAGGTGAGCCCGCGCTGCTGCGTGCATGCGCCGCGTGCGGACGATCCCGGCTCGCGTTGGCTCACGCCCGAGGAAGAAGTTCGCGGCGACATCGAGGTCGTCGCAGAGCGCCAGGTCCTGAAAGACCATCTGGATTCCGTACGACCGGGCGCCGCGGATGCTCGCGAACCGCACGGGCTCAGCGCTCACGAGGATCTCGCCTTCGTCCGGCTCCATCGCGCCCGCGAGAATCTTCATCAGCGTCGACTTGCCCGCACCGTTGTCGCCGACGAGGCCGACGACCTCTCCCGGCTCGACGACCAAGTCGACCCCCCTCAGCGCAGCGACGGCGCCGAAGAGCTTCGTGATCCCGCGGAGCTCCACCAACGGTGCCGCGGTGCCATCCGCGCGCAGCCTGTCCGTCGGCTCAGCGTCCACTTCGCCCTCTGATCGAGAGTTCCGCAACGCGGGAACGATCTATGCCAGTGACCAACCGAACGCTCCAAAGTTCGACCGACAAGACGACATGACGTAGTAACAGGACGCCGATCTTGACTGGTCAGACTCGCCTAGTCAAGACCTTCGTACGTACAGGACAACGTTGAGTCTTGATAGCGGCGCGGCACGCCGCGGCCGCACGGAATTCGCCCGCGAGAGCGGCTTCAGCAGCCGCGCCGCAGGCGCTCGGATCGAACCGTCGGGATTACCGGGCCAGGTCGACGGCTACGACATCCGGAAGTTGCACACCTTCCTGCTGTTGTGCCGAGACGCCGAAATCGATGCGCATCCGATCCGTGCGGAGCCATGCTCGATAGCAATCCACCGGTCGCCCGTCGACTTCCCACGAGACCGATTCGATGTAGGCAAGCGCGTCTGCGGGACGAACCTCGAGGAGTTCGGCGAGACGGTCGCCGGCGATTACCGCCTCCGCCGTCCGCCGACCGCCGATCACCTTCACGCCGCCCTTCACGGCGAGCAACTGGTAGAGCGACTCGTCCGCGTCCAGACTCAGGACAACCTCTGCCACCGACGCGGGTAGGCAGTTGATGACGTAGAGCGCGACGAGCCCGTCGACGGCGCGGACCCGCTCGACCAGCACGCCTTCACTGCCGAGCGGTACGCCGAGGGCATCGCACGCCCAGCTCGGGAGCGCAGTTCGCTCGAGCTGGAGGATGCGCGATGTGACGCGGTGGCCGGTCCGGACGAACTCCTCGTGAAAGAAGCCCTCGGTCGTCTGGATCAACCATGAGCGTGGCTTTGAGCTCCCGACGAACGTGCCGCGACCCTTGTCGCGCGTGATCAGGCCTTCCTGCTCGAGGCGAGTCAGCGCCTGACGGACGGTGGTCCGCGAGAGGCCGTACCGGTCGCAGAACCCCGGTTCGGAGGGAATCCGCATACCCGGCGCCCAGCGGCCGCTTGCGATCTCCTGCTCGAGGAGCTCAGCCAGCTGGAAGTAGAAGGGAACCGGCGACGTACGGTCGATCACGACGTCCGGGAACTCGCTACTCAGAATCGTCCTCCGCGGCCACCTGTTGTACGAACAGTATGACGTTATCCTCGCCCGATGAGATGTGTCAAGCGCGGCGATGCCACTATACGAGTTCTCACCGCCGGCGACCCGTGCGCGCCTACCAGATGTGCGGGATCAGGCGCGCCGTCGAGCTCGCGTACTCCGCGTAGTCCGCGCCGAACGCGTGCGCAAGCGCGCGTTCCTCGACCCGGATGCGCGGCAGCATCCCGGCGAAGACGATCAGCAGCGCGACGGCCGCGCTGGCCCAGCTGCCGAACGTCAGCCCGAAGCCGGTGAAGATGAGCAGGAGACCGGCATACGAAGGGTGGCGCAGCAGGCGGTACGGGCCGCGGCGAACGATCCGCTGCCCCGGCTCGATCGTCACCTCGCGGCGGAAGTACCGGCCCAGGCTGACGATCGCCCAGTCGCGAAGCGCAGCGCCTGCGAGGGCGACGGCGAGCCCGAGGCCGAGCGTCAACCAGTCGTTCGCGCCGGCGCGGAGATCGGGAATCCTCGCGACCGCAAGGGCCGAGGCGATCGCGACGTACACGGCGAGGGCGACGGCCAGCCTCGTCCCGCGGTCCTGCCGGATCGCGGCGCCGCGGCCGCGGGTGTACAGGAGCAGCGAGTCGCTCAGGCTGCCGAGTAGACGCCGCTCCCCGTCGCGGGCGCGGCCGACATAGGTGACCGCGACCTCGCCGGACGCAACGGCGGCAGCCGCCGCGACAACGAGCCAGTGTGCGACCGGGTCGTGCAACAGCAACGGCATGGCCGCCGGCCTCTCAGCGCCGGTCCACGACACGCACCGCCTTGCCCTCACTGCGCGGCACCTCTCCCGGCGCCAGCACCTCGACCTCGATCCGGATCCCCGTGTGCTCGCGCAGGACTGTTTCGGCGGCCGACCGCAGAGCCGCGACGTCGACCGCCGCGGACACGGGCTCGCACTGAACGGTCAGCTCGTCAAGCATCCCGGAGCGCTCGACGACGAGCTGGTAGTGCGGCGCCACGTCGGGGACGGAGAGCAGCAGATGCTCGACGTTCGAAGGGAAGAGGTTGACACCGCGCACGGTGATCATGTCGTCGCGCCGCCCTCGCAGCCCGCGGATGCGCGCACTCGTGCGGCCGCACGCGCAGGGCTCCAGCGTCAGCGAGCCGATGTCGCCGGTGCGATAGCGCAGCAGCGGCATCGCCTCCTTGACGAGGGTCGTGAACACGAGCTCGCCCTCGACGCCCTCGTCGAGCGGTGCGCCGGACTCCGGGTCGACCACCTCGACGAGGAAGTGATCCTCGTGCACGTGGAGCCCGTCACGGACGTCCAGGCACTCTGCGGCGACACCGGGCCCGCACATCTCGGACAAGCCGTAGAAGCTCACCGCGCGCAGACCCGGAAGCTCGCGCTCGATCTCCTCGCGCAGCTCGTCGGTCCAGGGCTCTCCTCCGAACAACCCGAGCTCGAGCTTCAGCGACGCCGGTTCGATCCCGGCATCGCGCACGGCCTGCGCGATCACGAGCGCGTACGACGGCGTCGAGACGAGCACCTGCGCGCCAAGGTCGTGGAGGAGCATCGCCTGCCGCACGGTGAAGCCGCCGGACACGGGCAGGACTGGCGCCCCGATCCGCTCCGCGCCCTGATGGAAGCCGTGGCCGCCGGTGAAGAGGCCGTAGGTATTGGCGTTGTGGACGAGCATCCCCGCCCGCACGCCCGCCAGCGTCATGCAGCGGGCCATCAGCTCGGTCCACGCCTCGAGGTCGGCGGGCGTGTAGCCGACCACCGTCGGCTTGCCGTGCGTCCCGCTCGACGCGTGGATGCGGGCGAGCGCCGTGACGGGCACGCGCAGCAGCCCGAACGGGAAGGCCTCCCGGAGCCGCGACTTGTCGGTGAACGGCAGCCGGGCCACCTGTTCGAGCGAGTCGACGTCGAGCTCGAACGTGGCCCGCAGCCGCGAAAGCTGCAACTCGCACAGCTCCGCTCGCGGCAGCCGCTCCGCAGGGCTCCAGATCGCGGTCTCAGAGGCGGCGCTCGTGCGCGTTCCAGTTCTGCTCGAGGTTGCGCACGAGCGCCGGGCTGAGATGGCAGTACGCCTGCTCGCGGCAGAACGTCGCCATGTACTGCCGGAACAGGTCGAGCGGCTCCGCTCCGACCCGCAGCGCGCGCCGGTTACCCGCCGCGTTCACGAGGCCCGAGCTCGTCAGCGCCTCGACGCGCCGCGCCACCGCGCCGTCCATCTCCTCTGCCGAGTCGATCACTTCATCGCACAACAGGTCGCCCTGCGGCGTTCCGGCCTCGAACTCGAGACCGGAGAGGATGGCCTGCCGTGCCAGCCGGTCCCCGATCGAGCGCGGGAGCCGAAGGTTGGACGCGCCCGGGAGGATGCCCTCCTTCCGCGCGGGCAGGTACAGCCGGGCGCCCCGCGTCGCGATCACGTGGTCGACCGTGTGCAGGATCTGGCACGCGCCGCCGATCGCGAACGCCTCGACCGCCGCGATCCAGAGCTTCTCGGTCGTCTCCTCGGGTTCGCCGGGCCGGTGCTCGCCGGCGCTCAGCCCCCGGAAGAGCTTGTTGACGTAGCCGAGGTCGCGCGTGACGAAGAAGAGGAAGTCAATGCGACCGTGGTAGAGGTGGGTGAGGTTGAGCCCCGCGCCGAAGACGCGCGTGCCAGCGTAGCGCGGGTGATCGACGACGGCGCCGCGGAACACCCCCACCTCCACCTCGGGGTCGAGCAGTGCGAGGTCGACGGCGACCTCGGTGGCCGGGAGCGTGTCGCAGTCCTCCGCGTTGAGGTGGCGCTCGTTCCGGATCTCGACATAGGCGGCGTTTCCACGACGCTCGACATGAGCTCGGCCGAGGTCGGCGACGCCGGTCGAGCGGAAGTCGTCGAGCCGCTCGAACGCCTCCGCGGTCGGGCGCAGCATCGACCAGACGAGGTGCGCACCACAGCGCGGGTCGGCGAGCACGAAGGAGAGGAAGAGCCCCTGCGCGATCTCGATCCCCTCCTTGTCGGGAAGCGCCCGCCCGCGCTCGCCGGCCATGTCCGCGCGCGAGGGGACGAGCCCCGGGAAGCGCTCGGCCGCCGCGTAGACGAGCTCCTCGTCGCGAATCGCCCGGCCCAGGTCGCCCGTGAGCGCCCCGTAGACCTCGGCCGTGTGCGCGCGCATGAACCGAGAGCGCTCGGCGTCGAGGGCGCCCGCCAGGTGGGCAGCCGCCTCGGTCTCGGCCTCGCTCCTTTCGCGGCGGGCGGGCAGGCGCCGGAGCAGCCGCTCGCCGTGCGTCAGGTACTCGGACGACGCGCGCGCCGCGGCCGGAAATGGAGCCCCGTCGACCGGAGCGCTCTCCTTCCACGCTGCGACCTCGCTCGGCGAGAAGATGACACCGAGAACGGACATGTGCTCGGGCGCAGACTACGCGGCCCGGGGATCAGCGCGCCGAGAGCCAGAGGATGCTCTTCGCCGCCCCCGCCGTGCTGCAGCTGCCGCCGGGCTTGGCGCGGTTCGAGAGGAGGCAGACGAAGCCCCTGAGCGGGCTCGGCACCACGCTGGTCGTGCCGCTTCGCAGCGCCACCGTCTTCGCCGCGAGCTTGCGCACGACCTGCTTGGCCTGCGCACACGAGACGCCGTTCGCGACGACGATCCACGGATGTCCGGCGGCGGTGAAGACGCCGCAGCCCGCCGCCGCCCGCGCGGTCCCCGAGCCCGCAGTCGCGGCGAGCAGCCCCAACGTGGCCACCAGCGCGAGCCTGGCGGCGTGCATGCGCACGGCCGATCGAGTCATTTGCCTGCCTCCCCTTGGTCGCAGCCGGCACGACGTGCGCGGCAGGACGACTATGACGCCACGGCCGGGCGCACCGCAAGGTGCCGCCGCTGCGGCGTTGACTGGACGGGAAGCCGCGTGGTTAAGTCGCCGTGCCGGGGCGCTCGGCCCGCCTGGCCGTCAGGCAACGCCCGAGAGGAGCACGCGTGTCCGGTTGGCCTTCTTCGTGGTACGACAGCGCAGCCGAGGCGATCGACCGGCGCATCGGCTGGGACAAGCTGCCACTGCCGGTCGCGCTGCTCGTCCTCATCGGCCTGCGGAACATCCTCCGCAAGAAGAACCTGTTCGACACCGGCCGCGGGCCGCTCGACAAGCCCGACATCTCCGATCACCCGCGCCACCTGACCGCGCGGACGCTCGACGGCACGTTCAACAACCTCGACGACCCGCTGATGGGCAGCCTCGGCAGCCGCTTCGGGCGCAACGTCCCGTTCGAGTACACGGTGCGCGAGAAGGACCCGCTGGAGCCGAACCCGCGGCTCATCAGCCGCGAGCTGCTGACGCGCAAGGAGTTCATCCCGGCGACGACGCTCAACCTGCTCGCCGGCGCGTGGATCCAGTTCGAGGTGCATGACTGGTTCAGCCACGGCAAGAACGAGGCGGAGAACCCGTGGCTCGTGCCGCTCGAGGCGGACGACCCATGGCCGGCGCACCCCATGCAGATCCAGCGCACGCGCCGCGACCCGAGCGCGGACGCCGACGGGCCGCCCACCTTCGTCACCGGCGACACCCACTGGTGGGACGCCTCCCAGATCTACGGGAGCGACCCCGCGTTCGCCAAGGCGCTCCGCACCGGCGCGCTCGGCAAGCTGCGGCTCGACGACCGTGGGCTCATCCCGCAGGACATCGAGTCGCACGTCGACCTGACCGGCGTCGCGGGCAACTTCTGGATCGGGCTGGCACTCCTGCACTCGCTCTTCATGCGCGAGCACAACGTCATCTGCGACCACCTGCACGCGACACATCCCGAGCTGTCGGACGACGAGCTCTACGACAAGGCGCGGCTCGTCGTGGCGGCGCTGATGGCAAAGATCCATACGGTCGACTGGACGCCGGCGATCATCGCCCACCCGACGACGGTGAAGGCGCTGCGCACGAACTGGTGGGGCCTCGAGGGCGAGCACCTGGACAAGCTCCTCGGCAGGTTCACCAAGAACGAGGTGATCCGCGGCATCCCCGGCTCGCCGACCGACCTCCACGGTGTCGCCTACCAGCTCACGGAGGAGTTCGTCGCCGTCTACCGCATGCATCCGCTCATCCCGGACGACTTCGACTTCCGCTCGGCCGTCGACGACAAGACGCTCCAGCAGCGCACCCTCCCGGAGGTCAGCGTGCTGCAGGTGCGCGACCGGCTGACGGAGATGTCGATGGGAGACGTCCTCTACTCGTTCGGGACGTCGCACCCGGGTGCGATCACGCTGCACAACTACCCGCGCTACCTCCAGCACTTCGACCGCGCAGACGGCGAGTTGATCGATCTCGCCTCGATCGACGTCCTCCGCGTGCGCGAGCGCGGCGTGCCGCGGTACAACGAGTTCCGCCGGCTGCTGCACCTGAAGGCGTACGACACGTTCGAGGAGATGGCCGACACCCCCGAGCACGCCGCCGACCTGCGGCGGATGTACAGCGACCCGGAGCAGGTGGACGCGATGATCGGCATGTACGCAGAGCGGAAGCCGAAGGGGTTCGGCTTCAGCGACACCGCCTTCCGCATCTTCATCCTGATGGCGTCGCGGCGACTCGAGAGCGACCGCTTCTTCACCACCGACTTCCGGCCCGAGGTGTACACGAAGGAAGGCATCGACTGGGTCGAGGGCAACTCGATGCGGACGCTGCTCCTCCGCCACTTCCCCGAGCTCGAAGCGGCGCTGCAAGGCGTGGCGAATCCCTTCGCTCCCTGGCGGCGCGCAGGTACGGCCGCGCAGTGACCGAGCTCGCTCCAGGGATCCACAGCCTGGGCCACGGCAGGGGCGGGCACGTGCACGCCTTCCTGATCGAGGACGGCGGCGAGCTCACGCTCGTCGACACGCTGTTCGAGAACGACGGGCGGCTCGTGCTCGAGGCGATCCGCGGGCTCGGCCGCAAGCCGACCGACCTGAAGCGGATCGGAGTCACGCACGCGCATCGCTCGCACCTCGGCGGCCTGGCCGCGCTGAAGCGCGCGAGCGGCGCAACCGTCTACGCGCACGAGTGGGAGGCCGACATCGTCGCCGGCGACCGCCGCGCGCAGGCGGTGAGCATCTGGCCGAGGCAGACGGCGAGGCTGATCCCGTACCAGCTGGGGCTCTGGCTCGACCTGCCGAAGCACGTCTCCTGCCCCGTCGACGAGCTCCTCGACGAAGGCGACGCGCTCGGGCCGCTGCAGGTGCTCCATGCCGCCGGGCATTCGCCGGGGCACCTCGCGTTCTCCTGGCCGGAGCGGAAGTTCCTGATCGTCGGGGACGCGGTCGCGACCTGGCCGGAGCTCTGCCCGGGCTGGCACTCGTTCAACCTGAACAGGCCGCAGCATCACGCGACGCTCCAGCGGCTGGCCTCCCTCGACGCGAGCATCGTCGGCGTCGGGCACGGCGACCCGATCACGCAGGGCGCCGCGGACCGCGTCCACGAGCTCGCGAGCCGCCCCGTCCCCTGAGCCGGCGCTTGACGAGGCGGTGATCCGTCCGAGAGCATGGGGTCGTGACGATCCCGACCGAGCCGATCGGCAGCGTCCCCAGGCCGCCCGAGCTGATCGAGGGCATGCGCGGCGCCGCGGAGGGGCGCGTCTCCGACGACGAGCTGGGCGCACTGTTCGAGCGGGCGCTCGAGCAGACGATCGGCGAGCTCGAGGCCACCGGCTCGCCCGTGATCACCGACGGGGAGCAGCTCAAGCCGAGCTTCGTCACCTACCCGATCCACGGGCTCGCGACCCTGAGCGCCGACGGCGTCGTCATCCCCTTCGCGGACGGGCACACGCGGCAGCTCCCCTCCCTCACCGCCGGGCCGTTCCGCTACCAGACCCACGCCGACTCGTACCTCGAGCACGCACAGCGCTACGCGACGCGGCCGGTCAAGCAGGCGGTGATCTCGGCCTCGGCGCTCAGCTTGCTCTATCCCGCCGGCGGCATCGACGGCTACTCCCGCGACCAGTTCGTCGCCGACCTGATCGACGAGGCGGAGGCGGACATCAGGCGCTCGCTGGAGCGCGGCGCCGACAGCGTTCAGATCGACTTCACCGAGGGACGGCTGTCGCTGAAACTCGATCCCTCGGGCGGGCTTCTGCGCCAGTTCCTCGACCTGAACAACGCCGTCATCGGCCGCTTCAGCGCCGAGGAGCGGCAGCGGATCGGTGTGCACAGCTGCCCGGGAGGCGACCACGACTCGACGCACAGCGCCGACGTCGACTACGCCGGGCTCCTGCCGGGGCTGCTCGGGCTCGATGCGGGCAGGTTCTACCTCGAGCTCGCGGGCGAGGCCGACCGGCCCGCCGTGCTCGAGACGATCCGCGCCAATCTCAGGCCGGGCCAGCGGATCTTCGTCGGCGTCACCGACCCGATCGACCCGGCGGTCGAGACGCCCGAGCAGGTGCGCGACCACGTGCTCGAGGCGGCCGAGTACATCCCGCTCGAGCAGCTCGGGACGACCGACGACTGCGGGTTCGCCCCCTTCGCCGACGACACCTCGACCGCGCGCGCGACCGCCTTCGCGAAGATCAAGGCCCGCGTCGAAGGCACGCGGCTCGCCGAAGCGCAGCTGGCCTAGCCGGCGATCGCGGCGTCGGCCACGGCCTCGATCCCCGCGAGCCTGCCTGCCAGCTCCTCGCCGAGGCCGTAGCGGGCGGCGAGCTCGGGCGGCGCCGTGTAGCTGACCTTCGTCCTGCTTCCGTCCGCCCAGACGAGGATCTTGAGCGGCAGGTCGAGCGCCGCGAGCGGCGCGGCCGCCATCACCGGCGTTCCCGCCAGGGGACTGCCGAAGATCACCACCTTCGTCTCCCGCAGCTCCAGCCCGGCCGCTTCGGCCTCGCCGCTGTGGTCGATCACCGCGAAGAGCTTCAACCCCTTCGCCGCGACCACCTCCGAGAGGCGCGACACGGTGTCGGCCACCGACCGGGGGCTCGCCTTCGTCACCACTCCCGCGCGTCGCTCATCCCAGCGTTGATCACTCACTGCGAGCCCGTCGCCGGCAGCGAGAGGCCGTGCTGGATGGTTGGAATGGCGATCGCGATGATCGTCTGGTCGACGGACATCATCGCGACGGCGAAGATCATCGCCGTCAGCACCAGGTACTTGCGCTCGTGACTGCCGCTCACGGCGCCACCGCCTTCACGCTCAGGTAGACGGGGCCCGTGCGCGAGCACGCCTCGAACGGAAGCGGCACGACCTTCGACGCGGTCTGGTTCGGCGGGTAGACGCGCACGCCGGCGCCGGCGACCCGGTGGCATGCGGAGGCGGGGAAGTTGCCCGCGACGGCGACCCGCAGCACCGCGCTCGCGGTCGCCCCGTTCGCCAGGCTGACCGTGCGCACCGTGGAGGGACTCCGGCCGCCTGCGCTCCCGAGCGCGTGACCGCGAAGGTCGACGGCGGACACCCCGGGAAACCCCCTCAGGGTGCACGCATGCCCGGACTGGTTCGTGAACTTGAGCGCGTAGTAGACGCTGCCGGCGGTGGCGTTGCCCTGCGTGTCGACCCAGACGACGAGCCCCGACGTCTGGCAGCTCGCAGCGACGGCTCCCGGGGCTGCGCTCACCGCCGCCGGTGCGGCAGCGCAGGCGACCGCACCGACCGCGACCCATCGTCTCACGTCCATGTCGCTCTCCTCGGGAGTGGCCGGGTCCAGTCTCCGGGATACTGCGCCGGCGGGCGCGCCGGCGGCCTCTGTCATGTGACTGAAGTTCGGTCATCTGACCGAAGCCCGGCGGCGACCGGCGCGGGGAAGATCGGGGCATGCACTTCGGCGCGCACCAGGACCTCCAGCTCCTCGCGCTGCTCGTCGCGCTCGGCGCGCTGCTCGATGCTCGCGCCGGCGCTGCGGCTGCCGCTGCCGATCCTGCTCGTGCTCGGCGGCGTCGTGATGAGCTTCATCCCGGGGCTGCCGCCTGTCGCGCTGCCGCCGGACATCGTGCTCGTGGCGGTGCTGCCGCCGCTCCTCTACTCCGGCGCCTTCTTCACCTCGCTCCGCGACCTGCGCGCGAACAAGCGTCCGATCGCGCTGCTCGCCTTCGGCCTGGTGGCGACGACGATGGCGGCGGTCGCGATCGTCGCGCACGAGTGGATCGGCCTGCCGTGGGCGGTCGCGTTCGCGCTTCGGCGCGATCGTCTCGCCGACCGACGCGCTCGCTGCGACCGAGATCACGTCGCGCGTCGGCGCGCCGCGGCGGATCGTCTCGATCATCGAGGGCGAGAGCCTCGTCAACGACGGCACGCGCGCTCGTGCTCTACAAGGCGGCTGTCGGCGCCGCGGTCGGCGGAACGTTCTCGCTGCTCGACACGTCGGGGCGGATCGTGCTGAACGTCGTCGGCGGGATCGCGATCGGGCTCGCCGTCGGCTGCGTCGTGCGGCAGGTGCGCCGCCGCGTCGACGATCCGCCGATCGAGGTCGCGATCGCCGTGCTCAGCGGCTACCTCGCCTACCTGCCGGCGGCCGCCGCCGGCGTCTCCGGCGTGCTGGCAGCGGTGACGATCGGCGTGTACATGGGCTGGCACACGCCGGAGCTCACGACCGAGCGGACGCGGCTCGTCCGGCGACGCGTTCTGGGAGATCCTCGTCTTCATCGTCAACGCGCTCCTGTTCGTGCTCGTCGGCCTGCAGCTGCGACGGATCGTCGACGTCGCTCTCGGGCACGTCCTCGCCCAGGCTCACCGCCTACGCCGCCCTCGTCTCCGTAACGGTGATCGTCGTGCGGATCGTCTGGGTGCCGGTTATCGCCTACCTCCCACGCTGGGCCTTCCCGTCGCTCCGCGAGCGCGACCCGTATCCGCCCTGGCAGTGGCCCGCGCTGCTCTCCTGGGTCGGGATCCGCGGGGCGGTCTCTCTCGTCGCCGCCCTCGCACTGCCGAACGGCTTCCCCGACCGAGGGCTGATCGTCTTCCTCACGTTCGCCGTCATCGTCGCGACGCTCGTCGTCCAGGGACTGACCCTGCCGGTCCTGATCCGCGTGCTCGCGATGCAGCGACGACGGGAGCGCCGAGCGCGAGGACGCGAAGGCTCGGATCAAGGCGGCCGAGGCCGCGCTCGTGCGGCTGGAGGAGCTCGTCGAGGACGGCGCGGTCCGCCGCAGACACCGCCGAGCGTCTCCGCGGCGCGCTCGGCTTCCGGCGCGACCGCTTCCGGGCCCGACTCGACGACGGCGACGACGGCGCGATCGAGGAGCAGTCGGCCGCCTACCAGGGCGTCATGCGCGAGCTCCTCGACGCAGAGCACGCGATGCTGCTTACGCTTCGGAACGGCCGCGTCATCGACGACAACGTCCTGCAGCGAGTCCAGCGCGACCTCGACTTCGAGGCCGCGAGGCTCGACCGGTAGCCCGCGGGTGGGAGAGGTGCGGACACGTCCTCTGCAGTGGCTTCGGGCGCACGATCCGGGGCTTTCGGCCCTGCGCCGTGCGGGGCGCGCCGCCGTCGTGATGCCGGGCATGTTCGCGCTCGGCTCGCAGGTGATCGCCAATCCGACGGTCGCGACCTTCGCGGCGTTCGGGTCGTTCGCCTGCTGCTGCTCGTCGAGTTCGGCGGCCCGATGCGCAACCGGCTGCAGGCGCACGTCGCGCTCGCGGCCGCCGGCGCCGTCTCTGTCTCTCTCGGAACGCTCGCCTCGCGTTCCGCCTGGCCGGCCGCAGCCGCGATGGCGCTCGTCGGCTTCGCCGTGCTCTTCGCAGGCGTCGTCAGCTCCGTCCTCGCCGGCGCGACACCGGCGCTGCTCCTCGTGTTCATCCTCCCGGTCTCGCTGCCGGGGCCGGCGTCCTCGATCCCCGACCGCCTGGCCGGCTGGGGCCTGGCCTCGGGGGCGGCGCTCGCCGCGATCGCGCTGCTCTGGCCGGCCCCCGTCCGGAATCCCTTGCGCCAGGCGGCGATCGTCGCCTGCCGGGAGCTGGCCGCGCGGCTGCGCGCCGAGGTCGCCTTCGCGCTCGAGGGCGAAGCCGGCCCCTCCCGGGCCGAGCTCGACGAGGTGGTCGCACGGTCGGAGGCGGCCGTCACTGCGGTGCACCGGACGTTCTTCGCCACCCCGTACCGCCCCACCGGCCTGAGCACCTCCGCGAGAACCGTCGTGCGCCTCGTCGACGAGCTGGGCTGGCTGAACGGGATCGTCGTCCAGGCGCCGCCGCATCCGGCCGGAGCTGCCGGCAATCGCGCCGCGTGCGCGGTCAAGGCGAGGGCCGCCTCGGTGCTCGAGCGCGGCGCCGAGCTGCTCGACGAGACCGGCGGGCGCCCCGATGCGCTCGAGGCTGCGCTGGCCGAGCTCCGCGGAGCCCTCGACGCGCTGGAGAGGAACACGACCGTCGACCTCCCGGCCGAGCACACGGTCGCGGCGGACGAGCGGCGGGTCGAGAGCCTCGTCACCGCCCTCGACCCGAGCTTCCGGGCGCAGGAGCTGAGCTTCGCCGTCTCGCAGATCGCCTCCAACATCGCGCTGACCGCCGCGGCCGAGCGGCGGAGCTGGATCGAGCGCTTCCTCGGCCGCCGGCCCGTCGGCCTGCCGCCCGACGCTGTCGGCAGCGCAGGAACGGGCGGCGGCGCACGTCGCGCGCAACTCGGTGTGGCTGCACAACAGCGTCCGCGGAGCGATCGGCCTCGCGCCTCGCCGTGCTCGTCGCCGACCTGTCGGGCGTGCAGCACTCGTTCTGGGTGGTGCTCGGCGCGCTTTCCGTCCTGCGCTCGAACGCGCTGAGCATCGGCCAGAACGTCCTCCGCGGCCTGCTCGGGACGGTGGTCGGGTTCGTCGCCGGCGCCGGCCTGCTCGCGGTGATCGGCACCAACACGACACTGCTCTGGCTCCTGCTGCCGCCTGCGGTCCTCTTCGCCGGGTTCGCGCCGGCGGCGATCTCGTTCGCCGCAGGGCAGGCCGCGTTCACGCTGGCACTCGTCATCCTCTTCAACATCCTCCAGCCGGCCGGCTGGCGTGTCGGCCTCGTGCGCGTCGAGGACGTCGCCATCGGCTGCGCCGTCAGCGTCGCCGTCGGCGTGCTCTTCTGGCCGCGGGGTGCGGCCGCCGCGCTCGGCCGGGCGCTCTCGGAGGCGTACGGCGACAGCGCCCGCTACCTGGCCGCGGCGGTGGAGTTCGGGCTCGCCTGCTGCGACCACGGCACGCCGTGGCGGCCCCCGCCGGCGGACGAGGCGATCCGCGCGGCGGCGGCGGCGCGGCGTCTCGACGACGCGTTCCGAGGCTATCTGGCCGAACGCGGCGCGAAGCCGGTGCCGCTATCCGAGGTGACCGGCCTCGTCACCGGCGTCGCCGGGCTGCGCCTGGCGGCCGACGCGGTGCTGGATCTCTGGCGGGGCGACGACGGCAGCTCGGGGGGCGACCGGGCGGACGCGCGCCTGCAGCTGCTCGCGGGCTCAGGGGCCGTCACCGGCTGGTACGAGCGGTTCGCGGGTGCCCTCACCGCCGCCGGCGACGTACCCGATCCGCTCGCGCGCGACGGAGCCGCGGCCGGCCGCCTCGTCGACGCCGTCCGGCGCGATCTCCGCGACGAGGACGGCCGCGCGAGCGCGGTCGCCGTACGGATCATCTGGACCGGCGACCACCTCGACGCCGCCCGCCGCCTGCAGGACGGGCTCGTCGGCCCGGCCCGGGCGATCGCCGGGCGTGCACGAGGCCCGCTGGGCGGAATGCTCCCGCGGCGAGAGCCGGCGCCGGCGTGACGTCGCAGATCGACTTCGGCGGGGGCAAGCGCAGCGCCGCGTTTCCGCTGCTGACGGACGAGCAGGTCGAGCTCCTGCGGCGCTTCGGGCAGGAGCGGACGTTCGAGGCCGGCGAGATCCTCTTCCGGCCCGGAGAACCGACGACCGACTTCTTCGTCGTCCTCGACGGGCGTGTCGCGATCATCGACGACCACGGACGGCCGGACGAGCGCCTGATCGTCGAGCACGGCGCGCGCAGCTTCCTCGGCGAGTTCAACGCGATCTCGGGACAGCCGACGCTCTTCACCTGCGTCGCACGCGAGGCCGGTCGCGTTCTGATCGTGCCGCTCCACGACCTTCGTACGCTGATCGCGAGCGAGGCCACGCTGAGCAACGTCGTCCTCGGCGCCCTGCTCAGCCGCCGAGCGCTCTTGATCGGCCAGAACGTCGGCGCGCGGATCATCGGCTCGCGCTTCTCGCCGGACATGCGGCGCCTGCTCGACTTCGCCGCCCGGAATCGCCTGCCGCACGCGTGGATCGACGTCGAGAGCGACCCGGACGTCGAAGCGCTGCTGCGCGACCTGAAGGTCACACCGGACGAAATGCCGGTCGTCCTGATCGGCGAGCACGTGTTCAACAGGCCGACGAACCAGGAGTTCGCGCGCCTGCTCGGCTTCGTACCCTCGCCCGATCATCGCGACGTCTACGACCTGCTCGTCATCGGCGGCGGCCCGGCCGGATTGGCCGCCGCCGTCTACGGCGCGTCCGAGGGGCTGTCCACGCTCGTGATCGAGAGCGGCGCGATCGGAGGGCAGGCCGGGACGTCGTCGCGGATCGAGAACTACCTCGGCTTTCCGGCAGGCGTATCGGGCGCGGAGCTCACCGCCAGGGCCGCGATCCAGGCGGAGAAGTTCGAGGCGCGCCTCACCTTCCCGTGCGAGGCGGTCGCGCTCGAGCAGCGGGACGGCCTGCACCTCGTCAGGCTCTCGGACGGGGACGAGGTGGTCGCGCGGGCGGTGATCGTCGCGACCGGCGCCAGCTACCGGCGCCTGCCGCTCGAGCGGCTCGAGGAGCTCGAGGGCTTCGGCGTCTACTACGCCGCGACGCTCGCCGAGGCGCGCATGTGCGCGGGCAGCGCCGTCGCGGTGGTCGGTGGCGGCAACTCGGCGGGCCAGGCGGCGCTCTTCCTCGCCGGCGAGACGAGCCGGGTCTCGCTGATCGTGCGCCGGCCGGATCTCACCGAGACGATGTCCCGCTACCTGATCGACGAGATCGCGCGCGACGAGCGCATCGAGCTGCTCGCGCAGACGGAGGTCGCCGAGCTGCACGGGGACGGCCGGCTGGACGGGGTGACGATCCTCGACCGCCTCGACGACTCGCACCGCCGCCTCGACGTGGGCGCCCTCTTCGTCCTGATCGGCGCCGATCCCCACACCGACTGGCTCGCCGGCTCGCTCGCGATGGACCGGGCCGGATTCATCCTCACGGGCGCCGACGTCGCCGACGACCCGGACGAGCCCGTGCGGCGGGCGCGGCTGCCGCTCGAGACGAGCCGCCCCGGCGTCTTCGCCGTCGGCGACGCGCGCAGCGGCTCGGTCAAGCGCGTCGCGTCAGCAGTCGGAGAGGGGTCGATGGCCGTCCGGCTCGTCCACGAGCACCTCGCCCGCGCCGCGCTCTCCTACTAACGGAGGCCGGCGAGTCCGCGCAGGTCGACACACGTCGTGCCGCGCACGGTGACGAACACCATCTGCGCGCTGCCGCACACGCGGCAGCGGACGACCGCTCCGGGCGCGCGCACGTAGACCTCTGTCTCGGCCAGCGGCCCGTGCGCACCGCAGCTGCCGCAGTCGCCGATCGCGGTCGTCATCTCGGCGCCGAAGACGTCGTGGAGCAGGCCGGCGGCAGCGTTTCCGTCCAGGCCCTCGCTCATCCCGCTCCCTCCCCGGCGACGACGAACGCGACCTCGTCGACGAAACACCAGCTCCAGTCCTCGCCCGGCTCGGCGGAGCGCGCGATCGCGTGACCGGACTCCGCGGCATGCTTCCGCGCGTGCCGGTTGGGCGAGGAGTCGCAGCAGCCGATCTTGCCGCAGCTCATGCACATGCGCAGGTGCACCCAGCGGCCGCCGATCTTCAGGCATTCCTCGCAGCCCGCGATCGACGCCGGCAGCGCGGTCACGTGGATCTGGTCGAGGTGCGTGCAGACGGGCTCCGTCATCGCTCTCAGCCTCCTGTCGCGCCGAAGCGCTCTGTCCTGATCCGGTCCGGTGCATGGCCGAGCTCGACGAGCGTGCTCGCGGCGGTCTCGACGAACGCCGTCGGGCCGCAGACGTACACGAGCGGCCGTTCGACCGGCGGCCAGGCCACCTCGTCGAGGATCTCCGGGTCGATCCGGCGCCGGTAGCCCCGCCAGCCCTCCGGCCACTCGCGGGTGAGCGCGAAGCGGATGTCGACCTCGTCGTAGGCGGCGAGGCGCGCGAGCTCGTCGCGGTAGATCACGTCGTCCAGCGTCCGTGCCGAATAGAGCAGCCGCACCGGCACCGTGCTCTCGATCGGCGGCGCGGTGGCGCAGCATCGAGCGCAGCGGCACGATCCCGGAGCCGCCGGCGACGAGCAGCAGCGGCCCGCCGAGCGCCTCCTCCCAGACGAAGTAGCCGCCGATCGGGCCGCGCAGCTCGAGCTCGTCGCCCGGCCGGAGCTCGTCGACGAGATACGGCGAGACCTCGCCGTCGTCGAGCCGCTCGACCGTGAGCGTCGAGGTGCTCGTCCTCGGGCGCCGACGCGATCGAGTAGCTGCGCTGCGCCTGGTAGCCGTCCTCGGCGGTGAGGCGTACGTCGACGTGCTGGCCGGCCCGGTGCCCGGGCCAGTTCGGGCAGGCTCGAGCACGATGCTCCTCGCCTGCGGCCGTCTCGGCGACGAGCTCGACGACGTCGGCCAGCTGCCAGGTCAGTCGCCCCAGTACCGCTGCTCCTGCCACGGGTCGCCGTAGTTGTGGTAGCCGTAGCCCTCCCAGAAGCCCGGCTCGTCCTCGGTGCGCAGCTCGAGGCCGCGCACCCACTTGGCGCTCTTCCAGAAGTAGAGATGCGGCACGAGCAGGCGCGCCGGCCCGCCGTGCTCCGGCTCGAGCGGCTCGCCGTCGTATTCGAAGGCGACCCACGCCTTGCCGCCGGTCGCAGGTCCTCGAGCGGCAGGTTCGTCGTGTAGCCGCCGTCGCTGAAGGCGAGCACGTACTCGGCGCTCGTCTCGACGCCGTCGAGCAGCGTGTCGAGCGAGACGCCGGTCCAGACCGTGTCGAGCTTCGACCACTTCGTCACGCAGTGGATGTCGACCGTGACCGTCTCGCTCGGGAGCGCGCTGCAGCTCGTCCCACGTCCACGACAGCGGCTCGTCGACCGCGCCGCTGGATCGTGAAGCTCCACGACTCCAGCGGATCGTGCGGCGTCGGCCCGGCCGAGAGCACCGGGAAGTCGTCCGTCACGTACTGCCCGGGCGGCACGCGTGCCGGGTCGACCGACGTGCGGCGCCGCCCCGTGAAGCCACGTGAGATGTGGGCCATAGCGCTGCGACTGTCTCCGATAGCGGCGCTCGTTCGCTTCGGTCGAATGACTGAATTACGCGGTCACGAGCTCGTCGACCGCGTCGCGGAGCTGGCTGCGCGCGGTGACGCCGAGCTTCGGGAAGATCCGGTACAGGTGCGAGCCGACCGTGCGGTGGGAGAGGTAGAGCTTCTGGCCGATCTCCCTGTTGGTCAGCCCGTCGGCCGCCATGCGGGCGATCTGCAGCTCCTGCGGCGTCAGCTCGTTGCGCGGGTCGACTCTGCGCCGGCGCGACGTCTCCCCGGAGGCGCGGAGCTCCTGCTGCGCGCGCTCGGCGAGCACGGAGAAGCCGAGGGCGCCGAATGCCTCGGCCGCTCCCCGGAGCGGCGACCGCGACTCCGCGACGCGTCGCCGGCGGCGCAGCCAGATCCCGTACGCGAGCACCATCCTCGCCCGCAGCCCCGGCCAGGTGGCAAGGTCGGTCGCGAGGGCCGCCCGGAAGAGCGGCTCGGCCTCGTCGTCGGGAGCCAGCAGCGCCCTCGCGTAGCTCACCTGCGCCCGGAGCAGAGGAGCCCCCGTGGCCGCGGTGATCGGCTCGAGCTCCGCGAGGAACGCGAGCGCCTCCTCGACGCGTCCGGCGTCATGGGTCGCTGCGTCGACGAGATCGGCGAGCACCCAGCCGCGGACGAAGGGGTGATAGGCGATGTCGGCCGGGTCGAAGATGCGGCGCAGGTGCTCGTACGCGTCCGTGAAGCGCCCGTCCACGAGCGCCGCGCGCCCGCGCGCGAGCTGCACGAGCGACAGCATCGGATTTGCGCCGATCGGCAGGAGCACCTGCTCGGCCTTCGCGGCGAGCTCCGCCGCGGTCGCCGTGGCTCCGCGGTCGGCGGCGACGACCGCGCGGGCCAGCGAGGCCGCCGCCGCCCAGAGCCGCTGGCCGGTCTCCGCTCCGAGGCGTTCCGCCTCCTCCGCCGCCGGCGCCGCGAGGGCTCCGTTCGAGAGCATGACCGCGGCCCACGCCTCCGAGACGAGCGCCTGCGCGAGCAGGCCGAGCCGTCCCTGGGCGCGGAAGCCGTCGACGGCCGCGGCGAGGAACCCAAGGGAGAGGTCGTGCGCCCAGACGGCGGTCGCGGAACTGCCGAGCAGGAACGCGATCGCCGGATCGGTGACTGCCGCCGGCGTGGTTGCCGCGATGCGCTCGATCACGACCGCGCCGCGCCGCACGGGGTCGGTGAGCGCGAGGGTCGCGATCAGCGCGGCACTGTCCTCCGGGACAGGAAGGCGCTCGGCGGCTGCGACGACCAGCGCCCGCGTCTCGTCGGCGGGGTTCCCCCACCAGCAGCGCAACGCCACGGTCCGGAGCGCCTCCAGTGCGCCCGCCGTGTCGCCCGTCGCGCCCAGCTCCTCGGCCGCGTCCACGAACGACCGGGCGGGCGCCGCCCCGGACCAGCCGCCCTGGTCGAGGATCTCGAGCAGGAACGTCAGCCTCGTCCGCTCGTGCGGGTCGAGCTCGAGCTGCTGTGCGCTGCGCAGGAGCCGCAGGCTGAAGTCGACGTGCCCGAGACCGAACTCGGTCTCTCCGGCGCGAACGAGGAGACGGCCGCGCCTGCGGATCTCGGTGCTGAGCTCCGCAGCGCGGACGAGCGCCGAAGCTGCCACCGCGGGCGCGCCGCGCCGAAGCGCTCGCGCGGCTGCCTCCTCGAGCTCCGCGCTCACGGCGTCGTCGGGTGCTGCGAGCGACGCGGCGCGATGCCAGACGCTCCGGTCGGGATCCTCGGCGTGGACCGCCGCCAGCGCGGCATGCGCCGCCTGCCGTTCGAACACGGGCACCTGGTGGTAGATCGCCGAGCGGACCAGCGGGTGGCGGAAGCGCACGCCGCCGGGCTCGAAGGCGACGAGCCGCGCGGCGGCCGCATCCGCCAGCTCGGCGGCGGCGACGCCGCGGCCCTCGAGGATCGACGCGGCGTCGAGGATCCCCGGTACGCCGCCGCCGTCGTCGAGCGCCGCGACGAGCAGCAGCGTCTGCGTCGCCCTCGGCAGGTCGGACGTCCGTGCCGCGAACGCCTGCTCGAGCCGCTCGGTGAGGGGCAGCGGCGCGACCGGGGAGACAACGGCGTCGGCCGCGAGCGCACACGGCAGCTCGAGGAGCGCGAGCGGGTTGCCGGCGGCTTCTGCGAGCACGCGCCGGCGCAGCTCCGGTGAGAGATCCGGGGCGCTCGTTTCGAGCAGCGCGGCCGCGGCGGACTCCTCGAGCGGCTCGACGCGGAGCACCGGAATGCCCGCAGCGTCGATCCGCGCGTCGACTCCGGTGCGCACCGCGAGCAGGAGCACGACGGGTTCGAGCTCGAGGCGGCGGGCGACGAATCCGAGCACGTCGCACGTGCCGGCGTCGAGCCAGTGGGCATCCTCGATGACGAGCACGAGCGGCGAGGCGGCCGCCAGCTCCGAGAGCAGGTCGAGTGCGGCGAGCGCGACGAGGAAGAAGTCGGCGGCGGCCGCGTCGGTCATGCCGAACGCCGCCCGCATCGCCGCGCGCTGCGGCTCCGCCAGGCGATCGAGCCCGGCCAGCGCCGGGAGGAGCAGCTGGTGCAGGCCGGCGAACGGCAGATGCGCCTCCGACTGGACACCCGACGTCGCCAGGACGGCCATCCCGCGCGCGGCGCCCATGCGCCGGGCCGCGTCCAGGAGCGCAGACTTGCCGACCCCCGCCTCGCCGCGCACGACGAGAGCGCCGCCTCGGTCGCCGACGCGCCCGAACAGCTCCTCGATGACGCCAAGCTCACGCTCACGCCCCGACAAGGCGAGATCCGGGGGGTCCACGCTCATCTCCTCCGGCCGACGATCGACAGATTCGACTCCTGCAGCCACATAGTCGCCGCTGGGACAACCCCAGCACAAGCGGGAGGCCGGCCTACCGGGCGGGTTCGTACGCGGCGGCGATCCGGTCGAGCAGCGCGTTCCGCTCCTCGTCGACGGCCTTCCGCACCGGGTCGCCGTCGAACCACGCCAGCGAGCGCGCGACTCCCTCGGCAAACGGCACGACCGCCTCGAAGTCGGGGACGAAGCGCTTGATCTTCGAGTTGTCGAAGACGAGCGAGTGCGCCTTGTCGCCGAGGAGCCCCTCTCCGAGCTCGGGGTCGATCGCGGCGATGAAGGCGGACGGGACGTGCACGATGCGCGGCACGATCCCGACGGCCGCCGCGACCGTCTCCGTGATCCGGTTCCACGTCAGCGCCTCGTCGGAGGTGATGTGGAAGCTCTCTCCCACCGCGCCGGCGTTGCCGAGGATTCCGGCGAAGGCGAGTGCGAAGTCGGTGTTGTGCGTCAGCGTCCAGAGCGACTCGCCGTCGTCGTGGACGATCACCTCCTTGCCGCGGAGCATGCGGTCGACGACGGTGTAGTCCTGGCCGGCGAGCGCGGTCGGAATCCACGTCTCGCCGTACGTGTGCGACGGACGCACGATCGTGACCGGGAAGCCCTTCTCCTCGTGCTCGCGCCAGAGCCGCTCCTCGCAGGCGATCTTGTTGCGCGCGTACGCCCAATCGGGGTTCCCGAGCGGCGCCTCCTCGACGAGCGGGAAGAAGGGCGACGGCTTCCGGTAGACCGTCGCCGAGCTGATGAAGACGTACTGGGAGATCCTGCCGCCGAACAGCTCGATGTCGAGCTCGACGTGCTCCGGCACGAACGCGAGCCAGTCGACGACGACGTCGAACTCCTCGCCGCGCACAGCGTCGGCGACGGCCGCGCGGTCGCGGACGTCGGCACGGATGCGCCGCACCCCGTCCGGGAGCACGACGTCGCTCTGCCCGCGGTTGAGCACCGCAAGGTCGACCCCGCGCTCCGCGAGCAGGCGCGTCACGGCGACCGAGATGTTGCCGGTGCCGCCGATGAAGAGGACGCTCAGTACGGGTAGCCGCCGGTGTAGAGGCGTTCGATCTCCTGCTCCAACCGCCGGGGTGCGCTCTCGATCTCTTCCACCTGCTCGCCGACCGCGCGGCGCACCCGGCCGGCCGCGGAGCTCACGCCTCGCGCCACGCCGGCGGCGGTCGATCGCACCCACCGTCCCGCCTGCTGGGAGTAGAGGTGCGCCATCGGGCCGATGTTGCCCTTGATCAGCTGGTACAGGTCGTTCACTGCCGGGTCGGGCGAGAGCGAGCGGGCGAGCACCGGATTCCACACGAGCGGGTCGGTCGAGAAGGCGGCGATCGGCTCGAAGGTGCCGCCCGACAGCCGGGCCATGTCGGGGATGTAGTCGAGCGCGGCTTGCGCGCGCGTCGTCCCTCCCGTCGAGAGCACGTCCTGCACCGCGTCGCGGGATGCCTTGCTCGCGAGCCCGCCCATGGCGATCGTGTCCGGGCTGCCTCCGAGGTGCGCGTCGCCGTAGGTGCGCCAGACCTGGCCGAGCGCGTTACGCACCTCGACGCCGTTGCGGTTGTAGTAGTCGTGGACGGTCTTGAGCAGGAGGCTCGACGCGCGGCTCGCAACGACTCTCCGGATGATCGGAACGACGATCGCGGCGTCGCTCGCCTGCATCCCGTCGGCCATCGCGCACGCCCAGCACGCACCCGTGATCGCGCTGTCGTTCGTGTTGAAGAACGTCTGGGAGATCGTTCGGCCCGTGCTTCCCGAGATGAGATGGCCCGACGCGAAAGCGTCCGTCAGGAAGTGGTCGGCGAACGCCGCGGTCAGCCACGCCTGAGCCTCGTTCTGCTCCGCCGCCGACGCCGTCGACTCGGCGCTCGCCAGGCCCGCCGGAGTCGGTGCGGCCGCGGGATCGGCGCGGCCGGTTGCGACGGCGGCGGCCGCTGCGGCGGTTGCCGGCAGCCCGGCGGCCGTCGCTGCAGCGGCGGGCAGCGTGCCGGCGCGAGCGCTCGCGTGCGCGCCCGGGACGACCGCGGCCGGTGTCGCGCCGGGATGGCGCGCCTGCCACGCCCGTCGCGCGAGGTCGAGCGCGAGCTGATGCTTGGGAATCCAGTTGAGGGAGATGTTCTCGGGCGAGAAGTGGGCCGGGTTGGCGGCGGCGAGGTCGAGGAAGCTCGCCTGGGCCCCCGGGGCGCCGCTCTCGACGTGCTCGCCCTCGCGGACCTCGCCGTGAGGCCCGGAGGCGACGTCCGTGTCGCCGCCGAGAGTCGGCGCGGACGCTCCGGTCGTCCGGCTGTGCCCGGTCGTGGCGAGCTCGTACGCCGCGTTGATCGCGTTCGCGTCGGCCGGGCTCGGCGCGTGGGTCGCGGACGCCCCGGCGAGCGTGCGTTCCCGGGCCATCACGCGCAGGATCTCCTCGAGCTCCGCGCGCGGCGCCCTGAGCAGCGCCTCCGGCGAGCGGTAGAAGTCGGCCGACAGCGCGACGATCTGCCCGTAGGTGAGCTCGACGCCGTTCGGGAGCCGTATCTTTCGATCCTGGCCTCCGTACGCGTCGCCGAGCTGACGGTGCTCCCACGCCTCGAAGGCGTGCGCGGGGCCGGCCGCGAGCGACGCCCGCGTGCGAACGGGCTCTCCGCGAACCGCCGCCTGCGCCGCGGCGTCGGCGTCCGCTTCCGCAGCCAGCAGCGGGCTCGGCGCGCCCGCCCGCCGCTGCTGGGCCACGTGCGCAAGCTCGTGCGCGATCAGCCGGTCGCCCCGCTCGGTTCCGGGCGCGAAGCGTCCGGGAGCGAAGTACACGTCGTCGTCCTCGGTCACGGCGTGAACGCGCCCGCCCGCCCGCGGGCTCTCGGGGTGGAGCCTGACCGACGCCAGCCCCGGTTCGAACATCCGCGCGACCGGCACCTGCGACGGCCGCAGGACACCGGCGCGCCCTCCGGTCGCCGCCGCCTGCCCACGCTCCGGACGGCTCGCGGCGCGTGCCGGCTCGGACTCCGCCTGGTGAAGCGCTTCGCTTCCCATCGATCGCCTCCGCGTCGCCCGCTCAGGGCGGCAGGTTAACAGAGCCTCCGGTCTACCCCAGCGTCACGGACGTCTGCCCCGCGGCACTGACGGTCACGACGCCGCCCCATGCGCACGAGCACTGCGACGAGTCGTCGAGAGCGGGCACACCCCCGATCGTCGCCTCCGCCGATCCGGGCGTCCACGGACTGAGCACGGGCATGCACGGCTGCGGGGTGAGCACGCCGGATGCCGCGGCGGTGGCGGACGCGACCTGCGGGTTCGCAAGCGACGTGCAGAGCCCGAACGGCGGAACATTGCTCGGCGCCACGTCGCTGACGACGCCGGCCGCCGCCGTCGCCGACACCTCGACCCCCGTCGCGGCAAAGGTCGCGGGAGCCGCGCCGAACGAGCACTGCAGCGTCGCCCCGGTACACACCTGGCTCGGCATCATCCGCTCCTCATGCGAGCGCGAGCACGCCGGCGATCGCAGGGGCGGCCATCATCAGGAGCTGCGCGACGATCCAGGCCAGGAGGACGGTCAGCGCGACCTTCGCGAGAATGGCGGAGAGATTGCCCTGGAGGCAGAGCGAGTACGTCACGAGCCCCGGCAGGTGCCGCTGGACGTTCAGCGCCACTCCGAGCGGCTCGCCGAGGACCATGCCCGACATGATCGGAATGTCCTTGCTCGGTGAGTAGGTCGTACCCGGCACGTACGGAAGCGACAGCGCCGCCATGAAGGCGACGATCTCGACGAGCTTCTCCATGCCGGCCGACACGCCGTCGGGCGAGAACGGCTTGATCTCGTAGTACTCGCGGCGCACGCCGTTGTCGGTCATGAGATCCGGCCGGGCGATGCCGGTGAGCGAGGCCGCCGTGAGCGCGGCGCGACCGGCTCCCGAGCGCAGTGACGGGTTGTGCGCCCGCATGAAGTTGAGATAGGCGGTCGGGTTGAAGTTGTCGACGTACTCGGTCGCGGGCGAGCAGCCGAGTGTGGCGCAGTAGTCCTGCTCGATGAACCGCTCGGCGATCGTGCCGAAGCCCGACCCCCACTGCGCGCCCATGATCGGCCCCGGCGGGAAGCAAAGTCGCTCGCCGGCCGGCAGCGGCGCGCCCGGCGAGACCGGGCCGAGCGACCCGGTGATACCCGTGCCGAGCACCGAGACGGCCGATGCCTGCTCCTCCTGAACGGGCTGACGGTGCACCTGACCCGGCATGGCCCGGGCAGCCGCGAGCGAGGGCATGCGGGTCGTGTGCCCGCCGCCGAGCTCGGCGGCGACCGACCGCCCCGCCGCTCCCGCCGCCCGCTCCGACTCGGTGTGCGGAGGAGCGAGCGCGAGCGGCCCGCCGGCCCAGTCCGCGGCGCCGTCCTGCGCCGTGTGCGCGAGCTCGTGCGCAAGTGTCGCCAGACTGCGGCGGTCGCCGGGATCGAAGCCCGGGACGCCGAAGACGACCTCGCGCCCGACCGTGTACGCCCGTGCGGAGACCGCGGCCGCGGAGCGCTGCGCCCGTGCGTCGGTGTGGATCCTGGTCCCGGCGAGGCTCTTGCCGAGACGCGGCTCCATGAACGCGCGCACACCCGCGTCGAGCGGCGCGCCCTTCCGGGCGAGCACGTCGTAGACGATCGGCGGTGGCTCGGCGCGAGGAAGCAGCGGCAGCTGGCTCGGCCGGCGCAATGCCGGCGGCGAGCGGACGGCGCGCTGCGAGCGCACCCGGGGAGGTGCGCGATCCGCGGTGTCGTGGACGGCCTCGGCAACCGCATGCATCGGCCGGGTCACGGCGTTATGTAGTTCGTGATCGTGTTGAGCCCGAACCACGTGTCGAACGGAGCCGGGTTCGGCCGCGGCGGCAGTACGACGGGGCCGACCAGGACGTTCCCGGTCACGGCGACCGCGGGCGCCTTTCCGACGGTCTCCGGCTCGAGCACGATGCTCTTGTCGTTCTCGGCGCCGGGGATCTCGTTGCTCACGATGTTCCCCGTGACCGCGCACTCGGCGAGCGCCCACAGGCTGACCGTCGCACCCTGGACGACCCGGCTGCGGAAGCGGTTGCCGGTGCAGACGAGGCTGCTCATCCTCGTCGTGTCGAGCGCGAGGACGAAGAGCGCCGCCGCCGAGTCGGCGTCGGCGAGCACCGCGTCGACCTGGTTCGCGCTCACGTCGAGGCGCGGTATGAGCGCCGTGCCGGGGTCCACCTCCGGCACGAGGTCGCGGGTCGCGGCATGCGCGGGAACCTTGAAGATCGAGACGATCCGCGACGGGAGCTCGGTCGCCAGCGCGGGCCTCCCTGCAACCGCCGCCTCGCCCGTCACCGTCCCCGTCGTCTCGCTCTTCTGGGCCCCGAGCAGCCCGGCCACCGACATCTCCGCCTTCGTGGGCAGCTCGTTCAGCCGGAGGAGCAGGCTCTGCGCGTCCTTGAGCGACGGTGCGCTCGGCAGGAGAATCGCTCCCACGTCGCTCGTCGCCTCCGTCGAGGGCGGCGTGAGCGGGAGGATCCTGCCGAGCACGCTCGCGATCAGGAGCACCGGATCGGCGAGCGACGTGAGCCGGCTCGAGATGAGGTAGGACCAGACCGCGTTCGTCCCGACCGAGACCCGGTCGAGCATCGACAGCGCCCGCGTCGTGCTCGTCGTGACGAGCCAGAAGCCGCCGTAGCAGCGGCGCACGGTGTTGTCCTCGATCCGGGCCGTCCCGACCTGGCCCATGACGAGGACCGGCACGGCGAGGCCGTCGAAGAGGTTGCGCTCGATGACGGCGTCGGCCAGGCTCGGCACACCGACCGCGGCCGCGGCGGCGGCGGCCGCCGCCGCTTCTGCGGCCGCCCTCTTCGCCGCGGCGGCTGCCGCCCGATTCGACACCCCCGGTGCGGCGTCGAGCGGGACGTTCGTCTCGAGGGGCACGTCGGTGCTCGCCGGCGCCATCATCAGCAGCGGACGGAAGCTGACGTCCTGGGAGCGCGTCGGAACCTGGAGGTATCCGAAGCGGACCTGGTACGGAGGAACCGCCGCCGCTCCGCGCGCGAGGCCGCTGAACGGCATGCTGGCCGCGCCCGGCGCCGTGAAGTCGCAGTCGGCGATCTCGAGACCCTCGACGTCGCGCGCGGCGAAGACGCCCGCTCCGAAGACGTTGAGCGTGTCGCTCGACTCGAACAGGAAGGTGCAGCTCTCGATGGCCACGTTGAGCCCGCCGAGGGCGTAGACGCCGATCGACAGAGCGAGTTGTCTTCCATACGAGGCGAGCAGCGGCTGCCGCTCGGCCGGGATGCCGGCGATCGCCGTCCTCGAAAAGGAGAACGGCACGAGCGGAACGACGAGGTCGATCCCGCGCAGCGTGAACTCCACCGGGTTCTTCGAGCAGGATCAGGCCGAGCAGGAAGCTCTCCGGCGGACCGTCCGCTGCCCTGAGTGTGACGCCGTTCTCGCACGCCTCGATCGTGACGTTCGAGTAGCCGCCGGAGATCACGAGCGGATAGGGGAGCGTGTAGACCCCGGCCTGCAGGCAGATGGTCACGGGCCCGCGGCTCGCATGCTTGTCGATCAGGGCCTGCAGCCCCGCGCCGCCGCCGACGTCGTCCGGCGAGACGTCCACACAGCAGCCGCTCTTCTCCGCCGTCAGCTCGACGAGGTTGTCGAAGTGCGCACGGCAGTCGCTCACGGTCGGCGACCCGTCGGACCAGGCCACGACGGCGAGCTGGCACGCCCAGAGGCGCGGACCGTCCGGCGGCTGCGGAGCGTCGAGAATGCGCTGGGGGTAGATCGGCGAGACCGTCGTCGGTGTTCCGGGCCGTGCAGCGAACACCCAGTAGTCGCCGACGTGGTACACGCCGGTGCTCGAGCCGAGCGTCACCTGGAGGCCGGTAGCGCCGAGCGCGGCGGGGCCGCCGCCCGTGTAGGCGATCGTGTCCTGCCAGACGCGCAGGAAGAGCAGCGGGCTGTCCGTCGTCGGCGACGCGAGCGGCGTCCCGATCACGAGCTCCTGCGTGTCAGCGTTGTACGCCGTCGTCACCGTCGTGACGATGCCGGTCGTGGCCGCGACGTAGTCGGTCGCAGTGAGCTCCGCAGCCGCCTCGAGCACCTCGACCGCCTGACCGTTCACCGGCTGGTGGTACGAGTCGACAGGCGCGCTCGCGAGCGTGACGGTCGTCGTGCCACCCGCCTCGTCGGCGGCGAAGTGGGAGATCCGGTAGAGGAAGTACGCGTTGTCGAAGCCCCACACGAGCGTCGGGGCGCCGGTCTTGGCGTCCACAGCCGCGACCTGCACGCGGATGAGCTGGTTCTCGGCGCCGAGGTAGCCGCCCTGCGCGACCGGCTCGCACGGCGTCGCGGCGGTCGGCATCTCCTCGAAGGACACCTGCAGCGACGCCGCCGAGTCGAGGCGCATCGTCGCCGGGTCGAACTGGAGCCCGAGCTTCGCCCAGCTGTCCTCGAGGTCGGCGAGCGCGCCCGCGCAATTCGTCGCGCCCGTGGATCCGCGCACGACGCGCTGCACGATGCGCAGCCGCTCCGACGTGTCGGGCCCGCCGAGCGCGACGTCGAGCAGAGCCGGGTCCTCCACCGCCCCGACCTCCTGCTCGCGCAGGAGCAGGTACACGGCCTCGTTCTCGTTCTGCTGCAGCGCGGCCGCCGGCTCGACCCAGAGCGGGTCGCCGGTCCGGTCGACCCAGTCCGGCTGGTCGGCGTAGTCGAGGTCGGCATCGAGCACCATCCGCTCGCCGCCCACGTACAGCGTTCCCTTCGTGATCGTGAGGTCGCCCGTGGCGTTGCCGTCCGAGTTCGGGACGGGCACCACGCCGTAGCCGTCGTCCGGCGTGCCGGAGGGGCCGATCACGTCGACGAGCTGCGCCCGGTCGTCCTCCGCGGCAATCGCGGCGGCCTCGTTCCAGTCGGCCTCGAGCGTGACGCGGCCCTGCTGGTTGATCACCCCGCGCCAGTGACGACTGGGGTCGTAGCTCACGCGTGCGCGATCGCTGCCCACCTGTCTACCTCCTCTTCCTCTTGCGGTGCGAGCGGGAGTCGTCAGGTGACATGGACGACCACCGGTGTCAGGCCGAGCGGCATGTACTCGCCGTACTTGATGAGCAGCCCGCGCTCCTTCACCGGCGCGAGCTCGCTCGAATAGGCGCCCATCTCGGAACCCGTCTCTGCGCCCGCTGTGATCGTCGCGCCCGCGGCGCCGGAGACGATCGCTCGATCGGCGGTCTCGAGCAGCTGTCCGTAGCCGGGCTCTCCGAACGCGCTGCTCGTGAAGAGCGCCGCGTGGGTGGTGGTCGTGACGGAGCAGTACTGGCGCGGCACCTTGCTGCCGGTCGCCACGGCCGAGAAGCGAACGCAGCCGTCCTGCGAATCCGCGGCGACGGCGAAGTCGCCGAGGATGGTGTCGCTCGCCTGCAGCCGGTGCACGAAGACGCGGCCGAGCACGGTCACGCAGTCGAGCGTGACGGTGCCCTGCGAGAGCGCGAGCGCCGCGGCCCCGAGCGCGACGGGATAGGCGGCTTCGAGCAGGCTGCGGTTGAGCGCGGCCGTGTCGGCTGCGGCTCCTTCCGCGAGCAGGGCGAGCACACCGGGCGCGAGCGGAACGCCGAGAAACGCGACCGCGTCGTAGATGCTCGCCCCGCCCGCGACGAGCGAGTTCAGGCCCGTGACGATCGCGCCGAGCGCGGCGGCGGAGAGCGTTCCACCGCCGTAGGAGTTGACGGCGTTCCTCGCAGCCGCCGGCAGACCGGCGAGCACCAGCGTCGAGAGCGGATCGTCGCTTCCCAGCGCCTTCGCGAGGAGCTCGGGATCGTAGACGTCCGGTCCGCTCAACGCGGTCGCGCCGGTCGCAGGTGCGATCCCCTGGACGATGCTGTCGCTGATCGTGACCTGCTCGACCGCGCCGCCGTTGCGCGTACGGATCGGGCCGAGGACGCAGTGGTCGACGCTCAGCTTCGCGATCGCGCCCGGAGCGCCCGCCGCGGCGCCCGGGTCGGCCTCGATCCAGATCGTCACCGGCGCGAGCGGGCGCCCGTCGACCGACGTCGCGAGGGCGTCGCCCGCCTCGTCCAACGTCCCCGGGTCGGCGGTGCAGGCAGTCAGGCGGACCGTGTCGAACGCGCCGCGCAGGACGATGTCGCCGCCGCTCACGAGCAACCCGTCGAGCGTCAGCGTCGAGCTCGCGTCCCCGCCGGTGAACACCCACGCAACCGGGGGGTCGCCCGGGCCGGCCGGCACCGGGAGGCGCACAACCGGGCGGACGCCGTCGCCGGCGCGCACGAGCAGCGAGCCGATCGGCGCAGCGGTCGAGCCGGCGTCGGCGACCGTGCCGTACGTGAGCGAGTCCTCGATCGTCACGGTGCCGTCTCCGTGGCTCGCGGCGAGGGCGGTGTCGAGACCGCCGCCGCCCGAGACCGTGCGCTCGGTCCCGCTCGCGACCGGCGGATCTCCCAGGAGCGTCCGGTCGTACGGGCCCGCGCCGATCGCGGCGGGGAACCCGTACTGGTAGGAGACGTACAACGGCTCGGGCGTCGCCGGTGCGGTCGTGAACTGCCCCACCTCCGGCCACACCTCCACGAACGCGGCAGGGTCGGGCGGCGAGCCCGCGCTCAACTCCGTGAAGGCGGGAATCGCCGCCGCGCCGGGATACGGCGCGTGCTGCGGACTCTCGGTGCCGGGGTCGCCGATCGCCCACTGGAGCGAGCTCGTGAGCGGCCCCGGCACCTCCCACTCCGCCTCCGAGGTCCAGCTGTCGACCTCGTCGTCCGCCTCCGGCGGCAGCGGCTGGAGGAACAGCGGCACGTTGCGGCCGGTGGGGTCGAACACGTACTCGTCCGTGCAGCCGGTCACCGGCACGGGCGTGCCGCCCTCGACCGCGAAGCTCTGCAGCCGCCAGAGGAAGACGAGCAGCTTGGGAATCCCGTACCAGCCGACCTCGCCCCGCCCGAGACGCAGGTCTGCGGTGTGGAAGTACTCGTCGAACGGCGTGCCGGCACGGTCGGCGCCGTGCAGCGAGCGCAGGTCGGCGAAACCTCCGGCCGGCGTGCCCGTGAGCCGGCCGATCAAGCCCTCGTGCTGCAGCAGCTCGAGCGGCGTGGGAGCCCCGGGCGGCGGCGGCGTGCGCAGGCACGGGGTCGGCAGCGCGGCGGCGAGCGGGCCAGTGCCCACGGGCGGGTCGAGGCTGTGCCGCGTCCGGCTGAGCCGCCGGAACGCCTCCACGAGGTGCGCGTCCCACCCGGTGACGTCACGTGCGATCTCCTCGAGCACCGCGAGCGTCCCCTTGCGGCGGCGGTAGTGGATCGTCTTCGCGACGTCGAGCCGCTGTGCACGCGGATCGAGACCGTTGACGAGATTCGTGTCGAGGAGGTCGCCGATGTACGGGATCACCCAGTCGTCGCTCGTCTCGATCGCCTGGTCGGCCCAGAGGCGGTCGATGCTGCGGCGGACGACGGCGACCTGGGCGCCGATCCGCGCGAGCAGCTCCTGCAAGGGCCCCGTCACGCCGGGGTCGTCGCTGTCGCGCGCCCGGTAGACGCCCGGAACCAGCTGCCAGAGCCGGTCGGCGTAGTACTGGTCGTAGCCGTCGCGGACTTCAGCCATTGCCCGCCACCGGCGTGATCGTGCTCGCGGCGAGCACGTAGAAGGAGCCCTCGCCGGGATCCGCCCAGCCGACCGGCTCGGTCGAGAAGATCTCGCTTCCCCCGGAGGTGACCGCGAGCCCGTGCACCCCGTCCGCGCCGGCGACGAGCAGCGCCGCCTCGAGCTCGCTCGCGTAGAGCGGCCGGCCGATCGCCATGCGCGCCGGGCTGAACAGGCCGCTTGCAGGATCGGCCAGCGCCGCGGTTGCGGCCGCGACGACGTCGGACGCGACCCGGTCGGGAGCGACGAGCAGCGTGCACGTCACGGTCAGCTCGATCGGCGTCGCCTGCGAGACCGCGACGGGGCGGTTCGGATCCTCGGCGCCCGCGAGCGCGCTGCGGGCGGACGTGGCCGCCGCGGCGTCGTCGCCGACGTAGACCTTGACGAGGCTGCGCTGGTGCGCGTCGTCCCATGTCCAGTAGGCGCGCGCACGCGTCACGCCCGGGGCGAGCGCGGCAACCGTCTCGTAGTCGTCGCCGGAGATCGCGCGTCCGAAGGTGAGCACGCTCTTCGGCGCGTCGCTGCGCACGTCCGCCGGCTGTTCCGCGTCCGCCCCGCCCCAGACGGCGACGGGGTTGTGGATCGACGCGAGGTTTTGCTGCGGCTTGAGGATCGTGGTCAGCCGGCCCGCCGGCGGCCGGGCGGCGCCGGCGCCGTAGCGGTAGCTCGCCACGATCCGGCTGCCGCTCGGGAGGCGTGCGCCGTTGATCCCGTCGCCGAAGCGGACGACGCTCTTGGCGTCCGGGGTCTGCAAGACGGCGAAGATCGTCGCCTCCGGCGGCTGCTCGTAGAACGTGCCGGCTTCCGTCCAGAGGATCCCGTCGACCGCGATCTGGAGCGTGCTGACGTAGCCGGCACCGCTCGGCAGATACGTGAGCGGCGACTGCTTGAGCGTGAACGTCTGCCCAGCGACGCTCGCGTCGCCCGTGCCGAGCGTCTCGGCGGCGACGGTCGCGCCGCGCGTGACGTCGACGAGATCGACGAGCAGGCGCAGCGGAGCCGTCAGCGAGAAGGAAGAAGGAGTGTCCGGGGTCGCGCTGAGCGTGAGCGTGCCGTCGCTGTTCTCGCTCGCCGTGACCGGGACACCGGCGCCCGTGACGTCCTCGACGAAGGCCGTCACGCCGCCGGGCAGAACGGTGAAGCCCGCTCTGGGCGTCACGATCGCCGGCAGCGAAGCGAGCGTCGTCGCGGGGGTCCCGATCAGCGTGCCGACGTCCTTCAGACCGAAGCGGACGGCCACGTCGGCCGCGTGGAAGTAGCTCCAGAACAACGAGATGGCGTAGTAGTGGCCCGAGTGCACGGGAACCAGGGACGCGGCGAGGGGCGACGTCAGTGTCAGCACCGTGTGCGCGACCGGGATGTTGGGGGGTTTCGGCGGCGAGCCCGTCGCGCCCGGATAGGGGACGCCGGGGTCGAAGCTCTCCGTCGCCTCCGTCACGAGCCCGACGGTGGTGGCGACGCCGCCGTCGAGGAAGACGAGGTCGCCCGCCGAGATGCCGCGGACGGCGGCCGAGAGCACGGCCTGAAGCGCGGTCGCGTCGACGCTCGTGATCGCGTCGTCGTCGGTCTGCGTCCAGAGCGCCGCCGTCTGCCTCCAGCGGAGCAGGCGGTAGTCGGCGGCGGCGGCGGAGGCCATCCATGCCGTCTCGCCCGCCCCGGTCGCCTCGAGGACGACTCTCGTGTTCTTGCCGCCGTTCGGATCGACCTCCGGCGCGGTGGAGACGACGGTCAGCTTCGCCCAGTTGTGCTCGTCGGCCGGGAACGTGCGCGAGACGGCGAGCAGCTGGTCGCCCTGCTCGAGCGTGACGTTCCCGTGGAGCAGCACCGAGCCGACCAGGGAGCCTCCGCCGCTCACAGGCCGGAGCAGCGGAGGCGTCGGCTGAAGCGCGACCGGCGTGTCGGACGGCCCGGAGAACGACGCGGCGGCCGCCTCCCACGTCTGGACGGGAACTCCGGGTGTGGCGCTGTTCGCCAGCTGGAAGCCGGCCGGGATGACGACGGGCTCGTGCGGCCGGGCCGGCCGGCGCAGCGCGGCGACCCGGCCGGCCGCGGCGATCGCCGGCCGCGGCTGGTAGCCCAGCAGCGCAACGAGGCCGGCGACGCTGCCGGGGAGCTCCGCGGTGCGCAGGTACGCCTCGTTCGCGACCCGCTCGTTGTAGAAGGTGAGGATGTCGGCGAGGTACGCCCACCACTCGAGGATCTGCAGGCCGAGGTCGCCGGGGGCGGGACGCCAGCCGAGCAGCGCCTTCTCGTCCGGCTGCGGCTCGAGCAGCGCGCGGCGGAAGCCGCTGAACTCGTCGACCCGGTAGGCGATCGCCGACAGGCCGGGCGCGTTGCCCACGACCTGCGGGTCCACGCCTCCCTCACACGGGCAAGGGGCGCCGGAGCTCACTTGCCGCCCTCCACGAGCACGCGGAACGAGCCGTCCTCGGGGCGGCTCGAATCGTTGTCGACCCGAAGGATGCGATCGGCCGGAATCGGGATCGTGTCCGGGAGCGACGCCCAGTCGGGCTGCACGCCGCGCTCGCGGTAGCAGACCGCGGTCACACCGAGTACGCCGTTGGCGCGCTGGACCGCGGCGAGGAGGGCGCTCGACTCGAGCGGCTCGCCGAACGACCAGTTCTCGTGGTCGAAGAAGCCGCGCGTCCCGTCGGGGAGCAGGCCGGGGCGCAGCCTGGCGAGCACGTCGGACTCGACGTCGGAGGCGAATGCCGTGGGCTGCGCGCAGACGGTGATCAGGAGGTCGAGCGACGCATAGCTCGGGGCGAGCACGTAGCTCTCGTAGCCGGCCAGGCGGCGGCGGTTGAGCAGGTCGGAGAGGCCCTCGAGCTGCGTGATCGTCAGGTCCTCGCGCTCGCGCGGATCCGCGGTCGTGAAGACGGTGAGCCAGCTTCCCGTCCAGCGGAAGGTCGTGCCCGCCTGCATCACCCACGGCAGCGACTGCGCGGCCGCGACGTAGTCGCTCTGGCGCACGACGCGGAGCGGCTTGGCCCGGAACGCCTGTGGAGCCCGGTCGCGGATCTGCTGCACGGTCTCCTCGTCGGCGCCACCGGTGGCCGCGAAGGGATTCGTGACGCCGGAGACGAGGGCCGCCTGAGGTTGGCCCTGGTCGACCTGCACGATCGTGTCCGCCGCGACGTTCCCGACCGTGCCGCCGCCCGCGAGGTAGGTGACGGTGAAGACGGTCTCGGCATCCGGTGTCCGGCCGAAGGTCCCGTTCCCGAAGCGGACTGTGGTGCCCTCGCCGTCGTAGTCGAACCAGGTCGCGCCGTCCTGGCTGCCGACGACCGAGTAGCGCTCGGGCGTCAGCGTGAACACGAGATCGCCCGCGTTCGAGTTGAGCAGCCAGCGCTGCCAGCGCCACGGCTGCCCGGCGCCCGCCGGGGTCGCCGCCGAGAGCGCGATCTCGGGAACCGCCGCAACGGTCGCGTTCATGTCGGGGTCCTGCGTGTCGACCGGGAGCCAGGAGATCTGGTCGGCCGAGAGCGTGTAGCGGTAGTCGGGCCGCGGGTCGTTCGGCGTCCAGTTGGCGGCGGTGCGGACGACGACCGGCGCCGGCGCCGAGCTGGGCCGCGGGCCGGGCGTCGGCGGCCCGTCCTTCGGGATCTCGAACGTCTCGGTCGCGCGTGCGCCCTGCACCGCCGGCACGAGGTTCGCGGCGTAGTGCGTGCGGCTGAGGTCGTGCTCGACCGTCGTCGGCGCGACGAGATCGATCCGTGTCAGCGTGGTCGGGAACACCGGGTCGTTCGTCTCCAAGACCGCACCGATCACGACGATCTCGCGCACCGGCGGGTCCGCGGTCGTCGGGCCGGCGCTGTCGATCAGCAGCTCCTGGCCCTGGTCCTGCATGAAGCCGTGCCCGTCGCCGATCAGCCACAGGCGCGTCGAGCCCGCGGGCAGGCATCGGCGGCTGTCGTCCCACCAGTAGGGCTCGAGGTTCCACGCACCCGGGGACCCCGCGTTCCAGCGCGGGTCGACCTGGTACGGCTCGACGACCGGCTCGCCCGTATCCGGGTCGGCCAGCTGCGCGCCGACTTCGAACGGGACACGCCGGCCGTCGGCGCCGAGCGCGCTGCAACGAAGACCGGGCACGATCGACGTGACGCCGCCGGCGACGTCGAGCTGGAGCCTCGTCGTCGCCGCGATCGCCGGAGCGGGCTCGTAGTCGACGAGCCGGGCGTGGCGAAGAAGCGAGACGCGTTGTGTGGCCGTGTCGAGCGTCGCCTCGGCACTGACGCGGTCCTGGAGGTAGCTGAGCTCGTCGGCGACCGCGCTCAGCGCCTCCATCAGCATCACGCCGACATCCGCCTCGGAGCGCTCGACCCAGAACGGGTAGCGCAGCCTCGAGAAGTCGGAGAGCGCCTGCGTGAAGCTCGCGAAGTCCTTCGCCAGGTAGTTGATCGGCACGGGCTCGTCGTCGGAAGGCGGACAGGCGGGGTCCGGCGTCGCGCAGTCGAGGTCGCTCGGGCAGTTGGCCTTGAAGCTGAACAGGACGGAGTCGAAGTACGGGTCGAGCGCGCTGCTGTCGATCGTGAGCGTGTAGGTCGAGAAGTCTCCGGGCGCGGCGACCGACAGGCTGAGCACCGGGCGGCCGTCCTCGTCCGCCGACCAGTCCGTCGTCTCGTCGATCGGCAGGACGGGGACGGAGCCGATCACCTCGCCGCCGCAGATCGTCACCGGCGGTGTCGCCGTGAGCGTCCCTTCGACCGGCGCCGTGGTGAGGAAGTGCACGCGAAGCTGCGTCTGGTCGGTGCTCGCGATCTCGACGTAGTCGATCCCGTTCCACGTCGGCGTCGTCTGGCCGGCGAGCAGGTACTGCAGGCGGTCGTGTGCGGGATCGACGCTCACAACAGGTTCACCGTCGTCTGCTCGCTCGTCTGCGTGTCGACGAGCGTGTAGGACACCGTCACCTGCACCGTGCCGGGGTCGAGCGCCGCGTCGTCGGTGCTCGTCGTCACTGCGACGTCCGAGACCTTGATCACGCCGGCGAGCCAACGGCCGAGCGCCTGGGTGACCTGGATCTTGAGCGAGGCGTCGAGCCCGTCGGTGATCGGCGCGAAGATCAGCTGGCGGAGGCCGCACCCGAACTGGGGCAGGTCGACACGCTCCCCCGGTGCGGTCAGCAGGATCTGCTCGATCATCTGCTCGACGTGAGCGGCGTAGGGCGCCTGCGCGGCCTGCTGGGAACCGCCGTCGATGCGCAGCGGGATAGGCGTAGTCGCGGCGTCCGAAGACGAAGCTCATCACGTCACCTCGAGCGCGCCGCTGTTGACCGAGACGCTCGAGTCGCTGACGACGACCTGCTTGGCCGCCGTTGCTCATGCGTGATCCCCGAGCTGTCGAGCGTGACGGTGTTGCCGTTCGAGTCCGTGATCGTGATCGAGCCCGCGCCGTCGTCGAGCTTCACCTCGAGCGGCGACGTCGTGACGATCACCTTGACGTCGGGCGCGACGTCGGACGGCAGCTCGCTGTCGCGCCAGTAGCAGCCGACCCAGATCGGGTACGAGACGTCGCCGCCCTCGAACTCGATCCACACGCCGCTGCCCACCTCGGGCAGGAACGCGACCCCGACCTGAGGACCGGCGTACGGGACGCACGGCATGCACCAGCCGCTCTCCACGTCGCCGAGCACGGCGGGCACGTGCGCCTTGATCCGCCCGAGGCTCGACGGGTCGTCGTTGTCGGTGACGACGCCGCGATACAGCCCGTAGAAGCGGGCGCGCAGGTGCTCGACGAGATCCTCGAGCGCGCGGTCCGGCCCGGCGGGCGCCGGGGCGGTCGGCGTGCCCTGCACGGACGACACTAGAGCCCTCCCGGAGGCCGCCGGGCAGTCCGCCGCCCGGAGCCGGCCCCATCGCGTTGCGCAGCAGCGTGAACTCGAGGTTGACCGCGTCGATCGTGATCTTGTGGCGGACGTTCCAGACGAACCAGTTGCCCGAGTGCAGGCTGCCGGCGCCCTCGATCGTCACGACCGTGCCGACGCGGAGCAGCGCCCCGAGCCGGTCGACGCTCGTCTCGCCGCGGCAGCGGACGAACCAGCCGGCCTCGCGGAGCGTCGCGGCCGTCCGCAGCGTCAGCTCGGGCGCATCGGCCGTGGCCGTGAGCACGAGCGTCGCTGCCTGCCCCGCGTACGTCGGGTAGTCGCGCGCGTCGAGCGCGGCCAGCCCGCTCGAGGTGGAGTTGCCGGCGACGCCGTCGTCCGAGTCCTCGTCCAGCGGCACCTGGCTCGCGTCGACCTCGGTCGGCCGCATCACGTCCCAGTCGAACTCGAGCGAGTCCACGCTCCAGGTCTCGGGGTCGACGAGCGAGATCGTCGCCGCCGGGTCGCCGTCGACCGCCGGCGTGACGAAGTAGCCGGTACGGACGCCGGGCGTATCGGTGCACGCGACCCGGCAGAGCTTGCCGTTGCGGCGGGCGAGCCCGCGCAGGAACCGGAGGTCGGTGCCACGCTGGAACAGGCTGTGCTGGTCGGAGTCGTGCACGGGCGAGTCGTCGTCCGTGTTCTCGGGCGCGGGCGTGAAGCCGTAGCTCGAGAAGATCGCGTTCGCGACGTCGCCGTCGGTCATGTCGGCCCACTCGCGCACCGTGTCGTCGACGCTCATCAGCCAGGAGGCGTCCTCGGCCCAGATCTCGATCGACGACGCGCCGGACGTACGGTCGAGGTGGAGATGCCACGCGAGGACGTAGCCGTCGAAGATGCACTGGTCCGACTGGCCCGCGGGCGTGACGAGAACCGTGACGTTCGTGTTTGGCTCGAACGTTCCGTCGCCGACGAACTGGAGGTCGCCGCTCGACGTCCGGTTCACCGGCAGACGCAGCAGCAGCGCGTCGGGGCGGTCCGCGTTCTCCTCGACCTCGAGCAGCTGGATCGCGTCGTAGAGCGCCGCCGGCGCGGGAGCCCCGTTCAGCCCGAGCTGGTAGGTGACGGTCACGTCAGCTCCCCACCGCCGGTATGCCGATCAGGGCGCGGCTTTCGAGCGCGTCGGCGACGAGCGAGTTGTTCGCGTCGCAGAGCCGCCAGAAGCCGGTCGGGTCGTTGAGGTACTTCACCGCGAGCAGGTCGAGGCGGTCGCCGACTGCGCGCGGGTGGTACCCGATCGGCGCGGGCGAGCGCGGCCCGGGGATGACGAGCGCGGTGACGACGGCGCCGCTCGGGAGCACGGCCTGGTACGTGGAGGCCTTGGCATAACGGCTCGCCGAGGTGAACATCTAGAACATCCCCACGAGCGAGGCGGCGGCGTTGCCGAGATTGGCCAGGGCGGCGACCTGCCGGACGCCGAGCGTGTACGTGTAGGCGACGGTGGCGAGGCTCGAGAGCACGTCGTCGTCCGCGTTGGCCGCCTGCAGCTCGGCAGGCGTGAGCACGCGCAGCTTCAGCTGCACCTCGGCGTGGACGGGGTTCAGGATGCCGTCGTAGAGCTTCTCGACGATCGAGAGCCCCGTGACACGCACCGGCACGATGCGGAACGGGCCCCACACGAACAGGGTGACGGGAATGGTCGAGTCCGGGACGGTGCGCGTCACCGGCGGGCTGCTGCCGCCGAGCCCGAGCGCCGCCGACGCCATGCCGAGCAACTGGTCCATGGCTCCGCCGCCGGTCGGGTACAGGAGCATCTCGAGCGCCGCGAGCCGCGTGTAGACGCCGGACACGTCGGCGAGCTGCGCGCTGATCGGCACATCGTCGGCGATGTCCTGATTCGCGTCGAAGATGACGGTCATCGAGAACTCTTCGCCCGGCATGCCCGGCACCGCGAGCGGGTTGCCCGCCTGGGTGCTCCCGGTCTGCGCGCCGGTGTCCGGCTGGCTCCACGTGTGCGTGAGGCTCTCGGGGTTGTACTGGAAGACCGTCACGTTCGGCAGCGGCACGGGCAAAAACGTCGGCATGAACGAGACGAGCGCACCCTTGAGCAGCGTCATCGGCCGGCCTCCAGGGCGCTCTCGGAGCCGATGAGGAGCGCGACCTGCGCGGCGATGCGCTCGGCGAGCGACTCCGGGCTCTCCGCGGGCCGAGCGGCGACCTCGACGTGCAGCCGCTCGAGCGAGGACTCCCCCGGGCCGAGCTGCAGCGACGGCGCGAGCCGCTCGGCGACGAGCTGCCCGAGGCGGCGGCCCAGGTCGTGCTCGACGCCGGGGACGCGGATGCCGATGCGGTCGATCTGGACGTCGGTCACGTGCCCTCCAGCCGTCCCGCGCGGACGACGACGCCCTGCTTCTCCAGCTCGCGGCGCGCGGCCGCCAGCAGGTGTCGTGTGTCGATCGGCGCCCCTTCGGTCCGCGCGAGGAACGCCGCGGACAGCCCGGCCGCCTTGATGCCGGCGCCGGTCAGATCGAGCTCGCGGGCGAGCCCCGCCCAGTCCACCTCGCCGACGAGCGGCCGTCCGTCGGTGTCCGTGCTCCCCTCCAGCGCGAGCCGCCACAGCCGCTCGCGCTCGGCGACGGTCGGCGGCGCGAAGTCGATCGTGAACCGCAGGCGGCGCATGAACGCGGTGTCGAGGTCGCCCTTGCGATTCGTGGCGAGCACGGCGACGCCGTCGAACTGCTCCATGCGCTGGAGCAGGTAGTCGACCTCGATGTTCGCGAACCGGTCGTGCGCGTCGTTGACCTGCATGCGCTTGCCGAACAGCGCGTCCGCCTCGTCGAAGAAGAGCATCACGGGCGCCCGCTCGCACGCCGCGAACACCGCGCGCAGGTGCTTCTCGGTCTCGCCGATGTACTTGTTGACGACGCCGGCGAGGTCGACGCGGTAGAGCTCGAGGCCGAGCGACCGCGCGAGCACCTGCGCGGCCATCGTCTTCCCCGTGCCGCTGGGACCGGCGAAGAGCGCGGTCACGCCGCGGCCGAGCGGAGTGAGCCGCCGGAGTCCCCAGCCGTCGAGGACCTCGCCGCGCGCCTGCGCCTGGGCCTCGAACTCGCGCAGATGCGCGGCGAGCTGAGGCGCGACGACGAAGTCGTCCCAGGTGTACGGCTGCGCGAGCGTGACGAGCAGCTCGTGCGGTGCCTCGAGCAGAAGACGCCGGCAGACGTCGCGCACGGCGTCGTCGCCGGCGGCGGCCACCTGTGCGATCGTCTCGATCTCCGCGGGGCGCAACGCCCATTCGGCGACCGGCTCCGGCACCGGCCCGCCGGGGCCGGCCGCCCAGAGCCGCAGGCGCTCGGCCCGGCTGAGCGGCGCGAGGTCGAACGAGCGCCGGACCGGCGAGCCGGTCGCCGAGATCGGCAGCCTCGTCTCCGCCGTCAGGAACGCGAGGGGCGCGCAGCGGCGCCCGGCTTCGAGTGCGGAAGCCGGCAGCTCGTCTGCCTGCTGCCAGACGATCAGCGCGCCGGCGAGGCGCGCGTTGCGAGCCGCGCGGGCCGCCGCCCCGGCCGGGTCCGCGTGTGCTGCGATCGCACGCGAGTCGACGGCGTGCAGCGAGCGACCGAGCCTGGCCGCCACCTGCGCCGCGAGCGCCGTCCTGCCGGAGCCCCGCGGAGCGACGAGCTCGATCTCGAGCGCGGGCCGACGCCCGTCGGCAGCCGAGAGCGCCTCGACGAAGCTCACGATGTCGTCGAGCTCGCGCCGCCGCAGCCGCAGTCCGGACGGCGGCTGTACAGACGCGCCGAGAGGACCGGGACCTCCCTGCCGACCGTCTGCGAACAGGTGGTCGAGCACGAGCGGGTCGGCCGCCCAGCCCGTCGAGCTGGACGCGGGGTCCCGGCCGGTATCGACCGGCTGCGCGAGCGCCCAGCGCACGAGCGCCGAGTCGCGGCCGAAGCGCGGCGGCGCCGGCAGGTTCCACAGATCGGCCACGAGCGCGGGCGTCGGGTCGAGCGGCACCGTCTCGTCCTGCAGGTACCCGTAGACGCGGCGAAGGGCCGGATCGCGCTCGGCGGCCAGCGCGAGCGCCAGCAGCCCTTGCTCCGCAGGCTGGAGCTCGAGCTCGCGAGCAGAGTCGCTCCCAGCGGGGATCGGCGGCCTGCTCGGCGAGTGCGTCGATCTCCGCCGTCAGTCTCTGCGCCTGCTCGTCCGTCGCGTGAAACTCCCGCTCCGCACTCAGCAGCGCGTCCGGAGCGGCGAGTGCGATCTCGACCTCGCTGTGGGTGATCGCAAGCACGGCCTCGTCGACGTAGCGGTGGCGCGCCCACAGCTCGCGACACCAGGCCAGGCGCCGCCGCGCCCGCAGGCGAACGTCGACGAGCCAGCTCGGCTCCGTGGCTGCGGGTGCGGCAACCATGCTCACGGCGTCTTCGTGACGACGGTGACGGTGTCCGTGCCGTTGACGATCGCGTTGACCGTCTTGACCTCCTGCGAGTCGTCGCGGAAGGCGTCGGGGGTGAGGAACAGAACCGCGGCGCGATAGACGACACCCAGACGGAGCGGCACGGTGGTCGCCTGCCACAGCCGGCTCAGCTCGTCGTAGGAGCGGTGCTCCATCGTCAGCGTGAGCTGCCATGCCGGCGTCGGCGTTGCGTCGCTGCGCACGACGGCGTTCGCGTGGAAGATGCGAAGTGCGACGCTCATCGCCTGCTGCTCGTCGGAGTAGCTCGACTCCGAGTACGCGCTCAGCAGGTAGAAGAGGTCGAGCGCGAGCGGCATGTAGCTCACCGGCTGGCCCGGGTTGCGCAGCATCTGCGAGTTCCAGAAGATCGACTCCTGCGCGTTGTCGCTCTCGACGTGGTAGAGGAACAGGCTGAGCTGCGGGCCGTCGCCCTTACGGATCGCGTCCGGGCCGAGCCCTGTGAACGTCGGCGTGAAGCTCGGGCCGCCCAGACCGAGCTCGGCCCAGATCGGCGCCGCCGACCACTGGCTCTTGACGAGGCCGATCAGGCCGTCGCTCACCGCTGAGAGGTCGAGGATCATCGCCGTCTACCTCTGCGCGAGCCCGAACCAGGGTCCGCCGCCGCTGCGGCGAGCGACGCTCGAGACCGGCCGCGAGGCGACCGGCCTCGGCTGCGGCGGCGGCGCGGGCGCAGGCGGCGGCACGACCGTCACTTCGATCGTCCCGATCCGGACGTGCGGCGCGCCGTCCGCCGCCGGGATCCGCGCGTGGGTCAGCGGCGTCCGCGGTCGCCGCAGCTCCGGCTGCGGCGCGGCGCGCGGCGGCTCGAGCGGCGCCGGCAGGCGGCGCGGCTCGGCGGCTGCGAGGACCCGTTCGTGGCGCGGCTCCGGTGCGAGCGTTTCCTGCGCAGGGGTCGGCGGCGCCGGGCTCGACGGCACCGTGCGAGGGTGCAGCTCGGGTGCGCCGGCCGGCGCCTCGAGCGAAGGCGCGGCCGGACGCGGCCGCGCGTGCGCCGGACCGCGCACCGGCGCGGCACCGGCCGCATCGGCGCGACCCGGTGGCTCGATCGCGTCGGCCGGCGGGCGCCGCGCGGCGCGGCGATGCTCCTGTGCGCCGGGCGGCACGGTGCGGATCACGCGCGCGGCAGGCGCTTCGGGCGCCGCGGGGTCCGGCGCCGCGCGCTCGGCCGGCCGCGGCGACAGGCGCGCCGGCGCCGGCTCGGGCGCGGCGGGCGGTAGAGGCGGCGTGACGGGTGCAGCGTGCGGCGGCACGGCCGGGAGCTCGCGCGTCAGCGCGCCGGGAACGCGCTGCTCTCCCGCTGCCGGCGGCGCATCGGCGGGAGCCGGCTCGTGCGGGAACAGCCGGCGCGGCGGCCTCAGCGACGGCGCGGCAACCGGGCCGGCGCCGCCCCCGAGCGCCGCGAGATAGCCGGCGCGCCTCATACGAGCGCATGCTCCCCGCGGATCATCGCCACGTAGCCGTGCCGGCGGCGGCGGCCGAGCGCGAGGATCGCCTGCTCCGACCACCGATAGGCGGCGGCGAGCTCGTGCACGTGCGCGAAGAGCCCGGTCGAAGCGTCACGGAGCTCTTCGAGCACGTAGCCGATCGGCTCGAAGCGCAGGTCGACGGTCTGCCCGCAGGCCGGGCAGGTCCCGCTCAGCTCGCCGTCGAGCCGCGGCGCGAGCGCCTCGAGCGCACGGTCGACGCGCCGCGCGACGGCGGCGGAGGGGTCAGGCGAGCGCACGCAGCGCTCGAGCATCGCCGCCGTCGGCCGCGGTCCCTCGAGCGCCTCCAGCAGGTCGCCGATCGTCGGAATGCGGAAGCGCACGTCCGTGCCTGCGAGGACGAACCAGCCGGCCTCGTCCTCGGGAGGCGCCGCGGAAGGCCCGCGGCCGGTGATGGTCGAGATACGCCTGAACGCCGAACGCGACGTCGATCGGCTCGTCGCAGCCGCTCGCCGGGCAGAGCGCCTCCGTGCGGATCGTGTTGCCGAGCCAGGCGCTGCGAATCAGGAGCGCAACGGCGCCCAGGTCCACGGCGGGAAGCGCCGGCCAGTCGATCGCCCGGCCTGCGGGGTCGGCCGCCAGCCGGCCTGCGAGGGCGAGCATGGTCGCCGCGGCCGGCCCGCCGCTCTCGAGCACGAGCAGCTCGTCCTCGCCGGTTGGCTCGCGCAGCCGTACCTGCGTGCCGCTGACCGGAAGCATCCCGGCTGCGGCCACTACTTCTCCTTCGCCTCGGCGAGCGTCGTGTCGCGCTCCCAGCCCTCGTTCTCGAGCTTGATGTGCTCGATCGCGATCGCGTTCGCCCCGGCGTCCAGGTCGGGAAGAGCCTGGAACTCGGAGACCCAGCAGCGATGGACGATGTACCGGTGGACGGGCTGCGCCTCCTCGTTCAGCAGGACGATGCTGATCTCCTTGCGCAGCAGCGCGAGCGACGTCGACGCCGAGCCGGTCTTGAGCACCTGCGCTGCGTTCGCCCATTCTTCGAAGTCGGAGTCGAATGTGACTCCCCGCTCCATCGTGATCGGCTCGTACTTCGTGCGACCGAGACCCTTGAGGATGACCGGGTCGCCGCCCTCCTTGTACTCGATCACGTCGGAGGAGCGCTTCAGCGCGCTGACCTTGCTGACCGCGGCGACGGGCGTCGTGCTCTTCCCGAAGTAGACGAGAAACCGGTACGTCTTGTACGGGTCGAAGCGGTCGATGTTGACGGTGAAGAGCTTGCCCATGCTCGCTCTCCTCTAGCTCTGGGTTTGTCCGGCGAGCTGTGCGATCTGGACGACGACGAACTCGGCCGGCTTGAGCGGGGCGAAGCCGACGAGGATGTTCACGATCCCGTTGTCGATGTCCGCCTGCGACGTCGTCGTGGCGTCGCACTGGACCTTGAACGCGACATCGGCGGTCGCCCCCTGGAACGCGCCCTGCCGGTACAGGCCGAGCATGAAGGCGTTCACCTCCTGCTGGAGCGCGTTCCAAAGCGGGATGTCGTTGGGCTCGAAGATCGCCCAGCCGAGAGTCCCGTACAGCGACTGCTCGATGAAAGAGCGCCATGCGCCGCACCGCGACGTACTTCCACTGCTCGTAGGCGGGGTTGCGCGGACACGAGCGTGCGCGCGCCGAAGACGACGCTGCCGATGCCGGGGAACGTGCGCAGGCAGTTGACTCCCAGCGGGTTCGAGCACGCCCTGCTGCGGGTCGGTCATCCTCCCCCAGTCGACGACGCCGGTCGTGCCGAGGATCGTCGTCTCGAGTCCCGCGGGTGACTTCCACACACCGCGGTTGTTGTCCTCGCTTCGCGATAGATCCCGGCGACGAAGCCGCTCGGCGGCGATGTTGCCGGCGCACCGGTCACCGGATCGGTCGTCTGCAGGTACGGGAAGTAGATGGCACCGTTCGCGCTGAGCGGGACGGTGCCGCCGTTCCAGATGCTCTCCATCGTCGCAGCGCCGGCAGGCGCGTCGGAGAGGAGCGCGGCCTGGCCGTCGGCCACCGCGTTCACGGGCGGGTCCATGATGTAGAAGGCCCGCTTCTTCTCGCAGTAGGAAAGCGCCTCCGCGAGCGTCGCCGGGTCCGTGATCCCCGGCAGGACCATGAGGTTGAAGATCGACACCTTGTCGAGCGGCGCGTTGGCGGCGAACACGGGCGCGAACGCCGGCGGGTTGATCATCGTCCAGCCCGCGCGTCGGCGCGGTCGAGTAGGTGAAGTCGATCGGCACCGTGACGCTGCTCGTAGTCCGTCGGCGGCGTGCCCTTGGCCGCGACGGTGACGAGCGCCGAGCGCGCGTTCACGGTGGCGACCAGGTCGGTGATCAGAACCCGGCGATATGTCTCGACCGTCGTGCCGTAGACGATCGTCAGGTCGGCCGTGTCCTTGTGCCGCCGTGGTCTTGATCAGGTTGCTGACCGTGAGCTGTCATCGTCAGCCCGAGTGCGGGCGATGCCAGCCCGACCGGCTGCAGCGCGGTGAACGTGAAGCCGTTGGCGCTCGTGCCGATCAGGCCCGTCGCGGCCACCACCGCCTTGCCCGTGTCGTTCGCGGGAGGCACCTTCGTCGGGTCGAAGTAGTTGCCGGCCTGCAGCGCGACGACGTAGCAGTTCGAGCCGCCGTTGAGGAAGAACTGGAAGACGGCGTCTGCCCGACGTAGTCCGGAAGCCACGGACTCGAGAAGAAGCCGCCGAAGTAGGCCTGGTAGTCGGCGAAGCTGAACAGCTCGACGGCCTGGCCGAACGGCGGCGGCGTCTGGTTCGGGGCCGCTTGCCAGAACGGATTCGTGTAGCCGATGAACACCGTCACCGATGTCGGCGCCGGCGTCACGGAGTGACTCGCGCTCGGCAGCTCCTCGATGTAGATGCCTGGATAGGTGGTCGTTACGGGCAACTACGTCTCCTCTCCGCCCGCCGGCGGCGCGGGCGACCTGCCGCCGGCTGTGAACGTCTCTGTCCGACGCGCGACTCGCTGAGGGCGAAGGCGACAGCCGGCATGGCGCGAAAGACTCATCGACCGCCGTCACGCCACCGTCACGCAACTGTCACGCGGCACGTAGTTGACTTCGGTGGGCCCGCCGTGGGATAACAGCGGCGCAAGCAACAGAGGACCGGGCCGGGTATGGTGGATCTCGGATCGTTCCTGCGGCGATTGCCGCGGCGTGCGCGAGCACGCCGTCATCAGGCGGGCGCATGAGTCCGCGGAGTGTTGAAGAGCCCCGGGCGCGCAGCGGGCGTCCGAGCGCTGGCCCAGAGCTGACGCTCGCCCTCCTGCACGGCTTCCGGCTCGAGCTGAACGGTGGCGTCCTTCAGCTGCCGCTCGGGATCCAGCGGCTCGTCGCGTTCCTCGCCGTCCACAACCGCCCGCTGCAGCGCCTGTTCGTCGCCGGCAACCTGTGGATCGACAGCCCCGAGGAGCATGCCAACGCGAATCTGAGGACGGCGCTCTGGCGGCTGCGTCATCTCGGCTTCAGGCTCGTCGACTCGACGAGGAGCCACCTCGCGCTCGCCCCGGGCGTCGTCGTCGACCTCCACGAGTCGGCCGCCCGGGCGCGCCGCGTGCTGCGACACGAAAGATCCTCGGCACTCGAGGACGCTGACGCGACGCTGCTCGGCGGCGACCTGCTACCGGACTGGTACGACGACTGGGTGCTGATCGAGCGGGAGCGCTTCCGCCAGTTGCGGCTTCACGCGCTCGAGACGCTCTGCGAGGATCTCGCCGCCGAAGGCGCGTATGCCGCCGCGGTCGAGGCCGGCCTCGCGTGCGTCGCGGCGGAGCCGCTGCGCGAGAGCGCGCACCGCGCGCTGATCAAGGTTCACCTGGCAGAGGGCAACCCGGGCGAGGCGATACGGCAGTACCGGCCTCTTCCGCACGCTCGTGCTCGACGAGCTCGGGCTTGCACCGTCGCCTGCAATGCAGCGCATGGTCGAATCGCTTCCGATCGGTGACGGAATGGTGACGAGTCCGCGGTAGAACCCGCGGTGGTGTCAGTCACTGCGAGCGAGCGGGCGGGCGTGATCGTTGTGCGGGTGTGGGTCGAACGCGGCGCACCGATGCCGCTACGCGCGCGGATCACGGCCTCGTCGGATCTCTCCACCGACAAGCAGACGATCTCGTTCGCGGCAGGCGCGGAGGAGATCATGGCCGCGGTTCGCGCCTGGCTCGACACGTTCAGGACCTGACCGGCGCGCGTGACGATCCCGTGACGCACGGCTCGTACGCTCCGGCCGTGACGGAGGCGACGTGGTTGAAGGGGAAGCCTGACACGGTGCGGACCGCGCCGTCGAACCCCGCGCCGGCGGCCGCGCAGCGCACTGCAGCTCCGCCGGCCGCGCTCCGCCGCCCGAGCGAGCTGCCGGTGCTCCGCCGCTGCTCGTGCGGTGGCGTCGCGGGCGCCGGCGGGGAGTGTGCCACCTGTCGCGCGAAGCGGCCGGGTGGGGCGGGGTGACGGCAGTGACGGCGCCTGCCGTACGGAAGGCTCGCCGCACTCAGCGGTCGAGCGGCTCGCCCGCGAGCCAGAGTCTGCCGCTCGCGTAGAGCGCGTCGACCTCCGGGCCGACGAGGCCCGGCAGGTCGGGCTTCACGGTGAATCCCTGCTGCTCCTGCAGGTACGCGAGGTGGCGGTACCCCACCGGGTAGCGCTCGAGCGCGCTGCGATCGAGCTCGACGCGCACGGCGGGGTCGACGGGGCCGAGGCGGTCCTGCTCGTAGATCGGCTGCCGGAGCGCCAGGCCCCAGCGGCCGTCGCGGCGCTCGAGGAAGTCGTAGAAGCGGCCGGTGCAGACGACGTCGCACTCGACCCCGTGCACGGGAGCGCGTTGCGTGATCGTCATCTTCGTCTGCGCGACCGCGCGGTCGCCGGCGACCTCGACCGAGGAGCCGCCGAGGAAGTGGAGGATCCGGACGCCACGCTCGAACCCTTCGCGGCTGACGCGGATGAACTCGTCGGCGCTGCCCTGGAACCACGTCGCCATCATCCGGCCGTCGTCGTGCCAGACGGTGCGAAACCGCTCCCAGTCGCCGGCGTCGCGCCAGACCACCCAGTTCTGGACGAGCTCGCGGATTGCGCCGTCGTCGCCGCTCATGAGCGAGGATGCTAGTTCGAATGGACCAGCGTGTACTGGACGAACGAGTCGCCGCCTTCCCGCGCTTTCCCGAGCTGGAGACGCCGCGCCTCACGCTGTGCGAGGTCACGCTCGCGGACGCGGGCTGGTATCTCGAGCACTTCTCGCGACCCGAGGTCGTGCACGGGCAAGGCTTTGCCGCACCGGCCGGCCTCGCGGTCGCGACCGAGGAGCTGCGCATCTACTTCGTCGACCTCTTCGCGACGCGCTGGGGCTTCCGCTGGGGCATCTCGCCGCGCGACCGGCGGGAGCTGATCGGCTCGATCGGCTTCTACAAGTGGGCCGAGACGCAGGCCGAGCTGGGCTACGACCTCGACCCCGCCTGGTGGGGCCGGGGGATCATGGCGGAGGCGCTCGCCTCAGTGCTCGACTTCGGCTTCGGGGCGATGCAGCTGCAGCGGGTCGAGGCGTTCGTGCTCGTCACGAACGAGCGGTCGCCGCGAGTGCTCGAACGTGCCGGGTTCGTGCGCGAGGCACTCCTCCCCCAGCACGGCCACGACGAGCACGGTGCGCCCTGCGACGAGTTGCTCTTCTCCCGTGGTCCGAAGAGCTTCGCGCGCTTCCGAGCCGCTGTGCTCGGCGACCCGTTGCTCGAGCAGCAGCTCCGCGCGATCGACAGATGGGACGCGTTCGTGCAGGTAGCGCTCGCGGCCGCTGCGGAACGGGGCATCGCGCTGTCGGCCGCCGAGCTCGAGGACGAGCGCAGGCGCGAGCAGCTCGGCTGGCTGACGCGGTGGACCTGAGTTGAACGGCTGGACGCCCGTTCGCGCACGGCCGCGCGGCGGCGAACTCGTCGTCGAATGGCGCTGGCTCGACGACGTCCCGTTCCGCGAGCCGTTCTTCGCCGACACGGTGCAGCTCGCGCTCGAGCGACCGTTCACGCTGCTCTTCCCGCGAGAGACGAGGCATCGACGAGCTCGGCGGACTCGCGCCCGGCCTCCGGCCCGAACGGGTTCATCCTGCACATGTCCCGGTGCGGCTCGACGCTCGTCACGCAGATGCTCGCCGCTGTGCCGCACCACATCGTTCTCTCGGAGCCGCAGCTCGTCAACGACGTCCTGCGCGCGCCCGGGAGCGACGACGAGCGCGTCCGGCGGCTGCAGCTCGCGATCGGTGCGCTCGGCCGCCGCCGCCGCGGCGACGAGCGCGCGTTCGTCCTCAAGCTCGACGCGTGGACGACCCACGACCTGCCGGTGCTCCGGCGCGCGTTCCCCGATACGCCATGGCTCTTCCTCACCCGCGACCCGGCCGAAGTGCTCGTCTCCCACCGCCGCCAGGCCGGGATGCAGATGCTGCCGGCCGTCGTCCCTCCGGAGCTGTTCGGCCTCGATCTCCTGTCCGCAACGACGATGCCGTTCGAGGACTACGGCGCGTTCGTGCTCGGCGCGGTCTGCCGCCAGGCGCTCGCGTACCGCGACGAGCGCGCTCTCTTCCTCGACTACCGCGAGCTGCCCGGCGCCTTCGAGCGCATCCTCGACTGGTTCGGCATCGCCTGCAGCGACGCCGAGCGCACCGCAATGGAGGCCGCAAGCCGGCGCGACGCGAAGAACCCGACGCGCACGTTCGCCGACGACACCGCGGCGAAGGCGCAGGCGATCACGCGGGAGCTGCGCGCGGCCGTCGACCGCCTGGCGAGGCCCGCCTACGAGGAGCTGCTGCGCTCGTCCTGAGCCGGCCGCTCGATCTCGACGAAGAGCGCGTCGCCGGAGATCTCGCGAAAGCCGAGCCGCGTCCAGAAGGCGAGCGACGGCGTGTTCATGCGCTCGACGTGGGCACGCGTGCTGAGGCCGCGCTCGTCGGCGGCGCCGAGCAGCTCGCGGACGATCTGCGTGCCGATCCCCTGCCGCCGGTGCTCGGGGAGCAGCGCGAGGTCGACGATCAGGCACTCCTCCGCCGACCAGTGCACCCAGACGCGGCCGATCGGGCGGCCGCCGAGCACGATCACGTCGTGCTCGGAGCCGGGGAACATCTGACTCCACCCCGTGCGCTGCGCCTCGAACTGCTGCACGAGGAATGTCTCGCGGGGCTCGTCGGGCCAGTCCGAAACCTCAGGCCGCGTCGACGCGTAGAGGAGACGCAGGAACGGCTCGTCCGCCGCGACGGCCGGGCGCCGCTCGACGGCGGTCACTAGCTCCGGCTCGGGAAGATCCCGAACAACGCGATGAGGAAGTTGACGCCGAGGTACGGCTGGAGGTTGTCGTGCTGCGCGTTGCCGCCGGCCGGAGCGACGCGTCGGCGCGGGCATGGGCGTGCTGCTGTTCGTCGTCGCCGGCGTAGTAGCCGCCGACCGCCGGGTAGTTGCCGTCGGGACGGTCGCTCGTCGGCTCGCTCTGGCTCGCTCCCGGTGCATAGAGGTGCTGATGCTGCGGAAGCTCGTTCACCGTCAGCGGGACGGTCTCCGCGCCGAAGACCTCGCCGATCACGTAGTTGCTCAGTCCCTGTCCCTGGCCCGAGTGGATCGGCACGCGGCCGCGCAGATCCGGCAGGGCGAAGGTCTGCTGGCCGTCACCGCCGTACGTGGTGCCGATGAGCTCGAACAGCGTCTCGTTCTCGGAGATGGCGATCAGCTGCCCGTTGCAGAACGCCCAGCCCGGCGGCGCGAAGGTGAAGCCGACCATGATGATCTGCCCGATAAATGGGTTCGCACCCGTCCCGCCCGCCATCAGCGCGTCCTCGTCATCATGTCCGCGGCGGGAAGACTCCGGAAACGGCGATCACGTAGTTGAGGACGAGGTAGGGCTGGATGTTGTCGTGCGCGGAGGCTCTGCCCTGCCGCCGCGCGTCAAAGAGGAGCCCATCGGCGCGTTGCTGTCGTTCGTCGACGCGTACACGCCACCCATCGTCGGATAGACGTTGCCCGGGCGATCGGTCGTGCGCTCGTCGTCGCTCGCCAGCGGCGCAACCGTGTGCGTGTGCGAGCGGGATCTCGCTGGTGGTGAGCGCGTGCGCTTCCTCACCGCCCGACTGGCCGAGATCGTATTGGCTCGACCCCGGCCCCTGGCCACGGAGCCTCCGACATGGATCGGCACGCGGCCCTGCAGATCGGGAAAGCCGAAGTTCGAGACTCCGTTGCCGCCGTACGTACGTGCCGAGCAGCGAGAAGAGCGCCGTGTTCTGCGAGATCGGCATGCAGCTGACCGTTACAGAGCGCATACCCCGCGGCGCGAACGTGTACGGAAAGGTGATGATCTGCCCGAGGAACGGCTCGCTCACGGCTCAGGCCTCCAGCCGGTTGACGACCGCTTCGAGTTGCTGGCTTCCGTTGGACGGGCCGAGCGGCACGAGGAAGAGCGGGAACCCTCCGAGCGCCGGGTGCTCGATCCGGTACGTGCGCTGGTCGAGCGGGAACGTCGGCCGGTCCGCGGAAGACGAGCGAGAAGCACTCGCCGCGGCCGGGCAGCCGTACTGCTTCGACGAGCTCGAGCGACACCGGGTCGGCCGTCCGGGCGGTGGATCTCGAACGCGCTGCCCACGAGCGGCGCGTAGGTCCCGTGCCGGTAGATGACGTCGTCGGGCGCAGCGGTCATCGCAGGTTACGAGCGCGACGGGAAGATCCCCGACAGCGCGATCACGTACGTCATCACGAGCGACGGCTGGAGGTTTGGATGCGCCTGGCTGCCGCCGGCGCGCGACGTCTGCGGTCGCGCCCATCGTCGTGTCGGCGGAGCTCGCCGTAGGCGCCGCCGGCGGTGAAGTAGGCGCCGTCCGGACGGTTTGTCGTCTGCTCGTCCTTGCTCGCCGGCCGCGGGTCACCTGGTGTGCGTGCGCGGCGATCTCGCCGACGGTGAGCTGCACCGCCTCCTGGCCCGCCTTCTCGCCGAGCGTGTACGTCGTCCCGGTCGACGCGACGCCGGCGTGCACCGCGACGCGGCCTCTGCAGGTTCGGCAGCTGGAACGTCGTTTGGCCGTTGCCGCCGTAGGTCGTGCCGAGCAGCGCGAAGAGCGCCTGGTTCTGGTTGATCGCCAGCGTCTGGCCGTTGCAGAACGCCCAGTTCTTCGGCGGGAAGTTGAACGCGACGGGGATGATCTGCCCCAGGAACGGGCTAGACACGCGGCCTCCACGAGGCGGGGATCCGGTTCACGACCGCCTGGAAGTCCTGCCCCTTCACCGGCGGCCCGACCGGGACGAGGAAGAGCGGGAACTCGCCGAGCCGCGGGTGCTCGAGCGTGTACGTCTCCTGGCCGAGCTTCGCGTTGCCGTGGCCGCGGAAGATGAGCGAGAACGACTCCCCGGCCTCGCTCGGCAGCCGCGTCGCCGAGAGGAGCTTCACGGAGAGCGGCCGTGCCTGCGACCGGCGAATCCGGAAGGTGCTGCCGACGAGCGGCACGTACGTCGCCAGGCGCAGGTAGCGAGGGCCGCCGCACCGAGCCGCCGCGCACCGGCCCGGCGTCGGTGCTCTCTGCAGGCTTGTTGTTCCCCGCGACCGCCCGCGCCGCAGGCCCGGCACCGAGCACGAGCGCGGCGGCGGCGCCGAGCTTCAGCAGGCCCGCGCGAGACGTCCGCCGCTCGAACGCGTCGTCCATCAGCCGAGCTGCGCGGTCCAGGCGACGTTGCGGACGAACGTGCCGGTGTTGTTGGAGATCCGCACGGCGATCAGGTCGCTCGTCGTGAGCGTGACGGAGTGCGTCGAGTCGCTGCACGAAGAGCCGCCGCTCGAGATCGTGCACGTGATCGCCGACGCGCTGCCGTTGACCATCACCGTGAGCGTGACGCCGCTCCCGGCGACAGCCGAGCCCGCATGCGCCGAGAAGTGGCTGAGCGTGCCGTCGATCGGGACCGGCGACGCGGCCTCGCCCGCACTCGTGAAGACGTTCTGCGAGCCGGCGGTTCCGGCGAAGCCCGTCGTGTCGAGTGCGTCGACGAAGGTGACCGCGCCGGTGACGCTCTGATTGCCGGCCGCGCCCGTGGCGCCGGTGGCACCCGTCGCTCCTGCGGCACCCGTCGCTCCGGTTGCGCCGGCGGGCCCGGTGCTCCCCGTTGCGCCGGTGCTGCCGGTCGCCCCGGTGCTGCCGGTCGCCCCGGTCGCGCCCACTGCACCGCTCGCACCCGTCGCTCCCGTGCTACCGGTCGCCCCGGTCGCGCCCACTGCACCGATCGCACCCGTCGCTCCGGTGCTACCGGTGGCCCCGGTCGCACCGGTGGCTCCGGTCGGGCCGGCGGCGCCCGTGGGGCCGGTCGGCCCTGCGGGACCGGTCGAGCCGGTCGCGCCGGTCGACCCGGTGGCGCCGGTCGGGCCGGCCGCACCCGTCGCCCCGGTTGCACCAGTCGCGCCCGTCGCACCGTTGGCACCGGTGGCGCCGGTGGCGCCTGTGGGCCCGATCGGGCCTGCGGGACCGGTCGCGCCCGTGCCGGGAGGCCCGGTTGCGCCGGCAGGCCCTTGCGGGCCTTGCGGACCGGTCGGGCCGGGGGCACCCTGCGGCCCTGCGGGCCCTTGCGGCCCAGGCGGTCCAGCCGGCCCACGCGGACCGCGAGCTCCCTTGTCGCCGTCCCGTCCGCGAGCGCCTTGCGGCCCGACGTGTCCCTGCGGCCCTGCGGGACCTTGCGGGCCGGCCGGCCCCGAGGGCCCCCGCGGGCCGCGCGGCCCGGTCGCCTGGCTGCCGGCGAGAGCGGATGCGACGAGAATCAGGGCAAGCACGAGGGCCAGGGCCAAGGCAACCCCCCTGATGCCCGCAGTGGCCCAGCGTAATGCGCGCAACCCCTCTCCCCCTCCCGGCGCGCTGCGCCGGGCTCAGCCCGCCGCATGACGAACTCCCGTGCACCCTAGTGGGGACGCGCACCGAATTCAACCGTGCCGGAAAGACAACGAAACAGCGTGCTAGTCTCGCTCTCCGCGCGCCCGCGCGCGTGTCGACCTCGATCCGGACGCCCTTTCCCACTGCATGACAGGGACAGCCCAGCCCCAGGGCCCGGCGCAGCGCCTGACGCCGCGCCGGCTCGCGGCCGTGGCGGTCGTGGCAGTGGTGGTCGCCGTCGTCGTCTGGCTGCTCGTCCGTGGCGGCGGCACCTCGAGCAGCACACGCCGCCGCCGACGACCACGACGGCCCCGGTGACACCGCTCGGGCCGGTCGCGGCGACGCAGGCTTCGCTCGTCACGTTCGCCGAGGCGCTGAAGCGGCCGATCTACTGGGCGGGTCCCATCCCCGGCGACACGTACGAGTTCACGGAGACGAGCGCAGGGAACCTCTACGTCCGCTACCTGCCGAAAGGCGTCCGCGTCGGCGATCCCCGCGCCGCATTCCGCGTGGTCGCGACATACCCCTACCCGAATGCACTCGCCGCGCTCTCGTCGCTCGCCCGCACGAAGGGCGTGCCGCTGAAGGGCGGCGGCCTCGCACTCCCGAGCGCCGGCTACGCGAAGAGCGTGCACATGGCGTACCCCGGCGTCGCCTACGAGATCGAGGTCTTCGACCCCGTGCCGGGCAAGGCTCGCGCGATAGCCGTCTCGGGGCAGGTGCGGCCGATCCGCTGAGCGCGTGAGCCTCGTCGACGCGTGGGTCCTCTTTCCGGCGGCTCTCACGGCCGCGTGCTTCGGCTTCGGAGTCCTCGTCGAGGTGGCAGGGGGCGCGGCGCTCCCGGCCGCGCTGCGCCTGCCCGTCGGCTTCGCCGCCCTCGTCGTCTTCTGCGATCTCACGACGTCGGTCGCGGCGACCGCGCCGCTCACGGTCCCCGCCGTCGCGGGCCTGGCGAGCGCCGGAGTCCTGCTCGCGCTCCCCTGGCGCGGCTTCCCGAACCGGTGGCTCGCCGGGTCGGCACTCGCCGTCTTCCTCGTCTACGGCGCGCCGGTGCTCCTCTCCGGCGCGGCCACCTTCGCCGGATACGTCAAGCTCGACGACACCGCGACCTGGCTCGCGCTGATCGACCGTGCGCTCGAGCACGGGCGGAGCCTCGCCGGCCTCGGGCCCTCGACGTACGAGGCCACGCTCCACGCCGATCTCGGCACCGGCTACCCGCTCGGCTCGATGCTGCCGCTCGGCGCCGCCGCCAGGCTGACCGGCCAGGATCCCGCCTGGGCCTTCCAGCCGTACCTCGCCTTCCAGGCCGCGCTCGTCGCGCTCGGTCTGAACGAGCTCACCGCGGGGGCGGTCCGCTCGCCCAGGCTCCGGGCCGGCGTCGCCGTCGTCGCGGCGCAGCCGGCGCTGCTCTACGGCTTCGCGCAGTGGGGTGGGATCAAGGAGCTCGCCACCGTGCCGCTGCTCGTGCTGCTCGCCGGGCTCCTCCCCGGTGCGCTACGAGCCGGCGGCAGCGTCCGCAGCGCGCTGCCGCTCGCGACCGGCGCCGCCGCGGTGCTCGCGGTGCTGAACGTGGGCGGCGCGGTCTGGGTGGCGGTGGCCGTCGTGCCGATGCTCGCGCTCGCCGGCCGCGTGCGCCTACCGACGCTGGCCGTGCGCGCGGGCGCGTTCGCGGCGGTCGTCGCCGTCCTCTCACTGCCGACCCTCTGGATCGCGCACGCGTTCTTCCGCTCCTCCCGCCACGTCCTCGCGGCGGGGAGCACGGACCCGCTCGGGAATCTCTTCCACCCGTTGAGCGGCCTCCAGGTCTTCGGGATCTGGCCGGTCGGAGACTTCCGCGCACGTCCCGCGCAGATGGCGGTGACGGTGCTCCTGATCGTGCTGCTCGGCCTCGCTGCATTCGCAGGTGTCGCCGCGAACGTCCGGCGGCGGCAGTGGGCGATCCCGTCCTACGTCGCGATCTCGCTCGTCGGTTGCGCCGTCATCGCCGCGTTCGGCTCGCCATGGGTCGACTCGAAGGCGCTGGCCACGGCCTCGCCGGCCGTGCTCCTCGCCGGCCTGGCAGGGACGGCAGTCGCCTTCGAGCATGGACAGCGTGTCACCGCCGGCCTGGCGGCCGTCGCGATCGCCGGCGGCGTGGTCTGGTCGAACGTGCTCGCGTACCGGGCGGTGTGGCTCGCGCCGCGCGACCAGCTCGCCGAGCTGCAGCAGATCGGGCAGCGCTTCGCCGGCCAGGGGCCCGCGCTCCTGACCGAGTACCAGCCGTACGGCGCCAGGCACTTCCTGCGCCGGCTCGACGCCGAGAGCGCCGGCGAGCTCCGGGTCGACGTGATTCCGCTGCGGACGGGCGCCACCGTGCCGAAGGGCGGCTACGCCGACATCGACGAGTTCGCGCCCGAGACGGTCCTCCACTTCCGCACCCTCGTCCTCAACCGCTCGCCGGAGGCGAGCCGGCCGCCCTCGCCGTACCGGCTCGTCTGGTCCGGCTCCTGGTACGAGGTGTGGCAGCGTGCGGTCACCCCGGCCCGGACGATCCTCGAGCACGTCCCGCTCGGGAACGCGCTGCAGCCGGCCTCGGTGCCGAGCTGCGCGAGCGTCCTGCAGGCGGCGAGCCTCGCGGCGGCGGCCGGCGGGCGGCTCGCGTACGTGACGCGGCCGGCGGCGATCGTCGAGAGTCTGCCGGCGAACCTCTATCCGAGCAGCTCGGGACGCATCGAGACGGTCGTGAACGTGCCGGCGCCCGGCTTGTACGGGATCTGGCTCGGAGGATCGTTCGCGGGCCGGTTCCGGCTCTCGGTCGACGGCCGCGCCCGCGGCTCGGCGCGGCACCGGCTCGAGCATCCGGGCCAGTACGTGCCGCTCGCCGAGCTCCGGCTCGCCCGCGGCCGGCACACGGTCGACCTCGCCTACGACGGTCCGAGCATCCTCCATCCGGGCAGCGCCGCACGGCTCGCCTATCCGGTCGGCCCGCTCGTGCTCAGCACGACGACCGCAGAGCTCCCGGTGCGATACACGAATCCGTCGGCGGCCCGGTCGCTCTGCGGTCGTAGGCTCGACTGGCTCGAAGCGGTCGAACCGTGAACGCCGTCGAGGCGACGGCCGCCTACGAGCGCTGGCTGCGCACGCAGCTCAGCGCCGTCCTCGACGACGACCTCGCGCGCAAGCACGAGCGGATGGCCGAGTCGGCGTCGCTCTTCCTGCGCGCGACGTACTACCTCTGGCTCTCGCGGCTCGAGCAGGAGGCGCCGTCCGAGCTGGTGCAGGCGCCCGAGCTGCTCTCCGTCGGCGACCTGCACGTGGAGAACTTCGGCTGCTGGCGCGACGCCGAGGGGCGGCTCGCGTGGGGCGTCGACGACTTCGACGAGACGGCCACGCTGCCGTACACGTTCGACCTGCTGCGCCTCTGCACGAGCGCGCTCGTCGCCGTGCGAGACCAGCACCTCCCGCTGCACGAGCACGACGTGTGCGCGATCGTGCTCGACGGCTATCGCCGGAGCCTCGAACAGGGCGGGGAGCCGTTCGTCGCCGCCGAGCGGCACGCGTGGCTCGCCGCTCTCCAGGCGGCGAGAGCCGCCGACGCGGACGCCTTCTGGACGCAGCTGACCGCACTCCCCGAGCCGGACCAGGCGCTCCCGGAAGAGGCGGAGGCGCTGTTGCGGCGGCTTGCACCCGGCGTCGGCTGGCGGCCGGCCCTGCACCGGCGGACGGCCGGGATGGGCTCGCTCGGACACCGCCGCCTCGTCGCCGTCGGCGCCTGGCAGGGCGGCTTCGCCGCGCGCGAGCTGAAGGAGCTGGCTCCGCCGGCGAGCAACCTGGTCCTGCAGCGCGACGAGCACCCCCTGCGCCCGCAGGCGGGGCCCTCGTGGGCCCCGGATCCGCTGCGTCGCCGTCGCCGGCGGCTGGCAGTGCCGCCGGCGGGCGCCCGACTGCGTCAGGCTCGAGCTCGCCGACTACGCGCGCGGCAACGAGCGCCACCTGTTACGCGCGATGGGGTTCGAGACCGCAAACGTCCACCAGCGGGCGAGCGCAGACGCGGTGGCGCAGGTTCGCGCGCACGCGTCGCGGCTCGACGCCGGCTCCCTCCGGGCGGCCGTCGAGAAGCTCGCCGCGACCGTCGAGCGCGACTGGCGCGACTGGCGCGCCCGCTAGGCTCCACTGGACATGGCCGACCCCGTCTCGTGGCTGATGATCAAGACCGGCTGGAAGGTGGTCGCCGCCGACGGGTCCGAGGTCGGCGAGGTCGACGAGATCGCGGGCGACGACACGGAGGACATCTTCGACGGCCTGGCGATCGCGACGAGCGCGTTCGGGAAGCCCGTCTACGTACCGGCCGAGCAGGTCGCACAGATCACCGACGGGGTCGTGCACCTGTCGCTGTCCCCGGCGCAGGTCTCGGAGCTGGGCGAATACCTCGAGCCGGCGACGACGGCGGAGATCGAGCCAGACAGCAAGAGCGGCCTGGGCGAAGCGCTCGGAGCCGAGGTGCGCGAGCTCGAGGGCGACGTGCTCGCGCCGACGCAGACCCACGAGCACTCGATGAACGTCTGGCGGCGGATCGCCTTCTTCTTCCGGCGGCTCTAGGAAGGCTTCGTCAGCACGAGGTTCGTGTGCAGCGTTCCGTCGTTGCCCGCGCAGAAGTCGAGGATCTCATCGTCGGTGAGCTCGAGGACACCGCGCTCTTCGGAGTGCTGCACGCGGATCGTGTAGCCGAGCGCGCGGTACGTGTCAAGCAACCTGCGCGGCTCGCCGCCGAACGCGCGTAGCTCGTTCGGCGCAAACTCGACGGCAAGCAGCGCGGTCGGCGACGCGGCGAGCAGCCGCTCGGCGCCGCGGAACACACTCTCCTCGGCTCCCTGCACGTCGACCTTGACGACATCCACCGGCGGGCGCAACACCTCGAGCGCGTCGAGCGCCGCCACGCGCACCGGAACGCCGACACGGCCCTCCTCGTGCGCATAGATGCGGTGGTCGCCGCTGTTGTCGGTCGAGAGATAGAGCTGCGTGAAGCCGGGCTCGTCCGCCACGGCCCACGGGAAGCAGACGACGTTCGTCAGCCCGTTCCGCCAGACGTTCGCCTGCAGCAGCTCGAAGTTGCGCGGGCCCGGCTCGAACGCGAGGACGAGCCCTCGCGGCCCGACCAGCCGTCCCGCAAGGCACGAGTAGTAGCCGACGTGCGCACCGACGTCGAGGAACGTCATGCCCGGCTTCACGTAGCCGCCGAGCAGAGCAGTCAAACCCGGTTCCCACTCGCCGATCGCAACGAGCCCCCTCGTGATCACCGGATCCGCCTCGTCGAGGTACAGCGTGCCGAAGCTCGTCTCGACCTCGATCGTCCCGTCGAGGTCGGGCAGCGCACCGCGGTGCTGCTCGGCGGCCACAGCCAGCAGCGCGAGCCGCGTCATCCGCCGGGCGAACTGCATCCGCAACCGCGTGGCCCTGGAGGGCATGGGAAACGACTCTAGCTGCGGATGCAACGCTGGTTCGACGCGCCCGTCTTCGTGAGCGTGCCGAAGAAGGACGCGGTGCAGCGCCAGGCGCTCGTCGTCGCGGTCACGCGGATGGTGCCGAGATGCTGGATGCCGTTGCGCGTGCAGCCGTCGGCGTCGACGCGGTGCCGGACCGCCTCGTCCGGCTTTCCGGCCAACGCCTAGGACGAGACGCGTGCCGCCAGCCAGATGCCGGCGAAGCAGCCGACGACCGAGCCGAGCAGCGAGGCGACCGAGAAGCTGCTCTGGCCGAACAGCATCGGCACGAAGCCGCCCGCGGTCGAGCCGAGGCCGATGCACATCCAGAGCACCCTGCGGTCCATCTGTCCTTGATCGACCCGGCCGCGCGGTGTCTCCATCCCCCGCCCGGGTGCGTGGCAAACTCCCCCTCAATGGACCGGTGGGAAGAAGGCTTCGACACGTGGACACCGCCCGCGGGCGAGCCCGCCGACACGCGGGCCCAGAACGAGCGCGAGGAACTGCTGCGGCTCGCCCGCGAGCTCGGCGCCGCGCGCGACGCAGCGCACAGGGCCGAGCTGGAGCCGCTGCAGCGGGCGCTGCGCGAGGCTGCCGAGGCAGCCGCCGCCCACGAGCGCGAGCTGGCGGAGCTGCGGCGGCGGCTCGAGGCCGAGCTCGCCGCGGCCCAGGCCGAGCGCGTCGCACTCGAGCAGGAGCGGCCGAGCTTCGCCGAGGGGATCGCCGAGCTGACGTCGAAGGCGCGCGACGCCGATCCGAGCTCGACCGCCGGTCGCTGAGCCCCGAGCATCGCGCTGCTATCGTCGGAGGGCGGCGAGGCCTCGCCAGGGGATCCGGGCGCGACGGCCGGCGCCGCTTCGCCGTGCCGGAACATTCGAACCCCGTCGACCCGCCCGACCTCGGCCTGCTGCCGACGCTCCGCCGGCTGCTCCGGCTCTGGCGCGGCGAGTGGCGGCTCGGCGTGGTCGGGCTCAGCTTCGCGTTCTGCTACACGCTGATCTCGATCGCGATCCCGCTGCTTCAACAGCGCGCGATCGACGGCGCGATCGTCACGCACCGGCACCGGTTGTGGCCGTACGTCGCGGCGATCGTCGCGCTCGGCGGGGTCCGGTTCGCCGTCAACTTCATGCGCCGCTTCGCGACGGCGCGGATCGGCATCCGCATCGAGGCGCGGATGCGCGAGCTGCTCTATCACGCGTACCTGAGCTATCCGCGCGCGTTCTACGACCGGCACGCGACCGGCCAGGTGCTCTCGCGCGCGACGAACGACCTCTATCCGATCCGCTACTTCATCGGCTGGGGACTCGTGCAGGGCGTGCAGAGCCTGATGATGATCGTCGCGGCCGGCATCGTGCTCGTGCTCGTCAACCCGCGGCTCGCCCTCTACACCGCGGTGGCGATGCCGCCGATCACGGTGCTCGCGCTGCGCTTCGCGCGGCGCGTCTCCCCGCTCTCGCGCCAGGTACAGGAGCGCAAGGGTGATGTGACCGAGGCGGCGGACGAGGCGGTCGTCGGGATCGAGATGGTGCAGGCGTTCGGGCGCGAGGACGACGTACGCGGGCGTTTCGGCGGCAAGGCCGAGGCGGTGCGCGACACGGTGCTGCGCCAGGCGGGCGTCGAGGCGCGGCACCTGCCGGGCCTCTACTACCTGCCGGCGCTCTCGATCGCGGCCGTCGTCTACTTCGGCGGCAAGCAGGTGATCGGCGGCCATCTCTCGATCGGCCAGTTCGTCCTCTTCGAGACGCTGCTGCTCCAGCTCGTGTGGCCGCTCGAGGCGCTCGGCTGGATCACGAACCTGGCCCAGCGCGCGCTCGCCTCGGCCGGCCGCAGCTTCGCGTGGCTCGAGGGGATAGCGCCGCTGCCGGAGCCGGCGTCGCCGCGGCCGCTGCCGGCCGGGCCTCTGCCCGTTCGCTTCGAGGGTGTGCACTTCGCCTACGGCGGCGAGGACGACGTGCTGCACGCGCTCGAGCTCGCGATCGAGCCCGGCGAGATCGTCGCCGTCTGCGGCTCGACCGGCGCGGGCAAGACGTCGCTGCTCAACCTGCTCCCGCGCTTCTACGACCCGACCGGCGGCCGCGTGCTCGTCGGCGGCGTCGACGACGCGCGCCGTTCCGATCGCTGAGCTGCGGGACGCGGTTGCGCTCGTGACCCAGCGGCCGGTGCTCTTCTCCGTACCGCTGCGCGAGAACCTCGTCTCGGGACGCGAGGACGCGGACTGGGACGACGTGCTCGCCGCGTGCGCCGCCGCCGGCGTCGACGCGTTCGCGGACGAGCTGCCCGACGGCTACGACACACTGATCGGCGAGCGCGGCGTCAACCTCTCCGGCGGCCAGCGCCAGCGCGTCGCGCTCGCGCGCGCACTCGTCACACGTGCGCGCGTGATCGTGCTCGACGACCCGCTCTCCGCCGTGGACACGCTCACCGAGCGTCGCCTCGTGCGGGGGCTACGGCCTGCGCTCGCAGGACGGACGGTGCTCGTCGCCACGCAGCGGCTGTCCACCGTCGCAGCTCGCCGACCGGGCGGTCGTCCTGCGCGAGGGACGCATCGTCGAGTCCGGGCCCGCGGGCGACCTGCTGCTCGCGGGCGGTGCGTTCGCCGAGCTGTTCGGGGACGAGGTGGCCGCGGCATGACGCGGCTCTTCCGGTATCTCGAGGGCCGGCGGCTGCTCGCCGTCCTGATGGTGCTCGTCGCCACCGGCAACGCCGCCTGCCAGACGGGCGGCTGGCTGCTCGTGCGGAACGCGATCGACAAGGGAATCTCGGCGCGCAACCCGCATCACCTGACCGTCATCGTCGCCATCTACCTCGGTGTGGCCGGCGCCGGCTGGCTGCTGCAGGCGTGGCTGATCCGCGGGCTCGCGGGCATCGGCCAGCGGATCACCCTGGGGTTGCGCCGGGACCTCTTCGACCATCTCACCGGCCTGTCGCTCCGCTACTTCTCGCAGCAGAAGGCCGGCTGGATCATCGCCCGGCTCACGAGCGACGTCGACGCGGTGAGCGACGTGCTCTCGCAGGGCATGCCGACGCTCGTCTCCAACCTCGTCCTCCTCCCCGCTGCGATCGCCGCGCTGCTGATCGCGCGACTGGCGGCTCGGCCTCGTCGTATTCGCGGTCGTGCCGCCCGCGCTCGTCCTCAGCCGGTGGTTCCAGCGCGCGTCGCACGTCGCGCTCGTCGAGCAGCGAAACCGCATCGCCGCGGTCACGGCGCAGATCGCCGAGTCCGTCTCGGGGATGGCAGTCGTGCAGGCGTACAACCGCGAGCGCCGCTTTCAGGCGCAGTTCGACGAGCTGAACGCGGCGAACCGCGAGCAGTCGGTCTACGTGCAGAAGATCTTCTCGATCTTCTTCCCGTCGATCGAGTTTCTCGGCGTGATCGCGACCGGCGCCGTGCTGTTCGTCGGCGAGAAGCTGCTCGCCCATCACACGCTGACGATCGGGACGCTGATCACGGCGCTCTACCTGCTCCAGCTCGTGTTCCAGCCGCTGCAGGAGCTCTCGGACGTGTACGGGCAGCTGCAGTCGGGTGCGGCGGCGATGGTGAAGATCGCGGCCATCCTCGACGAGGAGCCCGAGATCCGGGACGCGCAGCGCGCGGTCGAGCTGCCGCGCATCGACGGGGACCTCGACATCGACCGCGTCGTCTTCGCGTACGGCGCCGAGCCGGTGTTGAAGGGAGTCGAGATCCACGTACCGCCGGGCGGCTGCCTCGCGCTGGTGGGCGAGTCGGGCGGCGGCAAGTCGACGCTCGCGCGGCTCGTCGGCCGCTTCTACGACCCCGACTCCGGCGCCGTGCGCGTGGACGGCGTCGACCTGCGCGGCGTGAAGCTGCGCTCGTACCGGCGGCAGCTCGGCGTCGTGCTCCAGGACCCGTTCCTCTTCAGCGGCACGATCGCCTCGAACATCCGCTTCGCCAAGCCGGACGCGACCGACGACGAGGTGCGCGCGGCCGCGGCCGCGGTCGGCGTCGACCGCGTTGCGAAGCGTCTGAGCCGCGGTCTCGAGCACGAAGTGCGCGAAGGCGGCTCCGGCCTCTCCGCAGGCGAGCGGCAGCTGATCTCGATCGCCCGCGCGCTGCTGGCCGACCCGCGCATCCTCATCCTCGACGAGGCGACGTCGAACATCGACCGTCCGACCGAGGTGCTGGTCGAGCGCGCGCTCGACCGGCTGCTGCGCGGCCGCACCTCGATCATCATCGCCCACCGCCTCTCGACCGTCCGGCGGGCGGACGAGATCCTCGTCGTCGAGCACGGCCGCGTCGTCCAGCACGGCACGGAGAAGGAGTTGCTCGCGGAGGACGGGCCCTTCCGCCGTCTCGCCCACGGACTCGACGGCGGCGGCGAGGTCACCGCCGCCGCGGGTTGAGCGCGGCGTCGAGGCCGTCGCCGGCCAGATTCGCGCAAACGAGGATGACCACGAGGAAGATCGCGGGGCAGGCCCAGACCCACCAGCCGAGCCCGAGCGCGTTGTAGCTCCCGATCCCGTTCGAGGTCGCATCGGCGATCAAGTTCCCGAGCGTCGGCCGCACCTGAGAGGAGACGCCAAAGCCGATGAACTCGACGGTCGCCTCGAGCAGCGCGATCTGGCCGATCAGCGAGGTGCCCGCCGCGACCACGGTTCCGGCCGCATTCGGCAGCAGATGCCGCACGAGGATCCGCAGATCGCCCGCGCCGAGCGCTCGTGCCGCCTGCACGAACTCCTCCACTGCGAGCGAGACGACGCGTGCACGCACGACGCGCGCGACAAACGTCGACATGTACGCGGCGAACGTGAGCGTCGCCTCCAGCGGCGTGACGTTCGAGATCAGCGCGAAGACGGCAAGCATGAGAACCATCGCCGGAAACGCGGCCACGAGATCCGTCGCGCGCATGAGCAGGACGTCGATCCAGCCGCCGTAGAACCCGGCGACCGATCCGATGACGAGACCGATGACCGTCGCGAGTGCCGCTCCGAGGAGGACGATGAACTCGGTGTCATGGAGCCCGTAGAGCGTGCGCACGAGCACGTCGCGTCCGATGTTGTCGGTGCCGGACAGGTGCCACTTGCTCAACGTCGGCGCGTGGTTCGCCCATTGCGAGGAGAGGTCGATCGCGTTCCAGCCGTGCGGCGCGATCTGCGGGGCGAACGCGCCGGCGGCGAAGATCGCGACGAGCACGAGCAAGGCGACGATCGCCACCGGCTGGCAAACGAGGCGGCGAGCAGCGCGCGCCCTGCGACCGGGCAGCTCTGCGGCGAGCGCGCTCACCTGCTGCCTCGCAAGCGCGGATCGAGCCGCTCGACCGCCAGCTCCGCGGCAAGTGACGAGAGCAGGACGAGTGCGGCAGTGACGAGCAGGAGCACCTGAAGCGGATAGAGGTTGAAGCCACCGTTGTTCGGGTTGAACTCGTGGACGAAGAGCGTGCCGAGGCCGCCAAGCTGGAAGACGTAGTCGACCGCGAGCGCCGCGCCGAAGACGGCGCCGAAGTCGCCGAGCAGCGCGCTGACGAATGCCGCGAGCGACGCGCGCAGCGCATGCCTGAGGACGACGGTCCGCTCCGGCAATCCCTTCGCCCGCGCCGTCGTCACGTACGGCGCGTCCAGCGCGTCGAGGAGCGCCGCGCGCAGATGGCGGCCGTGCAGCCCGGCGAAGCCGACCGCGAGCGTCAGCACCGGGAGCGTCGCATAGCGTGCGACGTTAACGGCGTAACGCAGGCCGGTGCCGGCGGCGGGGCATGGACTGATCGTGCCGCGGTTGATCCCGATCCCGGCCGGGCACGACCCGGGCCAGCCCGCGACCGGGAACGGCCCGAGTCCGTGCGCGCTGCCGAGTGCGTTCACGGCGAGGTCGACGAGGAAGGCGAGCAGGAAGGCCGGGATCGCCCAGGCGAGATACGCGATGCCGCGCAGCAGGGCGTCTGCCGGACGGCCGCGCAGGGGTGCGGCCGCTGCGCCGAGAAGAATGCTGAAGAGGACGACGAGCACGCCGGCGCCGCTGAGCAGCACAGCGCTGTGCCCGAGCGCGTCGAGCACGGAGGGGACCGGCGCGAAGCCGTGGAGGAACGCGTGCAGGCTCGAGCCCGCCGGGCACTCCCTCCACCCACGACCAGTAGTACGGAAGCACCGGCGGCCGCGGCGGGGGCTGGAGCCTCGCAAAGAGCACGAAGCTCACGAACGAGAACGCGGCGAGGATGAGCGCGGCGAGCGCGAGCCGCTTGGCGACGAAAGAGAGCAGTCCCGCCGCTCCCGCTAGTGGAAGACCTTGCAGCTCTGGGCGAAGAAGCTCGACACCCGCATGGGTGTCCACACGACGTAGGCGATCGGCCCGCCGGTTGCCTCGTTGCGAATCGCGAGCTGGGCGCGCACGGGAACGCCGTCGGCGAGCGTGACGTGAACGTGGAGGAGCGCCCGGTCCGCCCTCGCCCGATCGGCGATCGCGCAGGACTCCCAGAACGAGCCGATGAACGTCGTCGTGATCGTCGTGCTTGCGGGCAGTCCCGACGCCGCGAGCGGGATGCGGCGAGTGGACGGCGCGCAGGTGGCGTCGTCGACGCCGAAGCCGTCCTTCGCGGCCGCGACCGCAAGCTGCTGCGAGGTTTGGTTCGGCGACCCCGCGACGGCCACGTCGCCGCCCGGCACCGTCATCACGTCGAACCCGGCGACGGGAATCTGCCGCGTCTTGACGTTCGCCTGCACCCAGATGACAGGGCGCTGCCCCTGCAGCGTCGTCGCGCAGCTCAGCGTCTGGTCGATCACGCTCGTGTGTGCGGACGACGCGAGCGTTGCGGCCAGCGCCGTCGCCGCCGCGACGGCCGAGACCGCAACGACGCCGAGCGCGATGCTCGCGCGGCGCCAGCGACGCGTGGCGGCACGCTCGGCCGCCTCGACGCGCTCCCACAGCTCGTCGTGGAAGCCGGGCCGCGGCTCCGGCGCGGCGAGCCGGCCGAGGCGCGGATCACGCATCGCGATCCTCTCCCAGCGCAGCTCTAAGCGCGGCGCGTGCGGTGTTGAGCCTCGACGCGACGGTGCCGCGCCGGATACCCAGCACGCGCGCAGCGGTCTCGTAGTCGAACCCGACGAGGTCGACGAGCAGCACGACGGCGCGCGCCGGCTCCGGCAGCGAGGCCAGCGCGTCGGCGAGCACGAGCGACTCCGCGTCCGGGCCGCGCGACGCGAAACGGGGATCCTCGGGCCTGAGCTCGTCCTCGCGCCGGCGCCGGCGGGTACGAAGTTCGTTCAGGCACGTCCGATGGACGATGCGGTAGAGCCACGCGGCCTCGGCATGCTCGTTCTCGAACCGCGTCGGCAGCTTCAGGTACGCGCGCAGGAACGCGTCCTGGAGGACGTCGTCGACGCGATGTGCGTCGCCGAGCATGCCGAAGGCCAGTCTCCGCAACCGGCTCTCGTGGCGGTCGAGCACGTTCTCGAAGCGCCGGCGCGCCGACAGCGCCTCCGCGTGCTGTGCGAGGGAGAGGTCGCGGCGTTCGGACGCGGCGAGAGCGATCACGGCGGTCACCATGATCCAGAAACACCGCCGGGGCCGAAATCGTTCGCCGCACGGCTACGAGGAGCGGCAGAGCGCTGCGGCGCGGCTCGCCGGGCTCCGTCCGCCCCGCCGGGCGGCTAGGACACCAGGCGGAGCCTGGCGATCACGCCGAGGCAGGCGTCGACGACGCCCGGGTCAAGCTGGGTTCCGGACGCGTCGCGCAGCCGGCGCACGGCCTCGGGGTGGCTCAGCCGCTTGCGGTACGGACGGTCGGTCGTCATCGCGTGGTACGAGTCGCAGACGAAGATGATCCGCGACTCGAGCGGGATGTCCTCACCCGCGAGACCGTCCGGATAGCCGCGGCCGTCCCAGCGCTCGTGGCAGTGGCGCACGATCGCGCGCACGTCCTGCAGGCGGTCGATCGGGGCGATGATCCGCTCACCCAGCGTCGGGTGCGTCTCCATGACGGCGCGCTCGTCCGCGGTCAGCCGGCCCGGCTTCGTGAGGATGCCGGTCGGGATCCCGATCTTGCCGATGTCGTGCAGAAGCGCGCCCAGCTCCAGCCGCTTGAGCGCGATCTCGTCCAGGCCGAGGTCGGCACCGACGCGGAGCGAGAGGTCGGAGATCCAGCGCGCATGCTTCGACGTGTACTCGTCGTTCGCCTCGAGTGCATTTGCCAGCGCCTCGACCGTGGAGACGAACGTCCGCTCGAGGTCTTCGAAGCTGCTCGCGTTCGCGATCGCGAGCTTCGCCTGGTGCGCGAGACCGCCGAGCAGGCGCAGCTCGCGCTCGCCGAAGTCGTCGTCGTCGTGCCGCACGGCGGCGACGATCAGGCCGAGCCGGCCGTCGACGTCGAGCGGTGCGAGTGCGTACGAGTCGCCCGGCACGACGGGATCGGGGTAGACGAACCTGTAGTCCGAGGGGCCGATCAGCGCCGGGCCGTCCCCGCCGACGATCAGCCGCGCTTCCGGCGCAGCGAAGCGCTTGGTCACGAGGGCCACCTTCTGCTCAGGCGTATGGCCGTGCAACGCCCGCGCCATCAGCCAGCCGTCCGCGTCCTCCATCCACACCGACGTGCGCGGACAGCCGAGCCTGTCGGCGGTCAGGTCGACCACCCGCTCGAGGATCTCTTCGAGACTGCCCGCAGCGGCAAGCTCGCGTCCGAACTCGAGCAGCGCGGTCGCGCTTGCCGCCTCGCGCCGTGCGGAGTCGTAGAGGCTCGCGTTCTCGACGGCGACCGCCGCGTGCCCGGCGAGCACCTCGAGCAGGCGGACGTCGTCCTCGTCGAACTGGTCGAGCCCGAGCTTGGATACGACGATCACACCGACGACGTGCGAGCCGTAGCGCAGCGGCACCGCAAGCAGGGACTCCTCGATCGCCGCGGTGCCGGGGATGCGGTTCCCGAACTCGCAGTTCGCTGCGTCCCCGATCAGCAGCGACTCGCCGAGCTCGGCCGCGCGGCCGGTGATGCCCTGACCGACCTTCGTCCGCAGCAGCTCGAGCGGGAGCGCGGCGATCTCCGACGTGAACTCGCCGCGGAAGGAGATCGGAATGAGCTCCTCTCCGTCGACGACGAAGACGCGGCAGTTGTGGTAGTCGATCAGCGAGCGGAGCTCCGCCGGCGATCTCGTCGCCGATCTCGCGCACGTCGTTGAGCCGGTTCAGCTTGCCGCTCAGGCTCTGCAGCATCTTCAGGTGCGCGATCGAGCGGACGTCGCGCGCATGCACCGGCGAGCTCGGGCGCTCCGTCCGACTCTCCTCGTAGAGCACGACTCGGTTCTTGCCCTGCGCCTTCGCCGTCATCATCGCCGCCTCGGCGCACGCGCCCAGCTCTCGCGGGTTCATCGCGTGCTCGGGCCCGAGCGCGAGACCGACGGAGACGGTCATGCATCCCACGGCCGGATAGTCGATCGCCGCCAGCCGTTCGACGAGACGCTCGGCGACGTGCGTGGCATCGACGGCGTCACACGAGCTCATGATCACGCCGAACTCCTCACCGCCGAGCCGGCAGACGACGTCATCGGGGCGGACGCACAGGCGCAGCGTGTCCGCGAGCAGGCTCAATAGCTCGTCGCCGACGCCGTGCCCGTGCACGTCGTTCACACGCTTGAAGTCGTCGATGTCGAGCATGAGCACCGCCACGGGCTTGTGCGTGCGGCTCGCCTCCTGCAGTGCGTTGCGCAACCGGTCGTGGAAGCTTCGGTGGTTGAAGAGACCCGTGAGCGAGTCGGTCTGCGCCTGGTGCTCGAGCCGCGCACGACTCTGGGCGTTGTCGAGCGCGAGCGCGGCGGCGTCCGCGAAGCGCTTCGCGAGCTCGAACTCGTGGTCCGTGAACGCGCCGTCTTCGCCGACGCGGTAGATGTTGAGCACGCCCTTGATCTGAGCTCGCGCGACGAGCGGAATCGAGATCAGCGCCTCGGGATCGATCGGCGTCCCCGGCACGAAGCGAACACGCGGGTCGAGGTGCGCCTGGTTGACGAGCGCAGCCTCGCGGCGGCGCGCCGCCCAACCGGTGATGCCTTCGTCGAAACGGACGCGCGTCCGAAGGATCTCCGCCGCGTACTGGTCGCGGGCGAGCACGGGCACGAGCACGGCCTGCGGCTCGTCCGCCTCGTAGATCGTCAGGGTGTCGTACGGGATGAGGTCGGCGAGAGCGTCGGCGATGCGAACGAGCAGCGTGTCGAGGGTCTGCTCGGCCAGGACCTCGTGGAAGAGGTCGGCGAGCCGCCGGTACGACTCGACGAGCTCGGGCGCGTCAGGCGCGCCGTCGCTCTCCGGCAGAAGCCGGAGGTGGGGTTCCGGGCGCGTTACCAACACACCCCCGGCGGTGGGCAGAGCACGGGCCGCAGGTTGAACTCCCTCGTTCGAGTGGGATGCACCTAGTTGTCGCCGAGGTTTGGACACGACGAATCCCCCTCCCGGGTGATCCGCGGCAAGCAGGGGGAACAAAGGGTTTGAACGCGCGCCCGGCCGCAGCCGCCGAGGCCGGAGGCTAACGCGGAGCTCCACTGCGGGATCGCGGGGTGATGCCGGTGGGTGGAGCGGAGTCGTGCGACGGTCAGCCGATGCGCTGGCGGGCTTAGCCGTTGAGGAGCTCGGTCTGGCCGGGCTCGGGCAGCCAGCGGTAGCTGTTCAGGAGGGCATCGTCGTCTGGGTGGCGCTGGAGGACGTCGTCGAGCACGCGGATGTAGAGGCCGATGGTTTCCCTGCTCCGGGGCATCCGGGCGCGGGAGGTGAAGAGAACGCCGTAGTGGTCGCGTCCGGAACGGGCCGCTGCACTCATCTCCTCTTGGTAGTCGGGCCAGTTCTCGGTCAGGATCGCTCGGTGCTCGCCGGTCAGGAGCGGGAAGAGCTGGGCGTCCTTGAGACCTTCGAGATCGGGGCGCTCGTGGACTGAGATGACGTCGTGACCGCGCTCGCGCAAGCTCTCAGCGATCGACTGGCTGTAGAGCTCGTCGAGGCAGAGCCTCAAGCGAGAAGCTCCTGCCCGGCTCGCCAGGCAGCCTCGGCCCGCTCGGCGACCGCGCGCTCGCGCTCGGCGATCTCGTCGACCTCGTCGCGGTAGACGGCGTAGTAGCTGACAGCCGCCTGGACTCGCGCCGGCGGCAGACCGAGATAGCCGGCCGCCTCCTCGATCGAATTGCCCGAGCTGCGGACGGTCTCGATCACCTGCCAGACATCCAGGCGTGTCCCGGCGAGGATGGCTCGCCGGCCGAGCGCCCCGTCGCGGAAGGCGATCTCTGGATGCTCGTCACTCTTCACGCCCTCGGCGATGTAGCGCTCGGTAAGGGCGTTGCGCGGCACTCCTCGTTCGTTCGCTCGCCGCTCGAGCTCGTCGAACGTCCCCGCCGCGACCCGCACCGAGAACTGCCTGTGCCCTGCTTGCTTCTTACCCCGTGCCACCCAGACCTCCTTCCGTGTGTATCACACTGTATCACACGTGGTTAGTAGTCGAAATCACCCCGCGATCCCGCAGTAGCGCGGAGCGTTAGCCGAAGGCGAACCCACGCGGGCGGGGAGGCGAAGCCCCACCGCCCGCGCCAAAGCTCCAATCGCCCCGACTACCAAGAGGGCGCCGGCTCTGCCGACGCCCGCTCTGCGAAGCACAAACTCTCCACCGAGGCGGCGCGCAGCGCCGCCGAGGTTCTTAGTCGCCCCAGTCGAAGTCGCGGGCGCGATCGACGGCCCAGAAGCCCGAGTCCTCGATCCCGGCGGGCGCCGCGTTCTCCGCGGTCTCCTCGCCGGGCCAGGGGAACCGTGACGCTGACGACGCTCGGCTCTTGACCGTCCATCGTCTCTTCTTGCCGCGCCTGTTCCTCGGTCTTGAACAGCGGATGGTTCTCGAACGGATCCGCGACGCGATACCGGTCGATCGGCATGTGCCGGTCGAGGCCCGAATTCCGTTCCTTCAGCTCCAGATGATCCTTGATGACCTGCGCGAACAGCGAAGGTGTCTCTACCGGCATTGCCTTCCTCCCGACGTTGACGTGCCCCTCCCGCGGGATTGTAGCCTGTCCCCGTCCGATTTCTCGTTCGAGGCTACTAAAAGCTCCGGATAGGTGCGTCGAGTTCGACGCGGTTCTTGCCCTTCCTCTTTGCCCGGTAGAGGGCCCGATCGGCCGCAGCAAACAGCTCCCGCCCGTCGTCGGCGGGCCGGAGCTGCGCGACCCCGAAGCTGCACGTGACCCTTGCAACTTCGCCGTCACGACCGAGAAACGACCGTTCCGCGAAGGCGGAGCGAATCCGGTCGGCGAGCTGGGCGCCCCCGGCCGCGTCCGCACCGGGGAGCAGAAGCAGGAACTCCTCGCCGCCCCAGCGCCCGGCGAGATCGGTTTCGCGCACCGTGGCCTTCACGACGGAGGCGAACTCGACGGAGAACGTCGTCGCCGACCGCGTGGCCGTGACGGTCGTTGATCCCCTTGAAGTCGTCGAGGTCGGCGATGACGAGCGTGAGCGGCGCGCGAAGCGCTCGGCACGCCGACTCTGCGGAAGCGCATGGTGGCATGGCGCCGCAGTTCGGCGATTCCGGGCGAGCCTGTCGACGAGCGCCTGTTGTTCGACGATCATGTGCAGGCGCGCGCTCTCGAGCGGCGTGCGATCGCCGCGTGCGACGCGAGCGACGAGGCAGTGCTGCGCTCGTTCGTCGTCGAAGCCGTCGCCGACGAGCACGAGCGTCCCGAACGTCTGCGCACCTGACGCGAGGCTCACTTCCAGACGCTCGCCCTCGGCCTGCGGGTCGCCGCTCTCGAATACGACGCCGCTCCCGGTCTGCAGACTGGCGCCCGTGGCCCCCGTCGCCTCGACCGCCGTCTCGACGATCACGCGGAGTAGCTGCTCGACGTCATGCGTCGCGGCGAGCGCCTCGCCGAAGCGTGAGACCGCGTCGCGCAGCCGGCCACGCTCCTCCTCGAGCTCGGCGAGCCGCGCCGCGAGCTGGTTGGCCATGTCGTTGAACGCCGTGCCGAGCCTCGCGAACTCGTCGCGGCCGCGCACCGGCACGCGCTCGGTCAACCGGCCGCGAGCGATGCCGGTGCGCCGCCTCGGCGAGCGCGCGCAGCGTGCGCACGATCGAGCGGCCCTCGACATACGCGACGATCGAGACGAGCGCGAGCGACGCGAGCAGCTCCGAGGAGAAGCCGGTTGCGTGATGTTGCGTCGGCCGCGTCGATCAGTGCCTGCGGGCTGAGCACGGCAAACCGGAACCGGGGCAGCTGCCGACGCTCGGCGCGACGAGCGCCCGGTAACGGACGCCGTCGACCCGGATCGTCTTTGTCTGCCCGGGCACGAGAACGACGTCCCCGACGACGGCGGGCGACGAGGCGATGATCTTCCGAACCCTGCAGCAGAACGAGCGAGTCGGCCGACGAAAGCCCGGAGCGGCCGCGGAGCGTGTCGACGAGTGTCGCGTCGAGCGAGACGTACTCCGACCACGGTGCCGATGACACCCGCCCGCGTGAGAACGTCGACGCGCTGCTCGGCGGCGAGACCGGGAATGTGACCGGCGTGAAACGCGTCGCCCGCGCTGACGACGTAGATCCCGCTCACGTCGCGCAGCATCTGCCGCAGCTCCGGCGAGTCGCGGGTCTGCAGCTCTTCCTGGAACGTGCGGTCGCGCGCAAGCGATTCTGCGGCGCTCTGCGCCTCGTCGAGCCGCTCCTGATACGTGGCGAGCGCCGCGCGCAGGCCCGCCTGGAGGCGTGCGTCGACCCGGCGCGTCTCGCTCTGGCCGGCAACGGAGGTGAATCCCCAGTAGGCAGCCGCAATCGGCAGCAGCGAGAGCAGCATGAAGTAGACGACGAGCTTGACCTTGAAGCTTCCCATTTCTTACCTGGCCTACCTCGTTCGAGTGATGCTGCACGTATCCAGATGCGCGAGCATCGGTGGTATCGAGCGCTTGGTTGCAGCGATCCTGCTCGCCGTTGCGGTGGCGGGTGCTGTCGCGTTTCCGCGTTTGCTGGGCCGCGTTGACAGGGTACCGGCGCCCGGGTTCGGTACACATCCCCCGTCTGCGAGCTCCGTCGAGGCGGGCTCCCTTCCCCTCGCCGCCGGCGGCGGCCGGGCCCACCGTGCGCACAGCGGCCTCCCCGAGCGGCAGCTTCGTGCTGCGCCGCACATCCACCCCGTCCCGGCCGGCGGCGCACCCGAGAACAACGCCTGTGAAGCGGCCCGCGCGGCCGTCGCCGGCGCCGTCGGCCCCGACGCCGACGCAGACGCCGCCCCCGGTGACGGTTACCGTGCCGGCCCCCACGCCGGCGTCCGCACCGCGCCCACACTCCCACCCGTGGTCGTCGCCGTGCCGGCGCCCGTGGCCACCTTCCCCGTCGTACCGGCCGTACCGGTCGTCGGCCTACCGCCGGGCAAGGTCGTCCTGCCCATCCCCACGCCCGTGCCGTTGCCGGTGAACCCGCTTCCCGACCGGCCGCCGGAGAGCCAGCCGATCGTCGTCCAGCAGCAGCGCCTGCTCCTGACCGTGACGCCGCCGCCGCCCGCCGCCGGCGACACCCAGCCGGTCGTCACCCCGCCGTCCGTCGGCATCCCGGCCCCGATCGCACCGTCGCCCCTCGGCGGCGGCCCCGACGGCGGCTCGAGCAGCGGCTGACCCCCGCCGATCTGCAACGATGAGGGCATGGCCCGCATCGGCAAGCTCCGCCCCGGCCCGGTCGGGGCCGCGATCGCCCTCTTCGACGTCTGGCGGCGGCTGACGCCGGGCCAGCGCAAGCAGCTCGTCGGCCTCGCCAGGAAGCACGGCCCGACCGTCATCAAGGGCGCCAGGAACCTTCGCAAGCCGCGCCGGTAGCCGCGCTGCGACGTCGTTCGCGCCTCACCCAGCGCTCAAGGCGGAGAGCGCGAGCGCGGCGCGCACGATCCTGTCCTGCTCGCGAAGGTGCGCGGTCGGGTAGCCCTCGCTCGGGCTGGCGCGCCAGGGGCGGCCGACGTAGAGCAGGGGCACGGCGGCCGGCTTCGCGTCCTCGAGCCTGTGGCGGATCGCGCGCCAGGGGCCCATGTTCTGCGGCTCCTCCTGCACCCAGACGACCTCGCGCACGTTCGGGTAGCCGCGGAGCAGGTCGGCGGCCTGCTCGACCGGGAACGGGTAGAGCTGCTCGAGCCGTGCGACGGCGACCCGGTCCGCGCTCGGACGGTCCTCGTGGCCGGCGACGTCGTAGTAGACCTTGCCGGAACAGAGGACGAGCCGCGTCACCCTGCCGCGGTCGGCCTCGGCGTCGTCGAGCAGCGGCCGGAACTCGCCCTCGGCGAGGTCCTCGAGCGTCGAGGACGCCTGCTTCAGGCGCAGCAGCCCCTTCGGCGTCATCACGATCAGCGGCCGCGCCGCCGCGTCGAGTGCCTGCCGCCGCAGGAGATGGAAGTACTGCGCGGAGGTGGTGCAGTTCGCGATCCGCAGGTTCTCCTGGGCGGCGAGCTGCAGGAAGCGCTCGAGCCGCGCGCTCGAGTGCTCGGGCCCGTTGCCCTCGTATCCGTGCGGGAGGAGCAGCGTCAACCGGGACGTCTCTCCCCATTTCGAGAGGCCGGCGGCGATGAACTGGTCGACGATGATCTGCGCGCCGTTCGCGAAGTCGCCGAACTGCGCCTCCCAGAGCACGAGCGCCTCGGGCGCGGCCTCCGAGTAGCCGTACTCGAAGCCGACGCACGCGTACTCCGAGAGCGGCGAGTTGTGGATCTCGAACGACGCGGCCGCCTCGTCCAGATGCTGGATCGGCGTGAACCTCGCGCCCGTGTTCACGTCGTGGAGCACGGCGTGGCGGTGCGAGAAGGTGCCGCGCTCGGTGTCCTGGCCGGTGATCCGCACCGGGATCCCCTCGACGAGCAGTGACGCGAACGCAAGCGCCTCCGCCTGGCCCCAGTCGATCCCTCCCTGCTCGATCGTCTCGCGGCGGCGCTCGAGCTGCTTCATCAGCTTCGGGTGCGGCGTGAACCAGTCGGGCATGCGCAGCAGCTCCTCGTTGAGCGCTCGGAGCCGGTCGGCGGCGACCGCGGTGACGACGTCGCCGCGCGTCGTCGCAGGCAGGGCGCGATCCCCGGACGGTTGCGGCGTCACTCCGAAGCTCTCCCGCAGCGACTGGTGCGCCGCCTTGAGCACGGCCTGCACCTCCGCCGACAGCTCGTCGGCCTGCTCCTGCGAGACGGCCCTCTCGGCGACGAGCTGCGCCGCGAACTGCTCGCGCACGGTCGGGTGGCCGGCGATCGCAGCGGCCAGCAGCGGCTGCGTGTACGCCGCTTCGTCCTGCTCGTTGTGACCGTGCCGGCGGTAGCCGACGAGGTCGACGACGACGTCGTGACCGAAGCGCCGGCGGTACGCCATGGCGAGCCGCACGGCGGCGACGGCCGCCTCGGGGTCGTCGGCGTTGACGTGGACGATCGGGATGTCGAAGCCCTTCGCGAGGTCGCTCGAGTAGCGGGTCGAGCGACCGTCCGCCGGATCGGTGGTGAAGCCGACCTGGTTGTTCGCGATCAGGTGCAGCGTGCCGCCGGTCGAGTAGCCCGCGAGCCCCTGGAGGTTGAGCGTCTCCGCGACCTCGCCCTGCCCGGCGAACGACGCGTCGCCGTGGATCAGGATCGGCAGCGCGATGTTCGGGTCGTGGTAGCCCTCGCGTGTGGAGCGGTCCGTCTGCTCGGCGCGCGCGCGGCCTTCGACCACCGGGTCGACCGCCTCGAGGTGGCTCGGATTGGCGGCAAGCGTGACGGTGATCTTGCCGGCGCGCGTCGTCCGGGTGCCGGCCGCGCCGAGGTGGTACTTCACGTCGCCGCTGCCGCCCTCGTCGCTCGTCACGACGGCCTCGATCGTCCGCTCCCCCTCGAACTCGCGCAAGATCACCTCGTACGGGCGGCCGACGACGTGCGCGAGCACGTTCAGGCGACCGCGGTGCGCCATGCCCACCACGACTTCGTGAGCGCCGTCGTCAGCCGCAAGCTCGATCGCCTCGTCGAGCATCGGTACCAGCACGTCGAGGCCCTCGATCGAGAACTGCTTCTGGCCGAGGAAGGCGCGCCGCAAGTAGTGCTCCATCCCCTCCACCTCGCTCAGGCGGCCGAGCAGGCGGACGCGCTCCTCCGCGGCGAGCGGCTGCCGGTAGCGGCCTGACTCGATCGCGTGCCGCAGCCACACACGCTCCTCGTGGTCGGAGAGGTGCTCTATCTCGTACGCGAGCGTGCCACAGTAGGTTGCGCTGAGGCGCGGCAGCGCGTCGGCGAGCGTCTCGCCCTCGACGAACAGGCGAAGCGTCGAAGCGGGGATGCGCGCCTGGAGCTCCGGGGTCAGCGGCGGCGTCAGCCGCTCCGGCTCGAGCGCCGGGTCGCCCGACGGCTCGGAGCCGAGCGGGTCGATGCGCGCCGCGAGGTGGCCGTGCATGCGGAAGGCCTTGACGAGCGCCATGGCCGCGGCTACCGCAGCCGCCGGCGGTTCCGCCGCCGGCGCTGGGACCGGCGGATGCCCGTTGCCGGCTTTTGCGTGGAGGTCGAGGAGGCGCGCCAGGCCCGGCTGGACCTGGAGGAGAGCTCCCGGGTCGCTTTCGAACAGCTCCCGCCACTCGGCCGGAACGGCAGCGGGGTTGTCGAGGTACTGCTCGAGCAGCAGGGCGGCGTAGCCCGCGTTGAGTCCGTCGACCTCGGGTCGGCTCATGGCAAGCGTCGTTGTAGCAGCGCTACCAGAGCTGGCGCTGCGTGACGACGGCGATCGTCATCCCGAGGACGAAGCAGACGGCCGCGATCAGCACGGCCGCGAAGGCGAGCCGGTGGTGCCGACCGCCCATGCCCGCGCTGACCATCGCGAGCACGATCGCCGGCCCGAGCAGGCGCAGCGGATGCCACGCGAGCGCGATGAGGCTCGCGAAGATCGAGAAGGCGGCGAGGAAGCCCGCGACCGTCTCGGACGGTCTCGCCTCCGCCTGCCCGTCGAGGCCCACGTCGGAGGAGCTCACCGGCGCTCCGCCCTCGCGTACGCCGTGCGCGGCGTGCGCGCGTAGCTGCGCCGCGGACCGCCGTGGGGGCGCGGCCGCAAGCCGGAGGGACGCTGCCTGCGGCGCCAGCCGGGCCCGGCGTCATCCGGTCCGAGCTTCGCGGTCACGCCGTCGCCCGCCGAGGGCCTGGGCTCGGCCTTGATCGCGTAATAGACGATTCCGCAGAGATAGACCATGGGGATCTTGAGAATCACCACGAGGAACACGATCTCCCAGACCGAGTCCGGCGCCACCGGGGCACAGTGTACCTCCTACGCCGACGAGGCCCAGACGTTCATCGCCTCGACGAGGGCGCCGAGGCGGAGGCCCAGCTCGGTGAGACGGTACTCGACGCGCGGCGGGCGCGTGTGGAGCACCCGCCGGTCGAGGATCCCCGCGCTCTCGAGCTCGACGAGCCGTGCCGCGAGGGTACGCGGCGGGATCGTCTCCAGGGTCTGCCTGAACTCGTTGAAGCGCACCGCCCCCGCCTCGGACGACGCCCACAGGATCGCGAGCACCCAGCGCCGCCCGAGGAGCTCGGCCGCGCGGGCGACCTCCTCGGGCAGCGGCCGGCATTCGCGGCAGCGGGTCAATTTACGACTTTGAGGCTCGGCTGCGCCTTCGGCTCGAGCGCGAACTCGAGCACCTCGTCGAGCGTCATCACCGGGTGGAAGGTCATCGCGTCCCGGACATCCGCGGGCACGTCGTCGAGGTCGGCGCGGTTCCGCTCCGGGATGATCACGTCGGTGAGTCCGGCGGCGTGCGCCGCGAGCACCTTCTGCTTGAGCCCGCCGATCGGGAGCACGCGGCCCTGCAGCGTCACCTCGCCGGTCATGCCGACCGTGTGCTTCACCGGGCGCTCGGTCAGGAGCGACGCGAGCGCCGTCGCCATCGTGATCCCGGCGCTCGGCCCGTCCTTCGGGGTCGCGCCCGCGGGCACGTGCACGTGGAACGTGCGCTCGTCGAACGCCTTCGGTTCGATCTCGAGCTTCGTTGCGTGCGAGCGCACGTACGACAAGGCGATGCGCGCGGACTCCTTCATCACGTCGCCGAGCTGGCCGGTGAGGATGAGCTCGCTGCCGCCGTCCATCGAGGTCGCCTCGATGAAGAGCACGTCGCCGCCGCTGCCGGTCACCGAAAGGCCCGTGGCCACTCCGGGCACGGCCGTGCGCTCTGCCGCCTCGCGGAAGAACTTCTGCCGGCCGAGCGCATCGCGCACGACGTCGGCGTCCACGACGACGGGAGCCTCGACGGCGTTCGACGCGATCTTCGTCGCCGTCTTGCGCAGGATCTTCCCGAGCTCCCGCTCGAGCTGGCGGACACCCGCCTCGCGCGTGTACTCCGACACGACGAGCTGCATCTCGGCGTCCGAGATGGAGACCTCGTCCTCGCGCAGCCCGTTCGCCTCACGCTGTCGCGGCCACAGGTAGCCGCGGGCGATTGCGGTCTTCTCGTCGGTCGTGTACCCGTCGAAGCGGATGACCTCCATGCGGTCGAGCAGCGGCCCGGGGACCGTGTCGGCGACGTTGCCGGTGGCGATGAAGAACACCTCGGAGAGGTCGAGCTCGACGTCGAGGTAGTGGTCGCGGAACGAGTGGTTCTGCGCCGGGTCGAGCACCTCGAGCAGGGCGGCGGACGGGTCGCCGCGCCAGTCGGCGCCGACCTTGTCCACCTCGTCGAGCAGGATCACCGGGTTCATCGTCCCCGCGTCGCGCAGCGCGCGTACGAGCCTGCCCGGCAGCGCGCCGATGTAGGTGCGCCGGTGGCCGCGGATCTCCGCCTCGTCGCGGATGCCGCCGAGCGACATGCGCACGAACTCGCGGTTGAGCGCGCGTGCGACCGACTCGCCGATCGAGGTCTTGCCGGTGCCGGGCGGGCCGATCAGCGTCAGGATCACGCCCGAGCGCTTGTCGCTCGAGATGCCGCGCTCCTGGCGGAGCTTGCGCACCGCGAGGTACTCGACGATCCGCTCCTTCACGTCGTCGAGCCCGGCGTGGTCGTTGTCCAGGACCTCGCGTGCGTGCTGAGGGTCGAGCCGCTCGTCGGAGCGCTTCGACCACGGCACGGACACCAGCCAGTCGAGGTACGTGCGGATCGTCGACGCCTCGGCCGACGCCTCGCCCATCGTCTCGAGGCGCCGAAGCTCGCGCTCAGCCTGTGCGCGGACGCCGTCCGGCATGCCGGCCTCGTCGATCTTCGTGCGGTACTCCTCGATGACCGAGCCTTCGTCCTCGCCGAGCTCCTTGCGAATCGAGTCCATCTGCCGGCGCAGGAACCACTCGCGCTGCTGCTTCTGCGCGCCCGACTCGACGTCGTCGCGGATCCGCTGCCGCACCTGGAGCTCCGCGAGCCGCTCGCGCTGAACGGAGAGGGCGAACTCGAGCCGCTCCACGATGTCCACCTTCTCGAGCAGCTCGACTCGCTGCGCGAAGGAGATGTCGGGGGAGTACGCGCTCGTGTCCGCGAGCGCGCCCGCGTCGGTGATCGAGCGCAGGAACTGGCGGATGCGGTCGTCCGCGTCGCGGATCTCGAGGATCTCCTCGACGACGGCGCGGTACTCGCGCTCGAGCTCGCGCGTCTGCACGGGCGGCGGGTTCTCGTCCGGCCGTTCGTCGAGCTCGACGCGGAGGCGGCCCTGCGCGTCGGTGTGCGCGGCGCCGATCACGGCGCGGTGCAGGCCGGACAGCGCGACGGCGCGCCCGCCGCCGGGCAGCGGTACGCGCTCGACGACTTCGGCGACGGTGCCGACCTTGGCGTACTCCTGCTCGTGCCGGGGCACCAGGAGGACGCGGGCCTCGTCGCCGGTGTCGACCGTCAGCGTGACGGTCATGCCCGGGAACACGACCGTGTCCTCGAGCGGAACGAGCAGCATGTCACTCACGATCTGATCTCCAATCCGTGTACTAGGTATCCGGATTGTACCAGCTCGGACAGGGTCTACGGCGCTCCAGGATGTGCGTCTTCAGCCGGATGGGTGTTCGATCGACCGGCTAGTGTCCGGCTGCGATGCGAATTGCGATCGTGTCCTCTCCCCGCTCGGGAACCACGTGGCTGCGACGGCTGCTCGGCGAGACATACCGGCTCGAGGAGCGCTCCGCGTTCACGCCGGGCGAGCTCGACTGGGAGGCGCTGCCGGAGCGCTGCGTGCTCCAGTTCCACTGGCACCGCGCGCCGGAGTTCCGCGCCCAGCTCGAGCGGTACGACTGCTCGGTCGTCGTCCTCGTGCGGCATCCTCTCGACGTCCTCGTCTCGATCCTGCACTTCGCGCAGCACGAGCCCGCGACCGACAGCTGGCTCGACGGCGAGGCCGGCAGCGAGGCCGGCCTGCGCGGCGCCGATCCGACCTCACCCGCGTTCCTCGAGTACGCGCTGAGCCCGCGCGCGGAGGCGCTGCTGTCGATCACGCCCGAGTGGTGGGAGCACGCCGACGCACACGCGCGCTACGAGCACCTCGTCGTGGGCCCGGCCGCCGAGCTCGGCCGGATCGTGGACGAGCTCGGTACGCCGCCGCCCGTGCTTCCGGCCCGTGCGGTCGAGCGGGTGCGGTTCGAGCGGCTCCAGAAAGAGACGCCCAACAGTCATTTCTGGCAGGGGCGGGCGGGGCTGTGGCGCGAAGTGATACCGACGTCGGTCGCCCTCGAGATCGCAGAGGCCTACCCCGGCATGCGCCGATTCGGGTACACGGTGTCGATCGACGACGAGACTGCGCTCGCCCGCTGGCGCGCCCTGGCGGTCGAACCCGGCCCCGGCGCTGCGCTCGTCTAGGTCTGGACGACGGGCTTCGGGGTCGACCGGCGCGCCGAAAGAGCACGCGGGTCACGCGACCTCGTCCTCGAGCCCGACTGCCTCGAGGGCGGACGCGAGGTGCGGATGCTCCTCGACCCGGACGACCCGGCCGCCGCGCATCGTCACGACCGCGGCGTAGCGGCCGACGAGATACGTGCGCCGCGACTGGAGCGGTCGGTCGTCGGTCGGATCCGCCTCCACGCGGGAGAAGCGCATGCTCACCGCCACACGGTCGCCGACGCCTATGCAGCGGTCGACGGTGACGTGGTAGTCCTCCGCCAGACGTTCGGCGAGGACGGCGAGGACGTCCGCGCGGTCGGCGACCGCGACGAAGTCGCCGGCGCCGATCCATTCCACCTCGGGGTCGAGCATGGACTCGACCGCGTCGAGGTCGCCCGCAACGAAGGCGTGGTAGCCGCGCAGGAGCAGATCGACGCCTTCCTGGCTCACCGGGCCACCGTAGCGAGCGGCACTTCGATCGCGACGTGCTCGAGCAGCACCGGGTCGTGCGTCGCGCAGACGATCGCGGTCTCGGTCTTGCGTGCGAGCTCGGCGAACAGCAGCCCGATCGCCCGGGCGTTCGCCTCGTCCAGGCGGGCGGTCGGCTCGTCGGCGAGAAGCAACGCGGGGCGCGCCGCGAGCGCACGGGCGAGTGCGACCCGCTGCCGCTCGCCCATGGAGAGGCGCGCCACGCGCTGGGCGGCGAGCGGCGCGAGACCGACGTCCGCGAGCGAAGCGGTCGCGCGCACGGCCGCCTCGTCGCGGGCGACGCCGCGGAACGCGAGCGACAGCTCCACGCTCTCCTGCGCGCTGAGGAACGGGACGAGATCGGTTCCCTGCGTAACGAGCCCGATGTGCGAGCGTCGCAGGCGCGCGCGCCCCGTCGCGTCCAGCCCGCCGAGCTGCGTGCCCGCCACGATCACCTCGCCCTCGCTGGGCAGGTCGAGACCGGCGAGCAGGTGGAGCAGCGTCGACTTCCCGGAGCCGGACGGGCCGGTGACGGCGGAGAGCTCGCCGGCGCTGAACTGGAGCGTGAGGTCACGGAAGACCTCCGTCGCGCGCGCACCGCGGCCGTGTGTCTTGGCGAGGCCGAGCGTCTGCGCGACGACCGCGCCGCGAGCGGGAGGCGCGGATTCGGGCACGCTCGCCGGCACAGGAGCCGGCGCGGCGCCCGAGCGCGTGACGAGGATCCCCCCGCCCGAGAGCTCGAGCCGCGCCCGGTCGGTGAAGGAGGCCCGGCGCAGCAGCTCCTCCGGTACGCGGATCCAGCCGCCCTTGTTCACGACCGCGTGCGCCGCGCCGTCCGCGCCGACCTCGCCGCTGACGCGCCCGTCGCGGATCTGCACCACGCGGTCGGCGACCGCGGCCGATTCGGGGTCGTGACTGACGACGATCGTCGTCACGCCCGTTTCGTGCGAGAGCTCGCGGATCAGGGCGTAGATCTGCGCCGCGTTCGCCGCGTCGAGCTCGCCCGTCGGCTCGTCGGCGATGAAGAGCCGCGGGCGGTGCGCGAGCGCGGCGCAAATCGCAACACGCTGCTGCTGCCCGCCGGAGAGCTCGGCTGGGAGCGCACGGCGCTTGCCGAGCAGCCCGACGCGCTCGAGCAGGCGGTCGGCGACCCGCTCGCGCTCGGCCGCAGGGGCGCCGAGCAGCCCGAGCCGCAGGCCGACGAGCGCGCGCACGTCGAGCTCCGGCGCGAGCGCGCGCGTGTAGTGCTGGTCGGCATAGCCGAGCGTCCGGGAGCGGTACTCGACGAGCGCGCCGCCCGCGCAGCTTGCGCAGGTCCTCGCCGAACACGCGCACCGTCCCGGCGGACGGCCGGTCGAGCCCGGCGAGAATGCGCAAGAGCGTGCTCTTTCCCGAGCCGCTAGGGCCGAAGACGACGAGCAGCTCGCCCTCGGCGACGCGGAGGGTCAGCCCCTGCAGCGCCGCGGAGCTCCCTTCCACGGACGGGTAGATGCGGAACAGGTCGTTCGCCTCGACCGCGTTCATTCGAGCCCCTCCGAGAAGCGCCAGCGCCCGATCCGGGCGTACGCCAGCCGGGTCGCGACGAGCGCACCGGCGACGGAGACGGCCGCGACGGCGGCAAGCGCCGCAGCGGCGAGCCTCCAGCCGAAGTCGAGCTCGAGCGACGGCAGCGGCGCGCCGGCGCCGGCGGTGACGGCGACGACGGAGACGACGAGCGCGCTCACGACCGCCCCCGCCGCAAGGCCGCCGGCCAGCCCGAGCCCGGCCACGACCGCGGCCCGCAGCAACAGGTGACGGCGGACGTCGGCGGGCCCCGCTCCCTGCGCCTCGAGGTCGAACAGCTCGCCGCTCTCGTCGCGCAGGTCGCCGATCACGGTCAGGAGCAGGCCGACCGCGGCGAGCGTCAGCCCGACCACCGCGGCCGCGAGCAGCAGCGCGAGCGCGCCGCGCGCCAGCGGGTCGGCTCGCAGGTTCGCCTCCGTCGCCCGCTCCGAGGTCACGTCGAGGACGGAGAAGGGCGGACGGGCGAGCGCGGCCGCCGCCGCGGGCGGCGCGTCGAGCCACAGCTCGCTCGCGACGGTCGTCCCCGGTGCGGCGGTGTTCGCGGCGGTGAGCCACGTCGGCAGGTCGGCGACGACGGCGTCGCCGTCCACGGACGGGAAGTAGCGCGCCACGCCGACGACCTGCGCCTCGATCGTCTGCTCCTCCACGTGCAGCGGCACGAGCCCGTCCGGCCCGGCGGCGCGGGCGATCGCAGGCGAGGCGACGATCGGCACCGGCTGCCCCTCCAGCGGCTCGCGCGGCCGCAGGATGGAGTCCGCCGCGCGGTTGAGGACGTAGTGGAGCGTCGCGCCGCGGGTGCGGATCCCCCCGCTGCCGATCCAGTCGCCGAAGGAGGCGAGCTCGGTCGTGCCCGCGCGCAGCCGGCCGAGCCGCAGGACGCCGGTGGACGCGTCGGAGACGGAGAGGGTCGTGCCGCTCTCGCGATGGCCGGCGACGAAGGCGGCGACGAGCGGGAAGGAGAGACGCAGGGCGACGACACGGCCTCCGCGCGCGGCCGGCGGTACCCGCACGGAGGGCGCGTGCACGCCCTTCCCCAGCTCGCCCAGCCCGAGGGTCGTGTAGTCGCCACGCGGGTCGAGCACGACGAGCGTGAGCCCGAGCCTGTCGCCCGAGACGGTCACCGGCAGGGTCAGGCGTGTTGCAGCGGCGGGCAGCGTCAGGCCGTGCAGGCGCGGCGTCTGCGGCGGCCGCAGCAGCGTCGCAAGCTTCTGCGGCGAGTCGGAGGAGAAGTCGGAGCGCCAGCCGCCGACGTGCGGCAGCGCGGCCGCCGGCAGCGCGAGCAGCGTGAAGTCGCGGCCGCCGCCCGCGCTGACGTAGCCGTTGTCGCGCAACACGGGCGTCACGCGTCCGAGTGAGGCATACCGCGCGAGCGGCGCCGCCTGCTGCACGGTCACCAGCTGCTCGAGGTTCTCCTGGAGCACGTACGGCGCCGGCACGGCGTAGCGCGCCTGCTCGGCCTGGCCCCGCTCGAGCGTCGAGCGGTACGCGATCGCGAACAGCGCGACGCCGACGCTGAGGACGAAGAAGACGACCGAGAGCAGCACCTGCCCCGGCGAGCGCGCGAGCGAGAGCAGCGCGATCCGGACCGGCGCGGGCGCGCGCCGGCCCGTCCGTTCGAGCAGCCTGAGCATGGGAGCGAGCAGACGTGCGACGGCGACGGCGAGCACGAAGAGAACCAGGCCGGGTAGGAGGAGCAGCAGCACGCCCGTGCCGCTGCCCGCCGCGAGCGTGCCGGCGTCCGCCTTCCCGCGCGCGAGCGCGAGCAGGACGGCGCCGAGCGCGCCGAGAGCCGCGACGTCGGCGGCCGAGACCGCGAGCCCGCCGAAGGCGAGCGTCTCGGCGCGCAGCGCGGCGAGCATGACGAGCGCTGTCACCGCCGCCAGCGCGGCGGCGATCCCGAACGCGCGCGCGGTCAGCACGGAGTGCTCGACGACGAGCAGCCCCGGGCTGCCGAGGTGCCGCGCCAGCAGCAGACCGGCACCGCTGCCGGCGGCCCAGCCGGCGAGGCTCGAGACGAACGTGATGCCGGCGACCTCGGTCGCGGCGACGAGCAGGATCTGCCACGGACGGGCGCCGTTCCACGTCAGCCGGCGGCGCACCGCGCGATGATCGCGGCGCAGCCGCGACGAGGCGAGCACCGCGAAGCCGAGCAGCAGCACCGCGGCGTCACCGCCGAGGATCAGCAGGCGCTCGCCGGCGACGCGGCCCGTCGCGCGAACGGCCGTCAGCGTATCGGTGGGCGCCGAGATGCCGAAGATGTCGCTCGCCCGCTCGAGCCGCGCCTGCGCACGGTCGAGGCGCGTGCCGAGGCTCGCCAGCTCCCAGTCGTGGATCGATCCCGGCGCGACCGGGACGATCCAGCCGTACGTCCGCGCGATCAGCGGGGCGTCCGGCAGCGGCGTACGCGAGAAGGGAACCACGCCGTCGGCGAGCAGGATGGGCGGGCGGTGTTCGCCGGCGCTGCCGAAGTACGCGCCGAAGGGAGCGCCGGCGCGGAGCGTCGCGCGGCCGACGACGTGCAGGAACGGGAGACGCGGCGCAACGGGGGCGCCGCCGATCTGGATCAGCTCGCAGTCGCCCGGCCGGCATGGGCGCGGAAGGCGCCCGCTGTGCAGAACGAGCCAGCGGCCGAGGCCGTCGACCGCGCCGAGGTTGACGAAAGCTCCCCCCCACGTCGCCTGCCGGAAGACCGCGACCCTGAACGGCGCCTGGTGCAGCACCGGTCGAAGCGCTGCGCGCGCAAGGCGGTCGAGCTGCCGCAGCGAGAGGTTCGACTGGGCGGGGACGCCGCTCCAGACCGCCTGGATCGCCCGGTCGGACGGCTGGAGCTGCGCGAGGCCGCGCTGGACGGCCCGATCCTGCACGGCCCCCGAGCCGACGGCGGTCAGCGCGAGCACGGCGGCGCCGATAGCGATCCCGACCGCGACGACGACCGTGCGCTGCGCGTGCGCCTGCATCCGTCGCAGCGCGAAGAAGGCGGGCACGAGCAGACGCCGGCCACGCGCGCCGGCACGCGACCGGCCGGGTTCAGCGGTCGCCGAGACGGTCGCCATCGCCAGACGATAAGGGACAGCGAGTCCGGCGCTAGACTTCCAGCGGTCTGGGGCCGTAGCTCAGCTGGGAGAGCGTCTGGCTGGCAGCCAGAAGGTCAGGGGTTCGAGCCCCCTCGGCTCCATCCACAGGCGCCCGCTCCGGCGGGTGGAAACCGAGGTACGTCAATGCTGGCCACATGCGTCGCCGCGGCACGACGTCCACTTGGAAGGGGTGTATCGCCCATGAAACAGCTTCTACGGAGGCGGCCTTCGCCTGCGCTCGTCATCGCCTCGCTCGCGCTCGCGATCGCGCTCGGCGGAACGAGCTACGCCGCCCTGGTACTGCCGGCGAACAGCGTCGGTACGAAGCAGCTGAAGCAGAACGCCGTGACGTCGGCGAAGATCAAGAACGGGACGATCCTGAAGGCGGACTTCAAGGCGGGCCAGGTCCCCGCCGGGCCCGCCGGGCCCGCCGGGCCTGCGGGTCCTGCCGGCGCGGCGGGTGCGACCGGCGCGACCGGGCCGGCCGGCCCGAGCGACGCCTATTCGGGCTTCAAGAACGGGCCCGTCGCCGTGCCGGGCTCGCTGTCGACGATCGCGACGCTCAACATCCCGAGCGCCGGGAACTACGTCGTTATCGCCAAGGCCTGGCTGTTCGACAACGTCAACACCTCGGTGCTCACCGACTGCGTACTCGTGGCCGGCACCGACACGGACGAGACCCGGACGATGCTCGAGGGCAACAGCGGGGTAGTCGTCGCCGGCGCCGCTGTCGTGCTCGAAGTCGTCCACGTGTTCACGGGATCGGGGGCGGTCGAGCTACAGTGCAACGCGTTCGGCGTCAACGTCTCGGCCGATCAGATCAAGATCACCGCGATCAAGGTCGGGAACCTGACGAACAGCGGCATCTGAGTCCCACGAGGGTGCCGGCGCCCGCCGGCTCCGGCACCCTCGTCTCCACCGTCTTCCAGATCGATCTGCAGGCGCCGTGTGAGCGATTCCTCACACGATCTTCGCACTCCGCTCATCCTTCGCGGCGCGACTCTCATTCGGCGGGACGACGCTGGCTGCATGAGAACCCACGCGGCACACACCGGCATGACAGGCGCGCGTTTCCTGCACAGCGTCACGGGACACGAGCAGGAGCTACGACAGCGGTTCGAAACGATCACCCCCTTCACGATCGGCGCGGAGGAGGAGCTGATGCTCGTCGATCCGGACCGCGGGGCTCTACTGCCGGAGGCCGAATGCGCGCTCGCGCTGGCCGGGAGCGATGAGCGGCTGAAGGGGGAGCTGCGCGCCTCGCAGCTCGAGACGGCGACACCGACCTGCATCGCGGTCGCCGACGTCGGGCGAGAGCTGGCGTCGGTTCGGCGTCTCGTCACCGGGCGGCTACGCGGATCGGCGTCGCTGCTGGCGGCGGGCACGCACCCGCTTGCGCTCGGGCCGGGACCGATTTCCGCTGCGCCGCGCTACGAAGACATCGCAGCCCATCACCCCTGGGCCGCCCGGCACGTGCTCACGTGCGGGCTCCACGTCCACGTCTCCGTCGGCGGCGGAGAACGGACGCTCGCCGTCTACAACGCGTTGCGCAGCTATCTGCCGGAGATCGTGGCACTGGCGGCGAACGCACCCTTCTACCGCGGCGAAGACTCGGGGCTCGCGACCGTGCGGCCGAAGCTGAACGAGTGCTGGCCGCGCGCCGGAGTGCCGCCCGCGTTCGCCTCCTGGCGTGAGCTCAGCGAGTTCACGGTCTGGGCGCGTGACGGCGGGGCGTTCCGCGACGGAAGCTTCCACTGGTGGGATCTTCGGCTCAACTTCGCCCACGGCACGATCGAGGTCCGGGCGGCCGACACACAGACCAGGGTGGAGGACGCCGCAACCATCGTGGCGCTCGTGCAGAGCCTCTCCTACGAGCTCGGCGCCCGCTTTGACGCAGAGGGCCGGCTTCCCGTCGATCCGAGCGAGCGGATCGCGGAGAATGTCTGGCTCGCAACCCGCGACGGGGTGGCCGGCTGGCTCATCGACCTCGAGACGGGCAGGCGGATGCCCACCGGCGAGCGGCTGCTCGTTCTCGCGGACGGCCTGTCGGACGCGGCCGCCGCCCTGGGGTGTGCGCGCGAGTTGCGCCGGGTCGGCAAGCTCGTCGCGGACGGCGGCCCAGCGGCGCGCCAGCGGCGCGCCTTCGCCGAGGGCGGCGTGCAAGCGCTCCTCCGCCTGCTCACCGACGAGACCCCCGAGCTGCCGGCCACCGGCACGGTGCCGGGAGTGTCGTTGCTCACCTCCGACGCCTCACGGTCGGCCGCGTCGCGCTCCGCCTACGAATCCACGGAGGCTGCCGCGGCCGGCGGATAGCCCTTTCGTTCGTTCTCCACAGTGTTTCCACCGGCGGCTCGCACTTTTCCACAACTTCAGTCACAATCCACAGGCCGCGATGTTCCAGATCGGTGACAGCCTCCGCGAAGCGCGGACTCGCCGCGGGCTGTCGGCCGCTGACGTCCAGACGGGGATCCGCATCCGGGAGCGCTACCTCATGGCGCTCGAGGAGGAGCAGTGGGAGCTGCTGCCCGGCGAGGCGTACACGAAGGGCTTTCTGCGCACGTACGCGGAGTTCCTCGGCCTCGACGGCGAGCTCTACATCGACGAGTACAACGCGCGTCTCCGAAGCCACGACGAGGAGCAGCCCGTCCCGGAGGTCTTCGCGCCACGCCGCGGCCCGTCGAGGACGGCCCTGCGGACGCTCGCAGGGGCACTCGTGCTCGCCGCCGCCGTCGCGGGACTCGCCGCCTGGCGGCTCGCGGGGTCCTCGACCCCGCACGTCGCACAGCCGCCCGCCTCCGGCGGGCCGGCGGCCGCAGCCGCGCCGGCGCCGACCGTGAAGACGAAGCCTCTCGCGAAGAGCCCGACCGCGCCGGCTGTCCCCGCGTTCGCGGTGATCCGAGCAGCGCGAGGCGACTGCTGGCTGTCCGTGCACGCAGGCGGCCCGCACGGGGCGCTGCTCTTCGAGGGCACTCTCAGCCAGGGCTCCACGAAGCGCTTCGCGCTGACCCATGCGGTCTGGATGCGGATGGGGCGGCCCGACGTACTCGACGTGCGCGTCGGCGGGCGGGCCGTCGCCGGCTTGCCGAACGGGCCTGCGAACGTCCTGCTCTCGCGAACCGGCGCTCGGTCCGCCTAGAGCCTCTGGCTCAGGACACAGCCGCGGCGTCGAGCTCGACCGCGGGCACGTCGCTCCACAGGTCCTCGAGCTTGTAGTACCCGCGCGCGTCGGGCGTGAAGACGTGGAGGACGACGTCGAGGTAGTCGCCGAGGATCCACGTGCCCTCCTGCACGCCGTCGACGGAGCGCGGACTCAGGCGCTGCTCCTGCTTGAGCGTCCCGTGCACCTCGTCCCAGATCGCGGCGGTCTGGCGCGGGTTGCGCCCGGTCGCGATCACGAAGTAGTCCGTGAAGGTGCACACCGGCCGCATGTCGAGGATGACGACATCCTCGGCCAGCTTCTCCTGGGCGAGAGCCGCGATGCGGCGTGCTTGTTCGAGTGGTGTCAGAACTGGGTCGGTTTCCTGGCGCGGGATCGGTCCCAGTGTAGCCGGGAACGGCGGACGTCAATCGTCACGGTAGAGACCGTGCACCTCGATCAGCGAGGCGACCGCCGGCGGGACGAGCCCGTCGAGCGGCCCGCCGGCGGCCGCGACGCTGCGGATGTCGCGCGAGGCTGCCGGATTGGGCTCGACGTCGAAGAAGAGAACGCGCGCCGGCCGCCGCAGCGTCGCCAGCACGGCGTCGAACCGCGCGACCGGAAAGCCGGGTCGCGTCGCCACGGCGAGCCGCGTCAGCTCGAGCACGGCTTCCGGCTCCTTCCAGGCGGGGAAGTCGCAGAACTGGTCGGCGCCGACGATGAAGAGCGGATCGTCGAAGGACTCGGCGCGCAGCAGGTCGATCGTGCGGGGATGGGGATCGAGCCGCACGTCCTCGTCCGGGAACGCCGCGCCGGCGAGCTCGAGCCGCGCCTCGACCGGCGCCTCGACGCCCTTGTGCCCCGGGGCAGCGGCGACGAGGACGATCAGGCGCGGAAACCCGTAGGTCCGCTTCGCGGCGTCCGCAACGGCCACGTGCCCGAGGTGCGGCGGGTCGAAGGCGCCGCCGAACAGCCCTACCCCCACTCGAGCACCTCGTCGCCGAGCTCGACCTCGTCCCCCTCACGCGCGCCGGCGGCCTTGAGGATCGCCTCGAGCACGGCGGGCTCGGGTGGACGGCCGGTGACGCGGAAGCCGCTCTCGGTGCGGAAGACGCGATACGCCCGCCGCGCGGGTTGGGGCCGGTAGACGAGGTAGTCGACGAGCTCCTGCTCGTCGGGGAGCGGCGGCGGGAGCGCCTCCTGCGGAACGAGCTCGAACAGGGCGCGTGTCAGCGCGTCGATGCCTGCGCCGGTCGCGGCGGAGACCCGGAAGACGCGCACGATCCGCTCGTCCTCGATCCCGAACGCCGGCGACTCAGGGCGAAGGTCGATCTTGTTCAGGACGACGACCTGCGGCCGCTCGTCGACTCCGGCGCCGTAGGCGGCGAGCTCGGCTTCGATCGTCAGCCAGCGCTCGTCCGCGTCGTCCTCGGCGGCGTCGATCACGTGCAGCAGCAGCCGCGCCCGTTCGAGGTGGGCGAGGAACTCGTGGCCGAGCCCTGCTCCCTCGCTCGCACCCTCGATCAGGCCGGGCACGTCGGCCACGACGAGCTGGCGCCCGTCGGGGGACTCGACGGTGCCGAGCACGGGTGCGAGCGTCGTGAACGGGTAGTCGGCGACCTTCGGGCGCGCGTTCGAGATCCGCGTCAGGAGCGACGACTTGCCCGCGTTCGGGAGGCCGACCAGGGCCGCGTCGGCAAGCAGCTTCAGCCGCAGCTCGAACGTCCCCTCCTCGCCCGGGAGGCCGATCTCGGCGAAGCGCGGCGTCCGCCGAGTCGGACTCGCGAAGCGCTTGTTGCCGCGCCCGCCCGAGCCGCCGTGCGCGACGACGACCCGTGCGCCGGGATGCGCGAGGTCGGCGACGAGCCGCTCCTGCTCGTCGAGCACCTGCGTCCCCACGGGAACGTCGAGCACCGCGTCCTCGCCGCGCGCCCCGTTCGAGAGCCGGCCGCCGCCCGGGCCGCCGCGGCCGGCGCGCAGCCGCTGATTCGGCCGGAAGCCGGAGAGGTCGCGCCGCCGCTGCTCCGCGACGAGGACGACGTCGCCGCCGTCGCCGCCGTCGCCGCCGTCGGGCCCGCCTTTCGGCACGAACTTCTCGCGCCGGAAGTGAATCGAGCCGTCGCCGCCGCGACCCGCGGCCACGTGGATACGCGCCTTGTCGTGGAACACGGCGCCAACGGTACCGCGGTTGTTACGAGGCGGAGGGCTGACGACCGCAACCAGGTTGGAACCTGGTTGCAGCCGGCGACTACTCGACGGAGATGAAGCGCCGGTCGCCGCTGGACCGGAACGCGACCTTGCCGTCGCGCTTCGCGAAGATCGTGTCGTCCTTGCCGATGCCGGTGCCGTCGCCCGGGCGGAACCTCGTGCCGCGCTGGCGGACGAGGATCATGCCGGCGGTGACGTCCTGGCCCGCGAACAGCTTCACGCCGAGCATCTGCGGGTTGGAGTCGCGGCCGTTCCGCGACGAGCCGAGTCCCTTCTTGTGTGCCATTAGTGCTCCTTCTCCGCCAACGCCGATTCGAGCGCGGCGATCGCGCCCTTCCGGTTTGCGTGCTCCCGCTCGTACTCGAGCGCTGCCTCGAGGTTCGGGCGCCGCCAGCCGGGCGCGGCCTCGGCGATCTGCGCGACGGTCAAGTCCTCGTAGCCCTTGGGCGGATGCGCCTGGCGCGCGGCCGGCTCGGCCGTCGGAGCGGCCTCGGCGACGGGCGCGGGCGTCTCGACAGGCGGAGCGACCTTCTTCGCGGCCGCCTTCCTTGCGCCGGCGCCGATCGCCTCGATCTCGATCTGCGTCAGGCGGCTGCGGTAGCCGTTGTGGAGGCGGTAGCCCGTGCGCTTCTTGTACTTGCCGATCCTGATCTTCTCGCCGAGCACGTGGCCGACGACGCGGGCCGTCACCGTCGTGGTGGGAGCGAGATCGGTCGTGCCGTCGCCGCCGACGAGCAGAACCTGCGGGTTGAAGGTCTTCCCCTCATCCTCCGGCCGACGGTCGACGAGCAGCCGCTCGCCCTCCCGGACGCGGTACTGCTTGCCGCCGACTTTGATGATCGCGTAGCTCATAGACGCACCAACGCGGGCCACAGGGCCCGCGAACCGGCGCAGTGTAGCGAAATCGGCCCTAGCGCCGGGGCGCGTCGAGCTCGTCGCCCCACTCTGACATCGGCACGTAGCCCCACTCGCCCGGCTCTTCTTCAACGACCGCGACCAGGTCGCCGCCGGCGACCTGGTCGCCGCCGTCAGCCTCGGCCCCGGCCTCTCCCTCGGCGGCTTCGGCGCCGTTCGCGGCCGCTGCGGCCGGCTTGCGCCGGTTCTTGCCGCCCCGGGAGCCACGGCGCGTCCGCTTCTTCGGCGGCGCCGTCCCGTCGCCGGGCGCGGCCCCGTCCTCGGCCGGATCGCGGCCGAGCTCGTCGCCGGGCACGTGGATCGTCACCGTCCGCGGGACGTCGACTGCCTCCTCGGCAACCGGTTCGGGCTCCTCCTCGGAAGCCTCCTGGCCCGCCTCGACCGGGCCGGCGGCGGCAGCGCCGGCCTCGACCGGCCTCTTCTTCCGCTTGCGGCCGCCGCGCGAGCCGCGGCGCGTCTTCTTCTTCGCGGGAGCGCTCTCGGCGCCGGGAGCGATCTCTGCGCCGGGCTCCTCGCCGGCGGCCGGCTCCTCGGCCTCCACCTCCTCGGCGGGCTCCGGCTCCTCCACGGCCGTGGGCTCGAGCACCGCCACTTCGGCCTCGACCTCTTCGGGCTCCGGCTCCTCGGCGACGGGCGCCTCAGCGTCCTCCGCCTCCGCGACCCCGGCGCCCTTGCGGGCCGGCGGGCGGCGCGTCGGCTTCTCCGCCTCCGCCTCCGCGGTCAACGGCTCAGGCGCCTTGGCGCCGGCGCGCCGGACGAGCGTCGCGTACGCGATCCCATCGAGCACACGCTCGATACGCACCTTCACCTTCTTGCCGACAAGCCCCGCGGCCTCGCCGACGCAGACGGCGAAACCGTCGGCCTTGCCGACGGCCGCCGACGCGTCGTGCCTGTCGACCTCGACGAGCTCGATCTGGACCTCAGCGCCCTCCGTCACCGGCGCGGCCGGCGCCAGGTCGGCGAGCTTGCCCTCCCGCAGGACGACGAAGTGGTCGAGATGCATGTTCGCCTTCCCGCGCAGGAAGAGGCGCCGCTTCGTGAGCGCCTCGAGCTCGATCAGCCGTCGCGCTCCCGGGCCGACGAGCGCGCTGGCGATCGGCGCGGCCAGCTCGACCTCGAAGGCCTGCGAGCGCGAACCCGCGACGAGCGCGCGCAGGCGCCGCTCGACGTCGATTGCCGCCGACGCCTCCGAGTAGACGATCCCGTCGCCGCCGCACGTCGGGCACTTGCGCGTCATCAGCTCACGCGGCCCGTCCGTGACGTTCTGGCGCGTCATCTCGACGAGACCGAGCGGCGAGATCTCCACGACGTACGTCTTCGTCCGGTCGCGCTCGAGCTCCGTCCGCAACGCCTCCTCGACCGTGGCGCGGTTCTTCGGGTTCGCCATGTCGATGAAGTCGATGACGATGATCCCGCCGATGTCGCGCAGGCGGAGCTGGCGAACGACCTCCTTCACCGCCTCGAGGTTGTTCTTGGTGATCGTGTCCTCGAGCCGCGCACCGGAGTTCCGGCCGCGCGATCCGACGAAGCGGCCGGTGTTCACGTCGATGACGGTGAACGCCTCCGCGTAGTCGAAGATCAGATAGCCGCCGGAGGGAAGGTCGACACGCCGGTGCAGCGTGGACTTGATCTCCGCGTCGACGCCGAACGCGTCCATCAGCGGGGCCTTCTCGCGGTAGCGGATGACGCGTTCGACCATGTGCGGCGAGGTCTTCTTCAGATAGCCGGTGATGCGCTTGTACGCCTGGTCGTTGTCGACGTACGCCTTCTCGAAGTCGCCGGTGAAGAGGTCGCGCGTCACACGCAGCGGCAGCTCGGCCTCCTGGTAGATCAGCTCGGGTGCCTTCGCGGCCTTCGCCTTCGCCTCGATCGACTTCCAGAGCCGCTGCAGGAAAACGAGGTCGCGCTCGATGTCCTCTTCCGATGCGCCCTCGGCGGCGGTGCGGACGATGATGCCGCCGTCCTTCACCTCGAGCTTGCGGAGGATGTCCTTCAGCCGCGCGCGCTCCTCGTCGTCGAGCCGGCGCGAGACGCCGAGCCCTTCGCCCTGGGGGACGAAGACGACAAAACGGCCCGGGAGCGAGATCTGCGTCGTCAGCCGGGCGCCCTTCGTCTTCATCGGGTCCTTCACCGCCTGGACGAGGATCGTCTGGCCCTTGCTGATCAGGTCCTGGATCTTGCGGCCGTGGCCGCGCTCGAGCTCGGGGCCGACGATCTCGTCGACGTAGAGGAAGCCGTTCTTCTCGAGCCCGATCTCGACGAACGCCGCTTCCATCCCCGGCAGCACGTTGTCGACGGTGCCGAGGTAGATGTTGCCGGCGATCGAGCGCCGGTCGGGACGCTCGAGGTAGACCTCGGCGACCTTGTCGTCCTCGAGCACGGCGACGCGCTGCTCGCCGACGTCGACGGACACGAGCAGCTCCCGCTTCGCGGCCGGCAACGGCGCGCGGCGCGGGGCCTGGCGGCGCCGGCTGCCGCTCTCCGAGCGGCGGCGCTCCTGCCGCTGCGAGAGCGTCTTCCGCTCCGCCGGCTTGCGCTCCGCAGGCTTGCGTTCCGCCTGCTTTCTCGGAGCGCGCGTTCCGCTCTTGGGCTTCGCGCTCTCCGCTTTGGCCTCTAGTGCGGGCGCGTCAGCGCCCGCAGCGGCAGGCTTCTTGCGCCCCCGTCCGCCGCGGCTGCCGCGACGCCGTTTGGGCTTGGTGGGATCGGTTGAGTCGGCCGCGCTCACGGCGGCCGGAGCGGTTACGACGGGCTCGAGCTGAGCCTCTCGTACGGGTGCAGCCGCCGGGGCGGCTGGGGCGTCGGATTCGTTCTTCCGTCGACGGAACCAGGGCAAGCGAAAACTCCTTCGTTGAAGCGCGCGACGGCAACGCCCCGAGGCTCGGGGCGGCGCGCGCGCTGCTGGGCAAAAGTGGAAAACGTCGGCATGTGCCTTCGCGACCAGCGTAGCAGCGGCCGCGGGCGTCGGGGCTCTCGGCTCCCGGACCTGCCGTCCGACCCGGTCCTACGATGCGGCCCATTCGAGTCCTTGGAGGTTTTCGCCGTGACGACCGGGGTTCGCGAAGCCGAGGAGCTCCTTCTCATCGAGGAGGCCGACGCCTGGTTCGAGTATCTCGAGGCGACGCGGGGCCAGACGTCGCCCCGCTACCGCGAGATCGAGCCCTGGGCCTGGGCGCGGCTCATGCAGCGGCTGCGCGCGATCAAGGCGCGCCGCACGAGGCTCAGGCCCGCTGCGGCCTAGCCGAGACGGGAGGACGCATGGCCGCCTGGCACCCCAGCTTCGAGCCGCCGGATCGCGGCTTCACCGAGCGCGCGCGTGCCCGCATACGCAACGGCGCCCTTTACAGCCCACCCCGCTACCGGGACGAGGTCGAGCAGCTCGCGCGCGACGGTGCGCAGGCCGAGCCCGGCGGCAAGGACCGCCAGCACCTCCGGCGCGCGGCTGCGCGGATCGAGCTCGAGGCCGTACGCCTGGTCGAGGCGGAGCAGCAGGCGCACCTGGTTGCGCGCGAGGACCGGGAGATCCGCGCCGGGGACGAACACGGCCGCGGCGACAAGCCCGTTCTTCCGGGCGAACGCCGCGACGAGCCGCTCGCAGACCGCGCGGCGTAGGAACGGCAGCCGCGCCGCGAGCGGCGCGGCTTCCTCGCCGAGCCGTCCCGCGATCGCCTCGGCGATCGCCTCGTGCGAGAAGCCCTCGCCGGCACGGACGCGGACGACGTCGGTCGCAAGGACGTACGGGATCGAGACGTCCTCGCTGCCCGAGCCGGCGGCGACGGCGACGACCGGGACGCGGGCCCGGCGGGCGCGCTTCAGCGCCTGCTCGTCCTGCTCCGCGCCGATGACCAGGTGAATGTAGGCGGCAGCGCCCTCCGGGTCCCCGAGTCGAACCGCCGTCGGGTCACCGCCGCGGACGAGCTCGCGCTGGAGAGCGTGCGCCAGCTCCCTCGCGCCGCCGACGGCGAGCGGCTTCCGGTCGCGCGCAGATGCGTCCACCTCTCTCAGCAGCTTCCGCAGGACACCGATCGGGACGGGTGGCTTCACGCGCGCCGCCTCGACCGAGCCGCGCGGCCGCGCGCGTGGATCGCCAGCAGGATCCCCATGGCGGCGAGGTTCGCGATCATCGACGAGCCGCCGACGCTGACGAACGGGAGCGGGATGCCCGTGATCGGCGCGATCCCCATCGTCATGCCGACGTTGACGAAGATCTGGAAGAGCAGCGCGACGACGATCCCACCGGCGACGATCGCCGAGTAGAGATCGCGCGCGACGGCGACGACGCGCAGGCTCCGCCACAAGACGAGCAGGTAGAGCGCGAGCAGCAGCGAGGCGCCGACGAAGCCGCGCTGCTCGCTGTACGACGCGAAGACGAAGTCGGTGCCGTGCTCGGGCAGGAAGTTGAGGCGCGTCTGCGTCGCGTTCTTCACGCCGCGGCCGTTCACCTGGCCGGAGCCGACGGCGGCGATCGACTGCTCGAGGTTGTAGCGCGCGTCCACGGTGCACTGGGACGGGTGCACGAAACACGTCAGGCGGGACTTCTGGTAGCCCTTGAGGAAGTCGACGCCGACGGCGGGGCCTGCCCAGAGGACGCCGACCACGAGCAGCACGGCGAGCGAGCCGAGCACGGTGAGCTGCCGCCAGGGAGTGCCGCAGACGAAGAGCATCGCCGCGAGCGCCGCCAGGTAGACGAGCGCTGTGCCGAGGTCCGGCTGCGCGAACACGAGCACCACCGGAATCAGGCCGAGCCCGAGCGTGCGCAGCGTCGTGGGGACGTCGCCGACCCGGGCCCGGTCGGCGAGGAAGCCGGCGAGGGCGAGCACGACCAGCAGCTTCCCGAACTCCGACGGCTGGAAGGTGAAGAAGCCGACGTTGATCCAGCGGGTCGAGCCGCGGGCGGCGCGTCCGACCAGGAGGACGACCGCGATCAGCCCGACGGTCCCGCCGAAGATGTACCGCCAGTAGCGCCGGTAGAGATCGGGGTTGACGAGGATCCCGATGACGAGCGCGACGGCGCCGACCGCGGCGTACACCATCTGCCGGTCGAGGTAGTAGCTCGGGTTGCCGGTGACGTCGAACCGCGTCACGCCTGCGATCCCCCAGAGCCCGACCGCGACGAGCCCGGCGACGCCGGCGAGCAGCAGCCAGTCGAGCGAGCGCAGGAGGCTGACGACGGCGAGCCCCTCCCCGCGCTGGGCTGCGAGCCCCGACCGTTGCGATCCGGCGTACTCGAGCATCAGTCGGAGTGGATCGCGCCCGCCTGCTGCGCCTTGACGTGGAAGAACGCGGAGAAGACCTTTTCCGCCGCCGGTGCCGCCGCGGTGCCGCCGTGGCCGCCGTTCTCGATCAGCGCGCAGACGACGATCGTCGGCTTCTGCGTCGGCCCGTAGCCGCACCACCAGGACTGGTCCTGCAGGCCGGTGTAGCCCGGCAGCGTGACGACCTTCTCCGCCGTGCCGGTCTTGCCGGCGATCGAGACGGGGAAGTTGCCGAATACGCCGTAGGACGTTCCGAACGACAGATGCGTCCCCTCGTAGAGGCCCTGCTGCACGACGTGGAGCGCGGCCGCGTCGATGTTGACCCGCTTCGGCGCCGGCAGCCCCGGAACGGGAACCGACGTCCCGTTCTGGTTCTCGACGTCCATGAGCAGGTGCGGCGTGACGAGATAGCCGCCGTTCGCGATCATCGCGTAGAGGCGGGTCATCTGCAGCGGCGTCACGAGCAGGTTGCCCTGGCCGATCGCGAGCTCGATCGAGTCGCCCGGCGTCCAGAGGCGGTCGACCTGGTAATGGCCGGGGTCGCTCTTCTTCGTGTACGTCAGGCGCTTCCACCTGATCGTCGGCACGAGCCCGCTCACCTCGGGGCCGGCGTCCGTACCCGTCGGCTTGCCGAAGCCGAACGCCTCGGCCCACTTCTGGAGCGGCTGGCCGCGGTCGCCGGGCAGCTCCCAGAACTGGTTGCCCAGTTGGTAGAAGTACGTGTCGCACGAGTACGCGAGCGCGGTCGGCAGGTCCATCGGCTGGTTCACGTTCGGGTCCCAGTTGTGGAACGTTCGATGCGACTTGTCCTCCTTCGCAGTGAACGTTCCCGTGCACTGCTTGTACGCGAACGGCGACAGCATGTGCTCCTGCATCGCCGCGAGCGCCGTGACCGGCTTGAAGGTCGAGCCGGGCGGGTAGAGGCCCTGGAGTGCGCGGTCGAGCGACGGGTAGTTCTTCTGCGGTGCGCTCTTCGTCGTCAGGCCCTCGGCGTCGAGCTCTTTCACGGTGACGCGCCCGGTGAAGACCGACGGCTTGTACGCGGGCGCGGACGCGAGCGCGAGGATCGAGCCGTCCCTGGGGTCCATCGCCACGATCGCGCCGCCGCGCGCCGCCCACTTTCCGTCCGCCTGCGCGAGCCGGATCCCGTACTGCAGCGCCTGCTCCGCCGCCTGCTGGAGCTTCAGGTCGAGCGTCAGCTGCACCGTGTGACCGGGCGTGGCGGGAACCGTCGGCACGAGAGCGCCGCGCGGTCGGTTGAGGGCGTCGATATGGCGGCGCGACGTGCCGGCGACACCGCGGAGATACGTGTCGTACGACGCCTCGACCCCGGCCTGCCCGATCTCGTCGCCGGCGTGATATCCCGCCTTGGCGAGCGTCTTCAGCTCGGGCGCGGAGATCTCCCCGACATAGCCGAGCACCTGCGCCGCGAGCGAGTTGTACGGGTAGTGGCGGATGAACGCGTGCTCGATCGTGACGCCGGGGAACTGGGAGGCGCGCTCGTCGAGATAGGTCACCATGGGCTCGCTCGCGTCCTCCCGCACGGTCACCGGCGTCAGCAGGTCGTTCGCCTGCCTGCGCACCTTGATCCCGGCGGCGATCTCGTACAGCGGCACGCGCGTGACGTGTGCGAGCTCGCGCAGCTCCTCGTAGCGCGTCTTGTAGACCTTGGGGAGATCGGAGGGCCAGAGCACGACGGCGGTGGCCGGGACGTTCGTCACGAGCACCTTCCCGTTGCGGTCGACGATCTGACCGCGCGGCGCCTGCACGCGCACCGTGCGATACGAGTTCGCCTGCGCCTGGCCGACGTACTTCGTACCCGCGAGCACCTGCAACGCCCACAGCCGCAGGAAGAGCGCGCCGAAGACGACGAGCAGGATGCCGCTGAGGATCGCGATGCGCAGCGCCAGCCGCGGTGTCAGCCGGTAAGGCTCTGCGACACCCGAGCTCGGCGGCAGGAACTTGCGCGACCGGGAGCGTCCCGCGGCGCTAGCCAAGAAGCTGCACCTCCGTTGCGAGATCCGAGCGCTCGAATGCACGCAGCAGGCGCCGCACGAGCGCGTACACGGGCGCGGTGAGGATCAGGTTGAGCACGATCGCCGGCCCGAGACCCTCGAGCATCGCTCCGGCGGGCGCCGGCTCGCCGAGCACGAAGTGCACGAGCAGCAGCCCGAACGAGTAGAGGATCGTGACGACGGCGACGGAGAGGAACGGCGCGTGCGCGCGGTCCCGTCCGGTCGTCTCGCCGTAGCGTCCGATCCAGTAGCCGGCGACGGTCAGCACGAGCGAAGTGAGACCGAGCTGGCCGAGCGTCGCCGTGTCGACGAGCAGGCCGGCGAAGAAGCCGCCCGCCGCGCCGACGACCGCGCCGCGCAGCAGGGCCACCGCGACGAGCGTCACGAGCAGCACGTCGGGGACGCCGCCGAACACGTGGATCTGCGTGAGGATCGAGACCTGCACGATCGCCGCGACGAACAGCAGCGCCGCGGCCTTGAGGCCGTCGGCGACCGTCACGGCAGCGTCGACGCCTTCATCGGGATGAGAGCGGCGACGGCGTCGATCCCCGTGAGCTTGGCAAACGGCGCGACCTGCACCGTGAGATAGCTCGCGATGTCGCTCGTCCCGACCTGGATCACCTGCCCCACCGGGATGCCGTACGGATAGAGGGAGGGATAGCGACGGTCGCGTGTGCCCTGCGTGACAATGATGTCGCCCTTCTTCACCGTCTGTTCCTTCGCGACGTTGTCGAGAATGAGCGTGTTCCCCTGCCCGTGCTTGATCAGGCCGAACACCTTCGTCCTGAGGTCGCGCGCGGCGACGACGCTGCTCGGATCGGTGAGGAGCGCGACGGTCGCCGTCGAGTGGCCGACATTGGTGACGCGGCCGACGAGGCCGTCGGCGCTGAGGATCGGGGTGTTGACGCGGAGGCCTCTGTTCGATCCGGCGGAGATGGTGATCTGCTGGTCGAACGGGCCGCCCGGGAACGAGATCACCGACGCGTTGACGGTGCGGTAGCCCTTCGGATACGTCGGCCCCTGCTCGTAGTCGAGCAGCTGCTTCAGGCTCGCGTTCTCCTGCGCCGCCGCGTAGTTCGCGAGCGCAAGCGCGTGGTAGTACTGCAGCTCGCTGCGCAGCTTCTTGTTCTCCGCCTTCGCCCCGGTGAGACTGCTCACGTAGTTGTAGGCGTCGTGGAACGGGCGCGCGACGCGCGTGGCCGCCACCTGGAACGGACGCAGCGCGGTCGCGCCGTAGCTCTGCGCGTCGTGCAGCGCGCCGGAGGTCGGCGAGCGGAACGAGATCGTGAGCAGAGCCAGCGCGGCGAGCACGAGCACGACGAGCACGGCCCGCCGGACGGCGGCGCTGCGCCCCCTGGGCGGGCGCCGGTCGGACTTGCGCTGGGCCGACGAGGCCAGCACCGCCACCCGCGCGGTGCGGTGAGGAGGAGCCACGGCGGTAGGGTACCGCGCCTGGCGGCGCGGCCCCGTTTGGGTTGGGCTCCGCCGAGCGGCCGTCGGCTGAGCCGCCGGCCTCTTTTGTGACTGTGAGAGTGCGGGTGTCTGTCTGGGGTGGTTGCCAGGCTGGCGTTGGTCGTGCTTGCGTGTGACTCGTTTTGTGACTGACCCCTGTGTGGTGGGTGTCTTTGCCGGGATCTGTCCGCGTGAGCTCGGTCGGTGCCGGCCTGGTGCCCGCTTGCTGGCCTGATCAGAAGCCTGTCCGCCCGAAGGGCGTGACCCGTCACAGTCCTGCCGTTTGCGGTTCGCTGCTCCAGATCGGCACCGACGCGTTCCCCCAGTCGAGTGGAGGTGGAAGGGATGCTTGCAGAGACGCTGGACTACGCGATTGGCGTCGACACTCACCGCGACCGGCACGCCTTTGCGGTGATCGCCGTCAGCGGTGGTGTTGAGGCCGAGTACGGGTTGCCGGCGAGCGGCGTGGGCTACGCGGAAGCGCTCGCTGCCGCGCACAAGCACGCGCCCGGCCGCCGGGTGTGGGCGATCGAGGGCACAGGCTGCTACGGCGCCGGCCTGGCCCGCTTCCTGGCCGCGCGGGGCGAGCGGGTGCTCGAGGTCGAGCGGCCGAAGCGCAGCGGCAGCCGCGGCCGGCTCAAGTCCGATCCGCTGGACGCGCTCCGGCCGCCCGCACGGTCCTGGCAGGCGAGCAGCTCGCCTGCCCGCGTGCGGCCGGGCAGCGCGAGTCGCTGCGGGCACTGCTGACAACGCGAGCCGGCGCGGTCGCGGCGCAAGCAGGCGGCACTCTGCCAGCTGCGCTCGCTGCTTGTCTCGCTTGCCGACGCCGCAGCGCGCCCAGCTGCGGCCTCTCACCCGCAGCCGCCTCCTCCACCACTGCGCCGCGCCTGCGGCCACGCCCCGCAAACGAGCAGGCCGGCACCTCGATCTCGCGCTGCGCTGCTGCGCCCGCCGCGCACTCACCGCCGAGCAGGAAGCAGCGCGAGCTCGAGCGCGCAGCTCACAACCCTCGTCAACCAACTCGCGCCCGCACTCCTCGCCGAGCCAGGCATCGGCCCGATCACCGCCGCCCAACTCCTCATCTCCTGGTCACACCCCGGCCGGATCAGAAGCGAAGCCGCCTTCGCCCGCCTCGCCGGCGCCGCCCCCATCCCCGCCTCCTCCGGCCAAACAACCCGCCACCGGCTCGACCGCGGCGGCGACCGCCAACTCAACCGCGCCCTCCACACCATCGTCCTCGCCCGAAGCAAACACCACCCACCAACCATCGCCTACCTCCACCACCACACCACGCCGACGGCAAAACCAAACGCGAAGCCATCCGCTCCCTCAAGCGCTACCTCGCCCGCCACCTCTACCGAACACTCGAGACGCTACCCACACCCACTTGACACCCATAGAAGCATCCAGGGGCGGCGCGTGCTGGAAGCGCGGCCGGTGGCGGCTTCGCCGTCCCCGTCCGCGAGGGTCCGGCCTCCGACTAACGCCTGCGGCGTTAGCCTCCGGCCCGGAACCGGTCGACGAGCGCCGGTTTCAACCCTCCTCCGATTCAGACGGTCCAGGGCCGAAGCGAACGCGCAGCGTTCGCGCAGGCCGGATCCACGCGCGCGGGGATGGCGAAGCCACCACCGCGCGCGCTACCCGAACCCGCCGCTCACGGCAGGCAAGCGGACGCCGGCTCGGCCGGCGTCCGCTCTGCGGAGCACAACATCTCCAGCCGCGAAGCGCGCAGCGCTTCGGGGCTAGTACCGGCGACCGTTGCGAGAGCGGTGCCGCGCCTTGTTGCTGCGGTGGATCGCCTCGAACTCCTCGAGGCTCCGGCCGGAGCCGACGGCGACGCAGGTCAAGGGGCTCTCGGCCAGGTGCACCGGCATCTGGGTCTCGTGGCGCAGCCGCTCGTCGAGGCCGTTCAGGAGCGCGCCGCCGCCGGCGAGCACGATCCCGCGGTCCATGATGTCCGCGGCCAGCTCGGGCGGCGTCTTGTCGAGCGTCGACTTGATCGCCTCGATGATCTGCGTGACGGGCTCGTCGAGTGCGCGGCGGATCTCCTCCGAGGTGAGAATCACCGTCTTGGGCAGGCCGGTGAGCATGTCGCGGCCGCGGACCTCCGCCTGCAGCTCCTCCTTCATGTCCCACGCGGAGCCGATCTCGAGCTTGATCTCCTCGGCGGTCTGCTGTCCGATCAGGAGCTTGTAGTCGCGCTTGATGTGATTGATGATCGCCTCGTCCATCTCGTCGCCGCCGACGCGCAGCGACTGCGAGACGACGATGCCGCCGAGGCTGATCACCGCGACCTCGGTCGTGCCGCCCCCGATGTCGACGATCATGTTCCCCGTCGGCTCGGCGACCGGGAGCCCTGCGCCGATCGCGGCCGCCATCGGCTCCTCGATCAGATACGCCTGCCGCGCACCGGCGGACAGCGTCGCCTCCTCGACCGCGCGCTTCTCGACGCCGGTCACACCCGACGGGACGCAGACGACGACGCGCGGATGCGCGAAGCGGTTCTGGTGCACCTTCTGGATGAAGTGGCGCAGCATCTGCTCGGTCACGTCGAAGTCCGCGATCACACCGTCCTTGAGCGGGCGGATCGCCTGGATCGTGCCGGGCGTCCGCCCGAGCATCCGCTTCGCCTCGACTCCGACCGCGTGCACCTCGCCCGAGCGCTGGTCGATCGCGACGACGGACGGCTCCGAGAGGACGATGCCGCGTCCGCGCACGTAGACGAGCGTGTTGGCGGTCCCGAGATCGACGGCCATGTCGCGGCCGCCGAACCCCGTCATCCTTGAAAAGATCCCCATACCCACGTTCGAGTCTAGCTGCGAGAACCCGGAAAGTCGCCGGAAACTCCGCACGCTGTCGTAACGGTCTCCGCTCTACCTTCGCGGCAAACGACGACGGAGGAGCGGATGAACAACGTGAGCCTGATCGGCAACCTCGCGACCGACGTGGAGCTCAGGGAGGTCGGTGCCGACCGGAAGGTCGCGAGCTTCCTCCTCGCGGTCGGACGCGGCAGTCGCGAAGGCGGCGCGGACTTCGTGTGGGTCTCGGCCTGGGAGCGCCAGGCGGAGCTCTGCGCGGAGTACCTCGCGAAAGGCCGGCGCGTCGGCGTCGCCGGCCGCTTGAAGAGCCGCACCTGGGAACAGGACGGCCGGCGCCGGGACGCGGTCGAGGTCGTCGCCGACCGGGTCGACTTCCTCGGCGGCCCGGAGCGTGCGGAGGGCGCGGAGGTGATCCCGTTCGAGACGGCCGCTGCGGGCTAGAGTGTCGCGAGGAACTCGCGGACGGCGTGCAGCACGGCATCGGGCCGTTCGCCGATCAGCAGGTGGCCGCAGTCGGCGATCGAGCGGAGCGGTGCGCGCAACCGGCGCGCGTACTCCATGCCGTCGCGCAACGGCACCCAGTTGTCGTTCGCGCCCCAGAGACAGAGACAGGGGGCGCGGACGAGCTCGAGCTCCTGCCTCGGGTCGCCGTCGAGCAGCGCCTTGCCGGCGGACGCGGTGTCGGTGTGCGCGGCCGGCCCGGCGAGAAACGCCTCCGCCGTCTCCGGGTCGAACCGCGCCGGGTCGGCCACGCCCCACCAGCCGAACGTGAGCGTGCGCCCGGCGCGGGAACGAGCGAGCCGCCTGCGGTACGGCGCCACGCGCCTTCCCGGCTTCAGCACCTCGATCACGCCCACGACCGCTCGACCGACGGGCAGCGCGGACGAGATGCCCGCCGCCGCGGCGAGCACGACCCCCGTCACCGCCTCGGGCCGTCGGATCGCCGCACGCAGGCCGACGAGGCCGCCGAGGGAGTGGCCGACCCAGACCGCCGGCGCGGCCCCCTCGGCATCGAGCACCGCCAGCACCGCCTCGGCATACGGGTCGAGCGTCGGCGCCGCCGGCAGCGGGCTCGAGCCGCCGTGTCCGGGCAGCTCGGGTACGAGCACGCGGTGCTCCAGGGCAAGCGCGGGGGCGATCAGGCGCCAGTTGGAGGCGGCGCCGCCGAAGCCGTGGACGAGCACCACCGGGGGCCCGGCCCCGGCCGCGAGGTAGCGGATCCGGGCCGTGCGGTAGCTGACGGTCCGGTCCGAGAATCCGGGAAAACCCTGCCTGGCGTCCGTCTCCATCAGGGCGTATTCTCTGCTCGATGGATGTTTCGACAGGGCAGGCAGCCTGATGCCTGTCGGATCGACAACTGAGGGTCTGGACGAGCCCGTCTGAGCGCGCCGCGCCGGCGGGCTTTTTCGTGCCCGAGGGAAGGAGCAGAAGCGGAATGGCGAATCACCTCACGCCCGAGGAGCTTTCGAAGGAACTGGGCATCGATCGGCAGGAGGTGATCCGGGTCTGCATGCAGGAAGGGGTGCCGATCTACAACGGCAAGATTGACAAGTATCTCTTCCAGGTGCAGCTCGAGGCGCTCGGCGCCACGTCGGGCGTCACCGGCTAGAACGCAGCGACTCCGCGGGCGTCAGGCGCTCTTGCGCGCCGGCGCCCGCCCCGCGCGAGAGCCGCCCGACGAGGCGGCTTTCGTCTTCTTGGGCGTCTTCGCCGCCGCGCCGCCCGAGCCACCGCCGCGCCGGTCCTGCACCTCGGCGACGCTGCGGCGCAACGCCTCCATCAGGTCGACCACCGGCGTCTCGGTGACGGGCTCCGGCCTCGTGATCGCCTCGCCTGCGAGCTTCGCGTCGAGCATCGCACGGACGTCGCGGCGGTACTCGTTCTCGAAGTCCTCGGCGACCCAGGCGCCGACGAGGCTGTCGATCACCTGGCCGGCGAGCGCGAGCTCGGCCTTCTTCACCTCGGTGGCCTCGACCGCCTCCTCGATCTCCACCTTCGAGCGCACGTCGTCGGCGAAGAAGAGCGTCTCGAGCGCGAGCGTGTCGCCCTGGGGCCGGATCAGGCAGAGGTTCTCCTTGCCCCAGAGCACGAACTTCCCGACGGCGGCCGTGCCGGACTCCTGCATCGCGCGGAGCAGGAGCACGTACGGGCGTCGCGCGGCCTCGGCGCCCGCGGGCGCGAGGTAGTAGGTGCGGTCGAAGAAGACCGGATCGACGTCGGCGAGCTGGACGAAGCGGAGGATCTCGATCGACTGCGAGCGCTTGAGGGCGACCGCCTCGAGGTCGGACTCCTCGACGAGGACGAACTCGCCTTTCGCGACCTCCCAGCCCTTGACGAGCTCGTCCGCCTCGACCTCGCGCTCGTGGAGCGGGCACCAGCGCTTCTGCTTGATCGGCGTCCCGCACTCGCGGTGGAGCGTGCGGAACGACACATCGTCCCGCTGGGTGGCGAGCGCCAGCCCGATCGGGATGTTGACGAGGCCGAAGCTGATCGATCCGTTCCAGATGGTTCTCATGGGACTCCGAAATCTACCGGGACCGAGGAGGTTCGTCCTCCCGCCCGGGTTCCCTTCGTGCGTACGATTGAATCCGTGGCCACCCTCTCGGCGCCGGCCCCCCAGACCGTCCTCACCCGGCGCACGGCGCCGGCCCTGTGGCGGTACATCCTCGACCAGCAACGGGAGGCGCCTGCGTACCTCGAGGAGGTCGCGGACGGCTGGCGGCCCATGTCCTGGCCGGAGGCGGCCGAGCGGGTCGACGTCCTCGCCCACGGGCTGCTCGCCGGCGGGTTGCGACGCGGCGACTCGGTGGCCGTGCTCGCGCGCACCCGGCTCGAATGGGTGCTGCTCGACTGGGCGGCGATGTCGATCGGAGCCGTGGTGGTCGGGCTCTATCCAACGAGCTCGGCGAAGGAGTGCGCGTACATCCTCGGGCACTCCGAGGCCGGGCTCGCCTTCGCGGAAGACGAGGAGCAGTTGGCGAAGCTCGCCTCGGTGCGAGAGCAGCTGCCGGCGCTGCGCGAGATCGTTCGCCTGGACGAGCTGGCCGCGTTCGAAGCCGGCGGACGGACGCATCGCGCCGCACACCCTGACGCGGTCGACGCCGCGGCCGCCGAGATCGCCGAGGAGGACGTCGGCACGCTGATCTACACCTCAGGCACGACCGGCCCGCCGAAGGGCTGCATGCTGACGCACAAGAACCTCGTCACCGCCGCCGTCCGCGTCGAGAGCCGGCTTCAGGACGACAGCGACGTCGTGCTGCTCTTCCTGCCGCTCGCGCACAGCTTCGGGCGTCTAGCGCACCAGGCTGCGGCCTTTCACGGCTCGACGCTCGCCTTCTGCGCCGAGGCGGCGCGCGTGCCGGAGGCCCTGGCGTCCGTGCGGCCGACGATCCTTCCGGCGGTCCCGCGCGTGTACGAGAAGATCCACGCGAACGTCCTCGGCGAGATCGACCGCGAGGGCGGCGCGAAGCGCGCGATCGGACTCTGGGCGATCGGCGTGGGCGGCCGCGCCAGCCGCCTTCGCCGCGAGGGGAAGCCCGTTCCCGCGCTGCTGCGACTCGAGGAGCGGCTCGCCGAGCGGCTGGTGTTCTCAAAGGTGAAGCAGCGGCTCGGCGGCAAGTTGCGCGTCGGAGTGTCGGGAGCGGCACCGCTCGGGCTCGACGTACTCGAGTTCTTCCACTCGCTCGGCATGCTCGTGATCGAGGGATACGGTCTCACGGAGACGTCGAGCTCGGCGACCGTGAACGACCCGGACGATTTCCGCTTCGGAACGGTGGGGCGCGCGGTCGAAGGCTGCGAGATCATGCTCGACACCGACGGCGAGATCCTCATCCGCAGCGACACCGTCTTCACCGGCTACTTCAAGGAGCCGGAGGCGACCGCGCTGGCGTTCACCGAGGACGGGTGGTTCCGCACCGGCGACGTCGGCGAAGTCGACGCGGACGGCTTCGTGAAGATCACCGACCGCAAGAAGGACCTGATCATCACCGCGGGCGGCAAGAACATCGCCCCGCAGAACATCGAGAACGCGCTCAAGGCATCCCGTTTCATCTCACAGGCACTCGTCGTCGGTGACCGGCGGCCGTACGTCACTGCGTTGATCACGCTCGACTGGGACGAGGTGAACGCAACCGGCCGCGACCCTCAGGCGCTCGTGCAGGAGCTCGTCGAAGCGGTGAACCGGGATCGCGTCCGTGTCGAGCAGATCAAGCGCTTCGCGATCCTCCCGCGTGACTTCACGCAGGAGGACGGCGAGCTGACCCCGACGCTGAAGCTCCGCCGCCGTGTCGTCCACGACCATTTCGCGGAGGAGATCGAGCGCCTCTACGGCGACGCGGGATGACCGCCGGCTTCCTCATCGCCTCGGCGTTTCTCGCCAGCGCGGTCGAGTTCGTCGAAGCGCTGACGATCGTCCTTGCTGCCGGAGTCACCCGCGGCTGGCGTTCTGCGCTCACCGGGCTCGGCGCGGCGACCGTCGCGCTGGCGGTGATCGTCGCCGCGCTCGGGCCGGCCCTGACTCTCATCCCGATCTCGGCGCTGCGGCTCGTGGTGGGCGCGCTCCTGCTCGCGTTCGGGCTGCAGTGGCTGCGGAAGGCCATCCTGCGGGCGAGCGGCTACAAGCCGCTGCACGACGAGGCGGCGATCTTCGCGCGGGAGCTCGAGGACGCGCGCACCGCTGAAGGCGAGCAGCGCGCCGGCCTCGACTGGTACGGCTTCACGCTCGCGTTCAAGGGCGTCCTGCTCGAAGGCCTCGAGGTTGCGTTCATCGTCGTGACGTTCGGCAGCGCGCAGGGCCGGATCGACCTTGCTGCGCTCGGCGCAGGCGGAGCGCTCGTGCTCGTCGTGATCGTCGGCGTCCTCGTGCGCGCACCGCTCGCGCGCGTACCGGAGAACACGTTGAAGTTCGCAGTCGGCGTGATGCTGACGACGTTCGGGATCTTCTGGGCGACTGAAGGCGCGGGCGCGCACTGGCCGGGAGCCGACGCCTCGCTTCCCGCCGTGCTCGCATTCGTGATCGCCCTTTCAGCGGCATCGGTTGCGTTGTTGCGCAGGCAGCGCACCGAGACGGTGCCTGCATGAGCCGCGTGCGCGCGTTCGGCCGCTTCTGGTGGGACTTCGTCGTCGGCGACGACTGGGTTGCTGCAGCAGGAGTCGTCGTGGCGATCGGAATCACCGCCGCCCTGGCGGCAGAGAAGATCGCCGCATGGTGGTTCCTCCCGGCAGCGGTGGCCGTCGTCCTTGCATCGTCGCTGTACCGCGAAGCGAGAAACAGCCGCTAGCGAACGCGCTTCCACGACCTACAGCCCCTCGTCAGGTATAAGCCCGGCGGCTCCGCCGCCGGGCGCTCTGCGGAGCACAACCCAGCCACGGTGGAACCGCGCAACGGTTACCCCGTAATGCGCCGGGCGCCGTCGTACGTCGCCGCGTACCAGCCGTCGTTGAGCGAGGAGATCTTGACGACGTCGCCGGTTTCCGGGGCGTGGATGAACTGGCCGCCGCCGATGTAGAGGCCGACGTGCCCGAGCCCGTCGAAGAAGACGAGGTCTCCCGGCTCGAGGTCGCTGCGCGAGACCGGGACGCCGGCGTTCCACTGGGCACCCGTGTAGTGGGGCAACGAGACGCCGACCTGCGCGTAGACGTACATGACGAAGCCGGAGCAATCGAAGCCGGCGGGGCTCGCGCCGCCCCAGACGTACGGAATGCCGAGGTAACGCATCGCGATCCCCACCACGCCCGTGTACGGCGAGGGGGGCGCGACCGAGATGCCGTCCGGCGTCTGCGCCGTGGCGCCGATCACGCTTCCGTTCACGAGGAGGGCGGCCTGCTCCTGCTGCGAGGACAGGCGGGCCCGTGCCTGTCGCTCGAGGGCGAGCTGCCGGGCGTGCTGTGCGGCGACCAGGTGTGCGATCTCGCCCTTGACCGACGCGTACAGGCGCTGCTCCCGAGCGAGCTGCGAGCCGATGCGCGCCTTGGCCGCTGCCCGCTGGCGCACGAGCGTCTTCTGGTCCCGGTGCTCGCGAACGAGTGCGCGACGGTGGATCGTGACCTCGTGCTTGAAGCCGATCACCTGGTTCATCACGGCAACGTCCTGAGACGACACTGACCGCACCGTCTCGATCCGGCTGACGAGGTCGTCGATGCTCGTCGCGCCGAGGAGGACAGACAGCGTCGTCTGCTCGTCGCGGGACGTGTAGATGACGACGAGGCGCTGCATGAGCGCGACCTGCGACCTGTGCAGGTTCACGCGGGCCGCCTGCAGCGCGATGCGGTTGATCTTCAAGTTGTGGTTGATCGCCTGCAGCTTCACCGTCGCCTGCTCGTACGCGTTCTGCGCGCGTGTGAGGCTCGCGTCGAGCTGATTGATCTCCCCCATCACACGCTGCGCCTCGGCCTGCTTCGCGGTGATCGAGGGGTCGGCCGCGGCCGAGCCGGCCGCGACGCACGCCGCAACCGTGGCTATGACGAGCACCAGCGCCTGTCGCTTTACGACGTTAATGGCAGGCTCCCGAATCGGGCTTGCGACAGACGCACCGGAGGGGCCGGAACGTCACAAGATCCGCAGGCTAACAGGGCTATCGGATGCTCGCAACCGCTCGATGTGCACAAAATAGGCGCAATTTGGCTGTCAGCGTATCGCAATCCCTGGAAAATCGGACCGCACAAAGTCATGATTGTCACTTCGCAGTGTGCTACGGTCCCGCACCGTGAGCGGCCGGAGGAGCGCATCCGCGGCGCAGCTCGCAGGCATCTCTGCGGTGCTCGTCCTCGTTGTCGTCTCGGCCGCCACGGCAGCCGAGCCCGGCGCACCCTACCGTGCCAAGGCGGCCACGCTCCAGCAGCAGGCGAGCGTGCTCGCATCGCGCGCGCACGGCGCCCTGCTCGACCTCTACGCACTTGACACGCGCTTCGGTGCAGCGCAGACACGCTTGGCGTCGCTGCAAGCTGAAGCTGCACAGATGCGCCGGCAGCAGGCGCAGTTGGCACAGCAGATCGCGGCAGCGAAGCACAGCCTCATCGTCTCGCAACAGCAACTCGGCGCGAACCTGCGATTGCTGTACAAGCAGGGCGACACCTCGGCGCTTGCCGTGATGCTCGGTGCTACGTCTCTGTCGGATGCGATCACGCAGATCGACGATCTCAACCGTGTCGCCGACCAGAGCGAACAGGTCGTCGCCGAGACGACGGCCGCGCGCGCACGTCTCGCCGGCCTTCGCCGAGCGCTCGCCTGGCGCCGCGCCCAGGTCGACGCGGACCTCGCCGCTGCGGAGCAGACGGCGCGCCAGCTCGCAGCCGCGCGCGCGGAGCGCAGCTCCTTCATCGCACAGCTCCGCAGCGAGCAGAGCCTGAAGGTCACACAGATCGGAGCGCTGGAGGTGAGGGCCCACGCGGCGGAGGTGAAGTCCCAGCAGCTCCAGGCCGCGGCGCTCACGGCGCAGGCGGCGGCGCCCACGCCGCTCGGGATAGCCGTCTCGACGCCGACGCCGACGCCGGCTCCCGCACCGGGCGGGCACACGCTCACGGTCAGCTCGACCGGCTACTCGCTGCCCGGGCACACGTCGAGCGGCATTCCCGTCGGCTGGGGCGTCGTCGCCGTCGACCCGACGGTGATCCCGCTCGGAACACGGCTCACCATCCCGGGCTACGGTGAAGGGGTTGCCGCAGACACGGGCAGCGCCGTCAGAGGCGCCGACATCGACCTCTGGTTCCCGACGCTCGCGCAGGCTCGTGCGTGGGGCCGGCGCACGATCACGATCACCCTTCACTAGAATTCGCCGCGCAGCCCAGGAAAGGTTCACAGCTGAGCGAGTTGCACATCGGCGAAGAGCGGCAGCCAGAGTCGCTTCGCGTCCTGATCGCCGACGACCACGATCTCTTCCGCACGGGCCTGCGGAATCTCCTCGAAGAGCAGGGCGTGCAGATCGTGGGCGAAGCAGCGTCGGGCGGGGAGGCCGTGCACGCCGTGCGCGAGCTCGCGCCCGACGTCGTCGTGATGGATCTGAACATGCCCGGCATGGGCGGCATCGATGCCACCCGCCACATCGTCTCGATCTCCCCGCTCACGCGCGTCGTGATGCTGACCATCTCCGACAGCGACACGGACGTGATGGACGCGATCCTCGCCGGCGCCTGCGGCTACCTGCTGAAGGACTCGTCGATCCAGGATCTGATGACCGGCATCCAGGCCGCGTCGCGCGGCGAGTCGCTCATCTCGCCGGCGATCGCGGCCAAGGTCCTGCAGCGCGTCCGGGCGACGAGCACGCAGCCCGAGATCGCGGCCGCGATCAAGGCGGAGCTGTCCGACCGTGAGATCGAAGTGCTGAAGCTGATCGCGAACGGCAAGGACAACGCAGTCATCGCCGCCGAGCTGCACATCAGTCCGAAGACGGTCAAGAACCACATCTCGAACATCCTGATGAAGCTCCAGATCGACAATCGCATCCAGGCCGCGGTCTACGCGGTGAGGTCCGGAATCGTGTAGCGCCTACGGCTGCGCTGCGGGGACCGCACCACGCGTCTGCCGCGCGCGCCGCTGCAATGCGTCGAGCTGCGTGCGCAACGTCTCGATCTCTCCGTCGGCGCTCGTCAAGCGGCGACCGAGCGACGTCAGCTCTTCCGCGTACGCGGAGAAATCGCCCCCGTCGACCTGCCGCGCGACCTCGGAGATGCGTCGCTCGAGCCGCAGGCGCTCGGCCTCGAGCGCGAGCGCCTGAGCGTAGCCGCCGGTCAGCGCTTCCTCGAGGCGTGCGAGCGTCGGCGCCTCGGCGCCGGTCGCCGGTGTGTTGAGCAGGTGTTCGATCGATTCCACCACGATGCCAGCCCCCTGCGGGAGTCCCGATTATCGAACGGGCCCTGCCGGGCCGGTATAGGCCGTGCGGCCCATCTTGTGGGCCGTTGGGCCTAGAACGCTTGACACGACGGCACGCGTCCGAACAATGGATCCCGTGGTCATCTCCCGCGCCCGCGCGGTTGTCGCCGTGGTCTTCGCCGGCCTGGTGCTCGCCTCCGCCGGAGCGGCGCAGAGCTCGCCGCTGCCCCCGCGCCTTCAGCGAGCACTCGTCGTTCCCACGGTCAGCCTGTCCGAATCGGCCGCCTACGTCGTCGACCTGTCCACGGGACGGGCCGTGTTCTCGCGCAACGCCTCGCTGCCGCTGCTGCCCGCCTCGAACGAGAAGCTCGCGCTCACCTACGGCGCGCTGACAGCCCTCGGGCCGGCGTTCCGCATCGAGACGGACGTGCTCGGAGAAGGCGACCAGGCCGGCGCGACCTGGCACGGCGACCTCGTGCTGAAGGGCTACGGCGACCCGACGCTCTCGTCCGGCGGCCTCGACGCGCTCGCGCAGGAGGTCCGGGCCGACGGGATCACACGCGTGACCGGACACGTGCTCGGCGACGAGACCTGGTTCGACACGCTCCGGACGGCGCTCGGCTGGAAGCCGTCCTTCTACATCGACGAGTCGCCGCCGCTCTCGGCGCTGATCGTCGACCGCGGACTCGTCGGGCGCTTCACGTCCCACAACCCGGCGCTCTCTGCGACGCAGCTCTTCCGCAAGGCGCTCGTGAGCGCGGGCGTGCACGTCACCGGGATCGCCGAGCTCGGCAAGGCGGACGAGCAGGCGGTGCCGCTCGGGTCCGTCGACTCCCCCACGCTCGCGTCGATCGTGCGCTGGATGGACCGCGTCAGCGACAACTTCACGGCCGAGATGCTGCTGAAGGAGCTCGGCGCCGTCCAGGCCGGAAGCGGAACGACCGCCGCGGGCGTCGGCGTCGTCACGGGACTGCTCGCTCAGGCAGGCGTGCCGATGGCCGGCGTCCGCCTCGTCGACGGCTCCGGGCTCTCGCTGCTCGACCGGATGACCGCGAGCGCGCTCGTCTCGCTGCTCTCGACGATGTGGAACGACCCCGAGCTGCACCCGGCGCTGCTCGCGTCGCTGCCGGTCGCCGGCCGCACGGGCACGCTCCACGACCGGATGCGCAAGAGCGCCGCCACGGGGGTCGTGGTCGCCAAGACGGGAACGACGGACAACGCGTCCGCGCTCTCCGGCTTCGTCGGCGACCATTACGTCTTCTCGATCCTCCAGAACGGCTGGCCGCTCGACTGGGGCTGGGCGCGCGTCGCGCAGGACCGGTTCGCGACGGTCCTCGCCACCTCGTAGGGGCTAGGAGTCCGCCGCCCGCCCGGTTACAGTCGGTGCGGACACCCAGGGAGGCGAGCCATGCTTGTGGAGATCAAGATGACGGACGGCGAGCGCTTCACGCTCGAGTCGAGCAAGTCCGGCCACGCGGTGGCGAACGACGTCGTGTCTCACCAGCTGTTCTTCGAGGTGCACGACGACGACGGGAAGCTCGTCTACATCAACCCCCGGCAGGTCATCTCCGTTCGGGAGATCGAGGGCTAGGACAGGCCGAGCAGAGCGAGCAAGTCCGCCTCGGTGAGCAGCGGCACACCGGCCTTCTGCGCCTTCGACAGCTTCGAGGCGCCGGGCTCCTCGCCGACGATCACCCCTGTCGTCTTCGAGGAGACGGAATCGGAGACCTTGGCGCCCAGCGCCTCGAGCGCGGCCTTCGCCTGGTCACGTGAGAATCGCTCGAGCGTGCCGGTGACGACGTAGCTCTTCCCGGTGAGCGGCCCTTCCTTCGGCCGTTCGTCCTCGCTGATGGTGAAGCGCAGACCGAGCTTCCGTAGCCCGGCGACGAGCGCGCGGTTCTCCTCGTCCCGGAACCATTCGGCCAGCGCCTCGGCCCGTTCGGGGCCGATTCCGTCGACCTCCTGCAGCTCCTCCAGGGTCGCGTTCATCAGTCGGTCGATGTCGCCGAAGTGGCGGGCGAGCGTCTGGCCCGTGACCCAGCCGACGTCGGGAATGTTCAGCCCGAAGAGCACGCGCGAGAACGGCACGGCCTCGATCGACGCCTGGATCGCCTCGATCGCGTTGCGCGCGCTGATCTCGCCGAAGCCGTCGAGCTCGAGCAGCTGCTCCGGCGTGAGCCGGTACAGCTCGGGAATCGAGCGCACGAGACCGAGCTCCCACAGGCGGCGAACGGTCTGCTCGCCCACGCCGTCGATGTCCGCCGCGGCCATGACCCAGTTGTTCAGCGCCTCGAGCCCGCGGGAGGGGCAGGCGCGGTTCGGGCAGCGGTGCATCACCTCGCCCTCCGGCTTGACCACCTCGAAGCCGCACAGCGGGCAGTGCGTCGGCATCCGGAACGGCTTCGTGCCGGGCCGGTGCTTCCCGGCAGGCCCGACGATCTGCGGGATCACGTCACCGGCGCGCTGGACGATCACGTCGTCGCCGGCGCGAATGTCCTTCCGGTTGATGTCCTCCTCGTTGTGCAGCGTCGCGCGAGAGATCGTGACGCCGCCGACCTCGACCGGCTTCAGGACCGCCCAGGGGTTCAGCGCACCGGTGCGACCGACGCGGATGCGGATCTCGTTCAACCGCGTCACCGCCGTCATCGGCGCCCACTTGAAGGCGCGCGCCCAGCGCGGTCGCTCGTGCAGCGAGCCGAGCCGCGCCTGCTGCTCGAACGAATCGACCTTGATCACGATCCCGTCGATCTCGTAGTCGAGCTCGGCGCGCCGTCGCTCCCAGACGCGGCACGCCTCCGCGACCTCCTCCACCGACTCGGCGCGCTCCGCGAGCGGGTTCACGGGAAAGCCGCGCGAGCGCAGCCAGTGGAGCGTCTCCCAGTGCGTCGTCAGCCGGTCGAGCCCCTCGCGCACACCCGTGCCGTAGACCCAGATCGAGAGCGGACGCTGGGCGGTCACGCCCGGGTCCTTCTGCCGCAGAGAACCGGCCGCGGCGTTACGCGGATTCGGAGCCGGCGGCTTACCCTCGCTCTCCAGCCGCTCGTTGAACGCGCGGAAGCCCGAGAGCGGCATGTACACCTCGCCGCGCACCTCCAGCAGCGGCGGGGCCGGCTCTGCAGCGGGCGGTTGCATCCGCAGCGGGATGGCGTGGATCGTACGCAGGTTGGGCGTCACGTCCTCGCCCTGGACACCGTCGCCGCGCGTCGCGCCGCGGACGAAGACGCCGTCCTCGTAGAGGAGATTGATCGCGGAGCCGTCGATCTTCGGCTCGAGCACGAAAGCGACCGGCTCGTCAGTGCCGAGTCGCTTGCGCACGTCCTCTGCCCACTTGAGGATCGCCTCGTCCGTCGTCACCTTGTCGAGCGAGCCCATCGGCGACAGATGGCGGACCTTCTGGAACTTCGCGGACGGCGGGGCGCCCACGCGCTGCGTCGGCGAGTCGCGCGTCACGAGCTCCGGATGCTCGCCCTCGAGCGCGGCGAGCTCGTCGTAGAGGACGTCGTACGCAGCGTCCTCCATGATCGGCGCATCCTCGACGTGGTACGCGATCAGGGCGCGGTTGAGCAGCTCGCGGAGCTCCGCCGCGCGCGACGCCGGATCAGAGGTGCTCAAGCAGCTCCTCCGCCCGCTCGACGAGGGCGTCGGGCCCCTCGGCCGCAAGCAGCTCGCGGTCGTGGATGCGACCCCACGTGACGCCGATCGCGTGCATGCCGGCCGCCTTCGCCGCGCGGATGTCGAACGGAGAGTCGCCGACATATGCCGTCTCGGCCGGGTCCGCCCCCATGCGCTCGGCCGCGAGCAGCAGAGGCTCGGGATGCGGCTTGTGCCGCTCGGTCTCGTCGCCGCCGACGACAACTTCGAAGAGATGCGCGACCGGGACGCGCGCGAACGCGAGCTCGACGGTCGAGCGGCGCTTCGCGGTGACGACCCCGAGCCGGCGGCCTTCGTCGCGCAGTTGCACGAGCACCTCGCCCATCCCCGCGCACGCCTCGAGCTCGTCGTGGAGCGGCTCGTTGTGGGCCCGGTAGACGCGAACGAGCTCGTCGACGCGGTCCGGGGCGAACGCCGCCATCTGGGCCTCGAGCCCCGGCCCTCCCACGGCCTTCATCAGCTCCTCGTCCCCGTACTCCCGGCCGAGCACCTCACGGGTCGCGTGGCGCATCGACGCGAGGATGATGACGCCTGAGTCGACGACGGTGCCGTCGAGATCGAAGAGCACGACCGGGAAGCGGATCACGGTGATTCATCGTAGGCAACCGACACGAGGTAGAGCCCCCATGGCGGCGCGGTCATACCGGCCTCGCTGCGATCGCGGCCGCCGAGCAGGGGCGCGATCTGCTCGGGGTCGAGCTCGAGCATCGTGCCGACGAGGCTGCGGACCATGTGCCGGAGGTAGCTGTCGGCGGTGATCTCGAAGTCGAGATGGTCGCCGCGGCGGATCCACGAGGCGCGCTCGACGACGCGCAGGAACACCTCGTGCTGCGTCTGCGTGGGGGTGAACGCACGAAAGTCGTGCTCCCCTGCCAGCAGCGCCGCGGCGGCGGCAAGCCGGTCCTCGTCGAGCCGTCGCGAAACCCACCAGCTGCGCCGCACCTCGAACGGCGACGGCGTGGCACGGTTGAGGATCCGGTAGCGGTAGCTGCGCGAGCGGGCCGAGTGGCGGGCGTGGAACTCCGCTGCGACGGGCTCTGCGTCGGCCACGGAGATCTCGTCGGGAAGGCGCGTGTTCAGCGCCTCGGCCGTGCTTTCCGGAGGCGGCCCGCCCTCGACGTCGACCGACGCGACCTGGCCGAGCGCGTGCACGCCGGTGTCGGTGCGGCCGGCGACGGCGAGGTTTGCAGCCGAGGCGAACGTCTGCCGGAGGGCCTCGCGCAGCGCGCCCTCGACCGTCGGCAACCCCGGCTGCGCCGCCCAGCCGCAGAAGGGCGTGCCGTCGTACTCGATCGTCAGCCTGAGACGCATGTCAGGTTCCCCTGACGCTACTTGTCAGGAGTGCCTGCTGATCTATGGATTTGCACAATGATTGATACACTCTAGTCGGTGGCGAACGAGCAGGAGATCCTTCTACAGCGCATCCAGCCGGCCATGGTCGGTCTGGTGGACGGGTCGCTCGCGACCCTGGCACCGATCTTCGCGGTCGCACTCGCGACGCACAAGCCGTACTACGCGTTCGTCGCCGGCCTGGCCAGCGCGCTCGCGGCGGGCGTGAGCATGGCGTACTCGGAGGGGCTGTCGGACACCGGCGAGCTGACGGGCCGCGGGCACCCCGCCGTCCGAGGCACGATCACCGGCGTCGGCACGTTCCTCGGCGGCATCCTGCACACGCTGCCGTTCCTGATCCCGCGCTACCACGCCGCACTCGTCGCCGCCGTGGTCGTCGTCGGCTTCGAGATGACGGGCCTCGCCTGGATCCGCTGGCGCTTCTTCGGCGCGAACTACTTCAGCTCGCTCGCCTGGATCGTGCTCGCGGCCGCGATCATCATCGTCGTCAGCGGGGCACTCGGAAACGCGGCTGGGTAGGTACGGGGCCGAGGTGTACAACTGCGACCAGGTCGCCGAAGGCGACCTGGTCGCGGACGTACGCGACTCCGTCCCTACGGGACGTAGTCGACCAATTCGAGATAGACCATCTCCGCCGCATCCCCGGGCCGGTGGCCGATCTTGATGATGCGGGAGTAGCCGCCCGGGCGGTCGGCCATGCGCGGCCCGACGTCGGAGAAGAGCTTGTGCACGATCTCCTGCGAGCGAAGCTCGGCAAGCGCCTGCCGCCGGGCATGCAGGTCGCCGCGGCGGCCGAGCGTGATCATCTGCTCGGCCATCGGCTTGACGGCCTTCGCCTTCGCCTCGGTCGTCTTGATCCGCCCGTGCTCGATCAGCGAGCACGTGAGGTTCGCGTAGAGCGCCTTCCGGTGGGATGAGTCGCGGCCGAGCTTCTTGCCTGTCCGTGCGTGGCGCATGGCGCTACTCCAGGCCTCCGCCGTTGTCGCCGCGGAGGGTGAGACCGTGCTGCGCGAGCGTCTCCTTCACCTCTTCGATCGACTTCTTGCCGAAGTTCGGGATCGCGGCGAGCTCGTTCTCGGTCTTCATCACCAGATCGCCGATCGTCTCGATCCCGACGCGCTTGAGGCAGTTGTACGAGCGGACGCCGAGCTCGAGCTCCTCGATCGGGAAGTTCTCCATCCCGTGTGCGAGCGCGGCCTCCGGACCGGCGCCCTCGCCGCCGACGGTCACGGTCTCGCCGAAGCCCTCCATCCGCTCGATGTCGGTGAAGATCGCGAGCTGGCGGATCAGGATCTCCGCCGCCTCGCCGAGCGCGTCCTTCGGCTCGACGGAGCCGTCGGTGGTGATGTCGAGCGTGAGCTTGTCGTAGTCCGTGCGCTGGCCGACGCGGGCCGCTTCGACCGCGTACGCGACACGGCGGACCGGCGAGAAGATCGAGTCGATCGGAATCACGCCGATCGTGTGCTGCGGGCCGCGATTGAGCTCGGCCGGCATGTAGCCACGGCCGCGGCCGATCGTCAGCGTCATCTCCAGGCGGCCGCGATCGGCGAGATTCGCGATCTCGAGCTCCGGGTTGAGGATCTCGAGCTCGGCGGGCGCCTCGATGTCGCCGGCGGTGATGACGCCGGGGCCTTTGCGTGCGATGTGCACCTCGACCTCAGGCGAATCGCCGTGCAGGCGCGAGATGAGGTTCTTGAGGTTGAGGACGATGTCGGTGACGTCCTCGCGCACGCCGGGCAGCGTCGTGAACTCGTGCGCGGTGCCCTCGACCTTGACCGAGGTGACCGCCGCCCCTTCGAGCGACGAGAGCAGGACGCGGCGCAGCGAGTTGCCGAAGGTGTGGCCGAAGCCGCGGTCGAGCGGCTCGATCACGAAGACTCCGCGATGCTCGTCCACCTCCTCGTGGACGATTTTCGGAATCTGGAAGGTTGCGTTGCGAACTGCCATCGGTTCCTTTCGGGCGTAACTACAAGACGTTGAGGGTGGGACTCGAGCGCGTAGCGCTTCGTTTACTTCGAGTAGAGCTCGACGATCAGCGACTCCTGCACCGGCGTGTCGATCTCGGTGCGCTCGGGCTGCTTGAGCACCTTGCCGGTGAGGCCGTCGTGATCGGCCTGCAGCCACGGGGCGACCGTGGACACGAGGTCGGTGGCGTCGCGGATCACCTGCTGCGCCGACGAGTTCGGCGCGACGGTGACGATGTCGTTCGGACGAACCTGGTAACTCGGGATGTTGACGCGGCGGCCGTTGACGTGGAAGTGGCCGTGCCGGACGAGCTGGCGGGCCTGCGCACGGGAGACGGCGAAGCCGAGCCGGTAGACGACGTTGTCGATCCGCGTCTCGAGCATGCGCAGCAGCTCCTCGCCGGTGACGCCGGAGCGGCGCGAAGCCTTCTCGTAATAGGTGCGGAACTGCTTCTCGAGCAGGCCGTAGTAGCGGCGCGCCTTCTGCTTCTCGCGCAGCTGCGTCAGATACTCGCTCTGCTTGATCCGGCCGCGGCCGTGCTCACCCGGCGGATACGAGCGGCGCTCGATCGCGCACTTCTCCGTCAGGCAGCGCTCGCCCTTGAGGAAGAGCTTCATTCCCTCGCGGCGGCAGATGCGGCACTTCGGTCCGAGATCGCGTGCCACTAGACGCGCCTCCGTTTCCGCTGCCGGACGCCGTTGTGGGCCTGAGGGGTCACGTCCTTGACCCCGAGGATCTCGAGGCCTGCGGCCTGGAGCGAGCGGATCGCCGTCTCGCGTCCGGAGCCGGGGCCCTTCACGAACACCTCGACCTTCTGCAGGCCGTGCTCCATCCCCTTGCGCGCGCACGCGTCGGCGGTGACCTGGGCGGCGAACGGGGTCGACTTGCGCGAGCCCTTGAACCCGGCCGAGCCGGCGGACTCCCACGCGATCACGTTGCCCTCCTTGTCGGTGAGGGCGACGATCGTGTTGTTGAAGCTCGTCTTGATGTGCGCCTGGCCGATCGCAATGTTCTTGCGGACGCGCCTACGAGTGCGACCACGGGTCGCCGGACGACGGGGCGGGGCCACTTACTTTGCCGCCGCCTTCTTGCCGCGCCCGACGGTCTTCTTCGGTCCCTTGCGGGTGCGGGCGTTCGTCTTCGTGCGCTGTCCGTTGACGGGCAGGCCGCGCCGGTGGCGCAGGCCCCGGTACGCACCGATCTCGGAGAGCCGCTTGATCGCCTGCTGGCGATCGCGGCGCAGGTCGCCTTCGACCTCGAGCTCCGTGTCGATGTAGTTGCGCAGCTTCGTGACCTCGTCGTCCGTGAGGTCGCGAATCTTCGTGTCCGGCGAAAGGCCGATCGCGCCTGCGATCTTGCGCGCCGTCGGCTGGCCGATCCCGTAGATGTACGTCAACCCGATCTCGAGCCGCTTCTGGTTCGGGAGGTTGACTCCGGCGATTCTGGCCATCAGTGGGTCTCCTCGTGACCATGGTGGATGCCCGGGCCGTCCACACCAAGCGATGCAAGGACGCAGGGAGCGTTCGTGCTGGTTAGCACGGACGCGACCGAGGACGCCGCAGCGCGCAGCGTGTGGGCGGGCCGGGCGCCGCCGATGGTTGCGGGGAGGCCCACTTAGCCCTGCCTTTGCTTGTGACGGGGGTTGCTGCAGATGACCATGACGGTGCCGTGCCGCTTGATCACGCGGCAGCGCTCGCACATGGCTTTGACGGATGGGCGTACTTTCATCTCTCTACCTATCTATGCCTGTAGGTGATCCGACCGCGGTTCAGGTCGTACGGGCTGAGCTCCACCTTGACTTTGTCGCCCGGCAGGATGCGGATGTAGTGCTTTCGCATCTTTCCGGAGATGGTCGCGAGCACCGCGTGGCCGCCGTCGAGCTGCACCCGGAACATCGTGCTCGGGAGGGCCTCGACGACTTCGCCTTCGACCTCGATCTTCTCTTCCTTGGTGGGCATTTCCTTTCGGGGTTCAGGGTCATTCGCGCGCACGGCAAAGCCGTTCGCGGCGAGGAGTCATCGTAGCAAAGCCGCTCCGGCCTTGGTCAGGATCAGAGGCCCTCCGGCGGTGATCGCGACGGTGTGCTCGAAGTGCGCCGCGAGCGACTCGTCGACCGAGGAGATCGACCAGTCGTCGTCGTGGACGTAGACCTCCGGGGCGCCGGCGGTGATCATCGGCTCGATCGCGAGCGTCATGCCCTCCTGGAGCAACGGGCCGCGGCCCGGGGGCCCGTAGTTCGGGATCTGCGGGTCCTCGTGGTAGGAGCGGCCGACGCCGTGGCCGACGAGGCTGCGGACGACGGAGAAGCCGGCCTCCTCGACCACCGTCTGGATCGTGTGGGAGATGTCCGAGAGCCGGTTCCCGACCCGGGCCTCCTCGATCCCGGCCGCGAGCGCCTCCTGGCAGACGTCGAGCAGCCGCTGGGCCTCGGCGTCGATCTCCCCCACCGGCACCGTGACCGCGCTGTCGGCGACGAGGCCGTCGAGCGTCACGCCGAGGTCGACCGAGATGAGGTCGCCCTCCCGGGCGCGGTACTCGTTGGGGATCCCGTGCACGACCATCGAGTTCGGCGACAGGCAGAGAGCGGCCGGGAAGCCCTTGTAGCCCTTCGAGGTCGGGACGCCGCCGTGGGCGGCGATGTACTCGTCGGCCAGCCGGTCGAGCTCGAGCATCGAGACTCCCGGCTCGAGGTGCTCGGCGCAGAGCGCGAGCGTCTCCGCGACGAGCGCGCCCGCCTTCGCCATCCCCTCGATCTCCTGGCGGCTCTTCCGGACGATCACGCCGGGGCACCGTTCCTGCGGCGCTGCACCTGGTCGAGCGTCTGGCGGATCTCCTCGAAGACCTCGTCGACGGTTCGGTCGGCGTGGACGCCCACGACGTTGCCCCGCGTCGTGCGGTAGTACTCGACGAGCGGGGCGGTCTCACGTTCGTACAGCTCGAGCCGCCGCTCGATCGCCTCGGGTGTGTCGTCGGAGCGCTTCTCCTCCGCGGCACGCTTGAGCATCCGCTGGAGCAGCGCGTCGCGATCCGGAACCTGGAACGCGAGCACGACGTCGAGCGACCGCTCATGTGCGCTCAGGAGGTCGTCGAGCGCCTCCGCCTGCGGCATGGTGCGCGGGAAGCCGTCGAGCACGAAGCCGGGCAGGGTGTCGCCGCGGCTGAGCCGGTCCTCGATCAGGCGGATCATCAGCTCGTCCGAGACGAGGTCGCCGCGGTCGTAGACGTCCTTCAGCTCCCGGCCGAGCTCGGTCGGCAGCTCCTTGATCTCGCGGATCATGTCGCCCGTGGCGATGTGGGCGATCCCGTACGTGCTCCGGATGAGCTTCGCCTGGGTGCCTTTCCCGGACCCCTGCGGCCCGAGCACGAGGACGTTCATTACCGGAGGAAACCTTCGTAGTGTCGCATCATCATCTGCGACTCCATCTGGCGCATGGTGTCGAGCGCGACGCCGACGACGATCAGCACCGAGGTGCCGCCGAGGGCGCGCGAGGTCGCCTGCGAGAAGCCGAAGTAGCGGATGAAGATGCTCGGCGCGACGGCGATCGTCGCGAGGAACAGCGAGCCCGGGAGCGTCAGCCGCTGCAGCACGCGGTCGAGGTACGCCGCCGTCGGCGGGCCCGGCCTGATGCCCGGGATGTAGCCGCCGTACTTGCGCAGGTTGTCCGCCTGGTCGACCGGGTTGAACTGGACCGAGGTGTAGAAGTAGGTGAACACGATGATCAGGGCGCCCTCGATCATCAGATACGACCAGGTGGTCGGCTGGAAGTGGCGGTTGACGAACGGCGTCCACGCCGGCACGAACTGGCCGACGGTCGGCGGCAGCGCCATGATCGCGGCGGCGAAGATGACCGGGATGACGCCGGCCATGTTCACGCGCAGCGGCATGTAGGTCGAGCCGCCGGTCGTCTGTCGGTTCCCCAGCTGCCGCCGGGCGTACTGCACGGGGATGCGGCGCTGGCCTTCCTGGACGAAGACGACGACCACGACGACGAAGACCGCGATGATCGGGAAGAAGAGACGCTCGGTGGTGCCGCCGTTGACCCACGCGCTGATCCCGGACGGGGCGTAGGAGAGGATCGAGGCGAAGATCAGCAGCGAGATGCCGTTGCCGACGCCGCGCTTCGTGATCAGCTCGCCCATCCACATCAGCAGCGTCGTCCCGGCCGTGAGCGTGAGGATGATGATCACGAGCTTGCCCGCGTTCACGTTCGGCAGCGCGCCCTGGCGCCTGAACAGGAAGGCGTAGCCCGTCGACTGCGCGGCCGCCAGGCCGACGGTCAGGTAGCGCGTGTACTGGTTGATCTTCGCGTAGCCGGCCTCGCCCTCCTTCTGCAGACGCTCGAGCGTCGGGATGACGACCGTCAGCAGCTGCAGGATGATCGACGCCGTGACGTACGGCATGATCCCGAGCGCGAAGAGCGAGAAGCGCGACAGGGCCGAGCCGGAGAAGAGGTTCAGCAGCGTGAGGATCGAGCCGCCGGCGCCGCTGAAGTAGCTCTGGATCGCCTGCTGGTCGATGCCCGGCGCCGGAATCCAGGAGCCGAGACGGTAGACGGTCAGCACTCCCGCGGTGAAGAGCACGCGGCGGCGCAACTCGGGTACGCGCCACGCGTTCGTCAGCCAAGACAGCACTAGCTCTCCCCGGGCTCCTCTTCAACAGCCGCGACCAGGTCGGCTTCGGCGACCTGGTCGCCGCCGTCGACGTCGGACGCTGCGTCCACAGCCTTGTGATGCCGCTTCTTGTGCTCCTTCGGCTCGCGCAGGAGCTCGACGGTGCCGCCGGCGGCCTCGATCTTCTCGCGTGCGGTGCCGGAGATCGCGTGCACGCGAATCGTGAGCTTCTTCGAGATGTCGCCGACTCCGAGCAGCTTCACGTCCGTCTTCGTGTTCTTGATCAGCCGCTTCTCGACGAGCGCCTCGGGCGTGACCAGGTCGCCGGCCTCGAAGCGGTCGAGGTCGCGGATGTTCACGGGCACGGTCGAGGTGCGGAACGGGCCGACGGGCATGGCGTCCTTCGACGTCGAGCCTCTCAGCTTGCCCATGCGCATCTGGATCGGCATCTGGCCGCCCTCGAAGCCTGCGCGCATCTTGTGCGATCCCGCGCGCGATTTCTGGCCCTTGAGGCCGCGACCCGAGTAGCGCCCCTTGCCCGAGCCCTGGCCCCGGCCGATGCGCTTGCGGTCCTCCCGCTCCTGCGCGGGCTGGAGGTTCGACAGGTTCATCGTCTCGCCCACGGCTAGGACTCCTCGACCTTCACGAGATGGCGCACCTTTCTCAGCATGCCAGCGAGCACCGGGCCCGTGTCGTGCTCGCGGCTGCGGCCGATCTTGCCGAGCCCGAGCGCGCGCAAGGTGCCGCGATGGCGCTCACTTTGCCCGATCTGGCTTCTCACCTGGGTGACCTTGACCTTCGCCATCTAGGACTCGTCCTTCTTCCGCCTGAGGCGGCGCTTCGGCTTCCCTTCGGCGGCAGGCTCGACAGGCGCCTCCGGCTCGGCGGTGGGCGCCTCGGCCTCGACCGCCGGCTCTTCAGGAGCGACCTCGGCCACGGGAGCCGGCTCTTCGACGGCGACCTCGGGCTCGGGAATCGCCACTTCGTCGACGGGAGGCTCCTCAACCGGCGCCGCCGCGATCGCCGCGCTCGCGGCAGCGAGGGCGGCTTGTGTCAATGGCAGCACCTCGGAGATCTGCTTGCCGCGGATCTTCGCCACGTCCTCGGGCCGTCGCAGCTCCTTCAGAGCCACCACGGTCGCCTTCGCCATGTTGATCGGATTCGTCGTCCCGAGGCTCTTCGCCAGCACGTTGCGGACGCCGGCGAGCTCGAGCACCGCGCGGACTCCTCCGCCCGCGATCACGCCCGTTCCTTCGGAGGCCGGCCGGAGCATCACCCTCGCGGCGTCGAACCGGCCGAGCACCGCGTGGGTGATCGTCGAGCCGTGCTTCGGCACCGTGAACAGGTTCTTCTTCGCGTCCTCGACCGCCTTCGTGATGGCGAGCGGAACCTCGCGCGCCTTGCCGTAGCCGACGCCGACGCGATCGACCTCGTCGCCGACGACGACGAGCGCGGTGAACGAGAACCGCCGGCCGCCCTTGACGACCTTGGCGACGCGGTTGATCTCGACGACGCGCTCCTTCAGCTCGCGTGTCTCGGTGTAGTCGAGTGCCATTAGAACTGCAACCCTCCTTCGCGCGCGCCGTCAGCAAGCGCCTTCACGCGTCCGTGGTAGAGGTAGCCGGCGCGATCGAAGACGCAGGCCGCGATGCCGGCCTGCTTCGCCTGTGCGGCGAGCACCTTGCCGACCTCGGCCGCCTGCGCGGATTTGTCGCCCTTGAACGATTTCCTGAGCGCGAGCCACGACGCGGACGCGAGCGTGCGACCGCTCACGTCGTCGACGAGCTGCGCCTCGATGCCGCGGTTCGAGCGGAAGACGACGAGCCGCGGCCGCTCGGCCGTGCCCCGCACCTTCCCTCTCACGCGGCGATGCCTGCGCAGGCGCGCTTCCCTGACGGTGAGACTAGGCACGCTTGCCCACCTTCCTGCGCACGTGCTCGCCCTCGTAGCGGATGCCCTTGCCCTTGTAGGGCTCGGGCGGCCTGACCTTGCGAATCTCGGCGGCGGTCTGCCCGACCTGCTGCTTGTCGGTGCCCTTGACGACGACCTGCGTCGGGATCGGGACCTCGAAGGTGATGCCGGTGCGCGGCTTCATCGTCACCGTGTGCGAATAGCCGACGCTGAGCTCGAGGTCAGAGCCCTTGAGCGCGGCGCGGTAGCCGACGCCCTGGATCTCGAGGCGCTTCTCGAAGCCCTTCGTCACACCCTCGACCATATTGGCGATCAGCGTCCGGGTGAGACCGTGCAGCGCACGATCCTCGCCGCGCTCGGTCGGCCGTGACACGGTCACCGTGCCCTCGGCCTGGTCGATCTGCATGCGCAGCGGAACCTGCTGCTGGAGCGCGCCGAGCGGGCCCGCGACCGCGACGCGGCCGGGCTCGACCGTCACCGTGACGCCGGCCGGGACTTCGATTGGCTGTCTTCCGATTCTGCTCATGCGATCACCAGATGAAGCACACGACCTCGCCGCCGACGCCGCGCTCCTGCGCGGTCCGGCTCGTGACGAGGCCCGACGACGTGGACAGGATCGCGACTCCCATGCCACCGAGCACGCGCGGCAGGCGGTCCTTGCGCGCGTAGACCCGGCGGCCCGGCTTCGACACGCGCTTCAGGCCGGAGATGACCCGCTCGCGGTTGCGGCCGAACTTGAGGTCGACGACCAGGGTATCGAACGACTCGCCCTTCTCGACGTGGAAGTCGCGGATGTAACCCTCCTCCTTCAGGAGGCGGGCGATCTCGACCTTCATCCTCGAGCTCGGCATCTCCGCCTTCTCGTGGAGCGCCTTGTTCGCGTTCCTGATGCGGGTGAGCATGTCGGCGATCGGATCGGTCAGCATCGAATCACCACGAGCTCTTCGTCATGCCGGGGATGACGCCCTGGTGGGCGAGGTCGCGCAGGCAGATCCGGCACAGGCCGAACTTCTTGAACACCGCGCGCGGCCGGCCGCACCGGCTGCAGCGCGTGTAGTTGCGGACCGCGTACTTCTGCGGGCGCTTCTGCTTGACGACGAGCGAAGTCTTCGCCACTACTCAGTCCCTCCTCTGTGCGTCGGCGCTGAAGGGCAGACCGAGGGCCTGCAGCAGCGCGCGCGCGTGGTCGTCGGTCTCGGCGCTGGTCGTGATCGTCACGTCGAGGCCTCGAACCTGCTGGATGTCGTCGTAGTTGATCTCCGGGAAGATGATCTGCTCGCGCACGCCGAGCGAGTAGTTGCCGCGCCCGTCGAACGAGCCCGGATTGAGACCGCGGAAGTCGCGGATGCGCGGGAGCGCGATCGAGATTAGCCGGTCGAGGAACTCGTACATGCGCGCGCCGCGCAGCGTGACGCGGGCGCCGACGGGCATCCCCTCGCGGATCTTGAACTGCGCCACGGATTTGCGGGCCTTGCGCACCTGCGCGCGCTGGCCTGCGATCGTCGTCATCTCCTCGATCGCCGCGTCGAGCTGCTTCGCATCCGTCTTCGCCTCGCCGACGCCCATGTTGAGCGTGATCTTCTTGACCGACGGAACCTGCATGACCGAGCTCAGGCCGAGCTCCTCCTTGAGGCGCGGGCGGATCTCGCTCTCGTACTCGAGCTTGAGGCGGGGAACGTATGTCTCGGTGGCAGTCGCCATTACTTGTCGATCTCCTGGCCGCAACCGGCGTTCTTGCAGACGCGAACGCGGGTGGTCTTGTCCTTGACCGTCTTCGTCACGGTGCCGACGCGGGTCGGCTTCCGGCACGTCGGGCAGACGACCATCACGTTGGAGACGGGCAGCGGCGCGGGCTTCTCGATGATCCCGCCGGGGATGATCGAGGAGCCGCCCATGCGGCTCGCGTTCTGGATCGGCTTCGGCCGCTGGTGCCGCTTGATCACGTTGATGTTCTCGACGAGCACGCGGCCGTCCTTGGGCAGCGTCTCGATCACGCGACCTTCCTTCCCGCGATCCTTGCCGCGGAGGACGTGCACGACGTCGCCCTTCCTGATCTTCAGCGTTTGCGACACGGCCTAGAGCACCTCCGGGGCGAGCGAGACGATCTTCATGAAGTTCTTCTCGCGCAGCTCGCGCGCGACGGGCCCGAAGATGCGGGTGCCGCGCGGGTTGCGCTGGGCGTCGATGATCACTGCCGCGTTCTCGTCGAACGCGATCGTCGTGCCGTCGTTGCGGCCGAAGGGCTTCTTCGTGCGCACGACGACCGCGCGAACGACCTCGCCCTTCTTCACGGCGCCCTGAGGCGTCGCCGTCTTGACCGTGCCGACGATGATGTCGCCGACCCGCGCGTAGCGGCGGTGGTGACCGCCCATCACGCGGATGCAGAGCAGCTCGCGGGCACCGGTGTTGTCGGCCACGCGGAGACGGGACTCTTGCTGGATCACTTAGCGACCTCGACGATCTCGGCGAGGCGCCAGTGCTTCGTCGCCGACAGCGGCCGCGTCTCGACGATGCGGACGACGTCGCCGACGTTCGCCGCGTTCTGCTCGTCGTGCGCGTGGAACTTCACCGAGCGGCGGACGACCTTCTTGTAGCGCGGGTGCGACTTGATCACGTCGACCTTGACGACGATCGTCTTGTCCATCGCGTTCGAGACGACGACGCCGCGGCGCTCCTGGCGGCGACCGCGGTCCGCGTCGCTGGGCGGAGTGCGCGGTGCGATCGGCTTGCGCTCGCCCGGCTTCGCCGGGCGGCGCGGGCGCGATTTTTCGGGGCGCAGGGCGCGCGGGAGCCGCTTCTTCTTCTTCTTCGGCTCCGATTGCGCAGGCGGAGGTGCCGGCGCCTCAGCCTTAGTCTCGGCGGCAGGCACAACTGCGACCTGGTCGCCTTCGGCGACCAGGTCGCCGCCGTCAGCTTCGCCGACGGCGTCGGCGGCGGGCACGTCTGCGGCCTGGTCGCTTTCGGCGACCAGGCCGCTGCCGTCGGCTTCGCCGGCGGCAGTCTCTGTCTTCTCTTCGTCAGCCATGTCTAGTTTCCATTCGCCTTCGCGGCCTCACGCTCGGTCACAACCGTGAGGATCCGCGCGATTTCACGCTTTGCCAGCTTCAGACGCGCCGAGTTCTCGAGCGCACCGGTGACGGACTGGAAGCGCAGGTTGAAGAGCTCCTGCCTGCTGTCGGCAAGCCGATGCTCGAGCTCGTCGTCCGTCAGATCCCGTAGTTCGCTTGCCTTGATCAAAAGAGCTCGGCCTCCCGCTTCACGATCTTCGTCTTCACCGACAGCTTCTGGCCTGCAAGCGTGAGCGCCTCCTTGGCGAGGTTCTCGGGCACGCCTGCGAGCTCGAACATGACGCGGCCGGGCTTGATCACGGCGACCCAGCCCTCCGGCGAGCCCTTGCCCGAGCCCATCCGCGTCTCTGCGGGCTTCTTCGTGAAGGACTTGTCGGGGAACACGTTGATCCAGACCTTGCCGCCGCGCTTCACGTGACGGGTCATCGCGATGCGCGCCGCCTCGATCTGGCGGTTCGTGATCCAGCCGGCGTCGAGCGCCTTCAGCCCGTAGTCGCCGAACTGCACCGACGTCTGGCCCTTCGACACGCCGCGACGGCGGCCCCGATGGACCTTGCGGAACTTCGTCTTCTTCGGCAGCAGCACTAGCTCTCACCACCCGACTCGTCGGGCGCCGGAGTCGGCGGGGTTTCGACCTGCGCCTCGGGCGCCGGCGTCACCTCCGGCGTCTCTGCCGGAGGCGTCTGCTCCTCGCGCGGCTTCTCCACCTTGCGGTCGCGCCCCGCGGGGCGGGCCTGGCCGGCCGGGCGCGTGCCGGCGCCGGGGCCCGAGGGCCTCGAGCCGCGGCCGCGACCTCCGCCGCCGCCACCACCACCGGGGGGACGTCCGCCTGGCCCGCGTCCGCCGCCGGCACCGCCGGCACCGCCGCCGGGGCCGCGCCGGCGCTGGCGCACCGGTCCGAGGCCCTCGCGGTCGGGGCCGCGGCCGCGGGCGCTCTCGCGAGAGGCGCCCAGCCCCTCGCTGGCGCCGCCGCGGCGGCGCCGCGCATCCTGGTCGCCGAGCCGCTGGTCGCCGGCGCTGACGCCTTCGTAGCCCTCGGGCATGATCTCGCCCTTGTTGATCCAGACCTTCACGCCGATGCGCCCGTACGTCGTGCGCGCCTCGACGAAGCCGTAGTCGATGTCGGCGCGGATCGTGTGCAGCGGAACGCGACCCTCGTTGTAGGTCTCGCGCCGGCTCATCTCGCCGCCGCCGAGGCGGCCCGAGCACTGGATCTTCACGCCGGCTGCGCCGGAGCGGATCGCAGAAGCGAGCGCGCGCTTCATCGCGCGACGGAACGCGACGCGGTTCGACAGCTGCTCCGCGATCGACTGCGCGACGAGCTTCGCGTCGAGCTCGGGGCGCTTGATCTCGTTGATGTTGATGTGGACGTTCTTCTGCGTCAGCGCATGCAACTCGCGACGCAGCGCGTCGACCTCGACACCCGACTTGCCGATCACGATCCCCGGACGGGCCGTGTAGATGTCGACGGTGATCCGCTGCTTGTCCTTGCGGATCAGAATGTCCGAGAGTCCCGCGTGCGAAAGCTTCTTGTAGATGTGCTCGCGGATGCGGACGTCCTCGAGCAGGTACTGCGGGAACTCCTTCGTCCCCGTGTACCAGTTCGACTTCCAGTCGTGGATGACGCCGACGCGCAATCCGCCGGGATGGATCTTCTGACCCATTAGCTTTCCTCAGACTTTCGCGCGCGTCGAGAAGCCTTTGGCTTCTCGACTAGGGAGATGTTCTCTTCAGCGACCGGCTCTTCATTGCTATCTGCGGTCACGACAGCAGCGGGCTCTTTTGGAGAGCTATCGCGGCGCCGAGAAGCTTTCCTCGTCTCCGGCGCGGCGACAGCCGCGGCGGAGACAGCCGGCTGTGCCAGCTCAACCGTGATATGGCACGTCCGCTTGCGGATGCGCGCGACGCGGCCGCGGGCGCGGGCGCGCCAGCGCTTCAACGTGGGGCCTTCGTCCGCGAATGCCGTCACGACGACGAGGTCGTCGCCGTTCCAGTGCAGGTCAGGGTGCGTCTCGGCGTTGGCGACGGCGGAGCGCAGCACCTTCTCCACGTCACGCGCGACCGCGCGCTGCGAGAACGCGAGAATCGTGCGCGCCTCCGGGACGGAGCGCCCGCGAATGAGGTCGGTGACGAGCCGCGCCTTGCGCGCGCTCGCATGCACCCAGCGCGCCTGGGCGCGGACGGTCCGCTGCTCTGAGGCGACGGCTGCCATTACCTCTTGACCTTCGCTGCCTTGTCGCCCGCATGGCCGCGGAACGTCCGGGTCGGCGCGAACTCGCCGAGCTTGTGCCCGACCATCTGCTCGGACACGAAGACCGGCACGTGCTTGCGCCCGTCGTGGACCGCGATCGTATGCCCGACCATCTCCGGGAAGACGGTCGACGAGCGCGACCAGGTGCGGATCATGTTCTTCTGGCCCGTGTCGTTCATCGTCGTGATGCGGCTGAGCAGCCGCTGCTCGATGAACGGGCCCTTCTTGCTGGATCTGCTCATTCGTGCTCCTTCAGGTGACGTCGCCGTGCTTCTGGGGTGCGAGCACCAAGCGATGCAAGGACGCAGGGAGCGCTCGTAGTTTCACTACGGGCGCGACCGAGGACGCGGCAGCGCGCAGTGTGATCGCGCGCCAGAAGTGCGGATGATGTTGCCTGGAGGAGCACTACCGGCGGCCCTCCTTCCCGCGCCTGCGGGCGCGAACGATCAGCTTGTTCGATTCCTTGTGCTTGCGGCGCGTGCGCTTGCCGAGCGTCGGCACGCCCCAGGGGGTGACCGGGTGGCGGCCGCCCTTCGACTTGCCCTCGCCGCCGCCGTGCGGGTGGTCGACGGGGTTCATCGCCGAGCCGCGCACAGACGGGCGCTTGCCGCGCCAGCGGCTGCGGCCCGCCTTACCGCCGGTGATGTTCTGGTGGTCGACGTTGCCGACCTGGCCGACGGTCGCGCGGCACGTGAGCGGCACGCGCCGCATCTCGCCGGACGGGAGCCGCAGGACTGCGTACCCCTGGTCCTTGGCGACGAGCTGGATGCCCGAGCCGGCGGAGCGCGCCATCTTCGCACCCTGCCCCGGCTTCAGCTCGACGTTGTGCACGAGCGTGCCCGTCGGGATGTTCTCGAGCGGGAGCGCGTTGCCGACCTTGATGTCGGCAGTCGGGCCGGACTCGACCGTCGCGCCGACACGCAGCTGCGCGGGGGCGAGGATGTACGCCTTCGCGCCGTCCGCGTAGTGGAGCAGCGCGATCCGTGCCGACCGGTTCGGGTCGTACTCGATCGCGGCAACCTTCGCCGGCACGCCGTCCTTCAGGCGCTTGAAGTCGATCACGCGGTAGCGGCGCTTGTGCCCGCCGCCCTGATGGCGCGTGGTGATGCGGCCGTTGTTGTTGCGGCCGCCCTTCTTCGTCACCGGCTCGAGCAGGCTGCGCTCGGGCGTCGTCTTCGTGACCTCCTCGAACGTCGAGACCGACATGAAGCGGCGGCCCGGCGAGGTGGGCTTGTAGCGACGGATCGGCATCAGCGGTCTCCTCGCGCGCAGGTCGTGCGCTGGGGCGGCGAAAACCGAGCAGCGCAAGGACGCAGGGAGCGTTCGTAGCCGGAGGCTACGGACGCGACTGAGGACGCGGCGATGCGACAGTTCGCAGCCGTATCCAGCGTACGAGCTGTGCGTGAGGAGGCCGCTATCAAAGCTGCGCTCCCTCGAAGATCTCGATCGAATCGCCCTGCTTCAGCTGGACGATCGCCTTCTTCCAGCCGTGGCGCGTCCCCTTCGTGGCGCCGCGGCGCTTCGGCTTCGGCTGCACCTTGACGATGTTCACGTTCACGACGCTGACGTCGAAGAGCTGCTCGACGGCCTGCCGGATCTGCGTCTTGTGCGCATCCGGGTGCACCTTGAACGTGTAGCGGTTCTGCACGATCTGCTCGTAGCTCTTCTCGGAGACCACGGGGCGGAGCAGGACCTCGCTCGGATGAAGGCTCATTGCGAAGCCCTTCCCTGGAGAACCGGCAGCGCGGCCTCGCTGACGAGCAGCGAGCGCGCCCACACGACCTCGGCCACCTCGAGCTCGGTGGGGAGGACGACGATCACGCGGTCGAGGTTGCGGAAGCTCTTGATCAGGTTGTCCTCGTCGTCGTTCACGACGACGACCGTGGGCGTGTTCTTGCCCCAACTGGCAAGGAACTTCGCCGCGGCGCTCGTCGACGGGGTGTCGAACGTGGTCGCGGTGAGTAGGCCGAGCGTGCCGCCCTGGGCGTGGTCGGACAGCGCGCTGCGGAGCGCCGCCTTCGCGGCCTTGCGATTCACCTTCAACGCGAAGTCGCGCGGACCGGGCGCGAAGGTGACGCCGCCGCCGGTGAACTGCGGCGCGCGGATCGTGCCCTGGCGGGCGCGCCCGGTGCCCTTCTGGCGCCACGGCTTCGAGCGGCCGCCGGAGACGAACCCGCGGCTCTTGGCGCCGCGCGTGCCCTGACGCCGCTCGTTCAGCTCCGCGCGCACGGCCTCGTGCACGAGATGCGGCTTCAGCTCGGCGCCGAACACGGCCGTCTCGAGCGAGACGTCCTTCGTGCGCTTGCCGGCCACGTCGAGCAGCGGTGCTTTCGGAGCCGCCATCTACGACATCTCCCTGATCTCGAGCACGCCGTTCTTCGGGCCGGGGACGGCGCCCTTGATCAGCAGCAGGTTGCGCTCGGTGTCGATCGCATGGATGGTGAGGCCAGTCTGGGTGACGCGGCGCGCGCCCATGTGGCCGGCCATCTTCATGCCCTTGAAGACACGCGACGGTGTCGCCGACGCGCCGATCGAGCCCGGCTTGCGGATGTTGTGCGAGCCGTGCGTAACCGGGCCCCGGTGGAACCGGTGCCGCTTGATCGTGCCCTGGAAGCCCTTGCCGATCGAGACGCCGGCGACCTTCACCTTGTCGCCGGGCTGGAAGATCTCGACCGTCACGCTCTCGCCCTGGACTGCGTCGGCGAAGTGGCCACGGAACTCGACGAGATGGCGGTAGGCGCCGTCGACCCCGTTCTTCGCGAGGTGGCCGCGCTCGGGCTTCGAGATCTTGCGCTCGGCGACCGGCTCCCACGCGAGCTGGACGGCCTCGTAGCCGTCGGCGGCAGGCGTGCGGACGGCGACGACGGGGCACGGGCCCGCCTCGACGACGGTGACCGGCGTCAGGCTTCCGCTCTCCTCGTCGAAGATCTGCGTCATCCCGAGCTTCTTGCCGAGGATCCCTCTCACAGCTTGATCTCGATGTCGACGCCGGCCGGGAGGTCGAGCCGCATGAGCGAGTCGACCGTCTTCGGGGTGGGCGAGTGGATGTCGATCAGCCGCTTGTGGGTGCGGATCTCGAAGTGCTCCCGCGAGTCCTTGTCCTTGAAGGGCGAGCGGATCACGCAGTAGACGTTCTTCTCCGTCGGCAGCGGTACAGGACCGGTGATGGTGGCGCCGGTGCGCTGGGCCGTGTCCACGATGTCCTTCGCGGACTTGTCCACCTGCTGGTGGTCATAGCCCTTCAGCCTGATTCGGATCTTCTGCTGTGGCACCGGCGCCTCCTCTCACTCAGTCGTGGGCAACTACTTGATGATTTCCGTGACTGCGCCGGCACCGACGGTGCGGCCACCCTCGCGGATGGCGAAGCGCAGACCCTGGTCCATGGCGATCGGCTGGATCATCTCGATCTCCATGTTCGTGTTGTCGCCCGGCATGACCATCTCCTGGCCCTCCGGGAGCTTGATCGAGCCGGTGACGTCCGTCGTGCGGAAGTAGAACTGCGGCCGGTAGCCGTTGAAGAACGGCGTGTGCCGGCCGCCCTCGTCCTTCGAGAGCACGTAGACCTCGGCCTTGAAGTGCGTGTGCGGCGTGATCGAGCCCGGCTTCGCGACGACCTGCCCGCGCTCGACCTCCTCGCGCTTGATCCCACGCAGCAGCGCGCCCGCGTTGTCGCCGGCCTGCGCGTAGTCGAGGGTCTTCTGGAACATCTCGAGGCCCGTGACGACGGTCTTCGTCACCTGCGGGTGGATGCCGATGATCTCGACCTCGTCGCCGGTCTTGCACTGGCCCTGCTCGATCCGGCCGGTCACGACGGTGCCGCGGCCGGTGATCGTGAACACGTCCTCGATCGGCATCAGGAACGGCTTGTCGACGTCGCGGACGGGCTCCGGGATGTAGGAGTCGACCGCCTCCATCAGCTCGAGGATCTTCGGCGTCCACTCCGCGTCGCCCTCGAGCGCCTTCAGCGCCGAGACGTGCACGATCGGAATGTCCTCGCCGGGGAACTCGTACTTGGAGAGGAGCTCGCGCACCTCCAGCTCGACGAGCTCGAGCAGCTCGGGGTCGTCGACCATGTCGGCCTTGTTCAGCGCGACGACGATGGCCGGCACCTGCACCTGGCGGGCGAGCAGGATGTGCTCGCGCGTCTGCGGCATCGGGCCGTCGGCCGCGGAGACCACGAGAATCGCGCCGTCCATCTGGGCGGCGCCCGTGATCATGTTCTTGATGTAGTCCGCGTGGCCCGGGCAGTCGACGTGCGCGTAGTGGCGGTTCGCCGTCTCGTACTCGACGTGCGCGGTGTTGATCGTGATGCCGCGCTGCCGCTCCTCCGGCGCCTTGTCGATCTCGTCGAAGGTCGTGACGGCGGTGCCCGTCCCCTGCTCCGAGAGGACCTTCGTGATCGCAGCGGTCAAGGTCGTCTTGCCATGGTCGATGTGACCGATGGTGCCGACGTTGACGTGCGGCTTCGTGCGCTCGAACTTCTGCTTGGCCATGGGTGGCTCCCTGGTCTCCTTCCTAGATTCCTATTTGGATCCTGCGTCGACGATCTCGCTGGCGATCGACGGAGGCACTTCCTCGTAGCGATCGAACTGCATGCTGAAGTCGGCCCGTCCCTGCGTCATCGAACGCAGGTCGGTGGCGTATCCGAACATCTCCGACAGCGGCACGTGGGCGGTGATCACCTGGGCGTTGCCGAGCGGGTTCATCGACTCGATGCGGCCGCGGCGGCCGTTGAGGTTGCCCATCACGTCGCCGAGATATTCCTCCGGCGTCGTCACCTCGACCGCCATCACCGGCTCGAGCAGCTTCGGCTTCGCCCGCTTCAAGCCCTCCTTGAAGGCCATCGAGCCGGCGATCTTGAACGCGCGCTCGCTCGAGTCGACGTCGTGGTACGAGCCGTCGACCAGCTCGACGCCCACGTCGACGACCGGGTACCCGGCGAGAACGCCGGCGTCCATCGCCTCGCGGATGCCCGCGTCGACGGCCGGGATGTACTCCTTCGGAATCTTGCCGCCGACGATCTTGTCGGCGAACTCGTAGCCCTCGCCCGGCTTCTGGGGGAAGACGTTGATGATCACGTCGCCGTACTGGCCCGAGCCGCCCGTCTGGCGGACGAACCGGCCCTGGACCTTGTCGACGCGCTTCGAGATCGTCTCGCGGTACGCGACCTGCGGGCGGCCGACGTTCGCGTCGACGTTGAACTCGCGCTTGAGCCGGTCGACGATGATCTCGAGGTGGAGCTCGCCCATGCCGGAGATGATCGTCTGGCCGGTCTCGTCGTCGGTGTTGACGCGGAAGGTCGGGTCCTCCTCGGCGAGCCGGGCGAGCCCGGCGCCGAGCTTGTCCTGGTCGACCTTCGACTTCGGCTCGACCGCGACCGCGATCACGGGCTCCGGGAAGGTCATGGACTCGAGGACGATCGGGGCGCTCTCGATTGCGAGCGTGTCGCCCGTCGTCGTGTGCTTGAGGCCGACGCCCGCCGCGATCTCGCCCGCGGCGATCTCGTCGCGCTCCTCGCGGTGGTTCGCGTGCATCTGCAGGATGCGGCTGACCCGCTCGGTCTTGCCTGTGGTCGTGTTGAGGACGCGGTCGCCCGCCTTGAGCTTGCCCGAGTAGACGCGGAAGTACGTCAGCTTGCCGACGTACGGATCGGACATGACCTTGAAGGCCAGCGCGGAGAACGGCTCCCCGATCGACGCATGGCGTTCCACGTCGGCCCCGGTCTTCGGGTCGGTGCCGATCATCGGCGGCACGTCGAGCGGGCTCGGTAGGTAGTCGATCACGGCGTCGAGCAGCGGCTGCACGCCCTTGTTCTTGAAGGCCGAGCCGAGCAGCACGGGCGTGATCTCGTCGGCGAGCGTGCCGGCGCGTACGGCGCGCCGGATCATGTCCGACGTCACTGAGGCCTCGTCCTCGATGTAGGCCTCGAGGACCTCGTCGTCGAAGTGCGAGATCGCGTCGATCAGCTGGTGGTGGTACTCCTGGGCCTGCTCGGCGAGCTCGGCCGGGATGTCGGTGACGTCGAACACCTGGCCGAGGTCGTCCTTGTAGACGACGGCCTGCATGTCGACGAGGTCGACGACGCCGTGGAAGTGGTCCTCCGCGCCGATCGGGATCTGCAGCGGCACGGGGTTGGCGCCGAGCTTGTCGCGCATCGACTGCACGGCTGCGAAGAAGTTCGCGCCGGTGCGGTCCATCTTGTTGATGAACGCGATGCGGGGGACCTTGTACTTGTCGGCCTGCCGCCAGACGGTCTCGGACTGCGGCTGGACGCCCGCGACGGCGTCGAAGACCGCGATCGCGCCGTCGAGCACGCGCAGGCTCCGCTCAACCTCCACGGTGAAGTCCACGTGCCCGGGCGTATCGATGATGTTCACCCGGTGGTCGCGCCAGAACGCGGTCGTGGCCGCCGACGTGATCGTGATGCCCCGCTCCTGCTCCTGGGCCATCCAGTCCATCGTCGCCGCGCCCTCGTGGACCTCGCCCATCTTGTGGGTGCGGCCGGTGTAATAGAGGATCCGCTCGGTCGTCGTCGTCTTGCCCGCGTCGATGTGGGCCATGATCCCGATGTTGCGTACGCGGTCGAGGGCGACGCCCGTCTCTGAAACCTTCGTGCTCAAATCTCCCTTTCTCCCGTCTACCAGCGGTAGTGCGCGAAGGCCTTGTTGGCCTGCGCCATCCGGTAGACGTCGTCCTTGCGCTTGAACGCGCCACCCTGCTGGTTGAGCGCGTCCATGATCTCGTTGGCGAGCTTGTTGCTCATGCCCTTTTCGCGCCTGTCGCGTGCGTACGTCACGAGCCAGCGCACGGCGAGCGTGCGGGCGCGGCGCTGCGGCACCTCGACGGGCACCTGGTAGTTCGCGCCGCCGACGCGGCGGCCGCGCACCTCGAGCACGGGCGTGACCGTCTTCACGGCCTGCTCGAGCACCTCGACCGGCGGGCGGCCGGTCTTCGTGCCCACCGTCTCGAGGGCCTCGTACACGATCTGCTCGGCGATCGACTTCTTGCCGTCGAGCATGACCTTGTTGATCACCTGCGTCACGAGCTGCGACCCGTAGACGGCGTCCGCTTCGGCGGAGCGGGCCTGGACCTCTGCGCGTCTGGGCATCAGCTGCCCCGCTTGGCGCCGTACTTCGAGCGCGCCTGCTTGCGGTCGGCGACGCCGCCCGCGTCGAGCGCGGCCCGGATGATCTTGTAGCGGAAGCCCGGCAGGTCCTTGACGCGGCCGCCGCGGACGAGCACGACCGAGTGCTCCTGGAGGTTGTGCCCCTCGCCGGGGATGTAGGCCCCGATCTCCATGCCGTTCGTCAGCCGGACGCGCGCGACCTTCCGCAGGGCCGAGTTCGGCTTCTTCGGGGTGGTCGTGTAGACGCGCGTGCAGACGCCGCGCTTCTGCGGCGAGCCGGCGAGCGCGGGCGTCTTCGTCTTCGCCTGCGGCGCCTTGCGGCCGTGGCGGACGAGCTGATTGACGGTCGGCATGAGGTGCTTTTTGCTCCCTTTCGCAAAGAGACGGTCGGCGGGGACACGGAAGAGTCCCCTACCAACCGGCCCGCGGCATGGTAGCGGAGGCCGCAGGGAGCGTCAAACCCGCTCGGCAAGCCGAAACCGGACCGAAATATGTGGCGGTGACCATACCGCCGGCAGGCTCACCGGTCTATGGTGCGAGCAAGCCCCGGCCCGTGTGGGCCGACCCACACTGCACTCTGCGGTGAATCACCTGCTCATCGGCATATCCGCTGCACTCGGAGCCTGCGTCGTGCTCCTCCTTGTCGTGCTCGCGGGCATGGTCCGCCGCTCCGGCCGGCGCGACGACGAGCGGGTCGGGACGGTGATGCAGGCGCTCGAGAAGCGGATGGACGAGCTCGCGCAGGAGCTCGCCGGCGCGGTCGCGCGGGCGGAGGACGAGAGCCGCCGCAGCCGCTTCCTCGGCGACATCGCCGGCTCGATCGACCTCGACGAGGTGCTCTCCCGAACGCTCGAGGCCGCCGGCGGCCTGGCCGGAGTCGACGCCGCCGTCGTCCGGCTGGACGCGCAGGAGGGGGCGCCGATCGTGGCCGCGCTCGGGCTTCCGGCCGAGGACGCGGAGCGCCAGGCGATGGCCGGACCCCCCGACGGACGGCCGGTCCGCTCCGTCGAGATGACCTATCGCTACCCCGAGGAGGTCGAGGAGGCCGGCGAAGAGGTCGTGCGGGCCGGCCTCGCGGTGCCGGTCGCCGACGACCTCCGCCCGCTCGGCTACCTCGGGGTCTTCACCCGGAGTGCGGAGCACCGGTTCGCGGGCGAGGACATGCGCCAGCTCGAGGAGATCGCGGGCCGGGCCGGGCCGACGATCGAGAACGCCCGCCGCTTCCGCGAGGCGCGCCAGCTCGCCGACCTCGACGCGCTCAGCGGGCTGCACAACCGCCGGTACTTCCACGAGGCGCTCGCGCGCGACGTCGCCCGGGCCCACCGCTACGGCCGCCGGCTGGCGCTGGTCGTCTTCGACATCGACGACTTCAAGGACGTGAACGACCGGATCGGGCATCTCGCGGGCGACGCCGTGCTCGCCGAGGCGGCCTCCCGGATGCGCGACGCGATCCGCAGCGCCGACATCGCCTGCCGCGTGGGCGGCGACGAGTTCGCGGTGATCATGCCCGAGTCGGGGCTCGAGCAGGCCGATCAGCTCGTCTCCCGGATCCAGGTGGCCCTCTCGGAGCGGCCGATCGGCCTCGCCGGCCGTCTGCACGTCTCGGCGGGGATCACCGAGCTGAAGGCCGAAGACGACTCGATCGGTCTGTTCGAGCGCGCCGACGAGGCCCTGTACCGCGCCAAGCTCGCGGGCAAGGGCCAGGCCGTCGCGTCCGCCGGCTAGCCCTGAGCGGCGAGCTTCTGCACTTCGAGCGCGATCTCCCGCACGGCCCGCTCGAGCGCCGTGGTCTCTGCGGCGAGTCCTCGGACGGCGACGGGCGTCGGCGTCATCGACAGGCGCGGGTTTCCCCATTCGAGCGGCGTCTTGCTGGCCTGGATCAGCCTGTCCACGCGCTCGATCAAGGTGTCCGTCAGGGGTTGCTCGATCGAGGTCTCGGTCAAGGTCTCCATGGCGCCTTCTCTCTGTCGGGGGAGAGACCGCTGGCCCTGTACCGGAAGTGCTGGCCGCAGGGCCAGTTCGAAGGATTTTACCCGCTACACGCCTCGGGAACCGTTAAGACTGCTTCAGCCCGTGCCGGGGCGAAGGCCGTTGCCCGGCGCGAGCCCTTCGCCGCGACCCCGGTCGCACGGCAGTTCAAGAGGCCGCGGGCTCTGCCCGCGGCCGCCCTGCGGAGCACAACCCAGACCCGGTGGAAGTGCGCAGCACTTCCACCGGCTTAGCCGAGGCGAAGAAACGGCACGTACGACGTCAGATCCACCGCGGCCGGCTGCGGGAAGTCGTCCTTCGCGCAGACGGCGGTGTCCTGCGCTGCGCGCTGCTTCGAGACGGTCCACTGCTCGAACTCCTGGCCGCGCTCGAACGCCTGGAGCGCCGCGACAATCGTGGGCCGCGCGCGTCCGAGCGGGACGGCGCCGAGCGGCAGCGCGTCCTGCAGGGTCTTCACCGTGAACGAGCCCTGGCTCGTGCGGATGACGGCCTTCTTCCCCGTCGCGAGCGAGAAGAGACGGTCGGGCGCAACCTGGGAGAGCGCAAGCCCCTGCTTCTGCCGGCCGAGCCAGGACGGCGTGGGCGCCGCGCTGACGAGCCGCACCGGCAGGTCCGGGTACGAGGAGTAGAAGGTCTGGACGTCCGCCGCGGACGGCGTCGCGGCCGGCAGGGACGCCTCCACCTGCGCCCGGCGCAGCTCATCGGCGAGGATGCCGCGCGCCACGTCGACGCTCGCATGCGCCTTGGCCAGCGCGGCGGTGTAGAGCGCCCTGCTGCCGCGGAACTCCTGGAGGATGACGCCCCGCTCGGCGGCGAGCACCTCGCTCTGCGGCACCGGCTCGGCGGCGCTCTCGACAAGCCGCTCGAACAGCGCGCTCGCCGCCGTGTCCGGGTCGCCGGTCACTTGCTGGAGCTGCCGGACGGCCGCGCCCGTCAGCACCTGCTTGCCGACGAGGCACTGCTGACCGGGCGCGAGCACGCTCAGCTGCCCCTCCGTCCGCGACGTGTCGAACGCGGACCCGATCGCCTTCGGCGCGTTGCAGAGCGCGGGCGACCGCGCCCAGAGCCACGCACACAGGGCATACGGCTTGTCAGGATCCTGCTCGGCGGCGTTCCACTCGCCCCAGCCCCACGACCAGACGGAGGCGATGCCGGTCTCGGAGGCGACCTGCTGCAGGGCGAGCTCCTGCCACTTCGCCACCTGGTACCACGCCGTCGCCGGCTCGAGGCCGTTGCGGCCGCCGAAGCCCCTCGTCGTCGCGAAGCTCGTCACGAGCCCGAGCCGGTTCGGCGGGATCCCCATCGCCGTGAAGTCGGCAATCGCCTGCCGGTACGACTCGCGCAGGTTCCGGCTGCCCAGGATCGCGCCCTGCTTCCAGGTCACGTTCGCCGGCACGTAGTCCTCGCGGACGAGCTCGGCGACGGCGGCGGCCTGCTGCCACCAGACGGCGGCGTCGCCGCCCGAGTAGGGACGCTTCGCGACGAGCAGCAGCGGGTGCGCGCCGAGCCGTGCGAGATCCTGGATGAACGAGAGCGCGTTCTGGCGGTACGTCGCGTTGCTGTCCGACCACGGAGTGACGAGAGACGCGCCGGACAGCTCGTTCAGCATGATCGCCGGCGTCTGGCAGCCGGTCTGCTGCTGCGCGAAGACGAAGAGCTTCTGCGCCTTGAGGGCGATCGTGGACGGGTCGGCAGGCTTCGTCGTCGTGCCGATCCGCTTGTTGAAGTTGAGATCGAAGTAGACGGTGGCCGCGCCGAGGGCACGCATCTGCGCCGGGTAGTTGCCGCTCGAGGCGCCGAGGACGATCCCGGGCTTGCCGAAGATCGCGTTGAACGCCGGGGTCGGCCAGGCGAAGTCCATCCAGATCGGCTGGGTCACCGGCAGGCCGCACTCGCCTGCGTACGGAGCCGGCGTTCCGGCGGCGTGCGCCGTGGCGGGCAGCACGGCGACGGTGAGCAGCAGGACGATGAACCTCTTCACGACCCCGCCAAACGGTAGCGACCTGGTCGGCGAGGCCGACCAGGTCGCAGTCGTTACGACGCTATTCGCTATCCAGGGGTGTGTCGACCTCGGGCACTTCCTCGGCCTCGCCCGGGCCGAGCTCCGCGGTGCCGTCGCCCTCGATGCCGAAGTCGAGCCCGAGGCCCGCAAGGCCGTCGCCGCCGTCGGAGCCGATCTCCTCGAGCGCGGCGAGCAGCTGCTCTTCGGTCTGCGGCCGCGTGTACGCGCTCGCAGGCACCGCGTCGGAGGGGCGGATCTCGATCGTCCGGTACCGCTTCAGCCCCGTCGCCGCCGGGATCAGCTTCCCGATGATGACGTTCTCCTTCAGGCCGAGCAGCCGGTCGACCTTGCCCTCGATCGCGGCGTCGGTGAGCACCTTCGTCGTCTCCTGGAAGGAGGCGGCCGAGAGGAACGACTCGGTGGCGAGCGACGCCTTCGTGATGCCGAGGATCAGCGGCTCCGACGTCGCCTGCTCCTTGCGGTCCTTCTTGACGCGCGCGTTCTCGCGATCGAGCACGAGCTTGTCGACGAGCTGGCCCGGCAGCAGGTCGGTCTGGCCCGCGTTCTCGACGCGGACCTTCTTCAGCATCTGCCGGACGATCAGCTCGATGTGCTTGTCGTGGATCTCGACGCCCTGCGACTTGTAGACCTTCTGCACCTGGTCGACGAGATACAGCTCGATCGCCGTGTAGCCCTTCAGGCGCAGCAGGTCGGCCGGGTTGATCGAGCCCTCGTGCAGCGCGTCGCCGGCCTCGACCTTCTCGCCGTGCGTGACGAGCAGGCGGGTACGGCGCGGGATCAGGTACGAGCGCTCGTCCTCCTCCTTGCCGCTGTCGGGCACGATCGTGAGCCGCAGCTGGCGCTCGGTCTCCTCGATCGCCACCATGCCGTCGATCTCGGCGAGCTCCGCGGCACCCTTCGGGTTCCGGGCCTCGAAGATCTCGACGACGCGCGGCAGGCCGTGCGTGATGTCGGCACCGGCGATGCCGCCGGTGTGGAACGTCCGCATCGTCAGCTGCGTCCCCGGCTCGCCGATCGACTGCGCGGCGATGATGCCGACCGCGTCGCCGATCTCGCACATCTCGCCGCTGGCGAGGAAGGTGCCGTAGCAGGCCTGGCACACGCCCGTCTCCGCCTTGCACTTCAGGACGGAGCGCACCGGCATCTGGAAGTCCTGGGCGTAGTCGCCGAGCTCCTCGACGATCTCGCGCAGGCGCGGCATCGTGATCTCCTCGCCCTTCTCCGCGATCAGCGTCTTGCCCGGCTTCCCGGACGCGAGCGGCTTGTAGACATCCGCCCCGACGATGCGGGCGGCGACGCTCTTGTTCAGTCCGTCGGGAAGGAAGAGCGGAAGCTCGACGAAGTCCTTCGTCTTGCAGTCCTTCTCGCGGATGATCACGTCCTGCGAGACGTCGACGAGACGCCGCGTCAGGTAGCCCGAGTCGGCCGTGCGCAGCGCCGTGTCGGCGAGGCCCTTGCGGGCGCCGTGCGTCGAGATGAAGTACTCGAGCACCGACAGGCCTTCCATGAAGTTGGCCTTGATCGGGCGCTCGATGATCTCGCCCTTCGGATTCGCCATCAGGCCGCGCATGCCGGCGAGCTGGCGGAGCTGCGTGAACGAGCCGCGGGCACCCGAGTTGGCCATCATGTAGATCGGGTTCAGCTCGTGCAGGTTGTCGATCATCGCGCTGGCGACCGTGTCGGTCGCCTCCGTCCAGATGTTCACGATCGACTCGTGCCGCTCGGACTCGGTGATGAGGCCGTGCTCGTACGCCTGCTCGACCTTCGCCACGCGCCCCTCGTACTCGGCGAGGATCTTCTCCTTCTCGGGTGGGATGACGATGTCGTTCTTCGAGATCGTCACGCCCGCCTTCGTCCCGTAGAGGAAGCCGAGCTCCTTGATCGTGTCGAGCACCGACGCGACGGCATGGGCGCCGTACTCGTCGACGAGCGTCGAGATGAAGTCGCCGAGCTCCTTCTTGGAGAGCGTGCGGTTGAGGAAGTCGTGATAGGTCGTGTACTCGCCGTTGAGCTCGCCGACGGCGTCGCGCAGCGCCCGGTCGACCTCCGCGTTGAAGATCACGCGGCCTGCGGTGGTGACGACGAGCTCGCCCTCCCACAGGTACTCGATCGGCTGCTGGATGTGGATCTGCTTCGCCTCGATCGCGAACTCGACCTCTTCCTCGGTCCGGAACCGCTTCGGCCGCGGATCGAGATCCTCCGCCGCGACCTCGTCGAAGTTCTGGTCGGAGTAGGTGAGGTAGTACGACCCGAGCACCATGTCCTGCGTCGGCGTCGCGAGCGCGCGGCCCGAGGCCGGCGAGAGGATGTTGTTCGCCGAGAGCATCAGGATCCGCGCCTCGGCCTGCGCCTCCGCCGACAGCGGCACGTGCACGGCCATCTGGTCGCCGTCGAAGTCCGCGTTGAACGCGTGGCAGACGAGCGGGTGGACCTGGATGGCCTTGCCCTCGACCAGCGTCGGCTCGAAGGCCTGGATGCCGAGGCGGTGCAGCGTCGGAGCACGGTTCAGCAGCACCGGGTGCTCCTGGATGACCTCCTCGAGGATGTCCCAGACCTCGCCCTGCATCTGGTCGACGTGGCGCTTGGCCGCCTTGATGTTCTGGACGATCTTCCGCTCGACGAGCCGGCTCATGATGAACGGCTTGAAGAGCTCGAGCGCCATCAGCTTCGGCAGGCCGCACTGGTGCAGCTTCAGGTGCGGGCCGGCGACGATCACCGAGCGGCCGGAGTAGTCGACGCGCTTGCCGAGCAGGTTCTGGCGGAACCGGCCCTGCTTGCCCTTGAGCATGTCGGACAGCGACTTCAGCGGGCGGTTGCCCGGCCCGGTGACGGCGCGGCCGCGGCGGCCGTTGTCGAACAGCGCGTCGACGGCCTCCTGGAGCATGCGCTTCTCGTTGTTGACGATGATCTCCGGCGCGCCGAGGTCGAGCAGCCGCTTGAGGCGGTTGTTCCGGTTGATGACGCGGCGGTAGAGGTCGTTCAGGTCGGAGGTCGCGAAGCGGCCGCCGTCGAGCTGGACCATCGGGCGCAGTTCCGGCGGGATCACCGGCACGGCCTCGAGGATCATCCACTCGGGCTTGTTCTCCGAGGTGACGAACGCCGAGACGACCTTCAGCCGCTTGATCGCCCGCTGCTGCTTCTGGCCCTTCGAGGTGCGGATCGTCTCGCGCAGGGTCGCGGCCTCGTTGGTGAGGTCGAGGTCCTTGAGCAGGTCGCGGATCGCCTCCGCCCCCATGCCGCCCCGGAAGTAGACGCCGAACCCGTACGGCGAGCCGAAGCGGTCCTTGAGCTCGCGGAAGATCTGCTCGTCGTTGACGATCATCTTCGGCTCGAGCTCCCGGAACAGCGTCCACGTCTGCTCCAGCCGGCGCACGGAGTCGACGGCGGCCTCGCGCGCGTCCTCGCGGCGAGACTCGATGTCGAGGTACATCTCTCGCACCTTCAGGGCCCACTGCACGGTCGCGTCCAGGTCTTCCTTCTGGATGCGGCCGTCCGTGCGCAGGCAGAGGTCGTTCGCGAGCTCGCGCAGGTCGCTGTCGGCCGCGGCCCCGTCGATCGTGTCGGCGAGCAGGCCGTTGCCGAGATCGCGCGCCTTCTCGAGGTTCTTCACGTCGACGCCCGCAGCGAGCTTGGCGTCCTCCTCGTTCAGCTCCTCACCGCCGAGCAGGCCGTCGACGACGCGGTGGATGTGCTTCGTGATCGCGCCCTTCTTCGCGCCCGTCGCCTTGTCCAGCTCCTTCTCGAGCGGCGCGATCGCCTTGAGCACCTGCTCGGCGGCGAGCGCAACCTGGTCGAGCTCGCGCGGCGTCATCCGGCGGTCGTCCCGGATGGCGGCGTTGCGGACGAGCTCGCGGATCTTCTTCGAGTCCTCCGTCGAGATCTGGGGCACGAGCTCCACGAAGAGGCCCGAGACGAGCTTGCGCGCGTCCTCGAGCGTCGGCAGGCCCTGCTCCTCGGCCCAGTTGGACAGCCCACGGGCCCAGAAGTCGTCGTCCTCGTCGAAGTTCCGCTCCTTGCCCTTGGCGAAGTAGTCGCGCCGGCGGGACAGGCGGTCCTCGAGCGCGGCGAGCGCCTCGTCGCGGTCGACGTCGATCCGCTCGGACTCGGCCTTGACCTGGTCCTCGAGCGCGTTGACGTCGGCAGCCCGCTTCTCGTTGTCGACCGCCGTGACGATCGACGCCGCGAAGTACAGGACCTTCTCGAGCTCGCGCGGAGCGATGTCGAGCAGGTAGCCGATCCGGCTCGGCACGCCCTTGAAGAACCAGATGTGCGAGACGGGTGCAGCGAGGTCGATGTGCCCCATGCGCTCGCGCCGCACCTTCTGCCGCGTCACCTCGACGCCGCAGCGCTCGCAGATGATGCCCTTGTAGCGGACGCGCTTGTACTTCCCGCAGTAGCACTCCCAGTCGCGGGTCGGTCCGAAGATCCGCTCGCAGAACAGGCCGTCGCGCTCCGGCTTGAGCGTGCGGTAGTTGATCGTCTCCGGCTTCGTCACCTCACCCGAGGACCAGTCGCGGATCTGCTTGCTCGAAGCAAGCCCGATCCGAATCGCATCGAATTCGTTGATGTCGATCAACCGATTTCACCTCCGGTGAAATCGCTATTGAGCTTCTTCTGCACCTTGGCTCCTCGTGGTCTTTCTTCTCTTCGCAGTTTCTTGTTAGTCGATCTCGGGCTGGAGGACATCAGTCCTCCAGTTCGAGATCGACCAGGTCTACGTCGCCGAGCGGACCGACCTCTTCTTCGGCCTCCTCCTCGGCGGTGTCCGCCACCGTCACGTCCGAGTCGTCGAGGTCGCCGAGCGACTCGTCGGCCGGCAGGGTGAGCTCGCCGTCCGTGTCGACGCGCTCCTGCCCCTCCTCCACCTCCTCGGCGGTCGCCGGTCGGCCGACGGCTCGGAGCGAGCCGGGCGAGAGGTCGATGCCGAGCTCCTCGGCAGCGCGCAGGAGCTCGTCCTCCTCCTCGCGCACCTCGACCTCGCGGCCCTCGTCCGAGAGCACGTGCACGTCGAGCGCCAGGGACTGCATCTCCTTCAGCAGCACCTTGAACGACTCGGGGATCGACGGCTCGGCGATGTTCTCGCCCTTGACGATCGCCTCGTACGCCTTCACGCGGCCGACCGTGTCGTCGGACTTGATCGTGAGCATCTCCTGGAGCGTGTACGCGGCGCCGTACGCCTCGAGCGCCCACACCTCCATCTCGCCGAAGCGCTGGCCGCCGAACTGCGCCTTGCCGCCGAGCGGCTGCTGCGTCACCAGCGAGTACGGGCCCGTGCTCCGCGCGTGGATCTTGTCGTCCACGAGGTGGAGCAGCTTCAGGATGTACATGTAGCCGACGGTGACCTTCTGCTCGAACGGCTCACCGGTGCGGCCGTTGTAGAGCTGCACCTTGCCCGAGCACTTGCGGCCCGTCGGGCGCTTCGGGTCGATCACGAACTGGATCGGCGAGTCCGGGTTCTGCTCGACGTACTGGATCAGAGCTGCGTCGACGTCGGCGGGCGTCGCGCCGTCGAACACCGGCGTCGCCACCGGGGTCGGGTCCGGCGCGGCGATGATCTGCCGCCGGTGCCTCCAGTCAGTGCTACGCACTCCAGTATCAGTACGGTCCCCGATCGCAAACACTCCATGCGCGGCAGCCCAGCCCAGGTGCGTCTCGAGCACCTGGCCGATGTTCATGCGGCTCGGCACGCCGAGCGGGTTGAGCACGATGTCGACCGGGCGACCGTCCGGAAGGAACGGCATGTCCTCTTCGGGGACGATCTTCGAGATGACGCCCTTGTTGCCGTGGCGCCCCGCGAGCTTGTCGCCCTCGGCGATCTTGCGCTTCGTCGCCACGTAGACGCGAACGAGCTCGTTGACGCCCGGGCTCAGGTCGTCGCCGCCGTCGCGCGAGAACGTCTTCACGTCGATGACGACGCCGCCCTCGCCGTGCGGCACCTTGAGGCTTGTGTCGCGGACCTCGCGCGCCTTCTCCTTGAAGATCGCGCGGATCAGCTTCTCCTCGGCCGTCAGCTCCGTCTCGCCCTTCGGCGTCACCTTGCCGACGAGCAGGTCGCCTGCGCCGACCTCGGCGCCGATCCGGACGACCCCGCGCTCGTCGAGCTGCGCGAGCGACTCCTCGGAGCGGTTCGGGATGTCCCGCGTGATCTCCTCGTCGCCGAGCTTCGTCGAGCGCGCGTCGATCTCGTACTCGTGGATGTGGATCGACGAGAGGATGTCGTCCTTGACGATCCGCTCGCTGAGGACGATCGCGTCCTCGAAGTTGTAGCCCTCGAACGGCATGAAGGCGACGAGGAGGTTCGCGCCGAGCGCGAGCTCGCCGTTGTCGGTCGAGCTGCCGTCCGCGAGGACGTCGCCCGCCTTCACCTTGTCGCCCAGGAGCACGATCGGCTTGTGGTGGATGAGCGTGCCCTGGTTCGAGCGCATGAACTTCGTCATCGTGTACTCGTCGCGCCCGTCCTTCGCCTCGACGACCACCTTGTCGGCGTCGACGTCGACGACGGTGCCGGAGCGCTCCGCGATCACGACGTCGCCCGAGTCGACCGCGGCGCGGTACTCGAGGCCGGTGCCGACGAGCGGCGCCTGCCGGATCAGCAGCGGCACGGCCTGCCGCTGCATGTTCGCGCCCATCAGCGCGCGGTTCGCGTCGTTGTGCTCGAGGAACGGGATCAGGGCCGTCGAGACCGACACGATCTGCGCCGGTGCGACGTCCATGAACTCGACCGCCTTCGGCGGCGCCGTGACGGCCTCGCCCTCGGCGGAGCGGCAGAGCACCGCGTCGCCGAGCAGCTTGCCGTTCTTGTCGGTGTCCGCGGTCGCCTGGGCGATCGTGTAGCGCGACTCCTCGACGGCGTCGAGGTAGACGATCTCGTCGGTCACCTTGCCGCCGACGACCTTCCGGTACGGCGTCTGGACGAAGCCGAACTCGGACACCGTCGCGTACGAGGCGAGGTAGCCGATCAGGCCGATGTTCGGACCTTCGGGCGTCTCGATCGGGCACATGCGCCCGTAGTGGGTCGGGTGGACGTCGCGCACCTCGATCGGCGCGCGCTCGCGGGTGAGGCCGCCCGCGCCGAGCGCCGAGAGGCGGCGGCGGTGGGTCAGGCCGGCCAGCGAGTTCGTCTGGTCCATGAACTGCGACAGCTGCGAGGAGCCGAAGAACTCCTTCAGCGCGGCCACGACCGGGCGGATGTTGATGATCGTCTGCGGCGTGATCGTGTCGACGTCCTCGGTCGTCATCCGCTCGCGCACGACGCGCTCCATGCGGTAGAGGCCGACGCGGAACGCCTCCTGGATCAGCTCGCCGACGGTGCGCAGGCGCCGGTTGCCGAAGTGCTCGTACTCGTCGAGCTCGGAGGCGATCGGCGCGCGCGGCAGGCCGATGGCGTCGGCGGCGAAGTCCTTGGAGTCCTCCGGGACGCCGAGCTTGACCGGCAGCTCGATCAGCTTACGGACGAGCGCGACGATGTCCTCGATCGTCAGCACGCGGACGTCGTCCGGCACCGCGACGCCGAGGCGCTGGTTGAGCTTGTAGCGGCCGACCTTCGTCAGGTCGTAGCGCTTGGGGTCGAAGAAGAGGGCCCGCAGCAGGTTGCGCGCGTTGTCGAGCGTCGGCGGCTCGCCGGGGCGCTGCTTCTTGAACACCTCGATCAGGGCCTCCTCCTCGCGCGTGGAGGGGTCCTTCTCGAGCGTGTTGACGATGTAGGACGAGTTGTCGAAGAGCGCGAGGATCGCCTCGTTCGTCGAGGTGTCCAGCGCGAAGCCGGTCGACGGGTCCTCGGCCGGGAGGGCACGGAGGAGCGTCGTGATCGGCAGCTTGCGCTTGCGGTCGATGCGGGCGTAGACGACGCCCTTCTTGTCGATCTCGAGCTCGAGCCACGAACCGCGGCTCGGCATCAGGTTGGCCGTGAAGACCTGCTTCGTCGCGTCCTTGGGCTCCATCAGGTAGGCGCCCGGGGAGCGCACGAGCTGCGTGACGATGACGCGCTCGGTGCCGTTGATGATGAAGGTGCCGAAGCCGGTCATCATCGGGAAGTCGCCCATGAAGACCGTCTGCTCGCGGATCTCGCCGGTGTCCTTGTTCACGAAGCGGACCGTCATCGAGAGCGGGGCCTGATAGGTCAGGTCCTTCTCGCGGCACTCCTTGATCGAGAACTGGGGCTCACCGAACTTGTAGGAGCCGAACTCGACCGCGAGGGAGCCGGTGTAGTCCTCGATCGGCGAGATGTCGTCGATCGTCTCGCGCAGGCCCTCGTCCAGGAACCACTGGAACGAGGCCTTCTGGATGTCGATCAGGTTGGGGAGGTCGAGGACGTGTTCGAGATGGGAAAAGGACTTACGCGCGCGGGGCGAAGCGACCTTGGTGGTCAAAGAAAAAGCCTCCCTTGGGGGACGAGCGAGCTCAGGCGAAATCGGGCGAAGTCAGGGCGTGCGGGACGGCGGACGCGTGGAACGTCGGCGCAACCCGCCAGGGTACCGGAAGAGACCCCTTTACCGCAAGCGAAGGCCTGCGGCCGACGCCGGTATGCCGGCCGAAATGTAGCGCGAGAGCCCGGCCCCGTCCAGAGCGGGAGGAAGACGCCTCCCGCTCTGTCCGGAAGGTGCCTATCCCGGCTAGTGGCGCCCGCGCCGGCCGCGGTGGCCGCTCTCGCCGCCGCCCGACTTGACCGCGTGGGTCGTGCTGGTGGTGACCGTCGACCCGGTCGTCGTGGTCGACCCCGTGGTGGTGGTCGCCGTCGTGGTCGTCGTCGCCGTCGTGGTCGTCCCGGTGGTGGTCACAGGCGGCTTCACCCCGGCGACGACGGCGGAGCGGGCGGTCACGGACGAGCCGCTGAGGCAGCCGACGGCGGAGAACCGGACCGGCTGGCCGCTCTGGCCGACGGTGACGGTCACGACCTGGCCCGGAGCGAGCGAGTTATGCCACCCCTGGTGCCCCACGGTGACCGTGTAGCTCTGAGGCCCGGACGCGGTGCCGAAGACGGCGACCTTCTGGCACGCACCGGTCGTCGCCTGCCAGGCGTGCCCCTCGTGCCCGTTGCCGTCGTTGGCGAGGGCGTACGAACTCCCCACGCCGGCCGTGCCGGCCAGCAGGAGCGCCATGATCTTGGTCTTCACACGATCCTCCAGTTTCCGTTTCTCGTCTCCCCTTGTAGATGCCCCTCCCCCGGCGCCCTTGCGGCGGGCTGTGTAAGCGCTCGGTAAAACGAAAAGGGCGCCTTGTCGGCGCCCTTTTCCCCAGAGACCGCAACCAGGTTCAAGCCTGGTTGCAATTGTTGCGAAGTGCTACTTCAGCTCGACCGAGGCCCCTGCCTCTTCGAGCTGGGCCTTGAGCGCGTCGGCCTCGTCCTTGTTGATGCCCTCCTTCACCGGGTTCGGTGCGGAGTCGACGAGATCCTTGGCCTCCTTCAGCCCGAGGCCGGTGACGGCGCGGACGACCTTGATCACCTGGATCTTCTGCGCGCCGGCGCCGGTGAGGACGACGTCGAACGACGTCTTCTCCTCGGCCTCGTCGGCGGCCGGGCCGGCGCCCGCGGCGGCGACCGCGACGGGCGCGGCGGCCGTGATGCCCCACTCGTCCTCGATCTTCTTCTTCAGCTCGACCAGCTCGAGAACGGACATGTTCCCGAGCGAGGTGAAGACATCGTCTACAGCTGCCATCTAGCTCTCCTCCGTCTCAGTCGGTTCCTCGTCGTCGGCGGACGCGGTGGCGTCCGCCTCTGTGACTTCAGCTGCGGGAGCGGGCGGCTCTTCGGCCTCCGCCGGCGCCTCTTCGGCCACGACAGGTGCTTCGGCGGCCCCGCCCAGCTGCTCGATCCGGGCGTCGATCAGGCCGTACAGGTTCTGCAGCGGTGCGTTCACGAGCGCGACGAAGGTCGTGAGCGGCGCGACGATCGCGCCGAGCACCTGGCCGCGCAGGATGTCGAGCGGCGGCAGCGTCGCGAGGCTCTCGATCTCCTCGGCCGTCAGCGTCCGGCCCTGCATGACGCCGCCGCGGATCGCAAGCATCTTCGACTCGCGCGCCGAGTCGGCGAGCGCCTTCGCGGCCGCGACCATGTCGCCGTCCGCCTCGAGGAACGCGATCGCGCGTCGGGCCCTCGAGCAGCGGCGAGGAGCGCCTCGGCGCCGGCCGCCTCGGCCGCCCGCCGCGTCAGCGTGTTCTTCACGACGGTGAAGCGGGCGCCCGCTCTCGAGCAGCCGGGAGCGCAGCGTGTCGATCTGCGGCATCGTCAGGCCGCGATAGTCGGCCACGAGCAGCGTCTCGGCCGCCTGCGGAGCCGCTCGGTCAGCTCGGCGACGATCTTCTCCTTGTCCTGTTTCTTCATCTCGTCATTTCCTCCGGAAATGACTAGGCCCGCCGAGGCGGGCCAAAGACGGAGAGCCGAAGCCTCCTCGCTGCCCCACCTCGGCTGGGCTTCTGCCTTGCGGCTGCCAGCGGTCTTCGGCGGTTCCTAGTCGGATTAGCGCCGTAACTGTAGCTCCTCCGCGCCCTCGAGCTCCTCGGTGATCCCGCGCGTCTGGCCGGGTCGACGTGGATGCCGGGGCCCATCGTGCTCGTCGAGCGTGATCTGCCGGATGTAGCGGCCCTTGGCCGCCGACGGCTTCGCCCGGACGATCTCGTCGACGACCGCGACGTAGTTCTCGACGAGCTTCCGCTCGTCGAAGCTCTTCTTGCCGATCGAGACGTGGACGTTCGCGCCGCGGTCGGTCCGGTACTCGAGCTTGCCGGCCTTCGCCTCGCGGACGGCCTTGCCGACGTCGAAGGTGACGGTGCCCGTCTTCGGGTTCGGCATCAGGCCGCGCGGGCCGAGGATCCGGCCGAGCCGGCCGACGTTGCCCATCTGGTCGGGCGTGGCGATCGCGACGTCGAAGTCGGTGAAGCCCTCCTCGATCGCGCTTCGCGAGGTCGGCCGAGCCGACGACGTCCGCCCCGGCCTCCTCCGCCTCGCGGGCCTTGTCGCCCTCGGCGAAGACGGCGACGCGGACGTCCTTGCCCGTCCCGTGCGGGAGCATCAGCGTCCCGCGCAGCTGCTCGTCCGCGTGACGGACGTTCAGGCCGAGCCGGAAGTGCACCTCGACGGTCTCGTCGAACTTCGCGGCCGGGAGCTCCTTCAGCATCCGCACCGCCTCGACCGGCGTGTACGCGCGCTCGCGGTCGATCGGCGCGCGGGCCTCGATGTAGCGCTTGCCGTGATGTGCCATTACAGGTCCACCTCGACGCCCATGCGAGCGGGCCGTGCCGGCGATGATCATCGCCGCCTGGTCGACGTCGCGCGCGTTCAGGTCGACGAGCTTCGTCTCCGCGATCTGGCGCACCTGGGCGCGGCTGAGCCGGCCGACCTTGTTCCGGTTCGGCTCCGCGGAGCCCTTCTCGAGCCGCAGCGCCTCCTTGATGAGGACGGCCGCGGGCGGCGTCTTCGTGATGAACGTGAAGGAGCGGTCCTCGAAGACGGTGATCTCGACCGGGGTGATGCGGCCGTTCTGGTCGGCCGTCTGCGCGTTGAACGCCTTGCAGAACTCCATGATGTTGACCCCGTGCTGGCCGAGCGCAGGGCCGACCGGCGGCGCAGGGTTCGCCTGCCCGCCCGGGATCTGGAGCTTGATGATTGTCAGAACCTTCTTGGCCACTGGGAATCCTCTAGTCCAGTTTCTTGACGTTGTCGAATCCGACCTCGACCGGCACCTGCCGCTCGAAGATGTTCACCATCACCTGGAGCTTCTGCTGGTCGGCGTTCACGTCGGTGATCTCGCCGTCGAAGTCTGCCAGCGGGCCGGACGTGATCTTCACCGACTCGCCGAGCTGGAACTCGACCTGGGCGCGCGTGGCGCACGCCCGTGCCGGCGCCCGTGTGGAGGATCCGGTCGACCTCGGGCTGCGAGAGCGGCACGGGCTTCGAGCCGGCGCCGACGAAGCCGGTCACGCCGGGGGTGTTCTTCACGACCATCCAGGCGTCGTCGTCGAGGTCCATGTTCACGAGCACGTAGCCGGGGAGGACGCGCTTCTCGGTCTGCACCTTCTGGCCGTCCTTCGTCTCGATCACCTGCTCGGTCGGGACGACGACGCGGCGGAAGCGCGGGCGCTGGTCCATCGACTCGATCCGGTGCTCGAGATTGGCTTTCACCTTGTTCTCGTGCCCGGAGTAGGTGTTGATCACGTACCAGCGAAACATCTCGTCCTCTCTCCCTATCGCAGCAGCACGTGTTGGACGACGTACTTCCACAGCTCGTCGTTCAGCCAGAGGTAGATACCGACGATCACGCAGGCGACCAGCACGACGGCCGTGCCGCTGATGACGGCGTGCTGGTTCGGCCACTCGACCTTCTTGAGCTCGCCGTAGGACTCCTGGACGAAGTGGAGCGGCCCGGAGCCGGGCGATGCGGCGCTCGCTCCGGGGCGCGCTGCGGCTGCGGCCGGCGCGCGGCTCGTCGGAGCCGCTCGCGGTGGCGGGGCCGGCTCGGCGGCGGCGTCGGCGGGCCGCCGGCGAGCGCCGGTTGCGGTCTGGGCGCGCCGGCGCGCGCGCGCTGCTGCCGGGACTGACCTGCGCCATGGTCGGGCAGCGAGTCTCCCGGTGCATGGTGTGCCGGCCGCACCAGCGGCAGTACTTCTTGAACTCGATCCGGTCGGGTGAGTTCCGCTTCGACTTGTTCGTCTGATAGTTGCGTCGCTTGCACTCGGTGCAGGCGAGCGTTATCGCGACTCGTACTCCGGTGGCCATTTCTTGTCTCTAGGTCTCGAGGTGAACGCGTGTGAAGTAGCGCCGGGTGGGCTCGAACCACCGACCTCTGCATTATGAGTGCAGCGCTCTAACCAGCTGAGCTACGGCGCCCCGCGCGCGGCGGAGTGTAGCGGAACTTGGCCGTTCCTCCCGCTCCGGCGGCACCTCGAAGGGTGCCAGACGGAGCGGCATGCGCGTCTACGTCACCGGGGCCAGCGGGATTCATCGGCGGCCCACGTCGTCCGGGTGCTCCGCGAGCGCGGCGCCGAGGTCCGCGACGAGTGCGTCGACCTGCTCGACGGCGCCGCGGCTCGAGCGGGCGATGCGCGGCTGCGACGCGCTCGTCCACGTCGCCGCTCTGTACAGCTACGACCGCCGGGACGAGGCCGCCCTCGCGCGCGTCAACATAGACGGGACGAGAACCGTGCTCGCCGCGGCCGCCCGAGCCGGCGTGCGGCGGATCGTCCACACGAGCACGGCGGGCACGTGCGGCCCCGTCGCCGGCCGGCCGGCGACCGAGGAGGACGGGCCGCCCGAGTGGGAGCTCGCCGTCCCGTACAAGCGGACGAAGCTCGAGGCGGAGAAGCTCGCGCTCGCGGCGGCGCGCGCGGTCTGACGCCGTCGTCGTCAACCCGACGACGCCCGTCGGCGACGGCGACCGCGTGCCGACGCCGACCGGCCGGATGGTCCGACGGCGTCGCCCGCGGGCGGTACCTCGGCTACGTCCCGACGACCGGCCTCAACGTCGTCGACGTCCGCGACGTCGCCGCTCGGCCACGCGCTCGCCCTCGAGCGCGGCCGCCCCGGCGAGCGCTACCTCCTCGGCGGCGTCGATCTCTGGCTCGGCGACTTCTTCGCCGCGATCGCCGCCCTTGCGGGTCGCGCGCGGCCGCGGCTGCGCGTCCCCTACGCGGTCGCGCGGGCGGCCGCCGCGCTCGGCTTCGTCAACAGGAACGAGGTGCGCTCGCCCGCCTGCCGATGTTCTTCAGCTCGGCGAAGGCCGAACGGGAGCTCGGGTACCGGCCCGGGCCGGTCGAGCCCGCGCTCGCCCGCGCAGTGAAGGACGCGCTGGCGTACCCTGACGGCGAGATGCCGAATCACCTGACCCCGGAAGAGATCGCGGCCGAGCAGCATCTCGACCGCGAGCAGGTCATCCGCTTCTGCGTCGAGCACGGCGTGCCCATCTTCAACGGGCGCATCGACAAGACGCTCTTCGCGGCCGAATGGCAGGCCGCGCAGAAGAAGCCTGCGGCGAAGAGCTAGGGGCCGCGGTCTACGGCCGCGACCAGGTCGCGTTCCCGACCTGGTCGCGGATGTTGATCAGCGGTGCGATTCGAGAAACGCAAGGACTTTCACCCACGCGTCAGCGGAGTCAGCCGCGAAGTCGACTTGCTTGCGGTCGAAGAAGCTGTGCGGCGCGCCCGTCGTAGGTGACGACCTCGTGCTCGACGCCCGCGGCGCCGAGCGCGGCGTCGAACGCGGCGTTGTGCTCGGCCGTGATGTTCTGGTCGTCGCCGGCCTGGAGGGCGAGGATCGGCGCCCGGAGCTCGGCGGCCCGCTCGGCCGGGCCGGGGACGCCGTTCCGCTCGACGGGCATGCCGTAGAAGCCGATCGCCCCGGCGAGCCCGTGCCCGCCGGCGGCGGCGAGCCACGAGTTGCGGCCGCCGAAGCAGAAGCCGACGGTGAAGACCGACGTGCAGCCGGCTGCGCGTAGGTGGGCGACGCACGCCGCGACGTCCGCCTGGACGCCGTCCGGCGTCGTCTGCATGACGTGCTCCATGTAGTCGAACTCGTCGTCGCGCTTCGCCGCCCCGGCGGTGCGGCCGAAGTAGTCGAACGCGACCGCCGCGTAGCCGCGCTCGGCGAAGCGGAGGGCCAGCTCCTCGTAGAAGCGGTACAGGCCGCGGACGTCCGGAAGGATGACGACCCCCGCGGCGGTGGGCTCCTCCGGCACGGCCGGGAACGCCGCGAAGCGGTTCCCGTCGGCCGCCTCGAGCACGAGGTCGTCGTGGGAGACGGCGGCGCCGGAAATGGCCGGAATCGGGGGCAGCGAGTCGCTCTCGAAGCACATGACGGAGACGATACGGGAGGATCCAGGGGCTGCGCAGCGTAGAAGGGTCGAACGATGGCGGAGCAGTCGCATCGTGAAGAGATGAGTGCGGCCATTCGCGCCCAGCGCGAGCGCCAGGCTGCCCGCGCGAGCGCCCCGCCGCTCCCGCCGCCGGCCGCCGCGCCGGAGGCGCCCCCGGAGCGGCAGCCCGAGCCCGAGCCGCGGAAGAGCGTGCTCGGACGCTTGCTCGGCCGCTGAGCTCTCTGGCAGAGTGCCCGGGATGAGGCGCGTCCTCACCTGGCTCGTCGCGCTCCCGGCTCTGCTCGCCGGGTCGCAGGCCGCCCATTTCCTCGCCTACCGCTGGGTCTACCCGGAGGCGCACGTCCGCCTCCTGGCGCTCGCCACGACCGGCCACGGCTACCTGAGCCAGCTGCCGCTCGTGCTCGGCGCCGCAGGCGCCGTCGCAGCGGTCTCGCTGCTCCTGTCCGGCGTCGACGCCGCACGCGGGCGCGCGGCGCGCGCGCTGCCCGCCTGGGCCTTCGCGCTGCTCCCGCCGCTCGGGTTCGTGCTCCAGGAGTTCCTCGAGCGCTCGATCCAGCTCGGCACGTTCGTCTGGCAGACGCCCTTCCAGCCGACCTTCCTTCCCGGCCTCGCGCTGCAGCTGCCGTTCGCCGCCGTCGCCTACGTCGCCGCGCGCCTGCTCCTGAAGGCGGCCGAGCGCGCCGGCCGGGCGCTCGCCGCCGTGCGGCCTCGGGCGCGCCGGGTGCGGCCCGCCGTGGCGGCGGTGCCGGTCGAGGCCTCTCCCGCGCGGGGCAACCCGCTCTCCCGCCTGCTGGCGGAGCGTGGCCCGCCGCTTCTCTCTCCCGCGTAATTCCGCGGCGGACGCGCAACGTCCGCCCATCCCGCTGAGAGAGGAGAAGAATGACCATCAAGTGCCGTACAGGCCTGCTCGCGCTTGCAGGCGTCGCGACCCTCGTCGTCGCCGCGGCGGCGTCCGCGCACGCGATCGTCAGCCCGGCGGTCGCGCTCGACAAGAAGCTCCAGCAGTTCACACTCTCGGTGCCGACCGAGAAGGAGGGCCTGACGACCACCGAGATCGAGCTGACCGTGCCCTCCGGGTTCGCGATCGACTCGTTCGAGCCAGCGCCCGCCGGCTGGAAGCAGCAGGTGCAGTCGACCGGCTCCGGCGACAGTGCGATCGTCCAGAAGGTCACCTGGACGGGCGGGCACGTGCCGACCGACGAGGACGCCGTCTTCCGCTTCAACGCCTCGACGAGCGGCGCGAAGACGTACACGTTCGACGTCCGCCAGACGTACTCCGACGGCTCCGTCGTCGAGTGGACCGGCCCGGAGACGTCGGACACGCCGGCGCCGACGATCGAGGCGCTCTCCTCGATCGGCGGCGGCGGCAGCTCGACGCTCGCGATCGTCGCACTTGCGGTCGGGATCCTCGCGCTGCTCGTCGGGATCGTCTCCCTCGCCACCCGCGGAGGCCGGTCGCTCGCATGACGCGTACCCTCGTCGCCGCCGCCGCTGTCGCCGCTGCGCTGGCCCTCCCGGCCGCCGCGTCGGCGCACACCGGCACGAGCGCGCCGGTGGCGACGAACTTCGACGCGCGCATCCTCGGCTTCCGGCCGCCCGCTGCCGGGATCGAGGCGAAGGTCGTGGACGGCGACCGCGAGCTCTGGCTCCGGGTCCCGGCGGCGACGACCGTCGTCGTGCCGGGCGTGCTCGGCGAGCCGGTGCTGCGCTTCGACGCGAAGGGGGTCTGGGTGAACCTCCGCTCGCTCACGGCACAGACCGACCGGATCGACTACCTCGACCTGCGTCCGTCCGCGAACCCGCGTGCCCGCCCGCTCTGGCACCGCCTGACGGGCGGGCACGCGTACGCGTGGCACGAGCACCGCCTGCACGTGCTCGAACCGCTCGCGCACGGGCGCGGCGGCGCAGCGACGCTCGGGCCGTGGTCGGTGCCGCTCCTCGTCGACGGCCGCCGTCACACGCTCGGCGGCGTCCTCGACTTCCGGCCGCCGGGGCCGGGCTGGGCGTGGCTCGCCTTCGCCTGCCTCCTCGCCGCGTGCTCCTCCGCCGGGGCCGTGCTCCCACGCGGCGGGCCGCGGCTCGCGGTCGCGCTCGGGCTCGCCGCCACCCTCCTCGTCTGGGCGGTGCGGGTCGGCCGCGAGCTCTACGGCCGGCCGGAGGTCGGCCGCCGGCGGTTACATCGACGTCTTCCTCACCGCGGCGGTCGGCGTCGCCTTGCTCGTGGGCCTCCTGCACAAGGACCGCGAGGTGCGCGTGTTCACCGCCTTCGCCGCCGGTTTCGGGAGCCTCTACGAAGGGCTGACGATGCTGCCGGTGCTGACACACTCGACGGCGCTCAGCGTGCTGCCCTCGGGCGTCGCACGCGTCGCCGTCGCGCTGATCCTCGGGCTCGGCGTCGGCGCGCTCGTCGGCAGCGCGACGCAGGGAGTTCGCGAGCGCGCCCCGCGCGTCCGCGGCGCGGCGATCGGAGGGGTGGCGTGAACGGTGCCGCCCTCCGCCTGCTCGCTGCGCTGCTCGCCCTCGCTGCGGGGATCGCCGCCGTCGTCGTCGTCGTGCTGCTGCTGCACGGCACACCGGGGCCGCAGTGACCCCTCTACGGCGGGAAGCGGTAGCTGCGGTGCGGCGGCACGAAGCCGCCGAGCTCGAGCACGAGCTCGTCGCCGTCGCGCAGTGCGAGGCGGCGAGGATCGCCCCTGACCGGCAGGCCGTTACGAAACAAGGAGACAGCGCCGTGGAAGCTCACCAACCGCTTCGGACCGAACGGCTCGCCCCAGACCGTGAAGAGATCGCCGAGCCGCGCGCGACCCCTGAACGAGACGACGCCGGTCGGATCCGTCGTCCAGAGCGGCGCACGGCAGCGGGCGCCCGTCACGCGACCCAGGCTGAGACGCGCGCCGCGCAGGCCGATTGCGGCCGGGACGATGACGACGCGCCGGTTCGCGAACAGCTCGACGTGGACGCGCGCGGCCCCGCGCAGCGACCCGCGCTCGCAGGTCGCGTGCAGGCCCGGCCGGGGGTGGTAGCGCGGGCCGACGCCGATCGGGGTCGGCACGAGCGCAAGCATGCGCGTCACGCTACCGCGGTCGCCTGCGTCGTGACGGTGCTCGCCGCGGCGGGCTGCGGCGGCTCGGGCTCGTCCGGAACGCCGACGATCGCGGTGCAGGCGGCGCGCACGTTCCGCCTCTCGAACTTCACTCCCGCCGGGCCGGTGCGGGCCGGGAAGCCGACGACCGTCGCCTTCACCATTCTCCAGCCGGACGGCCGCGCGCTGACCGCGTACAAGCACGGAGCGGGCCCGCACAACGGCATCCACCTGATCATCGTGCGGCGCGACCTCGCCACGATCATCCACCGCCACCCGCCCGTCGGGCCGGGCGGGCGCGTCAGCCTGCCGGTCACGTTCTCGGAGCCCGGCCCCTACCGGGTCGTGATCGACGCGTATCCGAAGACGACGGGCCCGCAGCCGAACTTCCAGCTCTTTACGACGATCACGGTCGCGGGCGCATACAAGCCCCAGCCGCTGCCGCCGTTCCGCGCGAGCGAGACCGTGGCCGGATACCACGTCACGCTGCGCGGAACGCCGCACCTGAAGGCGATCGTTCCGGCGCTGCTCGACTTCACGGTCACCGGCCCGGACGGAAAGCCCGGCGGCGTTCACGCCGTGGTACGGAGCGCTCGCGCACGCGATCTTCTTCCGCCGCGGCTCGCTCGACTACTTCCACACGCACGTGTGCGCGCCGGGAGCGACCGGCTGCTCGAGCGTGCTCGGCGCAGCGAAGGTGACGGGCACGTCGGCGACGCCGGGCCGGCTGAAGGTCGGCGTGCTCGTACCGGTGGCCGGCACCTGGCGGCTCTTCCTCCAGTGCCTCGTGGGCGGCCACGTGATCACGGCGCCCTTCACGCTGCACGTCGGGTGAGCCGCCGGCTGCTCACGTTCGGGGCCGTCGCCGCGGCGGCGCTGCTGCTGCCCGCCGCCGCCTGGGCGCACGCCGCGCTGCTGAAGACGTTCCCGGCGGCGAGCGCCGAGGTGGACACGCCGCCGGTCGAGGTGCGGCTGATCTACGACGAGGCGGTCGAGCCGCGCTTCGCGATCGTCTCGGTGACCGACGCGGCCGCACACCAGGAGGTGGACGGTGCGGTGCGCCGCTCCGCGGCGAACGTGGACGAGATCGACGTGCCGCTGAAGCGCGTGCGCGAGGGCTGGTACCTCGTCTTCTGGCGCGCCATCTCGGTCGACGGGCACCCGGTGCGCGGCGCGTTCACGTTCTCGGTCGGGCCGAACCCGGGCCCGCCGCCGCAGTTCGTCATCCCGTCCCTGTCGGAGACCGCGACGACGCCGGGCCTGCTCACGTTCCGCTGGCTGACCTTTCTCTCGTTCATGATCGCGCTCGGCCTCTTCGCGCTGCGGACGGTGATCGCGCGGCCGCTCGTCGCGCGCGCCTCGGGCACGAGCCTGCGGGCCGTGTCCGTCGCGTTCTGGATCGCGCTCGCCGTCGCGCTCGTCGCGGCACCCGTGTACGTGCTCGTGGCGACGGCACAGTTCGCCCTGCGCTCGGTCTGGTCGCTCGGCGCGCTCGTGCCGCTCATGCGGGTGTCCGCGTTCGGCCGCGGCTACCTCGACCTCGAGCTCCTGCTCGCGCTCTTCGGCGCAGCCGCCGCCGCCGCGCTCTGGCTCGACCGCCCGGAACGGGGTCGCCGGTCGGTCGCCGGTCTCCTCTCGCTCTGGGGCGCGCTCCTCGCCGCGGGCGCGGTGCTGCTCGCACCGGGCGCCTCCGGGCATGCCGCGCAGACGGCGCCGCGGGCGCTCTCGCTCGTCTTCGACTGGCTCCACCTCGGGGCCGGCTCGATCTGGCTCGGCGGCCTGGTCGGCCTGGTCGTGCTCTGGCGCGGCCTGCCCGCGGCCGCGCGGATCTCCGGGCTCGCCGTCGTCGTGCCGCGCTTCTCGAACGTCGCCTTCTGCTCGGTGATGGCCCTGCTCGGCTCGGGGATCGGCGCCTCGCTGCTGCACCTGCCGACGCTCGCCTCGCTCTGGCAGACCTCGTACGGCAAGGCGATCCTCGCCAAGTCGGCGCTGCTGCTCTGCGCGATGCTCGTCGCGTCGGTCAACCTCCTGCGCACGAAGCCCGCGCTCCAGCGGCAGGCAGGGGATGCGCCGGGGGCGGCGCGGCTGCTGCGCCGGCTCGTCGGCGTCGAGGCCGTGCTCGTCGCCGGAGCCGTCTTCGCCGCGGCGATCCTGTCCAGCCTGCCGCCGCCGCCCAGGGCGCTCGCGAGCCTCGGCAAGCCGAGCGCGCACACCGGGCCGGGGCCGGTGGCGAGCATCGTCGACGAGGCCGGCTACCGGCTCGAGCTCCGCGTGACGCCGAACAAGGCCGCGGTCTCCAACGACTTCGCGGTCCGGGTCACGCACGGCGGCGCGCCGGTCCGCGGCGCGACGGTGGTCGCTACGTTCACCATGCTGGACATGGAGATGCCGACGCAGTCGTACCGGCTGGCCGAGGCCTCGCCCGGCCTGTACGAGCACAGCGCGCCGGCGCTCGTCATGGTCGGGCACTGGGGCCTCTCGTTCGAGATCCAGCCGCCGGGCAAGCAGCCCTTCACCGTCCTCCTCGACGACCGGGCGAACGGATGAGAGCCGCAGTCCTGCTCGTCGCGGCGGCCCTCGCCGCCGGCGCGCTCGCATCCACCGCCCGCGCGGACGGCGACCCGGCCAGCGACTACCTGCTCGTCCAGAAGGTCTTCCTGCCCTTCGACGCGAAGTTCCCGGCGCAGCCGCAGGCGCAGCTCACCGCGCTCGTCACGGCCGCCAACCGGTCGGGCTTCACCATCCGGGTCGCGCTCATCTCGAGCAGCTACGACCTCGGCGCGATCACCTCGCTCTGGCGGAAGCCGCAGACGTACGCCCGCTTCCTCGCCGAGGAGCTGTCGTACCTCTACAAGGGACGGCTGCTGATCGTGATGCCGAACGGGTTCGGCTTCCAGTGGCTGAAGCACCCGACCACGGCCGAGTACGCGGTGCTGAAGACGATCCCGATCGCGACGGGAAGCGCGGGCCTCGTCGCCGCGGCTCAGACCGCCGTCAAGCGGCTCGCAGCCGCCGCCGGCGTGAAGATCGTCGCGCCCGCCCACGTGACCACGCCGGCACAGCGCAACACCCACGACCGGCTCGTGATCATCGCGGCGTCGCTCGCGGCGCTCGCCGCGGCCGTCCTGCTGCGATTCGCCCTCCGCCGGCGGCGAGGACGAACACGAGCGTCGCGACGGAGATGATCATCGTGCTCGGCGGCAGCGTCGGGAACACGTAGCTGAGCGCCAGCCCGGCCCAGACCGAGCCGACGGCGAACGCGGTCGAGAGCGCGAGGCCGGCTACGGGCGTGCTGGCGAGCCGGTGCGCGGCGCCGGCGGGGGCGGCGAGCAGGCCGAGCAGGAGCAGCGCGCCGACCGCCTGCGTCGCCTGCGGCGGCGACGAGCCCCGAGCACCGCGAGGAAGCCGAACCCGAGCAGGCGGACGGGCACGCCCTGCGCGGCGGCGACGTCGGCGTCGAGCGAGGCGAAGAGCAGAGGGCGCGCGCGACGGCGAGCGTGACCGCGGCGCCGCCGCGAGGGAGACGCCCGCTGCGATCGCCGCGTCGGTCACGCTCAGCCCGAAGATCGAGCCGAAGAGGACGCGGACGCCGGCGGTGCCGTTGCCCGCGCTGCTCGCTCGTCGTGAAGATGGAGAGGAAGAGCACGCCGAGGCCGAGCGATCCAGGCGAACAGCGTGCCGATCGCGACGTCGTCGGCGCGCGCGCGATCGCCGAGCAAGCCCATGACGAGCGCCGCCGAGGATCGTCGCGAGCGAAGAGGCCCGACGCGGACGTCGATGCCGAGCGCGGCGGCGGCGAGCGCGCCGGTGAAGGCGACGTGGCTGAGCGCGTCGCCGGCGAACACCTGCGCGCGGAGCACGACGAAGTAGCCGACGAGCCCGCACGCGAGCGCCGACGAAGCTGCCGGCGAGGAGCGCGTTGCGCATGAACTCGTGCGCGAGCATCAGCCGACCCGTCGCGCGCCGGCGCGTGCGCGAGGAGCGTCCGCGCGAGCGACGGACGTAGGCGCGAAGGCGAGCGAGGTGACGAAGAAGCCGACGGGGTAGATCGAGAAGTAGGCGAGCGCGAGCCCGAGCCACGTGACGGCGAGCGCGATCGCGACCGAGAGCGCGAGGCCGAGCAGCGGCCGGCGCGGTGAGCTGCTGCGCCGTCGCGGCCGGCGTGACGAGCAGCGCGAACACGAGCAGCGCGCCGGTGATCTGGCTCGTCTCCGCCACCGACAGGCCGAGCACGAGCAGGAAGCCGAAGCCGAGCAGCCGCACCGGCACGCCGGCGGCGCGGGCGACGTCGGCGTCGACGGAGGCGAAGAGGAGCGGCCGGCCGGCGACGGCGACGACAGCGATCGCGGCGACGGCGACGACGAGCAGCACGGTGACCTGCGCGCTCGGTGATGCCGAGGAACGTGCCGAAGAGCAGCGAGTCGAGCCCGTTCAGGATGCCGTGGTAGAGGCCGACGAAGAGGAAGCCGAGCGCGAGCGCGAACGCCTGCACGCGAGCCGATCGCCGCCGACTCGCGCGCTGAGGCTGCGCCGCGCGTCCGCGGCGACGCCGGCGAGCGCGAGCGCGCCGGCGCCGCAGAACGCCGAAGTAGCCCGACGGCGAGCGGGCAGGCCGGCGAGGCCGGCCGCGGCCGCGCCGGGGAAGGCGATCACCGAGAGCGTGTGCCCGGCGAACGTCTGCCGGCGCAGCACCATGAACCAGCCGATCGACCCCGGCCATGACCGCGACGATCGTGCCGGCCTCGAGCGCGTTGACCATGAACGGGTACGTGAAGAGCTGCTGCACGTCGGCGACGAGGTTCCAGGACAGCCCCTGGAAGACGGCCGCCTCAATGCGCATGGCGCGTGGCGGTCGCCGTGCACGAACGGCGCCTCGGGCTGGCCGACGACGACGAGCCGGCCGTCGCGACGCGTGCAGCACCTCGATCGGCGCCCCGTAGAGCCGGCTCAGCGTCTCGGTCGAGATCACCTCCTCCGGCGTGCCCTGCGACGGCCGTCGCCGCCGGCGAGGTAGATGACGCGGTCGAGGTAGCCGAGGATCGGGTTGACGTCGTGCGCGACGAGCAGCACGGCGACGCCCTCCTCGCGGCAGATGCGCCGCGACGAGCGCCGCGACCGCGGCCTGGTTCGGCAGGTCGAGGCTGTCGAGCGGCTCGTCGAGCAGCAGCAGCTGCGGCCGGCGGACGAGCGCCTGCGCGATCAGCAGCCGCTGCTGCTCGCCGCCGGAGAGCTCGCCGATCGGCGCGCGCGGCGTACTCGCTCGGCGCCGACGAGCTCGATCACGTGCGTGCACGCGCTCGCAGGCGCGCGTCGGCTGCGCGAGGCCGGGCAGCGGGAGCCCCCAGCGGGCGCCGTCGAGGCCGAGCCGGACGAGGTCGACGCCGCGGATCCGGGCTCGAGCGTCGAAGCTGCCGCCGCTGCGGCAGGTAGCCGATCTCGCGCGTTCGCCTCGCCGGGCGGCCGGCCGAGCACCGTCGCCGTGCCGGCGCGCGAGCGGCAGCAGCCCGAGCAGCGACCTTGATGCAGGGTCGACTTGCCGGCGCCGTTCGGGCCGAGCACGGCGACGAACTCGCCGCGCTCGACGCGTCAGCGAGACGTCGCTCCAGATCGTCGTGCCCGCCGAGCTGCGCGACCGACGGCGTCCGCGAGAGTCGGACGCGCCGGCCCGGCGCTCACCGGCCCGTCGCTTTGCGCGAGCGCCGCGCGCGAGCGCCGCGCAGCTGCGCGACCTGCCACTCCTGGAAGGTCGCCGATGGCGGGCGTGAGCGTCTCGGTGATCGTCGTCACCGGGATGCCCTTGCTTGCGCGGCGGCGTCGGTGAGCCGCTGCACGTCGGGCGTGCTGTTCTGGCTGTTGAAGACCCACACCTTGATCTCGCTGTGCGCGATCTGGCGGTCGATCGTCGTGATGTCCGCCGCCGTCGGCTCGGTGCCCTCGCTGATCGCCTTGAGGAAGGAGGACGGCGTGACCAGCTTCAGCCCGAGCGCCTGCGCGAGCGGCGCGAAGATGCTCTCCGAGGCGCCGACCGGCGCGCCGGCGTACCTGCTGCCTGATCGTCGCGATCAGCTGCTTGTAGCTGCGCGAGCCCCTGCGTCTCGAACGCGGCCTGCTGCTGCGTCGAAGTAGCCGCGTCCTTCGGGTCGAGCTTCGCTGTAGTCGGCGACGATCGCCGCGATCACCTGCTGGACGTTCGCCGGCGAGTACCAGCGGTGCGGGTTGCCGCCCGGCTTGATCCCGACCAGGTCGCCGACGGTGAGCACGATCCGGCCGCTGACCGGGTTGGCGGCGAGCAGCTTCGGCGCCCACGGGTCGTAGCCGATGCCGTTCACGATCACGAGCTGCGCGCCGGCGATCGTCCGCGCGTCGACGGCGGTCGGCTCGTAGTCGTGCGGATCGGTGGCGGGGTTCGTGATCACGCTCGTCACGTGCACGCGGTCGCCGCCGAGCTGGGCGGCGATGCTGCCCCAGAAGTTCTCGGCCGCGACCACCTGGATCGGGCCGCCGGCCTGCGCACGCCGGTCGCGCGAGCGCGGCGCCTGCACAGAGCGCCGCCAGGCCGAGCGACCGCGCATCGACAGACGAGCCTCCTTGCGCATCGAGGCGCGCACCATAGCATGAACGAAGACTCATTCTCATAATCATTCTCTATTGAGAAGCGCTATCATCGACGTCGTGGCCGACCTCGCGACCGCACCGACTGGGCCGAGGAGACGCTGCCTCCCTCCGGCAGAAGGGACATCGCAGCGGCGGCGCCCGCCACGCGGTGATCGAGCTGCTCGGCCGCCAGTCGCTGCTGCCTGACCGCGCAGGAGATCTTCGACCGGCTCCGCGCGGCGGACAGCGCCGGTCGGGATCGCGAGCGTCTACCGGACGCTCGAGCAGCTGACGCAAGGACGGGCTTCGTCCAGCGCGATCGACCTCGGCGCCGGCACGACGCGCTACGAGCCGCTGCACCCCGGCGGCGAGCACCACCACCATCTCGTCTGCGACGACTGCGGCAAGGTCGAGGCATTCAGCGACGAGCGACCTCGAGGAGCGCGCTCGCACCGCGTCGAGCGGCAGACCGGCTACTCCGTCGCCGGCCACGACGTCGTCCTGCGCGGCGCGTGCCGGGACTGCGCCTCCTAGCCGCTGCGCTTGCCGCGTGCGCGCTGGTCGCCGCGGGCGAGGCGCGGGCGGACGGCGATCCCGCGAGCGACATGCTCGTCGTCCAGAACGTGTTCCTGCCCTACGAGACGCCGTCGCACGCTGCCGCCGCCGGACTGGAGCAGGAGGTCGCCGCGGCGTACGCGGCCGGCGACCGCGTGAAGGTCGCGCTCGTCGCGACGAGGATCGACCTCGGCGCGATCCCTTCCCTCTTCGGCAAGCCCTCGAAGTACGCGGCCTTCCTCGGCGCCGAGCTGGCCGGCTTCTACGTCGGCCCGCTCCTGGTCGTGATGCCGTCCGGCTACGGCATCTACGACGGCGGCCGCAGCACCGCGGCGGAGCAGGGCGTGCTGGCCCGCCTCGCGTCGCCCCGCTCCGCCAGGCCGGACACGCTCGCCACCGCCGCCGCGAACGCAGTCTCGCAGCTCCTGCGCGCGGGCGCGCTCCGGTCGAAGGACATCCTCAGGCCGTACGTGCAGGTGCTGCTGACTCGCGCCGCCGGCGGCAGCCTCACCGTCCAGTACTTCCTCTCCGACGACAGCGGCAAGGCGTCGGCGACGGTCACCGTCGAGCGGGCTGGGCACGCCGTGCTCACGACGGCCGTGCCCGAGCATCCGACGAGCCTGAACCGCCCCGAGACGCAGAAGCTGAGGCTCCCGCACGGGCTCTCGCTCCGCGGCGTGCGCGTCTGCATCGCCGCGACCGACCCGTCCGGCAACCGTGCCACCTCCTGCAAGAAGGCCTAACCGAGCGAGCGCAACGTGTGCTCGACGTCCTGCGCGCGGAACGGATACAGGTAGAGCGCGCGCTGGTAGCCGGCGGAGTCGACGACGAACGCCGCCTCCGTGTGCGTGATCTCGTGCACGGTCACGCCCGCGATCTTCTTCGTCGTCACGAGCACCTGCACCTGGTAGTGCTTCCACACGGACGCGAGCTGCGCGCCGCCGCCGACGGCCCAGCGCCATTGCGGCACGAGCTTCCACTTGTGCACGTCCTGGACCAGGTTCACGCGCGCGTTGCCGTAGACGTTCGTGCTCACGGCCAGGATCGCGGGCCGCGAAGCGGCCGGGAGCTGGTGCACGACCTTGTTCAGCACCTTCGCCTCCAGCGGGCAGAGGTTGCGGCAGAGCGGATCGATGAAGGTGACGATCACGGGCCGGCCGCGAAAGGCGGCGAGCGACACCGGCTCGCCCGACTGGTCGGTGAGCGCGAAGCCGGGCGCACGGCGGACACCGGCGGCCCAGGAGACGTCCGGCCCCCCCGTTCCGATCGGCCCGCTCGACGCCGCCGGCTGCGACGACGGGCGTAGCGCGAAGATCGCGACTCCCGCGGCGATGCCGAGGAGGAGCACCGAGCCCCAGAGCAGCCAGCGCAGCCGGACGAGCGGGCTGGGCGCCGGGCTGCCCGGATCGACGGCGGATGGCTGGTTCACGGCCACGCGGGAGAGAGACGCAGGATACCGCCTCCCCGATCGGGGTGACTCGGGTCCCCGTTCGCGGGTGCTCACTCCGCGGTGGAACCCCAATGTCCGGCCGGCCCCCAGGTCGGATGATCCGCTCAGATGAAGCGACTGCAGCTGCGGCTGATGCCCTCGAAGGTGGTCTTGCTGAGCCTCGTCACGCTGGGTATCGCCGCGATCTCGGCCGGCGGGGGCATGCTTGCCGCGGCGTCCTTCCATTCGACGGGCCCGGTTGCAGCCCTCGCCGTCGCGGCGATCGCCGCGACGCTCGTCTCGCTGTTCGCCGGCTACCGGCTCGTCGCCCTCGAGCGGATCGCCCGTGCAACCGCCGCCGCCCTGCGCGGGAGCGAGGAGCTGTTCCGAAGCGTCGTCGATAGGTCGCCCAGCCTCATCTGCCTGCTGGACACCGAGGCGAGGGTCGTCTACATGTCGCCGGCAGCCGAGACGCTCACGGGGTACACGAGCGAGGAGGCCCAAGGGCAGAGCGTCTGGTCGCTGCTCCGGATGGACGACGCCGGTGCGTTGATCGAGAGCTTCCCGGCGGCCGCCGGCGGCGGCCCCACGGGGCGCACGACGATTCATGCGAGAACGAAGAAGGGCGACGACCTCTACCTCGACGGAAGCGTCGCGCTCGTCCACGGCTACGGAGACCGGAGCGGCGACCTCATCCTCGCGATCGCGCACGACGCGACGAAGGAGATGCAGGACGCCGTTGCGCAGGCGGAGCTCGAGGAGCGCGTGCAGCAGGCGGAGAAGCTGGAGTCGATCGGCCAGCTCGCCGGAGGTATCGCCCACGACTTCAACAATCTCCTGCTCGCCATGCGGGGATACGGCGAGCTCGCCGTGCGCGAGGTCGAGACCCGGGAACCTCGACGCCGCCCGGCAGGACATCCGAGAGGTGCTGAAGGCAGCAGACCGCGCCACCGACCTCACCCGCCAGCTGCTCGCGTTCGGCCGCCGCCAGGTGCTCATGCCCGAGCTGCTCGACCTGAACGACTTGACCGGCGACTTCGTGCGCCTGCTCGACCCTCTGCTCGGCGCCCGGATCGAGCTGTGCGTCGTCCCGGCCGACCGCCCCGTGCTCGTCCACGCGGATCGCGGCCAGCTCACGCAGGTGATCACGAACCTCGCGAGCAACGCCCGCGACGCGATGCCCGGTGGCGGTGCGCTGACGATCACCACGTCGGTCGCCGGCGCGGAGGCGCTGCTGACGGTGGCCGACACGGGAACCGGTATGAGCCCGGCGATGGCCAAGCAGATCTTCGAGCCGTTCTTCACGACGAAGGGCCAGGCGGGCACCGGTCTCGGGCTCGCAACGGTGCACGGAATCGTCGACCAGAGCGGCGGCTCGATCGACGTCGAAACGGAGCGCGGCCTGGGCACACGGTTCACGATCCGCCTCCCGCTGGCTCAGGAGGCGGGCGAGCCCGCCGTCGCCGGCGGCCCCGCCGGCGGACCGACAACGCCGCGCGCAGCGGGACCGTCCTGCTGATCGAGGACACGGCCGTCGTCCGCACGGTCGTCACTGCGTTTCTCGAGTCGGAGGGCTACTCCATTCTCGAGGCCGAGCGGGGAGAGGACGCGGTCGCGCTCGCGCGCGCGTACGGCGGCCCGATCGACCTTGTGCTGACGGACATCGTCCTTCCGGGAATGGACGGCAAACAGGCCGCGGACGAGCTGCGCGCCGAGCGTCCCGGCGTCAACGTTCTCTACATGTCGGGCTACACCGACGACCCTGACCTTCGGGCCGGACGCCTGCCGTCTCGAACGGCGTTCCTCCAGAAGCCGTTCAGCGGGGACGAGCTTCGCGACGCACTGCGCAGCCTGGACGCCGACCTCGACCGCTCCGTCGCCGCGCCGAATCTCATCCTTTCGAACGAGCTCTGACCCTCCCCGCGGCCGAGGTGCGCCGCGCACTCCGGCAGCTACGGTGGACGCGATGATCGAGGCGCACGGGCTGACGAAGGACTACGGCGACAAGCGCGCCGTCGACGATCTCAGCTTCACCGTGCAGCCCGGCATCGTCACCGGCTTCCTCGGGCCGAACGGGTCGGGCAAGTCGACGACGATGCGGCTGATCCTCGGGCTCGACGCGCCGACCGCGCGGCAACGTGCACGTGAACGGGAAGCGCTACCGGCGAGCATCCGGCGCCCCTGCACGAGGTCGGCGCGCTGCTCGAGGCACGCTCCGTCCACACCGGGCGCTCGGCGTACAACCACCTGCTCGCGCTCGCGCAGACGCACGGTATCCCGAAGCGCCGCGTGGCCGAGCTGATCGACCTCGTCGGCCTGCACGAGGTCGCGCGCAAGCGCGCGGGACAGTTCTCGCTCGGGATGGGGCAGCGGCTCGGCATCGCGACGGCGCTGCTCGGCGACCCGAAGACGCTGCTGCTGGACGAGCCGGTGAACGGGCTCGACCCGGAGGGGATCCACTGGATCCGGAACCTGCTCAAGGCACTCGCGGCCGAGGGCCGGACGGTCTTCGTCTCCTCGCACCTGATGAGCGAGATGGCGCTGACGGCCGACCACCTGATCGTGATCGGGCGCGGGCGGCTGATCGCCGACACGAGCGTCGACGAGTTCGTGCGCCGGGCGTCGGGAACCCTCGTTCGCGTGCGCTCGCCGCAGGCGACCAAGCTGCGCGAGGCCCTGCTCGGCGCGAACGTGACGGTGACGAGCACCGAGCCGGCGACTGCTCGAGGTCGTCGGCCTGACGACCGAGCAGATCGGCGAGACCGCCGCCGCCCACGGCGATCGTCCTGCACGAGCTGACGCCGCTGCAGGCCTCGCTCGAGGAGGCTTTCATGGAGCTCACCCGCGACGACGTCGAGTTCAAGGCGGGCGACGTCGTTGCCGGCGCAGCGGCCGAGGAAGCGGCGTGAGCAGCGCGGCCGGTCAGATCTCGCTCCCGCGCTACGACGGCGCGGGCAGGGTGACGCAGGCACGCGTCGCACTCTCGGAGTGGACGAAGCTCCACTCGCTGCGCTCGACGCGCTGGTCGCTGCTCGTGGCGACGGTGCTGACGATCGGCCTGCCGATGCTCTTCGCGAGCGATCGTCGCCTCGCACTGGGGTCACATGAGCCCGCAGGGAGCGCGCGAACCGGCAGCCGCTCGACGTCGCCCTCGCCGGCGTGAACCTCTCGCAGCTCGCGATCGCGGTGCTCGGCGTGCTCGTGATCACCGGCGAGTACTCGACGGGGATGATCCGCGCGAGCTTCACGGCAGTGCCGAAGCGCCTGCCCGTGCTCTGGGCGAAGCTCGGCGTCTTCGCCGTCGTCACGTTCGTGCTGATGCTGCCGTCGGTCGTGATCGCGTTCTTCGGCAGCCAGGCGCATCCTCGACCGCCACCACATCCTGCAGATCTCGTTCTCGCATCCCGGCGTCGCGCGCTCGGTGATCGGCGGCGCGGTCTACCTGACGTCTGATCGGCGCTGTTCGCGCTCGCGCTCGGCGCGATCGTCCGGAACACCGCCGGCGGGATCGCGACCTTCGCGGCGATCTTCTTCGTCATCCCGCCGCTGCTGAACATCCTCCCGACGAGCTGGAACAACGCGATCTCGCCGTACCTGCCCGAGCGCCGCGGGACGCTCGATCTTCTCGCTCACGCACGGCGCGCACAGCCTCGCGCCCTGGCCGGGGTTCGCGCTCTTCTGCGGCTACACGGCGCTGGCGATCGCGATCGCCGCCGTGCTGCTCGTCCGCCGCGACACGTAGAGCCTAGCCCGAGTACCGTGAGGCGCGGATGATCTGGAACTGGCTCCGCCGCCACCCACTGCTCGTCGACGTCGGGATCGCCGGCCTGCTCCTGCTCGTGTCCGTCGTCACCGCCGTTCACCAGGACCGCGGGGTCACCGGCATCGCGCTCGGCGTCGCCGCGACGCTGCCGCTGCTCTGGCGGCGGCAGCGCCCGGTCGAGGTCGTCACGGTGGTCACGGCCGCCTCGATCGCGACGGTGGCGCTCGGACCGTGGCTTCCGTTTCCGCTCGGCGTGGCGCTCTACACGCTCGCGGCCCGCCCGAACGGGCGCGGCGCGCGGTCGGTCGGAGCGGCGTCGGTCGCAGCGGTGGCCGCGACGCTGGCTGTCACGAATCGCTCCCACCTCGGCGACAGCGTGTGGCATCTGCTGTTCCTCGCCGCGGCCTGGCTGCTCGGCGACAGCCTCCGCTCACGCCGCGCGTACATCCTCGAGATCGAGGAGAAGGCGGAGCGGCTCGAACGGGAACGGGAGCTGCAGAGCCGCCGCGCGGTGGCCGAGGAGCAGGCCCGCATCGCGCGCGAGCTGCACGACGTCGTCGCACACGCGTTGAGCGTGATCGTCGTGCAGGCGGCCGCAGCGGACGACGTGTTCGAGGTGGAGCCGCGCCGTGCGCGCGAGCCGATCCGGGCGATCGAGCTCGCTGCGCGCTCCGCGCTCGGCGACCTGCGCCGCGTGCTCGGGATCCTGCACGGGGACGCGGAGTACGCGCCGCAGCCGGGGCTCGGGCGCCTGGACGCGCTCGTCGAGCAGGTGCGCGCGACCGGGCTCGAGATCGCACTCGAGGTCGAGGGGGCGCCTCGGCCGTTGCCCGCCGCGGTCGACCTCTCCGCCTACCGCATCGTGCAGGAGGCACTGACGAACACGCTCAAGCACGCCCGGGCGGCGCACGCGACGGTGCGCGTGCGCTACGGGCCGGAGCTCGACCTCGAGATCGGCGACGACGGCGCCGGGGGCGAGAGCAACGGCGGGACGGGCGGCAGCGGCCTGATCGGCATGCGCGAACGCGTGGCCGTCCTCGGCGGCAGCGTCGCCACCGGGCCGCGTCCCGGCGGCGGCTATCTCGTCTCGGCGCGGATCCCGATCTGAGCATCCGCGTCCTGATCGCCGACGACCAGGCGCTCGTCCGCAGCGGCTTCCGGCTGATCGTCGAGACCCGGCCCGACCTCGAGGTCGTCGGTGAGGCCGAGAACGGCGAAGAGGCGGTGCGGCTCGCGCACGAGCTGAAGCCGGACGTCATCCTGATGGACGTCCGCATGCCCGAGCTCGACGGGATCGAGGCCACGCGGCAGATCGTCGCCGCCGGCAGCGCGGCCCGTGTGCTCGTACTGACGACGTTCGACGCCGACGAGTACGTCCACGCCGCGATCCGTGCCGGCGCGAGCGGGTTCCTGCTCAAGGACGTGCGGCCGCTCGACCTCGTCGAAGGGATTCGGCTGGTGGCGAACGGCAATGCGCTACTCGGGCCGACGGTGACCCGGCGGCTGCTGGAGCGCTTCGCAGACGGGCGGCCGCCGGGACAGTCCGCCGAGGCCGTGGCCACGCTCACGGAGCGGGAGCTCGAGATCCTGCGCCTGCTCGCAAGCGGCCTCTCGAACGCCGAGCTCGCCGAGCGGCTGTTCCTCAGCGAGACGACCGTGAAGACGCACGTCTCCAGCGTCCTGCGCAAGCTCGGCGTCCGCGACCGCGTGCAGGCGGTGATCGCCGCGTACGACGCAGGGCTCGTCCGGCCGGGCGAGAGCCGCGACTAGCGCCACCGCCCGTACGTGAGAGGGAGCTAAGAATCGGAGAGCTCGGCCGGGAATCGTGGCAGTCTGCGAGCTTGGACCAGCTGGCGACGACGCCGCACCGCCCAGACATCCGAGTCTCCTTCATCGTCCCGGTCTACAACGAGGCCGAGACCGTAGGGCAGGTACTTCGGGCGCTCGACGGCCTCGATCTCGACCATCAGATCGTGGTCGTGGACGACGGCTCGACCGACGGCACCCGCGATGTGCTGGCGCGGTGGCGCGACCTGCCGCATGTCGTCGTCCTCGAGCGCGCGCACCGGGGCAAGGGCGCTGCGATCCGGGCGGGGATCCCGCTCGTCGACGGCGACATCACGGTGATCCAGGACGCAGATCTCGAGTACGACCCCGCCGACATCCCCGCGCTGATCGAGCCGATCGTCCGCGGCTCGGCCGATGTCGTCTACGGCTCGCGCCTCCACGGCGGCAGGCCGCAACGCGCGTACCTGTTCTGGCACCTCGTGGCAAACCGGCTCCTGAGCCTGCTCACCGACGTGCTCTACAACACAACGCTCTCCGACATCGAGACGGGCTACAAGGCCTTGCGTAGCGATGTCCTGCGAGACCTCCGGCTGCGGGCCGACGGCTTCGCGATCGAGCCTGAGATCACGGCCCGGATCTGTCTGCGCCGGCTCCGCATCTACGAGCTTCCGATCTCGTACTACGGACGCTCGTACGACGAGGGTAAGACGATCGGCTGGCAAGACGGCATTCGCGCCCTGCTCGTGCTCGCCGGCATCCGCCTCGGCCTCTACTGATGCCCCTGCTGGCCGTCGAGACGCTCGCGGCGAATGCGGCCTGCGCGCTCGTCGCGCTCGCGCTCGGGATTCCCGTTCTCCGGGGAATCGAGGCGCTCGCCGGCGCGGCGCCGCGGCCACCCTCCCTGACGAGGCTCGGAGTCGCGCTGCTCGCCGGCTTCGGCGGCTGCGCGATTGCCGGAATCGTCCTCGGCGCGGCTCACCTCTTCCGCTGGCAGGTGTTCGCCGTCGCGGGCGCCGCCGCGATCTTCTTCAGCCGCGCGTACCTGCTCGCCTACGTCCGCACCGGCGCAGCGTTCCTTCGCCGAGCCCCGGCAGCCGGCCCCGTCGTGTTGCTTGCAACCGCAGTCGCGCTCGTCATCGGGATCACGCAATGGCTCGACGCGCTCGCTCCGTCGGAGGCGTTCGACGAGCTCTGGTACCACCTGCCCGAGGCACGCACGCTCGCCGACTCGCACGCACTACACCTGACGCTCGGCCACGACCCCATCTACGGCAACCTGCCGACGCTGATGGAAACGCTCTACGGCGGGGCGCTGACGATTCGCGGTGTTCCTCTTGCGCACGTGCTCCACCTCTCGATCCTTGCTTCGTTCGTCCTGCTCGCGGCGGGAGCGGTCCGCTCCCTCTGGGGCGCACGCACCGCTGCGCTCGCGGTTGCGGGCATCGCCCTCTACTCTCCGCTGCTCTACAACGCGACAACGGCGTATGTCGACTCCGCGGCGACGGCGTTCGAGGTGGGCGCGGCGCTGTTGTTCGTGCTCTGGAGCGTCCGCCGCGAGCCGGGCGACGCGGCCGCGGCTGCGCTGCTGCTGGGCTTCGCTCTGGCCGTCAAGTACACGGCGCTCGTGACGGCACTGCCGGCGGCGGCCCTCGTCGGCGTGCACGCCTTCCGAGAGCGCGCCCGGCGTCTTCCCGCAGCGCTCGCCGCGATCACGATCCTCGCCTGCGGCTACTGGTACGGGAAGAATCTCATCCGCTTCGGTAACCCGATCTACCCGTTCGCGTTCGGGCATCCCGGCGTCAGCGACGCGACGTACGCGACCTTCGTCGCGAGCGTCCACGCGTTCGGCCCGCGTACCGCCGGGGCGTTCCTGGACGTGCCGTCGCGCTTCGCGGACGACGGCAACGTGACGGCGTTCCTCGGCTTCGTGCTCGCTCCGCTCGCGCTGTTCGCCCGCGGCCCCCGGCGTGCGTCGGCGTTGCTGCTCGGCTACACCGTCGCCTACACGACGTACTGGTTCTGGCTCGGTTCGCACCAGACCCGCTTCCTCATGTCCGCCGTCATCGTGGCGATCGTGCTCGAAGCCGTCGCGATCGGCGCCGCGAGGACCCCGGTCTGGCTCGCGGGGGCGGCGGTTCTCGCGATCGTCGCCGTCGGCGTCGTGCACGTGCGTATGAACGACTTCGGCCGCAACGTGGGCGGCGCGGTGTCGGCGTGGCTCGACGCGCCGAAGGCCAGGTACGTGCTCGGCCTGAAGACGCGTGACGCCTACTTCCGTGAGTACTTCGGCTGCCAGGTCGACGCGGTCAACTTCCTCGCAGCTCGCCACCTCGACGGCGCGATCGGCATCTGGGCAGGCGACCCGGCGCCGGGGTATTCGAAGCGCAACGCACTCGTGCCGATGGTCGTGACTGCGACGACGACCGCCGGGGTACGCGCACAGCTTCGGGGCCTCGGTGTCCGCTTCGCGCTTGCGCAGGGACAGCCGGTGGCCCAGCTCATCCCCGGTCAGGCGCCGGCGCCGATCCTCGCGGCTGCCCGGCCGTTCTGGCGCAAGCAGGACTGCACCCTCTACCGCCTCGATCTCACCGGCTGACGGCTGGCGGCCCGCCACACGACGGTCAGCGCCGTCCGGACGACATCGCCGTCGGCCTCGTGTGCACCACCACCTTTACTTCACGAGCGTCAGCATCTTGAACATCGGCATGTACATCGCGATGATGATCACGCCGACCATCAGGCCGACGCCGATCATCATGAGCGGCTCGATGATCGACGTCAGCGACGCGACGGATGCGTCGACCTCGTCCTCGTAGAAGTCTGCGATCTTCGAGAGCATCTTCTCGAGCTCTCCCGTCTCCTCGCCGATCTTCACCATCTGCGCGACCATCGGTGGGAACACAGGGTTCTCGATGAGCGGCTGCGCGATCGGAACCCCCTCGTGCACCTTCGCGCGCACGCCGGCGAGTGCGTCCTCGATCACCCAGTTGCCGGCGGTCTGACCGGTGATCTCGAGCGCCTTGATGATGTCGACGCCGGCCGCGACGAGAGTCGAGAGGGTGCGCGAGAAGCGCGCCATCGTGACCTTGAGCACCGTGTCGCCGATCTTCATCGGCACCTTCAGCTTGAACCGGTCCCAGGCCTGGCGGCCGCTCTCTGTCGACTTCCACTTCTTGAAGATGAACGGCGAGGAGATCAGGCTCGGAATGACGATGAACCAGTAGTTGTGCAGGAAGTTCGACGCGCCCACGACGTACTGCGTGAGTGTCGGCAGCTGCCCGCCGAGCTGGCTGAAGATGTGCACGAAGACCGGGACGAGGAACATCAGCATTCCGATCAGGACCATGGTGGCGAAGATCAGCACCATGCTCGGGTAGATCATCGCGCCCTTGATGCGACGCCTGATCTGCTCCTGCTTCTCGATCTGGAACGCCACGCGGTCGAGGACGATGTCGAGGATGCCCGCGGCCTCACCGGCCTCCACCATCGAGCAGTACAGGCGCGAGAACACCTTGGGGTGCCGCGCCATCGCCTCCGAGAGGAGGAGGCCGCCTTCGACGTCGCGCCGCAGCGTGTGCACGACCTCAGCGAGCACGGCGTCGCTCGTCTGCTCCTCGAGGATCACGAGGGCGCCGACGACGTTGAGTCCCGCCTCGATCATGGTCGCGAACTGGCGGGAGAAGATCTGGAGCGCTTTCGGCTTGACGACCTTGCCGAACGAGATGTTCACCTGCCCGAGGCCGGCGCCGTCGTTTACTTCCGACAGCTTCTGTGCCAGCAGACCGCGGACGCGCAGCTGCTCGCGGGCGGCGGTCTGGTCGGCGGCGCTGATGATGCCGTCGAGCTCGATTCCCTGGGCGTTGATCGCGCTGTAGGCGTACGAGGCCATCCCAGGCTCCTATCGGCACCCTCGCGGGCGCTCTTGAGGCTCGCGGCCGAACTGCCGATACCTAACCCTGTGAGGCGCCTGCGCGCAGAATGCGGCTTCGGCATGCTCGAGCTCCTGATCGCCATGCTGGTGCTGAACGTCGGCATCTTCGCCCTCGTCGGAACGTTCAACGCCGGGACGGTGGCGGTCAGCAGAGCCGGGTCGGTCTCTTCGGCCACGGCGATCGCGGACAAGCAGATGGAGGTCTACCGGAGCCTCCAGAACTGCGCGATCTGGCTCGATCAGTGGCTGATGCCGGCGGCGAACAGCTCGTACGCACTGAACGCGCCCACGTACAACAGCGGAGTCGCCTACTGGGACACGGCGACCCAGGCGAACGACCAGTACTGGGCCACGGACGGCCAGGACGGCCACGCCGCGGCGCCGCTCGACCAGCCCACCATCGGCTCGTGCGCCTACACCTACCTGTCGCCGTACTTCGACAGTCTGACGCTGCCGCTCGCCAACCAGGGATCGCCGGCCGCCAACATCGCGTATCTCAACAGCCTCCACGTCGTCACGCCGCCGCCGACCGCAGTGATGCCCGAGCAGTCGATCGTCGGGCCGGACGGGTCGACGACCTACACGGTCGACACCTACATCGTGCTCGTCCAGCCCGCCGCCGGCGAGTGGACGAAGCAGGTGACCGTGGTGGTCTTCGACCCGCACAATCCCAAGGTCATCCTCGCCCGCGACGTGTCGATCTTCGACCCGACGAACGCCGCCTAGCACTCCGGCCCTCGAACGCACGGTGCTCTGCGGCCCGGCCACGGCCGGGCCGCTCTGCGTTACGGAGTGGTGGTCGGCGTCGTGGTGGTCGCGGCAGGCGCGCTGTTGCTCGAGCCGGCGGACGACGCCACAGGCGCGACGGTTCCCTGCGGCAGAAGCAGGAGGGTGTAGCGCGTGCCGTCTGCGGTGTTCACGAGCGTCACGGCCTCGTTCACCTTCAGCGTCAGCGTCGCCTGGCCGCTCGCGTACGAGCCGCCGGCGATCGCCACCTGGGCGGTCTTCGCCGTCAGGGCCACGAGCTGGAACAGCGGTGTGGCCGCGGACGCCGGGAAGTCCGCGCCCGTGCTCACCGCTTCTTGGAGGCCGTTCACCGAGAGCACGGCCGATGTCGGCGGCGGCGTCGGCGGCGTCGGCGGCTTCGCCGGGGTGGTCGTCGTACCGCCCGAGCCCGTCTTGCCCGAGCTCGAGCTGCCCTCCGGCACGCCGGAGGTCGAGACGATCTGCTTCGGTCCCAGCGCGTCGAACGGGTCCTTCGTCACGAAGCGCGAGAACGACTGCAGCTGCCCCGTGTCGGCCGAAGGCTGGACGGCGGCGACAAGCTGGGTCGAAGCCGTGGCTTCCGGCGTCGTCGTCGTGCCGGAGGCGGTCGGGTAGGGCGTCGTGGGCTGAGAGGTCGTGAGCGTCGGCGCTGCCAGCGGCGTCGTCGTGGACGACGGTGTCGACGTGGGCGTGGTCACCGTCACGATGGCCTGTGGCTTCGAGCCGCCGCCGCTGTTCAGGCCCATCATCGTCTTCGCCGCGTACGCCACTGCCAGGGCAAGGATGCATACGAGCGCGATCGCGATCTTCTTCTGCTTTGCCGCCTTCGCCTTGGCCGCGTCGGCGACGGTCTTCTTCGCCATCTGTTTCTCCTCTCGTGCCGACTAGGGTGCGGCGTCTGCGGACGGCGCCGGCGTGGTCGTGGGGGTGGTCGTGCTGGTCGTGTCCGTTCCGGTGGTGCTCGTCGACGGCGTGACCGCCGGCGTGGACGGGGCGGCGGCGGCCACGGCGGCGTACACGAACGCGTTGACCGAGACGGTCGCGGTCAGCTGGTTGCCGCCGGCGCCGGGGCTCAGCGCAAGCGTGCCGACGTCGAACAGGCGCCCGGACGCATCCAGCTCCCCGTGCCGCACGGTCACGAGCGTGCGCAAGCGGTAAAGCATGTCCGTCAGCGAGTAGAAGTTGCCGGTCAGCGTGAGGTTCACCGGGAACAGCCCGAAGCCCGTGCCCGTAGAGACCGGGCCGGGCGAGATCGCGCCGACGGTGACGCCGGCATCGCGCGCCACCTGGTCGATCTCGAGCAGCACGTCGGGCATGTCGGTGGTCGTCGGCATCGCCTTCGCAAGCTCGTAGAGAGCCGCCGTTCGGATCTCCGGCTGCTTCGGCGCGGCAGCGACGGGCGTCGGCGGCTGCTGCGCGAGGCGCTGCGCCTCCGCGATCTGCACCTCGGCCGCCTCGGTCGCCTGGGCGGTGGTCGCCGCCATGTGGCGCTGCGGCGAGACGAGCAGCGTCCAGCCGAGCACGAGGAGCAGGAGGTCGCCGCCGATGATCAGGAAGACGGCGCTGCGGCGTGAGAGCTTGGCCTTCACGAGCTTGCCCCGGTTGTCGTCGTGTCGGTCGTCGCTGCGGGGGTGGTCACCGCGGGCGCCGGCGGTGCAGGCGCCCCCTTCACGGACGCATTGATGCTGAACTGGACGCCCGTCCCGTTCGTCGACGCGGTGCTGCTCGACAGGCTCACGTCGCTCAGGTCGGGGATGAGCATCAGCCGGGAGAGCAGCCGCGCCACGCTGTCGTGCGAGTACGCGAGCCCCGAGAGGGCCATGCTCTGCGTGTCGCCGCTCGCCGCCCCCGGCGTCGCAGGCGTCGGCGTGCTCATCGTCAGCGAGGAGATCGTGACGTCGTCCGGCATGACGAGCGAGAACTCCCGCAGGATGCGGTCCCAGGCGATCCGGGTCGACATCGCGCTGGCGATCGCGTCGAGCCGCGGCTGCTCCTCGCTCGTCACCGCCGGGACCGGAATGATCGGCTTCGTCTTCACCGGCTTCTTCACCTTCACCGGCGCCCGCTTGTGCAGCGAGAGGTTGCCGAGCTCGATCTGCGCGGCGCTCAGCTTCTTCTGCTCGGCGCTCGCCTTCGCGTGGGCCGTCACGAACCCGGCGGCCAGGGCGATGATCACGATCAGGCCGAGCGCCGAGCCGACGACGACCGCCGGGTCCTCGTTGCGGATGCTCTTCCCACCCGGTTGGGCGTCGCGCGGAAGGAGGTTGACGGCACGCATGGCGGCTAGTCCTCGATCCCGAGTCCGATGGCGACGGCGAGCGACCCGAGCGCTGCAGGCGACCCGACGCGCTTGGCGACCTTCAGCCGGGCCAGGGGGTTCCCGACCCGGACCTTGACGCCGATCAGCCGCTCGAGCTCCTCGGCGAGGCCGGGAAGCTGGGCGGTGCCGCCCGTGATCACGATGTCGCCGATGCCCAGGCTGCCGGGCTGGTTCTGGTAGAACTGGAGCGAGGAGACGAGCTCCCGTGCGAACGACTGCACCTGCCGTCGGACCGTGTCCACTGCGGCGGCCGTCTGCTCGGGCGTGAGGTCGTCGGGAGCGGCGCTCCCGTCGAGCGAGAGAGCGCACTTGAGCGCTTCGACCTCGGAGGGGGCCGTGTCGAACGTGCGCGCGAGCGCGACGTTGAGCGACCAGCCGCCCCACTCGAGCACGCGCGTGAACTCGCAGACGCGACCGTCCGAGACCGCGAACGTCGAGCGGTCGTAGCCGATGGCGACGGCGACGAGCGCTGCCGTGCCGCCGCTCCGTGGGCGGCGCCAGCGAACGCAGCAACGCGAACGCCTCGAGGTCGATGCCGGCGAGCGTGATGCCGGCCTTGCGGCAGGCGCCGACGTAGCGGTCGATCAGCTCCTTGTAGGCGACGACGAGCAGGACGCGCTTCACGTTCCGGCCCTCCTCGTCGACGGTCTCGTCCAGCACGTGGTAGTCGAGCACGGCTTCGTCGAGCGGGATCGGCAGCGTCTCCTGCGCGCGGAAGTGGATCGCGTTGGCGAGCTGCTTCTCCTCGTCGACGCCGACGATGTCGAAGATGCGTACGCCGATGCGGTTGTTGGCGATGCCGAGGCGGACGCCCTTCTTCGGCAGCTTGTTCCGGGCGAAGAAGTCCTTCAGCGCGTCTGCCAGCGCGTCCGGCTCACGCAGCTCGCCGCCCACGACGATTCCCATCGGGAGAGCCTGGCGCGCGACCTGCTCGAGCTCGGCGACGCCGTTGTTCGAGACGCGCGCGGCCGCAAGCTGCGAGGCCCCGATCTTGAGGCCGACGAGCCGCTTCGCGCCCCTCGACCCCTTCTTCCCGCCGGCCTTCGCGCTGCCCTTCTGCAGCTTCGGCGCGCCCATCGAGAACCCGCGCTTCCAGAACGGCGCGCCGGGCGAGGCCGTGACCTCGGCCGCCGCGACGACGGTCGACGACGCGGCGGCGACGGCCTTCTTGCCGCCGATCTCCTTCTTCCACCACGGCGTCTTGGCGGCCGGCGGCGCCGCCACCGGGGCGGCCACGGCGACGGTCGCGACTGCTGCCGCCCGCTTCGGCTTGCGCGAGAACGAAAGCTCCTTCTTCCACCACGGCCCGCTCGCGGCGGGGGCCTCGACCGGCGACACGGCCGCCGGCTGCGGCGCGGGAGCGGCGGCCTTGGGCTTGCGGGAGAAGGAGAGCTCCTTCTTCCAGAACGGGGCCTTGGGCTCGGCGACCGGCGGCAACTCGGCGGCCGGGACCGGCGGATGCACGGCAACCGGCGGCGGGGCCGCCGGGACAGGCGGCAGCTCGGCCCCGGCCAGCCAGGGGTCGACCGGCGGCACGGCCGCAGCGAGCGGCGGCAGCTCGACCGGCTCCGGCGCGAGCTGGATCGGCGGCGGCACCGGCGCCAGCTGGACGGACTCGGGCTGCACGGGCTCCACCGGGGAGGCGGGCGGCACCTCCGGGAAGGCGAGCACGTCGGCCGGAGGCGGCGGCGCCTCCCATGCCTCGGCCGGCGCGGAGACGACCGGCGCGAAGGAAGGGGACACGGGCGCGAGCGGCGGCTCCGGCTCGACGGAGGCGACCGCGTCGAGCGGCAGCTCCGGCACCGGCACGACCGGCGCGGCTGCGACGGGCTCGGGCTCGGCCGGGACGAGCGGGAGGCTGGGCGGCGGCTCGAACGTGACCGGCGCAAACGGGATCGACGGCGATGCGGGCTCGACGGACTCGGCTGGTGGGCTCGACGAGCTCGGCCGGTGCGGGCTCGACCGGGCGCACGCTCCGGGGGCTCCGGCGCGATCTGCAGCGGCGCCGGCACGACCGGCAGCGGCGCCTCGGCAGGGAGCAGCGGCGCCTCGGCCGCGACCGGCGGCTCGACGGCCTCCGCCAGCGGCTCGATGTCGGAGGGCGCCGGCTCGACGGCCGGCAACGGCGGCGCGAACGCGGGCGGCAGCGGCCCGACGGCCTCCGGCACGCCCGCGAGGGCGTACGGCTCGGCCGGCGTGAACGGCGCCGACGGCTCGCCGACGTCGACCGCCGGCATCGCGGCCACGGCCGCTTCGGCCATGGCGGTCGGCGGCGGCACGTCGGACGGCGGAGCGAATACCGGAGCGAACGACGGAGCGACCGCCTGGGCGGCGTCCTCGGCGATCCGCTCGACCTCCTTGTCGCGCTTCTTCCGCGAGAGCGAGATCTCCTTCTTCCACACCGGCTGCTTCGGCTCCGGTGCAGCAGACGCCTCGACCTGCGGCGGCGAGGTCTCCTTCGCCTTGCGGCCGAACGAGATCTCCTTGCGCAACATCGACTCCCTCGGCTGCGGCGGCGGCGCGGGCGCGGCGGCCGCGGGCGGTGCGGCCTCCTTCGCCTTGCGGCCGAACGAGATCTCCTTCTTCCACACCGACTGCCTCGCTTCCGCAGGCGCCGGCTCGACGGGCGCCGCGGGCACGTCTGGCGCAGCGTCCTGCTGCGGCTTCTTGTGCGAGAGCGAGATCTCCTTCTTCCAGATCGACTGCTTCGGCTCCGCCGGCGCCGCCTCGACGGGCGCCTCAGGCGCATCGTCCTGCGGCGGCTTCTTGCGCGAGAACGAGATCTCCTTCTTCCAGATCGAGTCGCTCACGGCTACCCCGCAGCCCTGAGTCCGGAGGCCGGCTGCGCCGGCGGCGGCGCGCTGCTGCCGTTGTGCCTGAGCATCTCGACGGGCATCCCGGAGCGCTCGAGGATCCCCATCAGCTGATCGGGACGGCTCGAGCGCGTGATCGCGTCCTCGAGGTTGACGACGCGGCGGAGGGCGAGGTCGGCGAGCGACTGCTCCATCGTCAGCATGCCGCGTGCGGTGTTGGTCTGCATGACGGAGTAGACCTGCTCGGTCTTCGCCTGACGGATGAGGTTCCGGACCGCGTCGTCCGGGAGAAGGATCTCGAGGGCCGCGATGCGGCCCTGGCCGTCGGCGGTCGGCATCAGGTTCTGGGTGACGACGGCCTGAAGCGAGTTCGCGATCATGATCCGCACCTGCTCCTGCTGGGCGGGCGGAAAGACGTCGATGATGCGGTCGATCGTCGACGGCGCGCTCTGCGTGTGCAGGGTGCCGAAGACGAGGTGGCCGGTCTCCGCCGCGGTCAGCGCCGTCGAGATGGTCTCGAGGTCGCGCATCTCGCCGACGAGGATCACGTCCGGGTCCTGGCGGAGCGCCGCCTTCAGGGCTTCGCCGAAGCTCGTCGCGTCCGGGCCGATCTCGCGCTGGTTGACGATGCAGCGCTTGTGCCGGTGCACGAACTCGATCGGGTCCTCGACCGTGAGGATGTGCTCCGTCCGGTTGCGGTTGATCTCGTCGATGATCGCGGCGAGGGTGGTCGACTTGCCGGAGCCGGTCGGGCCGGTGACGAGCACGAGGCCGCGTGGGTAGGCGGCCAGGCCGTGCAGCACGGCCGGCAGGTTCAGCTCCTCGAGCGTCTTGATCTCGGTGGGGATCAGGCGGAAGGCCGCGCCGACCACCTCGCGCTGGAAGAAGACGTTCACGCGGAAGCGGGCAACACCCGGCATCGAGTAGGCGAAGTCGAGCTGGCGGTTGAGCTCGAAGTTCTTCTGCTGCTCGCTCGAGAGGATCCGGTAGAGGGTCGCGCGGGTCTCCTCGTCCGTGAACGGCTCGAAGCCTTCGGCGCGCACGATCTGGCCGCGAATGCGGTAAGCCGGGGGGCTCCCGACCGTGATATGCAGGTCGGACGCCCCTAGCTCGACCATTCGCTCGAGCAGGTCGTCAATGGAAGTGAGCTGCGGCATCGTCCCTCGGACGAGCTATCGGCAGTCGGCCGCAAGCCCTTGAGCGCTGAATCGCATCCCCCGCGCCGAGGGATCCGAGGCCCCTCGCAACCCCCTGGCGAGAGCATGTCCAGGGGGCTGGAAACGCCGTGTGCAGGCCCCCGGCGACCGGCGCCGGAACGGCGCCCGGGGCATGCTCGGCGGGCTCAACGCACTCGCGTGCGCGCGCGACGGCCACCCCGCGGACACCGGCCGGCGCACTCCGGCGGAGAGGATCCCCGCCCATCGCCCGCCGTGGGGGATGGGAATCCCTCGAACGGGGCTAACTCAAACGGACGCCCGGCGCCGATAGAAGCGGAGCCATCCGCCATTCCACGCTGTGGAAGGAGACGCAACAATCATGATCGACCGCCTCAAGACGCGCATGAGCTCCGATGAGGGTTTCACCCTGATCGAGCTCCTCGTCGTCATCATTATTCTCGGGATCCTGCTCGCGATCGCAGTCCCCTCGTACCTCAGCTTCAAGGATCGCGCGAACAAGACGGCAGCGGCGGCGAACGTCCGCTCGCTCATTCCGAGCATCGAGTCGTACAACGCCGACAACGTCCCGAACGCGCCGGCGGCGAGCGATCCTGACTTCGCCACGAGCAACTCGGACACCGGCTACGACGGCATGACGATCGCCGAGCTCAAGACAACGTACGACCAGGCGATCCCGTCGACGGACTTCGTCAACGCCGCGGATACCGGCGTCCCGACCGGTGTGGTGATCCCGGATCCGGCCGGCAACCCGGCGGGCTACTGCGCCGTCTCCATCGTGGGTAACTGGTACGCCTGGAAGCTCAACCCGTCGGGGTCGATCCAGGAGACCACTGACCCCGCGGTTGCCTGCACCTCGTAGTCCAGCTCCATGCTCGACCAACCGGAAGGGGGCGCGGGCAACCGCGCCCCCTTCCCGGCTTCAGAGCTAAAGCGCCTGCCAACTGATCCCGATAAGGAGAGGGAGATGTGTAGCCGGATCGGTCGCCTCGTGTCACGTATCCAGCGCCGCCTGGACGCCGAAGAGGGCTTCACGCTCGTCGAGCTGACGATCGTGCTCCTGATCTTCGGGATCCTCCTGACGATCGCGCTGCCGTCCTACCTCAGCTTCAAGGACCGCGCCGACAAGACCGCCGCCAAGCAGGCGGCAGTGCAGGCGCTGAAGGCCGTCGTCGCCTATGGAAACGACAACTTCGCGAACAGCCGCTCCGACCCGGATCCCGGTGTCAGTACGCAGGACAACGGCTTCGACAACATCTCGCTGGCGGCGCTCTCCACGAACTATGACGCCTCGATCTCACCCGTCCCCGGTGCGCCGCTCGTCATCGACCCGGCGGGCTGGAACGGCAACACGACCTCGGCGACGAAGTACTGCCTGACCGCACAGGTCGGCCGCTGGACTGCGGCCGTCAACGGCCCCAACGGCACCGTCACGATCGGGACGAACTTCACGCCGGGATCGTGCTCCGCCGCTTGATTCTGTGAGCCGCCGCTCCGCCGATCGAAGAATGCCGTGAACCTCACCCTCAGCCCCCCGATCAGGATCGCCGCCATCGCAGGGCTCCTGCTCGCGGTTGCCTTCGCCGGCGTGACGCTGATGCTCGGCCGCTCGCATCCCTCGAGCGCGACACAGACGCCGCCGGTCACGCGCGCACAGACGACGACAACCCACCGGACTGCGGCGTCACCCGCCAAGACGACCACGGCGACCACGGCGACCCACAAGACGACGGCCGCCAAGGCCACCACGCACAAGGCAGCGCCGGCGACGACGAAGCAGAAGACGCCCGCGGCTGCGGCCGCAAAGCCCGTCACGGCGGCCAAGACGACGGCGAAGACCGCCGCCAAGCACACCACCGCCAAGCAGACCGCGAAGCAAACAGCCAAGCACAAGGTCGTCCACGGCAACCTCGTGGACGCGAGCCTGCCGCAGCCCCTCCAGTGGCAGCTCTCGCAGCACAAGATCGTCGTCGTCAGCATCTACGACCCGCAGTCGGACGTGGACGCGATCTCGGTCGCCGAGGCGCACGCGGGCGCCACGGCCGCCGGAGCCGGCTTCCTGCTCGTGAACGTCCTCGACAACTCGCTCGCCGGCCTGCTGACGGGCGTCCTTCCGGGCGGCGGCCTGCTGCCCGATCCCGGCGTCCTGATCTATCGGGCCCCGGGGACGCTCGCGCTCCGCATCGACGGGTTCGCGGACCGTGACGCGATCGCCCAGGCGGCCGCCAACGCCCTCGCCGGCGAGGACGGGCCGACGACCGCGCCCGCTGCGGCCGCGCTCGCCGCTCCGTGAGCACCCTCGCTCCCACGACGGCCGGCCGCGAGCTGTTCGTCCGCCACGCGAAGAAGGACGGCCGCTCGGTGACCATCCTCCGCGCCGTCGACTACGGCACCTCCTGCGTCGTCGAGGCCGAGGTCTTCCCGGCGGGCGCACGCAACTCGGAGACCGTCCGCCCCGGCCCGTACACCTTCGCCGACGCCAACCAGGCCGTCGCCTTCGTCACCGAAGCAGTCGAGAGCCTCATGTACCTCGGCTGCGACGTGTACGACAAGTAGCGCCGCCGCGGCGCGCTGAGGGCCACCACCCGGAGGCACCGCAAAAGGCAGCGACCAGGTCGCGTCGCGACCTGGTCGCAGTCGTAACCCCCCGGCAGCGCGCCCGACCCGCGCAGCGGCGCTAGACGGTGACGCGCGCCAGCTCTTCGATCGACGTCAGGCCGGCCGCGACCTTGGCGATCCCGTCGTCCCAGAGCGTGCGCATCCCCGTGCGTCAGGGCGGCGCGCTCGATCTCCTCGCGCGAGGCCTTCGCGGCGGCGAGCGTGGCCAGGTCCTCGGTCATCGCGAGCAGCTGGAAGATGCCGATCCGGCCGCTGTAGCCGGTCTGGTTGCAGCGCGGGCAGCCGCGCTTGCGGTAGAAGACCATCCCGTCGCTGGCGGCCGCGACGTCCGGGGATACGCGGGCGTTGATCAGCTCGTCCACGGACGGCTGGTACATCTCGCAGCAGTGCGAGCAGAGCTTGCGCGCGAGGCGCTGCGCCAGCACGCCGGTGACGGCGGCGCCGGTGAGGAACGGCTCGACGCCCATCTCGTTCAGGCGCGTCAGCGCGCTCGGCGCGTCGTTCGTGTGCAGCGTCGAGAGCACGAGGTGGCCGGTGAGGGCGGCCTCGATCGAGATCTTGGCCGTCTCGCCGTCGCGGATCTCGCCGACCATCACCACGTCCGGGTCGGAGCGCAGGATCGACCGCAGCGCCGCCGCGAACGTCAGGCCGGCGCGCGGGTTGATCTGCACCTGGTTGATGCCCGAGAGCCGGTACTCGACCGGGTCCTCGACCGTGATGATGTTGATCTCCGGCCGGTTGATCTGGCTCAGACACGCGAAGAGGGTCGTCGACTTACCGGAGCCGGTCGGGCCGGTGACGAGCAGCGCGCCGGTCGGGCGCAGGACGAGCTCCGAGATCCGTTCGCGCATCTCCTCGGAGAGCCCGAGCTCGGTCAGCGTCGGCGGCTTCTTCGACTTGTCGAGGAGGCGCATGACGATCGACTCGCCTTCGACCGTCGGCAGCGTCGCGACGCGGACGTCGAGCATGCGCCCGGCCGCGGCGGCGTTGAGCGAGATGCGGCCGTCCTGCGGCTTGCGCCGCTCGGCGATGTCGAGCTTCGCGAGCACCTTCAGGCGCGTCGTGACACCCGCCATCATCCGCTTCGGGATGCGCTGCATCTCGTGGAGCACGCCGTCGATGCGGAACCGCACGACGAGGGAGTCCTCCTGCGGCTCGAAGTGGACGTCGGAGGCGCCGTCCTCGGCCGCCTGGAAGATCACGGAGTTGACCAGGCGGACGAGCGGGACGTCCGAGACGCCGTCCTCGGCCTCGAGATCGGTCTCCTCCTCGACCTCGACCTGGTAGTCGTCCTCCTCGATCTGGACTGCCGCGCGCGCGCCGTACGCCTCCGAGGCGCGGACGATCTTCCGGATCGCGGCGAGGATGTCGTCACGCGCGGCGACGCCGAGCTCGAGCGGGTGGCGCGTCGCCAGCCGGAGCTCGTCGATGCCGTGCAGGTTGCCCGGGTCGGCGATCGCGACGCGGACGGTCTCGCCGTCGAAAGCGTAGGGGATTGCGACCACGCGCTCGAGCACGTGGAGCGGGACGAGCTTCGCCGCCTCCTCGTCCACCGGCATGAGCGCGAGGTCGACGAGCGGGAGCTGGTGGCGCGCCGCGTACATGCGGGCGATGCCCTCGCTCGAAGCGATGCCCTCTTCGACGAGCGCGATGCGCCAGCGAGCCGGTCTGCTGGGCGCGTCCCTTCGCAATCGCAAGCTTGTCCGCCGGTACCAGCTTCGTCGCAGCCAGCAGGTCGAACACGAGCTCGGCGGAGCTCGTTCAGCGCGAACGGCGAGGCCGCGGGCGTGCCCAGCTGGCCCGTGCTCGGGCTGCGGAGCGACGGAATGTCGATGTCCCGGTCGCTCACCGGTGGGGAATGGTTGCGGGTGTCATGCCGATCCCTCGAACGAGTTATCGGCAACCTCGGCGCTGTGCCTTAGCGCTGTGGGGCAGCGCCGGGACCGGCCTGCCTAGCCGGTCTGCGGACCCAGGTCGACCTCGAAGTGGGTCGCAGTGGCCGTGTCGGCGTACTTCTGCCCGTCCGTGAGGTTGCCCGTCGAGGGGAACGTGTAGAAGGTCGGGTTGATGCCGCTCTCGTTGGGCAGGTTGATCGTGTTGCAGATGACGGGGCCGCTGTCCTGGAAGTTCTGGTGGATCTCGCAGGACGACGTCGAGTACATGATCCCCTGGAAGCCGCCCGCCGGGTGGCCGTTGTAGCAGGTGGGCGGGTGGTTGCCGCTGCAGGTCGTGCCGCCCTGGTCGTACTCGTTGGGCGCCTGGGACATGAGCACCATCATGTTCTGCGACGAGTCCCAGGTCGACATGTGCTCGAGGCAGCTGCCCGTGGCCGTGGTCGGAGCAGCGGCGCCCTGCGACTGGTTGGTCCAGCCGGCGCAGACGACGGCGTCGATCTCGTCGTCCTTGGACGACATCAGCGTCCCGCGGCCCGTGTAGTTGACGATCTCGCCGTCCTCGTCGAAGCGGAAGTTGCCGTCGACGAAGACCGTGCCCTTGATCTTCAGCACGTGCGTGGTGCTGTTCCAGGACAGCTCGCCGAGCAGCGTGCCGCTCGTAGGCGGCTGCGACCAGACCTGGCAGGTGTAGCTCTTGCCCGCCGGCGCCATCTCGCCGTTGACGGTGAGGCTGTGGTCGTACTTGTTGTTGTTGTCGAAGAACGTGGTCGACAGGCCAGAGTTGGTGTTCGTGCAGAAGTGCTTCGGGCCCGGCATCCCGTTCGCCCACCAGTAGGCGAAGTCGACCTGCGGCATCTGGAGCACTCCTTCCGGCGAGGCGTTCGAGATCGTGCCCGCGTACACGTGGTGGCTCGCGTCGCACGCCGGCCCGTAGCCGTTATAGGTGCACGTGCCGGCGATGTTCGCCTCGGCGACCGGCTGGCTCGCGGTGCCGATGCCGTTCGTGTCGTCGTTGTACGTGACCGTGATCGAGACGTAGTCGAGCGATGCGGTGACGGCCGCGACCCCGGTCACGACGTTCTTCGCCGCAAAGCGAAGGCCGAAGTTCGAGGCGTTCAGGTCGGCCGCGGTCCAGGTCGTGCCCCAGAGGTCGGACGTGCTGCCGTAGTTGACGGTGGTCTTGCTCGTGCTCCACCCGCTGCTCGACGCCTTGTTGCTCCCGACCGGGGAACCCGCCTTGAGCAGCTGGACCGTGAGGTCCTGCAACGCGCTGATCGAACCGCCGGTCGTCGTATTCGTGTACACCGACTTGGGCGACGAGCCGCCCGAGAGGCTGTTCGAGTACTGCGACATCAGCGTGACGGCCTTGTTGGCGTCCGAGCCCTGGAACGTGCAGACGACGGCCGTGGGGAGGTTGCCGCCCGCGCACGCGATGTTGCCGCTGCCGTAGATCGTCAGCAGGGCGGACTGCACCGTCGCGGCGCTCGCGTTGTACGCGATCGAGGCCGACGCGGTGGCGCTGCCGCCGGGCGGAGTCGCGCTGATCTTGAACGTGCCGCTCGTCGGGTTACCGCTCGTCGCGATCGTCTGCACCGCGTTACAGCAGGCGCTCGCCATCCGCTGGACGGAGACGGCGACGCCGAGGATCTTCGCGGTGCTCGGAAGCCCGAGGTTGAAGCCGGTCGTGTCCTGGTTCAAGCCGTTGGAGGCGGCGTTGATGACGTTGGTCGCGTAGACGTTGTTGCTCGTGTAGACGTTCGTCGGGTTCGTCCACCCGGTTGCCGCTCCCGGCGAGTGGACGCTGCCCGTAACCGTCGGGCCGGTGATCGTGACGGTCCCCCCGACGTCGACCGTCGTGTTCGCCCCGATGATCCCGCCCGTGTTGAGGATGCAGAGGTTGCCCCTCGTCGCGACGTTCGTGACGAAGACTTCCGTGTCGATCGTCAGGCACGGCGAGGTGGCGTCCTGGTAGAACCGGCTCCAGGAGCTCCCGTCCGCCCCCACGTTGATGCCGCGGACGGTCACCGCCCTCCGGAGCGTCTTGCTGCGGAGCTGTGTCGCGTTGCCGGCAACGCCGGTCGACGTGACCGTCCAGGAGATCACGTTGTCCGCATAGCTCGACGTGCCCGAGTAGGTGACCGAGCCGTCGTACTGCGGATAGGTCACCTTCGTGGCCGGCATGGTCAGCGAGTTGATGGTCGGAGGTGTCGAGTTCGTCGCTGCGCTGATGACCGAGATCGCGTTGTTCAGTCCGGCCTCGGCCAGCTGGTAGGCGTTCGCGGCCGACTGGTCGCGGATCGTCGAGTGGAGGTGGCTCGTCGTGTAGATGGCGACCGAGCTTCCGAGCGTCCCCAGGATGATGAGCGTCAGGAGCGCGAGGACGAGCGAGATCCCCCGCTCTTCGTAGACCGCGCGCAAGAGCAGCCGAAGGAGGCGAGGGCGACGGTGCGGAACGCTCTTGGGTGCTTTCACCGCAGGTTCGACTCCGATAGCAGGCCAGCAAACGGAGAACTCGCTACTCAATCGGCGCCTGCTTCCGGACGGTCGCTCCCTCGTTCGAGTGTGGCGACGGCCGGAGACGCGCTATCTGCCGATGCTCCAGTACGCCTGGAGGAGGGGGTGCCCGGCGAAGAGGGCGATCGCCGACCCGAGCGCCAGGAACGGCCCGAACGGAATGCGCATCTTCCTCGCGGCGCTGCCGTGCCGCACGAGCAGGTAGATGCCCGGGACGAGGGCGGCGACCATGCCGAACATGAGGGCCACCGAGACGGTGCGCCCGAGCGCCGCGCCCATCAGGAGTGCGAGCTTCACGTCGCCCATGCCCATCCCCTTCGGATAGGCGAGCGCGGCGGCGAAGAGGAATCCGGACGCCCCGACGGCTCCGATCGCCCACTCAGGGCTCGGGTGGAGCGCGGTGTTCGCGGCGAGGACGACCGCGGCTGCCGGCAGCACGATCCGGTTCGGGATGATCCGGTGCTCGAGATCGGTGGCGGAGACGGCGACGAGCGCAGCGCAGAAGAAGGCCGCCACGGCGGCCGCGCCCGAGAGCCCGAACTTCCAGACGGAGCCGGCGACGAGCAGCGCGGTGACGAGCTCGACTGCCGGGTAGCGGACCGGGATGCCGGCGCCGCACGCCCGGCAGCGTCCGCGCAGGACGAGCCACGAGACGAGCGGGACGTTGTCGTACCAGGCGATCTCGTGCCCGCAGGTCATGCACGCGGAGCCCGGGCTGACGATCGACCGGTGGAGAGGCACGCGTGCGGCGACGACGTTCAGGAAGCTTCCGAGCGCGAGTCCCGGCGCGAGCGCGAACGCTGCGAACGCGACGTCCACGCTACTGGATCGCAGCCGCGTAGCAGGGCTTGGTGGTGGCGAGGCCGGAGAACGGGCACAGGCCCGGCGTGCAAACCGTCGTGTCGGTCGTCGAGCAGGCGACCGACGAGCTCCCGGTCTCGTAGACGGTGTTCCGAAGGGTCAGCGCCTCGGCGAGCGTGTACGTCTGGCCCGTCTGGCCCGACCGGCGACTCACGGCGACCTTCGCGGTGAAGGTCTGCAGCTGCTCGACCTGGATCTGGTTGTTGGCGAGCGGGAGGGAGAACACCGCGTTCGAGGCCAGGTTGTCCGCTTCGAGCTTGCCCGCCGACGTGCAGGCGCTGTTCGTCGTCGGCGTCGCGCGATAGAGGGCGTACTGCCCGGTGACGGTCGGGCTCGCGAGCACGCACCAGACCACCTTCGGATACGCCGCGGTGTGCGCTGCACCGCAGGTCGTCAGGCCGGTCTGCGGCGCGCCGGCGAGCACGAGCGTCGCACCGCTCGGGACGTTCGCCGCACACGCCGCATGCGCGTCGGCGCGGAGTGCGACGAGCGCAAGCTGCGCAGCCTGCTGGGCCTGGTAGCGGTTGTTGAGGTTGAGCTCCGAGTGCGAGCCGCTGACGAAGACGGCGGTGATCCCGGTGAGGACGACCCCGAGGATCAGGCAGACGATGAGCATCTCCATCATGGTGAAGCCGTGCTCCTCCCGCGCGCTGCTCACGGCTTCGTCCTGGCCGTCACGTAGCTGAGGGCCTGCCTGGCGGCCTGCTCGCTCTGCGAGCCGATCTGCCACAGCTTCTGGGTGCGCTCGTCGACGGCGATCAGCGTCTTGAGGGCCTCGGCGCCGTGCCACCAGCCGAACTTCGCGCCGACGGCGACCCAGGCGTTCTGGTAGAGCCAGTACTTGACGTTCGCGCTCGTGGGCGTCGGATGGGAGTCGAGCCAGCGGCCGAGCGCCTGCGCCCGGTCCGGCAGCGGCATCTCGTCGAGCGGCTCCTTCTTCGCGCCTGCGGCGACGAAGGCGGGCGGGCGCGTCTGCGGCCATGTCGACGGCTTCGCCGCCTTCTTCGCGGCGGTCGCCGACGTCGTCGTGGTCGTAGTCGTGGTCGCCGGCGTCGTCGCCGTGGTCGTGGTCGTGGGTGTCGTGGCGGTGGTCTTCGTCTTCTTCGTGGCGGTCTTCTTGGCCGGGGTCTTCGCAGTGGTGACGGCGGGTACCGCCGGCCCGACGGCGCTCGCGAGCTCGGCGGGCTGCAGCGGGGTCGCCGTGTACGGCGACACGTCCTCCGCCTCTCCCGTCTGGCCATACGCGCTGTTGCGCTTGAGGGTCAGCTCCACGACCGGCGCGCCGGTGTCGACGACCTTCGTGCCGGGGGCCGGCGACTGCGCGACAACGGTGTTCGCGGGGTAGCCGTGCACGGCGCCGGTGACCTTCCATGCGAATCCGTCGTCCTCGAGCGTGCCCTTGGCGAAGACGAACGCCTCCTGGCGCACGTCGGGAACGACGATCGGCGGGGCGGGCGTGGTCGTCACGGTGGGCACGGTGCCGGTCTGCGGCAGGCCCTGGGACGCCGCCCAGGTCACGCCCGCGGTGGCGGCCGCGCCGACGCAGACGACCGCGACGATGCGCGGTACGAGCCCAGCCGAGAGGCGCCGAAGGTCCATCGCACCAGATGTCGGCAGGAAGGGCATCGGACTCAAGAGCCGGGGCGGCTGAAGAGCACCACCGGGGCCGAGGGGGCCGGGGTCGAGGGGACGATCGAGAAGACCGGGACGGTGGTGGGCGCGGCCGCCGTGCTCACGTTCGCGGTGAAGCGGAGCGGCTGGGATGCCGCCGCCTGCGGGGCCGTGTCCGACCAGCTGAAGGCCGTCCCGGCGAAGCTCGCGAACCACTGCTCCTGCTGCGGCCACAGCGTCGGCGGCTGCAGCTGGAGGTGGAGGTGGGGCCCGGTTGCGTCGCCGGTGGAGCCGACGAGGCCGACCGGTTCGCCTGCCGTGACCGAGACGCCGGGAACGATGCTCGGCTCGAGATACGAGAGGTGGCAGTACGTCCAGGTCTGCCCGTCGAAGGCCAGCATGGTCAGGCCGATGCCGCAGGACGGGTCGGGCACGGTCCAGGAGCGGAGGATGACGCCGTCGGCGAGGGCGTAGAGCGGGGAGCCGGCGGGTGCAGCGATGTCGACGGCCGGAAAGTCGTGGTGGGTGTGCCCTGCGAAGACGACGCCGGGGCCGCCGCCGACCGGGAAGACGTAGCCGCCCGAGTAGGTCGGGGCGCTGAAGAGCGGCGCGGCGGCGGCGGTGAACGAGACCGGCGCGGCCGCCGTCCGCGCCTGCTCGAGCCGTGCCTGGGCGGCTGTGAGGGCTGCCGTGCGCCGCGCGACGAGCGCCCGGGCGCTGCTCGCCCGCTCGGCGGCGCGGCCGGCCTGCTGCTCGTCGGCGAGCCGGTCCGACAGGAGCGCCTCACCGCTTGCGCGCCGGTTCCAGCGGGCCTCGACCCGCAGGGCCGCACCGAGCTGCGCGCGGGCGGAGACGAGGCGCGAGCTCACACTCGCGACCGCGCCCTGCGCCGCGTCGAGGTCGACCTGGAGGCGGTCGAGCGCGAACGTCGTCGAGGCGCCCTGTTCGTAGAGGTTCGCGAGGCCGAGCACCTCGTTCACGTACCAGTCGGCGTGGTTGTAGGCGTAGACCGCGCGGGCGATGTCCGTCGCGCCGCCCGCGGCTGCGAGATACCGGGCCGCCGAGAACACGGCGTCCTCGGGGTTCCAGGGGTCGGCGACGCCGTCGCCGTCCGCGTCCGTCCCCCACTCGACCCAGGTCGAGGGCATGAACTGCATCCAGCCGACGGCGCCGGCGGAGCTCGGACCCATGTTCCGTCCGAAGTTCGACTCGATCTTGTTGATCGCGGCGAGCACCTGCCAGGGGATCGAGTAGGCGCTGCCTGCGCGCTGCCAGAGCGAGAGCAGCTGGTCGGAGGAGAGCTGGACGGGGACCGCCGGCGGTGTCGAGAGCGAGGCCGGGAGCACGACCGAGCCGGGCAGGTTCGGGGTTGCGAAGCTCGGCAGGAAGACCGGCGCCGTCAGGCCGGCGTCCGGGCTCTGCGGCGCCGGGACGATCGCGAAGACGTCGGCGCGGGCAGCCGTGGCGGCGAGCGCGGCGAGCGCGAGCGTCAGCGCAAGGAGGACGAGGCGGCCGCGCATCTGCTCATCCGGCCGGGACGACGCGGAGCCCTTCCGCGGTCTGGGTGCTCCCTGCCGCGGTCGCAGCCTCCTCCTCCACGCGCAGGTCCACGGCGGCGGCGGTCGCGTCTGCGTGACGCTTGCGCTTTGCCGCCTGCTCGAGCGAAACGAGGAAGTCGTGCCGGTTCGTCGCCGCGTTTGCGGCGGTGTCGCGGTCGACCTTGCCGGAGAGGACGTGCTCGATCAGCGCCTGCGTGAAGGTCTGCATCTGGAAGAACTCGCCTTCGGCGACGGCGTCGGTGATCTCGTCGGCGCGGCCCTCGCGGATCAGGTCGGCGATGCGCGCGTTCGTGACCATCACCTCGACGGCGGCGACCCGGCCTCCGTCCAGCTTCGGGAGCAGGCGCTGGCTGATCACGCCCTTGAGGACGCCGGCCATGATCGACCGGATCACTTCCTGCTTCTCCGCCGGGAAGAACTCGATGATGCGGCCGACCGTCTCGGCCGCGTCGATCGTGTGCAGCGTCGAAAGCACGAGGTGGCCGGATTCCGCGGCCTGGAGCGCCGTCTGGGCCGTCTCGGCGTCGCGCAGCTCGCCGATCAGGATCACGTCGGGGTCCTGGCGCAGGGCACGGCGCAGCGCCTGGCCGAACGACTCGGTGTCGAGCCCGACCTCGCGCTGGTTGACGATGCAGCCGTGGTCGGGGTGGAGGATCTCGATCGGGTCCTCGATCGTGATGATGTGCTGGCGCCGCGTCCGGTTGATGAAGTCGATAATCGCCGCGAGCGTCGTGGTCTTCCCCGAGCCGGTGGCGCCGGTGCAGAGGATCAGGCCGCGGTGCTCCTCCGGCGAGCTTCTGCACGCCGGGCGGCAGGCTCAGCTGCTCGAAGCTCGGCACCGTCCTCGGAATGACGCGGAACGCGAACGAGATGGAGCCCCGCTGCCGGTACGCGTTGACGCGAAATCGGGGCAGATCCTCGTCCTGGTAGGCGATGTCGAGGTCGCCGGCGTCGTGGAAGTGCTGGAGCTTCTCGGGCGAGCGCGCCCCGATGATGTTCAGAACGCCCTCGAGCTCGTTCTCGCCCACGGGCTGGGCGCCCTCGAGAGCCGCCGAGCTCGCCGTCGCGACGGACGATCGGCGGCTGGCCGAGCTTCAAGTGGACGTCACTGGCGCCGAGTTCCACGGCGCGTCTGAGCAGACCGTTGAGATCCATGCGGCTCGAATGGGGGATCGGCCGCGGGAGGCGGAAGCTTTAGCGCTCTACGCCGGCGCGGCCCGGTAGGCCCTGCCGGGGTCGCCGGCACGCCTGGCGACGCCGTAGAGGAGGAGGATCGCCGCCTTCTTCAGCCCGCGGGCAGCGGCCGGCTCGCCGAGCTCGCCGAGCAGCAGCTGCTCGAGGGCGCGGAAGGTGACCGGCAGGCGCGCGACCGCGAACGTCGTGCGCGGGAAGCGCTCGAAGGCGATCTTCGCGCCCCAGCCGGCTGCGGTGAGAGGCGTGATCCGGCGCGCGACGGCCTGCTCGTACGGCTCGAGCCCGGCCGTGCGGCCGGCGAGCACGTCCAGCGCAGCCTCGGTTGCGAGCTGGGCGCTGAGGAACGCTTCGTACATGCCGTCCCCGGAGAACGGGTCGACGAGACCGGCGGCGTCGCCGATCACCGCGGCGGAGCCGCGGGCGAGGCGGCTCTGCGGCCGGCGTAGCGGCAGCCGGTAGCCTCGCAGCCCCGAGGCGGCGCCGGGGTCGATCCCGTAGGCCCGGCAGAGATTCCGCAGCTCGTCCCGCAGGCGGGGGGCCTCGGCCTCGTCGCCGCCGACGCCGAGGTTGACGTGGTCGCCCTTCGGGAAGATCCAGCCGTAGCCGCCCCGGATGGCGCCGATCTCGAGCACCATCGTCCGGGCGAACCGCGGCTCGTACGGGAAGTTCGCCTCGAGCGCGACACCGTGAAAGACCTCCTCGGCGAGGCCGAGCGCCCGGGCCGAGGTGCCGTTGCAGCCGTCGGCGCCGAGGACGAGCCGCGCCTGGACCTCCTCCCCGTCGACGGTGAGCCCGTCCGGGCGGACGTCGGCCACCTTGACGCCGTCGCGCACGTCGGCCCCGGCGGCCGCGGCCTGCTCGAGCAGGAAGTGGTCGAGCCGGCGGCGCTGCGTCATCAGCGCGAGCGGCTCGCGGGCCGTGCGCACGAACCGGGACCGGCGGCCGTAGCGGAGCCGGCACTCGAGCCGCTCGATCCGGTCCTCGACCACCGGCTCGAGCGAGAACGGGCAGCAGCCGCGCCGCCCGCCCGGTGACGCCGCCGCCGCACGGCTTGTCTCGCGGGAAGACGGCCTTGTCCACGAGTAACACACGCGCGCCCGCGCGTGAGAGGCGGTAGGCGGCGGTCGAGCCGGCCGGCCCGGCGCCGATGACGGCGACGTCGAACGCGCTCACAACCGCAAAGCTACAATGCCGTCCCCCAAGGGGGTGTGCCCGAGCGGCCAAAGGGAACGGGCTGTAAACCCGTCGGCTCAGCCTACGGAGGTTCGAATCCTCCCGCCCCCATTCATTTACGAAGCCGGGATCGTGAGGCTCTCGATGTCGCTCGGGTAGTCGGTGAGCATCTCGATGCCGTCGGGGGTGACGACGACCGTGTCGGAGTGGCGGAAGCCGCCGATCTCGGCGTCGTAGAGGCCCGGCTCGATCGTGAACACCATCCCCGGCTCGACCGGCGTGTGGTCGCCGAGGTCGAGGAACGGCGCCTCGTGGTTGCGCAGGCCGATCGCGTGGCCGACGTGCTGCCGCCAGTAGGGCAGCAGGTCGTTCTCCTCGAAGTAGCGCATGACGGCGCCGTCGACGTCGGCGCAGGTGACGCCGGGGCGGAGCGCGTCGAACGCGACCTGCTGCGCGGCGACCGTGTGGTCGAAGAGGCGGCGCATCTCGCCGGTCGGCGGCCCGATGATCATCGCCCGCTCGAGCTCCGCGTTGTAGCCCCAGACCGGCGCGCTCGTCTCGGTCACGAGCACGTCGCCCGCGCTGGAACTCGATGTTGTGGGCGACCGCGTGCGCCCACGAGCTGCGCCTGCCGATCTGGCCGCGGTAGCCGGCGGACGCGCCGTCGGCCGAGGCCTGCTGGCCCCCGTACCGGTCGCCGAGCGCCTGCAGCATCGCGAGCGTCGCCTCGTGCCCTGCCCGGAGGCTCGCCTCGGCCTCGGTCACGCCGGGTCTCGTGTACTCCTGCAGCAGCCGGTGTGCGTGCTCGCACCAGCGCGCGCTCTCCCTGATCAGCCCGATCTCGTTCTCGCTCTTCCGCACCATCATGGGCTCGATCACGGCCGCGATCGGCGTCACCGTGCACGACGCCGCCTCGCTCAGCGGCGGGCCCTGGTAGCCGAGGATGCCCGGGTAGCCGTCCTGGTCGGCGCCGACCGAGCCCTTGACGCCGAGGTCGGCGAGCACGCGCCCGAGGATCCGCATCGGATGCTCTGTCCCGGGGTACTCGGGGTACGACTCGACGCGCTCGAACGCCGTCTCGGCGCGCACCCGCTCGACCTCGAACTCGGGTACGAACACGGCCATCTCCCCCGCCGCGCTCTGCGCGAAGACGACCGGACGCTCCGTCGAGAGGAAGCCGAAGCTCGTGAAGTACTGGATGTAGCCGGCGTCGAAGAGGACGTAGCCCGTCAGGCCTTCACGCCGCACGTGCTCGAGCAGTCGCTCGCGCCGCGACTGCAGCTCGGAAGCGGGTATGCCGGTCATCGGGCGCGTGCCCTGCTCCACATCTCCTCCTCGTCTCGGCTTCAGCCGCGCAGCCTAACGGGCGAGGCGCCGCCGGTCCGTCGCGGGATCGAGGAGCTCAGCCGATCGTCAGCGGCGCGCAGCTCCAGCGGCTGCGGTTGCCGTTGAGGTCCTGCGCCCCCACGCAGAACGTCAGCGAGCCGCTGATCGTCGAGGGAAGAGTGGCGGGTCCTCGCTGGAGCCGACCATCGCGCTCGCCTGCGAGGACCCCCCACTTCTTGAGCAGCTTCGTTCCGCTGAAGATCGCGTACGTCTCGCCGGCGAAGCCGCGGTCGTCCTTCGAGTAGTACTGGAGGTAGAACGTGCTCCCGCGCGTCCCGGAGCTCGCAACGGCCTTCACCGTCGGCGGGGTGTGGTCGCTCTTGAAGCGCTTGTCGGGCGGGATCTTCGGGTTCCGGGGAACGAGCCCGGTCAGGGGCGCCTTGACCGGGGTGGCGGCCGGCGCCGTCGTGCCGCCCTTGCGGTCGAAGGCGACGTAGCAGCCGCTGCCGGGTGCGTCGTCGATGCAGAGGCGGTTGTACGGACCGTCGGCGAGCGGCGGATTCTGCGCCGGGTCCGACCACCGGGCGAGGTGGGCGTAATACGGGCCCTGCAGACCGATGAGCGCGCAGGCGCCCGGCACCTGGGCCTTCAGCAACTGGGCCGAGTACTGGCGGACGCCGGAGACCGTCCCCGTGTAGCGGAAGTGGCCGATCACCGTCCCGGCGGTCATCGTGCACTGCGGGTTGTCGTCGTAGGCCGACGCGCGCTCGAGGACGGAGAACGTGACGCCCTGCGGGGCGCCCGACTTGTAGGGCGCCGTCGTGACGAGGTCGAAGCCGTCCCCCGCCGCCGCGATCGTGTGCAGCGGCATCGACGGGAGGTCGGATCGTCTCGAGCTCAGCAGCCAGCTGCCGGTGACCGGGTCCGTTGCGCTCAGCCTCGACGTCTGTACGGTGCGCGCGGACGCCTGCGTCGACCAGCCGCAGGCGAGAGAGAGGATCAGGACACCGACGCCGCAGAGGGCCGCTCGCCTCATACGCTCACAGGGCGCTTCCCCACGGCCGTTTCATCCGGGCGAAGCCGCAACCGCCCTGCGGGGAACTACCGAGCGGACGCTAGAGCGAGTGCCCCTTGAGCCAGGCGAGCGCGACGTCGGCGACCTCCCGCCAGCCGCTGTCCAGCGCGAGCGAGTGGCCCTTGTCCGGAAACTCCTTCAGCTGGATCGGTGCGTGCGACTTGCGGTACAGCTTGAGCGTCGCCCGGCTGATCGCGGCCGGCACGGTGTGATCCTTGCCGCCGGCGGTGATCAGCAGCGGTCCGCGCGTCGCGTTGCGGGTGTCGACCCTGGCGGGAGAGTTCGGCGCGAAGTTGGCGATCGCGGCCTCGAACAGCGGCTTGCCCGGCGAGGGGATCGTCCAGCGCTCGTACAGCTCGTTCGACTCCGCCTCCGAGAGGGCGTTGCCGAAGCCGTAGCGGAACTGCTCGGCCGTGAGTGCGACGGCGCGCTTCCGGTTGGCGGGGTTCCGCAGCGCGATCCCGGCGACCTTCAGCGCCGACGGCGGCAGGTACATGACGCCCTTGATCGGGGCCGGGTCGATCGCCACGGCGGCGGCGGCGAGTCCCTGACCGAGCAGCCGCTGGACGATCAGGCCGCCGAACGAGTGACCGATCGCGATCGGCTTCGTCTCGAGCGAGCCGACGATGCGGGCGTAGTGGTCGACGACGTCGCCGATCCCGTAGCCGGCGACGCGGTCCGGCTGCTTCCGCGTCTCCTCGACGGTCGCCCCGTCGCCCGGCCAGCCAGGGGCCTGCGGCGCGTAGCCCGACTCCTGGAAGAGGTCGACCCAGCTGCCCCACGAGTCGGCGTGCAGCCAGAGTCCGTGAACGAATACGACGGGCGTGCCCGTGCCTGCCATGCGACTCCCCCTTTATGTCTTATGCGGCGTGGCCGAAACGATCCGCCGCGCGGGCGCGGCGGCGCGCCGCCTCGACCTCCCGGTCACGCGGCGGCGCAACGGTGACGAGCTGTGCGAGCAGCCGCTCGGTCGCGCCGGCGACGGCATCGACCGCCTGCTCGAAGGCCGTCTCGTTCGCGTGCGACGGCTTCTGCATGCCGCTGACCTTGCGGACGTACTGCACGGCCGCCGCGCGGATCTCGTCCTCCGTCGTCGGCGGCTCGAAGTTGTGGAGCGTGCGTATATTCCGACACATGGCGGAAGTATTAGCGGATGCCGAAGTGGCTGCGCTGCTCGCCGAGGCCGAGCGCCGCTACGTCCAGGCGAACCCCGAGTCCCGCCGGCTGCACGAGGAGCGGGCGCGCGTCATGCCGGGCGGCAATACGCGCTCCGTCCTGCACGTCCCGCCGTTTCCGCTCACGATCGTGCGCGGCGAAGGGGCGCGGCTGACCGACGCGGACGGGCACGTCTATCTCGACTTCCTCGGCGAGTACACGGCCGGCCTCTACGGCCATTCGCATCCCGTGATCCTCGAGGCGATCCGGGGCGCGCTCGCCGACGGGCTCGTCTTCGGGGCGCCGAACCGCCACGAGCTGGCGCTCGCGGAGGCGATCTGTGCTCGCTTCCCGTCGCTCGAGCTCGTGCGGTTCTGCAACTCGGGGACGGAGGCGAACCTGTTCGCGCTCTCGCTCGCCCGCGTCGCGACGGGGAAGCAGAAGATCATGGTCTTCGAGGGCGGCTACCACGGCGGCGTCTTCTACTTCGTCGCGGCGGAGGGCTCGCCGATCAACGCGCCGTTCCCGTTCGTCGTCGCGCCGTACAACGACGCGGAGACGGCGACGCGCCTGATCGCCGAGCACGCGCACGAGCTCGCGGCGGTCCTCGTCGACCCGCTCCAGGGGTCGGCGGGCGCGATTCCGGGCGAGCCTTCGTTCCTGCGGTCGCTGCGCGAGGCGACGGCCGCGAACGGGGTCATGCTCGTCTTCGACGAGATCATGACCTCGCGGCTCGCCGCGGGCGGCCTCCAGTCGGTGCTCGGGATCGTGCCCGACCTGACGACGCTCGGGAAGTACCTCGGCGGCGGGCTTGCGTTCGGGGCCTTCGGCGGCCGCGCCGACCTGATGAGCCGCTTCGACCCGGCACGGCCCGACGCCCTCCAGCACGCGGGCACGTTCAACAACGCCGTCGTGACGATGGCGGCGGGTGCGGCCGGGCTCACCCGCGTCTTCACCGAAGCGGAGATGCAGCGCCTGAACGGGCTCGGCGACCGGCTGCGCGACCGGCTGAACGCGTTCGCCGCCCGCGAGGAGCTCACGTTCGTCGCCACGGGCTACGGCTCGCTCGTCGGCCTCCACTTCGCCCGCGGCCCCGTGCGGCGGATCTCGGACCTGCCGGACGCCGCCGAGCTGCGCACGCTCCTGCACCTGCACCTGCTGGAGCGCGGCTACTCGTACGCGCGCCGCGGGTTCATCGCGCTCTCGCTACCGCTCGAGGAGGCCGACGTGGACGGCTTCGCGGCGGCGGTCGAGGAGTTCCTCGACGCGCACCGTCACTGCGTGTCGCCGCCGGGCCACGTATCCGAGAGCAGGTAGCCCTCCGGGAACGGGTCGGTCGGGTCGACGAGCACCTGCGTGATGCCGGTGATCCAGGCGCTCCCGCGGACCGCGGGCACGATCGCCTGCCGGCCGCCGACCGTCGTCTCCGCGACGATGCGTCCGTCGAAGGTCGAGCCGAGGACGGAGGCGTGCGTCATCGCGTCGCCGGCGTGCATGGAGCCGCGCGCGTGCAGCGCCGCCATGCGAGCGCAGAGGCCGGTGCCGGTGGCGGAGCGGTCGAGCCGGCCGGGTGCGACGACGACGGCGTTCTTCGTGACGGCGCCGACGCCACGCCAGGGCTCTGCGATCTCGACGATGCTCACGCCCGCGATCTCGGCGTTCTCCGGGTGCGCGCACGGAAGCTGCTCGCGTGCGGCGGCGCGGATCCGCTCGCCGGCGAGCGATAGCTCGCGCGCCTCGGCCGGCTCGAGCGCGAAGCCGAGCGCATGCGCGTCGGCGATCGCGTACCACATGCCGCCGAACGCCACGTCCACAGTGAGCGTGCCGAGACCGTCGACCTCGAGCGGCGCGTCCAACCGGTCGGCGAAGCAGGGGACGTTCGTCAGCTCGACGCTCTCGCAGCGGCCGTCGCGGCAGGCCGCGCGAACCTCGACCACGCCCGCAGGTGCCTCGAGCCGCAGCGTCGTCTCGGGCTCGCGCATCTCGACCATGCCGGTCTCGAGCAGCACGGTTGCGACGCAGATCGTGTTCGAGCCGGACATCGCCGGGTACTCGGTGGGCTCCATGATGATGAAGCCGGCGTCGCAGTCCGGCTGCGACGGCGGCACGATCAGGTTCGCGTGCACGGCGACGCTGCCGCGCGGCTCGTGCAGGAGCAGCCGGCGCAGCGAGTCGTCGGCGCGCAGCGCCTGCATCCGCTCGAACACCGTCTCACCCGGCGGCGGGAGGACGCCGCCGACGACGACGTTGCCGACCTCGCCGCCGGCATGGCAGCCGACGACCGTGAGCGTGCGGCGCGCGCGCATCACGGCCGACGATAACGGCTTCTAGCGAGCGGCAGGCGCGTGCGGTGCGTGCCAGCCGTGGCGGAACGTCGAGATTGCCCAGAGCAGGACGTCGTCGACGACGAGCAGCGCGAGCGGGATCAGCGAGCCCGTCACGAGCGCGATGATGGCGAGCCCGAGCGCGAGCGCGCCGAGGGTCCCGAGCGACTTCGCCGCTGTGCTCTTGCCGGGCGAGCCGAGCGTGCAGGTTGCCCAGCCGAGGGCGAGGATCGCCCCAGCCGCCCAGCGGTGGCTGCCGCCGATGAGCCAGACGTTCCAGCCCTCGTGGGTCGCGAAGTAGACGAGCACCGCCAGGACCGTGAGTCCCGTCGCGGCCAGGTCTTTCCGGCCGATTGCCATCCGATCACCCCTTTCCCGGCGACCGTCGCCCACCCGCGGGGGGCGACCATCGGTACCGCTGCTGATCGGTGTGCGGCTTTCCCGTACGGGGATCTGCATCAAGGCGGGCGGTAGACTGTGCGCCGCCTGCCCTCTTAGCTCAGTTGGTAGAGCACCTCCATGGTAAGGAGGGGGTCGACGGTTCGAGTCCGTCAGAGGGCTTCAGGAAACGCCCGCAAAGAGCGGGATCACGTTGCTCTCAACGGCAACGCTTGCGCAATCAGAGGTAGCACCCAGGTAGCACCGAGGCTTTCGGGCCTCCCAGATTGCCTCTTCCGCGTTTACTGGCTTGGCACCGTCGAGCTCGTCGAAGACGTGCCCGTAGGTGTCGAGCGCCATCGTCGCCGAGTGCCCCGCCTGGCGGGCCACGTCGACGATCGAGCGTCCCTCTGCGATCAGCAGCGACACGAACGAGTGCCGCAGGTCGTACGGCCGGACATCGATCAGTCCGGCTTCCTTCACGGCCGCCCTGAAGACGCGACTGCGCCAGTTCGCCCAGTCGTCCTCGTCCCACGGCCGGCCGTCGTGCGCCGGGAAGACGAACCGCTCATCGAGCGGTCGCGCCTCGCGGATCCGCAGCTCCGCCAGCTCTACCTTCAGCGGAGCGAGCATCCGCACAGAGCGGGTCGCCCGCGTCTTCGTCGACTTCACCTCGCCATAGGAGACTGCTTGCTCGACGAGGATCGTCCTCTCGCGGACGTGACCCCAGGTCAGGGCGAGCGCCTCCCCCGGCCGAAGGCCGGCGTAGGCGAGCACCGACACGAGCGCGGCATCGCGGGGCGGCATGTTCTGCCGCAACCGCTCCACCGTCGCCGGGGTCAGCGGCCGCACCGACCGCTTGCGGACGACTGCCCGCTTGCGGACCGGCTTGACCGGGTTCGACCCGAGCCGCCCCCAGGTCACCGCCTCGCGGCAGACCGCCTGGAGGAGTGCGAGCGTCTTCCGGATCGTCGGCTCGCCGACCCCCGCCGCCCGGAGCTCCGACTGGAACTCCGCCACGAGCCCCGGCGTCAGCTGCCGGAGCTGGAGGCCGCCGAGCCGCGGCAGGACGTGCAGGTCCCAGATCGACGCGTAGCGCTCCTGCGTCTTCCGGGCCAGCTCGGTCGAGGCGTAGCGCCTCCACCACTCGCGCGCGAACTCGTCGAGCGTCACCTTGCTCGCCTCATACACGGCGAGCTCTCCGAGCTGCTTGCGGCGGCGGATCTCCGTCTCGAACCGGACGGCGTCCTCGTGCCGGTCGAAGCACTTCACGTGCTGCCTCGAGCCGCGGCCGCCGTCCCGCCACTGGACGCGATACTGCCTGCGCCCGTTGTCCAACGTGCGCTTCTCGATCACTCTTGCATCACCCCCTCTCCGAGTGCGAGATCGCATGGGCGCAGTCTGCCCGACCGACCGGCCACTCAGCCACCGACCTCGAGGAGGTCGCGCAGCCCTCGCCCGGTGCGGCCGGCCCGGAGCAGGCGGGCCGGCCCAGGCTCGTCTGCGGCGCGGGCGCAGACGACGTTCGAGTCGATCCAGGCGTCGAGATCGGCGCGCTGGACGCGCAGCCGCCGCCGCAGCTTCGAGGCCCGCAGTTCGCCGGCGGCGATTGCGCGATAGACGGCGTTCGAGGAGAGCCCGGTCGCCTCCGCGACCTCGCTCACCGTCAGAAGCAGGCGTTCAGGCTGGCTCAAGCGTCACCTCCAGGTCGGGCGCGGCTTCGAGGCCGCGAGGGCGGCGTATGACCATGCCCCCCGAGCCTGACTTCTGCCTGACGTCGGGCTGACTTGGCTTGAACGGCGGGGTTTGAACGGCCGGGTCTGCGGGCCTCCGTCTCAGATCACCCAGGACCTCAGATCAGCCAGGACCTAACAGGCCATCGGCAGGTCCCCGAAGTCAGGTGTTTGTTCGCGGGTCAAGTGAGACACCGCGTGTTTGGGAGTTGTGGGACAGGGTTGTTGCTAGGGGCGTCTCCTTCCTCGGTTGCCGAGCTTTTGGTAGCGCTTGCTGCGGTCGGGGGCGAGGGCGCGGATGAGTTGGTCGCCGAGGTAGATGTGGACGAGTTCGCCGACTTCGAGGACGCGGACGGTGGCGCCGGCGTAGCGGCGGGGGATGATGATCCCGAGTCCGTCGTAGCCGACGATGCCGCGTCCGTCGACTTTTCGCAGCTGCGCGTGCGGCGGGTAGCTGGGGGTCTTGTCCGCCTCGGCGAGCGTAAGCTCGCCGAGGCGCTCGTTGACTTGGCGGCCGGGCTGGTAGCGCTCGGCGGGGGTTTGGTTGTTGATTCCTTGGTGGGGCCGTTCGCTGTTGTAGTGGGCGCGGAAGCGGTCGAGCAGTAGCTGCAGGTGCTCGAGGTCGAGCGCTGGCCCTTCGTCTTGCAGCCATTCCTTCAGGGTGCGGTGGAAGCGTTCGAGCTTGCCGAGCGTCTGCGGATGCGCGGGGGCGGCGTTGATCAGCTCGACGCCTGCCTCGGCCAGCTTGCGCTCGAAGGCGACCTGGACGCCGAAGAGGCGGCCGGTGAAGCTGAGCCCGTTGTCGGAGAGCAGCTGGCGCGGCAGCCCGTAGGCGGCGCTGGCGGCGACAAAGCAGGCCCAGGCCGCCTCCCCGGTCGGGCTTGCGACCGCGAGCGCGGCCAGCAGGAAGCGCGCGTGGTCGTCGAGGACGTCGACGACCCAGACCGGGTCAGTGTCGGCGAGCGGGATCTGGGTGGCGTCGATCTGCCAGAGGTCGTTCGCGTACTCGCGCTCGAAGCGCTTGTCCGCCTTGCGCCGCCGCGGCGGCTGCGCAGCGACCAGGTGGTTGCGCTTGAGCGCCCGATGGATCGTCCCGACCGCCGGCGGCTCCCAACCGGCACGTGCGAGCTCGGCGTGGATCCGACGCGCACCCCAGCGCGGATGCCGCTTGCGCATCGTCACGATCTCCACCTCGAGCAAGGCGTCGATCTGCCCCGGCGAGCTGCGCGGCCGCCGCGAACGCGGCTCCAGACCTTCGACGCCCTCATCGAGGTAGCGCCGCCGGTAGCGGTAGAAGCTCGCCCGCGAGATCCCATGCCGGCGGCAGACCTCGGCCACCGACGCGCCGGTCCGCTCCGGCTCCAACAACACGACCAGCTTGAGCTCTTCCATCGACACCACCTTGAGCGCCACGCCCACCTCCCAACTCGCTTGGAAGGCAAGGCTGAGGACACGATCGGCGGTGTCTCACAAGTCCCACGAACGTCGCAGATGTACCGAGAACGATCTGTCTCAGATCACCCAGGACCTAACAGTCCCCGAAGTCAGGAAGACGTCAGCCCCGAGTCAGGCTCAGGAGCAAGCTTCGACCGTGCCTCTGGCGCGCCGAAGGCACCGATCTTTGACAACTGAGCTCCGGCCGGGCGCCGCTCCCGTGCTCCTGCCTCCCGGTCCTGCCATGCAGACGCTTGACAGGCTCCTGGCTCGGCGCGCGATCATCGCGTCATGGACCTGATCTTCGGGGCAGGCAGGCTCGATCGGTCGGTCGCCGACGCGGAAGAGTTGCTCGTTGCCTACGGGCAGGACATCGGCACCCGGTACCTCGACCACATCTCCTGCACGCCGCCCGACCGGCTCGTCCCTGAGGACCTTGCGGTCACCATCCTGATCAACTCCCGCGTCGGTTCGACTGCCTTCGTCGCGGTCCAGGATCACGGCTCCGAGCTCAACCTCGCCACGCTGCCCGACAAGCCGCTGCAGGACACGACACCTTCCGAACGGCAACAGCTGGCCGAGCTGATCGAGGACGTCGCGCGGTGGCCCGGCTTCGCCGCCTCGGTCGCCTCCAAGGTTCTGCACAAGAAACGGCCGGCCCTGATCCCGATCATCGACAACCAGGCGATCTTCGGTGCGTACATGAATCCACTCTGGCCCGATAGCCCCTCGCTCGCCGACAGCGTCTACGCGGCGAGCCGGGTCCGGGAGGCTCTCGACTGGATCGCCTTCGACATCGCCCGACCCGAAAACCGAGACACCTGGACGGCGCTCGCAGCAAGCGAGCCGACCCGGACGCTGATCGACCTATTCGACATGGTCTGGTGGATCTACTTCCGCACGGTCGAACCCGTCCGGGTCGCTCCCTCGATCGCGACCGCGTCCCTCGGGCCGGGAGTGCCGAGCGCGCCGCCGAGAGATGAAGCGCCCGCTGTGCTCGTGAGCGATTTGGTCGAGTTCGTCGATGACGACGACGGCTACCTGACGTGGGTGCGCGACCACCCGTCGGGCTTCGTCGTCAACACACGCCGCGACGCCGACCGCCGCCTACCTGAAGCTCCATCGAGCAAGCTGCGCGTTCGTCAGCGGGACGCCGTCTCGTGGCGCGGTCTGGACGAAGGACTACGCCAAGGTCTGCGCGGACGACCGAGCCGTTCTCGACGCGTGGGCGCGCAACAGCCTCGGCGCGGCCCTTGCGGATTGCTCGCACTGCGCGCCCTGATCGGGCGACCCTGCTCGACGCTCTAGGTCGACCAGGTGTTGAGTGAGGCGAGCGCGCGCTGAACGATGTCGGTGAACGTCTCCCAGTACTGCTCGCCGGTGCCCTCCGCGATTGTGGAGGTTGCGATCCCTGCGATGTTGAGGTCGGCCTCGATCTCGACCACTAGCTCGCGTGCCTCGCTCGCGACCATGTACGGGGTCAACTCCTCCAGCCGGGACTCCTCTAGCCATCTACTCAGTCGTCGGAGCGCGCGCAACAGATGAACCCAGTCGCGATGAGTCGGCCACGTCTCCGCCGACAGAGCGAGGAGCTGGTTCCAGCCCAGAGTGTTCAGCGCGTAACGGTGCTCGTTGCCAAGGTCGTAGACGAGCACGATTCCCGCTTCCGCGAGCGCATTCAGCGTCTCACTGACGTTTCGCTTGGCGTAGCCGGCAGATTCTGCAATCCGCTGCGCGGAGCCGTCGTTCGACGGATTGGTGAAGAGGTAGCGGACGACCTCCGCGCGACTGCCGACGCCGAAGAGCAGCCGCATCCGAAACGCGAAGCCGATCGGCGCTCGGGGGTCCGGCGGCCGCGACTTCCGACTCGGTTCGTTATCGGGCTTCAGCAACCCGACAGCGGCGAAGGCCGGGTCGGGATTCTGCACCTGGCGTGTGAACGTACGGAAGAGTGTCCGCGGAGCTTGCTCGCCCACGTGCTGCGAAGGCCGCGGAAGCCGGGCGCGCGACTGCCAACGTGCCACCCACCCCAGTGCGCTCTCGACGAGATCGCGGTCATCTCCGTCGACGCAGAGGTTCCGCAGCCGCTGCACGCTGATCAACGACTGATTCGTCAGCAGCCAGTCCAGCACCTCGTCGAACAGGCGAGGGTCGTCGCGTCCGATCTCGAGCGAGAAGAGAAACAGCGACTCTGGATCGGCAGCCGCCCTGTCCCGTCGGCTGGTGGGCGCGAAGACACCAAGCTGCGCCCACTGGTCCCACGCGAACGTGTTCAGCTCGCGCCGAACCGTGTCCCTAAAGGTCGACAGCTGCATCCTCGACTCCAAGATGGGCGAGCGCGGCGACGAGCTCCTGCCGGAACCCCGGCGAGGGATCGTGCGTGCGCGTCCAGCGTGCCGCGTGGAGCAGCTCCTCGGCGGTTGGTTCCAGCGCACGCAGGTCCGCCTCGTGTTTGCCGGCGCCCTGGTCGACCATTGCGTACAGCTTGAAGTGGATCTGATCGAGCCGGCCGGCGAAGTGGACCGTGAGCGACGGCCCGTAGTCGTGACGCTCGAGCCGAGCAACGAAGCCTTCCGGCAGACCGAAGTCCAACAACGAGGCCGGAGCCGCGTTGAGCCAGTCGGCCGGCAGGGCGAAGTCGCGAGCAACACGCGCCGCAGCCTCAAGCAGGGGCTCCGGCAGCGGCCGAGGGTCGACGACGCCCTCGGCCGAGAACAGGCCGACGATGTCGATATCGCGCGTCGACCGGCTGATCAGTCCCAGCGCCAGCAGCGCCGAGCCGCCGATCACGACGAGCTCGACGCGCGTGCCGCGAGCAGCGAGCTGCTCGCCCAGCGCCGCCAGGAGTTCATGGGTGCGCCGCTGCTCCAGAGGCTCCATAGGCGGGATGTTAGCCATCTCGATTCGAGATGTTCAGCATCCCGACGCCGGTTCCTTCCGGCACCGGCGGCACCGGCGCGCGGCCGAACCGTGCGCATAACGCACCGATCGGTGCGCCAAACGCACAGAAGGCTAACGATGGGCCGTCTTCCTTAGCTTGACCGCCGGTTAGGCAAAGGATCCTTTGGCCTTCAGCCCGGCGCCCGAACGCTGGCATTCCACCTGGCATCCGGGTTGGGTCGGGGTGCCAGGTGGAATGCCAGCCGGTGCCCCCTTCGCCTCACGCCCGCTCCGGCTCAACCATGCGGGTTTCCCGCTCGCTCCCGCTTCCGCCGTCTGCGACGTCGGATTCCTGACCACTCTCCCTCTGCCTGGGGCGTTCGAGCGAGTGGTCAGGAACCGCGGGAGCGAAGGTGGGCGACGGATGAGCCGGAGCGTGCGTGAGGGTCGGTGGTCTGGAACCCAATGAAGGGCATCTGGAGAAGCAAGGTCTGTCAGAGGAAGGTCTGTCCGGCAGCTTGTTGTTGAAGGCGCGTAGAGAGCAGCGGCCGGAGCTATTTCAGTTTCGCGATCAGAAATGAAAGAGCGGGGCGGGAGCGAGGCGAGCTTCCTGAGACCCGGGCCGGTGCCGCAAAGACCCGGCTACCGGCCTGCTTTCCGCTTCCGGCCCGCTTGCCAGTTTCAGCCGTCCTGGCGCTCGCTCACTCTCCCGCTCACCATGCGAGCTTCCGGCACGCTCTCGCTTTCGCCGTCTGCGGGGTCGAATCCCCGACCACCTGCCTTCCGCCTGTGGCGTCATCCCGGCGGTCAGCTTCAATCACCCTCCTGGAATCGGAGAAGCATCTCTTCTCCACCGCTGACGATCGTTGCTCGCGATGCATTGATGTCGATCGTCACCACCACGAAATCACCCTCTTCGACTCCCCATCGCCGATAGAACGGGCTGACGCCCCACATGTGATTCCCTTTGATGACGAGCGTTCCGACTGGCCGATCTTGCTCAGAGAAAAGTAAATAGGAGCCCGCCACGAATTCCTGAAGCGCCGCTGGCACGGAGAGCACGCCCGCAGTGAGTGCGGCCTCCGACATCTTGTACGCAATCCAGACTCGCCCATCGCTCGTCCATCCATGATCGATCAGCCGCTGCGTCTTCGCTCGCGGCGGAATGAGCGCATTCACCTCGCCGGCGCTCACTCGGGCACCACGAAGCCCGTACACGCCCGGCGCGTACCTCGCGATAATCGGCGAGTACCCCAGGTAGACGTAGAAGCTGCTCCTGTTGACACCGCGCTCATTCACTGCGATGTCTTCGAGGTCGTCGCGGCGCATAACCGGACCGTGCTCAAACAAGACCTCAGCGATCCGCCTCTCGATCGTTGAACCGAGGACATCCTCCCAGGCACGCACGCTCGGCGTCTCGATCATCAGATCTCCTTCACGGCGGCACAGGCCCGCTTGCACGCAGAGTTGAGCAAGCACCTCTCGCGGAGGGCGGAATCCGTCCATTCTGTAGAAGCGCCCGACGCCCTCTCGAAGCTCGGCGATTCCAATCGACCCAGCCACTGCAATGATCTTCTCCGCTTGGTTGAGAAGGCGGTTGCGACTCGTGCCCTTGACCCAGAACCACTCCTTCTCTTCATCAAGCCACTCGAGATTCGGCACGGCTCCCAAGAGAATGCGGAGCAAGGCCGGCTCGGTTTCACTTGCGCCGCGATCACCGAGTTCGAAGCGCAGTGCGTCGATGGTCGCCGCCCCCCAATGCGTCGTCAACCGTCGAGCTTCGGACGCTACTAGTCGCAGCGACATGCTCGATCCGCTGCGGTAGATGACGTTTGCGTCGCGGTCGAAGTCGAATCCCGGCTCGAGTTCGAAGACTTGAGCGGCCCTGAGAATGGAGTCGATCGAAAAGGGACTGCGCACCAAACGCTTATCGAGTAAGAGGGCTTGCCCATCCACAGTCGTGATCGGTCCCGCGTCTGCCATGACCTTCAGGACCTTCTCGAGTACCGGGGTCCACGTTCTTGACTTGCGTACCACATCGACGAAGCGCCGCTCAACTTGCCGCACCCGCTCGCGCGTGAGGCCGACGCGCTCACCAGCATGCGAGAGGGTTAGCGGAGGTTCGCCGCTGAGCCCGAGACGCAGCTTCACAGCATTCGCACTCCTCGAACTCGCACCAACCGCGTCACCCAAGATTTGGCCAAGCTCGTCCTCAAGCTGAATGCGCCGCAATCGCTCCGCCTCAGCCAAGAACTCCCGAAGCTGGCGCACTTTCGTGCGAGCAGCAGCGGCCGTAAAGAGATCCGTCTCGAGACGCTCGGCGGCTTCGCGAGCGGTCGCAACGCCGCCGCGAAGAGTTTCAAGACGATGCCCGAGCCGTAGGTCTGTAGCCCGGACACGTTCCGACCAGCGTCGCCGACGAATCGCGTCCGCGGCCTTCCGAACAGCGCGCGATCGCGTTCGCCGTTCACGAGATACGTCCGCCTCGTGATTCGCATCGTCTTCCGTAGGCCCCACGAGAAGATCCCCCGCAACCAACCACTCCAGCAACGTCTTCGGGCCGGTGCCAGGCTCCCGGGCAAGCGTGCCCAGAGGCACCTTGGTAAGCCAGGGTGTGCCGAGCAGCCCAGCCCGAAAGAATGCGTTGCTGGCGCGCAACGATAAGCCCTTTCCTGATGGGTCAATCGGCGCCGGCTCGCCGGACGCGGCGATTTCGGGAAACAGCTCGCGGGTCGCGGCCACCACCTCGGACGCCAGCGGTCGGATGCTTTCTGGCGGAAACCGTTCCCAGACGCCTGCATCAAGGTCGCGAAGTCGCAGGTCCTCTGGAAGTCCGTACCGTCGAGCAGTCGAGCGGCTTACGAGCCTATCTCCGAAGAACGAGGCCAGCACCTGGGGGGCGAGTGGAGCATCCTTTCGCGGATACACAGTCAATACTAGACTTATCGCAGCTTGTGTGATTTTGCAAGCAGCGGTAACCTTTCACCGACTCCTTATGCTCACTCGTCCCGAAGCGGCAACGCTCGCCCTCTATGCCGAAGGGGGCGAGCGAGAGCTGGTCGACACGGAGGACGTGGCCGTACGGATCGAGGACATCGCGCCCGGCATGTTCGCCTGGCAGAAATACCGCGACCGCGTCGACAAAGAGCTGGTTCGCGTCGCGCTATCGGACGCACGGCTTAAGGCCGGTTACACGATCGGCTCCCATGCCAAGGGATGGATGTTGACCGCAAAGGGTCTCGAGTTCGCCCGGAAGAACGTCGACCGCGCCGGCGAGCGAGCAGCCACTGAGCGACGTCGGCCTGATGACCGTCAGTGGGAACGCGAGCGGGCACGGCTGCTCGTTTCGGAGGCTTTCGCACATCTTCAGGAGTACGGAATCGAACGTGTAACCATCGACGAGGCGGACGCATTCTTCCGACTCAACGTCTATGTGAAAGGCGCAGCGCGCGAGCGGAAAATCGCTCGGATCGAAAACCGCTTCAGCACCGACACTGAGCTCGGCGCCGCAGTGCGACAGCTCGCTAAGCGAGCTCGCGAAAGGACGGAATGAGCACGTCAGAACTTCACGTCCGTAGCCACGTTTCTCGCGACCTTCTGCAAACAGCGGCTCTATTCAAGAACGAGCGAACGGTCGTGTGGGAGTACGTCTCGAACAGCCTCCAGTACGTCGATCGTAGCGTCAGCCCCGTCGTCCGCGTCCGCCTAGACAGCAAGAGGCACGTAATCACGATCGAGGACAACGGGCGCGGGATGAGCTGGGACGACCTCGACAACAACTTCTTCGTGATGCACGGCGAGAACCCGGACCGACTCGCCGGAGAACCGGGTCGAGGACGGTTCGGCACCGGCAAGTCGGCAGCATTTGGAATCGGTGACGTCCTGCGGCTCACTACAGTCAAGGCAGGAAAGCGCACGAAGGTCGAGCTGCGGCGTGCTGACCTCGAGGCGATGAACTCCGTCGATCCAGTCCCCGTAAAGACGATCGAGAGAGAGACCGCAACAAGTCAGGCAAACGGGACACTGATCGAGATCGAGAACGTACACCTCCGTTCGCTAGATCAGCCTGCTGTCATTCACTACATCGAGCGCCATCTAGCGCGTTGGCCTCGAGATGTGACCGTGATCGTCAACAACCACGAGTGCGAATTCGCGGAGCCGCCGATCGAGCGCGTCGAGACGTTCCGCCCTTCCGATGAGGAAGCGAAGACGCTCGGTGACGTCGAGCTGAAGATCAAGGTGTCCAAGTCACCCCTCGACGACGATCTGCGTGGGGTCTCCATCTTCTCGAAGGGCGTCTGGCATGAGACGACGCTCGCCGGCACTGAAGGCAAGGACATGTCGGAGTACCTATTCGGAGAGCTCGACGTTCGTCGCCTCGAGGAAGACACAACGGCGCCTCCTCCCTTTGATGTCTCACGTTCCGTAAAGCTCAATCCCGACAACGAACTCGTGAAAGCGATCTACGCGTTCATCGGACCTAAGCTCGAGAAGGTCCGTAAGGAGCTTGCGGAGGCTCAGCGCGAACACAAAGCGACTGAAGAGGCAAAGAGGCTTCGACAGGAAGCGGGCAAGATCGAGTCCATCATCAACAACGACTTCGACGCCTTCCGGAAGCGACTCCAGAAGGTCCGGTCGGCCACCGCAGGCTCAGGCTTCGACTTGAGCGAAGCCGAAGAGCCGGGTGGCGGCGCCGGCGACGACGACTTTCTCTACGGTGGCCATGAAGCAGCGGTCGAGACTGCGGAGACGGGGGCGGTTGGCAAGACAACGTCCGGAAGCGGCACGGGCAAGTCCAAGTTTCCCCGACGACTCAATCCCGTCGTGGAGCCAGAGGAGAAGGGGAAGTCAAAGGGACACGCAGAAGCAGGAGAGGACGGGAAGCCTCGCCAACGCGGCGGTTTTCATATCGAGTTCGACAGTCAGGGGGTCGAGTCAGCTCGCGCCACGTACCAATCCGAGAAGCGCACGATCTTCATCAACCTCGAGCACCCGCAGATCTCGGCTGCCCGTCAAGGCCGCGGAGTGGAAGATCCGGTCTTTCGCCGCCTCGCGTATGAGGTCGCCTTCTCCGAGTACGCGGTCGCGCTTGCCTCAGAGTTGGAGAACCGCGGCGAGTACCTCGATCCTTCCGATCCGATCGTCGACATTCGTGAAACCCTGAACCGAGTGGCGAGGCAAGCTGCGTCACTCTACGCGTGAGGGGCGAGATAGGTTCGGCCGATGTGATGCGCTCCGCGAGGCTCAAACCCACCAGCCACGCGCTCCCAACCCGACCTATGGCGTGGTTTCCCCGCCTCGCCGGGACAGGATTGGTCGGGAACGCAGCGTAAAGTGGCCCTGTGGCATCCGGGACATCGAAGCCGTCCGACGCTCATCCGCCTACGCCGCGTTCGAGGACCTCGCGCAGAGAAGGACCGCGCTTCACCGTCGACACTCGGATCTTCCGCGAACTCGGCGAGCTTCTCGTTGGCCGTGACTCAACCGCCCTCGTTGAACTGATCAAGAACGCCTACGACGCTGACGCAACGAGAGTCACGGTATACGGCGAGAGGCTGGAGACCGACAGCGGCTTCATCGTCATTACGGACAACGGCAACGGGATGAGTCCCAAGGAGTTCGAGGACGGATTCCTCACGATCGCCTCCCGCTCGAAGGAGACAGGCGAGCGTAGGTCGCCAGTATTTGGACGGCGCTACACGGGCGAGAAAGGCGTCGGGCGGCTCGCGGCCCACAAGCTCGCTCGAAGCTTGGACGTTCGCTCAGTCAAGCGCGCGACACGTGGCACGAAGGACGGCGTAAGCGCACACATCAATTGGGAGCTAATCGAACAGCATGACTCTCTCGACGACGTAGGCAACGCACTCATCGTGACGCCAGAGCGCCTTCCGGCGGCGGCGTCACACGGAACCGAGATCGGCCTGCACCACCTCAGAGAACCTTGGCCCGAGATCAAAATCGGACAGTTTCTCTCAGAGGCAGGCACATTCACACCACCGCGAGCGTTACTGGAGCGCCTCCCCCTGAGTGTCGGGCGACTGCTGTTCCTGGAGCCCACCGTGCATGACGTAGAGCGGATCGGCGGATTCGAGATCGATTACGCCGGTGACTTTGAATCGGGCGACGCATACGACGAAGACCTACTAAGTAGTGCCCAGTGGTTCGCCGAGATCAGATCCACGCCAAGAGACATCCGCTATGCCATCGCCCCTTCAGAGACGGAGCGACAAGAGCACCCGAACGCGCGGCCTGAGACGTACACAATCGCACAGCCGGATCCGATCAGCGGCCCATTTTTCGACGCGCGCATCCTGTTCCGCAACAAGCGCGTAGGGTCAGAAACATTCCGCAACTGGGCCGACAACATCAGCGGCATACGGGTGTATATGGAGGGCTTCCGCGTGATGCCGTACGGGGAGCCCGGTAATGACTGGTTGAAGATCGACCGTGACGTCGGTCGCCGAGTCCGCGTCTTTGAGAGTCTCAACACAGAGGAACTCGCGCTCGGCGGCGACGACCCTAACGCAGCCTTGGGGCTCGCCGTCACTGACTCTTATGTCGGCGGCGTCTTTCTGCGCGTCAACGGCGCGCCGTCGTTACAGACGCTAGTGAATCGCGAAGGCTTCGTTCCGAACGAGTCGTTCGAACGGCTTCGCAATCATGTTCGAGTTGGGATTGACCTCATGGCTCGCGCACGCGCCGCGGGGCGGTCTGAGGCGCGGACACGCCGCAAGGCCGAGCGCGAAGCGGCGGCGGCCGCGAGAGCTTCTGGATCCGGCGCGCCAGTGTCGGACGTGCCGCCGGCCATTCAGCAAAGGGAGGACTTTCGCGAGATGCTCGCGGCTGCTCGGGAGCGTGCGCACTCTGCACGCGAGTCCCTCGCGTCAGGCAATCTCGAGGCCGTAAGTCTGGCTATTTCGGATGTGGAGGTCGAGCTCTCCGACATCGAGGAACGGCTTAGATCGTTCATCCGCGAGTACGAGCTCCTGCCGGTCCTTGCCTCAATCGGTATCCAGATGGCGCAGTTCACTCACGAGATAAACGGCTTGCTCGGCTTAGCCCAGACTGGCGAACGAGCGATCGAGAAGATAAGGGGCGAGCTGAAGGTCCCGGATCACGCCCCATGCGCGTCCAGCTTGGTGAAGCGCACCGCGTCCTAACAGACCTCCGACATCGGCTCGAGCGGCAAGCGGCATACCTGATCGACGTCGTGACGCCGGATGCGCGCAGAAGGCGAGCTCGGCAGCCTCTAAGCGAACGCTTTGAATCCGCCGAACGGCTCGTCGAACGGCCAGCAGAACGTCGCCGCATCAAGATCCGAAACGAAATCCCGGCGGGGCTTGAGTCTCCGCCCATGTTCCAGGCAGAGCTAATGGCGGTATTCGCCAATCTATTGACGAACGCCATCAAGGCGGCGGGTGACGGCGGCCGAATTGTGGCATCTGCATACGAGTCAGACGAGGGCGGCAGCATCTTCAGACTTGAGAACACAGGAATCGCGGTGCAACTGAACGATGCCGAACGATGGTTCGAGCCCTTCGAGTCGACGACTCCTATCGTCGATCCAGTGCTCGGCCAGGGCATGGGTCTGGGCCTGACGATCACTCGGACCGTGCTCGAGCAGTACGGCGCGACCATTGAGTTCGTCACGCCCTCGCGGGGGATGAGAACCGCGATCGAGATCAATTTTCGGCGAGCTTGATGATGACCGGTCGTAGACGCCCGAATATCTTGATCGTGGACGATAGTGACACCGACGGCCTCGCTCTCGCCGATGCCATCGATGAGTGGGCGACTGGTGTTCCGGTTTCGCCGTCCGAGGTGACCGACGCGCGGCTCGCGAAGGCAGACATCGTTCTAGTCGATTACGAGCTCGACAAGTGGCCAGATCGAGACAACGTGAAACTGCTCTCCCTTCGACCGGCGAATGGCCTAGCGTTAGCCGCCGTTCTTCGCGCCCATCTCGGCAACGCCGTGGCGACGCGACCTCAAGCGGTCGCCCTCTATACGGGGAAAGCTGCGCGGATCTCTCCACACCTACCCGATGAGATCCGGCGTCAGGTACTCGCGCGCTTACACAATCTTGAGTGGGTCTTTCAAAAGCAGGACCCGGAGCGCGTCTCCCGCATTGTGAGCTTCGCTCAGGCGGTTGTAGCTGTCGGAGACTTTCCGACGTCTGAGGAAAGCGACGTGGAGGACGCACTCTTCAGGCTCCTTGACCTCACGAGGCGCGACCGGGCGTTCTTCGACGGGGCGCGCGACGACGTTCTGGCCGCTCATCCACCCATTCACGAGCTCTCAGAGGCGACGCATGCGCTTGCTGTTCTCCGGTGGCTGGCACAGCGCATTCTGCCCTACCCGTGCTTCCTCCTCGACAGTTCCCATGTGGCTCGACGACTGCGAATCACCGTGCAATCCCTCAAGGATCTTCTTAGAGGAACCGGGGCGGTGGCGAAAGCGCTCGAAGGAGCGACGTACACAGGAGCATTGGACGATCTCGTCGGGCGCCGATGGTGGCGGGCCGGTATCGATGACATCGTGTTCGAGCTGACCGATGGCGAGATGTCGGATGATGCGCTGTACACGGCGCTGAAGAAGGGCTCCCGAGCCCAGATCCGAAAGGCGCCGGCGGATCCTGTGGTCGCGCTCAACTCCACGTACATCGGTAGTCTCGCCTCGGCTGGAGAGTGCGTCCGTATCCGCCCGGACGACTGGCCGCAGCACGCCGACACCGCCTGGGCGAAAATCGCACAATGCCAACGCGATACGCGCTTACGCGCGCTGGTTGATCCGAACGACCGCGACAGGCTCTCTGGCCCGGACCGCTCGGCGCAAGCGTGACGGCCAGTGCACTTCTCATACCTCGATATGCAGCTTGAGGTGGAGGCGATGAGGACACTCGCCCGCCCGCTTCTTTCGACGGAAGCTGCTGCTCGCTTCGAACGACTACAGGCGGATCTCCGGGCACTGAAGCCCAAATCGACCCTGGCGTGGCAGGTCCCGAGAATGTTGCCACTCGAGACTGTTGGCAGTGACGGCGAGTATGAATTGAAGCCCGGCGGCAAGGGCGCGCACGTCGTTGTGGGACGGATCAGCTTCCTCTGGGAGCTCGAGGCTGGGCACTCGCCGTTGAGAAACATTACGCTCGCGGGCAATGCCACGACACGAATCGAACTTGTTGACGCGCACACCGATGAGTCGCTCGGAATGTGGCGAATGGAAGTCGGTGGCGAAGACGCTCCTGGTTGCTGCTTCCACGTGCAGGTCCTCGGGGAGACCGCTGACCTGCCTTTTCCAAGTAGCCTCCCGATACCGAGGCTCCCAACGATTCCCCCCACACCGATGGCCGCCCTCGAGCTTGTGCTTGGTGAACTCTTCCAGGCTCGTTGGAGAGACCAAATGCGTCGAAGCACCGACACAGCGGAGATCTGGCGTGGAGTTCAGCAGCGGCGTTGGTCGTCGTTCCTCACCTGGCAGAACGAAACTGTCCGCAGGGTAGGAACCTCTCCGTGGCTCGCGCTCAAGTCTTTCCCACCGAGAGATCTCTTTGCCTACTGACGGTTCAGCCTCCGAGTGTGATCCGGCAACTCCTCTAGAGTATGAGTCTGTGCGGACCGCCACCGTCACGGTCGTATAAGCGGTATGCCACGCCTAAGCGTCGGTGTGGGCGCTGTCGAGTATTACGGACTTGATCTCGAGACGCGGAAGCGCCTTGGCATTTACTACACGCCAACAGCTGTAGCGGAGGTTCTTGTTGAGTGGGCGCTCCCCGAACCCGGCCACGTGATTGACCCGAGTTTCGGTGGGTGCAGCTTTCTGGTTGCCGCGCTCGATCGACTTGAAGTGCTCGGAGCAGCAAATGCCGGGAAACTCGTGCATGGAGTTGACATCGATGAAGTTGGCGCACGGTTCTCCGCTGCGTCCCTCCTCGCTCGCGGTGTGCCAGCCGACAACGTCCACTTTGGCGACTTCTTCGCCGTCCGCGCTCCAACAACAGATGCGACTCGCTTTACAGCGGTGGTGGGCAATCCCCCGTACATTCGCGCGAGTTCAGTGGATGGGAGCGTATCCGCGACCGCGCAGGCTGCACTCGAGGCGGCTGGAATCGAGTTGCCGCGTACAGCGAGTCTGTGGGCCCCCTTCACGGTGCACTCCGTCCAGCACGTTAGAACTGGCGGCCGACTTGCGTTTCTCCTGCCTAGCTCGCTTCTGCATGCCGCCTATAGCCGCGTCCTTCTCGGGTGGATCTGCACGAAGTTCGGCCGCGTACGACTCATCGAGATCGAAGATGCGGTCTTCGCCAACGTGCAAGAAGAGACCATTGTCTTGGCGTGCGAAGATGCCGGCGGCCACACCGCGAACGTCGAGTACGATCACATAAAGCAGGTCTCGACGCTTCGAACGACGCTCGGAAGTCGTGGATCAGCAAGACATCCTCCGTCTATGACCGGCTGGAGGGAGGAGCTCGCTCCTCCCGACTCACTCGCTGTCCTTGCCGGCCTCGTGCGACTGCCGGAGCAATTGAGCCTCGGGGCGTGCTGCAACGTACGGATCGGAGTCGTGACCGGAGCGAATCCCTTCTTCGTTCGATCGTACAGCCGAGGCATAGCTCAAAGTCTTTGTCCCGTTGTGGCGAGGTCGGGCTGGCTCAAGGGGCCTATCTGGGCAAATGACGACGTCGCGCACCGACGCCGCGACAAGTCTCGATCGTGGCTCCTATCCCTTCCGGCAGATGCTCAGTTACCGACGGAGTTGGAGGAGGCGGTGGCCTCGGGTGTTGCGCGGGCGCTTCACGAAAGAAGCCACTGCCGCCGGCGAGACGTGTGGTGGTCGCTAGCGGATACGCGAGCGCCCGACGTCTTTCTTCCGTACATGAACGCGGGAAGTCCAGCGCTCACGAAGAATGCCACGCTCAGGACGACGTGTACGAACGCCATTCATCGCCTCTATTGGAAGAATCGATCGAGGGACGAGACAGCCGTTGGTCGGCGGGATGCTCTCCTTGCTTCGTCATGGACATCTGCGTTCGCGCTCGCGGCGGAGCTCGTTGGTCGCCACTACGGAGGTGGCGTTCTGAAGCTCGAGCCCTCGGAAGCATGTCAGCTCCCACTGTTTACGGGGAGCAGCCCCGGACTTCTCGAAGAACTCGATGTCGTCGCCCGTCGAGACGGACGACGAGCGGCTCGGACTCTCGCTGACCAGCTGGTTCTCCGCGACGGCCTTGGTCTCAGCCGCGGCGAGGTCAAGGCACTCGAGAAAGGAATCGCGGTGTTACAGGCCCACCGAGGCCATGCGGAGGCCTGACGCACGTCGTGCCAAGCAAAGCTCAGAGCGGCGTCGAAGCAGAGCGATTCGTGGTCGCAAATGTCCCTTGCCCGAGTTGCGGAAGCGAGCTGCGCGCCTTACCGACCGGGTATCCGCTCTATGACGTTGAGTGCTCGCGCTGCCTTCTGAGAGCACAGGTCAAACGAGTGCTATCCAAGCCGCGGGACCGTATCCGTGGTGCGACATGGGATGTCATGGCGCACCATTTCAAGACCGGCCACCCGATCCCGCCAATGTTCGCGTGCTTCGGCTGGCCGCCAACAGCCGACCGGCCTGAGACGGTCTGGTTCTTCCCTTTGATCCCAACCTCTCACGTTCAGAAGCGCGTCCTGAGTGAGCGCCATTCAACTCCGGGTCGCAAGTTGACTGAGTATGTCCGCATGCGGTCGGTGCCGCACTTTGTGGTCTTCGGGCAGTCGGATCCCTCCCTGGCCGTCTGACTGGATAGCTTCTGGTCGTGCTACCCGAACGAGCCACCACCGTATGGACCGTCGCCGACGTTAAACGCCTCTCGACCGCTGGCCAACTCGATCCTGCGCCGGAGTTTCAGCGCAACAGCGTTTGGCCGACGCGCGCAAAGGCGTATTTCATCGACTCACTCCTGAAGGACCGGCCCGTGCCGGTACTCATTGTCGAGAAGCAGATATCGGCGCAGACAGGACAGATCCAATACTCAGTCATCGACGGCCAGCAGCGTCTGCGAGCGATTCTCGAATTCCTCGATGACCGCTTTGCACTGACTGCTAGTGATGAATACTCGTCGTGGCGACGATTGCGCTTTTCGAAGCTCGACGAGGAAGACCAACTTCGACTGCTCCGATACGCGTTGGTGGTTCAACAGCTCGAGGGCTACTCGGAGGACGAGATCCGAGACATCTTCGTCCGACTCAACCGTTATGTCGTTCGCCTAGCCCCTCAGGAGCTTCGTCACGCCAGACAGCCAGGCGCCTTCGCTGAGTTTGCCGACGAACTCGGTCGTCTGCCGTACTGGAGCGACAACAGGATCTTCACCCCGAATCAAGTTGCGCGGATGCGACCGGCAGAGTTCGCGGCCGAGTTGGTGATCCTCGTCGTCGAGGGGCCACAGGACAAGAAGGCAGTCGTAGATCTGTACTACGAGTTCTTCGCGAACGACTTCCCCGACAGCCAGTCCGTACGCGATCAACTCCTGATCTACATGGAGTGGATCGCGACAGCTATTGATCTACCGGCAAGCAGCTTCCATCGTGCTGTTGACTATTACAGCCTCGTTGGCGCTCTTGACCGAGTCTCGACAGCTAACGACGGGGAACTACCCCCACCGGAGCGCGCGGCTCCTCTGTTGCGTGAGTTCGAAGAGCTCTTGCGTACGGAAGAGCCTCCACGCGATGTGACTCGATATGTGGCCGCGGCAAGCCGACAGACGGACAACCTGGCGCCTCGCATGACGCGTATCGAAGTTCTCGAGCGTCTCCTTCAGCAAGCCTAAGTTGGGGCCGGCCGATGCTCTCGAATCAGGCGCGTTCGTTCTACGAGGAGTACCGACATCGCCATAGGGACATGGAAGCAGCCGCACAGCTTGCCTCTCGGGTCGTCCACGATTCACTTCGAAGTAGCGCATTCGACATCCACCTCGTGGCGGGGCGTGCCAAGGATCCGGCATCCCTTCTTCGGAAGATGAGAAGCAAGAACTACGGGAATCCGGCTTTCGAGGTCACCGACCAAGTCGGAGTACGCGTAATCACCTACTTCCCGGATCAGGTGGATCCGATCGTGAGTCGACTGCGAGAGACGTTCGAGGTCGATGAGGGACGATCAGTGGACAAACGAGAAGCCCTCACGGTGCGAGAGTTCGGCTACCGCTCCGTGCATCTGATCGTACGGGCTCGACTAACGGGAGTCGAAGGCGCGGCCGCCCAGGCCTTGCGGGACCTCTGGTTCGAGATACAGGTTAGGAGCCTTCTCGAGCATGCGTGGGCGGAGATAGAGCACGAGCTCGTCTACAAGTCCGGTACCGTCTTTCCTGAGGAAACACTCCGCGCCTTCGCTGGTCTAGCTGCGCAGCTCGAGGATCTCGATCAACGCTTCCTGTCGCTGCGGAGCGAGCATGCGCAGCTCGTTGACGGGTACGTCGAGCGATACCAGCGTGGTGAAGACGCCGCAGAACAGCTGGATGCTGCGCGACTCTGCGCTCTTCTCGAAGTTCTCCGGCCCGAGGGCTACAGCTTCCGTGCGGCAGCTGCGGGCGGATCGGCCCACGCTCGCAACGTAAGTGCCGCGTGCGTGGAGGCTTTGCAAGCGGTCGGCGTCAGCAGCGCTGCCGAGCTACGGCAGCTGCTCGAGTCCGATGACGCTGCGGAGCTCGTCGGCGGGTACGCGAGTCTCGAACAAATAACGCCAGCCGAGGTGTCACATCTCGCAGTGTGCGTCCTCCTAGCGGGCGCACGCGAGAAGACGACGATCTTCAACGATTTTCCGGATCTCGTTGATGATTCCCGGCTCCGTGAAGCCCTGGCTCCAGACGACGAAGTCGAGGGCGATGGCGGCGCGCCAGAGGCCACTTGATCCGGCGAGGATGAATCTGGGCTGCGGTTCCTAGACCCGATGCCGCCGACATTCGACTTCCTCTTCGGCAAGAGCCGAACCGCCGACCTCTCCGGTCGCGAAGCACTGCCCGGCGGCTGTCCCTAGGCTGTGACGTAGAGGTTGGTGACCGCCCCGTAGGTGATCACGAGAAGTCCCACGATCATCAGTGCGCGACGTCGCGGCAACCAGGCCATCTCCCAGTCGCCGATGCGAATCGGAAGATGCAAGCGAAAGAAGGCTGCCGCGTCACGAAGGAGACTAAGCACGACGAGCGCGAAAAGAATTCCGGCTGCAGGGCTGACGGCTAGCAACTCACGTTTGGAGTCGCTAACGCCGTGAGCTGACAAGATCGCGAGCGGCGTGAGGCCCGCGACGATGACCGGTGCCACAAGCCGAAGAGCCCAATTTGACGGAGGAGAAGCACGACTGTCTCGAAACAAGTCCCGTCCCCCAAACGTATAAAGCAGTGCCGAAGCTACGTAGGGAAGTACTCCGAGCAGCACGAGCATTCGACTTCACCGCCTGCATCAGGAAGTGCGACGCGGAAGACATCGACGTCTTCGAAGCGCGCGAGTGTCGGCGCCTCGAATACCACATAAGCACTCACGACGGCGCCGTCGTCAGCGGAGAGCACGTCTACTGAGTCGGGGTGCACCCGCTCCACGAAGAAGCGACCGTCCGTGCGCCCTTGGAACAGCTCGAGCCGTTTCGGGTCGTCATGTGCCGCTAGCCTTGCGTCCTCGCCGGTGTACGTGCGGGACAGCACGACCGTGTACGGTGTGAAGTTCCGGTAGGCGAAGCGTAACCTCGCCAACCTCCCCTGAAGTGGCTGATCATCCTTGTCGTGGAACTGCAGGAATAGCGCGAGTTCGACGCTATGGTCATCGGCGAGACTCCAGTAGTGGACCGTGCCGGCATCACCGCTGGCGAGGACACGCCCAGCGCGTGACCGTCGGCTAACGATCTTCTTGAGCCTAATCGCCATCCGCGCTATCCCCGATCTCGATTAGGCGTGAAACAGAGCGAAGACCTTCGCGCAGCCAGCTGGCAAATAAGTATCGAGTCGACGTATGGGCGAACAGCTCCGAAACAAGATCGCAAGAGAAACTCGCTGAGAAGACCCCAACTACCGGTGTTCTCGGCGGTCGCGCAGTCAAGTCCGCGTACAGATCGAGCGAGGGCGAGTTCGCTCGTATCCACATCACTGACTCGCCACTCGGTCCGGTTTCCGTGTCTGCTTTCCGCCGTGCTGCAAGAATCTCGCTGAGCTCGAAGGGCACGTCAGCCTCGTACTCGCGTACCCCAACGGGTGTTCCGACCAAGAGATCCGCAACATCGACGCCCTCGCGCTTTAGGACATCCGAAAAAACGTCGGCGATGACATCTCCGTCCAGCGAACTCGCCCATCTAGCAACGCACAATTGATCTTCTCGATGGCCTTCACATACATGCTGGACATCGATGACGACGTATTCGCGGGACTCTCCCTGCGCATGCTTGCTGACGAGCGCATAGGTGCTGGCCGCTCCGTGCCGCTTGACCTCGACCGCAAGAAAGGAGCCCCAAAGATCCGCGAGCGTCTGGCCTCCTGGTCTCGCGGCGTTGAGGGCGGCGTTGATTCCCCTAATGAGATCGAACAGCTGCTGCGGTGTCTGCCCGGGCCCGAAAACCTCGAGCTCCCCGTGCTGCTGGAGTGAACTCGCAGCCGTTAGGGTCGCGTTATCGTAGACTCGCTGAGTTTCTGCGACAACGGGATCGCCGACGAACCTCGTTAGGGACTCAAGCTGCTCGCGGAGGGTCGGCGCAACCCGGTGCTCGTTGACCACCCGCTCCCAGTCGGCCTCGTCGGCGAAACTCTCCGGATTGCGATACGCCGGCATATTTCGTAGCTCGAACTCGAGGCGTGCGGCTTCCATCGCCATCTCGACGGTACGATCCGCGGCGTCGGCGGGGTCGTCGTAGATGTCGAAAAGGACTTCTGTGTAGAGGGCCTCTGACGGATCTCGAGACACCGGCGAGTTAATGTCAGGCGTCCAAAGCCTCTCGTCCAGTAATGGCCGAGTTCCAGTAAGGAGATACGGGTAGACGCGGTCGCTCGCCGCGTCCTTATCGTGTCGCGCTGCGACAACTGCAGCCCAGTTGAGCGCATCGGCAGAATTGGCTGCCTCGGAGGCCTGAGCTCGCGACGACGTCAGGGTCGCCAGCGCAAGTCGGTACGCTGTCTCATCGACCGACGCGGTGCCGACGAACTCGTGATAAGGGACGAAATTCGGGGACTCCACCAGCGTTTCGAGCCTCTGGAGGGTCAGATGCACCTGGCGGTCACCGGTGTCACCAAGGCTCCTCAGCCATCGAGGCTTAACCTGCCTCACTTCGCCATCCGACTCCTGATGAAAGCCAATCGAGGCAAGGTACCTGTCAATCTCGAGCCGAGTACCTGGGCCGATGACGAACTTCGTGTCAAGGTGCGAGAACAGGTACGCGAGCTCGACAGCCATGTCGCCGGAAGCCTCGGACGGATGGATGAACTTCCAGATCAGGTCGAAGTCCACGACGTAGGCAGGCCGTCGGCCGCCCTGAGCGCGACGTCGCGCGTCCTCGTGACTCGACTGGAGCAGATCCCGATGCCGCTGAAGCGTCCTCAGCAGCAGCAGCACCTGTTTTGCGGACAACGACTGAACGCTGTCCGCCGCGAAAACGCCTTGCATTAGACCGCCCGGTTAGGCGCTTACATTGGGCAAACGGGTATATCACGTCATCCAAACCATTTCTAGCTTGCTCGACTCTCGAGCGCTTCGCCGCCGCGTTGGACGGCACCCTGACTCCGTTGGAGCCCTGCGACCCAGGCGGGTTCGCAAGCGCTCGGCTTCCCGGTGCGCATCGCGCCAAGGTCAGCACCGGTCCTGTGGGGATGAGCCACGTTCTAGGCTCGAACCTGTCCTCTAGGTTTGGCCCTCGGCAACGCTGAACGTGAGCCGATCGGACTGAGATCTCAGGTAGCACCGCACCCAGGTAGCACGGCCCCGCAAATCGCGGGTTTTTCCGGCCGCTCGCGACACGGCGTTTTCGGCTTGGTTGAGCCAAAACCGCGAACCGTCAACCCCCTCCAATCGCGATGGTAAGGAGGGGGTCGACGGTTCGAGTCCGTCAGAGGGCTTCCCTATTCACGCCGCCATTCCAGCGCCCTTCGCGAAGATCGCGGAAGCGTGTGTCAAGCGGATGTGTCAAGTAGGCGGCCGGTGCGATTCTTGGCTGTGGTCGGACGCGGTCATCGGGACTCGCATCCGTCTCGCCCGTGGCGGGTGGCGTGTCAAGCGCAGCCGAAAAGTGCGCCAGTTTGCGCAGTCGAAAAGTGCACCACTGGCTTGAGGTGATGCCGGCGGCGATGACGTCGAGGCCGCGTTCGCGCAGGCGGTAGCTTTTGCCTTTGAGGGTGATCATGGTGGCGTGGTGGACGAGCCGGTCGATCAGGGCGCCTCGCGGTCATCCTCGCCGCCGCCCTACTCGCCATCGACCTCGCCGGCTGGCGACTCGTCGCCACCCTCTTCAACCGCGAACGGCTCATCACCGGCGCCGCACCCAAGCGCCCGACCGTCCGCACGATCACGATCCCGCGCTGACCACAACGAGCAGAAGGGACGGACCGTCGGGCCGGCTCCCGCAACGGGAACAGCGCATAGGCTCGACTGAAAGGAGAATCGAAGTGCCGGCAACGATCAAGCTGACGCGACGGACAATCGGCGTGGAGGTCCGCCGTGGCACCTTCGACGTCATCGTCGACGGCAAGCACGTCGCGTCGATCGAAATGAACGACACGATCGAGATGCACGTCGAACCCGGACGTCACACCCTGCAAATCCGCAACGGCCGAAACTCGAGCCGCACCGCGACCGTCGACGCCGCCGAGGGCCAAGTAGTCGCCTTCCGCTGCAACGGAAAGAACATCTTGCCGCTCTTCCTCGCATCGTTCGTCATACCAAGCCTGGCGATCTCGCTCAGACGCGAATGAGCAGCCCCAACGCCCAGAAGCCTGCGGGTCGACGGTTCGAGTCAGGTCTTGACGTGGCGGGAAGCGACTGTATTATTCGATTCTCTAGATGGCTAGTTATCTGTATTCAACCCAGTGATCGAGTTCCACCTGGACAGCAAGTCCGGCGTGCCGGCGTACTTGCAGCTGGTGCAGCAGGTGCGCCAGGCGATCCGGCTGGGGATCCTGCGGCCGACGGATCAGCTGCCGACCGTGAAGGAGGTCGTCACGCGCCTGACGATCAACCCGAACACGGTCCTGCACGCGTACCGGCAGCTCGACCTCGAAGGATTGGTCGAGGGCCGGCGCGGCGTCGGTACCTTCGTTTCCGCGAATCCGGTTCCGCCACCTCCGGATGACCTCAAGGGACTTCGTTCCGGGATCGAGCGCTGGGTCGGGCGAGCGCGCGCGGCAGGCCTCGACGACGAAGCGATCGGCGCACTGGTTGCCGAAGCGGTGCGGCCGTCGGCAGTTTCGAGGGTTGCGTGAACGACACCGTCGCGATTCGCACGTCCGGTCTGGGCAAGCGGTATGGCTCGCGCTGGGCACTACGCGACTGCACGCTCGAGATTCCGTCCGGATCGGTGACCGCGCTTGTCGGGCCCAACGGCGCCGGCAAGACGACGCTCCTGCACATGGTGATCGGACTCGTCGAGCCGACGAGCGGCGTTGTCGAGGTGTTCGGATGCTCACCGAGGCGCGATGCAAAGGTGGTGCTGCCGCAGCTTGGCTTCGTCGCGCAGGACCATCCGCTGCACCGGAACCTGACGATCGCCGAGACGCTCCGGTACGGGCGCGAGCTCAACCCGAACTGGAACCAGCAGCTGGCCGCTACGCGCGTCGAGCGTCTCGGCCTTTCCACGAAGCAGAAGGTCGGTCAGCTCTCCGGCGGCCAGCAGGCGCAGGTCGCACTGACCCTGGCGCTCGCCAAGCGGCCACAGCTGTTGCTGCTCGACGAGCCGGTGGCATCGCTCGACCCGCTCGCGCGCCGCGAGTTCCTGAACGCGGTGATGGAGGTCGTCGTCGACGAAGGGATCACGGTCGTTCTGTCCTCCCACATCGTCGCCGAGCTCGAGCGCGTCTGCGATCACCTCGTCACACTCGCCCAGGGCGCGATGCAGCTGAACGGATCGATCTCGGAGATCGTCGCGAGCCATCGGCTGCTGACCGGCCCTCGCAGCGACGCGGCAAGCGTCGCGCGCGTGCACGACGTCATCCGCGAGAGCCACACCGAGCGGCAGACGACGCTGCTCGTCCGTGCGAACGGGCACGTCTACGACAGCCGCTGGGAGCAGCACGAGATCGACCTCGAGGAGATCGTGCTCGCCTACCTCGGCTACCGGCCCGGAAACGGCGCAACCACAATGTCAGCCGTCGAGGCGGTGCAGTCTTGACCTGGGTCAGCTGGCGCCTGCAGCGGACCGAGACTGTGATCGCCGTCGGCATCCTCGCCCTGCTTGCGGCGCTGCTCATCCCGACCGGCATCCAGATGGCGAACGCCTACCACCAGAACGGGCTCGGCGCTTGCCTCTCGATCAATTCCGGCCCGACTTGCGGCCACGAGCTCGGGATCTTCCAGCAGCGCTTCCAGGCGCTCACGACCCTCGCCAACTGGTTCACGCTCATCCCCGGCCTGATCGGCGTCCTGCTCGCCGCCCCGTTCATCTCCGACCTCGAGCACGGCACCTACCGGCTCGCCTGGACGCAAAGCATCACCCGCGGCCGCTGGCTGCTTGGAAAGCTCGCGATGCCAACCGCCGGCGCTCTACTCGCCGGCGGTGCCCTCACCCTGCTCTTCACCTGGTGGCGCGCGCCGAACGTCCACATCAACGGACGCCTCGACACCGGCAACTACGACACGACCGGCACCGTCGTCATCGGCTACACCCTCTTCGCGCTCGCCCTCGCTCTCGCTCTCGGAGCGGTCTGGCGACGCGCGGCCGCCTCGCTCACCGTCGCCTTCGTCGGCTACTTCGCCGTGCGCGTCTTCGTCGACTACTGGCTGCGCGACCACCTCGTCGCACCACTGACGGCGACCTACAAAGGCGCCCAGCAACCGAGCTTCCTCTACAACGCGCATGTCCTGAGCATGAACGGCACGGTGAACGGCCATCAGTTCAGCACCGCCGGCGGCAGCGGCTTCCTCGGCGGCCATGTGCAGGTCGCGGCACCCGGAATGAGCCACGCTCTCTTCCACGTCGTCTACCAGCCAGTAAGCCACTTCTGGCCGCTCCAGCTCACCGAAACCGGCCTCTTCGCCGGCCTCGCCGCCACCCTGATCCTGTTCGCAGCGTGGTGGACGAAACAGCGAACAGCCTGACCATCACATCGCTCGCCTCCCTGCGCCGACGAGCAACCGGGGCGGCGACCCCAGTCGACTCTGGCTTCCATCAGTGGTTGCGCAGCGGGAACCCGCACGTCTTCGCCGCCCGGGTGAACAGCGGCGCCTGCGTGTCGATCGTGGCGGCCGGGAACACGAAGATCACTCCGTCGATATCGGAGATCACGCCCACGAAGCCCAGCAGCGACGGAACAGTGGTCGCCGGGTCGGGAAAGTCGGCGACGCCGTGGCGGCGCATGCACTGCGCGGCCTTCACCATCTTCGCCAGCCACTGTGCGGAGGGATGCGTTGTCGTGCCGGGGGCGAGGCCGCCCTGACCGGGCATCGACTTCTTGCATTTCGCCTGCGCCGCCTTGAACGCTGGCGACAACGGATCGACTCCAGCATGTCGACTGAACACGAAGCCCCCACCGGGGCTCGGGTCGGGGAAGTTGGGCACGCCGTTGGCGCGCATGCACCGGGCGTACTTCGGCGCGTCCTGCTGCAGCTGCGCCTGGGTTGGCGTCGAGCCCGAGCCGGCCGCGCCGCCGGTGGCGTTCGTGCTGCCGGAGGCGCCGCTCGACGTCGTCGTCGCGACGTTCGCAACCGACGGAGACTTCGAACCGCCGCACCCGGGCAGCACAACGGCGACCGCCGCCGCGAGAACCACCAATCCGCCACATCGCCGGTGCGTCGTCGCCCGGTCTCGCCGCCCTGCGCCGCTCGTGCGCTCGGCGTTGTCTCTCATCTGCTCTGTCTCCACGGATTCGAGGCGGTGCCGAGAGCTGTTATAGAAGACGGCGGGTGACACCCCTGTGACGAGAGTTGTTACCCGGCTGTCACCTGCGCTGTGTCACCCTGAAGCGACCGGACGGACAGGCGCACGCGTCGCAGGATGGGCGGTCATGATCGGCGGATGAGAGTACTGGTAGCCGAAGACGACGATGTCCTCGCCACAGCGGTGGCCGTCGGGTTGCGCCGCGAAGGGATGGCCGTCGACATCGCCCTCGACGGTGACGACGCCCGCGCCCGCCTGGCGGTCAACGACTACGACGTGGTCGTGCTCGACCGCGACCTGCCCGGCACTCACGGCGACGACATCTGCCAGGCCCTGGTCGTGGAGCGGTCGGCGAGCCGGGTGCTGATGCTCACGGCTGCGACGACTGTCAGAGACCGCGTCGAAGGGCTCGGGCTCGGCGCCGACGACTACCTGCCCAAGCCCTTCGAGTTCGCCGAGCTGGTCGCCCGCATCCGGGCGGTGGCTCGACGCCCGGCCATGCCGCCGGCGGAGCTCGCATGCGGCGACCTGGCTCTCGACCCGGTCGGGCGAGTCGCGTTTCGCGCTGGAGCGCGTCTCTGGCTCTCCCGCAAGGAACTGGCGGTGCTGGAATGCCTGCTTGCGGCACAGGGAAAGCCCGTCTCCGCCGAGGAGCTGCTCGAGCGGGTGTGGGACGACGAGGTAGACCCCTTCACCGCCACCGTCAAGACCACCGTCAGCCGGTTGCGAGCCAAGCTCGGCGACCCACCGCTGATCGAAACCGTCCGCGAAAGCGGCTACCGCATCGGGGGACCATGATGCGCCGCTCCCACGCCCGGCTCACGCCACGCTCGTGGCTGCGATTGCCTCGCCGCACCGCCCGGCTCCGGCTCACCGCTCTCTACGGGAGCCTCTTCGTCCTCTCCGGCGCCGCGTTGCTGGCCGCCACCTACGTCCTGTTCGAACGGGCGACGCAGTACAAAGCGCCGCGCCTGCCCAAGATCCCCGACACGCCTGCGATCGAGCCTCTCCAGACGCTTCAGCTGCCACAGGCGCTGACGCGGCTGGCATATGCGCAGCATCAGATCGCGCAGGACCAGCACACGCTGTCACTGCTGCCTGCGTCCCCCGCCGGCAAAGCCGCGCCCTCCGCCTTCGGAGGAGGGCGGCCGTCGCTGTTCACCCTGCCTCCGCGGCTGGCACAGGACGAGCATCGCCTGACACAGGACCAGCATCGGCTCGCACAAGCTGTCCATCAGCTGGCGCAGGCCGTGCACCAGGTGGCTCAGACAGGGTCCGTCCAGGCCGCGCAGCGCGCGTCCGACTCGCATCAGCTTCTGGTCAACTCGGGAATCGCCCTGGCCATCGTGGCCGTCCTCGCGCTCCTGGCCGGCTGGCTCGTCGCCGGCAGGATGCTGCGACCCATCCGCACCATCACCCGCACCGCGCGGAGGATCTCGTCTGCAAGCCTGCACGAGCGCCTGGCGCTCGACGGCCCCGAGGACGAGCTCAAAGAGCTCGGCGACACCCTCGACGACCTCTTCGCGCGCCTCGAGGCGGCCTTCGAGTCGCAACGACGCTTCGTCGCCAACGCCTCGCACGAGCTTCGCACCCCCCTCACCCGAGAGCGCACCCTCGTGCAAGTCGCCCTCGGCGATCCCTCCACCCCGGATCTGTGGAGATCGACCGGCCGGGAGCTCCTCGCCTCCAACCGGGAGCAAGAAACCCTCATCGACGCACTCCTCACCCTCGCCAGCAGCGAAAGCGGACTCGACCACCGAGAGCGAACCGAGCTGGCGGAGATCTGCCAAACCGTCCTTTCGCGCTCCGGTCTCGACACCGACCGGCGCGGATTGCATGTCGAGACCGCACTCGGCCCCGCTCCGTTCGACGGCGACCCCAGACTCATCGAACGTCTCGTCGCCAACCTCGTCGACAACGCCGTCGAGCACAACGACGCCGGAGGGCGCGTCCGGATCTCCACCGATGCCACAGACGGCCAAGCGGTCCTCACGGTGACCAACACGGGGCCGGTCGTCCCGCCCGATGAAATCGACCGTCTCTTCCAGCCGTTCCAACGCCTCGACCCCCGCCGTGCCCACCACAAGAGCGGTCACGGCCTCGGCCTCTCCATCGTCCGGGCCATCGCCACCGCCCACAACGCCGCCATCACGGCCCGACCCCTACCCGACGGAGGGCTCTCCCTCAGCGTCGCGTTCCCCGCGCAACCTCCCACGCCTTGACGGCGAGGGGGGTCGACGAAATGGGGTGGCAGCGTCGCCGTCCTGAACGGTCTTCTAGGCCGGTCCGTCGAGCGGTAGCCGCTGCAGCAGCGCGTCCACGCGCGCGAAGCCGCCCTTCGCCCCTTCCTCGACGCCGTACTGCATCGCAGTGTCGCGCTCCTCGGTCGTCGCGAAGCGCATCGTCTGCGTCAGCTTCGTCCGCTCGCCCAGATCCTCGAACTCGAGCGTCTGCAGGTGGTTCTGGAAGGTCTGCACGAGCCGCTCGGGCGGGTCGACCTCGCGGAACTCGCCCTCGACGACGCCGAAGGCGGTGCGGAAGCGGTACGTGCCGCCGGGACGGACGTCCATCTCCTCGACGACCGTGCCGCCGCCCCACCATTCCGGGATCAGCTTCGGGTCGGTCCAGACGGAGAACACGTGCTCGCGCGGCGCGTCGAAGATCCGCTCGACACGGATCTCGAGCTCGTTCGGGGTGGTGACGGCGGTGCTGTTCATCGGTCTCCTCTCGTATGTTCGACGACCTGCGCGAAGCGGTCGAGCCGCTGCAGCCACGTGGTGATGCCCTCGAAGGCGTAGGGCGCGAGCATGCACCTGCGGACACGGCCGACCTTCTCCGTCGTCACGAGCTCCGCCTCCTCGAGCAGCCCGATGTGCTTCTTCATCCCGGTCAGCGACATGCCGAAGGGCTCGGCAAGCTCGCTGATCGTCGCGCTGCCGGAGCCGAGCCGCTCGAGGACGGCGCGGCGGGTCGGGTCGGCGAGGGCTGCGAAGGCGTGGTCGACGGCCGTTGAATACTGAACCATTGGGTTCACTATAATCGGACCGGCGCTTCGATGCAAATGCTGCGCGGTAGGTTGAGATGCGTGCGCACGATCTCGACGACCGCCCTCCGACGGCTCGTGATCGGGGCGCAGGGCTACGCGACCCGTTCCCGCCGTGGCGGCGACAGCGAGGTCGAGGAGACGATCCGCGCGCTCTCGTGCGTCCAGCTCGACTCGATCGCGGCAGTCGAGCGAAGCCACCGCATCGCACTGGGAACACGCGTCGGCGTGTACCCGCCGGGAACGGTCTCCCGGCTCCTCGCGGGCGGCCGCGTGTTCGAGTTCTGGGCGCACCTGGCCTGCCTCGTCCCGGTCGAGGACTGGCCGCTCTTCCGCGCCTGGATGGCGCCGGAGTACGTCCTCGATGCCTGGCGGCGCGCCGCCCTCGGCCGCTACCCGGAGCTGGCGGACGCGGTGCGGGCCGCGATCCGCGAGCGCGGGCCGCTCAGCGCGCGCAACTTCGAGGGACGCCGCGACGGCCACGGCGGCATGTGGGACTGGAAGCCCGCGAAGGCGGTGCTGGAGGCGCTCTGGAACACCGGCGAGCTCGTGATCGCCGGCCGCGTCGGCGGCTTCGAACGGCTCTACGATCTTCCGGAGCGCGTGCTCCCGCGCGAGGTGCTCGACGCGCCCGCCCTCGACGAGGAGACACGGCTACGAGGGCTCGTCCGACGCGCCGTCCACGCCCGCGGCGCGCTGACCGACTCGGGCCTCGCAAACCACTGGCACCTGATCCGCCTCCACGGCGGGAAAGCGCTGACCAGACCGGCCGCGGACGAGCTCGTCGCCGCGGGCGTCCTCGAGCGGCTCACGGTCGACGACGGCGGCGCCTCGGTGCTCGTTCCCGCCGGCGCTGTCGTCGACCTCCCGCTTCCCTCAGTTGCCGTACTGCTCTCACCGTTCGACAACCTGTTGTGGGACCGCAGCTTCCTACGCCGCGTCTTCGGCTTCGAGCATGTCATCGAGATGTACAAACGCACGCCCGACCGCCGCTACGGGTACTACGTCCTCCCCTTCCTCTGGCGCGACGAGATCGTCGGCAGGGCCGACCTGAAGTCGGACCGCGACGAGGGATCGCTGACGGTGAACGCGTTTCATCTCGAGCCGGGCGTCCGCCGGTCGGCGATCCTCGACGATGCGTTCTCCCACGCTCTCGAGCGGCTGCGAAGGATTGCCGGCCTCGAGCGGGTCGTCCGCCGCTGAGCGTCCTGCGGCCGGAGTTTGCAGATCTGCCCTCGGGCGCGGTAGCGTCCGCTGATGGAAACCGACCGGGCACGCGAGCTTCTCCAGGCCGAGCGCGAGCGGATCGAGCGAGCGCTTGCCCGGCTCGAGCACCAGGACGACGGCGAGCCCGCGGACGAGTACGACCCCGCCAATCTCGCCTCCGACCTCTACCAGGACGAGTTCGACGAGAGCCGGGCCGAAGACCTGCGCCGCCAGCTCGCCGAAGTCGACGCTGCCGAGGCGCGCCTCGCCGCCGGCACCTACGGGCTCTCGATCGAGAGCGGAGAGCCGATCCCCGACGAACGCCTCGAAGCGCGCCCCACGGCCGAGCTGACGGCCGGCGAGGAGCGGGCACGCGAGCCGTGACGGTGGAACAGGCGCGACCGCACGCGCGTTTACACAGGTAGAGCGATCTCGCTCTTCCAGCAAAGGAGCAAACCTCTTGACGAAGCATCCAACCCTGCATCTCGTAGACGTGCGCTGCTCTTCGTGCGGCGCCTCGTTCACCACCCGTTCGACCGCGGCCTCGATCTCGGCGGAGGTCTGCTCGCACTGCCATCCCGCCTACACCGGGCACGAGCGCACGCTTGCGAGCGGCGACCGCGTCGCGCGCTTCAACCAGCGGCGCGCGCTCGCAGCGGCCTAGCGAGCTCCTCTCGTCGCGGGTCGCGACCGTGCGCTAGGCGGTCTCGCTCGCGACGTCCGGCACCGGTTCGGGATGGGGGATGCGCAGGATGCTCCGCGTCCACGCCGGCATCCACCAGTTCGCGTTGCCGAGCAGGCGCATCAGGGCCGGCACGAGCAGTGCGCGGATCACCGTTGCGTCGAAGATGATCCCCGCCGCGAGGCCGATCGCGAACTCCTTGATCTCGAAGCCGGGGCTCGATGAGAGCACGAGGAACGCGAACATGAGGATCAGCGCCGCGCTCGTGACGAGCTTGCCGGTTCGGGCGAGCCCGAGCTCGATCGCCCGCTCGGTCGAGCCGGTCTCGTCGTAGGCCTCACGCATGCGCGTGAGCATGAAGACCTCGTAGTCCATCGAGAGGCCGAACAGGAAGGCGAAGATCATCAGCGGGATCCACGCCGTGATCGCCTGGGTCGCCGTGATGTTCCAGAGCGACGAGCCGTGGCCCTCCTGGAAGATGAAGACGACGATCCCGAACGCGGCCGCGAGCGAGACGAGGTTCAGAATCGCCGCCTTGACCGCCAGCACGACCGAGCGGAACGCCCGTGTGAGCAGGATCAGCGTCAGGATCACGACGAACGCGAGCACGTACGGGAAGTTGCCGTAGATCGCGTGCACGAAGTCGCGGTCGATCGCGGCGACGCCGGTGAGCGTTCCGCTCGTGCCCTTCAAGGCGGCATTGGCGCGGTCGACGATCCCCTGGATGCCGGGCGCGGAGCCGTCGATCGCCGGGAAGGCCTCGACGAGCGAGTCGGAGCCGTGCCGCCAGGCCGGCGGCGCCGTCGCGCCGGCCACGCCCGGCACGGTCCGGAGCTTCGCCGCGATCGCCTGGGCGTTGCCGCCGTGCTCGACGAGCACGTCGAGCGGCTTCATCACGCCGGGGCTGATCCCGGCCGCGGCGAGCAGCTGCGCGGCCGGCGATCGCGGTGCCGCGTGCCGGGGAAGTTCTTCAGCTGCGCCTCGTTCGGGTTCAGCTGCGTGCCCAGGCCGGCGAGCACGCGCGACGATCGGCCAGGCCGGCGATCGCGACCGGCCACGGGCCGGCGCAGCACGAACCGCGCCCAGCGCCCCCAGGCGCCGTCCTCGGGATGGCCGTGGTCGACGAGGCGCCGCGGCATCACGCGCACGCTGTTGATCCGCGTGCCGAGCACCGCGAGCATCGCCGGCAGCAGCGTGATCGCGGCGAGCACCGAGACGGCGGGGATCAGCATGCCGCCGATCCCGATCGAGCGGATGAACGGCAGCGGCAGGATGATCATCGACAGCAGCCCGACCGCGACGGTCGAGCCGGAGACGATCACCGACCGGCCCGGCGTGCGTCATCGTCTCGACGAGCGCCGACTCGACGTCGTTGCCCTCGCGCAGCTCGTCGCGGAAGCGGAAGATCATCAGCAGCGCGTAGTCGATCGCGCACGCCGAGGCCGACGAGCGCGATCAGGAACTGGACGATGATCGAGACGTTCGTGATGTAGGTCAGGGCCCAGACGAGCGTGAACGTGTTCAGGATCGCCGCCACCGCGACGACGATCGGCATCAGCACCGCCGGCAGCGTGCCGAACACGAACAGCAGGATCACGAGCGCGCCGAGGCCGCCGATCACCGCCTCGAGCAGGACGCTCGAGCTGCCGCTCGTGCCGTGCGTGCTCGCCTCCTCGAGCGGGTCGTGACCGGTGACGTTGACGGTGATCGCCGGCCGGCAGCCCGGCCGCGGCGGCTGCGCGCATCTGCTGTCGCGCCGCTCTTCGTGTCGAACTTCGGCGAGCCCGGCGGATAGACCTCGAGGAAGGTCGTGTGCCGGTCACGCGAGACGTACATGAGGTTGTCGCGTCGAGAAGTACGAGCTCGTGAGGGCGCCCGGCATCGTCGCGCGCGGCCCGCTGCATCGCCTGCTGCGATCGCCGCGCTCTTCGTCGCGTCGCCCGCCGTGTGGAAGACGACGACGTTCGGCGGGCGCACGCCGACGCCGAACGCCTTCAGCGTCCGCTGGCTCGCCTCGTAGGCCGGCTTGCCGGGGATCGAGAAGCTCTGGTACCAGCGCTGCGAGAGCTTGCCGGCCGCGACGCCGCCGAACAGCGTCAGCACGACCCAGACGCCGATCACCGCCCAGCGATGGCGGGCGATGAAGTGCGCGAGACGGCCGAGCCGTCCGGGGTCCTCCCCGTCGATCTTCTTCCACGGTGCTGGCCGGGTGGCTCCCATGATCACTCCCCTGTCGGCTCGACGTTTCCCCTCAGACGGGCGTGAGCGCCGAAACTCATCGGCGCTCACGCTCAGCTTGACGAATCCTATCCATAGTAGGTATTCTCCTAATTACCGTAGTAACCACCACGTTGGGAGTCGCCTTGAAGACCACCGCCGTCACCGCCAACCTGACCCAGCTCAACCGCCTGCACTTCGTCAACGCGTTCCTCGTCCGCGAGGACGACGGCTTCACGCTCGTGGACACGACCATGGGCGGCCGCGCCGCCGTCGAGCTGGTCGCAGCCGCGGAGCGGGCCGGCGGCACCATCCGCCGCATCGCGCTCACCCACGGCCACGGCGACCACGTCGGCGGGCTCGACGCGCTCAAGGAGCGCCTCGGCAGCTCGGTCGAGGTGCTCATGCCCGAGCTCGATGCCCGTATCCACGCGGGCGAGCGCGTCGTCGAGGGCAAGCTCCCCGGCAGCTGGCCGAAGCTCCGGACCGTGCCCGACGTCCGGCTCTCGGCGGGGGACACCCTGGGCAGCCTCGAGGTCGTCGCGAGCCCCGGCCACACCCCGGGCCACGTCGCGTTTCTCGACCGGCGCGACCGCTCGCTGATCGGCGGCGACGTGTTCACCGCCTACGGCAGCGTGGCCGTCTCCGACCACCTCCTCCAGCGTTTTCCGCTCGCCGCAGTGGCGACCTGGGACAGGGCGGAGGACCTCGCCTCGGCGCGCGCGCTGCGCGCGCTCGACCCGTCCGTCCTCGTCGTCGGCCACGGCCCCGCCACGCACGATCCGGGCCCGGCGATGGACCGGGCCATCGCCCGGGCGGGCGGCTGATGCCGCGCGCCGGACTCGACCCGGAGGCGGTCGTCGCCGCCGCCGCGGCGCTCGCGGACGCCGAGGGGCTGGAAGCCGTCACGCTGACCCGCCTCGCCGGCCGCCTCGGCGTCCGCGCGCCGTCGCTCTACACCCACGTCGGCGGCCTTCGCGACCTGCGCGGCCGCCTCGCCGCCCGCGGGGCACGGGAGCTGGCCGCGGCGCTGCAGGCTGCGGTGGCCGGCCGGGCCGGCCGCGACGCACTCGTCGCGGCCGCCGGCGTCTACCGCACCTATGCCCGCGAGCACCCCGGGACGTACGCGGCGACGCAGCGCGCCACGAACCTCGAGGATCCGGAAGCCGCCGCAGCAGCGGCCCAGCTCGTCGACGTGATCCTCGCCGTCCTCCGCGGCTACGGGCTCGAGCGCGACGACGCGGTCCATGCCGCCCGCATCGTCCGCGCCGCCCTGCACGGCTTCGTCTCGCTCGAAGCCGGCGAGGGCTTCCGCATCCCGCTCGACCTCGACGAGACGTACGCGCGCCTCGTGGCCGTGCTCGACCGGGGGCTCGGCGTGTGAGCTCGGCCGTCAGGCGTCATCGCCGAGCACGCGGTGGAGGATCCTCGCTGCGTGCGCCGGTGAGCCCTCGACCGAGACGGCGAGGCCGGCGCCGCGCGCGTCGTCGATCAGCTTCTTCAGCGCGAGCGCGCCCGGTGAGGTCGATGCGGCCGAGCCCGTCCAGCCGGATGACGAGCCGGAGCGCGTCCGGATGCTCGGCGAGCAGGTCGAGGAACGCGGTCCTCGAGGCTGCGCGCGGTGCCGAACCAGAGCACGCCCTGCGGGACCGAGCACGAGTCGGTCGCCCTCGGCCGCCGACCGTCACGTCGAGGCGCAGCTCGCGCCAGAGATGGATCGCGATCGAGAGCGCCGATCGCGGCGACGATCGCCCACTCGATGTGGGGAGCGAGCGCGAGCGTCAGGCCGAACGCCGTGAGCGTGATCGTGAACTGCGGACAGCGACAGCCGCCGATCTCGACGATCTGCGCCGAGCCGGACCAGCGGCACCACGGCGACGATCACGGTCGCCGCGAGGACCGCCTCGGGCAGCGGGCCGAGCAGGAAGCCGAGCGGCAGGAAGGCGCAGCACGGTGAGGCCGGTGACGAAGTCCGCTCATGTTCGTCCGCGCGCCCGCGAGCCGGTTGAGCGCGCTGCGCGAGAACGACGCGCCGACGGGGAAGCCGCCGAAGACGCCCGGCGGCGACGTTCGCGACACCCTGGGAGACGAACTCGCGGTTGGCGTCCCAGCGCTTGCGCTCGAGCGCCGCGTACGTCCGCGCGATCGACGACGCCTCGGCGAACCCGAGCAGCGCGATCACGAGCGCCGGCACGATCAGCTGCGGCAGCGTCGCCGAGCGGCAGCGACGTCGTCAGCGGCGGCAGCCCCGCGTGGATCGCTGCCCAGCTTCGGGCCGCCGTAGCCGGCGACCGTGCTGTAGAGAAGCGCCGCGACGACGGCGAGCAGAACACGCCGGGAAGAGCGGGTGCAGGCGCTGTCCGAGCAGGATCACGGCCGCGGCGAGCAGCGCGACGAGGATCGCCGCCGGCCGCCAGTGGCAGACGTGGACGAGCGACCAGCCCGGCGCGGTAGAGCTCGTGGTGCCCGGCGGCGTGGACGCCGAGCGCGAGCGGCAGCTGGGAGGCGATGATCAGGATCGCGGCCGCGGGCACGAACCCGACCAGCAGCGGCTGTGACATCAGGTAGGCGATCACGCCGGCACGCAGCAGGCCGACCGCGATCCGGATCACGCCCACCAGCAGCGCGAGCAGGAGCCCGAGCGCGATGTAGCGGGCGCTGCCGAGCGGCGCCAGCGGGCTGAGCGCTCCGTACGTGAGCAGCGCGCTGATGGCGGTCGGGCCGGGCTGGAGGTATGGCGACGAGGCGAACGGCGCCGCGACGAGCGGCGGGATGGACGCGGCGAAGAGCCCGCGGTACGCCGGCATGCCGGCGAGCTGCGCGTACGCGAGCGACTGCGGGATGAGCACGACCGCGACCGAGATCCCGGCCAGGACGTCCTGGAGCTCGATGCGGGGCCGGAGACGGCGACGCGCCGCGTTCGAGCCCGACGTCTATGCCGAGGCCGCCTGCTTCTCGACCGGGTACCCGCGCTCGATCCAGTCGACCATGCCTCCCATGACGAGCCGCGCGTCGCGTCCCGCGCGGAGCAGCATCGACGCGACGGCCGCGCTCCGGGTCTGGTCGCCGCAGATGACCGCGACCGGCCGGCCGGCCGGAACCTCCTCGACCCGGCCCCACGCCTCGCCCGACGGCAGCAGCTGCGCGCCGGCGACGTGGCCGTGCCGGAACTCGAAGCCCTCGCGCACGTCGAGGACGAGGTACTCGCCGAGATGCTCCTGCAACTCGTCGACGTCGACGAGCGCGAGCTCCGCGACCGGCCGGCCCGCCGCCCTCCAGGCGGCGAGGCCGCCCTCGAGGTGGCCGGGCACGTCGTAGCCCGCCCCGCGCAGGATCGACACGGCGGTCGTCGCGATCGGCTCCGGCTCGGCGTGGACGACGAGCGCGAGCTCTTTCGGCAGCACCAGCTCCGCGCGGTCGGCGAGGTCGGCGCGGTTGAACTGCATCGTCACGGCGCCCGGCACGTGCCCGGCCGCGAACGGCCGCGGCGGCCGCAGGTCGAGCACGAGCGCGCCGCCCGCAACGGCAGCGCTCACCTCGGCCGGCGTCACGAGCCCACCCCTTCGAGCTCCGCCTTGGCGATCAGGCCGAGGTTGTACGACTTGATTCGCGCGTAGTCGTCGGGGAACGGCTTCGCCGTCTCCCGCACGAACGCGGCGAACGCGGCGGCGTCCGGCTGCGCCAGCGCGAGGTTGTACGTCTTCTCGAAGTAGATCGTCGAGCTCGCCTTGCCGCTCATGTTCACGCCGCCGCACGTCGAGCCGCCGTAGTGGTTCGGGAAGACCTCGACGTGGTCGGGGAGCGTGAACAGCTTCCCCCTGATCGAGCGGTACTGCGTCTCGGCGCGGGTCGCCTCGTCCATCACGTCGAGGTCGGCCTCGCCGACGAGCAGGTCGGGCCTACCGACGTCCCCGACGAACAGCGAGTCGCCGGTCAGCACGGCCCAGGGCTCGTCCGTCCGTGCATGGTCGACGAGGAGGAACGCCGTGTGCTCGGGCGTGTGCCCCGGCGTGGCGATCGCCCGCAGCTCGATCTGGCCGAGCCTCACGGTGTCGCCGTCCGCGAGCGGCGTGAAGTCGTAGCGGACGAGACCCTGGGCGGCCGCGCCGAGGTAGTGCGGCGCACCCGCCATCTCCGCGAGCTCGCGCGCACACGAGACGAAGTCGGCGTGGACGTGCGTCTCGGCGACGCCGACGACGTCGAGTCCCTGGTCCGCCGCCTCGAGCACGTACAGCTCGGGGCCGAGCCCGGCCGCCGGGTCGACGACGACCGCCTCCCGCGCCCGCGCGCAGCCGACGAGGTACGAGGCGGCCGAGAGCGGCTCGTACCGGAACTGCTTGAAGATCACGCGTCCTCACCCTTCCGCACGAGGTAGACGAGCGTGTCTCCGTCCTCGTGCCAGGCGAGCAGGTCGTTGCCGGTGTCCTCCGCCCACGCGGGCATGTCTGCGATCGAGCCGCGGTCGGTGGCGATCACCTTCAGCACCTGGCCGGGCTCGAGCTCCTTCATCGCCTTCGCCGTCTTCACGATCGGCATCGGGCAGAGCAGCCCGCGCACGTCGAGGACGTGGTCTTCCCGGATCTCGGTCATGCCTGCTCCTTCCAGTTGCCTAGACGAAGAGCGTCACGTCCGCCTGCCGCGCTTCGGACAGGAACGCCGCGGCCCCGCCGAACTCGACGAGTCCGGCGAGCTTCGCCTCATCGAGCATGTACGGCCTCCTGTTCCTCGGCCTCCCGTGCAGCCTCGCAGAGCAGTGCGGCGGATGCGGCCGCGCGCGCGCTCCAGAACTCCGACCGGTGCAGCTCCGCACGGTGTTCGGCGAGCTCGGAAAGCCAGCGCAGCGTCGCCGGCCCGTCCTGGCCGATCAGCGCCTCGAGGACGTAGCGGCGCTCGGCGATCCGCAGTCCGAGCCCGAGCTCGCGTGAGGCCGCGACGAGGTCGCTGCGCACGAGGATGAACCCCGTCCGCACGGGCGCGAGCAGCTGCTCGAGGAACGCGGCGCCGCCGATCTCGGACGGAGGCTCGAGCAGCGGCGCCTCCCGGAGCGCAGCCGGCAGCCGAGGCGGAGCGGCGAGCCGCTCCGCCTCGGCCGCGAGCGCGGCTCGGACGAGCTCGCCCCAGGCGCGGTAGTACGGCGGCGCGAGCTCCCCGACGCGGTCGAGATACGGATCCGTCCACGCGAGCAGATGCTCGTACAGGAGGGTGCGGCGGGCCTCGTGGCGGAGCAGCCGCCGCGCCTCGTCGTCCTCGGCGCGCTCCTCTTCGCCGAGCGACGCGTAGAGCCCGAGCAGCGCGCGCGAGGTGGTCCGGCTCGGCCGGCGGCACGAGCCCGAGCGCCCGCCAGAAGCCGGCGACGCGATCGCGCGCCTCGCCGCCGAGCTTCCCCTCGGCGCCGAGGTAGACCGAGGCGTACGGGTAGAGCTGGAAGAGGAAGAGCTCGGCGTAGTCGTCGTCCCGCGCGCTCGCCGGGCAGGCCGAGCGCCTCGGACGCCGCGCCCGTGAAGCGGCGAGGGCGGCTCGCACAGCGCGCCGAGCGCGCGGATCAGCTCCACTACTCGTCCCTGACCGCGGCAGCCGGTAGACGTCCCGCGCAGGCTTGAGCGGGCGCAGCAGCCAGTACGGGCGCCGCGTCCCGTCGGGCGAGACCTGCCCGGGCGGGCCGCGTCTCGCGTCGAGCCATCGCCGGTAGACCGCGCGCGAGCTTCGCCGGTGTCGACGGCGATGTCGCCGTAGGCGTCGCCGGGCTCGGCCCTGCGCACGCGCACCGCCTGGTGCCAGCAGTGCATGCCCGGAGATCGGATCGGGATGCACGGGGAACGTGAGGTTCTGGTGGACGCCGACGTCGGTCCACCAGATCCGCCGCGTGTCGGGATCGGCCGAGTCGAACGGCGCGACGCCGGCGCGTCGCGCTGCAGCGTCCAGTCGCTCGCCGTCGTGCTCGAGCGACGACGGTCGCCATCGCCTGCCGCTGCCCGCCGGTCTGCCGTCCGGCTTCCAGCGGCCCATGTGGTGGCTGCACGCGACGACGCCGGGGCGGATGCCCTCGGTCACCCACGCCTTGACGACGAAGTGGCCGATCTCGGTCTCGACGCGCACGAGGTCGCCGGTGCGCGACGCCCGAGCCGCGCGGCGTCGCGCGGGTGGATCCAGAGCGGGTTCGTGTGCGCGATCTCGTCGAGCCACTTCGCGTTCGCGCGAGCGCGTGTGGATCTGCACCGGCAGGCGGAAGGTCGGAGATCAGCACCATCTGGCCGGGCTCGAGGCTGCTCGGGGTGGACGTGGCTGCGCGATGTACGTCGGGCATCGCGTGCCTCGGGCCAGCCCCACTCGGCGAGCGTGCGCGAGTAGAACTCGAGCCGGCCGCTCGGCGTCGGGAAGCCGCGCAGGATCTCGCCGTCGACCTCGACGCCGACCGGCCGGCGGCCCTCGTCGTCGGGGTCGGGCGTCGGCAGCGGCACGATGTTCGGCGAGGCGCGGCTTCGGCGCGCGCGTGTAGACGCGGCCGAGACGCGTCGACGCGCGACGTCGTCGAGCTCCGTCGGCGGGCACCGGCTCCTCGTGCAGCGGCGCCGACCGCCGCGCGCGACCTCGAACGCGCCGTAGCGGCGCATGTACTCGAGCGGCGTCAGGCCCTCGGCCGCGGCGCGCTCGGGCAGGCCCGGGCACGGAGTGCTCGAAGATGTAGCCGTAGTACTCGTCGACGCCGAGCTTCTCGCCGGGCCGCTCCGGCGACTCGAAGTAGCTGGCGGATGCCGAGCGCGCCGTCGGGGTCGATGCGCCAGGAGAGCTCGATCCAGAACTCGTTCTCCTCCCAGACCTCGCCGGGGTTGACCTCGCGCGTGTCGCGTGATGCGTCTCGCCGAGCCGCTCGCGCGCCGCGCGCAGCACGGGCTGGCGGAAGCCGATCCACTGGCCGTCGTACGTCTCGTACGAGTGGATGTCGTGCCGCTCGGAGCCGAGCGCCCATCGGCAGCACGTAGTCGGCGAAGTACGCCGTCTCGCTCCAGGTCGGCGTCAGCGCGACGTGCAGGCCGATCGAGCGACTCGTCGGTGAGCACCTCGATCCACGAGAAGCCGTCGGGGTTCGTCCAGACCGGGTTGTAGACGCGCGTGAAGTAGACGTCGAGCGTGCCGCGCCCCTCCTTCAGGAAGTGCGGCAGCAGGAACGACATCTCGTTCATCGCGAGCGGGTACTCGCTCGGGCCAGGTCAGCTCGTTCCACTGCGTGCGGGTGCGGCGGCGTGTAGATCGGCCGCGGCACGAACTTGTTCCACGCGTTCGGGTACGTGCCGCCCTCGGTCGCGACCGCGCCGAGCAGCGCGTTGAGCAGGAAGAGGCGCGCGCGCGACCTGCCAGCCGCCGAGGTTGCCCGGCCGCCGCGCGAGCGCCAGTTGTGCGTCGAGAGCCGCGTGCCGGCCGCCGGCGACGACGTCGGCGACCTCGCGCAGCATCGTCGGCGTCGACGCCCGACTCGCGCTCGGCGAACTCGAACGTGTAGTCCGCGTAGAGCTCGCTCGAGCAGCTCGCTCGAAGTCCTCGAACGTCTGCGGCGCCGTCGGGATGCTCGCGCGCGAGGTACTCCTGCCAGTTCCACCAGCGGCGCACGAACTCGCGGTCGTAGCGCGCTCGTGCTGGATCAGGTGGTTCGCGATCGCGAGCAGGATCGCCGCCTCCGACCCGGGATACGGCGCGAGCCAGTGGTCGGCGTGCGTCGCCGTGTTCGAGAGCCGCGTGTCGAGCACGATCAGCTTCGCGCCGCGCTGCTTCGCCTCGATGATCCGCTGCGCGTGCGGGTTGAAGTAGTGGCCCGACTCGAGGTGCGCGCAGATCAGCAGGATCACGTCGGCGTTCGCGTGGTCGGGGCTCGGCCGGTCGAGCCCCATCCAGAAGTGGTAGCCGGCGCGCGCCGCCGACGAGCAGATGTTCGTGTGCGAGTTGTGGCCGTCGACGCCCCACGCCGCGAGCACGCGCTCGGTGAAGCCGTCCTCGCCGGGGCGGCCGACGTGGTACATGACCTCGTTCGGGCGGCCCTCGACGATCGCGCTTGCGGATCCGCGCCGGCGATGTCGTCGAGCGCCTCGTCCCAGACGACGCGCTCCCACCGGCCCTCGCCGCGCGCGCCGACGCGCCTCAGCGGGTAGAGGATGCGGTCGGGATCGGTGATCTGGTTGAGCGTCGCCGGGCCCTTCGCGCAGTTGCGGCCGCGCGAGCCCGGATGCTCCGGGATTGCCCTCGAACTTGCGGACCTGCAGCGTCTCGCGGTCGACGTAGGCGAGCAGCCCGCACGCCGACTCGCAGTTGAAGCAGGTGGTCGGCACGAGCGTGTAGCGCCGCTCGCCGCGCGTCGGCCAGGCTGCGAGTCGAGCTCGACCCAGTCGTCCCAGCGCTCCTTCGGCGGGAAGGCGGCGAGGTGGATGCGGCTCGGGCCCGGGTAGAACGTCTCGCCGCGGGCGAGCGTCTCGCGCTTGGCCGCCGACACGCGCGTCGTCCGAGCTCGCCGCAGGTTCATGCGAGCGGCACCGCCTGTCCGGCCTGGACGTACGCGTGCTCGTGCGCGAGCACGCCGACGAGCGCGAGCGGCGGCGCGCCACGACGCCGATCCAGCGGCGCGAGCGACCGCGACGGCGGCGAGCGCGAGCCCGACCCAGAACAGGCGCGCGTAGCGGCCGCGCGTCAGCTCCCGCACGCCGCGAGGTGCGCATGCGCGGTCGGGTGCGTGAGCGTGATCTCGCCGAGCACGAGCAGCACGTGCGCGAGCGCCGCTGCCGCCGAGGATCCACGCGAGCAGCCGATCGCTGCGCCGCGACCAGTGCGCGAACGGCAGCAGCACCGCGGCGCCCGAGCAGCACCGCCTGCACGAGCAGGTGCGGCGGCAGCAGCGGGCTCTGCCAGAGGTCGCGCGCCTTCGCCTGCGCGAACAGGTACGCGGTGTAGACGGCCGTCAGCGGCGGCGAGCGGGACGCCGGCGATCGCGAGCCACTCCGAGGCTCGTGCGCGCCCGCGATGCCGAGCGCGAGCAGGTGCAGCGGCGAGCACCGCCGCCGTAGCCGCCGATCACGAACGCGCCGCGCACGAGCCAGCTCCGCCACTGCGGCCGCGTGAAGATGCAGGTAGAAGCGCGTCGGGTGCTCGAGGTCCCAGATCAGGAGCACGCCGGTGAGCGGCGAGAAACGCCGAGCGCGATCAGCGGCGCCGCCCACCGCCAGAGCGAGCTCGACCAGGCGATCGCGCCCGGCGAGCAGCGAGCACGGCGGCGACGAGGTAGGCGCCGGCCGCGATCCCCTTCGTCCACGTGTAGAGGCTGACCCGCCAGTCCCACGGCGCGCGGTGCGGCACGTCGTAGGCGAGCAGCGCCGCCGCGGAGCTGTTCGCGCCGCTCGGGATGCCCGGAGGCGACCTGCGTGCGGCACGTCGCCCTGCTCGCTCCACATGAACAGGCCGCCGTCGGGCCGGCGCGCCGCGAGCGGGTCGAGCGTCGCCTGGTGCGCGCCCCTGTAGAAGACCTTCGGCCGCGTCTCCTTCTCCGGGCGGCGGACCGTCACCGGCTCGCGGCTGCACGATCTGCGCCGACGCGCGAGCGCGGGATCGTTCAGGTCGCCGACGAGGATCGCCTCGACCGGGCAGACGACGACGCAGGCCGGCTCGAGCCCGACGTCGATCCGGTGCGCGCAGAAGTTGCACTTCTCGGCCGAGTGATCGTCCGGGTTGATGAAGATCGCGTCGTACGGGACAGGCCGCCATGCACGCCTTGCAGCCGATGCAGACGCGACTTGTCGAAGTCGACGATCCCGTCGGGGCGCCGGTACATCGCCGCCGGTCGGGCAGGCCGCTGACGCACGGCGCGTCCTCGCACTGGTTGCAGCGCGTCACCTGGAAGACGCGGCGCACCTGCGGGAACGTCGCCGACCTCGACGGACTTCACGTACGTGCGCGTGACGCCGAGCGGCACGTCGTTCTCCGACTTGCACGCCGTCGTGCACGCGTGGCAGCCGATGCACCGCGACTGGTCGATCACCTTCACCCAGCGCGGCGGTGCGCTCCCCGTCCTGGAGCAGGTCACGCACGTCGAACGTCTCCTCGACCTGCAGCTCCGCGTTCACACCGCTACGCCCTCGCCGAGGCACTCCTGCGCCCGGGCGCACATGAGGTCGCAGAGCTGCTCGAGCCGCGGGTCCTCGACGCGGTAGAGGACGTGCTTGCCGGCCCGCCGGCGCAGGATCAGCCCGGCCGCAGACAGGCGCGCAAGGTGCTGGGAGGCGTTCGCGAGCGTGGTGCCCGTCCGCTCGGCGAGCGCGCCGACGGTCAGCTCGCCGGACTCGTGCAGCTCACGCACGTACCGGAGCCGCGTCGGGTCGCCGAGGAGCGAGAAGAGGTGGGCGACGTCCTCGAGTAGGGCGTCCGGGAGCACTCCGCGGGAACGTAGACGACGCCCGCCCGTCAGTCAAGCGATTACTTGATTGTTTTCGGACTCGAGCGGCAGCCCCAGCGCGACCCAGGTGTTGACCCCGCCCTCGGCCACGTGGACCACCCGGCGGAACCCCTGCCGCGCGAGGAGACCGGCCGCGGTCGCCGCGCGCGGACCGGTGGCGCAGACCACGGCCACCGGCTGCTCGGGGTCGAGCCCCGCCGGCGCCTCGAGGAGGTCGTGCCACGGCACGCAAGTCGAGCCGGGCACGTGTCCGGCCTCCCACTCCCGCAGCTCGCGGACGTCCAGGAGCCGCAGGGCCGGGTCGGACTCGAGGCGGGCCGGTAGCTCCGCGGCGGGCAGGCGCTCGGTCCGCTCGACCGGCCGCTCCTCCTGCTCCTCCCAGCTCGTCATCCCGCCCTGGAGGAAGCCCGCAAGGATGCGCACGCCGACCGCGCCGGCGAGCCGCGCCGCGCGCCGCCCGTCCTCGTCGTCGCGGCCGACGAAGACGATCGGCCGGCCGGGCCGGGTGAGCCAGGCGATCTTCGTGCCGAAGCCGGGACGCGCGACCGGGATCCAGACCGCGCCCGGGGACGTGCGCGTCGTCGAACTCCCGGTCGCTGCGCAGGTCGACGACGAGCGCGTCGCCGGCGCGCAGCTCGTCGACCTGGTGCGGCGAGAGCGGCACGGCGGCGCTCTCGTCGGGCCGGAGCGGGCCCTTGTTCAGCTCGACGATCGCGTGGAAGTTCGGAGGCTGCGGGCCGAGCTTCGCGAGCGCGTCGGCGACGAAGTCGTCCTCGTCGGCGATCGACAGCGTCGGGTTGTTCGCTCTTCTCGAAGCCGATCGTCGAGGAGATCTTCATGTCCATGCCGGCGCCGCCGCACATCGAGCCGCCCAGGTGCCCGGGCCAGATCTCGCACTCGTCCGGGAGGGGCAGCAGCTTCGTGTGCAGCGAGCGGAAGATCCCGCGAGCGCCCTCCGACTTCTCGACGGCGAGGTCGGGGCGCGCGACGTCGTTGACGAACAGGGTGTCCCCCGTGAGCACCGCCCAGGGGCGCTCGGAGCGGCGCGGTGTCGATCGAGCGCGAACGCCGTGTGCTCGGGCCGGTGTCCCGGCGTGTGCAGGGCCCGCACCGTGAGCGATCCGAGCTCGAGCTCCCAGCCGTCGTCGAACGGGCTCGTGCTCGTACGCCGGCGCGGCGTCGCGGTGGATGTGGATCGTCGCGCCCGTCGCCGCCGCGAGCCGGCCGTGGCCGGACACGTGGTCGGCGTGGTTGTGCGTCTCGAGGACGTGCTCGATGCGCACGCCGAGGTAGTCGGCGAGCTCGAGATACACGTCGATCTCGAAGCGCGGGTCGACGACCGCGGCCACGCCGGCCTTCTCGTCGCCGATCAGGTAGGAGGCGCAGCCGAGGTCGTCGTGGGTGATCTGCCGGAAGATCACTAGCGTCCCTTCGTCATCGCGCGCCAGTAGAGCAGCGGCAGGCCGTAGCGCTTGACCTGGTACATCGACCAGCGCTCCTTCGTCGTGTCGAACGGGAACGAGGGCGTCGGCTTGAGGTCGTAGTCGAACTCCGCGAAGACGAGCTTGCCGTAGCCGGTGACGAGCGGGCAGCCGGCGTAGCCGTCGTAGCGCTTGAAGGTCGAGCGGCCGTCGCCGCGCATCGTGGCGAGGAGGTTGTCGACGAGCACCGGCGTCTCCTTGCGCACGGCCGCGCCGGTCTTGGAGGTCGGGCAGCTCGAAGCGTCGCCGAGCGAGAAGACGTTCGGGAAGTCCGGGTGCTGGAGCGTGTGCTTGTCGACGTTGACCCAGCCGGCCTCGTTTGCGAGCGGGCTCTGCTTGACGACGTCGGGCGGTCCCTGCGGCGGGGTGATGTGGATCATGTCGTAGTCGAGCACGACCTCCTCGCCGGTCTCCATCTTCTCGAAGACGGCCTGCTTCTCGCCGGCGCGGATCTCGACGAGCTTGTGGCCGAACATCGTCTCGATCCCCTTCCGGGCGATCACCTCGTCCAGGGTCTTGGCGAACTCCTTGACCGAGAAGATCCCCGGCGTGCCGGCCGCGTAGACGATCCGCGACTTGTCGCGGATCCCGCGGCTGCGGAAGTGGTCGTCGGCGAGATACGCGATCTTCTGGGGCGCGCCCGCGCACTTGATCGGCGGCGGCGGCATCGTGAAGATCGCAGTCCCGCCCTCGAACGCCTGCAGGGTGCGCCATGTGCCCTCGCAGCCCTCGTAGAGGTAGTTCGAGCAGATCCCGTCCTTGCCGATCATCTCCTTGGTCAGCCCGCGGACCTCGGTCCAGTTGAGCTGGAGGCCGGGCGCGACGACGAGGTAGTCGTAACCCACGCGGTCGCCGCTTGCGAGCACGACCTCGTTGTTCGCGGGGTCGAACGCCGCCGCGGAGTCGCGGATCCACACGGCCTTGCGCGGGGTGATCTTCTGCTGCAGCCGGCGGCTCTCCTCCTTCTTGATCACGCCGCCGCCGACGAGCGTCCACTGCGGCTGGAAGTAGTGGTACTCGGACGGCTCGACGACCGCGACGTCGGGATCCCGCAGCTTGCGGCAGAGCCTCGCGGCCACCGCGATCCCGCCGGTTCCGCCGCCGACGACGAGGATCCGGTGGTGCCGCGTCTTCGCCGCCGGCCGGCTCTCCTCGGCGCCCGCCCCGGGCTCGCGGCCTTCCATCTGCTCCGTGCTGGCCATGCTTCCTCCTCCTCGGAAGACGACGGGGACGCACGCGCAAGGACACGGCGACCCGTGCGGCCACGCATCCTCCACGCCGCTGGCACGATAACGTTTCGCTCTTCAATAAGCAACGGCCGACACAAGGCCCGGGTAGTAGCATCGGGCGGATGCCCGGAACAGCAGACGGGGGCGAGAGCGGGCTCGCCGCCGCGGCGATCCGCGCGGAGCTGCGAAAGCTCCGGGCGTCCCTCGGGCGGATCGAGGAGGCGGTCGAGCGGCTGCCCCAGCCGCGCGCGCGCGGTCCGGCGGTCGAGCGCGAGCGGCCGGAGCGGTACTTCCGCGTGCTCGTGAGCGTCTACGAGCGCGGCGGACGGCATGGCATCGCCTCCGCCGAGCTCGGCGGCATCGGCGACGAGCACGGCTACGACCGGCGCGGCCTCGGCGGCTTCTTCGCCGGGGCGCGGGCGCCGCTCCAGCACGTCGCGGGCCGGACGCGCCTGACGCCCGAGGGCCTGCGCCTCGTCGACCGGTATCTCCACGAGGTGGCCCGCTGAGCCGGGAGCGCGCGCTCGTCGACGCCGCGTGGCTCGCCGACCGGCTCGAGGACCCGGGGCTCGTGCTCGTCGAGGTGGACGAGCGGCCGCTCGTCTACCGGCTCGGCCACATCGCCGGCAGCCACTGCCTCGACTGGCACGCCGACCTCCAGGATCCCGTCACCCGCGACCTGCCGGCCGCAGACGCGGTCGAGCGCGTCTGGCGCCGCCTCGGCGTCCGCGAGGAGTCGACCGTCGTCTTCTACGGCGACAACAGCAACTGGTACGCGTGCTTCGGCGTCTGGCTGTTCCGGCACTACGGGCTCGCCGACGTCCGCCTCCTCGACGGGGGCCGCCAGGCATGGCTCGCCGAGGGCCGGCCGTTCACGAACGAGGAACCGGCCGAGAACGTCGCAGACGGCGCGCCGGCCGCCCGCGTCCTGCCCGGCTTCCGGGCGCGCTGGGACGAGGTCGCCGCCGCCGCGGCGCAGGGCACCCAGCTGCTCGACGTTCGCACGGCCGCCGAGTACCGCGGCGACCTGCTGACCGAGCCCGGCTACCCACAGGAGGGAGCCCAGCGCCCCGGCCACATCCCCGGCGCGGTCAACGTCCCGTGGGACGTCACCGTCGGCGCCGACGGCCGCCTGCTCTCGGACGACGAGCTTCGGCTCGCGCTGGCCCGCCGGGGCGTCGAGCTCGAGCGGCCCGCGATCACGTACTGCCGGATCGGCGAGCGGAGCGCGCACACGTGGTTCGTCCTGCGCGAGATCCTCGACCTCTCCGACGTCCGCAACTACGACGGCTCCTGGACCGAGTGGGGCAGCATGATCGGGATGCCGATCGAGCTGGGCGCGCAGGCGGCGGAGCGGGTGCCCCTCGACGCCGCCGCGCGTGATTCCGGCTGAGCGACGAGCTGCGGCCGGGAGTGTGTCCGGTCGGGCGGGAGCTGCTCGACTGTCACTTCTCCCGCAAGCACGGCCCCGGCGCGTATTACGGTCAGGGTCCATGAAGACGCTCCGCCTGCACGGAACCGGCGACCTGCGACTGCACGAGGAGCCGGACCCGGTGCCGCGCCCGCACGAGCTGCTCGTCCGCGTCACCGGCGTCGGGCTCTGCGGCTCCGACCGGCACTGGTTCCTCGAGGGCGGGATCGGCGACGCGCTGCTCGACGCTCCGCTCGTGCTCGGACACGAGTTCGCAGGCGTCGTCTCGACGGGACCGCGCGCAGGCGAGCGCGTCGTGCTCGACCCGGCGGCTCCCTGCCGGCGCTGCGAGGTCTGCCGCAGCGGCCTGCCGCACCTCTGCCCCGAGCTCCATTTCGCCGGTCACGGTGCGACCGACGGGGCACTGCGCACGCTCGTCGCCTGGCCCGAAGAGCTCGCCCAGCCGCTGCCGCGCTCGATCTCCGACGTCGAGGCGCCGCTGCTCGAGCCGCTCGGGGTCGCGCTCCACGCCCTGCGTCTCGGACACGCCGGCCCCGGCACGACCGCGGCGGTCGTCGGCTGCGGGCCGATCGGACTCCTGATCGTCTCCGCGCTCCAGGCGGCGGGCGCGGCGGCCGTCTTCGCCTCCGACCCGCTCCCGCACCGCGCGCGGGCGGCGGCCGAGCGAGGCGCGGTGCTCGAGGCCACCGGCGGAACCGGCGTCGACGTGGCGTTCGAGGCGGCGGGCGAGGATGCGGCCGTCGACGATGCGATCGCCGCCGTCCGGCCCGGCGGCCGCGTCGTGCTCGTCGGCATCCCCGACCGCGACCGGACGACGTTCACCGCCTCGGTCGCCCGCCGGAAGGGCCTCACGCTGTCGCTCTGCCGCCGCATGAAGCCCGAGGACCTGCGGCGCGCAGTCGCGCTGGCAGCCGACGGACGGGTCGAGCTCGCGTCGCTCGTCACCGGACGCTACGGACTGGACGACGCGCCCGCGGCGTTCGCCGCGCTCGTCGACCGGGTCGGGCTCAAGGTGGTCGTCGAGCCGTGAGCCGGCGCACGTACGCGATCGGGATCGACTTCGGCACCGAGTCGGGCCGCGCGCTCCTCGTCGACTGCGCGGACGGCGCCGAGCTGGGAACGCAGGTCTACGCGTACCGCAACGGCGTGCTCGACGAGCACCTGCCGGCGCCGCACGACAACGTCGCGCTCGAGCACGGCTGGGCGCTCCAGGATCCGCAGGACTACGTGCGGACGGTGCAGGAGGCGGTGCCCGCCCTGCTCGCCGAGACGGGAGTCGACCCGGCCGACGTGATCGGGCTCGGCATCGACTTCACCTCGTGCACGATGCTCCCGACGCTCGGAGACGGAACGCCGCTCTGCCTCGTGGACGAGCTGCGGCACGAACCGCACGCGTGGGTGAAGCTGTGGAAGCATCACGCCGCGCAGCCGGAGGCGGACCGGATCAACGCCGTCGCCGCCGAGCGCGGCGAGGCGTGGCTCTCCCGCTACGGCGGGCGCATCTCCTCCGAGTGGTTCTTCGCCAAGGCGCTCCAGATCCTCGACGAGGCGCCGCACGTCTACGCGCGTGCCGACCGGCTGCTCGAGGCTGCCGACTGGGTCGTCTGGCAGCTGACTGGCGTCGAGACCCGGAACAGCTGCACCGCCGGGTACAAGGCGATGTGGTCGAAGCGCGAGGGCTTCCCCGCCGCCGCGTACTTCGCCGCTCTCGACCCGCGGTTCGAGCACGTCGTCGACGAGAAGATGGTCCGCGGCGTCGTGCCGATCGGCGGCCGGGCCGGCGGGCTGAGCGAGCGGGCCGCCGCGTGGACCGGCCTCGCTCCCGGAACTCCCGTCGCCGTCGCCAACGTCGACGCGCACGTCTCCGCGCCCGCCGTCGGCGTCACCGAGCCCGGGACGATGGTCGCGATCATGGGCACGAGCATCTGCCACATCCTGCTCGGCGCCGGCCTCGAGAACGTCGACGGGATGTGCGGAGTCGTCGAGGACGGCGTCGTTCCGGGGCTTTTCGGCTACGAGGCCGGGCAGTCGGCCGTCGGCGACATCTTCGCCTGGTTCGTGGAGCACGCCGTGCCGCCGTCTGTGCACGACGCTGCGCGCAGCCGCGGAGTCAGCGTCCACGAGGCACTGGCGGCCGAGGCCGCCGCTCTGCAGCCGGGCGAGAGCGGCCTGCTCGCGCTCGACTGGTGGAACGGCAATCGCTCCGTGCTCGTCGACGCGGATCTCCGCGGGATGCTCGTCGGGATGACGCTCTCCACGCGGCCGGCCGAGATCTACCGGGCGCTGATCGAGGCGACCGCGTTCGGTACGCGAGTGATCGTCGACGCCTTCGAGACCGCGGGCGTGCCGGTGGAGCGGATCGTCGCCTGCGGCGGTCTTCCCGAGCGGAACAAGCTGCTGATGCAGATCTACGCGGACGTCACCGGCCGGGAGCTCGAGGTCGCAGCGTCGGGACAGGCGCCCGCGCTCGGATCGGCGATGTTCGGGGCGGTGGCGGCCGGCGCGGCTGCGGGCGGCTTCGACTCGATCGTCGACGCGTCACGACGGATGACGCGTCCGAGCAAGGAGGCGTACGTCCCGGACTCGCTCCGCCACGGCGACTACGAGCGGCTCTACCGCGAGTACGTGCGGCTGCACGATCTCTTCGGGCGCGGCGGCGACGACGTCATGCGGCGCCTCCGCGACATCCAGCGCGACGCACGGGCCCGTCCCCCCGGCTGATCCAGGCTCGTCCACTACCCTGTCGCGATGCCGTCGTTCGCCGACCTGCTCGCCGAGCGTCCGGTCCTGCTGGCGGACGGGGCGACGGGAACGAACTACCAGGACATGGGCATCGAGCCCGGCGTCGCGCCCGAGGAGTGGGTCTTCGACGCGCCCGGGCGGGTGCGCGAGCTCCATCGCCGCTTCGCCGAGGCGGGCTCCGACCTCGTGCTCACGTGCACGTTCGGCGCGACGACGCCGCGGCTGGCCGACGGTCCGCTCGCCGGCCGAGCGGTCGAGCTGAACGCCCGGGCGGCCGAGCTCGCGCGCGAGGCCGTCGGGGACGAGAGGCTCGTCGCCGGCTCGCTCGGCCCGACCGGGCAGCTCGTCGAGCCGTACGGCGTGCTGACGCAGGGGGTCTGCGTCGAGGCGTACGCCGAGCAGGCAAAGGCGCTCGCCGACGGCGGCGTCGACCTGCTCGTGCTCGAGACGTTCTTCGCGCTCGAGGAGGCGCTCTGGGCGATCGAGGGCATCCAGAGCGTGACCGGCCTCCCGCTCGTCGCGTCGTTCAGCTTCGACCAGGGCACGCACACGATGATGGGCGTCAGCCCGACCGACGCCGCCGCCGCGGTCGCGCCGCTCGGCGTCGCGGCGCTCGGCGCGAACTGCGGGCGCTCGCTCGCCGACACCGATGCGGTCGTGGCCGAGCTTCTCGCAGCGGCGCCCCGGATCCCGCTGTGGGTCAAGCCGAACGCCGGGGTGCCGCGGGTCGTCGGTGACGCCGTCGTCTACGAGGCCGGCCCGGAGGATCTCGCCGCACACGTGCGCGAGTACGCCGACCGGGGCGTGCGCGTCGTCGGCGGCTGCTGCGGCTCGACGCCGGAGCACGTCGCCGCGATCGCCCGCGCGCTCGGCCGCAGCTAGGGAGAATAGGCCGGTGGACGCGACAACGGTCGTGGGTCTGGTCGAGCGAGAGGCGCTGGCCGCGCGTGCCGCGCTGAGCGCGCTGACAGACGAACGGGTCGACAGCGCCCTCGTCCGCGCGGTCGAGCTCCTCGCGGAACGGCGCACCGAGATCCTCGCCGCGAACGAGGCCGACCTCGGCGCGGCTGCGGAGAGGCTCGACGCCGGCGCCCTCGACCGGCTCCGGCTCGACGACGGCAGGCTGGAGACGATCGCCGCCGGGATCCGGGCGACTGCGGCGCTCCCGCCGATCGAGCGCGAGCAGCGCTCGTGGCGGCTGCCCAACGGGCTCGAGGCATCGGAGCGGCTGATCCCGATCGGCGTCGTCGGCGCGAACTTCGAGGCGCGCCCGAACGTCGCCGTCGACGTGGCGACGCAGGTGCTGAAGAGCGGCAATGCCGTCGTCCTCCGCACCGGCTCGGCGGCGCTCGGCACGGTGACGGTGCTCGTCGACCGGGTGCTGCGGCCCGCGCTCGAGGAGGCCGGCGCAGACGGGGCGGCGGTCGGGCTCGTGCGCTCCGGCGAGCGCGCCGGCGCGGAGGCGCTCGTCTCGCTGCCCGCCGTGCTGCCCCTCGTGATCCTGCGCGGAAGCGGCGCCTCGACGGCCGAGCTCGCGCGCACCGCCGCGGCGCACGGCGTGCGGGCGCTCGCGCACGCCGAAGGCGGCGGCGTCCTCTACGCGCACGGGGCGGCGGCGCCGGAGAGCGTGGCGCAGCTCGTCAGGGCAAGCCTCGATCGGCTCGGTGTCTGCAACCGGCTCAACCTCGCGCTCGTCGACCGCTCCGCACCCGCGTTCGCCGAGGCCGTCCTCCGCATCTGCGCCGAGCTCGGGCTCGAGGTGCGAAGCCGGGAGGCGCTCCCCGGCGCGCTGCCGCTCGACCGGCCGCTCGGGCACGAGTGGGCCTCCGAGCCCGAACGCGTGGAGACGGTGACGCTCGAGCTCGTGGACGGAGTCGAGCACGCGCTGCGGATCGCGAACGACGAGACCTCCGGCCTCGCCGCAACGATCGTCACCGAGGACGCGGCCGCGGCGCGGCTGTTCCTCGACGGCTACCGCGGCACCGGCGCGCTCTGGAACGCGACGACCCGCTTCGTCGACGGCTTCGCCCTGCTCGGCACCCCGGAGACGGGCATCAACGTCGACCGCTTCCCCGGCCCGCGCGGGCCGGTGACCTACCGCGACCTCTGCCTGCGCCAGTACCGGATCGTCGGCGACGGCAGCCAGCACCGGTGACCGTCGTCGTCAAGTTCGGGTCGTCGCTCGTCTGCGACGGGAACGGCCGCATCCGTCGCTCGCTGCTGGCGGCGCGGGCCGCCGACATCGCGGCGATCGCGGCGGACGGTGAGAGCGTCTGCATTGTCTCCTCGGGTGCGATCGCGCTCGGCATGCCGCTGCTCGGCCTCACGCGCCGCCCGCGCACGACGCCGCAGCTCCAGGCGGCGTCCGCGGCCGGCCAGGTGCAGCTGCAGCTCGCGTGGGAGGCGGCGCTGCGCCGTCACGGCCTCCGAGTGGCACAGGTGCTGCTGTCGGCGGGCGACCTCGCCGAGCGCGGGAGCTACGTCAACGTGCGCAACGCGCTGCGCGCACTGCTGCGGCTCGGCGTCGTTCCCGTCGTGAACGAGAACGACGCGACCGCGACGGACGAGATCACGTTCGGCGACAACGATGCGCTCGCCGCACAAGTGGCGGTCCTGCTCGGCGCGCGGCTGCTCGTCCTGCTCACCGAGGTCGACGGCGTCTACAGCGCGCATCCGGCCGAGCCGGACGCCCAGCCGCTCGCGAGCGGCGACGCGGTCGCCACCGCCTCGCTCGGCAAGGGGAGCCCGCTCGGCCGCGGCGGCATGGAGAGCAAGGTCGCCGCCGCGCGCCTCGCCGCCGGAGCCGGGATCCAGACCGTGATCGCGTCCGGGCGCGGCAAGGACGTCGTGTCGGCGATCAGGGCCGGCGAGGCGCGCGGGACGAGATTCACCGCGACGGCGCCGCCGGCGAGCGCGTTCCGTCTCTGGCTCCGGCATGCGAAGCCGGCAGCCGGCCGGCTCGTCGTCGACGACGGCGCGCGCAAGGCGCTCCTGGCGGGCGGGGGCAGCCTGCTCGCGGTCGGCGTGGTCGAGTGCGCCGGCTCATCGAGCCCGGCGACGCCGTCGAGCTGGCGGCGCTCGACGGCACCGTGCTCGGCAAGGGGATCGTCAGCGCGAGCGCCGAGGAGCTCCTCTCCCGCCGCCGCGGCGTCGAAGCCGTCCACCGCGACCGCCTCGTCCTCTACGAGTAGGCGCGCGATAATCGCCCGGTGACGTCGCTCTCCACCCACGTGCTCGACACCGCCCCGGCCGCCCGGCGGCCGGCGTCCGCGTGCGAGCTGACGCTCGGCCGGGCGAGCCGGTCGCCTCGGCGGAGACGGACGCGGACGGCCGGGCGCGACCTCGCCGAGGGCTCGCCGCCGGCATCTACCGGATCGCGTTCTCGCCGCCGTCGCCGTTCTTCACCCGCGTCGAGCTCGAGATCGTGCTCAGGGACGGCCACTACCACGTGCCGCTCCTCGTCAGCCCGTACGGATGCGCGAGCTACCGCGGCAGCTGACCGCGGACGAGCTGGCCGAGCTGTTCGAAGGGCGCACGCGCTTCGTCGAGCGCCTCGCCGCCGAAGACGATCCGCTCACGCGCGCACGCACGCTCGTCCACGAGCTCCCGCTCGCGGAGAAGAAGGAGATTCTCGACGCGCATCCGGCGATCGGTCAGCGCGCCGGCCTCTCCGCGCGAAGCGCTGCAGAGCAGGGATCCGACGGCGATCCCGACCGTCCTCGCCGAGCTCGCCCGGCTGAACGCGGAGTACGAATCCCGTCATGGCTTTCGCTTCGTCGTGTTCGTGAACCGGCGACCGAAGGCCGAGATCCTCGAGGTGCTGCGCACGCGCCTCGCGAACCCGACCGACGAGGAACGCGAGACGGCGCTCGGCGAGCTCGTCGCGATCGCGGAGGACCGCTGGTGCTCGCGGTAGACCCGTATCTCGTCGACTGGCTCGACCTCGTGTTCCGGTGGTTCCACGTCGCCGCCGGGATCGTCTGGATCGGCACGTCGTTCTACTTCGTCGCGCTCGACAACCATCTCGAACGAGCCGCGCGACGACGCGGACCGCGAGCGCGGCGTCGGCGGCGAGGCGTGGGAGATCCACGGCGGCGGCTTCTACCGCGTCGAGAAGTACCGGGTCGCGCCGCCGCGGCTGCCCGAGCCGCTGCACTGGTTCAAGTGGGAGGCCTACTGGACGTGGATCTCCGGCTTCACGCTGTTCTCGGTCCTCTACTACCTGCAGCCGCACACGTACCTCATCGACCCGGCCGTATCGAGCCTCGCGCCGTGGGAGGCGATCGCGATCTCGATCGGCGGCCTCGCCCTCGCGTGGCTCGTCTACGACGCGCTCTGCCGACCGATCGCGCGGAGCGAGCTCGTCTCGGCGCTGCTCGATGCTCGGCGGCGTCACGGCCACCGCGTACGGGTCGATCGCGCCTGCTCGCGCCGCGCGCCGCCTATCTCCAGGTCGGCGCGATGCTCGGCACGATCATGGTCGCGAACGTCTTCGTCGTGATCATCCCCGCGCACCGGGAGCTGATCGCGCGCGAAGGAGGCCGGCCGCGAGCCCGATCCCGCGGCGAACGCACGCGGAAAGCGCGCTCCGTCCACAACAACTACTTCACGCTGCCGGTGCTGTTCGCGATGCTCGCCGACCACTTCCCGTTCACGTACGGGCACGCGCACAGCTGGCTCATCCTCGTCTGCCTCATGGTCATCGGCGCGTGGATCCGCGTGCTACTTCAACAACCGGCACGCCGGCCGGACGCTCTGGTGGATCCCGCTGACGGCTGCGGCGGCGGTCGCCGGGCTCGCCGTGTGGATGCGCCCGGCCGCCGACGCCAGCGGCCACGACGACCGTGACGTTCGCGCGGATCTTCCCGATCGTGGAGCAGCGCTGCGCGTTCTGCCACTCGATGCATCCGCGTTCGACGCAGTTCACGTCGGCGCCGAAGGGGAGTCGTCCTCGACACGCCGTACGAGATCGCGTCGCAGGCGGAGCTGATCAAGACGGTCGCCGTCGACTCGACGGTGATGCCGTTCGGAAACACGACGCACATGACGACCGGCCGAGCGCACGATTGCTCGGCCGTGGATCGCGCAGGCGCGCAACGGCCGCTAGAGAGCGAGCCAGCGACGTCGGCGAGCACGTCGACGGCGAGTGAGACGTCCTCGTCGCTCGTGAGCTCGTCGGCGTGATGCGAGATGCCGCCGTTGAGGCTGCGGACGAAGAGCATGCCGCTCTCGACGCCCGCGGCCGCGAGGATGCCGGCGTCGTGGCCGGCGCCCGAGGCGAGCTCGACGAGCGGCAGCCCGTGCGCCGCGATGGCCGTGCCCAACGCCTCCTGTACGGATGCCGCCGTCGCCACCGGCTCGACGCGGTAGCTCGGCTCGAGGCCGAGCGCCGCGATGAGCTCGTCGAACCGCGCCGCATCGGGCGCGCGCGCGTCGACGGAGACTCGGACGTGGTCGGGAATCACGTTGAGCGCCCCGGGCTCGACCTCGATGCGGCCGACGGTCGCGACGGCGCCGTCGATCTGCGCAGCCGTGTCGCGGATGCGGAGAATGAGCTCGGCGGCGCCGACGAGCGCGTCGGCGCGGCCGCGCATGGGCACCGTGCCCGCGTGGCCGGCGCGCCCGTGGGTTGCGAGCTCGCCGCGGGCGATGCCCGCGATGGCGGTGACGACGGCAAGCGGATCACCCCGCTCGAGCAGGACAGGGCCCTGCTCGATGTGCAGCTCGACGTAGCGGCGCGGCAGCCGGCCGGAGGCGACGCGCGCACGCGATCCGGCGCACCCTCGCTCCTCGTCGCGGAACACGACGACGGATCCGCGCGCTGCCCGCTCGACCGCCTCGATCCCGGCGACGACGCCGAGCATGCCGTCGTACTTGCCGCCGCCCGGCACCGAGTCGAGGTGCGATCCGGTCCATACGTCGTCGTCGACACCGCTGCGGCCGACGAGGTTCCCGGCGTCGTCGACCTCGACCGTCAAGCCCGCTTCCTCCAGCCACCCGCGCGCAAGGCGGTGCGCTTCGTCCTCCTGGGCGGAGTAGCCGATCTTGTCGCCGAGCGCGTACAGCGCGTCGAGGCGCTCTTGAACCCGGCTCGACGCGAGGGAGAATAGTCCCGTGCCCGACGTCGACCTCCACATCCGCGGCGACGAGTCGCGAGGTCGCCGTCGACGACGGGCTCGTCGTCGCGGTCGGACGGGAGCTCGGACGTCACGGCGCGCGGAGACGGTCGACGCGACGGGATTGCACGTCCTCGCCGGGCGCCGTCGACGCGCACGTCCACTTCAACGATCCCGGCCGCGCCGACTGGGAGGGCTGGGCGACCGGGACGGCCGCTGCCGCCGCGGGCGGCACGACGTGCGTGATCGACATGCCGCTGAACGCGCACCCGCCGACGGTCGACGCGGCCGCGTTCCGGGCGAAGCTCGACGCGGCGACCGCAGCCGCCGTCACCGACTTCGCGCTTCTGGGGCGGGCTCGTGCCCGGCAACGTGCGGCGGATGGCCGAGCTGGCGGAGCTCGGCGTCGTCGGCTTCAAGGCGTTCATGTGCGCCGAGCGGAATCGACGACTTCGAGGCCGCCGACGACGGGACGCTGCTGCGAAGGCATGGCGGAGGCGGCGCGCCTCGACCTTCCCGTCGCCGTGCATGCGGAGAGCGCGGAGATGACGGCGGCGCTCGCAGCCCGCGCCACGGGCAGCGGCTGGCGCGACTACACGGCGAGCCGGCCGGTCGAAGCCGAGCTCGAGGCGATCGCGCGCGCGATCCGACCTCGCGCGCGGCCCGCGCTGCTCGCTCCATGTCGTCCACGTCTCCACCGGCCGCGGCGTCCGGCTCGTGACCGGGCCGCGCGGGCGCGCGGCGTCGACGTCACGTGCGAGACGTGCCCGCACTATTTCGTTCTCGACGAGGACGACCTCGAGGCGCTCGGCGCGATTGCGAAGTGCGCGCCGCCGCTGCGCTCCCGCGCCGACCGCGACGACCTGCGCGCCGAGCTCGCCGCCGGTGCGGTCGACCTCCTCGCCAGCGACCACTCCCCCGCTCCGCCGGCGTTGAAGGAGGGCGACGACGCCTTCGCCGTCTGGGGCGGAATCTCCGGCTGCCAGTCGCTCGTCGTCGCTGACGCTCGAGCGGGCTGTCCCGCACGCGCTCGTCACCGCGCGGCCGGCGGCGCGTTTCCGCCTGCCGGGCAAGGGCCGCCTCGAGCCAGGCGCCGACGCCGACATCGTGCTCGTGACTCCGCCGTCGAGTAGGGAGCTGCGCGCCGACGACCTGCGCTATCGGCACAAGCACAGCCCGTACGTCGGTCGGCGCCTGCACGGCCGCGTCGTCCGGCGCTGGCTGCGCGGACGGCCGGTGTGCGGCGAGCAGCGTGGACGGCTGGTGGCTGTAAGGTCTCCTCCGATGCTCGAGATCGTCGCCGCCGGCATGACGCTTCGTCGCTCGCTTCGAGGAGGAGCTGGCACCACAGACCGTCGCCGCGTTCCGCGCGATGCTCCCGTTCGACGACCGGATCATCCATTGCCGCTGGAGCGGCGAGTCGAACTGGATCCCGTGGGGCGACCGGGACATGGGGATCGGCTCCGAGAACGCGACGAGCTATCCGCACCCGGGCGAGCTCGCGCTCTATCCCGGCGGCGTGAGCGAGACCGAGCTGCTCTTCCCGTACGGCTACTGCAACTTCGCAAGCAAGGCGGGACAGCTCGCCGCCAACCACTTCGCGACGCTCGTCGAGGGGCAGGAACAGCTCCGGGAGCTGGGGCGCCTCACCCTCTGGCAAGGCGCCCAGCCGATCGCCTTCCGCGAGATCGGCTGACCCGGGCCCTTCGCCGCCGTAGGTGTCCGCCCTTGCCGGGCGCCGGCCTAGAGTTCTCGCTGGACGAGGATCGTGAACGCGTTGGGAAGCGTCGGGAAGAACGGCGGCGGGAGGAAGAGCAGGTTGTTGTCGTAGTTGTAGTTGCGGTGCCCGAAGGCGTTCGTCATGCCGATCGGGCCGCTCGAGCCGCCGTAGAGCGCCGAGGAGCCGTTGATCGTCATCGTGCAGATGCTGGTCGAGCTGCACGAGCTGCTGCTCTTGTCGCAGGTGCTGTGTCCTGAGGGGTTCGTCCCCCCGGTCCACGAGCAGCCCGTGGGGTCGGCCAGGAAGGAGCCGTTCAGGGAGAACTGCGCGGAGTAGAGCGTGACGTTGCCGCCCGTCTGGTTGTAGATGGCCCACTCCGGGATGTAGATGTTGTTCGTCGCCTCGAGGCCGAGCACGTCGGTGCCGTCAGCGACGTAGTTGGTGTCGCCGCCGTAGATGATGTCGTCCGCCGATGCGACCGTCACCGTGCCGTGAACTGTGCCCTGGACGATCACGTCGGTATTCGAGTAGATCGGGAACTTCATCGGCGTCAGCGTCGTATGGGGGTTGGGGCTGACCGCGCCGCTCAGAGCGCACGCGGGCGCGGTCGTTCCGGTGTAGTCCGCCGTGCTCGTCTGGTCCTTGCAGGAGTAGACGCTGACGGTGCCGCCCGAGTTGAAGACGAGCTTCCACGTGTCGACGTTGTAGCTCGGGCTGCTCAGGTTCGAGTTTGTGTTGTCGGTGGCCGCGAGCACGATGCCACCCGTGCTCTGCGCCGCGCTCTTGACGGTGCCGATGTAGTTCGTGAAGGTCGTGAAGGGAACGGACTGCAGTCGTTTAGCTTGCAGAGCGCGTTCGGGGTCGTGTTCTTGTCGTAGTGCGTCGCTCCGTTCTGGTACGTCGTCGAGCCGCTGACGGTGCCTTCGGCGTACAGGTTCGCCTTGGCGGTTCCGTCGTGCACCAGGCTGCCCACATGGCCCGAGTTGTCCTCGCCGACGAAGATCGGCCCCGTCGTGACCGCCGTCGCACCGTAGGTCTCGCTCGTGGCGAGAAACGCCTGGAAGTCCGCGAGGCTCGACGGCCGCAGCAGCGTCTCGATCGTCCGCCACTTCGTGACATCCGTGCCGCCGTAGGGCCGACCGGTCACGTCGACGCGCGTGATCAGCTGCGCTTGCGGTTGAGCGAGGTTCTTGTTCGGCGGGTAGACCTGGATCAGGTACTGGTACTCCTGGTTGACGGCCGCGCCCGGCGTGGGGACGGTGTACCAGCCGGTGTCGTTCGCCGGCGGCGTCGAGTACATCCACGTGGTCCCCCACGCGAGGTTCCAGGTCATGTCGGAGCACGCGACGGTGCAGTTGTTCGCATGCGCGGCGTGGTCGATGCCGCCGGTGCGAGTCGCCTCGCCCTTCGCCACCTCGCTGTTGTAGAAGCCGAGGTCCTGGGTCAGGTCCGCCAGATATGCGTTGGTGCCCGCCTCGGCGGCCTGATAGGCGCCGTTCTGCGCCTGGTCGCGCCGGCTGTGGCTGTTCTCGCTCTGGGTCAGGGTGTACACCACGAGGGACGCGGTCGTGACCAGCGTCATCAGCGCCACCGCGAGGATCATCGCGAACGCGCGCTCGTCGTGGCGGACTGTCCGGACGCGTGCTCGCAGGCTCAATTGTCCGTCTCCCTGAGCGTGACGATGTCGGTCACCGTGAACTTCTCGGGCTGACTTCCCCCGGTGGAGAGCGTGAGGTTGACGCCGACCGCGCGGATCCCGGTGGGGTTCGCGACGGGGAACGTGAGGGGAGTCGGCGGGGACGCCTGCGCGCCGGCGACGTTGTAGTAGGTGAAGACGTTCGTGTTCGTGATCGAGTTGCTCTGCCCGACGACGGTCGCCCACGGGCTCATCGAGCCAGACCAGGTCCAAGGCGGCGCCGCCGGGTACGTGTTCGTGCTCGTCTTGAACTGGCGTTGGAGCATCCCGCCGGTCAATCTGTACGAGACCGTCAGGAGATGGAACGCCGCCTCCGTGTTGGCGACCGGGATGTTGCCGATCGACGTCGCGGACTCGTCGGGCGTGGTGAACGTGATGGAGGTGGCGGTCGCGTTGGTGATCTCCGCCGTGCCGTCGCCGATAAAGGCGCCGCGGATCTCGGCCTCGAGCCGGTTCATGGCGGACCGAGCCTCGGTCTGCAAGATCGTCTCCTCCTGCGTCTGGCTGCTCCAATGCGTGATCGTGGTCAGCATGAGCACGAGGCCGCCCATCACGATCAGCATGATCGGCATCGCCACTGCGAGCTCGACGAGCGTGAAGCCGCCCTCATGGCCGGTCCGTCGTATCGCTGAGCAATTCATGCAACGTTCACCGTCAGCGCGATCGGTGACGTGGTGCTCGTCAAGATGCTTCCGGTCGTCGCCGAGCCCTTCGCGCCGGTCGTGTCCATCGCGTTCGCCGTGAACGTGTACCCCGTCCCGATGACCGGGACGGTGAAGGACGCCACGCCGCTTCCGTTGGTCGTGCCGTACAGGTACACGGCGGCGGGACCACCGGTCAGCTCGACGCGCGCGTTCGCGTCGGACGATCCGCCGTTCTTCACCGTGACGTTGATCACCTTCGTCGTGCCGTACGCTGTCGACAGGAACTTCACGTTCATGCTCTGCGACAGCGTCGTCGGATAGCTCGACGGAACCGCAACTGCCGTACCCGAGCTCCAGTAGTTGCCGGTGGTCGACCACGCGGTGACGTAGTAGTTGGTGAAGGCCGGCGTCATACCGATCACGTTCGGCGGGAGTGGCACGGTCTTGCTGGACGCGTAACTGCAGGTGGTGAACGTGACCGAGCTGTGTCCTGAGGTGATGCTCTGCGTCTGGACGCCGCAGCGCGACGAGTCGAGCGAGACGGTCGCCCCGGTCGTCCAGGCGGCGCCGCTCGAGCTCTGGACATTGACGGTCAGGGAGGTGCCCTTGTACATGCGGATGACGCCGATCGAATTGAGGCCCGGCGTCGAGGCGACCGACGATGCGCTCCCCGGCGAGATGTCGTCGGGGAAGACGGAGTAGCCCGCGAAGGTCGAGGCGAGCGTGTACACCGGCGTGCCGTTCGTTGCGCTGTCGAGCGCCGGGAAGAGCACGGTGCCGGAGGCATCGGTCGTGTCGTTGCGATTGACGGAGCTAGGCCCGCCGGTGAGGTTGACGCTCGCGCCCACGAGGGGCGACAGGGTCACGGCATCCTGAAGCGTGCGCTTGATCTGGACCCAGGTCGTGCCCGCTGACGGCGGCGCTGACGCCGCCGCCACGTACGTCGTGAACTGGGAGAGCTGCCGGCCGTCGCTCGTTCCGAGTGATCGTCAGGACGATCTTCTTGTAGTCCGCGTTCGTCTGATACGGGTTCTCGGGAACCTTGTCGTTGACCCACGTGACCTGCCAGGCGACGGTTACCCCCTCACCGGAAGGGAGCTTGGCGGACGCGCTCGCGGCCAGCACGCCGTCCGGGTTGCCGTGGACGATGCCGATCTGCGTGTAGGAGAGTGCGCGCAGCCCCTCGATCTTCGTCTGTGCCAGCTCGTCCGCCCCGGTTCGCTCGCGCGCGACCTTCGCGGTCACCGCGCCCGCGGAGGAGAGGACCGCCCCGATCGGCGCGGCGACGATGGCGAGCATCACGCCCGCCACAGGACCTCGATCAGCGTGAAGCCGGCCGCGGCGCGCATCGCGCGCAGCCGGGATACACCTATGGTGTCGCGCGGGGGCGCGACGCTGGCCATACCCTCGTCCTGCAATTGCCACTCCTGCCGTGGTTGCGACACCCACGACGGCCCGACTCCTGCCTACACCTGCCCTATCGGCGACGGGCGGCCGGATGGTAAGAGTGGCAATCCCCCGTCTCAGGGAGCAGGAGGCGGTGCAAGCTCGGCGGCGCGCCGCCTCACGTCGTCCAGCGACGCGGCCCGGTCGTCGGCCTTTGCGGCAGCCAGGCCCGCCAGGAAGGATGCGAGGGGAGCGGTCGTCCGGTCGCTCGTGCCGTGAGCGGCAACCCCGGCGAGCGAGAGCACGGACTCGATCTCCCGTGGGGTGAGCGGCGGAACGCCGACGTGCTTGGCGAGCCCCTCGATCAGGTCTGCCCTGGCGTCTCCCATGTTCAGCTTCTCCTCTCCACGAGCGCCGGCGGCGCCTCGCACTCGATCGTATCGCCTTGTGCGCGCAGGGCAGGCACAGGTCGGCCGGGGTGCCGGCGAGGAGGAGCCGGTTCCGCTCCACCACCGCGGCCGGCGGCAGAAGCGCGCCGCAGCGACGGCAGTGCTGCCTGCGAGCCGACGCCAGCTCCAGCCGTCCCGGGAGGCGCCGTCTCACGGCTACGAGGCGGTCAACCGGGCGGGGCTCAGTGCTTGACGACCGTGACGGTGAACGTCCGGGTCGTCGAGTTGCCCGCCGCGTCGGTCGCGGTCACGGTGACGGTGGTCGTCCCGACCGCGAAGGTCGAGCCCGATGCCTTCGAGTACGTGATCGTCACGCCGCTGACAGTGTCGTGGGCGACCGCTGCCGCGTAGGTGACGACGGCGCCGTACCAGTGCGTCGTCGTCACGATCAGGTCTGGGCTGACCGACGTGATCGTCGGCGGCGTCGTATCGCGCACCGTGATCGTGAAGGTCTTGGTCGACGTGTTGCCGTAGCCGTCCTTGGCCGTGATCGTCACCGACGTGGTGCCGAGGCCGAAGATGGAGCCGGAGGCCCTCGAGTACGTGACGGTGATCGGGCCGACCGCGTCCGTGATAGTCGGCGAGAAGACGACCGCCGCGCCACTCCCGCTCGTCGCCTCGACCGTCAGGTTCGGGGCCGTGATCGCGGGCGGCGTCGTGTCCCTGACCGTCACGGTGAACGTCTTCGAGGAGTGGTTCCCTGCACCGTCCGTCGCGGTCACGGTCACCGTCGTCGTCCCGAACCCGAACGTCGAGCCGGACGCGATCGAGTACGTGAGCGTGATCGGGCCGACCGCGTCCGTGACCGTGGGCGCGAAGGTCACGGCCGCACCCGCGGCACTCGTCGCCTCGACGGTGAGGTTCGGCGCCGACACGATCACCGGCGCAGTCGTGTCGCGGACGGTGACGGCGAACGTCGCCGTGGACGAGTTGCCTGCGCCGTCCGTGGCTGTCACGGTCACGGTCGTCGTCCCGAGCGCGAAGGTCGAGCCGGAGCTCTTCGAGTAGGTGATCGTGACCGGGCCGACGGCGTCCGTCGCCTTCGCCGCCGCGTAGCTCACGGCCGCGCCGGCCGGACTCGTCGCCTCGACGGTCAAGTTTCCGCTCACCGACGTGATCACCGGTGGGGTCGTGTCCTGCACGGTGACGGTGAACGTCTGCGTCGACGCGTTACCGGCCGCGTCCTTCGCCGTGACCGTCACAGTGGTTACGCCCACCGGGAACACCGCGCCGGAGGCCTTCGAGTACGTGATCGTGACCCCGCTCACCGCGTCCGTCGCGGTCGCGGCGGCGTAGCTCACCGTGGCGCCGGAACTGCCGGGCGCCTCGACGACGATGTTCGGGCTCACCGAGGTGATCAGCGGCGGGGTCGTGTCCTTGACGGTGACGGTGAAGGTCTTCGTCGCGGTGTTGCCCGCGCCGTCGGTCGCCGTCACGGTCACGGTTGCTGTCCCGAGCGCGAAGAGCGAGCCGGACGCTCTGGAGAGGCCGATGCTCACAGGGCCGACGGCGTCCGTCGCCGTCGGGGCGTAGGTGACGACCGCGCCTGCGCCGCTCGTCGCCTCGACGGTCAGGTTGGGCGCGGTGATCGCCGGCGGTGTCGTGTCCCTGACCGTCACCGCGAACGTCTTCGTGGTGACGTTGCCGGCGCCGTCCGTGGCCGTGACCGTGACTGTCGTCGTGCCGAGCGCGAAGACGGACCCGGATGCCGCCGAGTAGCCGATCGTGACCGGGCCGACCTTGTCCGTCGCCGTCGCCGCCGCGTACGTCACTGCCGCACCGGCCGGGCTCGTCGCCTCGGCTGTCAGGTTGCCGCTCACGGTGAGCGCCGGCGGGGTCGTGTCCTGCACCGTCACGGTGAACGTGCGCGTCGAGACGTTTCCGTATCCATCCGTGGCGGTGACGGTCACGGTCGTCGTCCCGAGCGCGTACGTCGAGCCGGAGCTCTTCGAATAGCTGAGCGTGACCGGGCCGACGGCGTCGGTCGCCGTCGCCGCAGCGTAGGTGACGACCGCGCCGGCAGGGCTCGTCGCCTCGACCGTGAGGTTCGCGCTGATCGTGGTGATGGCGGGCGGGGTCGTGTCGACGACCGTCACCGTGAACGTCCTCGTCGACGTGTTGCCGTACGCGTCCTTCGCGGTGACGGTCACCGTCGTCGTCCCGATCGCGAACTTCGAGCCGGAGCTCTTCGAGTAGCTGAACGTAACCGGCCCCACGGCATCGGTCGCCGTGGCGGCGGCATAGGTCACGTTCGCGCCGGAGGACGACGTCGCCTCGACCGTGAGATTCGGGCTCACGCTCGTGATCACCGGCGGGGTCGTGTCGCGCACCGTCACCGTGAACTTCGTCTTGGTGACGTTCCCGACGATGTCGGTGGCGGTCACCCACACCGTCGTCGTGCCAATCCCGAACGTCGAGCCCGAGTTCGCCGAGTAGGTGATGACGGGCGGGGCGAGCGCGTCGGTCGCGGTCGCCGGCGCGTAGCTCACGACTGCGCCGGCGGGCATGGTGGCCTCGACGACGATATTGGAGCTGGCCGAGGTGATGACGGGCGGCGTCGAGTCGTGGACGAAGACGGTGAAGCTCGCGGTGGACGTATTGCCGTACGCGTCGGTTGCGGTCATCGTCACCGTGGACGGTGCGAAGCCGAGCGCGTAGAGGGCTCCCGACGGGATCGAGTACGTGTACGTGATCGGACCCACCGCGTCAGTCGCGAAGGACGGGTACGTCACGACGGCGCCGGCGAGGCTGGTCGCTTCGACGACGAGATAGAGGGGAGCGTTGATCGCCGGCGCCGTCGTGTCCTGGACGGTGACGGTGAAGCTCGTGCTGGAGGAGTTGCCGTGGCCGTCGGTGGCCGTCACGGCGACCGTCGTCGTCCCGATCGGGAAGATCGTCCCCGACGGGATCGACGTCGTCACGGTCACCGGGCCGACGGCATCCGTCGCCGACGGAGACAGCGTGACCTTCGCGCCGGCCGGGCTCGTCGCCTCGACCGTCAGGTCAGGAGCGGTGATCGCGGGCGCTGTCGTGTCCTGCACGAGGACGTTGAAGGTCGTCGAGGCGTGGTTGCCCGCGCCGTCGGTGGCGGTGACGGTCACGGTCGTCGTCCCGAACGGGAGCACCTGCCCGGTCGACTTCGAGTAGGTCAGCGTCACCGGGCCGACCGCGTCGCTCGCGCTCGCCGCGAACGTCCCCACCTTCCAGCCGCTCGACTGCGTCGCCTCGACGGTCATATCCGGGGCCGTGATCACGGGAGCGGTCGTGTCCTTGACCGTCACGGTGAACGTCTTCGACGAGTGGTTCCCGTAGGCGTCGGTCGCGGTCACGGTCACCGTCGTCGTGCCGAGCGCGAAGGTCGCGCCCGACGGCTTGGAGAAGCTGAAGGCGACCGGGCCGACCGCGTCGGTCGCCGTCGGGTCCGCGTAGGTCACGACCGCGCCGGCCGGGCTCGTCGCCTCGGCGGTCAGGCTCGAGCTCACCGAGGTGATCACCGGCGCAGTCGTGTCGCGCACCGTCACCGTGAAGCTCTTCGTCGACGTGTTACCGGCACCGTCTGTTGCCGTGACGACCACGGTCGTCACGCCAAGCGGGAAGACCGTGCCCGAAGCCTGCGAGTACGCAATCGTCACCGCGCCGACCGCATCCGTCGCCGTCGCAGCGGCGTAGCTGACGGTCGCGCCGGCCGAGCTCGGCGCCTCCACGGTGACGTTGCCGCTCACCGTCAACGCCGGCGGCGTCGTGTCCTGCACCGTCACATTGAACGTCGCAGTCGAAACGTTCCCGTGCCCGTCCGTCGCCGTCACCGTCACCGGCGTCGTCCCCAGCGCGAACGTCGTACCCGACGGGATCGACACCGTCAGCGTCACCGGGCCGACGGCATCCGTCGCCGACGGCGCATACGTCGCCTTCGCACCGGCCGAACTCGTCGCCTCGACCACCTTGTCAGGAGCCGTGATCGCCGGCGGCGTCGTGTCCTGCACGAGCACCGTGAACGTCGCCGTCGCCGTATTGCCGGCGCCGTCCTTCGCCGTCACCGTCACCGTCGTCGTCCCAAACGGCAGCACCGTCCCTACCGACTTCGAGTAGGTCAACGTCACCGGCCCGACCGCGTCGCTCGCGCTCGCCGCAAACGTCCCCACCTTCCAGCCGCTCGACTGCGTCGCCTCCACCGTCATGTTCGGAGCCGTGACCACCGGCGGCGTCGTGTCCTTCACCGTCACCGTGAACGACTTCGACGAATGGTTCCCGTAGGCGTCCGTCGCCGTCACGCTCACCGTCGTCGTCCCGAGCGCAAACGTCGCGCCGGAGGCCTTCGAATAGGTGATCGTAACCGGGCCAACCGCGTCGGTCGCCGTCGCGTCCGCATAGGTCACAACCGCGCCCGCCGGGCTCGTCGCCTCCGCCGTCAGGCTCGAGCTCACCGAGGTGATCACCGGCGCAGTCGTATCGCGCACCGTCACCGTGAAGCTCTTCGTCGACGTGTTACCGGCACCGTCTGTTGCCGTCGCCGTCACCGTGGTCACGCCGAGCGGGAAGACCGTGCCCGAAGCCTGCGAGTACGCAACCGTGACCGGGCCGACCGCATCCGTCGCCGTCGCAGCGGCGTAGCTGACGGTCGCGCCGGCCGCGCTCGAGGCCTCGGCGGTGAGGTTGCCGCTCACCGTCAGCGCCGGCGGCGTCGTGTCCTGCACCGTCACGTTGAAGGTCGCAGTCGAAACGTTCCCGTGGCCGTCCGTCGCGGTCACCGTCACCGGCGTCGTCCCGAACCCGAAGGTCGTCCCGGACGGCGATCGAAAGGCTGATCGTGACCGGGCCGACGGCATCCGTCGCCGACGGAGACAGCGTGACCTTCGCGCCGGCCGGGCTCGTCGCCTCGACCGTCAGGTCAGGAGCGGTGATCGCGGGCGCTGTCGTGTCCTGCACGAGGACGTTGAAGGTCGTCGAGGCGTGGTTGCCCGCGCCGTCGGTGGCGGTGACGGTCACGGTCGTCGTCCCGAACGGGAGCACCTGCCCGGTCGACTTCGAGTAGGTCAGCGTCACCGGGCCGACCGCGTCGCTCGCGCTCGCCGCGAACGTCCCCACCTTCCAGCCGCTCGACTGCGTCGCCTCGACGGTCATATCCGGGGCCGTGATCACGGGAGCGGTCGTGTCCTTGACCGTCACGGTGAACGTCTTCGACGAGTGGTTCCCGTAGGCGTCGGTCGCGGTCACGGTCACCGTCGTCGTGCCGAGCGCGAAGGTCGCGCCCGACGGCTTGGAGAAGCTGAAGGCGACCGGGCCGACCGCGTCGGTCGCCGTCGGGTCCGCGTAGGTCACGACCGCGCCGGCCGGGCTCGTCGCCTCGGCGGTCAGGCTCGAGCTCACCGAGGTGATCACCGGCGCAGTCGTGTCGCGCACCGTCACCGTGAAGCTCTTCGTCGACGTGTTACCGGCACCGTCTGTTGCCGTGACGACCACGGTCGTCACGCCAAGCGGGAAGACCGTGCCCGAAGCCTGCGAGTACGCAACCGTCACCGCGCCGACCGCATCCGTCGCCGTCGCAGCGGCGTAGCTGACGGTCGCGCCGGCCGAGCTCGGCGCCTCCACGGTGACGTTGCCGCTCACCGTCAACGCCGGCGGCGTCGTGTCCTGCACCGTCACATTGAACGTCGCAGTCGAAACGTTCCCGTGCCCGTCCGTCGCCGTCACCGTCACCGGCGTCGTCCCCAGCGCGAACGTCGTACCCGACGGGATCGACACCGTCAGCGTCACCGGGCCGACGGCATCCGTCGCCGACGGCGCATACGTCGCCTTCGCACCGGCCGAACTCGTCGCCTCGACCACCTTGTCAGGAGCCGTGATCGCCGGCGGCGTCGTGTCCTGCACGAGCACCGTGAACGTCGCCGTCGCCGTATTGCCGGCGCCGTCCTTCGCCGTCACCGTCACCGTCGTCGTCCCAAACGGCAGCACCGTCCCTACCGACTTCGAGTAGGTCAACGTCACCGGCCCGACCGCGTCGCTCGCGCTCGCCGCAAACGTCCCCACCTTCCAGCCGCTCGACTGCGTCGCCTCCACCGTCATGTTCGGAGCCGTGACCACCGGCGGCGTCGTGTCCTTCACCGTCACCGTGAACGACTTCGACGAATGGTTCCCGTAGGCGTCCGTCGCCGTCACGCTCACCGTCGTCGTCCCGAGCGCAAACGTCGCGCCGGAGGCCTTCGAATAGGTGATCGTAACCGGGCCAACCGCGTCGGTCGCCGTCGCGTCCGCATAGGTCACAACCGCGCCCGCCGGGCTCGTCGCCTCCGCCGTCAGGCTCGAGCTCACCGAGGTGATCACCGGCGCAGTCGTATCGCGGACGGCGATGTTGAAGCTCGTGCTCTGGTAGTTGCCGCCCTGGTCGATGGCGTAGAGGCTCACGGTCGTCGTCCCGATCGGGAAGACGGTCCCGGAGGCCTGCGAGTAGCTGATCGTCGCAGGGCCGACCTCGCCGTGCACCTGCGCCGGGTCGTACGTGACCGTCGCGCCGGCCGCGCTCGTCGCCTCGACCACGAGGTCGCAGCTCACCGACGTGAACTCCGGCGGCGGTCCGGCTCCCTGCTCGGTCGGGAGGATGATCGGCTGCCGCGCCGGCAGGTCCTCGCACCCGAACGGCGCGTTCCAGCCCCAGCCGCCGTAGCCGCCCCAGCCCCAGCCGTTCCAGTCGCCGTGGTACCAGTGATCCGGGCTGCCGTCGTTGCAGAGCAGGTTGTGGAGCGACGGCGCGGTGTCGTAGTGCCAGTTGTGGCCGTCGAACCAGCCGTCGCCGTCGAAGTACCAGCCGCCGTGGCCGTCGAACCAGCCGTTGCCGTCAAACCAGTTCTGGCCGTCGAACCAGCCGTGCCCGTCGACCCAGACAGGGCCGCCGTCCCAGCCGCGGCCGTCGAACCAGCCGCTGCTGAAGCGGATGCCGCCTTCGAGGTTGAAGTCGTTGTTGTTCGCGTCGGTCTCGTAGACCCGCTCGTCGGGCGCGCTCGGGAAGACCTGAATCGGCTGGAACGGGTCGGTCGGGGGCGCGCTCGGGTTGCTCGTCAGCCGGACGGTGAACGGCAGGTACCAGTTCGTCGAGTCGAACGTGACGGTCGGTGCGCCGGACGACGTGCCGGGCGTGAAGCGCAGGTCGCAGCCGCACGCATCCGAGGCGATCGTCTGGCCGTCGCTCTGCAGGGAGACGACGACGGTGTCGCCGGCGTTGGGCGCCGCCGTCAGCCGGATCGTGTACGTATCGCCGTTCGGGTCGCCCTGGGCGACGAGCGTCGAGCCGTCGGACTCCTGGACGTAGACGACGTCCTCGTCCGGCCGGAGGATGTTGACGTTCACGGTCGGCACGGGGTGCGGGAATGGATGCCAGCCGTGTTCGCCGTCGAAGTACCCGTACCAGTCGAACCAGCCGTTCTGCTCGCTCCAGCCCTGGTCCTGCCAGCCGTTGTTGTCGAGCCAGCCGTTGCCGTCGCTCCACTCCATGTGGCCCCACACGTCGTCGCCGCTGTCGTGGTGTACGAGCCCAGCCCCGAACTCTGCGATGTAGTTCGGGTCCGTGCTCGTCACGACGTTGAAGATCGTGCCTTCGGCCAGGTGGTCATCGAGGTTCGCGCCCCAATGCGGGTCGGAAGTCCCCGCGGCGACCTGCACGACCGCCGGCACGAGCCAGTTCGTCCAGTCGAACGTGAAGGTGCGCGTCGTCGGGTCGAACCGCGGGTCGGTGCTCGTGACGATCAGGTTGTCGTCGTTGAAGAAGACCGTGACCTTGACGTTCGAGTAGAGGGCGGGCGCCATGGTCGGCGCGATGGTGTACGTGTCGACGATTCCGAACGGCGGCGCGCCGATCAGCACCGTCGTGTTGCCGTCGGACTCGGTGATCACGATTCCGGCCCGGTCGTTGTCGATCACCTCGGCGAGGACGTTCCGGATCTCGGCGTGGTTGTAGGTCGGGTCGTGGCTCTGGCTGCTCAGGCTCAGCGTCGCGTCGAGCGGGCCCTCGGAGGCGAGGTCGTCGATCGCGCGGACGAGCACCGTCTTCGGGCCCATGTCGCCTGCGGCGAAGGTGAGGACGGCCGCGAACTGCCAGGTCACGCCGCCGTCGATCGAGACGAGCACCGTGCGGGCGCCGGCGGCGGCGGCCTCCGACGGCGAGGAGGCGGCGGAGACGTTGACGTACACGGCGGCGGCGGGCGGCGAAACGAGCGAGACCGTGAAGCTGTCGACCGTCTGACCCTGCTCGTAGACGCGCGTCGAGCCACCGGACTCGCGCACGATCACCTGGCCGACAGTCTGAGTCGCCACGGTCACCGACACGCCCGCGCCGGTGTCGGAGTCAGTCACATGGGTGTGACCCCACCAGTCGGTATCGAGCGTCGCGACCTGCTGGCTGACGGCGGCGCTGATGCCGTCGAGGCTGCCGGCGACGATCGGCAGCGGCGTGTCGTCGTGGCCGATCCCGCCGCCGTGCACGCCGTCGACGCCGAGGAAGAAGAGGCCGGTCACGCAGGTGTCGCACGGGTTGTGCTCGACGAGCTCCTGCGGAGCCAGACCCTGGTAGGTGACGTTCAGGCCCGCGCCGAGGACCGACGTGTCGTTCACGGTGAAGTTGTCGTCGAGCTCCAGCGCGTGGTGATGTCCGTCGTACCAGCCGTAGAACGGGTTCTCCGGCGTCTGACCGAACTCGCTGCCGACGATGACCAGCCGGTTGCAGTCCGGGCCGCCGACGACGTTCACGGGCGCGTCGACGCTGTAGATCGGGACGGCGTTGTCGTCGGAATCCCAGTGCGGATCGTTCTGCTGTGACGCGAAGGCGTCGATCCAGATGTTGCCCGTCGCGGGATCGAGCAGCGGCGCCGTCCGGATCGCGAACAGGTCGTCGCCCGAGTTGCCCTCGAGCTGCAGCGCCGCCTTGTTGCTGTAGACGAGGAACGAGTCGTTGCCGCTGCCGCCGAAGACCGTGGTCGGGAAGCTGACGCCGTTGCTGAGCCAGCCGAGCGTGGTGAGCACGGTCGGGAAGGCGTCCTCGGGCGCGACGTCGGGCGCGACGCGCGGGTTCGCGTACGCCTGGCCGATCAGGAACGTGTCGTCGCCGGCGCCACCGTCGAGAGTCGTGATCGAGGAGTTGTCGTCGACCGCGAATGTGTCGTTCCCGCCGAGGCCGTTGACGGTGAGCCGTGAGTTGATGTTCTCGTCGTAGTTGATCCGCTCGACGTCGGCGCGCACGCGGCCGAAGACGTCGTCGACCGAGCCGTGGAGGAGCGCGACGAAGGCCGGCGTCTCCGCGTATTCGAGGCTGAAGTTGGCAGCAGTGCCGATGTTCGTCACCTGGCGCAGCAGGAAGACGTCCGGATCGTCTGTTCCGTTGACGGTCAGCGTGTCGAGACCGTCGTTCTTGGCGCCGGTGTCGAGCACGTTGATGACGTAGTTGTGCGCGACCGCGACGAGGCTGCCGGCGGTGTTGACCACGTACGTGTCCGTGTCGCTCTGGCCGTCGAGAGTCAGCGTGTGGCCGGCGGCGACGTCCATCGTCTGCAGCTGGTTCACCTCGAAGTAGTCCCGACCGTCGCCGGCCGGAGCGTCGACGCCGCACGGTCCGGGCAGCACGCCGGTGCAGTTCGTCGGCGTGTTGCTGCCGTACACGCGGGTCTTGCCGCCGAGGTAGGTCTGGTCGAAGTAGAACTGGTCGTCGTCGGCGTTGCCGAAGATCCGCGTGATGTAGCTCAGCCGCGAGGTCAGCAGGCCCGGCGTGATCTCGCCGCGCAGGGTCATGACCGTGCCCACGCCCGGATCGCCGACGTCGCTCGGGCCCGGCTCGGGCGACTGGAAGTCGCCGCAGATGTTGGTCGCGCCGGTCGTGCGCCGGTAGTCGCCGCAGATGTCGATCCACTCGCCGGCGAGGATCCGCGAGTTGTCCTGCGTCGTGACGTTGTCGGCGATGCGGAGCTCGATCCAGCCGTTCAGCGCCGCGATGCGGCCGTACGGCACGGAGCGCGAGAAGTTCGTGGTCGGATCCGGCGGCTGTGTCTCGTCCACGAGCGTCGAGCCGCTCACGAGCAGGTTCAGGTCCTCGCCGCTCGCTGCGCTCTCCCGGACCGTGAAGCGGATGTCGCCGCCGTACGCCTCCATGAGGACGACGTTCGCGGCGCCGGCGGTCTCGGTCAGGAAAATGCTGCCGGTGGCCTCGGCCGAGATGGTGCTCGTGTGCTCCCAGCCGGAGTTCATCTCGAGGTCGTTGCCGCCGCTCGTGTCGCCGATGTTGCCGCCGACGGCCTTCAGGTCGACCGTGTTGGCCAGGATGTTGGCCGCGTCGTCGCCCGCGCCGCCGTTCCGGGCGTCGACGATCGAGCCACGGCGCGTGACGAGCGAGGCGTCGCCGTTCGTCGTGACCGAGTCGATCTCGAGGTCGCCCACGGTCTGGGTCAGGAAGACGCCGTCGGTGGTCGGAGCGGCGAAGTCGAAGGCCTTGAGGACGCCGAGCGCTCCGCCGTCGGCGTTGACGTCGATCTCGAGGAAGTTGCCGGGCTCGCCGATGCCGCCCACGCCCTCGGCCTGGCCGAGGCTGTTCATGCCGGCGGTCATCGTGATGTTCCTGCCCGTGACGTCGGCTGCGAAGTCGGAGAGTGCGTCGACGATGCGCCGCGGCGACCAGAGAGTCACGTCGCCGTCGGTCGAGTGGATGTCGCCGACGCGCAGGTCACCGTTCTTCTCGAAGTCGAGGATCCAGCCGTTCGTGAGGATGTCGATGTGGCCGTCGGCGAGGATGTCGGTGACCGCGCGGACGTTGATGTGCGCAGCCGACGGGCTCGGGTTCACCGCGGTGACGATGATGTTGCCGCCCGCGACGATGCCGGTCTCCGAGCGGCCGCCGCCCGCGTCGCGCCCGGCGAAGTCGAACGTCGTCGGGTCGGCCGGATGGGTGCCCGTGACGAAGAAGTCCTGGCCGATGATGGCCGGGCACGGCTGGGCGCCGCTGCAGATGTCCGGCGTGAAGAAGTTGTAGTGGATGAGCCCGCTCGGGTGCACCGGCCACTGGACGAGGATTCCGCCGCCGGCCGTACCGGTCGGCGTCTCGCTCACGGCCGTCTGCAGCAGGATGTTCACGTCGCCGCCCGCGACGACGTGGTCGATGGTCACCTCGAAGTCGGTCACGGCCGGGTTGCGCTCGCGGCCGAGCAGGTCGAGATAGATGTCGGTACCCGCGTGGGCGTTGAAGAGCTCGGCCGGCGTCAGGGTGTGCTGGGTGAGCAGGCCGGAAACGGTCGGGTCGAGGTCGATCGCGGAGCCGCCGCCCACGGGGGCGAGCTGGACGCCCCCGGCCACCTCGATGACCGAGTAGTAGCCGCCGTTGACGAGTCCGCCGATGGGAGTGCCGGCCGTCGTGTACTGAACGACCTCGCCGGTGAAGAGCACCGAGGGGCCGAGGAAGATCGCGTTGCCGACGTTTGAGACCTGCGCTGTCTTGAACGTCGTCGCGAACGGTGCATCCGCGCTGTAGACGACGTCGATGTTGACTCGGAAGCTCGAGTCGCCGATCTCGCCGGTGTCCGCGCGCAGGTCGAGAATGTTCGTGCGGACGAGCGAGATTCTGCCGTCCGAGCCCGGACCGTCGCGGGCCTTCGTCGACTTGATGCTGCCCCCGCTGTGGATCACGGTGCTGCCGATCGGGTTGTCGATCGTCCCGTTGATGATGACGTCAGACGTGTTGGTGTTCTCGACGTCGACGAGCGTCGGGCCGGACGTGCGTGCGATCGCGAAGGTGAGCGACACGGAGCCCGCGTCGAGCTTCACGAGCGGCACGCCGGTCGTGTTGATGACCGAGATGTTGTTGAGCCAGAGGTTCTTCGACGACAGGTTCGTGATCAGCACCTTCTGGAGCGTGTCGCTGAAGGTCCACGTGCCGCCGCTCCCGCAGATGCCGTTCGTGCCGTCGCAGGCGTTGCCGGACGTCTGGAACAGCACCTGCGCACCGATCCCGTTGCCGACGTCGTTCACGAAGATCGTCGAGCCGGGGACGAAACCCGAGGTCTGGTGCGCGCTGCCGCCGGCTGCGCTCGAGTCGACGTCGATGCCGACTGCCTGGGTGATCACGCCGGAGGCGTCCACGAAGAGCCGCAGGACGGCGCCGAGGATGTTCACGTCGGAGCTGAAGTCGATCTTCTGGCCGCCGCCGACCGCGGAGTCGTTCTGTCCGTTGTCGCCGCCGGTGGCGAGCGAGCGCTTGCTTGAGTCGCCGTGGCTGTGCGTGTTGACGGTGCCGTTCCGCGTGTCGATGTAGAAGGCGAGCTCGTCGAAACCGGCGGGATGCTCGAGATCCGGGTCGCTCGGGTCACGCGGGCCGGCGGTGACCGTCGCGTGCGGGGCGCCGGAGACCGTCGTGGTGAGCGTCGTGCTGTTGTACGCGTCGCCGCTGACGTAGCCGAAGAGGCCGGTCGCGCGGGCGTAGGCGTGGGCCGTATCACCCACGCTGTCGTTGATGTGGGCGAAGCGGGCGATGAAGTCGACGCCCTCCCAGCCGGTCACGGTCGCACCGGAGCCGATCGACACCTCGGCCGTCGCGCCGATCGTCGTGTGCGCCTCGGCGGTGCCGACGCCGACGAAGCCGGCGCCGCGGCCGTCCGCGTTCGAAGTGACGACCATCCCGTCGCCGGGCTGGTCGTGCGACTTGTTCGGCACGGTCGCCTCGACGATCACGCGGTCGGCGATCAGAGACGCGCCGGCGCCGATCGTCGACGAGTTCGTGCCGTTGGCGGTCGTGGAGGCGTGCGCGTTCGCGTCGGCGCCGAAGCCGCCGCCGCTCGCAACGCTGTTCGAGGACGCGTTGACCGACGAGTACGAGCCGACGCGGGCGAGCTGCAGCGCGAGCACGGACGAGTTCGCGTTGATCGTCGCAGTCGTGTTGAAGGTCACGTTCGCGTTCACGTGGTTGGACGCGACGCCGACGAAGCCGCCCGCGCCGGAGTTGGACGACGCACCCGTCACGGGCGCGTTGTCCGCCTCGAGCGTGAAGTTGCCGCCGGCGATGATCCAGCCGGAATGGCCACCGGAACCGACCGAAGCCGAGCTGTTGCTCGTCGTGTTCGTATCGGCGTTCGCGCTGCCGACGCCGACGAAGCCGCCGGTGCCGTTCTTCGAGACCGCGCTCGTGCTCGTCTGCGAGTTGGACTTGATCGTCACGTCGCCGCCGGCGGTGACGAGGTCGGCGTCGACGGTCGCCGACACGTTCTGGGTCTCGTTCGTCGTCGCGTCGTTGCTGCCGACGCCGACGAAGCCGCCGCCCGAGCCGCTCGCGTACGTCGAGGACTTGCCGTCGCCTGGTGGAGAGTTGAGCAGGCCGAGCGGTACACCGCCGGGGCCGTCGAGCCGCTGCTCCGCCGAGGTGCCCGTGCCGGCCGGCGTGTACGGCGACGAGCCGGTCAGGTCGATCCGGAGCTCGCTCGTGCCGGTCGCCGCGCCGAGGTCGACGCTGACCTTCGTGAAGTAATGGTCGGCGCTGCCGGAGAGGCCGGAGGTGCCGAGCGAGATCGGCGCGCCGCCCGGGGTCAGCGCGACCTGGAAGTTGTCGCCGCTCGGGTTGACGACGTAGTACGTGGCGCCGTCGTGCAGCCCGCCGATGTGGTCGTTGCCGGCGAGGATGATCGTGTGGATGTCGCCCCGTGGGTCGTCCTGCGGATGCAGGACGATCCCGCCCGCCGTGCCGCCGACGCCTGTGTCCGTGAAGCTCGTCCCGGAGACGTTGAAGTGCGTGTCCTCTCCCCCGGCGCTCGTGCCGCGGTACACGACGTAGGAGGAGGCACCGGCGACCGCGCTCCAGGACAGGTGGACCTCGCCGGTCGCGAGCGGCGCGGAGTCGTCGTGGACGAGTGCGGCGACCTCGGAGGAGGCGATCGACTCGCCGGCGGAGCCGATGGCGGTAACGCGGTAGAAGTACGCCTGCTGCGCGAGCGAGCCGGCGGCTGTGTCGGGCGTCGCGACCACGCCGGTCGGCGCGTCAGGCAGCGCTCCCGGGCCGTTCTTCGCGGGCACGAGGTTGAGGATCGGCTCGTCGAGAGTCGCGGTGACGTGCCGCGTGAAGGTCGCCGTGACGCTCGCCTCGTCGGTCGTCGCGCTGCCGACGAACATCCGCGAGTTCGCGCCCGAGCCGTTGTCGCCGAAGCTCGAGATGGTGAACGTCTGGTTGTTCGACGCTGAGCCGGTGACGGTGATCGTTCCGCTCGAGAAGATCGTGTTGTCCGTCCAGCTTCCCGTGCGGTCGATCCAGTAGTCGACGTGGTTCAGCGTGTGATCGGGGTTGAGGACGTCGGTGTGGCCGAACGTGACGTTCGTCGTCACCTTGGTCGCGGTGATGGTGTTCGCCTCGACGAGCGTCATGACGTTGCCGCTCACGCTGGCGATGTGGTACGAGCCGTCGCTGACCGGCGAGCTCGTCACGAAGACGTCCTGGTCGGCGCCGAAGCCGTCGTCGGCCCAGTTGTGCCCGTCCAGGCGAATGACCTGGTCGCCGGAGGCGCTGCGGACGAAGTCGACCATCCCGGTGAAAGCGGTGTTGTTCTTCAGCTGGATCGAGTACGGCGTGAAGATGCTCGTCACGACGCGGTAGACGCCGCCGTCGACGAGCGGCCCGATCGGCGTGCCCGGCGTGACCCCGTCGTTCTCGGTCACGTGGTAGACGATGATGTCGCCGTTCGAGAAGCCGCTCGGCATGTTGTTGCCGTTCTCGTCGAGGAACCAGATGTTGTTGGCGCCCGGGTTGTTGCTCGCGGCAACGTTGATCGTGCCGTCGCCGTTGTAGACCGGAATGAAGTCGACCTGGCCGCTCGGGAAGCTGACGGGCGTCGGCGCGTGGTACTGGACCGCCTGGCCGACGGTGAAGCCGCTGCCGGCGACGCTGATCTGGTTGCTCGCGATGTCGCTCGGGCTGAAGTGGTACTGCGTCGCACCGTTCAGTGCCTCGTCCTGCGTCGTGACGAGCTTGATGCGGGTGTCGTCGAGGACGACCACGTAGTACACGGTTCCGGCCGAGAGTCCGTCGACTGAGCCGCCACTCTCCGGCTGGTACGTCACCGCGTCGCCGGTCTGGAAGTTGTGTGCGAGCTTGAAGGTGATGATCTCGTGGCTGGCGTCCACGCCGCTCGCCGGGAACGTCGTGCCGAGGGCGAGATGGTTCTGGTCGATGTTGATCACGTTGTACGGCCGCGTCAGCGTGATGTGGTCGCCCAGCGTGTTGTCGACGTACGTCGTGACGAGGCCGCCGATGAGCGCGTTCCCGTTCGGGTTGTACTGGACCTGGTCGCCGGTCACGAGCCCGTGGTTGTCGACCTGGATCGTGTCGGTGGTCGGATCGACGCTCTGGATCGAATAGTCCGGAGCGTCGGGACTCGTGAACGGCTCGGCGTTCGCCAGAACCTGGATGTTGCCGCCGGCGTGCACCTGCGAACCGGTGAGGGAGGCGCCGACCGTCGGGTTGATCGTCACCGTCGAGTCGGAGCCGCCGACGCCGATCAGGCCGCCGGAGACGCCGCGCACGTTCCCGTCGCCCTCGGGGAACGCCGTCGCGTTGACGGTGATGTTGCCGGAGGTGCTGACGACCTGACCGCCGCCCGGGTTGAGCGACGCGGTCACCGTCGGCTCGACGTCCGCGTTCGCCTCGTTCTCGGTCTGGCCGTAGAGGCCGCCGGCCACCGCCTGCGCGGTCGAGGTCGCGATGCTCGTGCCCGTCGCGTTGATCGTGAGGTTCGCCGCGCCGGCGCCGCCGGAGCCGTCGTTCACGGCGCCGTCGTAGTGCGAGGAGACGCTCCCGCTCGACGTCGCGAACGAGTCGGCCGAGCCGATGCCGGCGAGGATTCCGCCCGCGCCGCCGTGCGCCTGTGCGTACGCGCGCGCCGCCGACGTCGCGCTGAGCGTGATCGTGCCGGTCACGTTCGCCACGGTGCCCGCGCCGACCGAGGTCTCGACGGTCGGGCTCGTCGTCGCCGTGCCCTTGCCGCCGTTGATGCCGATGCCGAGGGCGATGTTGCCGATCGACTGCTCGGACACTGCGCCGGTGGGCGACGCGTTCAGCACCGCCGAGAAGCCGACGTTGCGCCCGCCGAGCGCACCGTTCCCGGCGGCGAACGCCTTCACCGTCGGGTTCAGCTCGGCGTACGAGTCCGCGCTGCCGCCGGAGAAGCCGAGGCTGGCGCCGAAGCCGCTGCCGTCGGCGGTCGAGGTCAGCGTCGCGGTCGCGGTGAAGGTGACGTCGCCGCTCCCGCCGTCGACGTGCGCGCGGTCGCCGACGAACGCGCGGACGGTGGGATCGTTGACAGCCTTCGCGCTGGTCTCGCCGCCGGCGCCGATCAGCGAGATGCTCAGGGCGTCGACCTTCGAGAAGACCGTGCCGTTGAGGATGGCGTCGGCGTCGACCGGCGAGTTGACGGTGGTCGGGTCGGACGCATTGGACGCGCCCACGCCCGCCGCGGGCCCGACGTACGCGTCGACCGTGACGTGATCCTCGGCGTCCGTGCTGGCGCCGCTCGCGCCGATGCCGCTGATGCCGGTCGACGACGCTTTCGCGTTCACCGTGTCGAGGCCTTCCGCGTGGATCACCGTGCTGGCTGCGTTCACGCTCGCGCGGTCGTCGACGAAGGCCCGCACGGCGCCGCCGACCGTGGACGTCGCGGACAGTCCGGCGAAGTCGAACAGCGCGCCGCTCACCTGGGATGCGCCGGTCTCGGCGAAGTGCGGGCCGTACGCCGCGATCGTCAGCGTCCCGTGCGGCGCACCGGCGTTTCCGTTGAAGGTGACGCCGGCCTCGGCGGTCGAGTTCTCGACGGCCTTCGCCTTTGCGAAGCCGACCGAGGCGCCGAGAGACGCGGAGACCGAGCTCGTCGACGCGTGCGCGCCGTTCGAGAGGAAGCTGCCGTTGTAGTTGAGCTTCGTGATCACCGACGCGTTGCCGTTCTGCGAGAACGGCGCTGCGATCGTGGAGACGAGCGGGCTGTCGGTCGCGTTGATCTCGACGATCGCAGCCGAGACCCCGAGCGAGATCGAGAAGGCGTCCGCCTCGGCGTTCGCGTCGGACGTGGCGGTGGTGGAGACGTTCGCGTCGCCGCTGACGACCGCGGTGCCGATCTGCGTACGGACGGGCTCGGTCGTCGAGGCGTTGACGATCGAGCCGGTCAGCGCGCCGAAGAGTGCGCCGGCGACCGCGCGGCCCTTGGCCGACGAGCTCATGTCGACCGTCACCGTCGAGGTCAGGCTCGTGCCTGACGTGGCCGCGCCGAGTTGCGTCGTGATCGAGCCGGCGCCGACGTCGGAGCAGCCGCCGCGGAACGGGATGGTCAGCCCGAGGAACGTCTGGTCCGGAGCGCAGCCGCCGGCGATCGCGTCGACGAGCGTCGCGCCCGCACCGGCGGCGAGGCCGAAGCCGAGCGAGAGCCCGTCCGCCGTGGCGCGCTCGTAGACGGTGGTCGCGAGCACGATCGCCCCTGTGGCCGTGACCGTCGATCCGGCCCCCGGCCCGGTGGTGACGATCGGCGAGTCGAGCGCGAGCACATCGGAGCCGGCGACGCCGACGCCGAGCGCGGCGCTGCCGAGGACCGCCTTTGCGTACGCGGGCCCGTTGTCGCTCGGGTTGAAGCCGGCGTTGAGGCTGGTCTTGAAGGTGATGTCGGAGCCGGTGATCGTGCCGCCGTTGCCGACGCCGTAGGCGCCGATCGTCGGCTGGAGGATGGCAGTGACGAGCGTGACGCCGGCGGCGAAGCCCAGCGAGCCGGAGACACCGGTGCCGTCGGCGCTCGAGGTGACGTGCGCGGTCGTCTCGACGTCGACCTGGCCGATGCCGTGCACGGAGACCTGGTCGCCGAGGTAGGCGCGCGCGCTCTGCTCGGCGATCGCCGTCGTGACGGTTCCGCTGATCGCCGCGAGCAGGCCGATGTTGACGGCGAGGATGCTCGCGTCGACCGGCCCCGTGAAGTTCACGGTCATCTTCGTGCCGCCCGAGCCTGTCGTGGTGACGACGGTCGGGGTCGGCGCGCTATGGGAGGTGCCGTCGGGCGGGCCGATGTAGACGTCGAGCTTCGTGTTGTCCTCCGCGAAGACGACGACGCCGGAGACGCCGACTGCACCGACGCCGACCTGATCGACGCGAGCGTGGGTGACGTGGTTGCCGTTCCCGGTCATCGTCAGCGAGCGGGCGGTGAAGGTCGAGCCGTCGCCGATCGAGGCGCTCGAGTCGCCGGTGGACTTCGACGTCGCCACCATGCCGGACACGTTGGCGAGGCCGACGGCGAAGCCGAAGACATCGGCCTTCACGGCGGCGTTCGCTGTGACGCCCATCGTCGCGTCGCCGGTCGCGGTGATCACCGTGCGCGGAGCGATCGAGGCCGTAGTCGGCGCGGTCGAGCTCGCGAGAGCGATCGCGATGCCGACGTTGACGCCGCCCACCTGGACGGCGATCGCCTCAGCCGTCGCCACCACGTCGGACGACGCCTCGACGTTGACGTTGCCGGAGATGACGAACGTGTTCCGCGCGACGGTCGCCGTCACGGCGATGTCCGGCTGGGCGAGGGCGACGACGCCGCTGATCCCGACGACGCCGCCCGCGACGCCGATCGACTCGGAGTCGACATGGACGGTGGCGTCCGCGTGGACGTCGAGGCCGCCGGCGTGCGAGGTGCCGGCGAGCTGGCCGATCGAGGCGTTTGTGGTGCCGTGCACGTTCGGAAGCGCGAGTGCGACGCCGACGGCGACGAGTCCGACCGCCCCGCCGATCGTGAGCGACGCAACGGTGCGGTTCGTGTACGCCTCGACGACGATGCCGCCGCCGACGCTCGGAAGGGCAGCGCCGTCGTCGATGTGCGCGTTCTGGTTGCTCGTGTCGTTGAGCACGGAGATCTGCGCGCCGATGCCGACGACGCCGCCCGCCGCCGCGATGCCGATCACCCGGGCGTTCTCGGTGAGCCCGGCATGCACGAAGAGCTGGCCGCCCGCGCTGATGCTCGCGGTCGAGCCGACGCGCGCGTCGGTATTGCTGTCGACGGTCGCGACGAGAACGGCGACGCCGATGCCGACGAAACCGCCGGCCGCCGCGCCGTTGATGCCGAGGTAGGAGAGGCTCTCGTCGGCGCTGACGCGCACGGAGCCGCCGGCGATGACCGTGCCGTCGATGAAGGCGGAGGTGCCGCGCGGGACGGTGAACGTCAGCCCGTTGTGAGTCGTGCCGGCGGCGGCGTTGCCCTTGGCCGCGATCACGGAGTTCGCGTTGTGCGGGCCCGTGTCAGTCACGTTCTGGATCCGGCCGTCGGCATTCGGGCCGTAGCCGCCCGAGGTGCCGTGGAGGATCTCCTGGTAGCCGCCTCCGCCGCCGCCCGTCACCTGGCCGTCAGCCTCGCCTTCGGGATCGCCGCCGGTCGCGCTGAGCGCGTCCTGGTTGCTCGCCCCGCTCCCGTTGCCGGAGTTCGCGTCGTACGTCTTGGTCGGGCCGGTGCCGACGCTCCAGACGGAGACGGCGCCCGCAACGCCGACGAAGCCGCCCGAGATCGCGATCGCGATCGTGGAGACCTCCTTCGACGCGAGCGCGTAAACGTTGACGTCGTGCGCCGCGTGCACGGTGGTGCCGGCCGCGATGTAAGCGGTCGTCGACGTGTCCGCGATGCCGATGTCGACGCCGACGCTGACGCCGACGAAGCCGGCGCCGATGCCGCCCGACAGGGTCAATGACTTGAACGAATCGAGCGCGGCTACCTCGACCGACTGGTTGGAGCCGCCGGCGAGCGAACCGTTGACGGTCGAGTTCGCGTCGATGAAGGCGCTCGTCGTCGCGTGGAGGATCGTCACGCCGACCGGGATGGCGACACCGACGAAGCCGGCGCCGACGCTGAGCGCGAGGCCGAAGACGTTTTCGCTCGAGCGCGCCTGGACGGCGAGCCCGTGGAAACCGCCGCCGATCTGGCCGTAGCTCGAGCCATGCGGCTTCGAGCCGTCGGAGACCCCGCTCAGCGCGCTGCCCTGGGTCGCGGCCGCGTCGATGCTGTCGTTCTGGCCGATCGAGGCGCGTGTGTCCTTCGTCACGGAGGCGATGCTGACGGCGACACCGACGCCGACCAGGCCGCCCGCGACGCCAGCCGTGAGTGCGAGGAACTTCGAGTCGTCGCTCGCCGCGACTTCGCCGTTGTTGCCGGCCCGCACCGTGACGAAGTTGCCGATGTCCGCATGCGTCGTGACGGTCAGCAGGAAGATGTTGATCGCGCCGGCGACGCCCACGAGGCCGCCCGCGCCGGCTGCGGTGATCGAGCTCATCGCCTCGGAGCCGCTCGCGACGACGCCGAAGTCCTTCGCAGCGTGGACGTTCGCGCCGTCGTCGATCTTGGCGGTCGTCGTGAGGTCGATGATTCCGACGGTGACGCCGGCGCCGACGCCGACGAGGCCTGCGCCGATCGCCGCGGAGATGAGGAGCAGGTGGAACTGATCGGCGGCAGCGACGAGCACCGACTGGCGCGAGTCCGGCGTGCCGCCCAGCGGATCGTTGATCGTCGTGTTCTTCCCGATCGTCGCCGTCGTCGTCGCGGTGATCACGTCGACCGTGCCGCCGACCGCCACACCGGCGCTGATGCCGACGCCGACCGACGCGCCCACGGCCGCGATGTCGTCGCTGTTCGTCGCGGTCACCGCGACGCCGTGGAAGCCGGTCTCGGTCTGGTTGACGACCTGGCGCGGGCCGAAGGCCGAGGCGTCGCCGCCGACCATGTCGCCCTGGCGGACGAGGCTGTGCGACCTGCCGGTCGCCTGGGACGCGTCAAGGGTGATCGGCGTGACGCTGATCGGGTTGCCGTCCTGGTCCTTGCAGCTCGAGTCGGCGCCGAAGCCGACGGCCTCGCAGCGCGTCGCGGCGAGCTGGAACGGGCCGTGGGTCCCGCTGCCGATCACGTAGTACGTGCCGCCGTCGACGAGCCCGCCGATCGGCGCGCCGCCGCCCGAGCTGTAGACGAGCGGGTCGCCGGTGCTGACCGAGGACGAGAGGTCGTAGGGAAGCGTGATGGAGTTGCCGCTCACATCCGTGTGCGGGTCGAAACGCGGAGTCTTGTCGTCCTGGCCGACGCCGGCCTGTTGCGTCGGCACGAGGCGATGCGACTCGCCCGAGCCGCCGCTGATCGTGAGCGCGGGGCCGCCCGGCGTCGACGAGAGGGTGACTTCGTGATCCGAGACCGGGTGGACGTAATAGGTACCGCTCTGCGTGAGGCCGGTGATGGTCGTCCCGCCGCCGTTGTCGTAGACGACCTGGGCGCCGTCGGCGAGGCCGTCGGGGTAGCCGAGGTCGATCGTGTGGTGGTCGCCTTCGATCGCGGTGGTCGGATCGAAGCGCGTGTCGAAGGTCGTCACCTGATAGGCGCCCGTGTTCACGGTGAGGCCGGCTCCGAAGCCGCGGCCGGTGACGCTCGAGCCGTCGCCGATCGAGGCGGACGTCGTCTTCGTCACGATCGGCACCGCAGCGGCAGCGCCGACGCCCGCGGCGCCGCCCGCGGCGAAGTTGCCCGCGATCACGTCGAGCTTCAGCGACTCGTCGGCGGACACGCGCACGGAGCCGTCGGCGTCGACGAACGCGTTCGCGCCGATGAGCGCGATCGTCGTCACGTTGAAGACGGAGATGCCCGCGTTGACGGCCACGCCCGCGCTGCCGCCGACGCTCGCGCCGACGGCGACCGAGAGGAAGTCCTCGCTCGACTTCGCGTCGACGGTCACGTCGCCGCCGGCGGTCGCATGGGCGCGATCGCCGATCCACGCCTCGGTGTCCTTGCTCGGCACCTCGACGTCGACGCCGAGGCCGACGCCGGCCGAGCCGCCGATCGCCAGCGAGCCGGCGATGCCCTTGTTCGTCGTCAGGTCGCTTGCGGAGACGGCGATCTTTCCGCCCGAGGTGACGTGCGTGTCATGGTCGATGTAGGCGTACGTCGTCAGCGACAGGACGTCGATCACGGCGGAGCCTGCGATGCCGGCGCTGCCGCCGACCGAGCCGCCGACCGCGACCATCGTCATGTCCTCGCTCTGCGACGCGGAGACGGTGAGGCCGCCGGCGCCGGCACCGATCGTGTCGTGGTCGGCGATGTGCGCGTCGACGATGCCGGTGTCGACGAATACGACGACCGAGACGCCGACGCCGGCGCTGCTCGCGACCGCGACCTGGCCCGTGTAGAGCTGGTACGTGTTCGGCGCCGAGGCGCTGACGGTGAAGGTCCCGCCGCCGGTCACGGTCGTCGGCGTCGCAGCGCCGCCGTCGATGATGGCGCGCGTCCCGTCGGACCCACCCTGGTCGAGGACGAGGACGACGAGCGAGCCGCTGACGGCCGCGGAGGTGCTGGCGCCGGCGGAGGCCGAAAGGCCGAAGTAGTCCATGCCCGCCGTCGTCACGACGGAGACGTCGCCGGTGACGTTGATCGTCACGGACTTGCCGATGGTCGCCCGGGTGTCCTTGTCGATCACGTCGACGATCAGCGCGGCGCCGACGCCGGCGCTGCCCGTCGTCGCCGCGAGCGCGCCGGCGACCGTCTTCACCGCGCTGACGTCGGTCGCGCGAACCTCGAGGCTCGAGCCTGCGAGCGCGCCCGCCGCGTTGATCGAGACGTTGTCCATGATCCGGGCGCGGGTCTGGAGGTCGAGCACGTTGATGCTGACCGAGCCGGCGATCGCGGCGTCACCGTCGCCTGCTGCGCCTGAGATCGCGACGTTCGTGAGGCTGACGCTGAGGTTCTCGTCCGGGATCGGGATCGGGATCGAGAGCGTCACGAGGCCGGCCGCGGCCGTGACGGAGATCGCGCCGCCGGCGGTGCCGTGCGTGTTCGTGTCGACGATCGCGTTGACGTGGATCGTGAAGACGTTCAGCGCCAGCGCGGCGCCGACAGCGGTGCCGCTCCCCGCGAACGCTCCGGCTGCCGCGAGGTTCTGGAGACCCATCGGCGAGGACGCGTTCGCGCCGATGCCGCCGGTGTTCGTGAGCGTGACGTTCGAGCCGATCCGGGCCAGAACGTCGAAGCTGACGATGTTCAGGCCGACCGAGGCGGCGACGCTGGTCTCGGACTCGGTGCCTCCGGCGGCGGCGACGCCCCAGGCCACGACGTCGTTCTCCTGTCCGTTCGGCGTCAGCGCGGTGACGTAGACGCCGTTACCGGTGATGAGGGCGTTGTCTCCGATCTCGCCGTGGCTCGTGATGTTGACGTAGTTGAGGGCGACCGCGGCGCCGATGTTCGTGCTCGCGCTCGAGTCGAGGCTCGTGCCCGTCGCCTTGGAGGTCGCATCGCCCTGCTGGACGGCGAGGACGCTGACGGCACCCGTGCCGCTGATCGTCAGGCCCGGGGCGACGGTCGCGTAGTTCGTCATCGTCACCCAGTTGATGCTGACCGCGGCGCCGATGCCGACACCGCCGCCCGACTCGCCGCTCGACTGGCCGCTCGCCGTCGAGTTGCCGCTCTGTGCGTTGTCGTTCGCGCTCGGCAGGCTGGTCGAGCTGCCGCCCGGGAGCGAGTTCTTGCTCGCGTCGTTGTTCTTGACCTGGTCGTTCGCCTGCTGGTCGGAGCTCTTGCCGCCGGAGTCCTCGCCCTTCGCGCTCGCCTCGACGATCGTGCTCGCGGCGATCTGCGACGACGAGCCGATCGTGACGAAGCCGCCCGTCGTGACGATGTTCCGCGTCGTCGTGCCGGCGGTCGTGATCGTGACGATGTTCAGGCCGACGATCGCGCCGACGGCGACGCTGCTGCCGGCGGCGGTCGCGTCTCCGCTCGTCGTGACCGTACCGCTGTAGGTGGCCTGGATCGTCACGTTGCCCGAGGAAGAGAGGCCCGTGCCCGTGCCGACGCTCGCGCTCGTGTCGGTCGTGACGATGGCGATCGCGACCGCCGGGCTGATCGCGTCGCCGCCCGCGGAGCCCGCGTGCACCGTCGTCGTGACGTTGTTCTGGCTCGCCGTGGCGCTGATCGTGACGTTGTGGCCGCCGCTGAGGACGGCGCCGTCCTTGACCTGCGCGTACGTCGTCATCGGCGTGAGGATGTTCAGGGCAACCGAGGCGCCGACGCCGACGCTGCTCGAGCCGCCCGTCGCGTCCGAGATCGCGCTCGCGTTCGCCTCGGTGAGGTTCTCGGCGAGGACGGTGACGTCGCCGGTGCCCGCGGAAACGACGGTGTGGCCGTAGATGATCGCCGTCGTCTGGTCGGAGATGATGTTCAACGCGACCGAGCCTGCGACGCCGACGTCGCTCGAACCGGCGCCGGAGTGCGCCTCGGCGTCGAACGACGAGGTCGAGTCGCCGCCGAGATGGGTCATCGTCGCGTCGACGTTCAGCCCGTTGCCGGTGATGGTCGAGAAGTCGCCCGTCGTCGCGGTGTTCTTCATGTCGACGAAGTTCACGGAGACGGCGGCGCCGATCCCGACCGAGCTCGCGTCCGTCGCGCTGCCGTCCGCCTTCGCCTTGCCGTCCGTGTTCGCCGAGGTCTTGAAGCTGACGGCGCCCCCCGCCGTGATCGTGCTGTGGTCGGGAAGGATGGCCAGGGAGCTCGCGTGCTGGACGTTGATCGAGATCGACGCCGCGACCTCGACGGACGAGCCGCCTGAGTCGGAGGTCTGCGCCTTCGGAGTCGACGAGTCGCTCGGCGCGGAGGTGCCGTTGTCGGTCGCGGTCGTCTTGCCGAAGTTCAGCTGGCTGTTCGCCTGCTGGTTCGTGTCGCCGTCGTGGCTGGCCGTCGAGTCGCTCTTCGACTTGCCGCCGGCCGCGCTCGACGTCGAGTCGACCTCGGAGGAGGACGCGCCGAACGCGCCGAAGGTGACGTCGCCGCCGGCGACCAGGTCGCGATAGGTCGTCGACTGGACGAGGTGCGTGGCGATCGCGAGCGAGAGGGCCGCGCCGACGCCGACGTCCGAGCCCTTCGCAGCGCCTTCCGCGTTCGTCGTGACCTTCGCGGTCTGGGTCGCGTTCGCGGTGATAGAGCCGGAGGCGGTGAGCGTGCCGCCGTGGCCGATCGTCGTCGACGTGGTGACGGTCGAGAGCGAGATCGCGACGTCGGCGTCCACTGCGACCTCGCCGCCTGCGCCGTTCTTCGCAAAGGTGTTCATCGTGTCGGTCGTCGTGGCCGCGAGCGAGAGGTTGTGCGCTCCGGTCAGGACCGACGAGTCCTCGAGGGCGGCGGTCGTCGTGTCGTTGACGATGTTGAGGCCGACGGAGAGGCCGATGCCGACCGTGTCTCCGGTGCCGCCCGTGTCGACCTTCGGCGTCGCGCTCACGGACGACGACGAGGTCGAAACCGCGGTGAGCGAGACGTCGCCACCATTGGCGTTGATCGTCGTCGGAGGCCCGCGCGACCCGTCGTCGTGGATCAGCGCCGTCGTGTTGATGGTGATGATGTTGATCGCGACCGAGCCGGCGATCCCGACAGTGCCTGCTCCGGCGCCCGACTTCGCGTCCGCCTCGAAGGTGTGCGTCGTGTCGCCGGAGCGGTTCGTCATCAGGGCCTCGAGCGTCAGCCCGTTCGAGCTGATCTGCGCGTTCCCGTCGATCGACGCGTCGTTCGTGACAGTGACGAGGTTGACGGCGACGGCGGCGCCGATGCCGACCGTGCCGGCGTCCGTCGCCGAGCCGTCGGCGGACGCCTTGCCGTCGGCGTTCTCCGAGGCGCTGAGCGTGAGCCTGCCGCCGGCGGTGATCGTGAGGTCGTGCGGGATCTTCGCCTCGGCCGTGGCGGTCTGGATGTTGATCGAGATGGCGGCGGCGACCTCGACCGACGAGCCGCCCGAGTCGGAGGTGGTCGCCTTGGGCGTCGTGCTCTTGCCGGAGTCGGAGGCGCCGTTCGAGCCGGCGGTGCTGTTGGCGAAGCCGAGCTGGCTGTTCGACTGGTGGTTCGTGTCGCCGGCGTCGTTCGAGTTCTTGTCCTTCGCGCCCGCCGCGCTCGCCACCGAATCGGCCTCGGAGATGGAGGAGGCGTGGGCGGCGAAGGTGATCGCTCCGCCGGCGGTGAGGTTCCGGCTTGTCGTCGCGGTGGCGATGTGGTTCGCGATCGTCAGGCCGAGGGCGGCGCCGATGCCGACGTTGTCACCCTTGGCCGAGCCCTCGGCATCGCTCGTCGCAGACGCGGTCTGCGTCGCGGTGGCGGAGATCGCGCCGGTCGTCGTCAGTGTGCCGCCGAGGCCGATCGTCGCGGAGGTGGTGACGTTGGAGAGCATGATCGCCACGTCGGCCGTGACCGCGATCCCGCCCGCGGCACCGTTCTTGGCGAAGCCCGTGGCGGAGTCGGTCGTCGTCGCGGCGAGCGTCAGGTTGTGAGCGTTGTCCAGCGTGGCGTTGTCGCCGAGCGACGCCGTCGTCGTGTCGTTGAGGATCGTCAGCGACACCGACGCGCCCACACCGACCGTCTTGCCGGTCGCGCCGTCCAGCTTCGGCTGCGCCTTGTTCGTCGAAGCCGCCGCCGACGCAGCGCTCAACGACACATCGCCGCCGCCGGCGTTCACGACCGCGTTGGGCGAGATCGTGGCGACCGTGTCGATCGTGATGATCCCGATCGACACCGACCCGGCAACCCCGATCGTCCCAGCCGCAGCACCCGACGTCGTCTCCGTATCGAACGTGCTCGTCGAGTCAGAGCCGTTTACGGTCTCGAGCGCCGACAGCGTCACGCCGACCGAGCTGACCGTCGAGCCTGTGCCGATCGACGCCTGGTTGGTGACGGTGACGAGGTTGACCGCCACCGCGGCGCCGACGCCGAGCGTGCCCGCGTCGGTGGCCGAGCCGTCGGCCGTCGCCTTCCCGTCCGCGTTCTGCGAGGCGCTCAGCGTGAACGTCCCGCCCGCCGTCACCGACAGCCCGTCGGGCAGCGTCGCGGTGGCCGAGGCGGTCTGGATGTTGATCGAGATCGCCGCCGCGACCTCGACCGCGGAGCCGCCCGAGTCGGAGGTGGTCGCCTTGGGCGTCGTCGACTTGCCGGAGTCGGAGGCGCCGTTGGAGCTCGCCGTGCTGTTGCCGAAGCCGAGCTGGTCGTTCGACTGCTTGTTCGTGTCACCCGCGTCATTCGAGTTCTTGTCCTTCGCACCCGCCGCCGACGCGACCGAGTCGGCCTCGCTCGCCGAAGCGCCATGCGCGGAGAACGACACCGCGCCGCCCGCCGCCAGGTTGCGGAGGGTCGTCGCATTGACGAGATGGTTGGCAACGGTCAAGCCGAGGGCCGCGCCGACGCCGACGTTGTCGCCCTTGGCCGAGCCCTCCGCATCGCTCGAGGCCGACGCGGTCTGGGTCGCGGCCAGCGTGATCGACCCGGTCGTCGTCAACAGCGTCCCCGCCCCGATCGTCGCCGACGTCGTGACATTCGAGAGCATGATCGCCACGTCAGCAGTGACCGCGATCCCGCCCGCGGCACCGTTCTTCGCGAAGCCCGTCGCCGCATCCGTCGTCGTCGCCAACGCCGACAAGTTCTGCGCGTTCGTCAACGCAACGTTGTCGCCAATCGACGCCATCGTCGTGTCGTTGAGGATCGTCAGCGACACCGACGCGCCCACACCGACCGTCTTGCCGGTCGCGCCGTCCAGCTTCGGCTGCGCCTTGTTCGTCGAAGCCGCCGCCGACGCAGCGCTCAACGACACATCGCCGCCGCCCGCGTTCGACGACCGCGTTCGGAGCAATCGAAGCCGTCGTGTCGATCGTGATGATCCCAATCGACACCGACCCGGCAACCCCGATCGTCCCAGCCGCAGCACCCGACGTCGTCTCCGTATCGAACGTGCTCGTCACATCCGACCCGTTCACCGTCTCGAGCGCCGAGAGCACGACGCCGACCGAGCTGACGTTCGCGGTGCTGCCGATCTGCGCCAGGTTCGTGACGGTGACGAGGTTGACCGCGACCGCGGCACCGACGCCGAGCGTGCCGGCGTCCGTCGCCGAGCCGTCGGCGGTCGCCTTGCCGTCCGCGTTCTGCGAAGAGCTGAGCGTGAAGACGCCGCCGGCGACAATGGAGAGCCCGCTCGGCAGCGTCGCGGTCGCCGACGCGGTCTGGATGTTGATCGAGATCGCGGCGGCGACCTCGACCGACGAGCCGCCCGAGTCGGAGGTGGTCGCCTTGGGCGTCGTGCGTCTTGCCGGAGTCGGAGGCGCCGTTCGAGCCGGCGGTGCTGTTGGCGAAGCCGAGCTGGCTGTTCGACTGCTGGTTCGTGTCGCCGGCGTCGTTCGAGTTCTTGTCCTTCGCGCCCGCCGCGCTCGCGACCGAGTCGGCCTCGCTCGCCGGAGGAGCCGTGGGCGGCGAAGGTGACCGCGCCGCCGGCGGTGAGGTTCCGCGCGGTGGTCGCGGTGGCGATGTGGTTCGCGATCGGTCAGGCCGAGGGCGGCGCCGATGCCGACGTTGTCACCCTTCGCCGAGCCCTCGGCGTCGCTCGACGCGGACGCGGTCTGCGTCGCGGTGGCGGAGATCGACGCCGGTCGTCGTCAGCGTGCGCGCCGAGGCCGATCGTCGCGGAGGTGGTGACGTTGGAGAGCATGATCGCCACGTCGGCCGTGACCGCGATCCCGCCCGCGGCACCGTTCTTGGCGAAGCCCGTGGCGGAGTCGGTCGTCGTCGCGGCGAGCGTCAGGTTGTGAGCGTTGTCCAGCGTGACGTTGTCGCCGAGCGACGCCGTCGTCGTGTCGTTGAGGATCGTCAGCGACACCGACGCGCCCACACCGACCGTCTTGCCGGTCGCGCCGTCCAGCTTCGGCTGCGCCTTGTTCGTCGAAGCCGCCGCCGACGCAGCGCTCAACGACACATCGCCGCCGCCGGCGTTCACGACCGCGTTGGGCGAGATCGTGGCGACCGTGTCGATCGTGATGATCCCGATCGACACCGACCCGGCAACCCCGATCGTCCCAGCCGCAGCACCCGACGTCGTCTCCGTATCGAACGTGCTCGTCGAGTCAGAGCCGTTTACGGTCTCGAGCGCCGACAGCGTCACGCCGACCGAGCTGACCGTCGAGCCTGTGCCGATCGACGCGTGGTTGGTGACGGTGACGAGGTTGACCGCCACCGCGGCGCCGACGCCGAGCGTGCCCGCGTCGGTGGCCGAGCCGTCGGCCGTCGCCTTCCCGTCCGCGTTCTGCGACGCGCTCAGCGTGAACGTCCCGCCCGCCGTCATCGACAGCCCGTCGGGCAGCGTCGCGGTGGCCGAGGCGGTCTGGATGTTGATCGAGATCGCCGCCGCGACCTCGACCGCGGAGCCGCCCGAGTCGGAGGTGGTCGCCTTGGGCGTCGTCGACTTGCCGGAGTCGGAGGCGCCGTTGGAGCTCGCCGTGCTGTTGCCGAAGCCGAGCTGGTCGTTCGACTGCTTGTTCGTGTCACCCGCGTCATTCGAGTTCTTGTCCTTCGCACCCGCCGCCGACGCGACCGAGTCGGCCTCGCTCGCCGAAGCGCCATGCGCGGAGAACGACACCGCGCCGCCCGCAGCCAGGTTCCGCGCAGGGTCGTCGCGTTGACGAGATGGTTGGCGACGGTCAGGCCGAGCGCGGCGCCGACGCCGACGTTGTCGCCCTTCGCCGAGCCCTCCGCGTCGCTCGAGGCCGACGCGGTCTGGGTCGCCGCCAGCGTGATCGACCCGGTCGTCGTCAACAGCGTCCCCGCCCCGATCGTCGCCGACGTCGTGACATTCGAGAGCATGATCGCCACGTCAGCAGTGACCGCGATCCCGCCCGCGGCACCGTTCTTCGCGAAGCCCGTCGCCGCATCCGTCGTCGTCGCCAACGCCGACAAGTTCTGCGCGTTCGTCAACGCAACGTTGTCGCCAATCGACGCCATCGTCGTGTCATTGAGGATCGTCAGCGACACCGACGCGCCCACACCGACCGTCTTGCCGGTCGCGCCGTCGAGCTTCGGCTGCGCCTTGTTCGTCGAAGCCGCCGCCGAGGCCGCGCTCAGCGACACGTCGCCGCCGCCCGCGTCGACGACCGCGTTCGGAGCAGATCGTCGCCGTCGTGTCGATCGTGATGATCGCGATCGACACCGACCCGGCAACCCCGATCGTCCCAGCCGCAGCACCCGACGTCGTCTCCGTATCGAACGTGCTCGTCACATCCGACCCGTTGACGGTCTCGAGCGCCGACAGCGTCACGCCGTGAGCTGACGTCACCGTCGTGTTCCCGATCGACGCCGTGTTCGTGACGTTGCTCAGGTTCACGGCCACGGCCGCGCCGACACCGAGCGTGCCTGCGTCGGTCGCCGAGCCGTCGGCGGTCGCCTTGCCGTCGGCGTTCTCCGAGGACGAGAGCGTCAGCAGGCCGCCGGCCGTGATCGTCAGGCCGTCGGGCAGGGTCGCCGTGGCGGACGCGGTCAGCATGTTCACCGAGATCGCCGCCGCAACCTCGACCGCCGAGCCGCCCGAGTCGGACGTCGTCGCCTTCGGCGTCGTCGAGGTCCCGGCGCCGGACTTGCCGTTCGAGCTCGCGGTGCTGTTGCCGAAGCCGAGCTGGTCGTTCGACTGCTTGTTCGTGTCACCCGCGTCGTTCGAGTTCTTGTCCTTCGCACCCGCCGCCGAGGCAACCGAGTCCGCCTCGGAGCTCGAGATCCCGTGCGCCGCGAACGTGACCGCCCCGCCGGCGGTCAGGTCGCGCAGCGTCGTCGCGCTGACCAGGTGATTCGAGATCGTCAAGCCGAGCGCCGCGCCGACGCCGACGTTGTCACCCTTCGCCGAGCCCTCCGCGTCACTCGAGGCCGACGCCGTCTGCGTCGCCGTCGCCGAGATCGCGCCGGTCACCGTCAGCGACGTCGCGCCGGCGTCCGATCGTCGCCGAGGTCGTGACGTTCGAGAGGTCGATCGCGACGTCCGCCGTGAGCGCGACGCCGCCGGCGGCACCGTTCTTCGCGAAACCGGTCGAGGCGTCGGTCGTGGACGCCGAGAGCGTCAAGTTTCCGGCGCCGGTGAGCGTCGCATTGTCGGCGAGCGACGCCGTCGTCGTGTCGTTGAGGATCGTCAGCGACACCGACGCGCCCACACCGACCGTCTTGCCGGTCGCGCCGTCCAGCTTCGGCTGCGCCTTGTTCGTCGAGCTCGCAGCGGAGGCCGCGCTCAGCGAGACGTCCCCGGCGTTCGCGTTGACCACGGCGTTGGAAGAGATAGTCGCCGTCGTGTTGATCGTGATGATCGCGATCGAGACGGAGCCGGCAACCCCGATCGTGCCGGCGGCGGCACCGGAGGTCGTCTCGGTGTCGAAGGTGCTCGTCACGTCGGAGCCGTTGACGGTCTCGAGCGCCGACAGCGTCACGCCGTGAGCGCTCACCGTCGTGTTCCCGATCGACGCCGTGTTCGTGACGTTGCTCAGGTTCACGGCCACGGCCGCGCCGACACCGAGCGTGCCTGCGTCGGTTGCGGAGCCGTCGGCGGTCGCCTTGCCGTCGGCGTTCTCCGAGGACGAGAGCGTCAGCAGGCCGCCGGCCGTGATCGTCAGGCCGTCGGGCAGGGTCGCCGTGGCGGACGCGGTCAGCATGTTCACCGAGATCGCCGCCGCAACCTCGACCGCCGAGCCGCCCGAGTCGGACGTGGTCGCCTTCGGCGTCGTCGAGGTCCCGGCGCCGGACTTGCCGTTCGAGCTCGCGGTGCTGTTGCCGAAGCCGAGCTGGTCGTTCGACTGCTTGTTCGTGTCACCCGCGTCGTTCGAGTTCTTGTCCTTCGCACCCGCCGCCGAGGCAACCGAGTCCGCCTCGGAGCTCGAGATCCCGTGCGCCGCGAACGTGACCGCCCCGCCGGCGGTCAGGTCGCGCAGCGTCGTCGCGCTGACCAGGTGATTCGAGATCGTCAAGCCGAGCGCCGCGCCGACGCCGACGTTGTCACCCTTCGCCGAGCCCTCCGCGTTACTCGAGGCCGACGCCGTCTGCGTCGCCGTCGCCGAGATCGCGCCGGTCACCGTCAGCGTCGTCGTGCCGGCGTTGATCGTCGCCGAGGTCGTGACGTTCGAGAGGTCGATCGCGACGTCCGCCGTGACCGCCACTCCGCCGGCCGCGCCGTTCTTCGCGAAGCCCGTCGAGGCGTCGGTCGTCGTCGCCGAGAGCGTCAGGTTGTTCACGCCCGTCATGGTCGCGTCGGTGCCCACGGACGACGCAGTCGTGTCGTTCAGGATGGTCAGCGACACCGAAGCGCCGACACCGACCGTCTTCGCCGTCGCGCCGTCGATCTTCGGCTGCGCCTTGTTCGTCGAGGCGGCCGCGGACGCCGAGCTCAGGCTGACGTCGCCGCCGCCCGCGTCGACGGTCGCGCCGTTGCCGATCGACGCCGTCGTGTTGATCGTGATGATCGCGACGGAGACGGAGCCGGCGACGCCGATCGTCCCGGCCGCCGCACCCGACGTGGTCTCCGTGTCGAAGGTGCTCGTCACATCGGAGCCGTTGACGGTCTCGAGCGCCGACAGCGTCGCGCCGACCGAGGTGACGCTCGAGCCGACACCGATCGTCGCGCTGTTGGTCACGTCGGCGAGGTTGACGGCGACCGCCGCGCCGACGCCGAGCGTCCCGGCATCGGTTGCGGAGCCGTCCGCCTTGGCGGTGCCGTCGGCGTTCTCCGAGGACGAAAGCGTCAGCAGGCCGCCGGCCGTGATCGAGAGGCCGTCAGGCAGGGAGGCCGTGGCCGAGGCGGTCTGGATGTTGACGGAGATCGCCGCCGCGACCTCGATCGCCGAGCCGCCCGAGTCGGACGTCGTCGCCTTCGGCGTCGTCGAGGTGCCTGCACCGGACTTCCCGTTCGAGCTCGCCGTGCTGTTCGCCAACCCGAGCTGGCTGTTCGACTGCTGGTTCGTGTCACCCGCGTCGTTGCTGTTCTTGTCCTTCGCACCCGCAGCCGACGCCACCGAGTCCGCCTCGCTCGCCGAGCTGCCGTGAGCGCTGAAGCTCACCGCGCCGCCGGCGGTCAGGTTGCGCAGCGTCGTCGCGCTCACCAGATGGTTCGCGATCGTCAAGCCGAGCGCCGCACCGACACCGAGGTTGTCGCCCTTCGCCGAGCCCTCCGCGTCACTCGAGGCCGACGCTGTCTGCGTCGCCGACAGCGTGATCGCACCGTCGACGGCCAGAGCGGCCGCACCCGAGTCGATCGGTCGCCGCGGTGGTGACGTTCGAGAGCGTGATCGCGACGTCTGCCGTCAAGGCGACGCCACCGGCGGCACCGTTCTTCGCAAAGCCGGTCGCCGAATCAGTCGTCGTCGCCGACAGCGACAGCGAGCCGACGTTCGCGAGGGTCACGTCCTGGCCGACCGTCGCCGTCGTCGTGTCGTTCAGAACCGTCAGCGCGACCGAGGCACCCACACCCAGGGTCTTGCCGGTCGCGCCGTCGACCTTCGGCAGCGCCTTGTTCGTCGACGCAGACGCCGAGGCCGCGCTCAACGACACGCCGCCGCCGCCCGCGTCGACCGCCGCGCCGGCACCGATCGACGCCGCCGTGTCGACCGTGAGGATCGCAACCGAGACCGAGCCCGCCACGCCGATCGTCCCCGCAGCCGCACCCGAGGTCGTCTCCGTGTCGAACGTGTTCGTCGCATCCGCGCCGTTCACGGTCATCAGCGCCTCGAGGGTCACGCCGGTTGCCGCGACCATGGCGCCCGCGCCGATCGTCGCGCTGTTCGTCACGTTGCTCAGGTTCACGGCCACGGCGGCGCCGACGCCCAGCGTGCCGGCGCCGGTGGCGGAGCCGTCGGCCTTGGCAGTGCCGTCGGCGTTCTCCGAGGAAGAGAGCGTGAAGACGCCGCCCGCAGTGACCGACAGCCCGTCGGGCAGAGAGGCGGTTGCGGATGCCGTCTGCATGTTCACGGAGATCGCCGCGGCGACCTCGACCGCCGCGCCGCCGCTGTCCGAGGTCGTCGCCTTCGGGGTCGTCGAGGTGCCGGCGCCGGACTTGCCGTTCGAGCTCGCCGTGCCGTTCGCGAAGCCCAGCTGGCTGTTCGACTGCGCGTTCGTGTCACCCGCGTCGTTGCTGCTCTTGTCCTTCGCACCCGACGCCGACGCCACCGAATCCGCCTCGCTCGCCGACGAGCCGTGAGCGCTGAACGTGACCGCGCCGTCTGCGCTCAGATCCCGCGCAGTCGTCGCGCTGACGAGGTGGTTGGCGATCGTCAGGCCGAGGGCGGCGCCGACGCCGACGTTGTCGCCCTTGGCCGAGCCCTCCGCGTCGCTCGAGGCCGACGCCGTCTGCGTCGCCGACAACGTGATCGCGCCGGTGACCGTCAGGGCGGTCGCGCCGGACGCGATCGTCGCCGAGGTGGTGACGTTCGAGAGCGTGATCGCCACGTCCGCCGTCAAGGCGACGCCGCCGGCGGCACCGTTCTTGGCAAAGCCTGTCGCCGCATCCGTCGTCGTCGCCGAAAGCGTCAGGTTGTTCGCGTTCGTCAGCGTCGCGTCGGCGCCCACGGACGTGCTCGTCGTGTCGTTGAGGATCGTCAGGGCCACCGATGCACCCACGCCCAGGGTCTTGCCGGTCGCGCCGTCGATCTTCGGCAGCGCCTTGTTCGTCGACGCAGACGCCGAGGCAGCACTCAACGAGACGTCGCCGCCGCCCGCGTCGACGGTCGCGCCGTCACCGATCGACGCGGTCGTGTCGATCGTCAAGATCGCGACCGAGACCGAGCCGGCAACCCCGATCGTCCCGGCCGCCGCACCCGACGTCGTCTCCGTGTCGAACGTGCTCGTCGCATCCGACCCGTTCACCGTCTCGAGCGCCGACACCGTCACGCCGACCGAGGTCACGCTCGACCCGGCCCCGACCGTCGCGCTGTTGGTGACGTCGCTCAGGTTCACCGCCACCGCCGCGCCCACACCCAGCGTGCCCGCATCGGTGGCGGAGCCGTCCGCCTTCGCGGTGCCGTCCGCGTTCTCCGACGACGAGAGCGTGAACAGACCGCCCGCGGTGACCGAAAGCCCGTCGGGCAGCGACGCCGTCGCCGCCGCGGTCTGCATGTTCACGGAGATCGCAGCCGCCACCTCGACCGCCGCGCCGCCGCTATCCGAGGTCGTCGCCTTCGGCGTCGTCGACGCACCCGAGCCGGACTTCCCGTTCGAGCTCGCCGTGCTGTTCGCCAACCCGAGCTGGCTGTTCGACTGCTGGTTGGTATCACCGGCGTCGTTCGAGCTCTTGTCCTTCGCACCGGCCGCGCTCGCAACAGAGTCAGCCTCGCTCGCCGACGAACCGTGAGCCGAGAAGCTGACCGCGCCACCGGCGGTGAGGTTGCGGAGCGTCGTCGCCGTCACCAGATGGTTCGCGATCGTCAAGCCGAGCGCGGCACCGACACCCAGGCTGTCGCCCTTGGCCGAGCCCTCCGCGTCACTCGACGCCGACGCCGTCTGCGTCGCCGACAACGTGATCGCACCGCCGACCGCAAGAGCCGCCGCACCCGAGTCGATCGTCGCCGACGTCGTGACATTCGAAAGCGTGATCGCCACATCCGCCGTCAACGCCACACCACCCGCGGCACCGTTCTTCGCAAAGCCCGTCGCCGAATCCGTGGTCGTCGCCGACAGCGCGAGGTTCTGCACCGCCGGCAGCGCGGCGTCCGCGCCGACCGTCGCCGTCGTCGTGTCGTTCAAAACCGTCAGGGCGACCGAGGCGCCGACACCCAGCGTCTTGCCCGTCGCGCCGTCCACCTTCGGCAGCGCCTTGTTCGTCGACGCGGAGGCGGACGCGGCGCTCAGGCTCACGTCACCACCGCCTGCGTTCACCGTCGCGCCGGCGCCGATCGACGCCGTCGTGGCGACCGTCAGGATCGCCACCGAGACCGAGCCCGCCACGCCGATCGTCCCCGCAGCCGCACCCGAGGTCGTCTCCGTGTCGAACGTGTTCGTCACATCCGCGCCGTTCACCGTCATCTGAGCCGTGAGCGCCACGCCGACGGCGCTGACGTTCGCCGCGGCCGCGATCGAGGCCTCGTCGGTGACGTCGACGAGGTTGACGGCGACCGCGGCGCCGACGCCCAGCGTGCCCGCATCGGTGGCGGAGCCGTCGGCGGTCGCCTTCCCGTCCGCATTCTCCGAGGCCGACAGCGTGAACGCGCCGCCGCTCGTCACCTGGACGGCCGGCAGCAACGCGGTCGCCGAGGCGGTCTGCATGTTCACTGTGATCGCCGCGGCCACCTCGACCGCCGAGCCGCCGCTGTCCGAGGTCGTCGCCTTCGGCGTCGTGGACGAGCCCGAGGAGGCGCCGCCGTTGGCCGTCGAGGTCGAGTTCGCGAACCCGAGCTGGCTGTTCGACTGCGCGTTCGTGTCGCCGGCGTCGTTCGAGCTCTTGTCCTTGGCGCCGGAGGCGGATGCCGTCGACTCGGTGTCCGTCGTCGACGAGCCGTGAGCGGCGAAGGTGACGGCGCCGCCCGCGGTCAGGTCGCGGGCCGTCGTCGCGGTGACGAGATGGTTGGAGATGCCGAGGGCCAGGGCCGCGCCGACGCCGATGCTCGCGCCCTTGGCGGCACCGGTCGCCTTCGTCGTCACCGACGCCGTCTGCGTCGCCGTCGCGGAGATCGCGCCGGTGACGGTCAGCGCCGTGCCGGCGCCGATCGTGGCCGAGGTGGTGACGTTCGAAAGCGAGATAGCGACGTCGGCGGTGAGCGCGATGCCGCCCGCAGCGCCGTTCGTCGCCTCCGTGTCCATCGTGTCCGTCGCGGTCGCGGTCAGCGTCAGGTCATGTGCGCCCGTGAGGACGCCTCCGACGGAAGCGCCGATCGTGTCGTTGACGATGTTCAGGGCGACGGAGGCGCCGACGCCGAGCGTGTTGCCGGTGGCGCCGTCGGTTTTCGGCAGCGCCTTCGCGGTCGAGTCGGTGCTCGAAGCGGCGCTGAGCGACACGTCGCCGCCGTTCGCCTCGACGGACCCGCTGCCCGTGATCTCGGCGCTCGTGCTGATCGTGGCGTCGTTCAGGCCGAGCGAGCCGGCGACGCCGACGGACGAGGCGCCTGCGCCGGAGGTCGCCTCTGCGTCGAGCGTGTGCTTCTCGCCGGCGCCGTTCATCCCGGCCGAGAGGGTGACGCCGTGCGCGCTCACTCCCGCGACCGGAATCGAGGCGTGGTTCGTGATCTGCGCGAAGTTGACGGCGACGGCCGCGCCGATCCCGACCGAGCTGTTGTTCGCCGAGCCGTCGGCCGTGGCCTTCGCGTCGGTGTTCGCCGAGCTCGCGAGGGTCAGGGTTCCGCCGGCCGTGAGGGCCGCGCCGACGGTTGCGGTCGAGGAGGTCGTGGCGAAGTTCACGGCGACCGCTGCGGCGATCGCGACCGGGCCCTGGCTCGTGGACGCGGACGGCGTCGCGGTCGAGCCGCCGCCCGAGCCGCCGTTGCCGGAGGCGGTCGAGCTCGCGTGCGAGCGCTCGGCCGCGATCTGGCCGTCGACGCCGCCGGACGGCGCGGTCGAAGGCGCTCCACCCGCGGCCGCCGTCGCGCCGGTGCTCGTGTTCGAGCTGCCGTTCGCCTCGAAGTCCGCGGCGCCGCCGACGGTGAGCGCCCGGCTCGACGAGGCCGAGACCGTGTGGTTGGCGACGGTGACGCCGACGGCCGCGCCGACGGCCGCCGAGGTGGCGGTGGCGGAGCCGGCCGCGGTTGTGGTCGCGGAGGCGGTCTGCGTCGCGGTCGCCGTCAGCGCGCCGCTGACGGAGGTGGCCGCGCCGGCGGAGATCGACGCATCGGTCGTCACGGTCGAGATCGCGACCGCGACGGACGGGGTGATCGCGACGCCGCCGCCGCCGGCGCCGGTCTGGGCTTGCGTGGCCATGGAATCGGCCGAGGTGGCGGTCAGCGTCAGATCGCTCGCGCCGGTCAGCGATCCGTCGAGCCCGGCGCGGGTCGAGTCGGTGACGAGGTTCAGCGCCACGGAGGCGCCGAGGCCGAAGGACGTCCCGGACACGTTCGCAGCCGGCAGCGCCTTCGACGTCGAGTCGACGCTCGAGCCGCCGTTCAGCGTCACGTTCCCGGCGGCGGTGACGGTGCCGGTGATGAGCGCGGCCGTGATGACGTTTCCGATCACGAGCGAGAGCGAGCCGGCGATCCCGACGCTGCCGCCGCCTGCGCCCGAGGTCGCCTCGGCGTCGAGGCTGTGCTTCTCGCCCGCGCCGTTCATTCCCGCCGAGAGACTCACGTCGGTTCCGCCGGCGGTGCCTGCGACCGAGGCTTCGTTCGTGACGTCTGCCAGCGTGATCGCGACCGCGGCGCCGACGTTGGCCGTGCCGCCGTTCGTCGCCGAGCCGTTCGCGTTCGACTTCGCGTCGGTGTTCGCCGCGGTGGCGAGCGAGAGCGTGCCGCCCGCGTTCACGGTGGTGCCGACGGCGATCGTCGAGGTCGTCGAGCTGTCGGCGATCGAGACGGCGACGGCCGCGGCGACGGAGATGCCGCCGCCGGAGGTGGATGCCGACGGTGTCGGAGTCGAGGGGCCGCCGGAGCCGCCGTTGGCGGACGCGAGGCTGCTCGCGTTGCTGCGCTCGCCGTTGACGGTGTCGTCGACGCCGCTGCCCGGCGCGCCGGCGGACGGCGCCTGCGCCGCGCCGTTCGCGCTCGCGGTCGCGTCGCTCTCGGTCGAGGAGGCGCCGAGCGCCTGGAAGGAGATCGCGCCCGCGGCGGTGATGTTGCGATACGCCGAAGAGTCGACGGTGTGATTCGAGACGGTGACGGCGACCGCGGCGCCGACGGCGGCCGTCGACCCCGAGGCGGAGCCGGAGGCCGTGGTGGTGACCGAGGCGGCCTGCGTCGCCGTCGCCGTGAGCGTCCCGCCGAGCGTCGCCGGGGTGCCGGAGCCGACCGAGGCGTCGGTGGTGACGGTCGAGAGCGAGACGGCGACCGAGGGGACGACCGCGACGCTACCGCCGGCCGCGCCGGTCTGGGAGGTGGTCGTCATCGTGTCGGTGCTCGTCGCCTGCAGCGTCAGGTTGTGCGCGTTGAAGACGGAGCCGTCGGCAAGCGACGCCTGCGTCGTGTCGGTGACGAGGTTCAAGGCCACCGCGGCGCCGACGCCGGAGCCGGTCGCGCCCGCGGTCGCCTTCGCCGTCGAGGTCGAGGTCGAGGTCGCCTTGAAGGTCGCGTCGGCCGCCGGTGCGTTCACCGTGCCGGTCAGGAGCGCCAGCGTCTGGACGTTCGCGATCGTCAGCGCGAGCGAGCCGGCGACGGAGACGGAGCCGGCCGCGCCGGAGATCGCCTCGCTCGAGAAGGTCGCGCCGGCATGGGTCTCGGCCTCGACGTCGAGCGATGCCGCCGACACCGGCCCGGCGGCGATCGAGGCCTCGCTCGTGACGTTCGCGAGCGTGATCGCGACGCCGGCGGCGATGGCGGCCGAGCCGCCGGCGGCCGACCCGTCTGCCTTCGAGCCCGCGGCGGCCGTCTCGGACGTCTTCACCGTCAGCGCTCCGCCGACCGTGAAGGACAGGCCGGAAGGCAGGGTCGCCTTCGCGGATGCGCTCGCGATCGTGACCGCGACTGCAGCGGCGACCGAGACGGGCCCGCCCGAAGTCGAGGCCGACGGCGTCGAGCTCGAGCCCGACCCGGAACCGCCGTTGCCGGACGAGAGGTTGCCCGCGTTGCTGCGCTCGCCGGCGACCTGGCCGTCCACCCCACCCGACGGAGCCGAGCTCGACGTCCCCTTCGCCGACGCCGTCGCCGACCCGTTCGTCGAAGTGGATCCGGTGGCCGTGAGCGAGGCTGCTCCGCCGACCGTGAGCGAACGGTTGCTCGTCGCCGTCACATCGTGCGTCGCATCCGTGACCGCGACCGCCGCGCCGACTGCCGCCGTCGAGGCCGCCGCCGACCCGGACGCTGTGGTCGTGACAGAGGCTGTCTGCGTCGCAGCGACGGTCAGCGACCCGCCGAGCGTCGTCGCGCCGCCGGTGCCGAGCGACGCGTCGGTCGTCACCGTGGAGAGCGAGACGGCGATCGACGGCGCGATCCCGACGCCGCCGCCCGCTGCGCCACCCGTGGAGGTGGTGGTCATCGTGTCGGTGCTCGTCGCCTGCAGCGTCAGGTCATGCCCGTTGAAGACCGAGCCGTCGCCGAGCGCCGCCTGCGTCGCGTCGGTGACGAGGTTGATCGCCACTGAGGCGCCGACACCGGAGCCCGTCGCGCCGGCGGTCGCCTTCGCGCTCGAGGTGCTCGTCGAGGTCGCCTTGAAGGTCGCAACCGCGGCGGGCGCGTTGAGCGAGCCGGTGAGCAGCGCCGACGTCTTCACGTTCGCGATCGTCAGCCCGAGCGAACCGGCCACCGACACCGAGCCGGCGGCGCCCGAGATCCCCTCGCTCGAGTAGCCCGCGCCGCCCGTCGTCGCCTCGACGTCCACCGAGGCGGCGGACGCGGCGCCCGTGATCGAGGCTTCGCTCACGATGTTGGCCAGCGTGATCGCCACGCCGGCGGCGACGGCGGCCGAGCCGCCGGTGGCCGACCCGTCGGCCTTCGAGGCCGCAGCCGCGTTCTCCGACGCCGTCAGCGTCAGCGCGCCGCCCGCGGAGACCGTGATCCCACCGGGCAGCGTCGCCTTCGCCGAGGCGCTCGCAATCGTCACGGCGACCGCGGCCGCGACCGAGACGGGCCCGCCCGAGGTCGTGGCGGACGGCGTCGAGCTCGAGCCCGAGCCGGAACCGCCGTTGCCGGACGAGAGGCTGCCCGCATTCGAGCGCTCGCCCGCAACCTGGCCGTCCACCCCACCCGACGGAGCCGAGCTCGACGTGCCCTTCGCCGACGCCGTCGCCGAGCCGCCCGTCGAGCTCGAACCGGTCGCGGTGAAGGACGCCGCGCCCGCCACGTTCAGAGAGCGCTTCGTCGTCGCCGTCACGGTGTGCGTCACGTCGGTGACGGCGACCGCTGCGCCGACCGCCGCCGTCGAGGCTGCCGCCGACCCGGACGCGGTGGTCGCCACCGACGCCGTCTGCGTCGCAGCGACGGTCAGCGTCCCACCGACCGACGTCGTCCCGCCGGTGCCGAGCGACGCGTCGGTGGTCACCGTCGACAGCGAGACCGCCACCGAGGGGGCGATCGCGACTCCGCCGCCTGCGGCGCCGCCCGTGGAAGTGGTCGTCATCGTGTCGGTGCTCGTCGCCTGCAGCGTCAGGTTGTGCGCGTTGAAGACCGAGCCGTCGCCGAGCGCCGCCTGTGTGGTGTCGGTGACGAGATCGATCGCGACCGAGGCGCCCACGCCGGAGCCGCTCACGCCGGCAGTCGCCTTCGCGCTCGAGACGCTCGTCGAGGTCGCCTTGAACGTCGCATCCGCGGACGGAGCGCTGACCGAGCCGGTCAGCAGCGCCGACGTCTTCACGTTCGCGATCGTCAGCGCGAGCGAGCCGGCCACGCCCACCGAGCCGGCGGCACCCGAGAGCGCCTCGCTCGAGTAGCCCGCCCCAGCGGTCGTCGCTTCGACGTCCACCGCCGTCCCCGACGCCGTGCCCGCGATCGAGGCCTCGCTGACGACGTTCGCAAGCGTGATCGCGACACCCGCGCCGATCGCGGCCGAGCCGCCGGTGGCCGAGCCGTCCGCCTTCGACGCAGCGGCAGCCGTCTCCGAGGCGGTGATGATCAGCGCGCCGCCCGCCGAAACCGTGACCGCGCCCGGCAGCGTCGCGTTCGCGGACGCGCTCGCGATCGTCACGGCAACCGCGGCTGCCACCGAGACCGGGCCGCCCGAGGTCGACGCAGACGGCGTCGAGCTTCCGCCCGAGCCGGAGCCGCCGTTGCTGCTCGACACGCCGCCCGCGTTGCTGCGCTCGCCGGCGACCTGGCCGTCCACCCCGCCCGACGGAGCCGAGCTCGACGTCCCCTTCGCCGACGCCGTGGCCGACCCGTTCGTCGAGCTCGCGCCGGTCGCGGTGATCGAGGCCGCACCGCCGACTGCGAGCGAACGCTTCGTCGTCGCCGACACGTTGTTGGTCGCGTCGGTCACGGCAACAGCAGCGCCGACCGCCGCGGTCGAGGCGGACGCCGAGCCGGACGCCGACGTCGTCACCGACGCGGTCTGCGTGGCAGCGACGGTCAGCGTGCCGCCCAGCGTCGTCGCAGCGCCGGTGCCGATCGAGGCGTCGGTGGTCACTGTCGAGAGCGAGACCGCGACCGACGGCACGATCGCGACCCCGCCGCCCGCGGCACCGGTCACCGAGGTCGTCGTCATCGTGTCCGTGCCCGTCGCCTGCAGCGTCAGGTTGTGGGCACTCAGCGACGCACCATCGGTGATCGCCGCCTGCGTCGTGTCCGTCACGAGATCAAGCGCCACCGCGGCGCCGACACCGGAGCCCGTCGTCCCCGCGGTCGCCTTCGCCGACGAGGTCGTCGTCGAAGTCGCCTGGAAGGTCGTATCCGCGGCCGCCGCCGTCAGCGACCCGGTCAGCAGCGCCAGCGTCTTCACGTTCGCGATCGTCAGCGCCAGCGAGCCGGCCACGCCCACCGAGGCCGCGGCGCCCGAGAGCGCCTCACTCGAATAGCCGGCCCCGCCGCTCGCCGCTTCGACGTCCACCGACCCGGCGGACACCGAGCCCGCGATCGACGCCTCACTCGTGACAGTCGCCAGCGTGATCGCAACACCCGCCGCGACCGCCGCGGAGCCGCCGGTCGCCGACCCGTCCGCCTTCGAGGCCGCGGCAGCCGTCTCCGAAGACGTCACCGTCAACGCACCGCCGACCGACGCGCCACCGACCGTCGCCCTCGCCGAGGCGCTCGCAATCGTCACCGCAACCGCAGCCGCAACGGACACCGGGCCGCCCGGACGTCGATGCCGACGGCGTCGAGCTCCCACCCGAACCGGAGCCGCCGTTGCCGGACGAGAGGCTTCCTGCGTTCGAGCGCTCACCGGCGACCTGCCCGTCCACCCCACCCGACGGAGCCGAGCTCGACGTCCCCTTCGCCGACGCCGTCGCCGACCCATTCGTCGAGCTCGTACCGGTCGCCGTCACCGACGCGGCGCCTGTGACGCTCAAGGTGCCGTCGGTCGAAGCCGTGACGTCGTGCGTCGCATCGGTCACGGCCACGGCCGCACCGACCGCCGCGGTCGAGGCGGACGCGGAGCCGGAAGCCGAGGTGCGTCACGGATGCCGTTTGGGTCGCGGCGACGGTGAGCGTCCCGCCGAGCGTCGTCGTCGTCCCCGTGCCGAGCGACGCGTCGGTCGTCACGGTGGAGAGCGAGACCGCGACGGACGGGACGATCGCGACACCGCCGCCGGCAGCGCCGGTCACCGACGTCGTCGTCATCGTGTCCGTGCCCGTCGCCTGCAGCGTCAGGTTGTGCCCGCTCAGCGTCGACCCGCTCGCGAGAGCTGCCTGCGTCGTGTCGGTGACGAGGTTGAGCGCCACCGAGGCGCCGACGCCCGAGCCGGTCGTGCCCGCCGTCGCCTTCGCCGACGAGGTCGTCGTCGAGGTCGCCTTGAAGGTCGCATCCGCCGACGGCGCGCTCACCGATCCGGTCAGCAGCGCCCGGGTCTGCACGTTCGCGATCGTCAGCGCGAGCGAGCCGGCCACGCCCACCGAGGCCGCGGCGCCCGAGAGCGCTTCGCTCGAGTAGCCGGCGCCGCCGCTCGTCGCCTCGACGTCCGCCGAGGAACCGGACGCCGCGCCCGTGATCGACGCCTCGCTCACGACGTTCGCCAGCGTGACCGCAACGCCCGCCGCGACCGCCGCCGAGCCGCCCGTGGCCGAGCCGTCCGCCTTCGAGGCCGCGGCAGCGGTCTCCGACGACGTCACGGTCAGCGCACCGCCGGCCGTCACGGCGCCGACCGTCGCCTGCGCGGACGCGCTCGCGATCGTGACGGCAACCGCCGCCGCCACCGACACCGGGCCGCCCGAGGTCGACGCAGACGGCGTCGAGCTGCCGCCCGAGCCGGAGCCCCCGTTCCCCGACGAGAGACTGCCGGCGTTGTTGCGCTCGCCCGCGACCTGGCCGTCCACGCCGCCCGACGGAGCCGAGCTCGACGTCCCCGTCGCGGACGCCGTCGCCGAGCCGTTGCTCGAGGAGGTGCCCGTCGCCGCGAACGACGCGGCGCCGCCGACGGCGAGCGTGCGGCTGCTCGTCGCGGAAACGTCATGGGTTGCGTCCGTCACGGCCACGGACGCGCCGACCGCGGCGGTCGACGCGGAGGCCGACCCCGAGGCCGACGTCGTCACCGACGCCGTCTGGGTTGCGGCGACGGTCAGGTTCCCGGCCACCGAGGTCGGGCTGCCGGTTCCGAGCGACGCGGTCGTCGTCACCGTCGAGAGCGAGACCGCGACGGACGGGGCGACCGACACGCCGCCGCCGGCGGCGCCTCCGACCGAGGTCGCAGCCACCGTGTCGGCGCTCGTCGCCTGCACGGTCAGGTCGTGGCCGCTCGCCGTCGAGCCGTTCGCGAGCGTTGCGACGGTCGTGTCGGTCGCGAGGGTCAGCGCGACGGAGGCGCCGAGCCCGAAGCTCGTGCCGCCGCTCGAGGCCGCCGTCGCCGTGGAGGTCGACTGCACGCTCGATGCGGCGCTCACGGTCAGCGTCCCCGCTCCGGCGGCCGCCGACCCTGTCGCGCCGAGATCCGCTGTCGTCGCGACGTTCCCGATCGTCAACGCGAGCGAGCCGGCCGCGCTCACGGTTCCGCTGCCGGAGCCCGACGTGGCCTCGGCGTCGAAGGTGTGCTTGGCGCCCGCGCCGTTCATTGCGGCGGTGATCGCGACGCCGTTGCCGCTGATCGCGCCGTTCACGACCGCCTCGTTCGTGACGTTGGCGAGGTCGATCGCGACGGCTGCGCCGATCGCAGCAGCGCCGGCGTGCGTCGCGGACGCGTCGGCCTTCGCGGTCGCGCTCGTCGTCGCGGACGAGGCGACCGTGGCAAGGCCGCCCGCCGTGACCGAGCCGCCGGACGCGATCGAGGCGACCGAGCTCGTATTGACGATGTTCACGGCAACCGCCGCCGACACGGTCACCGCCCCGGTGGAGGTGCTCGCGCTCGGCGTCGACGTGCCGCCCGAGCCTGCGCCGCCCGCGGCGCCCGCCGCGGCGTCTGCGTTCGAGCGCTCGCCGGCGACCTGGCCGTTCACGCCGCCCGCCGGCGCGCCAGGGGCGCCGTCGCCGGGCGCTCCGGTGGCCGAGGCGGTCGCGTCGCTCTCGGTCGTCGAGCCGCCGGTCGCGCGCAGCGTCGCCGTTCCGGCAGCGGTCACCGCGCGCGCCACGGACGCGGCCGCGTTGTGGTTGGCGACCGTGACCACGACGATCGCGCCGACTGCCGCGGAGCCGCCGCTCACGTCGCCGGAACCCGTGGCCGTGGCGGAGGCGGAGGTCGTGGCCTCGACGTCGAGGTTCCCCGTCAGGGAGACCGCCGGCCCGGAGCCGATCGTCGCGCTCGAGGAGACGTTCGAGGTGGCGACAGCCACGCCCGGCGCGACCGAGACGCCGCCGCCTGCAGCGCCCGTCTTCGCGACCGTCGTCATCGTGTCGGCAGCGTCCGCCTGAACGCTGAGGTCGCCGGCGCCCGAGACCGCCGCGCCGCCGAGGTCGGCGGTCACGGTGTCGGTGACGAGGTTCAGGGCGACCGACGCGCCGAGCCCGAAGCTCGAGCCGCCGCTCGACCCGGCCGTCGCCTTCGAGGTCGAGTCTGTGGAGCCTGCCGCCGTCACCGCGAGTGCGCCGCCGGTGAGGGTCACCGACCCGGACGGGCCGACGTGCGATGTCGTCGCGACGTTGCCGATGTTCAGCGCGAAGGAGCCGGCCACGCTCACGGTGCCGCCGCCGGCGCCCGACGTCGCCTCGGCGTCGAGCGTGTGCTTCTCGCCGGAGCCGTTCATCGAGGCGGCGACGGTGAGCGACGCGGCGGTGGCCGGCGCGTTCAGGACGGCCTCGTTCGTGACGTCGGCCAGGTTGATCGCAACGGCGGCGCCGACGGTCGCCGGGCCGCCGTGCGCGGCCGAGCCGTCCGCCTTCGCCTGCGAGTCCGTGTTCGCCTTGGACGCAATCGTCACGGCGCCCGCGGTCACGCCGGCGCCGGAGACGGAGGCAAGCGACGAGGTGGACGCGATCGTCAGGGCGACGGCCGCAGCGACTGCAACCGGGCCGGCGGAGGTGTTCGCCGACGGAGACGCGGGAGCCGAGGAGCCGCCGGCGACGCTTGTCGCGTGCGAGCGCTCGGCCGCGATCTGTCCGTCGACGCCGCCCGACGGGGCGGAGTCGGAAGTGCCGTTCGCCGACGCAGTCGCACTGCCCGCGAGCGAGGACGCGCCGTCGGCCTCGACGGTAAGCGTCCCGCCGAGATTCAAGCTGCGCTCGACCAGGGCCTCGACCGAATGCGTGGCGAGCGTCAGGGCCAGCGCGGCGCCGACGGCGGCCGACGAGCTCGTCACGTTGCCGGTCGCGGTCGTCGTCGCCGACGCGGTCTGCGTCGCCTCGACGTCGAGGAGGCCGATCAGCGTGGTCAGGGCGCCCGTCCCGACGCTCGCGTCGGTCGAGACGTTCGACACGGCCACCGCAACGGCCGCTGCGATGCCGACCCCGCCGCCCGCGGTGCCGGTCTTCGCCAGCGTCGTCATCGAGTCGGTCGAGGAAGCCTGGAGAGAGAGGTCGTGCGCACTGGTCAGCGCGGACCCGCCGGCGACGGCGGCCTGCGTCGAGTCGTCCACGAGGTTGATCGCGACCGACGCGCCGAATCCGGCACCGGTCACTCCGGCCGTCGCGCTCGCCTGAGAGTCACTCACCGAGGTCGCCCGGAGCGAAACGTCACCACTGGTGGGCCCGAGTGGCGGGCCGCGGGCGTAGCTGCCGTTCAGGAGCGCCGAGGTGTGGAGATCGACGATGTTCAGGGCGAGAGAGCCGGCGACGCCGACCGTCCCGGCGCCCGCGCCGGAGACCGAGGTGGCGCTGAGGCGATGGGTGCCGTCGCCGGTGGCGCCGTTCATCGCCGCTTCGAGCGCGAGCTGGTCGGAGGTGACGGTGCCGCCGGTGCCGATCGTGGCCGAGACGTTGACGCTCGCGAGGTTGATCGCGACGGCGGCGCCGACGCCGAGCGAGCCGGCGCCGACGACGCTGCCGTCGGCGTTTGCCTTCGCGTCGGTGTCGCCCGTCGCCTTCACGCCGACGGCACCGCCGGCGGTGACGACCACGGGCCCGATCGTCGCGGTCGACGACGTGCTCGAGATGTTCGCCGCGATCGCCGCCGCGACACTCACGGGGCCATCCGAAGTGCTGGCCGCGGGCGTCGGCGTCGCGCCGGAGCCGCCGCCGGCCGGGGCGGTCGAGTCCGCCAGGCTGCGCTGGTCGCCCAGCTGCTGAGTGACGTTCGACGAGCCGGAGGAGGCGCCGTTCGCGCTCGCGTTCGCGACGCTCGAGGTGGTCGACGCCTGCTGGGTCGTGAAGTCGACGTCGCCGGCGGCGCTGAGGTCGCGGGCGAGAGACGCGGTCGCCGCGTGATTGGCGACCGTGAGGGCGAGGCCGGCGCCGAGCGCCGCGCTCGTGCCGCTCGCGGCGGCCTCGGCGGTCGTCGTGACCGTCACGGCCTGCGTGGCCGAGGCGTTCACCGAGCCCGTGACGGTCAAGGCAGGACCCGAGCCGATCGTCGCGCCCGTGGTCACGTTCGAGAGCGAGATCGCGACGTCCGGCGTGATCGCGGTGCCGCCGGCGGCGCCGCTCTGGGCGGTCGTCGTCGTCGTGCCCGCGCTCTGCGCGGCAAGCGTCAGATTCCTCGCACCGTTGAGCGCCGAGCCGTCTGCGAGGCCGGCGGTGGCCGTGTCGTTGACGATGTTGAGCGCGACCGAGGCGCCGATCCCGGCGGCGCTGCCGCTGGTCGCCTGCTTCGCGCCGGCCGTCGCCTGGTTGCCGAGGTTCGACGCGGCCGTGAGCGTGAGGTCGCCCGCGACCGTGACCGGGGCCGGCGTTTCGACGCCGGCGGACGCGCCGTTGGTGACGACGTTGACGGCGATCGAGCCGGCGACGCCCACGCCGCTGCCCCCGGCGCCCGAGGTCGACTGGGCGGCGAAGGACGAGGGCCCGGGAGCCGTGGTCTCGACCGTGACGCTGGTTGCCACGAGATTCGCGTTGCCGGCGAGATACGCCTCCGTGTCGACGACGGCGACGTCGACCGCGACGGCGACGCCGACGCCGGAGCCGGAGTCCGTCGTCGGCGGCGCGGCGCCCGAAGGCGTCAGGCTGCCGTCGTCCGTGTAGGTCGTGACCGCGCCCACGGTGGCCAGGAGCTGCTCGCCGCCGCTCGAGCTGCCGCGGTAGATCTTGTAGCCGGTCGCGCCCGTCACCGGCGTCCAGGAGAGCGTGACCTTGCTCGTGCCGCCGCCCGTCGTGGCGATGCTCGCCTCCGTGCTCGGCAGGCTCTCGCCCGAGGCGGAGGTCGCGGTGACCTTGTAGTAGTAGGTCGCGTCGGCGAGGGTGCCGCCGCTCGAGACCGTCGACGGGGTCGGCGCGTCGGGAGAGAGCTTGACGCCTCCGGCGTCGGCGATCGCCGAGACCGCGTTCCGCGTGCCGGCGTGGATCGTCTGCGTGCCGCCGGCCGTGGAGATCGTGTGCGTCGAGCCGGCGTCCGCCGGCGAGATGTACGCCTTGGTGGTGGCGACGAGCACCGTCACCGCCAGCGCGGCGGTCAGGTTCTGGTTTCCGTCTGAGGTCTTGGAGTTGCCGTTCGCCCGGTCGGCGCTGTTCGCGGACTCGTCGTTCCCCTTTGCCCCGCGCGGACTCGCGGTGCCGGTCGTCGGCGCCGTGTTGTCGGTGTCGGCCGAGACGGTGAGGTTCATGGCGGTGATCGGGGTCGGCGCGATGCTGTCCACGAACGCCTCGGAGTCGGTCGTGAGCACGGCGACGGAGATGCCGGCGCCCGAGCCGGCGAGCGAGGAGTCGGCGATCGACGTGATGTTCGTCTTGACGCTCGAGGTGATCCGCACGTTGCCGCCCGCGGCCGAGATCACGCTCGTGTCCGAGAGCTGGCTCTTCCCGGTGGCCAGGACCTGGGTCGCGGTGACGGATGTGTCCTTGCTGTCGACGTCGTCCCAGTTCGCGGAGTCGGCGCTCGGCGCCGTCGTGCTGGGCGTGAGGTCGTTCTTCGCGGCATACCGCTTGTTGTCGGCCGGGTCGGTGACGACGTCGCCCTTCTGGTAGTTGGTGCCGGACGTCCACGTCCCCTGGTCGAGGCCGGCCGAGTTGGCGGTCGCCGTGACGTCGACGCTGCTCGCGAGCGTCACGTCGCCGGCTGCGGTGATGCTCGAGGCGCCGTGGACGTTGATCGTCGCGCTGTAGACGAGCTGGAGCGCGGCGTGGTTGATCCCCTTGCCGCTCCCGTTCTCGAGGATGCCGACCGACGTGACGGCCGCACCGTCGGCCGGAATCCCGGTGCAGCCGGTGATCCCCGTGAACTGCGTCCGGGCGGACGTTCCCGTGAACGAGCAGGTGCCGGTCGCCCCGGCGACCGTGAACTGGCCGGTCGAGAGGAACGGAGTCGTCGTCGCCACGGTGAGCGTGCCGCCGCCCAGGTCCTGGCCCGCCCCGTGAACAGTCGTCTTCGCGTTCCCCGAAGACGCCTCCAGAACGAGCGTATTGCCGTTCAGGGTGGCGCCGTCCAGCTCGATGCTCGCGCCGTCCCCGAGAAGCGTCGTGTCGACGCCGAGCAGCTCCGTCCCGTCGTCGGCCGACGCCGCGTTGAAGTTCACGTTGCCGCCGCCGACGTCGACGGTGACGCCGGAGTCGATCTTGATCGTCTCGGTGTTGACGGTGAGCGTCGTGCCGGGAGCGAGGTAATCGCCGGTGAACTCGGTGTGGTCGGTCCCGGCGCCGCCGTTGATCGTGAGCGAGCTGATGCTCGAGATCACGAAGTAGCTGAGCTCGCCGGCCGAGATCGTTCCGGTCGGCCCGTCGAAGTTCTGCACCTGGATGCAGTTCCCGGCTGTCTGGCAGGCGAGGGTCGCCGACGCTGCATCCGTGTACGGCGAGACCTTGAACGTGTCGCCCTGGGGCACCGGGCTCGGGTTTCCGTCCTCGCCGCCGTTGATGACGACGTTCGTACCCGAGACGTCCGTCGGCTCCAGACCCGTGTACGTGATCGTCGTGCCGTCCACGACCAGCGTCCCCGAATGCGGGTCCGTCGGCGTGGAGACGACGGAGTTGGGATGGCCGGCCAGCACGAGGCTGTCGAAGCCGCCTGCGCCGCCGTCGATCACGCCGCTCACGCTTCCGCCGGCCTGGATGAGGAAGTTGTCCTTGTTGTTCGCGGCGCCGGTGAGGTTCTCGAAGCCGCTGAAGGACACGCCGGCCACCGAGCCGGAGCCCGCGCCGGAGACCGTCCAGGTCGAGTCGGAGGTGGGGCCGTTGAGCGTGTCGGTACCCGCTCCGCCGTCGAGGGTGACCGGAATCCCGGCGGCAGCGAGCGAGGAGTCGATGGTGAAGCTGTCATTGCCGTCGCCGCCGGCGATCGAGAGCGAGGTGACACTCGCGAGTGGCTCGCTCGTCGTCGCGCCGTCGATCGTGACGTCGAGGTTCGAGCCGTCCACCGACGCCGAGACGGTGTGGGGAGCACCGTCGGCAAGCGTGATCGTCCACGCGGCGGGCGGGGCGGGTGCGGTCGAACCGGTCGTCGTGGTGTCGGACGTGGTCGTTGTCGGGTCGGACGAAGACGTCGTGGTGTCGGACGTGGTCGTCGTCGGGTCGGACGAAGTCGTCGTCGGGTCGGACGAGGTCGTCGCCGGGTCGGACGAGGTCGTCGCCGGGTCGGACGAGGTCGTCGCCGGGTCGGACGAGGTCGTCGCCGGGTCGGACGAGGTCGCGGTCGGGTCGGACGAGGTCGCCGTCGGGTCCGGCGTCGTGGTCGTGTCACCGGGGGTCGTCCCCGGATCGTTGACGACGCTCGCCCACTCGAGCCCGTGCGTGTGTGCTGCGGGAGCAGCAGCAGCCGCCGGAACGGCGGGAGCTGTGGCTGCGGGCGCCGCGGGCGCCGGCGTCGAGGTTTGCGCCGGAGCGCTCGGCGGCTGCGTCGCGGTCGCCGCAACCGGCATCTGCGTGGGAATGCCGACGGTGTCCTCGACCGTCGGCGCGTTGCTGAACGGATCCGTCGTCGCCGGCGCCGGCGCCGGCGGCGCCGGCCCCTGTGCGTGCTGATCCGTGATCACCGGCGTGCGTGCAGGCGTCGCCGCGCCTGCGGGGGGAGTGCCGACGATGTGGTGGGGAAGCGAGGGGAGCGGGGCGAGATGCCTGACGTTCGGGACGCGGAACTGGGGAAGCGTCACCGTCGGCAGGGACAGGGCGGGAAGCGGCTTGGCGACGGCGGGGGTCGTGAACTGGTGCTGGCGGAACGCGACCCCGATCGGGCCCACGTACCAGAGCACCAGCACCACCATGCCGAGACTCGCCCACCAGTAGCGCACGCCGCGACGGCGCATCGCTATTAGGCCGTACGGTTGAGCCGCAGCGACTGAGGCGTAACTGCCCGTCGCCCCTCCCCCATTCCCCATAGCCGGGTTCCCCTACCCGGACGGGCGGGACATTCCCACACCCGGCCGCACACGTCAAGAGCATCTCCGCTCTGTAACGGCGGCGGCACGAGGCCGAAACCGCCGGACCGCCCGCGAGCGGGCTATCCGCCGGCCGCCTGGAGACGGGACAACTCGCGCTGGATGTCGGTCTGCAGGGCGGTGATCGCCTGCACCCGGGAGTTGTACGCCTTGATCGCGTCGATCTCCGCCCTTTGCGAGGCGACGCTCGCCGCCATGCGCTCCGCCTGAGCGAGGCGCCGGCTGAGCAGCGGTGCGCGCGTGCGGTTCTTCGTCCGCAGCTCCCGGGCGAGCGCAGCCCCGGCGGCCCGCGTCGCCTCGAACGTTCGCACCTGGGCCGCGTACGCGGGCGCCAGCATCGCCGGCGGCCGCAGCCCGCGCAGCCGCCGGAGCACGACGGCGAGTGCGGCGTCGTACCCGTCGACCGCCGCCGCCTGCGCCAGCGCCGACTTCGCCACAGCAGCGTCGTACGCGGCCTTCGCCCGCGCGATCTGCGCGGCACTGCCTCGGACCGCCTGCGGGGTCGGCGGCTTGGCCGCGGCGACGCCGCCTGCCAGTGCGGCGGCCGCCCGCTTCGAGAGTGCCCCGGCGGCGGCGAACGCGGGCAGGAAGCGCGCGATCTGGTCGACCTCGTGCGTTGCATCCACCTCGGCGCCGACGAGCCGAAGGACGAGCGCGCGCAGCTTCGTCGCGGCTGGCGGCGCGTCGAGGGCAGACAGGCGGCGCTGAAGCGTGCGCAGCGTCTTCTCCGCCGCCGCGAGCTTCTTCACGGTCCCCGGGCTCGTCGCGTTCTTGGAGAAGCTCTGGTAGGCGGCGAGGAGGCTCGTGAGCGGCACCCGCATCTGCTGCTCGACCGTGTCGACGCTCGTGATGTAGCGAGCGACCGCGGTCTGCGACGACCCGTGGTGCCGGAACACGCCGCTCGCGACGAGACCGACGGCAACGGCGGCGGCGACCGCCGCCGGCGCGAGCACCAGCAGGAGGCGTCGCCTGCTCACGGCCCTAGCGCGTGAGCTCGACGACGGAGACGCTGCCGTCCCCGTGCCGGAACACGAGCTTCACGAGCCCGCGGCCGGGGGCGAACCAGCTCGTGCGGGTGCCGCTCCCGAACGGAAACCCGGGCTGAACGAGCGTGCTCGTCACCGCGAGCGCCCGGAACGTCCCCGCCGGCACCTTGACCGTCTGCATCCCGAGGACGCGGCTCGAGCCGGTGACGCCGTAGACCGCGAAGTCGGGGCTCGAGCGCTTCGACGACCACGTTGCGCCCCGGGTCGGATACGCGGGGAAGAGCGGGCCGAAGCCGAACGTCATCAGGTCGAACGGCGTGAAGAAGTGGCGGCGCTTCTTCGTCGGCAGAGCCGCCGGGCCGAGCGCGGGGAGCTTCGCCAGGGACGCCGCCTTCGTCGCGCTCGCGGTGCTCTTCAGGCCGTCCAGCCCGATCGTGAACTGGTACGCGCCGGAGACCTTCAGCTCGCCGGACACGCTGGCGACGTCGAACACGGCCACTCCGTTGCCGACCTTGGCGACCTTGAAGCTCTCGACCTCGGGCTGCTTGAAGTAGCGGGTGTTCGTCCACCGGTAGACGCCTTTCCCTCCGGCCTGCAGCGGGAAGTAGTTCGCGTCCCCGGGCGGAGGCTGGGCGCTCTGGTTGGTCGACTGGAGCTCGACGGTGGTGACCGGCGCGCCGGTGCCGCCGGCGTGGACGAAGACCATCTTCACCGGGCCGACCCCGTACACCCACCAGACCGTGCGGACGCCGCTGCCGTACGGGTCGCCGATGGCGCCCGCCTGCGTGATCTGCGTACGGACCTTGGCCGCCAGCACCGGCTTCGGAAACGCAGGGACAGCCACCGGGGCCACGCCGAGGTACTCCGAGTTGCTCGAGATGTCGTTCTGCGCGCCGCCGGCCGCGATCCAGCTCGTACCGTTGAGGAGGGGCTCTCCGAGCAGAGGCGCCCGCGCTCCCCAGATGAGGACGTAGAGGGCGCTGGCGAGACTGTTGCCGCACTGGACGAGCGACGAGCAGAGGATCGGGAACCCCGCCGGCGGCGCCGTGCTCGTCCAGTCGGTGTTGACGAGACCGGAGCTCGTGTCCTGGAACGAGGCGGCGCCCTGGCTCGAGGGCGCTCCGTCGGGATTGTTCTGCCCGTCGGTCGTCCAGGCCAGGACGAAGCTCGAGCCGGACGTGCCCTTGACCGTGACCTTCTCGCTCGTCGGCGTCGTGTTGTAGACGCTGTCCGTCCAGCGGTAGACCCACGTCGCCCCGCGCGCGTGCGGCAGCCACCCGTCCGCGGCGGCGGGTGCGGCCAGAGCCAGGCTCGCCGCGGCGAGTCCGAGCGCGATCAGACCCCGGGGCACGACGGGTAAGGCTACGGCACCCCGCCGGCCATCCGCAGCCCGATCTCCTCGATGCTCTCGCGATCCACTACCTCGGACAGCTGCCCCTCGTACATCACGACGATCCGGTCGTTGAGGGCGAGGATCTCGTCGAGATCCTCGCTCAGCAGCAGCACCGCCGTGCCGTTCTCGGCCGCGTCGAGCAGGTACGAGTGCACCGTCTCCACCGCCGCGACGTCGAGTCCCCGCGTCGGCGAGGCCGCGACGAGCACGGTCAGCTTGCCGGAAGAGAACTCGCGGGCGATCACGACCTTCTGCAGGTTTCCGCCTGAGAGCTGCGCGGTCTGCATCTGCGGCCCCGAGGTCTTGATCTCAAATCGTTCGATCACCTCTTCGGCGCTCGTACGCATCCGCCGCAGCCGCAGCAGCGGCCCGAAGGAGTTGTTGCGGAACGACCTGAGCTCGAGGTTCATCGAGATCGGGAGGTTCGGGGCGACGCCGGTGCCCAGGCGGTCCTCGGGCACGTAGCCGACCCCGGCGTCGAACGAGGTGCGCGGGTCGGCGTGATCGAGAAGCTGGTCTCCGACGCGGATCGCGCCCTTGCTGCACGGGCGCAGGCCCGCGATCGCCTCGGCCAGCTCGCGCTGGCCGTTTCCTGCGACGCCGGCGACGGCGACGACCTCCCCCTCTCGAACCGTCAACGACACGCCTTTGAGGGCAGGCGTTCCACGGTCGCCGTCCGCCCAGACGTTCTCGACCGTCAGCACGTCCCGGCCGGCCGCCTGCGTGCCCGTCGAACGGCGCCTGGACTCGATGTCGCGGCCGACCATGAGCGCGGCGAGCGACTGCGGCGAGGCGTCCGCGGTACGCACGGTCCCCACGAGGCGACCCGCGCGCAGGACGGTGACCCGATCGGAGACCGCCATCACCTCGTGCAGCTTGTGCGAGATGAAGATGACCGTGCGTCCCTCGGCCGCCATCTGGCGCAGGGTCTCGAACAGGGTGCCGGCCTCGTCGGGGGTGAGCACCGAGGTCGGCTCGTCGAGGATGAGGACCTTGGCGTTCTGGTAGAGCGCGTTCAGGATCTCGACCCGCTGCTGCTCGCCCACCGACAGTTGCCAGATGCGGGCGCTGGGGTCGACGGGCAGGCGGTAGCGCTCGCCCAGCTCGCGCACTTGGGTCTCGACCGCGCTCGGGTCGATGCGGAAGCTGCCGCCGGCCCCGTGGCGGTCGCCGAGGACGAGGTTCTCGGCCACCGTGAACCGCTCGACGAGCCGGAACTGCTGATGGACCATGCAGACGCCCGCGTCGATCGCCTCGCGCGGCGACTCGAACTGGACCGGCTCGCCGTAGAGGGAGATCCACCCCTCGTCTGCGCGGTACAGCCCGGTGAGGACGTGCGAGAGCGTCGTCTTCCCCGCGCCGTTCTCGCCGAGCAGCGCGTGCACCTCGCCGACCGTCGCTTCGAAGTCGACCCGGTCGTTCGCGACGACGCCGGGGAACCGCTTCGTGATCCCCTGCATCGAGACGGCTGTCGCGGCGGCCGCCATCAGCGCTCCTCGCGAACGTAGGCGACGCCGAGCGCCGACGGCGCCCCGAGACGGCGGCGGGCCGTCCCGGAAGAGACGACGACGAGCACGAGGATCGTCATCACGTAGGGCAGCGAGCTCGTCCACAGCACGGTCGGGCCGAGCGTGATGTTGCGCGCCTGCAGCTGCGGCGCCAGTGCTTCGAGCGCGCCGAAGAAGTAGGCGCCGACAAGGCAGAGCTCCGGGCGCCAGAAGGCGAAGATGACGAGCGCGATCGCGATCCAGCCCGCCCCGTACGTGATTCCGTTGACCCACTGCGGCGTGATCGCCAGCGTCACGGTCGCGCCGCCGACGCCGGCGAAGGCGCCGCCGACGATGGTGTGGACGTAGCGGTAGCCGGTGACGCTGATGCCCATCGTGTCCGCGGCCGCGGGCGACTCGCCGACGGCACGCAGGTTCAGTCCGGGGCGCGTGTGCGAGAGGTAGAGCGAGATCAGGACGCACGCAGGCCCAGGAGACGTACACCAGGACGTTCTGCCCGAAGACGATCGGCCCCACGATCGGCCACTTCTGCATGGTCGACGGGAAGAACGCGGTGAAAGTGTGGCGGGCAGGCTCGTCGGCGAGGTTGAGGTTGTTGCCGAGATAGGACGAGAGCCCGTAGACGCCGGCGAAGATCGTCAACGCGAGGCCGGAGACGATCTGGCTCGCCCGCAGCGTGATCACGAGGAAGGCGTGGATCGCCGCCATCGCGGCCCCGGCGAGCGCAGCGACTCCGATCGCCGCCGCGAGCGCGACGCCGGTCGTCACGTGCAGGCGCTGCACCGTCCAGAACCCCATCACGGCGCCGACGAGCATCATTCCCTCGACGCCGAGGTTGAGCACGCCCGCTCGCTCGGCGAGCAGCTCGCCGAGCGCGGCGAACAGCAACGGCGTGCCGTAGGCGACGCCGGAGGCGACCAGGACGATGAGCAGCGAGTTGTTCACGCCGCCGGCTCCGTGACGGTCGCGGCGGCACCCTTGACGCGCCGGCCGATGCGGATGCGGTGGCGGATGAGCAGCTCGCCGCCGAGCGCCGAGAAGAGGATGATCCCCTGGATCACGCCGACGAGACCGGCTGGGAAGGTCGCCCCCTGCAGCGTGTTGCCGGCGTTCTGCAGGCCGCCGATCAGGAACGCGACGAGCACGACGGCGAACGGGTTGTAGCGGGCTAGCGCCGCCACGACGATGCCCGAGTAGCCGAACCCCTGCTTCTGCAGCCCGTTCGGGTCGCCGTCCAGGGCGTGCGCGAAGTCGCCCACCTGGCTGGCGCCGCCGAGACCGGCGACCGCCCCGGACAGCGCCATCACGGCGAGGATCTTGCGCCGGACGCGGACACCCGCGTAGCGGGCGGCGCGATCGGAGTCTCCGAGCACCTGCGCTTCGAAGCCGAAGCGGGTGCGCGAGTACAGGAGCCACACGACCACGGCGGCGAGCACCGCGAATCCGGCGCCGAGCGGCACCTCCAGTCCGCCCTGGGCGTGGATCATCCAGCCCGGCCAGATCGCGTTGTGCGGCAGCGGCTTCCCGGTCGGGAAGACGGTCGCGTTGAACCCCTTCGTCTGCCGCCAGTACGACTCGCTCTCGAAGATCAGGTACGTCAGGACGTACCCGGCGACGTAGTTGAGCAGGAGGGAGGTGAGGATCTCGTTCGTCTTGAAGAAGGCGCGCAGGATGCCGGGGATCAGCGCCCACACCACGCCGCCCACGCAGCCGGCCACGACCATCGCCGCGATCACGAACGCGGAGGGGCCGCCGCGCCCGCCGAGATAGAGGCCGGCGGCGGCACCGGTGATCGCGCCCATGTACATCTGCCCCTCGGCGCCGATGTTGAACAGCTTCATCCGGAACGCCGCGGCCGCAGCGAGGCCGGTGAAGGCGAGCGGCGTGGCCGAGATCAGCGTCTGGCCGATCGACCCGGTCTGCAGGAAGGCGGCGTCGACGAGCTGGTGGTAGGTCGTGAGCGGGTTGTGGCCCGTCGCGACGAGCACGAGCGCGGCGACCAGGAGCGCGAACACGACCGAGGCGACGGGCACCGCGACCGAAAGCCAGCGCGGCTGCCTCAGGCGCCGTTCAATGGTGATGCGCAATCTGCTCTCTCATCGCGGCTTGGGACGCCCATCCGGGGCGCAGTGAGCGAGGGAGGGGCGCCGCCTGGGCGCCCCTCCCTGCACCATTCGTCAGCCCTTCGCGCTGCCGACGACGCCCTTCACGAGCCAGTTCATCCCGTAGAGGCTGTTCGTGCCGCCCTTGAGCACCTGCATCTTCACGCCAGCCTTGACGCGCAGCTTGCCGCTCTGGTCGTAGAGCGGGCCGGTGAACTCGTAGAACGACTTGTTCTCGATCTTCTTCTGGTACGACGCGATCGTGGCCTTCGTCGTCGCGGAGACGCCCGGGCCGTACGACGCGAGCTTCGTGAAGCCGTCGTTGATGTCGCCGTAGTAGAAGCCGGACTTCCACGTGCCGGCCATCGCCGCCTTGACCCGCTTCAGGTAGTAGGGGCCCCAGTTGTAGACGGCGGCCGTCAGCCACGACTTCGGGGCGAACTTCGCCGCGTTGGAGTCATACCCGACCCAGGGGATGCTGACCGACTCGGCGAACTGACCGGCGGCCGGCGAGTCGACGTTCTGACCCAGCACGTCCGCGCCGGCTGCGTGCAGGCTCTGCGCGGCCTTCTTCTCAGCGGACGGGTCGAACCACGAGTGCGTCCAGACGAGATGCACGGTGGCGCCGGGGTGCGTGAGCTGTGCGCCCAGCGCGAACGCGTTCGCGTGCCGGATCACTTCCGGAATCGGATAGGCGACCACGTAGCCGATGTTCCCGGTCTTGCTGGCGGCACCCGCCGCCATGCCCGAGAGGAAGACCGTGTCCTCGGCGGCGCCGAAGTACTCGGCCAGATTCTTGGACACATCCGTCCCGGTCGCCTGCTCGAAGAGCACCTGCGGATACTTCGCCGCGAAGGCCTTGTTCACGTAGCCGTAGGACGTCGCGAAGATGAGCTTGTAGCCCTGCGCGACGAGGCTCGCCACGGTCTGGCTGAACTGCGCGCCGACGGCGATGTTCTCCTTGTACGTCGTCTGCACCTTGCTGCCCAGCATCTTCTGGACGTACAGCCGGCCGTCTTCGTGCGCCTGCGACCAGCCGCCGTCGTTGTGCGGGCCGACGTAGATCCAGGCCACCTTGTATGCGCTGCTGCGGTGGGTAGTGCCCGCCGAGCCGACCGTCGCGCCGACGAGCGCGGCCACGGCTACGAGGAGCACTGCAAACGCGAGCTTTCTCCTCTTCATCGTCATCTCCTTGGGATCGACCGATTGCCGCAGCGACGGCCGCCTGCTCGTCGCCGAGACTCCATCAAAATCTCCCGCCACGCTGCGGGAACGGCATCGGGGGCGTACCCGAGGCCTTCGGGGTAGAACTACCGATGAGGCTACTCGACCTCATTGCGCCACGATCCAGGTACCGGTTTCGCCCGCCAGTGCCCGCTCGACGTTGTCGGGGTCGGTGATGACGGCCGTGCTCCCGCCGTGCTCGAGGAACTGGATCACGGCCTCGATCTTGGGGGCCATGCTCCCGGCGGCGAAGTGCCGGCCCTCCGCGAGGCGCTCCTTTGCCTCGGCGAGGGTCATCCGGTCCACCCAGCGCTGCTCGGGCGTCCCGTAGTCGAGCGCCACCTGCTCGACGGCCGTCGTGATCATCAGCAGCTCCGCTCCGATCCGGGTCGCGAGCAGCGCGCAGGCGAGATCCTTGTCGATCACCGCCGCCACCCCGGTGAGGTTTCCGTCGGCGTCGGCGACGACCGGAATCCCGCCGCCGCCGGCGGCGATGACGACGAAGCCGGCGTCGACGAGTGACCGGATCGCGTCCTCCTCGACGATCCGCAGCGGGGCCGGGGAGGCGACGACGCGCCGCCAGCCGCGGCCGGCGTCCTCGACGACGTCCCAGCCGTCCCGCTCGCGGCGCTGGGCCGCGGTCGCCTCGTCCATGAAGGAGCCGATCGGCTTCGTCGGGTGGCTGAACGCGGGGTCGTCGGCGGCGACCTCCATCTGCGTCACCACCGCGACCGCGTGCCGGTCGAGGCCGAGCCGGCGGAAGTCGCTCTCGAGGTTCTGCACGAGCGCGTAGCCGATCGCGCCCTGGCTGTCGGCGCCGCAGACGTCGAGCGGGACCTCGTGCAGCTCGTGGGCGGCCAGCTCCGAGCGGCGCAGGATGAACCCGACCTGGGGCCCGTTGCCGTGGCCGATGACGACGTTCCAGCCGTCCTTGATCATCCCGGCGACGTGCCAGCACGTCTCCCCGGCCGCGATGTACTGGTCGCGCACCGTCTGGTGCGTCTTGTCCCTGATCAGCGAGTTGCCGCCGATCGCGACGACGGCGCGCCTGCCGGTCATGAGCTCGACCCGTAGCCGCCCATCGTCAGCGCCATCAACGCCTTCGCCGTGTGCATGCGGTTCTCGGCCTCGTCCCAGACGACCGAGTGCGGGCCGTCGATGACGGCGTCGGTGACCTCGCGGCCCCGGTCGGCCGGCAGGCAGTGCATGTAGAGGACGTCCGGCTTGGCGAGCGCGATCTTCGGGCTCGTCGCAGATCCAGCCGGCGAACGCGCCCGACTCGGCGAGCGCCTTCGACTGGTCGGTGAACGCGTCGAGCCGGCCCCACGACTTCGGGTAGACGACGTCCGCGTCCGCGAACGCCTCCTCCATGCTGTCGACGATAGGTGATCGTCGAGCCCGCCGCCTTGGCCGCCGCCTCTGCCTTCGCCATCACCTCGGGCATCAGGTCGAAGCCGGGCGGGTGCGCGAGGACGACGTCCATGCCGAATCGCGGGAGGAGCGTCGCGAGGCCCTGCGGCACCGAGATCGGCCGCGCGTACGAGGGCGCGTACGCCCACGTCATCGCGACCTTCAGCCCGCGCAGGTTCTCGCCGCGGTGCTCGCGCAGCGTCATCAGGTCGGCGAGCGTCTGGGTCGGATGGTCGACGTCGCACTGCAGGTTGATCAGCGGGATGTCGGCCCACTTCGCGATCTCGCGCATCCACACGTTCCCCTCGTACGGGGCGAGGTCGTGCCGGATCGCGATCCCGTCGCCGTAGCGGGAGAGCATCATCGCCGTGTCCTTCGGGCTCTCGCCGTGCGAGACCTGGGTCTTGTCGGAGTCGAGGAAGATGGCGTGGCCGCCGAGCTGGGTCATGCCCGTCTCGAAGGCGTTCCTCGTCCGCGTCGACTTGTCGAGGAAGAGCATGAAGAGGGTCTTGTCGGGAAGCAGCCGGTGCGGCCGCCCTTCCTTGCGGGCAGCCTTCAGCTCGGCCGCGACGGCGAGGGTCTCGTCGATCTCGTCGACGGTCCAGTCGATCGTCTCGATGTAGTCGCGTCCGGCCAGGGTGCGCGGTCGGCCGGTGGTTGTGCTCATTGCTCTCTCCCTTTCATGAGTTCCTGTTGGCCGAGCCCGATGCCGAGGTACTCGGGAATCGGCTTCTGACCCGGCACGTCGGGGACGGGCGCCGGGCCGGAGGAGGTCGCCGGCGGGCGGAGGCCGACGAGATCGTCGGGAGTGGCCGGGACGCGGTTGAGCTGCCGGCCGGTCGCGTCGCGGAGCGCGGCGACGACGGCGGCGGTGGCGACCACGGTGGCCGAGCTCGCCGACGCCCTTGACGCCGTAGCGGCGCGCCGGGCTCGGGGATCTCGACGAACTCGGTCACGACGGCGGCGACGTCGAGGATCGTCGGGATCAGGTAGTCGGTGAAGGAGGCGTTGCGAATGATCCCCCTTCGACCTGGAGCTCCTCCATCACGCGCGAGCCCGATCCCCATCGCCGTGCCGCCCTCGATCTGGCCCGTCGCGCCCTGTGGGTTGATCACGCGGCCGACGTCCTGCACGGCGGCGATCTGGACGACGCGCGACGAGCCCGAGCTCCGCGTCCACCTCGACGACGGCGCGCTCCGCGACGAACGCGAAAGCGACGTGCGGGTCGCCCTGTCCGTGCTCGTCGAGCTCGGTCGTCGGGCGGTGGTGGTACGTGAAGGTTCGCGAGATCGGCTCCTCGAGCGGCCCCTTCCCGAGCTCGCGCTGATCTCGGCGCAGGCGCCGAGCACGGCGCCGCCGCTCATCGTCGTCTGCCGGGAGGCGGAGGTCGAGCCGGCCGAGCCGCTCTCGGTGTCGGCGGGCTCGACGACGACGTCGCTCGACGCCGAGCTCGGTGCGCACGATCTGCGTCAGCACGGTGTAGAGGCCCTGGCCGAAGTCGACCGCGGCGGTGCGGATGCTCGCGACCGGGCCGTCCGGCCCCGGCCGCAGCGTCACCGTCGCCTCGGCGGAGTCGTCGAAGCCCTCGCTGTAGGCGATGTTCTTGAAGCCGACGGCGAAGCCGACGCCGCGCTGCAGCGACTCGCCGCGGCTGACGTTGCCCGCGCCGCCCGGGTAGGCGATCGGGTCGCGGCCGGATGCCGGCTCCTCCGCCGGCAGCGGAATCGCCGGCAGCCGCTCGATCACCTCGCGCACCGGCGCGGTCCCGGCGAGCACCTGCCCGGTCGGCAGGACCGAGCCGGTGCTGGAGCGCGTTCCGCAGCCGCAGCTCGAGCGGGTCGATCCCCAGCTCCGCGGCGAGCGCGTCCATCGGCCGACTCGTAGGCGAAGCAGACCTGCGGCGCGCCGAAGCCGCGCATCGCGCCGCACGGCGGGTTGTTCGTGTAGACGACCGTCCCCTCGACCCGCACGTTCGGTACCTCGTACGGCCCGGCGGCGAACGTCGACGCGTTCGCGATCACGGCCGGCGACGACGACGCGTACGCGCCGCCGTCGAGCAGCAGGCGCACGTCGCCGGCGACGAGGCGGCCGTCGCGCGTCGCGCCGTAGCGGATCCAGGTCCGCGACGGGTGCCGGTGCACGTGGCCGTGGAACGACTCCTCGCGGCCGTAGGACATCTTCACCGGCCGTCCCGTGCGCAGCGCGAGCAGGCAGGCGTGGATCTGCATGTGGATGTCCTCGCGCGAGCCGAACGCGCCGCCGACGCCGGCGAGCGTGATGCGCACCTTCTCCTCGGGCAGGCCGAGGCACGGCGCGATCTGCTGCCGGTCGACGTGGAGCCACTGGGTCGCGACGTACAGGTCGATGCCGCCGTCGGACGCCGGCACGGCGAGCCCGGCCTCGGGGCCGAGCGCCGCCTGGTCCTGCATCGCGGTCTCGTAGTAGCCCTCGACCCACACGTCGGCGCGGCGGACTCCGGGCTCGCCGTGGACGATGTGGACGTGACGGAGGACGTTGCCGAACTCGTGCACGTGCGGCGCCTCCGGCCGCGAGCGCTGCCTCCATGTCGGTCACCGGGAGGAGCGGCTCGTAGTCGACGACGATCGCCAGCGCGGCCCTGCGCGCCTGCTCGAGCGTCTCGGCGGCGACGATGGCGACCGGCTCGCCGTCGTAGCGGACGACGCCGTCGGCCGAGCACCGGCTGGTCGCAGAACTCGAGCCCGAACGTCCTCCGGGCGGGCAGGTCGTCGGCGGTCAGCACGGCCGCGACGCCCTCGCCGCGGCGGGCGGCCGAGACGTCGATCGAGCGGATCCGCGCCGACGCGTGCGGGCTGCGCAGCGTGACGCCCCAGAGCATGTTCTCGGCGTCGAGGTCGCTGCCGTAGGCGAACGCGCCCGTCACCTTCGGGACGCCGTCGACGCGGCGCGCGCTCGCGCCGATGCCGCTTCGTGTCGGGACGACGGTGGTGCTCATGACAACTCTGCGGCGGCGAGCTGGACCGCGTCGACGATCTTCTGGTAGCCGGTGCAGCGGCAGAGGTTGCCGGCCAGCGCCTCGCGGATCGTCTCGTCGCTCGGGCTGCGGGTCGCGCTCGAGCAGGTCGACCGCGGCGACGACCATCCCCGGCGTGCAGAAGCCGCACTGCACGGCGCCGGCGTCGACGAACGCGTCCTGAACGGGGTGCAGCCTCTCGCCGTCGCCGAGCGACTCGACCGTGCGTACGACCGCGCCGTCCGCCTGCACCGCGGGCACGAGGCAGGAGCAGACGAGCTCGCCGTCGAGCCAGACCGAGCACGAGCCGCACTCGCCCTGCTCGCACGCGTTCTTCGACCCGGACAGGCCGAGCTCGTCGCGCAGCAGCGTGAGCAGGCTCGCGCCGGGCGAGACGTCGACCTCGTGCTCGACGCCGTTCACGGTGGTGCGGATCATCATGCGGCCCGCCTCCTGTCTCCGAGCGTCCACAGCGAGCGCGCGCCGGGCGAGCACCTCGACGACGTGACGGCGGTAGGCGGCCGAGCCGCGGACGTCGTCGATCGGCGTCGCCGCGGCGGCCGCCAGCCCGCCGAACTCCGCCACCGCGCTCTCCGGCAGCGTCCCGCCCGGGCTCGTCCCAGGGGACGCGCCGGCCGCGAACGCCTCGGCCTCGGGCGCGCGCACGATCGTCGGCGCGACGGAGCCGAGCGCGACGCGCACCGTGCGGCCGCGCACGTCGAGCTGGAGGCAGAGGCCGGCGATCGCGATCACCATCGCGTTGCGCGTGCCGACCTTCGCGAACGAGCCGGGCCCGTCCGACGCACGTGCCACTCGACGCCGAGGATCGAGCTCGTCCGGGGCGAGCGTCGTCTGCTTCGGCCCGAGGAGGAAGTCGTTCCAGGCCTCGCGGCGCGTGCCTCGCCGCGAGCCGAGGACGAGCGACGCGTCGTAGGCCGCGAGCACCGGAAGCGCGTCGCCGGCCGGTGAGGCCGTGCCGATGTTGCCGCCGATCGTCGCGCGGCTGCGGATCTGCGGCGAGCCGACCGAGCGCGCGGCCTCGACGAGCGGGCGGAACTCGGGCAGCTCGGCCGCGATCCGGGCGAAGGTGACGCCGGCGCCGACGAAGACGGAGCCGTTCTCGCGACGCCAGGACTTCAGCTCCGCGACGCGCGAGAGGTCGAGCAGCGCGGGCGGCCGCAGCGCGGCCGAAGTTCAGGGCCGACCATCAGGTCGGTGCCGCCCGCGACCGGGACGGCCTCCGGGTGGGCGGCACGCAAGCTCGAGCGCCTCCTCGAGGGAGCGCGGGAGTAGCGCCTCCATCAGAAGTGACCCACCGCGAAGGCGTCGATCATCGCGGGCACGTCGTCGCCGAGCGGGTAGAGGATCGGGCAGGTGCAGCCCGCGTCGACGTACTCGTGCACCTTCGCGCGGCAGTCGTCCGGGGTGCCGGAGGCCGTGATCAGCTGCACGACGTCGTCCGGGACGAGCTCCATCGCCCTCTCGATCTGCTCCGGAGTGGCGGGCCAGGTGAGCACCCGGCCGATCTCCTCGAGCAGCGCTTCGCTCGACGCCGCTCGCCTTCATGATGTGCGGCTGCTGGCCGAGGTACTGCGCGACGAGCTCGCGGGCGCGGTCGAGCGCGAGCGAGCGGTCGTCGTCGAGCGAGCAGACGACGAGCTGGGGCCGGTCGACGTCGTCGACGGTGCGGCCGGCGCGCTCGGCACCGACGGCCAGATGCTCCATCGCCTCGCGGTTGTAGTCGGGCCCGACGAGGTAGTTGAGCAGGACGCCGTCGCCGATCTCGCCCGCGAGCTCCATCATCTTCATCGCCGTCGCGCCGATGTAGATCGGGACGTGCTTCGGCGAGCGGTCGCCGTGGACGATGTCGATCTCGACGTCGTCGAGGTGCACGAACTCGCCGTCGTAGGTCACGCGCTCCATCGCGAGCAGCCGCCGGGTCGCCTCGACCGTCTCGCGCATGCACTTGAGCGTGTGCGTCCGGTGGATGCCGACCTTGGCCGCGAGCGGATCCCACCACGCGCCGACGCCGAGCTTGACCCGGCCGGGCGCGAGGTCGTCGAGCGTCGAGAAGGTCGCGGCGAGCAGGCCGACGTTGCGCGTCCAGGTGTTGACGACGCCGCTGCCGATGCCGATCCGCTCGGTGACGGCGGCGAACGCCGCCATCGGCACGGTCGCCTCGCGCACGAGCCGGCTCTCCGCCTGCCAGACGGCTTCGAAGCCCGCCTGCTCGGCGAGCTGCGCGTACCGCATGCCGTCGCGGATCGGATGCTTGTCCTGGAGGTAGAGGGCCACGCGGTCCATCAGGAGCCTCCCTTCGGCTCGAACGGATGAGAGGCGACGCCGTCGAGGCGCCGCCACAGACGCTCCGCCTGCAGGCGCGCGCCGGCCGCGAGCTCGTCGGCGTCGACGCGGGCAAGGCGGCGGTCGTCGCACGACCCACTCGCCGGCGACCATCACGTCGCGGACGTGGCGGGACGAGAGCCCGAAGGTCCAGTGCCCGGCGAAGCTCTCGGCGTTCAGCGGGGCCGGCGCCGGGTAGTCGAGCACGACGAGGTCGGCAGGCGCGCCCGCCTCGAGCGTGCCGAGCAGCGGCTCGTCGAAGAGGCCGGCCGGCGAGACGGGACGACTGCGGCGAGCCGCGCGAGAGGCCAGTCGCAGGGAGCGTCGAGGTCGTCCTCGCGCAGGCGGAAGTAGGCGGCGTGCGACTCTTCGAACATGTCGGAGCCGATGCCGTCGGTCCCGAGCGCGAGCCGCTCGCCGAGCTGCTCGACGCGGGCTCTGCCGATCGAGTTGTTCATGTTCGAGCGGGCGTTGTGCGACGACCGTCGCCTTCGCGGCGCCGATCGCGGCCGATCTCCGCGTCGTCGAGATGGACGCCGTGTGCGAGCAGCGTGCGCTCGTCGAGCGCGCCGGCCCGGGCGAGCCGCTCCACGACGCGCGTCCCGTGCCGGGCGAGCGCGTCGCGCTCGTCGGCGCCGTCCTCGGCCGCGTGGACGTGCAGGCCGGTCGCGAACTCGTGCGCGATCCCGGCACAGGCGCCGAGCGTCTCGTCGCAGAGCGTGAACGAGGCGTGCGCGCCGACCAGGCCGCGCGCGAGCGGCGGCCGCTCGCGGCGCACGCGGTCGAGCCAGCGGCTGTTCTCCGCCAGGCCGGCACGCGCGGCCTCGGGGCCGTCGCGGTCGGTCGTCTCGTAGCAGAGCACCGAGCGGACGCCGAGGGAGCCCAGTGCGCCGGCGATCACGTCGAGCGAGCCGTCGATCGCGTTCGGCGACGCGTGATGGTCGACGAGCGTCGTCGTGCCCGAGAGGAGCGCCTCCATCCCGCCGGCGAGCGCAGATGCGCGCACCGACTCCTCGTCGAGGGCGCGGTCGAGCCGCCACCAGACGCGCTGCAGGATCTCCACGAAGTTGCGCGGCGGCTCGAGCGCATACGGCATCCCGCGCGCGAGCGCGGAGTAGAGGTGCGTGTGCGCGCAGACGTTCCCAGGGATGACGAGGACGCCGTCGCAGTCGAGCCGTACACCCTCACCGGCCGGTGCGATGCGGCCGTTTGCGATCCAGAGGTCGCCGGCGTCGAGCCGGAGGGGGTCGAGCGACGTGACGATCACGTATGGGCTTTGGTCAGGTGCGGAACCGCCGCCAGCGCGGCCGGCGAGTCCTTCATCGGCAGGCGCGTGCGCCGGATGCCGTCGTAGGCGTAGAGCGCGCCCGCGACCGCTGCGGCGGTCGGGACGAGGGCCGCCTCGCCGACGCCCTTCGCGCCGTAGGGCCCTTCCGGCTGCGGCACCTCGACGAGGATGCACTCGACGGGCGGCATGCCGCTCGGCGGCACGAGGTGCAGCGACTTGAGCGTCTCGGTGACGGGGACGCAGCCGTCGACCACGAACTCCTCCGACAGCGCCTGCCCGAGGCCCATGTGCAGCCCGCCTTCGATCTGACCCTCGACGAGCGTCGGGTTGATCGCCTTGCCGACGTCGTGGGCGGCGACGACCTTCTCCAGCCGGCCCTCGTCGTCGAGCAGCACCACCTGCGTCGCCCAGGCGTATGCGATGTGCGTGACGGGCTCGTCGGCCTCGTTCGGCGTCGTCCAGTCGACCTTGAACCTGCCCTCGAACTCCTGCCCGGCCAGGCTCTCCAGTGCGTTTCCGTTCAGCGCCGCCTTCATCTTCCGGGCGGCGTCCATGACCGCCCGGCCGCCGAGGACGGTCGCGCGAGACGCGGTCGTCTGCCCGGTCTCGAGCTCGCGCTCCGTGTCGACGAGGACGTGCACCTGCGACTGTTGCAGGCCGAGCTCCTCGCAGGCGATCTGCTGCAGCACGGTGTGCACTCCCTGGCCCATCTCCGTCCAGGAGTGGTAGAGCGTGACGGTGCCGTCGGCCTCCGGCCGGACGACGACGTGGCCGCCCTCGGGGACGCCGTTGCCGATGCCCGTGTTCTTCAGGCCGCAGGCGATGCCGGCGTAGCGGGCGCCGCGGTAGACGTCGCGCACCGCGAGGAGCGTCTCCTTCACCCCCACGCCCGGGCCGAGCTTCTGGCCCGTGCCGGTGCGATCGCCCACGCCGACGGCGTTCCGCCAGCGCATCTCCCAGCCGTCGATGCCGACGTGCTCGGCGAGGATGTCGAGCATGCCCTCCATCGCGAAATTGGACTGGTTCACGCCGAAGCCGCGCATCGCTCCGCACGGCGGGTTGTTCGTGTAGACGGCGGTCGCCTCGACGTCGACGTTCGGAACCTTGTAGGCGCTGCAGGCGTGCCCGGCGGCACGCTCGAGCACCTTGTCGCCGACACTGGCGTAGGCGCCCGTGTCGCCGACGATCCGCGCGCGCACGGCGGTCAGGTGCCCGTCGGCGTCGCAGCCGACGGTGTACTCGAGCCACATCGCGTGCCGCTTGGCGTGGAAGCGGAGGCTCTCCTTGCGCGAGAGCGTGAGCCGCACCGGCCTGCCCGTCGCGAGAGAGAGGAGGGCCGCGTGCCCCTGGACGTTCAGGTCCTCCTTGGCCCCGAACGCGCCGCCCGTCGTCGTCTGGGTCACGCGCACGTGCGCCTCGGGCACGCCGAGAAGCCCTGCGATCTGACGGCGGTCGTCCCAGATGCCCTGGCCCTGGGAGTAGACGCGGAGCGGGCCGCCCGGCTCGGGGGCGACGAACGCCGACTCCGGCTCGAGGAACGCGTGCTCGATGAACTGCGTCCGGTACGTCTCTGTGGCGACGTGCGCGGACTCGGCGAGCGCCGTGTCGACGTCTCCGCGCTGGACGCGCGACACGGAGAGCACGTTGCCGCCGGGGTGGAGCTTCGGCGCCCCGACCGCGAGCGCCTCGAACGGATCGGCGACCGGCTCGAGCACCTCGTACTCGACCTCGACCAGCGCCGCGGCCTCGCGGGCCGCGTGCCGGGTCTCGGCGGCGACGACGGCGAGCACGTCGCCGACGTACGCGGTGATCTCGCCTTCCGCGACGAGCTGGCGCCAGTCCTTCGTCAGCGATCCCTGCAACCGGTCCCCGGGCACGTCCGCCGCCGTGAGGACGGCCACGACCCCCGGATGAGCCACCGCCTGCGCCGTGTCGATGCGCAGCACGCGCGCCCGCGGGTGCTCGGAGAAACGCAGCGCGCCGTGGAGGAGCCCCGCCGCGGTCATGTCTCCGACGTAGGTCTTGTCGCCGAGCGCGAGGTCGGCGGCGTTGTACCGGGCGCTGCGCGAGCCGACGCGTCCGCTCGTGTCCGGCACAGGCAGCGGTTCGCCGCGTCTGACCGCCGCGACGAGCCGGATCGCGTCGACGATCTTCACGTAGCCCGTGCAGCGGCAGAGGTTCCCGAGCAGGGCGTGCGAGATCTCGTCCCGGGAAGGATCGGGATTCTTCTCGAGCAGCGCCTCCGCCTTCAGCACGATCCCGGGCGAGCAGTAGCCGCACTGCGATGCGCCTGCGGCGACGAAGCAGTCGGCCCACATGCGCCGCTTCTCGTCGGGCAGGCCCTCCTGCGTCATGACGTGCTTCCCCTCGACGCGCGAGGCCTTCTGCGCGCAGGAGACGACCGCTTTCCCGTCGACGATCACCGTGCACGCACCGCACGAACCCTCGGGTGCACAGCCGTCCTTGACCGAGCAGAGGCCGAACTCCTCGCGCAGCAGCTCGAGCAGGCTCTCGCCTTCCCGCGGATTCGCGGTCACGCGCTCGCCGTTGAGGGTCAGCTCCACGTCGCCTACTCCATCGCGCCGAGGACGAGGGACAGGAGCGCCATCCGCAGCACGACGCCGTTGAAAGCCTCCACCCAGTAGCGCTGGTGCCGGGTCGAGTCGACGTCTGTGGGCAGCTCGTCCATGCGCGGCAGGCTGTGCAGGATGATCGACTCCGGCTTCGCCTTCTCGCGCAGCAGCTCGCGGGTGACGCGATAGGCCTCCGGGGTCAAGCCGAGGTCGCCGCCACGCTCCACGCGGGACTGCGTGTAGTCGGCCTGCACCACCGGCTCCATGTAGATGACGTCGCAGTCGGCGATCACGTCGGCCGTGGAAGGAGCCTCCTCGTACATGACGTTCAGCGCGTCGAGCTCTGCCTTGAACTCCGGCAGCAGCGTCATGTCGGGCGGGCCGACGACGTACGCCTTCGACGCGAACTGCGACAGCGCGTAGAGGATCGAGTGCATCGTCCGCATGCGCATGTCGCCGACGAGCAGGAACGTCAGCCCGTCGAGGGTGCCGAGCTCGGTCCGGATCGTGTACAGGTCGGTGAGGACCTGGGTCGGGTGCTCGCCCCAGCCGTCGCCGCAGTTGATCACGGGGACGGACGACCACTTGGCCGCCTCGGCGGGTGCGCCCTGCTCGAAATGCCGCATCGCGATGACGTCGGCGTAGAACTCGAGCATGTGGATCGTGTCCTTCATCGACTCCTGGTAGAAGTCGCCGGCCCGCGTCATCTTCGCGTCGGAGAACCCGAGGACGTGGCCGCCGAGCCGGTGCATCGCGGCCTCGGTCGACATCCGGGTGCGCGTGCTCGGCTGGTAGAACGCCGTCAGCAGTGTCTTGTCGGCGAGCAGGTCGATGTTGCGCCGCTTCTTCGCGATCGGCGCGAGCTCGTCGCACACCTCGAAGACGCGCTCGAATTCGTTCCTCTCAAAGTCCTTGAGCGACAGGATGTCGCGTCCGAGAAAGCTCCTCATGTCTCCGTCCCTTGTCGTCGTTTACGTCGGACCGGCTGACGCCGGTGAACAGCACCGCGACGCGTTCGTCGTCGCGGACGCCGCCCGTGTCGCGGAGTGCGAGCAGCCCGGCCAGCCCGGCCGAGCCGGTCGGGTCGACGTCGATGCCGGTGGCCTCCCGGGCGAGCGCGTTCGCCCGCTCGAGGCGTGTCCTCGCTCGACGACGAGCGGCGGTCCCGCCCGTCGCCAGCATGCCGTCGCACGACCGCGAGCCAGTCGTAGGTCTCGTCGTCGAGGATCCCGTGCGCGACGCTGTGCGGCTCCTGTCTCCCACGGCCACATGAACTCGGAGCGGTGGTGGCCGCGGCGTAGACGCGAGCGCGCCGGGGCCGCCGCGTGCGCGACGCACGCGCGTCGAAGGCGCGCGCGTCGAGCGGCCAGGCGCCGCTCGGTCTGCACGGTGTCGAGGCGCGGGCGCCGGTCGCAGGCGCCGAGCGCACGCGCGTCGCGCGAAGCCTGGCTGCACGCGCTCGCGAGCGCGCCGCCGCCGACCTGGACGACCAGGCGGTCGAGCGGCTGCCGGCCGCGCGAGCCGACCATCTCGTAGCCGAGCGTCTCGCCGCCCTCGACGGCGAGTCCGTTGAGGTTGCCCTGGCAGGTGAACGGCAGCGCGCCGCCGGCGAGCGCCTCGCTGCAGGCGCAGCACGGTCGGGTCGCCGGGCACGCCGGGCGTGCGCGGGCAGACGGTGACGCGACGCGCCCAGCTCCTCGAGCCGCTCGAGCACGAGCGGGTCGGCGTCGACCGGGACGAACACGCGGAGCGCGCGCCCGCCGGCGCGCGGCGACGACGGCTGCGGCGAGCGCCGCGTTGCCGCAGCTCGCGATCGCGAGGTCGGGCCGCTCGGCCGTCGCGGTCAGCCCGAGGCGCTCGACGACCTCGAGGTACAGCGAGCACGCCGAACAGGTGGCGGGCCTTGTGCGAGCCGGAGACGTTGCCGGTCTCGTCCTTGACCCAGACGCCGCCGTCCGCGCGTGAAGCCGAGCCGGTCGCTGAGCTCGTCGCTGCGGCCGAAGGGCGTCACCGCGAAGCCGTGGCCGTCGACCGCGGCGACGCGCTCGTCGAGCCTGCGGACGAGCGTCGCAGAACTCGGCGTCGTCCATCCCGCCTGCCGCGCGACGTGGTAGGCGTGCAGCAGCTGCCGGTAGCGGATGAACGGGTTCGGCTCCTCGTCGCCCGCCGGGAACTGGACGAGGCGTCGTGTCGAGCGCGCGACGGAGCACGTGGTCGACGTCGCCGCGCGCCGGCGTTCGGGCAGCGGAACGGATACGGCTCGCCGGCGTCGGGCTCGCGCCGCAGCCGGCGCAGACGAGGCGGCTGGCGCTGCGGCGTCATAGCCCTTCGAGCGACGCCCGTGCGCGCGTTGAACTCGTCGATCAGCTCGTCCCACGCCGCGGCCTGCGCGCGCAGTCCGCGTCCAGAACGCCTGGCTGCGGCGGGCCTCGAAGTCCTCGAGCGAGACGCCCTGCTGCTCGACCCAGGTGTAGTAGCCGAGGTTGAAGATCCGCGCGCGTTCCTCGTGCGTCAGCTCGCAGCAGGTGGTCGGTCGCGGCGCCGAGCAGGTGCTCGCCGAACACCTCGCCCGCGGCGACGTCGTCGAAGCCGTCGGGGAAGTACTTCGCGACCGCGAGCGTCGCGCTCGCTGCCGTACATCGCGGCGCCGTCGGTGGCGACGGTGACGATCACGTCGTCGGCGCCCGAGGCCGAAGTGCTTGGCGGTCTTGATCGCGGCGAGGACGTTGCAGATGCTCGAGAGGCCGAGCGACGGCGAGCGCGTCGATGACGTGCGTCGGCGCACGCCGCGCCGGCCGGCGAGGTAGCGCGCGGTCCGGCTCGGTCGCCGAAGAGCACGCCGAGCCGGTCGGTCGCGCGGTCGGAGACGGCGACGACGACGTCGGTGTTCATCACGTTGTGGATCAGCGGGATGTGCTTGTCGCCGATCCCCTGGATGTTGTGCTCGCCGAAGCCGTTGTAGAGCATCGTCGGGCACTCGAGCGCCTCGACGGCGACGATCAGCGAGCCGTAGCGCTCCTTCAGGTAGTCGCCGGCGCCGATCGTGCCGGCCGAGCCGGTCGCCGAGACGAACGCGCGCAGCCGAAGCTCCGGCTGCGCCGCCTGCAGCGTCTCGAAGACGCGGCCGAGCGCGCGCGCCGGTGGCCAGGTAGTGCGCGATGTGGTTCCCGAACTCGGCGAACTGGTTGAAGATCACGTTCTCGGGGTCGGTCGGCGAGCTCGTGGCACTTGTCGTAGATCTCCTTGACGTTGCTCTCGGTGCCGGGCGTGCGGATGATGTCCGCCGGATCGACGACCCAGTCGCTCGAGCCAGTCGAAGCGCTCCCGGCTCATGCCCTCGGGGAGGACGGCGACGCCGCGGCAGCCCATCAGCCGCGAGATCGCGACGCCGCCGCGGCAGTAGTTGCCGGTCGAGGGCCAGACCGCGCGGTTGCGCGTCGGGTCGAACTGTCCGGTGACGAGCCGCGGCGCCAGGCAGCCGTAGGCGGCCAGCACCTTGTGCGCGCCTGATCATCGGGAAGCGGTCGCCGAGCGCGACGACGATCGTCGCGTCGACGCCGGTGAGCTCGCGAGGCAGCACGACGTGGTCGGGGACGCGTACCGGCAGTCGTCCGGTCGGCGTCGTTGAACCAGTGGACGCGGAAGAGGTTCAGCGGGTGCGCGTCGTCCGGGCCGACTCCGCCCAGGAGCGACCCGATCTTTGCGGGAATCCGGCTCGGGTCGGCGAGCTGCGTAAAGGTGGGGAGCGCCACGCCCGCGTCACGGAGGCAGGCGGCGGCCCGCTCCAGCACGTTCGCATCGGCGATCTCGGGGGCTGCTGCACGGCGCTCGGTCTGCACTGTGGCCTCCTGTCAGGGGGACACAGGCACGGTACGGGCCGCCGGAACGGCCATCGTCAGGGCCGGGCCGGAACCCCTATCCGGGTAAATACCGAGGCCCCGGGCCCGTCCCGGCTAGAGGGCGAGCGGCACGAGCTCGAAGCGGTCGACGTCCATCAGGCCGCGGTCGGTGATCTTGAGCGACGGGATCACCGAGAGGGCGAGGAAGGCCAGCACCTGGAAGGGATGCGGAAAATGGACGCCGAGCGCCTCCGCGGCGGCGTTGATCGCCCGGCTCGCGTCGAGCACCTCGGGTAGCGGGCGGTCGGAGAGGAGCCCGGCCACCGGGAGCGGCAGCTCGGCTGTGACCGCCTCCCCGTCGACGACGACGATCCCGCCGCCGAGCTCGGCGAGGCGGGCGACGACGTGCGCCATCGCGGCGTCGTCGGCGCCGACCACGATCACGTTGTGGGCGTCGTGAGAGAGCGTCGCGCCGAAGGCACCGCGCTGCAGACCGAAGCCGCGGACGAAGCCGAGGCCGATGCGGCCGGTGCCGTGATGGCGCTCGAGGACGGCGATCTTCGCGAGATCCCGCTCCGGGTCGGCGACCGCGCAACCGTCGTGGACGGCGAGCGTGTCCACGAGCGAGTCGGTGACGATCTGGTCGCGGACGAGACCGATCACGCGCGCCTCGCCGCCCTGCCAGGGGACGCGGAAGGCGCCGGGGCCCAGCTGCGGGACGCGGACGGTGTTGCGCACCCAGTCGGGCACGGGCGCGGGCGGAACCTCGACGACCGGCCGTCCGCGCTTCAGCACGAGCTCGGGGACGAACGCCTCCAGATCGGGCAGAAGGAGCATGTCGGCCCGGTAGCCGGGGGCGATCGCGCCGAGGGGCCGCAGACCGTGGTAGAGCGCCGGGTTCAGCGAGGCCATGACGAGCGCGTCCTCGGCGGGCACGCCGAGTGCGACCGCGTCGCGCACCATCGAGTTGATGTGGCCGTCGTCGGCGATGTGCTCCGGCTCGCGGTCGTCGGTGCAAAAGGCGATGCGCGACGGGCCGTAGTCGGCGACGAGCGGGATCAGCGCCCGCAGGTTGCGGGCCGCCGACGCCTCGCGGATCAGGAGCCACATGCCGGCCCGGAGCCGCTCCCGGCCTTCCTCGAGCACCGCGGCCTCGTGGTCGGAGTGGATGCCCGCCGAGGCGTACGCGTTCAGCCGCTTGCCGACGAGGCCGGGCGCGTGCCCGTCGACATGACCCGCGAGCAGGACCTTGGCCAGCTCCTCGGGCGAGCCTTCGACGATCCCGGGGAAGTTCATCATCTCGGCGACGCCGAGCACGTGGCTGCGGCGCAGCAGCCCTTCGAGGTCGCCGATCGACAGCGGCCGCCGCGGCGACTCGTACGGCGACGCGGGCACGCACGACGACGCCATGAAGTAGACGTCGAGCGGGAGGCCCGCGGACGCGTCGAGCAGCCAGTGGATGCCGTCCGAGCCGAGCACGTTCGCGATCTCGTGCGGGTCGGCGACGATCGCGGTCGTACCGAGCGGGAGGATCAGACGCGCGAACTCGTCGACCATGAGCTTGGAGGACTCGATGTGCAGGTGCGCGTCGATGAAGCCGGGGACGACGTACCGCCCGGCGGCGTCGACGATCTCGGCGCCGTCGTAGTCGCCAAGCCCGGCGACGACGCCGTCGCAGATCGCGACGTCGGTGTCGAGCCACTCGCGCGTGAACACGGAAAAGACGCGGCCGCCGCGGACGACGAGGTCGGCCGGCTCGTCTCCACGCGCGACGGCAACGCGACGCTGCAGCTCCGCGACGTCGGTCATGCCGTCATTCTCCGCGCCTGGACACGGTGCTGCCGGGCGATGTCCTCCTCGTCCGCGCGGACGAGCTCGCCGTCGCGGACGACGTCCTCGCCGCCGACGACCAGGCGGTCGACGCGGTGCGGCCCGGACAGGACGAGGCCGGCAACGGGATCGGCCGCGCCGCCGAGCTCCAGCCCGTCGACCCTCCAGGCGGCGAAGTCTGCGCGCTTGCCGGGCTCGAGCGAGCCGATGTCCTCCCGGCGCAGCACCGCCGCGCCGCCCCGCGTGCCGAGCCGCAGCGCCTCGCGCGCGGTCAGAGCGGCCGGGCCGCCGCGACCGCGCGCGACGAGCAGGGCCAGCTTCAGCTCGAAGAAGAGGTCGCCGCGCTCGTTCGAGGCGGAGCCGTCGACACCCAGCCCGACGCGCACGCCGGCGTCGAGGAGCTCGCGCACCGGTGCGAAGCCCGCGCCGAGGCGCAGGTTGGAAGCTGGGCAGTGCGCCACGCCGACGCCCGTCTGTGCGACCAGCGCGATATCGGCCGGCGACAGGTGGATGCAATGCGCGCACCAGACGTCCCCGGCGAGCCAACCGAGGCTCTCCAGGTACTCGACCGGGGTGCAGCCGTGGGTCTCGCGGCAGAACTCCTGCTCGTCGAGCGTCTCGGCAAGATGCGTGTGCAGGCCCAGTCCGAGCCTGCGTGCGAGCTCGGCCGACTCCTCCATCAAGCGGCTCGTCACCGAGAACGGCGAGCAGGGCGCCACCGCGATCTGCACGAAGCCGTCGTCCTGGAGTGCGGCGAGCCGTTCGGTGTCGGCGAGCACCGAGTCGACGTCCTCGACAAGCGAGTCGGGCGGCAGGCCTCCCTGAGACTGCCCGAGGTCCATCGAGCCGCGCGAGGCGACGATGCGCACGCCGAGCTCCCGCGCCGCGCGCACCTCGGCCTCGATCAAGCCCGCCCGGCCGCGCGGGAAGACGTAGTGGTGGTCGAAGACGGTCGAGCAGCCGGAGAGCGCGAGCTCGGCGAGCCCGGTGCGGGCAGCGGCGTACTCGGCCTCCTCGTCGATGTGCGCCCACACGGGATACAGCTCCGTCAGCCACTCGAACAGCGTCCCTTCCTGTGCACGCGCGCGCGTGAGCGTCTGGTAGAGGTGATGGTGGGTGTTGACGAGGCCCGGGGCGACGACGGCGCCACCCAGGTCGACGGAGGTCGCCGCCTCGGGCGGGTCGCCGCTCCCGACCGCCTCGATCAGACCGTCGCGGACGAGCAGCCAGCCGCTTTCGTGCTCCGTTCCGGCGTCGTCCATCGTGACCAGATACGCGTTCCGGTAGAGCACGCTTGCCCCCAGGCGAGATAATCAGACAACCGCATTCTGGCTGAAGGGAGTGTCCATGTCGCTGCTGATCGAGGGAGGCCGGATCGTTACCGCAGGCGACGACTACGTCGCCGACGTGTACATCGAGGACGAGACGATCGCGCTGATCGGCGACGTCGCTGGACGTTGCCGCCGACCGGGTGATCGACGCCTCCGGCAAGTACGTCCTGCCCGGTTGTATCGACCCGCACACGCACTTCGACATGCCGTTCGGCGGCACGATCACGGCCGACGACTTCCAGTCCGGGCAGACCTCGTGCGCGTTCGGCGGCACGACCTGCCACATCGACTTCGCCAACCAGGTGCGAGGCGCAGTCGTTCGCCGCCGGCGCTCGAGCGCTGGCACGCGAAGGCGCACGGCAAGGCGGTCATCGACTACGGCTTCCACATCATCGTCATCGACCTCGAAGAGGGCGGCTCGCTCGAGGAGCTGGCGACGCTGCCCGACCAGGGCGTGACGTCCTACAAGCTGCTGATGGCCTACAAGGACGTCCTCATGGTCGACGACGAGACGATGTTCAAGGTGATGGAGCTGGCGACGCGAGACGGGTGCGCTCGTGATGATCCACGGCGAGAACGGCGAGCGCGATCGACATCCTCGTCAAGCACGCGGTCGCGGACGGGCAACCTGGAGCCGCGCTGGCACGCGCTGACGCGCCCGGCCGAGCTCGAGGGCGAGGCGACGAACCGTGCGATCCAGCTCGCCCACGTCGCCGGCGCCCCGCTCTACGTCGTGCACGTCACGTGCAAGGAGGCGGTCGACGCGATCAACGGCGCCCGCGCCAAGGGCTGGCCCGTCTGGGGCGAGACGTGCACGCAGTACTTCTTCGTCGACAGCACGTATCTCGACAGCCCGAACTTCGAGGGCGCCAAGGACGTCTTCTCGCCGCCCGTTCGCGACAAGGCGAACCAGCCGGTGCTGTGGGACGCGGTCCGCTCCGACGTGCTGTCCGCGATCTCGACCGACCACTGCTCGTTCAACTTCGTCGGCCAGAAGACGCTCGGGAAGGACGACTTCTCGAAGATCCCGAACGGCGCCCCGGCGTGGAGGACCGGCTGCTGATGATCCACCACTTCGGCGTCAACGAGGGGCGGATCACGCTCAACCGGATGGTCGAGCTGCTCGTCGACGAACGCCGCGAGGCTGTTCGGCCTCTACCCGCGCAAGGGCACGATCGCGCCGGGCTCGGACGCCGACATCGTGATCTTCGACCCCGAGAAGGAGCACACGATCTCGGCGAAGACGCACCACTCGAGGGCCGACTACAACCTCTACGAGGGAACCACGGTGACGGGCGCGCCCGAGCTCGTGCTCGTACGCGGCCAGGTGGTCGTCGAGGACGACGAGCTCGTCGCGCAGCCCGGCAGCGGCCGGTTCGTCGCGCGTGCGCGGTTCGGCGAGGAGCTCGAGCCGGCCCGGACTACCTAGCTCGACCTGTCCCCGAGGTGCGGTCGAGGCCGTCGAGCGCCAGCATGTCGTCGCCGTCGAGCTCGAAGTCGAAGATCTGCGCGTTCGAGCGGATGCGGTCGCGCTGCGCCGACTTCGGGATCACGATCGCGCGGTGCTGCACGGCCCAGCGCAGCATCACCTGGGCGGGCGTTCGCTCGAGGCGCTGCGCGATCTCGGCGATCACGGGGTGGTCGAAGGCCCGGCCGCGCTCGAGCGGGCTGTAGGCCTCGACGCGATCCCGTTCGCCTCGCAGTGCTCGAGCACGCGGCGGCGGAAGTGGAGCGGGCTGAACTGCACCTGGTTGAGCGGCCGGCGCCGGCACGCGGGCAGCCGGGCGAGCCGCTTCTGCCCGAAGTTGCGAGACGCCGATGGCCCGCGCGAGTCCCTGCTCTCGGAGCGTCTCGAGCTCGCGCCAGAGTCGCGCGCTCTGCAGCGGGACCGGCCAGTGGATCAGGTAGAGGTCGACGTAGTCGAGGCCGAGACGCTCGAGGCTGCCGTCGAGCTCGCCGCGCAGCGCTGCGATGCATGGGCAGGAGCTTCGTCGTCACGAACACCTCGTCGCGCGGGACGCCGCTCCGCGCGGAGCGCCGCCCCGACGCTGCGCTCGTTGCGGTAGATCGCGGCGGTGTCGACGTGCCGGTAACCCGCCTCGAGCGCCCACTCCACGGCCTGCTCGGCCTCCCGGCCCTCGGAGATCTGCCAGACGCCCAGGCCGAGCACCGGCATCTCGACGCCGCCTGCCAGCTCGCGGATGGTCTGGGTCACAGCTGTGCCGGCTCGGCGTGCCGGTAGAACTCGACGTCGGCCGGCGGCAGCGGCGTGTTGCCGAGGATCAGGTCGGCGGCCTTCTCGGCGACCATCATCACCGGCGCGTAGATGTTGCCGTTGGTGACGTACGGGAAGACGGACGCGTCGACGACGCGCAGGCCGTCGACGCCGTGCACGCGCATCGTCTGCGGGTCGACGACCGACGAGGTCGTCGGTGCCGAGCTGCACGTGCACGACGGATGGAGCGCCGTCTCGGCGTCGCGCGCGACCCAGTCGAGGATCTCCTCGTCCGTCTCGCACCGCCGGGCCCGGGCGAGATCTCGCCGCCGTTGTACGGCTCGAACGCGGGCTGCGTGAGGATGCTCCGCGCGCAGCGGATCGCCTCGACCCACTCGCGCCGGTCCTTCGGCGGTCGAGAGGTAGTTGAAGCGCAGCGCGGGATGCGCGCGCGGATCCGTCGACGTGATCTTCACCGAGCCGCGCGCGTCCGAGTACATCGGCCCGACGTGCACCTGGTAGCCGTGCTTCGCCGCGGGCGCCGAGCCGTCGTAGCGGATCGCGAGCGGCAGGAAGTGGAACATCAGGTTCGGGTACGCGACCTCGTCGTTCGAGCGGACGAAGCCGCCGGCCTCGAAGTGGTTGGTCGCGCCCGGGCCGCGACGCGAAGGAAGCAGCCACTGCGCGCCGATGAACGGCCGCTTCCACTATCTTCAGCGCCGGCTGCATCGAGACCGGCTGCTTGCACGCGTACTGCACGTACACCTCGAGGTGGTCCTGCAGGTTCTCGCCGACGCCGGGCAGGTCGTGCACGACGTCGACGTCCGAGCGCCGACAGCTCTGCGCGTTGCCGACGCCGGAGAGCTGCAGCAGCTGCGGCGAGTTGAACGCGCCGCCGCAGAGGATCACCTCGTTCGCGCGGCACGCGTCTCGCCGCGCCGACCTCGACGCCGACCGCGCGCGTCCCCTCGAAGACGACGCGGTTCACGAACGCCCGCGCAGCGCACCTCGAGATTCGGCCGCGCCATGCACCGGGATGCAGGTACGCGCGCGCCGCGCTCAGCCGCCGGCCGCGCGAGATGTTGCGGTCGAACTTCGCGAAGCCCTCCTGCCGGTAGCCGTTGACGTCGTCCGTCAGCTCGTAGCCCGCCTGCTGCACCGCGTCGAAGAACGCGTCGAAGAGCGGCTCGTCGGCCGGCCCGCGCTCGAGCACGAGCGGACCGTCGCCGCCGCGGAAGTCGTCGGCGCCCGCGAGGCACGTCTCCATCCGCTTGAAGTACGGCAGGCAGTGCGCGTAGTCCCACGTCTCGAGCCCGGGGTCGGCCGCCCACCGCTCGTAGTCGAGCGGGTTGCCGCGCTGGAAGATCATCCCGTTGATCGAGCTCGAGCCGCCGAGCACCTTGCCGCGCGCGTGGTAGATGCGCCGGCCGTTCATGTACGGCTCGGGCTCCGACTCGTACTTCCAGTCGTAGCGCCGGTTCCCGATCGGGAACGGCGAGCGCCGCCGGCATGTGGATGAAGACGTCCCACAGCGAGTCCGGCCGTCCGGCCTCGAGCACGAGCACGCGCGTCGACGGATCGGCGCTCAGCCGGTTCGCGAGCACGCAGCCGGCGGAGCCGCCGCCGACGATGATGAAGTCGTAGGTCAAGCGAGAGGACGACGGTCTGCAGCTCGGTGAACGCCTCCATCGGCGCCGCGCCGCCGACGCGGCCGATCCCGCTCGCGGTCCCGGAGCGGCCGCCGAACGGCAGGTGCGCTCTCCCAGTAGTTCGACGACTCGTTGACGTTGACCCAGCCGGTGCGCACCTCGTCGGCGAAGCGCAGGCCTCGCTGCGAGGTCGCGCGTGAAGATCGCCGCGAGCAGTCCGTACGGCGACGCGTTCGTCAGCTCGATCGCCTGCTCGAGCGAGTCGATCGCGACGACCGGCGCGACGGGGCCGAACGTCTCCTCCTGCGCGACGAGCGCGTCGTCGGGAACGTCGTCGAGGATGGTCGCCTGCCAGTAGAGGTCGGTCGGAAAGCCGGCGGCGCGCGCGCCTCCGCTGACGAGCCGCGCGCCGCGTTCGACCGCGTCGGCGACGTGCTCGTCCATCTTCGCGGCGACGCCTGCGTTGTTCAGCGGCCCCAGCGTCGTCGTCTCGGCGAACGGATCGCCGAGGACGATCCGCTCCGTGACGAGCCGCGCAAGCCGCGCGACGAACTCCTCGCGCACGTCGCGGTGAACGAGCAGCCGCTCGCCGGCGGTGCAGCTCTGGCCGGCGCAGAGGAAGCAGGCGGTGACGGTCGCCTCGGCGGCGAGCTCGAGATCGGCGTCGTCCATGACGACGACCGGCCCGTTGCCGCCGAGCTCGAGCACGGCCGCCTTTCCGACCGCGGCCTCGGCCACCTTGCGGCCGGTCTCCGTCGAGCCGATGAAGCCGACGCCGTGCGTGCCCGGGTTGCGGGCGATCTCGTCGCCGACAGTCGAGCCCGGCCCGGTGACGAGGTTGAAGACGCCGGGCGGAAGATCCGCCTCGACGACGCACTCCGCGAGCGCGATCCCGGCGACGGCGGTGGTCGACGCCGGCGTCCAGACGACGGTGTTGCCGCAGGCGAGCGCCGGCGCGATCAGCTCCGCCGGCATCGTGTACGGCCAGTTCCATGGGGTGATCACGCCGACCACGCCGCGCGGCCGTCGCACGAGCAGGACCCGCTTGCCCGGCGACATCGAGTTCGGCAGCCGCCCCTCGAGCCGCTTCCCGTCCTCGGCGGCGTTGCGCCAGTAGAGGATCAGCTCCTCGACCTCGTCGTGCGACTCGCGCAGGGGCTTGCCCTGGTCGAGCGTCAGCGTCCGCGCCAGCTCGTCCCTGCGGCGCTCGATCGCGTCGCCGACACGGTGCATCGCAGCGGCACGTTCGAACGCGGTCGCACGCGACCACGCGTCGGCGGCCCGGTTCGCGGCCCCGATCGCGAGCTGGGCGTCCTGCCGCCCGCCCTTCGCCACCGTCGCGATCGCCTCGCCGGTCGCAGGCGACTCGGCGGTGAACGTCTCGCCCGAGAGCGAGCCCGTCCACGCGCCGTCGACGAACATCTCAGACACCGCGCGGGCTCTCGTCGTCGACCACGAGTCGCATCAGGTCGCGGATCGACACGATCCCGACCGGCTTGCCCTCGTCGACGACCGGCAGGTGCCGGAAGCCGCCGTGGATCATGATCGCCGCCGCGCGCCCGGTCGGCTCCGACGAGTCGACCGTCTCCGGGTCGCGCGTCATCCAGGCGGCGACGTTCGTCCCCTCCACCGTTCCCGCCGCGACCGCACGGAGGATGTCGCGCTCCGTGAGGATGCCGGACAGCCGGTCGCCCGTGAGGACGAGTGCGGCACCGACGTTGCGCTCGTGCATCTGCTCCGCCGCCTCCCTGAGCGGCGTCGCTGCGTCGACTGTCAGCAGCCGACTCGACATGATCTCGCCTACCGTCGCCATCAGTCACCGAACTCCTTCCGTCTGCGGTCGACGTACGCCTTCAGCTCCTCGCTGGAGCCCCGCGTCCATCGCCGGTTCCTCGTACTCGTCGAGCGTCTTCTTCCAGATCGTCCGACGCGCGCGCCGCCGTGTCGTTGCCACCGTTCCGAGCCCATCGCTCGTAGTTCTCCGTCGACGAGACGAGCGGACGGTAGAAGCACTCGCGGAAGCGCTCGAGCGTGTGCACCGCTCCGAGGAAGTGGCCGCCCTGGCCGACCTCCTCGTGCGCGAGTACGCGAGCGTCTCCTCGTTGATCTCGAGCGGCTTGAACACCTCGTGGAGCATCCGCAGCAGCTCGACGTCGACGACGAACTTCTCGTAGCACGAGACGAGCGCCGACTCGAGCCAGCCGGCCGAGTGCATGACGAAGTTCGTGCCTGCGAGGAAGGTCGGCCAGAGCGACATCATCGACTCGTAGCCGGCCTGTGCGTCGACGATCTGCGACGACGTGAGTGCGCCGCCGCCGCGGAACGGCAGGTTGTAGTGGCGCGCGATCTGCCCGGTGCAGAAGAGGCCGACGGCCGACTCCGGCGTGCCGAAGCTCGGCGAGCCGGACTGCATGTCGGTGTTCGACAGGAACGAGCCGAAGACGACCGGGCAGCCGGGCCGGATCGTCTGCACGAGCGCGATCCCGGCGAGCGCCTCCGCGACCTGCTGTGCGAGCGCGGCGACGATCGAGACCGGCGACATCGCACCCATGAGCAGGAACGGCGTCACGACGGTCGGCTGGTTCGCCTTCGCGTACTCGAGCAACGCCGAGAGCATGCGGTCGTCGTAGCGGAGCGGCGAGTTGACGTTGATCAGCGAGATGATCGCCGGCGTCTTCTCCAGTGAATCGCGGCCGAACACCATCTCCGCCATCGCGATCGTGTCGGCCGCGTTCGGCCCGGAGGTGACGGAGCCCATGAAGGGCTTGTCCGAGAGCGTCATCAGCGCGTAGACCATGTCGAGGTGGCGCGAGTCGAGTGGCTTGTCGTTCGGCTCGCAGATCGTGCCGCCGGGCGAGTCGAGCTGCGGGAACGACTGCGCGAGCCGGACGAGGTTCTGGAAGTCGTCGTAGGTCGCGTCGCGCCGCTCGATTCCCTCGCGCACGAACGGGCAGCCGTAGACGGCGGAGAAGACCATGTGCTTGCCGCCGATGTGGACGCTCCGCTCGGGGTTGCGCGCCTGCAGGTCGAACTCCGCGGGCGCCTTCGCCACCTGCTCGAGGATCCAGTCGGGGTCGAGCTTGACGACGTCGCCCTCGACCTTCTGGCCGGCCTTGGCGAGATAGTCGATCGCCTCGGGGTGGAGGAAGTCGATTCCGAGCTCGCTGACGATCCGCCGCCAGCCGCGCTCCAGCTCCTGCAGCGCCGCCTCGTCGAGGATCTCGTATCGCGGCATCTCGTTGATCAGCAAGGTCGGGCCTCCAGTAGTCGTTCTAGCGCTCGTTCCAGCCCTGCGTCGCCAGTCTCGCGCACTTCGAGCGGCAGGCCGAGGCATGCCGCTGCGTGCTCGGCCCCGCGCGCGGAGCTCCGGCGTCGGTTCCTGGGCGAGCCAGACGACGCGCTCGTAGTTGCGGAAGTAGTCGTCGCGCAGCTCCGGGTGCCGGTCGAGGCCGAGCCCGCGCCAGACGACGCGGTCGAAGCTGCGCACGAGGAAGTCGGTGAGGAAGTACGTCGCCGGCTCGTGTTCGGCGCCGTACACCTCGTAGCAGTGCGCGCCCTCGAGCCGGGCGAAGCCGGTCAGGTCGGCGCCGCAGTGGGCGTAGGCGACGACGACGTCGTCACCGGCGGCGGCGGTCTCCACGGCAACGCGGATCTTCTCGGGGCGGTTGTGCAGCTCCGGCGGCACGGGCCGCACTTCGACGTCCCAGCCGCGGCGGGCGGCGATGCTCTTCACGTGCAGCGCGAGGGCGCCGCAAGCGACGACGACCGCGGGCTTTCCAACGTCCGCGACCAGGTCGCGACCAGGTCGCGACCTGGTCGCAGTCGTAGACCTGCGCCCCTCGCTCACGCCGGGAACGCCAGCTGGTCGATGAACAGGTCGTTGAAGTCGGTGCGCCCCGAGAGCTCGACGTACTCGACCTCGTCGAGCACGGCGTGGGCGGCGGCGCGCTCGGTGATCGACAGCGCCGCGATCTTCGCGCCCTCGCCTGCGACGTTGCCGGCGGCGACGATCCGCGGCAGCGGCAGGCTGCGGGACGAGCCCGATCTTCACCGCGCTCGCCGGCGGTGAGGTACGAGCCGAACGAGCCGCCGAGCAGCACCTGGGAGATCTCCTCGGGCGCGATGCCGAGGTCTTTGCAGAGGATCGTCCAGCCCGTCGCAATCGATGCCTTGGCGAACTGGAGCTCGCGCACGTCGCGCTGCGAGAGGAAGACGTCGTCGCTGAGGTAGAAGACGTTCTCCTCGCCGATCTTGCCGAGCCGCTCCGACGAGCCGAGCAGGAAGCGTCCGGAGTTGTCGAGGATGCCGGCGCCGACGAGCTCGGCGACGGCGTCGACGAGCCCGGAGCCGCAGAGCCCGGCCGGCGCGACGTCGCCGATCACGGTCAGCTCGACCTCGCCGTCGCGGATCCTGACGCCCTCGATCGCGCCGTCGGCGGCGCGCATGCCGCAACGGATCTGCGCCGCCTCGAACGCGGGACCGGCAGGTGCGGCGGTGGCGAGCGCCCGCGCCGACGAGCCGAGCACGATCTCCGAGTTCGTGCCGACGTCGATGAAGAGCCGCACGCGCCGGTCGAGCGTCAGCCCGGTGGCGAGGATGCCGGCGACGATGTCCGGCCCGACGTAGGCGCCGAGCGCCGGGAAGAGCACGGCCGGCGCGCGCGGATGGACGCGAACGCCGAAGTCGTCGGCCTGCGCGTCGGGCAGCGTGCGTGCGGTGATCGTGAAGGGCGCCATCGAGAGCGGCTGCGGGTCGATGGCGAGCGCGAGCTGGATCATCGTCACGTTGCCGGCGACGACGATCTCGTAGACGGTGCTCGGGTCGACGCCGGCCTCCTCGCACACCTCGCCGGTGAGCAGCTCGAGCGTCTCGTGCGCGTGCTGTTGCAGCCGCGCGAGCGCGTCGGGGTCGAGCATCGTGGCGGAGATCCGCGTGATCACGTCGGCGCCGAACGGCTGCTGGGCGTTGAGTACGGAGCGGACGGCCTTGGGCTGGCCGGTCTCGAGGTCGAGCAGCGTGGCGACGACGGTGGTCGTGCCGAGGTCGAACGCGAGCGCGTAGCGCGCGGCGGACGTGTCGCCGGGCTCGACGTCGATCAGCAGGTCGTCGACGACCACGGCGGTGACCTTCCAGTCCGCCTCGCGCAGCGCCGTGCCGAGCCCGCGCGCGACGTCGAGCGGGACGCGCAGCTCGAGGTCGTCCATCGCCGCGAGCACGCGCTCGAGGTCGGAGGTCTGGTCCTCGAGCGTCGGCTCGGCGAGCTCGAGGTAGCGCTTCTGCACGGCCGGCCGCAGGATCACGTGGCGCCCCACGCCCGCGAGCGCGGCCTTCGGCCGCGTCTGGAGCGGCGGCACCTCGACCGTCACGTCCTCCTGCGTCGCGGCGCGGCAGGCGAGCCGCCAGCCGCCCTTCAGCTCGTCGACGGTGAAGGCGCGCGGGTCGACGGGACTGAGCGGCGCGCGGCCGGAGACGACGCGTACCTTGCACTTCTTGCAGGTGCCGTGGCCGCCGCAGGTGGAGTCGATGGCGACACCGTTCCAGCTCGCCGCGTCGAAGATCGTCGTGCCGGCGGGCACGCGCGCCTCCTTGACGGCGTGATCCTCGCCGACCTGGAGGAAGCGGAGGCGCACCCGGTCGGGGTGCGGCTGCTCCGGGATGTCGGCGATCGCGTTCACGCGTTCGCGGCCGCCTGCTGCTCGCGGTAGCGGCGAATCCAGTTCGCGCCCCACTCGTCGCGGCCGAGCAGGAAGTCGGTCGCGCGGACGGCCTCGACCATCTCCGGCCGGCGCGAGTCCATGATCGCGCTCGTCAGCCCGTGGCTCTGCGCGACGGCGAGGAACGCCGCCCCGAGGGTGTGCCGGCCGGGCAGCCCGAACGAGGTGTTGCCGGCGCCGCAGGTCGTGTTGACCCCGAGCTCGTCGCGGAGAAGGTGGAGCGTCTCGACGAAGAGCGTGACGGCGCGCGGCTCGGCGCCGACCGGCATCGCGAGCGGGTCGATGACGACGTCCGCCGGCGGGATGCCGTAGTCGCCGGCGACGGAGACGATCTTCCTCGCCACCTCGAGCCGGCGCTCGGGCTCCATCGGGATGTCCTCGGCGTTCGCGAGTCCGATCACGGCGGCGCCGTGGCGGGCGACGATGGGGAGGATCGCCTCGAGCCGCTCGTCCTCGCCGGTGACCGAGTTGACGAGCGCCTTGCCCTCGTAGGCGGCGAGCCCGGCCTCGAGCGCCTCGATCACCGAGGAGTCGATGCAGAGCGGCAGGTCGCAGAGCCCCTGCACGAGCGGGATCGCGCGGCCCATCAGGCCGATCTCGTCGGCGAGCGGGTCGCCGACGTTGACGTCGAGCATGTCCGCGCCGCCCGCGACCTGCTGCGCCACGTCCGTCTCGACCTGCGAGAGGTCGCCGGCCTGGAGCTGCGCCTGGAAGGCCTTGCGGCCGGTCGGGTTGATCCGCTCGCCGATGACGCAGAACGGCTGCTCGGGCCCGATGACGACGGTCTTCGACCTCGACCGGACGACGGTGTCCATCAGGCGGGAACCGCGGTGCGCTTGCGCTCGATCAGGTCCTTGGCGAGGCGCACGGCGGTGGAGGCGTCGGAGGCGTAGCCGTCGGCGCCGACTGCGTCCGCGTATTGCTGCGTCACGGGTGCGCCGCCGACCATGACGATCACGTCGTCGCGGATGCCGGCCTTCTCGAGCGCGTTGATGTTCGCCTTGAACATCGGCATCGTCGTCGTCAGGAAGGCGGAGAAGCCGACGATGTCGGGCTTGTGCTCCTGAATCGCCTCGATGAACTTCTCGGGCGCGACGTTCACGCCGAGGTCGTGGACGGTGAAGCCGGCGCCCTCGAGCATGATGTTGACGAGGTTCTTGCCGATGTCGTGCACGTCGCCCTTGACCGTGCCCATGACGTACGTGCCGACCTGCTTCGCGCCGGTCTCGGCGAGCAGCGGGCGGAGGATGTCGAGCGCGCCCTGCATCGCACGCGCGGCGATGAGCATCTCCGGCACGAAGAAGTCGCCGCGCTCGAAGCGTGCGCCGACCTCCTCGAGCGAGGGGATGAGCGCGTCGTAGAGCATCTTCTCGGGGTCCATGCCGTCGGCGAGCCCCTCGTTGACGAGGTCTTTCACCTCGGGCGCGTGGCCGACGAGCGTGTGGTCGTAGAGGCCCTGGAGGATCTCGTCGTGTGTCATGCGGCACCTCGTGCGTGGTCGCGGTGGCCGAGACGCTCCGCGAGCCGCGTCGCCTCTTCCATCAGAAGGGGCGCGAGCTGCGCGATGCGCTCGGAGGTCAGTCGGCTGGTGGGTCCTGAGATGGAGAGCGCGGCGAGCGCCTCGCCGCCGGGGCCGAAGACGGGAGCGGCGAGCGCGGAGAGGCCGAGCTCGAGCTCGTCGACGGAGGTGGCGTAGCCGCGGGCGCGGATCTGCTGCAGCTCCGCACTCGAGTCCTGGCCGGAGTAGGCGAGGAAGCACTTGCCGTTGGCCGCGAGCTCGAACGGCACGCGCCGCCCGACCCAGTCGGTGACGCCGACGAGGTGCTCGGTGTCCTCCTGCGCGAGGTGCTCGACCCCGTCGGGCCCGGGGACGGCGAGGTTGATCGTCTCCCCACTCGCCTCGGCGAGTCTGCGCAGCGACGGCCCGGCGAGCTCGACGAGCGTCCCGGCGCCGTCGCGGCTCGCGTAGCGGAGCAGCACCGGCCCCGGCCGGAGCCGGCCCCGGTCGCCGAGCCGCTGGACGAGCCCCTGGCGCTCGAGCGCCGCAACGAGCCGCGAGGTCGTGCTCTTCGGCAGCCCCTCGCGCTCGGCGAGCTCGCCGATCGACGGAGCCCGCGCGGACTCGACGACGCGGACGAGCAGCTGCGCCGCGCGGTCGATCGCCTGGGTGCCGGTGGCTTCAGCCATCTCTCACATCGTGGAACAGATGTTCCATGCCGATTCTGGCGGTCGCGCACGGCCACGTCAACCCGAACCGCTCCTGGAGGAGTGGAGGCCGGCCGGAGCGCGGCCTCCACGCGCTCGTGCTCAGGCGCCTGCGACTGCGGCGAGGTTCTCCGCGACGACGGCGGGCAGTCGATCCGGCTGCGCACGACCTCGTCGAGCGGCAGCGCCGCGACCGGCAGCGCGAGCTGCGCCGCCTGCTCCGCGGGATCGGCCGGGAGGACCGGACGTCGCTGGCGACGCTGTCCGTGCTCACGAGCTTCGAGACGTTCGAGGAGCTGCACCGGTACGCCGGCCTGTCGCGGCGCGACGTCACCGCGACGATCCAGGCAGCCGCAGGCCGGCTACTCGCCGAGCCGCGCGTCGCGCGCCGACGCCACCTCGAGCCGGAAGCCGTCCGGGTCGAGGAAGAAGGTCGCGTAGTAGTCGGGGTGGTACTGCGGCCACACGCGCGGTGCGTGCAGCACCTCGGCACCGGCCGCAGCGGCAGCGGCATGCGCAGTGTCGACGTCGCTTCGCGACTCGACGGCGAAGGCGACGTGGTGCAGGCCCGGCGCGTAGAGCTCGAACTCCTGCTCGGCGAGCGCCTGCCGCAGGCCGAGCGAGCCCGAGCCTGCGGCCGGGAAGCGCAGGTAGTGGATCTGCTCGCCGCGCTCGCCCTCGACGAGGAACGGCGGCTCCAGGCCGAGCGGTCCGAAGACAGCGGCGTAGAACGCGAGCGAGCGTTCGAGGTCGCGGCAGACGAGGTCGACGTGGCCGAGGCCGACGAGCATGGGTCGAGTATCGCCCGCCGCCGGACCGCAGGGCTACAGTGCGCACGGTGAGCAGCCGCGATCTCAGCTACGCCGCTTGGAGGCGCCGCTGGTCGCGGAACTCACTCCGCTTTGAGCTGCTCAGAGCCGGTAGCGCCGTGCGTTAGCTCTCGAGCGACTCGGCGAGCAGCGTCGAGACGTCGGCGACCCGCAGCTTCGCGCCCGACTCGGCGGGCGCCGTCGTCGAGCATCACCGTGCAGAACGGGCACGCGACGGCGAGCGTCTCCGCGCCCGTCTCCGCGGCTTCGCGCACGCGCTCCTCGTTGATGCCGCTCCCCCGCTCCTCCAGCCACATGTGCGCGCCGCCGGCGCCGCAGCAGAACGTCTGCTTGCCGGTTCGCTTCATCTCGACGGGCTGACCGATCACGCTCAGGAGCTTCCGCGGCTCGAGGCGCACGTCGTTGTGCCGCGCCAGATAGCACGAGTCGTGGTACGTGATCGACCCGCTCCCCGCCTTCGGCTGCAGGCGGCCGCTCTCGACCAGCTGCGCGAGCAGCTCCGTGTGATGGAGCACCTCGTAGCTGCCGCCGAAGTCGCCGTACTCGTTCGCCAGCGTGTTGAAGCAGTGCGGGCAGCTCGCGACGATCTTCGTCACGCCCGACTCGTTCAGCGTCGACACGTTCTGCTCCGCGAACGCCTGGAAGACGTACTCGTTCCCCATCCGCCGCGCCGGGTCGCCCGTGCACGACTCGCGCGGGCCGAGGATGGCGAAGTCGACGCCCGCCTTCTGCAGCAGCTTCGCCGTCGCCTCCGCGCTCTTCTTCGCCCGCTCGTCGAAGGACGCCGCGCAGCCGACCCAGTACAGGTACTCCGGCGCCGGGTCGCCCGGCTCGAGCACGCGCACGCCGAGCTCCTCCGCCCACGCCGCCCGCTCCGTCTGCGGCTTGCCCCACGGGTTCGACGCACGCTCGACGTCGCGCAGCATCGGCTCCGCCTCCGCCGGGAACTTCGACTCCACCATGACCAGGTGCCTGCGCAGGTCGACGATGTGGTCGACGTGCTCGATCGACACCGGGCACGCCTGCACGCAGGCGCCGCACGTCACGCAGTCCCAGATCATCTCCACCGGCACGCCGTGACCGGCGATCGGCTCCGAGCTCTGCGCGAACACCTGGTCGCGGATACCCATGATCAGCAGCTTCGGCGAGAGGATCTTCCCCGTCGCATGCGCGGGGCAGGCGTCCTGACAGCGGCCGCACTCGGTGCACGTGAAGCCGTCGACGATCTGCTTCCACGTCAGGTCGGCGACCGTGCCCACGCCGAAGCGGAGCTCCGCGTCAGGGAGCGTGAAGTCGAGGCTCTCCAGCTTCCCGCGCGCGCGCGTGCGCGCGAACCAGACGTTCACACCCGCCGTCGCCAGATGCAGATGCTTCGAATACGGCAGGTAGACGAGGAAGCCGAAGATGAAGCAGAGGTGCGCCCAGACGAAGACGCGCTCGAGCACGCCGCCGTGCGGGAACGCGTGCGCGAGCTCCCGCGAGAGGAAGCCGGCATGCGTCTCGAGCCCCGCCGCCGTCGCTGCCGCATGCCAGCACAGCAGCGTGAGAACGACGCCCGCGATCAGCGCCAGGATCACATAGCCCTCGCCAGCGTGCGAACCCTCGAACCGCGCCGGCCGCACGACCGCGCGGATGAACACCGCCGTCACAAGGCCCGCGAGCACGAGCAGCACGAACACGTCGACGAGGTCGCCGAACCACGTCGCCGGGATCTCGAAGTGCTTGTCCACCGCGGCGACCGCCGCCGCCACGATCGTCGGGAAGAGGACGAGGAAGCCCCAGAAGATGAACGCGTGCATCAGCCCGGGGACGAGCCGCTGCAGCAGCTTCCGCTGGCCCAGCACGATCACCGCCTCGTTGCGCACCCGCTGCGGCACGTCGCCGGAGCGGCTGACCGGCCGCCCCTGGCGGACGAGCCGCACGAGGAAGAGCGCACGGCGCGCGAACAGACCGCCGCAGACCGCCACGAGCGCGGCGAGCCCGAGCGCGCCCGCAAGAATCGCTATCCGCGTGCCTTTCTCAGCTCGGCGCTGATCGCCGGCACGATCTCGTGCAGGTTGCCGATCACCGCGTAGTCGGCGCTCGCCAGGATCGGCGCCTCGGGATCCTCGTTGATCGCGAGGATCTTCTTCGCGCCCTTGCAGCCGGCGATGTGCTGCGTCGCGCCGCTGATCCCGCACGCGATGTAGAGATCGGGCGAGATCTTCGTGCCCGTCTGGCCGACCTGGTCGGTGTGCGGGCGCCAGCCGGCGCTCGTAACGACGCGCGAGCAGCCGACCGCGCCCCCGAGCAGGGCGGCAAGCTCCTCGATGATCGCGAAGCCTTCCGCCGAGCCGACCCCGCGGCCGCCGCTGACGACGACTTTCGCGTCGCGCAGCGAGACGCCGCCGCTCGGGGGCGCAACGTGGTCGAGGACGCACGGCGAGTCCGCCACGTCGACCGTGAGCAGCTCGGGCGGCGCACCGGCCGGTTCGGCGGCGTGGACGTGCGGAGCCACGGTGAAGATCCGCGGCGAGCCGTGCAGCCGCGCCTCCTCCAGCAGGGTGCCGCCCCAGCGCGTGCGCGTGACGACATCGCCGTCGATTCGCGTGACGTTGGCCGCGAACGGCTGGTCGAGCCGCGCTGCCACGTGCGCGAGCAGCTCGTTGCCGCGGTCCGAGCCGGCCGCGACGATCGCGTCGGCTCCGTTCGCTGCGGCGGCGATCGCGGCGGCCCGGGCGGCGGGGGCGTACGGGCCGTCCACGGAGACGGCGCGGACGTCGCCCAGGGTGCGGGCGAAGGCGAGCGCTTGCAGCGAGAGTTCGTCGTCCGGCTCGATGAAGACGAGGATGCTCATGCGGATCGTTCCAACGACTGCGACCAGGTCGCGCAGCGACCTGGTCGCTGACGTAGACCGTTCACGCGACACCCAGCTGCTGCAGCACTTCGACGACGCGCGGGGCGGCGGCGGCGCCTTCGCCGAGGACTTCCGCTTGCTTACCCTGGCCTGCCGGGACGACCAGGCGGAGCTTCTCCAGCTTCGGCTCGGGACGCGACGGCTCCACCACGACAAGCGGCTTCGACTTCGCCCGCAGCCGCCCGGGCACCGACGGGTAGCGCGGCAGGTTCAGCCCCTCGAGCACCGTCAGCACCGCCGGCAGTGGCACCTCGTAGACGTCGCGGCCGCCGCCCGTCTCGCGCTCGCACCTTGCCCGCGCGCCTTCGACGGCGATCCCCTTCAGGCCGGTGACGACCGGCAGGCCGAGCGCGTACGCGACGCGGATCCCGACCTGGTAGCCGCCCGCGTCCGCCGACTCGTTGCCGAACAGGATCAGGTCGAACGGCTCCTCCCCACGCACGGCCTCGACGATCGCGCCCGCCGTCGCCTGCGCGTCCCACTCCCGCTCGTCCGTCTTCAGGAGAATGCCGCGGTCGGCGCCGATCGCCATGCAGTCGCGCAGCTGCTCCTCCGCCTCGGCCGGGCCGAGGGTCAGCACGACCGACTCGCCGCCGTTCGCCTCGACGAGGCGCACGGCCTCCTCCGTCGCGCACTCCTCGTGCGGGCCGATGGTGAAGCCGAGGTGCTTCGTGTCGATCGCCTGCTCGTCCGCCGTCAGCACCATGCGGCCGCCGGTGAGCGGAACACGCTTCACGCAGACGAGCACCCTCACGAGCGGATCCTCTCGTTCTCCGGGTCGAAGACCGGCGTCGAGCCGACGACCTCCACCGTCACCGGGTAGAGCTCGTTCATGTACTCGACCGCGAGCTTCTCGCCCGCGACGGCGTGCTCGGGCGGCAGGTACGCCATGAGGATGTGCTTGCCGATCGACGGGCCCGCGCCGGCGCTCGTCACGTACGAGCGGCGGCCCTTCGCGTCGACGATCGGCGAGCCGTCGCGCAGCGTGACCGGCTCGCGGCCGAGCGGGTAGCGCTTCACGCCGCTCTTCGAGGTGTGGTCGTCGATGGTGAGCGTGCAGAGCTTCGCCGCCGGCTCGGCCTCGCGGTGCGCGACGTGCGCAGCCTTGCCGACGAAGTCCTCGTCCTTCACCTTCCACCACGCCATGTCGGCCTCGACGACGTCGTAGTCCGCGTCGAGCTCCGTGCCGAACGCGCGGTAGCACTTCTCCAGCCGGCCGGTCGTGCCGTAGACGCCGATCCCGGCGGGGACGACGCCGTGCGGCTGCCCCGCCTCCCAGAGCGCGTCCCACAGCCTCGCGCCGTCCGCCATCGGCACGTACAGCTCCCAGCCCAGGTCGCCGACGTACGAGATCCGCGAGGCGAGGACGTCGAAGCCGCCTGCGTCGAGCAACTTCCAGGAGCTGAACGGCAGGCCCTCGTTCGAGACGTCGTCGCTCGTAATCGACGCGAGGACGTCGCGCGCGCGCGGGCCCCACAGCCCGACCGTGCACCACGTCGAGGTGAGATCCTCGATCCGCGCGCCGTCGTTCAGATGGTCTGCGAACCACTTCTTGTCCGCCATCCCGTGCGCGCCGCCCGTGACGACGCGGAACGTCTCGTCGTCCATGCGCATGATCGTCAAGTCGGACTTGAACGTTCCCCTCGGCGACAGCACCGGCGTGTAGACCACGCGCCCGTTCGGCACGTCCATCTGCCTCGCGGCCACCTGCTGGACGACGTCGAGCGCGCCCGGGCCGACGACGTCGAAGATGCAGAACGCTGTCAGGTCGAACATCGCGGCGCGCTCGCGCATCGCGAGGTGCTCCGCGTTGACGATCGGCGACCACCAGCGTGCGTCCCACTCGTGCTCGCGCGTCTGCACGCCGTACTCCTCGACGAGCTTCGCGTTCGACTCGTACCACTGCGGCCGCTCCCACGCGGCCGCCTCGTAGAAGACCGCGCCGAGGTCCTGCTCGCGGGCGTAGAACGGCGACAGGCGTACGCGCCGGTTCGACTCCCACTGCTCCGGCGGATGGACGATCCCGTAGGTCTTGTTGAAGCCCTCCGCTGCGCGGCCCTTCACGTGCTGCGGCGTCCGCTGCTCGTCGTAGAAGCGCGCGACGTCCGAGGACTGGAGGTCGATCTCCGACTCGCCGTGCACCATCCACTCGGCGAGCGACTTGCCGACGCCCGGGCCCTCCTTCACCCAGACCGCAGCGGCGGACCAGAGGCCCTTCACCTCGGGCGTCTCGCCGAGCAGCGGCAGGCCGTCCGGCGTGAGCGAGAGCAGGCCGTTGATCGCATACTTGATCCCGACCGACTCGTCGCCGAGAACCTCCGGCACGAGCTGGAGCGCGTGCTCGAGCTGGAGCTCGAAGTCCTCCTGCGTGAACGGCAGCTCGGTCGGGCTGAGCGCCGCCTCCGCGATCGACGGGATGTCGTCCGGCTCGCTGAGGATCGGCCGGTGCGCGTACGAGCCCACCTCGAGCCCCTGGCCGTCCTGCCGCTCGTACATGTTCGTGTCCATGTCGCGCACGATCGGGAACTCGATCGACGTCTTCGAGCTGAGAAAGCGCGGCACCGGGCCGACGTCGATCATCTGGTGCACCGCCGGCGTGAGCGGGATCGACGCGCCGGCCATCCGCGCGATGCGCGGGCTCCAGACGCCGCAGGCGATCGCGACCACGTCCGTCTCGACGTCGCCTCGGTCGGTGCGCACGCGCTTCACGCGCCCGCTCTCGACGTCGATGCCCAGCACCTCGGTGTTCGGGAAGACCTGCAGCGCGCCCAGCTCCTGCCCGCGCTCGCGCATGATCGTCCCGAAGCGCAGCGAGTCGACGACGCTCACGGACTGTGTGTAGAAGCCACCGAGGATCACCGACTCGTCGATGTAGGGGACGAGCTCCTTCACTTCGGCGGGCGTCACGAGCGAGACGCCCTCGACGCCCCACGACTTCGCGGAGGCCATGCGCCGCCGGAACTCCTCCAGCCGCTCCTCGGTTCGGGCCACCTCGAGGCCGCCGCTCTCGATCAGCACACCGGCCTCCCTGTATTGCCGCATCGACTCGAGCGTGAGCTGGGTCATCTCCTTGGAGTGGTCGACCGGATAGATGAAGTTCGAGGCGTGACCGGTCGAGCCGCCCGGGTTCGGGAACGGCCCCTTGTCGAGCAGCACGAGATCGCGCCAGCCGAGCTCGGCGAGCCAGCCGGCGAGGCTGTTGCCGACGATTCCGCCGCCGATGACGACGGCGCGTGCGGTTCCGGGAAGATCGCTCACATGGCCCTCACACGGTCAGGAGCACGCGACGCATCGCCTGCTCGAAGTTCTGGACATGGTCACGCATCGCGGCCGCGGCGCGCACGCCGTCGCCGTCGCGGATCGCCTCGAGCAGCGTCCGGTGCTGGCGGACGGCCGCATCCAGCTCGTGCGCGCGGTCGATCCCCATCATCCAGATGCGCAGGCTGAGCACGTAGTACTGCTCCAGGGTCGCCGCCAGCAGCTCGTTGTGCGCGCAGCGGTACACGGCGCGGTGGATGCGCTCGTCGAGCGCCATCAGCTCCCGCTCGCCGGCGCCCTGCCCCTCGAGCTCGCCGAGCAGAGCCGCGAGCTCCTCGCGTTCCCCTTCCGTCGCCCGCTCGGCGGCGAGCCTCGCCGCCTCCGGCTCGAGCGCCGCCCGCACCTCCGAGACCCGGGCAAGCTCCCGGACGTCGACGCCGGTGACGAACATGCCACGGCGCGGGTACACCTCGACGAGCCGCTCCTGCGCCAGCCGGCGCAGCGCCTCGCGCACCGGCGTCCGGCCGATCGAGAGCCGCTCGATCAGCCCCCGCTCGTCGATCACCGCACCCGGCGGCAGCCCCAGCGTCACGATCAGCTCGCGGATGGCGCGATAGGCCTGTTCCGCAAGCGAGGTCGCGGCCTCGTGCGGCCTGAGAACCCGAGGTGCGCGTGCGGCCGCCACGCCGGAATCATTAGCATATCGTTCGTATATCAGTCGCTTCGGGGCCGCGTTTCCCGTTCAGCCCGCCACGCCGGCCACCGCATCCCGCTGCGCGACAACCTCCGCCTCGACCGCGCGCCAGCCGGCTAGAAAGGCGTCGCGGAAGTGCTGCACGGGGCCGAACTCCTCGAACTCTTCGGGTGCAAGTCGTCCGAGCTCCCAGCCCTTCCAGACGTCGGGGAAGGTCCCGAGCAGACGCTCGGCGATCGCCGGGTCCGGCGCCCGGTCGATCGTGCGCTCGACCGCCGGGTCGAGCGCATTGACCTCGGCGAACGTGCTCCAGTTGATCGTCGAGTGGTGCGCGGCACCGACGAGTCCGATCAGATCCTCGATCGTGCGGGCGCCGCCGAAGAGCAGGGTCACCGGATAGCCGCGTTCCGCCGCCAGCGCTGTGCAGCGGCGCGCGAGGTAGATGCCGGCAAGCTCCAGCTCGCCGTCGGGAATGCCAAGCTCCCGCTGCCTGGCGATCTTCTTCAGGTGATCGCCGAGGATGCCGGTGATCGGGCTCATGAGGAAGCGCGGACGGTTTCCCGTTCTCTGGCTCACGGCGATGTAGCGTTCGCAGAAGAAGGCCGCCTGGTCGAGTGAGAAGACCTCCGTGACGATCACCGGCCAGCCGGACTCGATGACCCGCTCGAAGGCGACCGCGCCGGGAAGCGTCGCGGGGATCTTCGGCGTCGCATTCGGCCCGAGCGCACGCGCCGCTTGCGCCTCCTTCCAGATGTGGTCGCCGTCGGAGTCAGCATCCGGGGCGCCCTGCACGGAGACGAGGCCGAGATCTCCGCCGCTCGACTCGTACAGCTCGTGAAGTCGCTCGAGAACCGGCCGGACGAGCTTCGCCTGCACGCAGTCGGCGATCTCGGCAATCGAGCCCGCGGGCAACTCCTGCACCGCGGCCCTTACGACAGGCTGGACGTAGCCGGGTACGCGCTTCAGCAGGCCGCCGCCATATGCCGGATTCGTCGTGCACCCGACAGCGCCTTGCCCGAGCGCGAGGTCGAGCTCTTCCAGCGTCGGGTTGTTCACCCAGGCCCGTGATGGTGTCTCGGCGACGAGACGGCTGAAATACGAGGCGCTCATCCGCGAGTTCCTTTCTTCGCCACAACCTGCTTGCAACTGGTCCAACCATACAATAGCCTTACCAATCTGTGGAGGGTCATCCGAGGAAGATCGAGCTGGAGCAGGCAACCACTGTCGTCTGGGGGGACGACTCCGCGGGCCGGGCCTCGGACTGGTTCTACGAGTACCCGGACGATCTGATCCATGCGAACCTGTTCGCGACCGCACCGGGCGAGAGCTGGGTCGACTCCGCCGCGGCGGACTTCAAGCCGTTGTACGCGCGGCACGAGGTCTACTTCGTCGTCGACGGCAGCCTCGTCCTCAGCAATCCCGCGACGGGCGAGGTACATCCGGTGAGCGCCGGCGACGCGGTCTTCCTGCCGGCACATACGTGGCATCACGGCTTCAACTTCGGGTCGACGGCGGCGGTGGTCCTGTCGCTCTGGAATCCGATGCTCGGGGAGGCCGCACCGGCACCGGCCGACGGAGCCAAGGCGATCGACGCCCACTACGAACAGGACGAGTTCCTCGGCCGCTGGCCCGCCGCCCGAGCGGAAGCGGAAGCGCAAGCCAGGATGGAGGTGATTCGCGAGGATGACTACCTATGGCGTCTCGAAGGCGAGCGCCGGGAGGTGCTAGTCGGGATCGTCGCCAGCACGGCGCAGCTCACGGCAGGGAAGCTGTACCTCCCTGCCGCCCGTCGCGGCGCCGTGCACAGTCATCCCGGCGACGAATTCGTGTATCTCGAGCACGGCGCGATCCAGATCGAGTTCCCGTCTCTCGTGTACCAGCGGGCATCCCAGCCGGGGACGGAGTACACGCGTCGGATCGAGCTCAACGCTGTTGGGGAGTGCTGCTACATACCGCAGGGACTCGAGCACCGCTACGCCAACGTCACAGGCGCGCCCGCTCGCTGCATCTTCGGTGTGGCCCCCCGTTACAAGTGACGCACGACGAGCGAATCGAGAAAGTGAGGATCACGGAGATGATTGACAGTCCCGACGGTGAGAACTACGGAGCGTCTGCAGATTCGCCGGGGTCAGGTCGTCTTACGCGAGACGCGCTGCTCAAGAGAGGGCTCGGCATTGCCCTCCTCTCCGGAGGCGCGCTCGGTCTTTCGGGAACATCCGCCGGATCGGCGATGGCGGCGCTGGATCGGCTCGGCAGGACTGAAGCCGGAACCGTCGACTTCTTCAGCTGGGAGGGCTACGACCTGCTGACCGAGCCCGCGATGAAGAAGTGGCGGGCGAAGAACCAGGTCACCGTGCATTCGACGTACGTCAGCGACCACAACCAGATCACTGCGAAGTTCGTGTCGGGCGGCGGCAAGGGCGTCTACAACATGAGCACGTATGACGCGGGCTACGGCCCCTCGTACCACACTCTCGGCATCCTCTCGCCGATCGACGTCACGAAGATCCCGAACTTCAACACCATCTACCCGGTCTTCCGCAGCGGTGCCGTCGCGTCGACCTGGTGGAATTTCTCCGGCCAGCAGTGGGGCATCCCCTTCACCTGGGGCCTGCAGGGCCTCAACTACGACGCATCCGCGATCGGGCCGCCCGCGAGCTACCGCGACCTGCTCAATGCGAAGTACAAGGGCAAGATCGGGATCATGGACGATGTCATCGCCAGCGTCGTCATCGGCGCCCACATCGTCGGCGTGTTCCGCCAAACAAGCCTGTACACGCCCGCCGAGCTTAAGAAGATCATCGCCTTCTGGGCGGCGCTCAAGAAGAACGCGAGGTCGATCATCTCCTCGTTCGGCGACATGTCGGATCAGTTCGTCGCAGGCGACATCGTCGCTGCGATTCCGGGCTGGTCGGCGGTGGGATCGTTCGCCGCGGCCAAGGGCAAGGACACGATCAAGCACACCGTCCCCAAGGAAGGGGCACAGACGTTCCTCGATTCCTTCTTCATCCCGGCCGGCGCCAAGAACACGGACGCTGTGTATGCCTACATCAACGAGGCGCTCACCCCCGAGGTGCAGGCACAGGCTGCCGACACGCTCTCGCAGGGAATCGTCAACCCCAAGGCGGTCCCGCTCATGAAGACGACGTCCCGCGCCATCTCGCCGTACGGGTCGATCACCAAGATATTCACGAAGTCGGCGCCGCTGCCGGCAATCCCGGTGGTCGGCGTACCGCACGGATACACGAGCGTCAGCGACTGGGTGAAGGCATGGGAGGCGTTCAAGGCGTCGTGACGTCGTGGAGCTGAGACGGAGGAAGCAGGCAGGGCGGTCGCCACGAGCGCGGTAGCAGCGGGCATCGCGAAGGGCCAACGGTGGAGAAGCACACGGACGTTCGTCCTCGTCCTCCCGGCCCTCGTGCTCGTCACAGCGCTGCTACTCGTGCCCGCCGCCCTGCTTCTGTACAAGAGCTTCAAGCCCTCGCTCGGCTTCGGCATCACCGGTCACGGCTTCACGTTCGACTCGTACGTCAGTGCCGTCGAGACGCCTACCTACCGCAAGGTCGCCTACAACGCGCTGGGCGTCGGCGCTCTCGCGGCGATCATCTGCACAGCAATGAGCTACCCGGTGGCGTTCTTCATCAACTTCCGCTTACGCCGCGGCCGCGATCTCGCTCTGCTGCTCATCGTCGCGTCTCTGTTCAGCAGCTACCTCGTACGCCTCTATGCCTGGCGGACGATCCTCGGCGATCACGGCGTGATCAACGTGGGCCTCGAGAGCCTCGGCGTCCTGAAGGCGCCCCTCAGCTTCCTGCTCTACAGCAACTGGTCGGTACTCATCGCGTTCGTCAACATCTTCCTGCCGTTCACGATCCTCATCATCACCTCCGCAGTCCAGAACGTGCCGATCGAGATGCTCGAGAGCTCGCGCGATCTCGGAGCCTCCTCGTTCAAAACGTTCCTGAAGGTCCTGCTTCCGCTGACGAGCGCCGGCGCGATCGGCGCTTTCGTCTATACGTTCATCCTCGCCACCGGCGACTACATCACGCCGCAGCTCCTGGGTGGAACGAGCGGAGGCTTCATCGCGTCCGTCATCTCAGACCAGTTCGTCGTGGCCGGCGACCAGCCCCTCGGAGCGGCGCTGTGTTTCCTCTTGCTCCTCGTATTCGCGTTCCTGTACGTCGCGCTCACGCGAGTCGAGAAAGCGAAGGTCGCATGATCCGCACACGTCTGGTCACATCCGCGTTCTGGCTCTACCTCGGCGTGGTGGTGACCTTCCTCTTCGCACCGCTGATCTTCGTCGTGCTCTTCTCGCTCAACAAGACCGCGTCGCTGACCTTTCCCTTCCACGGGTTCTCCATCCGCTGGTATCGCGCCGCGCTGAACTCACCCGCGGTGAGCGACAGCATCATGAACAGCCTGCGGATCGCCGGGATCACGGTCGCCGTCGTGAGCGTGGTCGGCACACTCGCCGCCATCGGCCTGACACGTCCAGGCTTCCGGCACGGCGGCGCGATCCGGGTGATGCTTCTGGCGCCGGCGGCGCTTCCCGGGCTCTTCATCGGGATCGCGCTGCTCACGTTCTTCGTGGCCATGCACATCCAGCTCTCGCTCTGGACGGTAATCACCGGGCACCTGATCTTCACCTTGCCGTACTTCGTCCTTGTGGCGAGCACACGTCTCGCACGCTTCGATCCACTCCTGGGCGAGGCAGCTCAGGATCTCGGGGCAGGGCCATGGCTGACGTTCCGGCGCGTGACGTTCCCGATCATCGCACCGGCTCTCTTCGGGGCGGCCCTCGTCGTCTTCTCCCTGTCTTGGGACGAGGTTCTCATCACGTTCTTCACCATCGGCAACCAGAACACACTGCCGCTCGTCATCTATGCGAGCGTGCGTCATTCTGTGACACCGATGGTCAACGCGATCTCGACGCTGCTCCTGGCAGGATCGATCCTGACCATCTTCGTCGCGCGCAGCGTCGTCGTCGCGGTGAGCCGCTGATGGAGCTCCGCGACGGCAGCGTGACGATCGACGCGGTGACGAAGACGTTCGTCGGCAAGACCGCCCTGGAGAGCTTCTCGCTCGAGGTCGAAGACGGCGAGTTCGTCAGCCTGCTGGGTCCGAGCGGCTGCGGGAAGACGACGCTCCTTCGGATTCTCGCGGGGTTCGAGTTCCCCGACAGCGGCCGCGTGCTGTTTGCGAACCGCGACGTGACTCGTCTTCCGGCTCAGAAGCGGCCTGCGAATCTCGTGTTTCAGCGCGTGACGCTGTTCCCCCACCTCAACGTGTTCGACAACGTCGCGTTCGGTCTGCGCGTCGACCGTCTCCCCAAGCGAGAGGTGGCGCCCCGGATCGCGAGGGCGCTCGAGCTCGTGCGCCTGCCGGACTTCGAGCGAAGGGACGTGCGCACGCTCTCCGGCGGAGAGGCGCAGCGTGTCGCGCTGGCCCGCGCACTCGTGAAGCAGCCGCGCGTGCTCTTGCTCGACGAGCCGCTGTCGGCGCTGGACCTCCAGATCCGGCGCGAGCTCCAGGTCGAGCTCAAGGAGATCCACCGAGAGCTCGGGACGACGTTCATCTACGTGACGCACGACCAGGAAGAAGCGATGAGCATGTCGAGTCGCGTCGTGCTCATGCGAGACGGACGAATCGTCCAGATCGGAACGCCGTTGGAGATCTACCGGCGGCCCGCCTCGGAGTTCGCGGCCCAGTTCGTCGGCACCTCGAACATGTGGCCCGGCCGCGTGACGTCTGCCCAGGGAGGGAGCGCGACAGTGGACGTCAGCGGCATGTCGTTGCAGATCGCGAACGCGCCCGAGCTCGCCAGAGGCGAACAAGTGTCGGTGCTCGTGCGCCCGGAGGCGGTCGAGCTGGAGCCCGCCGGCGGGCCGGTCGGGCTCGTCGCCGGGCATGTCGCGGACGTCCGCTTCGTCGGCTCGGTGGTCCATTACCGGATCGACACGCCTGCGACGGTGCTGCTCGTCACACGGCCGGCCACGAGCGCCGAGGTCTTCGCCGAAGGCGCTCCGGTTGTGGCACGCTGGCGGCCGGAGGACGTTCTCGTTCTCCGCGACGACCGGAACGGGCGGAGCGGCGATGAGTGACCGGAAGTTCGCGATCGTGACCGGCGGCAGCCGCGGAATCGGCCAGGGTGTGTCGGTGCACCTCGCGAGCCTCGGCTTCGACGTCGCCGTCATCGACCGGGAGTCTGCAGAAGCCACCTGCTCGGCCGTGCGAGAGCGAGGAGTCGACGCATGGTCCGTGCTGGTCGACGTCTCCGACGCGCGCCAGGTCGAGGATGCTTTCGAAGCACTTGGCCAGACGCGGGGCGCGCCCGACGTCCTCGTCAACGTCGCGGGCGTCTACTTCGAAAGCAGCGTCTACGACACGGCCGTGGAGGACTGGGACGAGGTCATGGCGGTTAACGCGCGCGGAACGTTTCTCTGCTCGAAGAGCGCCGCGCTGAGGATGCGGGATGCCCACGATGGCCGCATCATCAACATCCTTTCGACCGCAGCCGTCCAGGGTTTCCGGAACAACGCGGCGTATTGCGCCTCGAAAGGCGCCGCGCTGCTCTTCACGCGCGCACTCGCGACGGACCTCGCCGCCGACGGCATCACGGTGAATGCCGTGGCGCCCGGCACGATCCAGACCGCGATGGGTGACGCGTATCTGGCCAATCCGGCGATCGCAGCCGACGACCTCGCGCACACTCCACTCGGACGCTTCGGAACGGTCGAGGACGTCGCGGAGGCGGTCGGCTGGCTGGCAACCGGTGCCCGGTGGATGACCGGCGCCGTCATCGTCGTCGACGGCGGCTTCCTTGCGTCAGGATCGCCGAATTCTCAACAGGAAGAGGCTCACACATGAGCGAGAACGACCCATACTTCGCCGCCACCGTCTCCGACCAGGAGCCGACCGTGGCCGGTCGCTTCGTGGACGTCGACTCCATCGACATGGTGAGCTTCATGGATGGTCTCGACTTCCGGCCGGTGCTCGGGCAGGAGCTCCTCGTCAGCTTCAACAGCTACGTCCCCAATACCGTGGTCCCGGCGCACGCGCACGAAGAGGAACAGATCACGTTCGTCGTCGAGGGCGAGGTCGAGTTCACCATCGGAGACGAGACGCGGATGCTTCGCCCAGGCACCGTCGCCGTGATCCCGCCGTATGTGCGGCATGCAAGCCGTACTTACGACCGGCCGTGTGTGCAGCTCGACGCCTTCCACCCACCACGCCGGGCGATCGTCGAGGCGCTGTCGGCACGCGAGCGGGCCGAGTGACGACCGGGCGCGCCGATGAGGTCCATTTCAGCGCGCTGACACGGCCGCCTCGCCTGTCCGACGAGGTTGCCGACACGCTCCTCGAGACGATCCTCGCCCAGGGTCTACGACCGGGTGCGCGCCTCCCTTCCGAGCGCCGGCTCGCCGAGCAGTTCGGCGTCTCGCGGACGGTGGTACGAGAGGCGATCAGGTCACTCGCGACCAAGGGTGTCGTCCGCGTCCAGCCGGGTGCTGCGCCTGAGGTCGGCGCCGTCGACGGTCACGCGGTCACGCAGTCTCTCACCCTGTATCTCCGGCGAAGCACGATCGAGTACCCGAAGGTGCATGAAATCCGTACGATCGTCGAGACGGAAATGGCCGCAGCCGCAGCGCAGCGTGCGACGGCTGAGGAGATTGCAGAGATGGGTGCTGCGGCGGCGAAGATGGAAGCCGTCTCTGCGGACCACGAGGCTGCCGCGTCGGCAGACGTCGAGTTTCACGAAGCGATCGCCAGGGGAGCTCACAACGAGGTTTACCTGATACTGCTGCGCGCGATTGGCGACGCACTCATCGAGATCAGGAGGCAGAGCCTCGCACGTGGCAGCACCCCGCAGACCCTGGAGGCTCACCGGAAGATCCTCGACAGCATCGCTCGGCACGACTCCGACGCCGCCCGCACGAGCATGCTCGACCATCTCCGGACCGTGCTGACCTGGTGGGAGACGGCGATCGCGCCGGGTGACTAGGGAGCCGGGCCGGCGTCGGCGAGCGCGAAACGGGCGTTCCCGGCACGAACGCCGTACACGTCGAAGTCGAGCCGGGCCGCTCTCGGCGGTTGCACCTCGAACACCGCCAGCAGCGCCGCACCGGGGGAAAGGCCCTCCGCAACGGCCCGCGACGCAGAGTCCCGAAGCCGCTCGAGGTAATCGACGTCATCCCGCCCGATCGCCTCCGCCTCGCCCCGGCCGAGCACCCAGCCGTGCGCGGGTACGACCTGCTCGACGTCGTACTCCGCCGCTGCCCGAAGCAACGTGTGCACGGCCTCGATCATCGGCTCGATTCGCCCCAGGACAATCGGATAGGACTCAGGCGAGAAGTAGTCGCCGGCGACGAGGAGACGCTCCTCGGGAAAGACGTAGGCGAGCCCGTCGCGGCCGTTGTGATGAGCCGTCACGGGCAGGACGGCGATCGAGCCGACCTGAATCAGCTCGCCAGGCGCGACGACACGATCCAGGTGGACGTCGACTGGCCACTGCTCACCCCACTCGATCCGGGACAGGACGAGCTCGGCGCGCGCCGAGCCGTCCTCGAGCCGCAGCTCCGTGTCGCAGGCGCCCAGCACGGTCGCCCCAGGGAACAGCCCGACCCCGCAGATGTGGTCGAAGTCGGCATGCGTGAGAAGCAGGGAGATCCGCTCGTCGTCGCGGGCGGCCTCGAGCGCAACCGCCCGCACCGCCTCGATCTCCGCCGTCGTGAAGGCGGGATCGCAGACGACGGCGCAGTCGGTTCCTCCGACAACGGTGGCGTTCGTCGCCCACAATGACGCCTGCCCCACGACGACGCGGTCGCCTAGGTTCGTGAATCGCATCGTGGTCCCGTCTCGATTCGTGTGGCGCGAGAGCGGTTAGCATATCGTCCGTATATCAGTCGGTGGTGGATGCGACTCGACGACCAAAAGGAGCACCCTTGACCACGCAGATGCCCTCGTCCCTGGAGATCGCACAGGAAGCGCACCTCCGTCCCATCGCCGACATCGCCGCCGCCGCCGGCCTCGAGCCGGACGAGGTCGACCTCTACGGCAAGTACAAGGCGAAGGTCGCGCTCTCCGTGCTCGACCGCCTCGCCGACCGGCCCGACGGCAAGCTCGTCAACGTGACCGCGATCACCCCGACGAAGGCGGGTGAGGGCAAGACGACCACCGCCGTCGGACTCACCCAGGGCCTCGGCCACATCGGCCGCAAGCCCGTGCTCTGCCTGCGCGAGGCCTCGCTCGGCCCGGTGTTCGGGATCAAGGGCGGCGCCGCCGGCGCCGGCTACGCACAGGTCGTGCCGATGGAAGACATGAACCTCCACTTCACCGGCGACATCCACGCGATCGGCGCCGCGAACAACCTGCTCGCCGCGATGCTCGAGGCGAGCATCCTGCACGGCAACGAGCTCGGGATCGACCCTCTCGCGGTCTCCTGGCGGCGCTGCATGGACATGAACGACCGCGCGCTCCGCAACATCGTCGTCGGCCTGGGCGGCCGCCTGAACGGATACGCCCGCGAGACCGGCTTCGACATCACCGCAGCATCCGAGGTGATGGCGATCGTCGCCGTCGCACGCGACCTCCAGGACCTGCGCGCGCGCCTCGGCGCGATCACCGTCGGCACGACCTACGACGGCGAGCCCGTCACGGCCGAGCAGCTCAAGGCCGCCGGCGCGATGGCCGTGCTGCTCAAGGAGACGATCAAGCCGAACCTCGTCCAGACGCTCGAGGGCCAGCCGGCATTCGTGCACTGCGGGCCGTTCGCAAACATCGCGCACGGCAACAACTCGCTCGTGTCCGACCGCGTCGCACTCAAGCTCGGCGACATCGTCCTGACCGAGAGCGGCTTCGGCTCCGACATGGGCATGGAGAAGTTCTTCGACATCGTCTGCCGCGCGGGCGGGTTGCGCCCCAGCGCGACCGTGCTCGTCGTCACCGTCAAGGCGCTCAAGCACCACGGCGACGACCCGGAAGGTGGAGCCGACGCGATCGAGCGCGGCGCCGCGAACCTCATCCGCCACCTCGGCATCATCCGCGCCTTCGGGCTCAACGCCGTCGTCGCAGTCAACCGCTTCCCGGACGACGACGATGAGGAGATCGAGCTCGTGCGGAAGATCGCGCTCGCCAACGGCGCCTTCGCGGCCGAGGAGAACGACGGCGTCGCCAGGGGCGGCGAGGGAGCCGTCGCGCTGGCCGAGGCGGTCGTCGCCGCCACCGAGGAGCCGTCGAGCTTCGCGCCGCTCTACCCGCTCGAGGACTCGATCGAGAGCAAGATCGAGACGATCGCCAAGCGCGTCTACGGGGCCGACGGGGTCTTTCTTTTGCCGCCCGCACGCGAGAAGATCCGCCAATTCAACGAAGCCGGGTTCGACCGGCTCCCGATCTGCATGGCCAAGACGCATCTGTCCCTGTCGCACGACCAGACGCTCACGAACGCGCCGACCGGCTTCACGGTCCCGGTGCGGGACATCCGCGCCTACACCGGCGCCGGCTGGCTCGTCGCGCTCTGCGGCGACATGCAGACGATGCCGGGGCTCGGCAAGACGCCGGCCGCGGTCAACGTCGACATCGACGACGAGGGAAGGACTGTTGGGCTCTTCTGAGCAAACGCCCTTCGCCCACGTCATCGACCGGAGCGGCGAGCCGCTCATCCGCGCGGAGGGGGTCTGGAAGATCTTCGGACGGCATGCCGACCGCGTCATCGGCACGCCCGACGCCGACCTCCCCCGCGCCGAGCTCCGCGCCAAGCACGGCTGCGTCGCCGCCGTCCGCGACGTCTCGTTCGAGGTCTGGCCGCGCGAAGTGTTCGTCGTCATGGGCCTCTCCGGCTCGGGCAAGTCGACGCTCGTCCGCACCCTCATCCGCCTGATCGAGCCGACGGCGGGGACGATCTCGATCGCCGGCCGGGACGTCACGGCCGCGGGTCCGCAGGAGCTACGCGAGATGCGCCGGCACACGTCCTCGATGGTCTTCCAGCATTTCGGCCTCCTCGCCCACCGGCGCGTCGTCGACAACGTCGCCTTCGGCCTCGAGATCCAGGGCGTCCCGAAGGCGCAGCGGCTCGCACGCGCGGAGGAGGTGCTGCGCCTCGTCGGCCTCGAGGACTCCGGAAACCAGTTCCCCGACCAGCTCTCGGGCGGGATGCAGCAGCGTGTCGGCCTCGCTCGCGCGTTCGCCGTCGACCCGCAGGTGATGCTCTACGACGAGCCCTTCAGCGCCCTCGACCCGCTCATCCGGCGCGACATGCAGGACGAGGTAATCCGCCTTCAGCACGAGACCGGCAAGACGATGGTGTTCATCACGCACGATCTGCCCGAGGCGCTCCGGCTCGGCGACCGCATCGCGATCATGCGTGACGGCGCGATCGTGCAGCTCGGCACGCCGGAGGAGCTGGTCGGCTCGCCGGCGGACGAGTACGTCGAGAACTTCGTCCGCGACATCCCCCGCAGCCACGTGCTGACGCTGCGCTGGATCATGCGCGACGCGCGGCCGGGCGAGGAGCACGGCCCGACGCTCGACGTGCGCACGACCGTGCGCAACGCGATCCCGGCGATCGTGGCGAGCGAACGTCCAGTCTGCGCCGTCGAGGGCGGCAAGATCGTCGGCGTCGTCGACAACGAGGCTGTGCTGGCGGCGATCGCAGGCGAGAGCTGATGGCGGTCGCAGAGGCAGCCGGCCCGGTCGCGGCGCCTGCGCCCGGCGCCTGGTGGCGCGGCCGGGCAGGCGCGGCGGTCGTCGTCGCGGTCGCGATCCTGATCGCCTTCTTCGGCTGGAAGAACCAGCTGCCCTGGCCCGCGTCGCTGACGTGGAACTCGCTCTCGCACGACCTCGACAACTTCCAGGCGTGGCTCAGCAACAACCGCAACGTGCCGCACCCCAGCATCGTGTTCCAGGCGTTCAACGGGGTCGCGAACTTCCTCGACAATCTCGTCGGCTGGCTCACGTCGTTCTTCTTCAAGCTCACGTGGGCCGGAACGACCGCGCTCGGCACGCTCGTCGTGCTCCGTTTCGGCGGACGGCGCGCGGGGGGAATCGTGCTCGCCGTCTTCCTTTCGTTCGCGGCGCTGGGCCTCTGGGATCCGGTCGTGCGGACGTTCGCGCTCACGTTCGCGTCGGTGGGCCTCTCGCTCGCAATCGGACTGCCGCTCGGGATCTGGGCGGGCCGCTCCGACCGCTTCCAGCGCGCCGTCACGCCGGTGCTCGACGCCATGCAGATCATCCCGGCGTTCGCCTACCTCATGCCGATCGTGATCCTCTTCTCGGTCGGGCCGGGCGCGGCGGTGGCGACGACGCTGATCTACGCGATCCCGCCGTCGATCCGGATCACCTCGCTCGGGATCCGCGGCGTGCCGACGAACACGGTCGAGGCGGCCGAGGCGCTCGGCGCGACGCGCATACAGACGCTACTGAAGGTGCAGCTCCCACTCGCGCGCCGCATGCTGCTCCTCTCCGTGAACCAGACGATCCTGTTCGCCCTCTCGATGGTCGTGATCGCCGGGCTGATCGGCGGCCAGGGCCTCGGCGCCGTCGTCACGAACGGCCTCTACTCTGACCCGGCGCTCGCACTGGTCGCGGGCGCCGCGATCGTGATCATGGCGATCGGGCTCGACCGGGCAACGGAAGCGATGGCGAACCGGACCGATCCGACCCGGCGCCATCTCACGGAGGGGAAGCGAAGGACGCTCCACCTCTATACGGCCGCGTGCGCCGCCGTCGTCGGCCTCGCCGTCGGCCTCGGCCATGCGTTCGGCGCCGGCAGCGTCTGGAGCCGCTGGACGCTCCAGAACTGGCTGCTCCGGTATGTCCAGAACGCCCTCAACTACGTGCAGAACCCGCACACGTTCGTCTTCCACATCACCAGCCCGATCGGGAACTTCGTCGTCCAGTACGGCCTGAGCCCGCTGGAGAGCTTCTTCGTCGAGACACCGTGGCCGGCTATGACCTTCGGGCTCGCGCTCATCGCGTACTTCATCTCGGGGCTGCGGCCGGCGGTGGTCACTCTCGCGATGCTCGCGCTCATCGGCGGCGTCACGAACGAGTGGACGAACGCGATGGAGACGCTCTCGCAGGTGCTCGTCGCGACGGGGCTCACGCTCGTCGTCGGGATTCCGCTCGGCGTCTGGGCCGCCGAAAGCCTGCGCGCACGACAGGTGATGCGACCAGTGCTCGACGTGCTGCAGACGCTGCCGCAGCTCGTCTACATCATCCCGTTCATCTACCTGATGCCCGTGTCGATCGTCCCAGGCGTGCTCGCGTCGGTGCTCTACGCGGCGCCGGTCGTGATCCGCCTCGTCGAGGCAGGCATCCGCGACGTCTCGCCGCACCCGGTCGAAGCCGCTGGCGCGTTCGGCGCGACGCGACTGCAGGTGCTCGTGAAGGTGAAGATCCCGCTGGCGCGGGACGCAATCATGCTCGGCGTCAACCAGGGGATCATCATGGTCCTCGCCGTCGTCGTGATCGCGGGGCTCGTCGGGTCGGGCGCGCTCGGCTACGACGTCGCGCAGGGGCTCCAGCAGAGCCTGTTCGGGCAGGGCGTGCTCGCCTCCCTGGCCATCCTCGCTCTGGGCATCGCACTCGACCGCGTCACCCAGGGCCGGCGGCGCAAGCACATCGAATTGGCCTGACACTGTCTCAACGAAGAGGGACCCAAGAAGGAGGGAGAATGAAGGTTCGTGCAGGAGGGCTCGCCATTCTGGCGGCCATCGGGGTCGTCGCACTGACCGCGGGCTCCGCGGGAGCGAAGCCGCAGGCAGCCTGCGGCACCGTCACGCTCAACCAGCAGGCGTGGGCGGGCTCGGAGGCAAACACGTACGTCGCCAAGAACGTGCTCGAGTCGATCGGCTGCACCGTCAAGATCACGACCATCGCGGAAGTTCCCGTCTACCAGGCGATGGCCGACGGCAAGACGGACGCCGTGCTCGAGGACTGGGGCCACGTGCCGCAGCAGCAGCAGTACGTGAAGAAGCAGAAGACGGTCGTCGACGAAGGGCCGAACGGCGTCACGGGCGTCATCGGCTGGTACATCCCCACGTACCTGATGAAGCAGCATCCCGAGTTCAAGACGTGGAAGGGCCTGAAGGGCAAGGAGACGCTCTTCAAGAGCCCGGAGTCAGGCTCGCAGGGGATGTTCCTCGGCGGCGACCCGTCGTATCAGCAGAAGGACAAGACGCTGATCCAGGCGCTCCACCTGAACTTCAAGTTCGTGAGCGTCGGCGCCGAGCCGGCCCAGGTGGCCCGCTGGACGCAGCTGTACAAGCAGGGCAAGCCGGTCATCTTCTACTGGTACGACCCGCAGTATCTGAACGCGCAGTACAAGCTGTCGCAGGTTCAGCTGCCGGCGCGCTTCAAGGGCTGCCAGGACGACGAGTCGAAGGGCGGCAACCCCGCGAAGTACGCGTGCGCGTATCCGAGCTACACGCTCGAGAAGTTCTTCAGCGCGAAGTTCGCGAAGAGCGGCTCGCCCGCCGTCGCCGTGCTGAAGCGATGGAGCTGGTCGAACGCCGACCAGAACACGGTCGCCGGAATGATCGCCGGACAGCACATGGATCCGGACAAGGCGGCGCAGAAGTGGATCGCCGCCAACAAGGCGAAGGTCAACAAGTGGCTCGGTAAGTAGGGAGAGTCGAAGGAGCGCCCTGCGCCTCGAGGCGCAGGGCGCTCCCGCCTCTTGTGACCGTTCCGCTTCCGATCGAGACCGAGCGCCTGCTCATCCGCCCCTTCCTCGTGGAGGAAGACACCGGGCCGATGCTGGCGGTCTACGGCGACCCCGAGGTGATGCGCTTCATCCCGGGCGGCGCCCTCACCGGTGCGGCGGCGGTCCGCGCCACGCTGGAGAAGCACGTGAGCAGGCAGGAGCGCCTCGGTTTCGGCGGCTGGGCGATCGTCGAGCGGCGGACCGGCGACGTGATCGGCGACGTCGGATTCGGGATCCTCGAGCCGACGGGTGACGTCGAGCTCGGGTACACGCTCGCCCGAGCCTATTGGGGCCACGGCTACGCGACGGAGGCGGCCGGCGCCTGTCTCGACGCAGGGCTCGAGCACATCGCCGTGCCCCGGATCGTCGCCGTCGTGGACGAGGCCAACGAGGCGTCGCTGCGCGTCGCCGAGCGGATCGGGATGGCGAGGGCCGGCACGATCGAGGTGCACGAGCGCACGCACGTCCTCTTCACCGCGCAGCGCTAAGGGTCAGTCTTCGCGACCGAGGGCGGTGTCGGGGGGCACGAGCCGGCGGCGCTCGATGCGGAAGCCGGCGCGGACGAGGAAGGGGCGCGCGTCGGCCACGACGCGCTCGATGTTGCGGACGATCCAGAGGCAGACGACCGCGAGTGGCAACTCGACGAGGAAGGCCTCCAGGAGCGCGATCACGAGCTTGCCCGTGCCCCGGGAGGTCATCGTGTCGAACCAGGCGTCGGCGAGCAGGAGCCCGGCCGTCATCGAGGCGAAGAGTCCCGCCATGGGGCTGCGCCGTGCGAGCGTGATCCCCGTCGCGGCCAGGAGCACGCCAAGCGCGACGTCGAACCCGCCCCACGCGACCTCCCAGTTGTTCGCAACCTCCTGCGAAGGCAGGCTGATGAACAGCCACACGATCCAGGGCGCGAGCGCCAGTGCGAAGACGATGAAGAGCGGCGGGATCCACCAGGGCACGAGCATGCTGCCCGCATCCGGCGGCGGCGAGATCGGCAGGCGCCAGCGGCGGCCTTTCGACGGGTGGTCGGTCATTTGAGCCCAGGCTACTGGAGGTACCGCTCGACCACGTCGGCCGCGCGAACGTCGGCGTCCTCCTCGGGCCGCCCAGAGCTGCGCAGGGCGCGCCGCTGGCGGAGGAGGTCCCAGCACTGGTCGAGCGAGACCTTGACGCCCTCGAGGCGGGCCCGGTCGGTGTCGGTTGCCTCGCCGGCGGCCTCGCGCTGCCAGAGCTCGTGCTCCTCCGCCACCAGCTGCTCGATCGTCTCGTGGATCGGTTCGTCTGTCGCCATCTGAGCCTCCTATCGCGGGAGACTTCAGTGTGACGGAACGGTCACGACCCATGCGGCGCTCGCCGCGCTCGTGACTCCCGCGGTGAGCGTCTGCGTGGCCGTAAGCGTGTGCGAGCCCGAGGAGAGGCGCTGCGTCAGCGACCAGGTGCCGTTCGAGCCCACCGTCGCCGTGCCGACCGCCGTCGAGCCGTCGTAGAGCGTGATCGTCTCGCCGGCCGTGCCCGTGCCGCCCACCGTCACGTACGCGCTGCCGTGCGACACCGAGCCGACCGTCGCCGAGGCGATCACGGGCGGGGCGGGCTGTGCGTAGACGGTGACGACGACGTTCGAGCTCGCGGTGCTCGTGAAGCCCCAGACCGGATCGGTCTGCGTCGCCGACAACGTGTGCGCGCCGAGCGCCAGGGTGACGGCCAGCGACCAGCTGCCGTTCGAGGCAACCGTGACCGTGCCGACGGCGAGCCCGCCGTCGTAGAGCGTGACCAGGTCGCCGGCGGCGCCCGAGCCGCTCAGCGTCACCGAGGAGGAGATCGTCGCCGGCGCGGGCGAGCTGATCGCCGGCGGCGCGGGCGGCGGCGGGTAGACGGTCACCGCTGCGGCCGCGCTCGGGTCGCTCGTCACGCCCGCGGTCAGGGTCTGCGTCGCCGTCAGCGTATGGACGCCGACGCCGAGATTGACCTTCAGCGACCACGTGCCGTTCGAGGCTACGGTGGTGGTGCCTACCGCCGTCGAGCCGTCGTAGAGCGTGATCGTCTCGCCCGCGACGCCGGTGCCGGCGACCGTGACCTGCGCGGTCGTCTTCGTCGGGGCGGGAGTCGAGATCGACGTGATCGCGGGCGGAGCCGGCTGAACGTAGATCGTGAACGAGACGGTCGAGCTGAGGACGCTCGTGAGCGGCCAGACCGCGTCGGCCTGCGTCGCCCTCAGCTGGTGCGACCCGAGCCCGAGCGTGACGGTCAGCGACCACGTGCCGTCCGCCTGGATCGTCGTCGTACCGATCACGACGCCGCTGTCGTAGAGGGTGATCGAGTCGCCGGCGACGCCCTTGCCGGTCACCGTGACCGTGGACGAGATCGTCGCGGACGGCAGTGAGTCGATCGTCGGGGCGACCGGGTTCGGCGGCATGACCGTGACCGAGAAGCCGCCGCTCGGGTCGCTCGTGACGGCCGCGACCAGGGTCTGCGTCGCGGTCAGAGTATGGACGCCGACGCCGAGATTGACCTTCAGCGACCAGGTGCCGTTCGACCCGACCGTCGTCGAGCCGATCAGGGTCCCGCCGTCGTAGAGCGCTATCGCGTAGCCGGCCGCACCGGTTCCGGACACCGTCACCGGGGTCGTCGTCTTCGTCTGCGCCGGGGTCGTGGCTCCGGTGATCGCCGGCGGCACCGGCTGCGCGTAGATCGTCGTGGAGGCGTTCGAGCTCGCGTTGCCGGTGAAGCCGGACAGCGGGCTCGTCTGCCTGGCGAACAGCGTGTGCTTGCCGAGACCCAGCGTGACGGATAGCGTCCAGCCGCCGTTCGGGGCGACGAGCGCCGTGCCGATCACATTCGTCCCCTCGTAGACGGTGACCGTGTCGCCGGCGACACCCGAACCGCTGATCGTGAGCGCGGCGAGCGAACCGATGGGCAGGCTGACGGTCGGCGCCGGCGGCGGCGCGTACACGGTGACGCTTGCGACGGCGCTCCGGTCGCTCGTCAGCTGCGGCGGCGACCAACGGCCGCCCGGCGTCGTCTGCGTCGCCGTCAGGCTGTGCGTGCCGACCGCCAGGTTGACGGTGAGCGTCCAGGTGCCGGCGGCGCCGGTGGTCGCCGAGCCGATGCTGTGCGAGCCGTCGTAGAGCGTGACCGTGTCGCCGGCGTCACCGGTGCCGCTGACGGTGACCGGCGTGGAGCTCGTCGTCGGGCCCGGTGTCGAGGTGAACGTGATCGCCGGCGGGTCCGGGTAGACCGTGATTTCGACGTCGCAGCTCTGGCCGCTCGTCAGGCCGACCTCGGGGAGCTGGTTGACCGTCTGCGTCGCCGTGATGTCGTGCTGGTAGCCGACCGGCAGGAAGATCGTGACCGCCCACGTGCCGTCGGCCGCGACGGTGCTCGCGCCGACGTATCCGCCGTCGGAGTAGACGGTGATCGTGTCGCCGGCGTCGCCGGTGCCCGAGACGACGATCGGCGTCGTCGGGGTGGGCTTCGAGGGCGCGCCCAGGCCGGTGATCACCGGCGGATCGGCGAGCCCGAGATCGAGCCACGTCGCGTTGGTCGGCATCCAGACGCCGCCGACCTTGGCGACGAGTCCGTTGTAGATCAGGTCGTTCAGAGCCTCGAGGTTCGGCGCGGACAGGCTCGCGTACTCGGCCGCGGTGAGCTGGCCGCGGACGACGATGCGGTTCAGGAGGGCCTCGGCGGTGTCGTCGACGTGCCAGATGCTCTCGATCTGCTGCGGGTGTGCGGACGGCGTGAGCAGGACGACCAGGCCGAGGCTGCCGTAATCCGGCTCACCTTCGACGTCGAGGCCCGGGTTGGTGCCGTCGTGCCACCACGGCAACCACGGGCTCGGGCCGGTTTGCTCGTGCCAGTCGCCGTCCTGCGGCACGACGAGGCCGAGCTCACCGAACGGCTCGCCGTTGCGGAAGGACGGATCCGGCTGGCCGTGCCACGGCGCCACCGTCTCGGACCGCGTCGGGTCTGCGCCGAGGGCGAGCGAGAGGTCGTAGAGCACCTGGATGACGTCCTCGTTCTGGTCGTCGATCACGGTGCGGCCGGGGCTGCCTTCCCACGGGTAGACGTACGTGTTGAAGCTGTCCTGCCAGTCGATCAGCCGGTCGCCGGCGGTGTTCGCGATCAGGATGTCGTGGCCGGCGCCGCCGAAGGCGATGTCGGCGTTCGTCGGGCCGGTGCCGCGCGGGTCGACGGTGTCGTTCGCGTTCGGGTCGTAGCCGGGCTTCAGCGCCTGCGCGAAGCGGATCAGGGTCGCCGCCTCGTCCGCGGTGAAGACGCAGTTGATGTCGTTCGTAACCCATTCGACCCACGCGTCGAGGTCGTTCGTCGGGTCGTAGTAGCGGGAGTGGGCATCCCAGTACTGGATGTTGCTGAGCTGGTCGCAGAGGTTGTGCGCCTCGCGCGAGCTGGACGAGTAGGAGGTCACGAGCGAGCAGAGGCTGTCGTAGGTGACCGGGACGGACACGTTGGTCGAGTCGAGGTTGTCGTCCGCCTGGAGAACGTCGTTGCCGTAGCCGCCGAACATGACGTCCTGGTTCGTGCCCCCGACGAGCCAGTCGTTGCCGCCGTCGCCGAAGAGGACGTCCCGGCCGTCGTCGACGACCGTCTGGGGCGTCGTCGCGTCGAACGAGGTCGCCGAGACGAAGTTGAGCAGGAAGTCGATTCCCGGCCCGACCATGATCTTCTCGAACGGGTCGTACGGGTTGTAATAGCGGAAGGTCTGCGACGAGCTGTTGTACCCGAGCACGTTGCCGGCGGTGTAGTACTGCGCGAGCGAGGCGAGGACGCCAAGCGGGTTGTGCCCGTTGTCGTAGTAGAGCGGCAACGCCTCGGCGCCCGACATCGCGTCGTCGCCGCCGCCGCCGTGCAGGAAGTCGTTGCCGAGGCCGCCGTAGATGATGTCGTTGCCGCCGGCGAAGAACGGCTGCTCGATCGCCGTGTAGTTGAGCTGCCCGGTCACGTTGACGGTGACGACGATGTCGTCCGCGTTCCCGTCGCCGGTGCTCAGCGTCAGCTGCGTCGTCGCGGCGAGGCCGTAGAGCGGCTCGGCGATCGCGTTGCGGGCCGGCTCCAGCAGGCCGTCGTCGCCGAGGACGCCGTCGTCGCCGGTGCCGCCGGAGATCCAGTCGTTGCCGGAGTTGCCGTAGAGCTGGTCGTCCTGGCCATCGCCGAAGAGCGTGTCGGCGCCCGTCTCGCCGTAGATGACGTCGTTGCCGGCTTCGCCGTGCAGGATGTCGCCGCCGCCGATGTTCGCCGGGTGCGTGGTCGTGACAGTCCAGCAGGTGTTCGGATCGCTGCTGTCGCAGGTCGTGTAGCTCGTGTCGCCGTACGGGCTGTAGTCGATCAGGCGCACGGCGGTCGGGACGATGTGCTCGGTGGCACCCGCGTAGTTGTCGTAGTTGAAGCCGAGGAACCGCCCGTCCGCGCCGACAAGGCGGTAGACGTCGCCGTTGTCGCCGAGGATCACGTCGGCGTTGTGCGCGTGCCCGTTCGCGGACGTGTCGCCCGGGTCGTTGAGGCCGATCGCGGTGCCCGCGTCGCCGAAGATCAGGTCGGCGCCGTCGGGGCGCTGGGCCGGCGTCGTGTAGCCGAAGAGGTCGGAGCTGCCGCCGATCAGCACGTCCTGGCCGTAGTCGCCGAAGATCAGGTCGGTGCCGCCGCCGCCTTCGATGTAGTCGTTGCCGTCGGTCGCGGCGCCGGCGGACACGAGCGAGGCGGTGTTCACGGTGATCGAGCTGTCGCCCTGGATCACGTCGTTGCCCATCTCGCCGAAGATCAGGTCGTTGCCCGCGCCGCCGGCGAGGACGTCGTTGCCGTAGAGCGTCGAGTTGGTCGTGCCGCCGTCGAAGAGGACGATCGTCCGCTCGAGCACGCCGGTCGGGTCGAACGCCGGAGCCGTGCTGACGTTCGGCAGGTACGTGAACGAGCCGTCGGGGTTGGCCACGGCGCTGTAGATCGTCGGCGCCGTCAGCGTCCGGTCGAGCGGGCTCGTGACGAGGCCGTTGCCGAGGATGGAGGCGTTGTCGCCGGCGATCACGTCGTTGCCGCCGCCGCCGTCGATCAGGTCGCTGCCGTCCTGGCCGCCGGGCACGTTGTGGCCGCCGATCAGGTCGTCGTCGCCGTTGCCGCTGACGATCAGGTCGTTGCCCTGGCCGCCGATCACGATGTTCCGGCCGTTGCCGGCGTAGATCACGTCGTCGGCGCCGATGGGCGTGCTGGCGTTCTGCGTGAAGATCGACGTGTAGGCCCAGTCGACCGGCACGCTCGGGACGAACGGCGTCACCGGGACGTTCCCGGTCAGCGAGCCGAAGTCGCCGAAGATCAGGTCGTTGCCGTCGCCGGTGGTGATGGTGTCGCCGCCGGTGCCGCCCATCACCCAGTTCGTGCCCGTGCCGAGGATCGTGATCGTGTCCGGGCCGCCGTCGGTCGGGTTCGTCGCGCTGATCCCGGTGAAGCCGCCCTGGCTCGCCGTCCAGCCGATGGTCGCGTTATCGCCGATGACGATGTTCGAGCCGCCCGCGTCGGTGATCGTGTCGGAGCCGCTGCCGCCGACGACGACGTCGTTGCCGGTGCCGGTGCTGATCACGTCGTTGCCGCCGAAGGCGGTGCCGATCGAGGTCGCCGTGAGCAGCACGCCCGTCAGCGGGTCGAAGGTCAGCATCGCGCTGTCGCCCATGACGACGTTCGTCCCGGTGCCGGCGGAGATCGAGTCGACTCCGAAGCCGCCGACGACCACGTCGAAGCCGGCGCCGGTCGTGATCGTGTCGTTGCCGCCGAAGCCCGGGGCCAGCGACGTCGCCGTCACGAGCACGCTTGCAAGGGTGAACGTGAGGTCGGCGCTGTCGCCGAAGACGACGTTGTTCCCCTCGCCGGCATTGATGAGGTCGTTGCCCATGCCGCCGACGATGACGTCGTTGCCCGAGCCGGTCGTGATCGTGTCGTTGCCGCCGAGCGCCGGGCCGTCCTCGCCGGTGTCCGTGCTCGTCATGTGCACGAGGATTGCGGGGTCGAACGTCGCGACGCCGTCGTCGCCGAAGACGACGTTGTCGCCGCCGCCGGCGAGGATCGTGTCGTCGCCCTGGCCGCCGAGGATGACGTCGCGGCCGGAGCCGGAAGTGATGACGTCCGAGCCGCCGCCGGCCGTCGGCGCCGTCGTCTCGGCGGTCACGAGCGCGCCGGTGTTCGTGTCGAAGTCGAGCTCGCCGTTGTCGCCGATGACGATGTTGTCGCCCTCGAACGCGGCGATGCCGTCGCTGCCGATGCCGCCGACGATCAGATCCGGGCCGGCCGCGCCGAAGATCGTGTCGTTCCCGCCGATCGTCGGTGCGGTGGACTTGACGACCCCGACCGTGATCGGCAGGCCGCCGAACCGGTTCGTGTCGGTCAGCGCCGCGTCGATCTCGCCGCTGTCGCCGAAGATGATGTTGCTCGCGGTGCCGCCGGTGATCGTGTCGTCGCCGAAGCCGCCGACGATGATCGCGTCCCCGGCCCCGACGGTGATCGTGTCGTTCCCGCCGTCGCTCGGCGACGTCGAGGCGACGAGGTCGATGTCGGCCGGGTTCGCGTCCGCGCCCGCCCAGACGAGGTTGTCCGGGTTGAGCTCGGCGCCGACCCAGGTGATGTAGCCGTCGTCGCCGAAGACGATGTTCGTGCCGGCACCGGTGGTGATCGTGTCGGCGCCCGTGCCGCCCATGACGATCGCGCTGCCGTCGAGCGTCGTGATCGTGTCGTTGCCGCCGATGCCGGGGGACGTCGTCTCGACCATGCCCAGCGTGATCGGCAGGTCGCCGAAGCGGTTCGTGTCGGACGAGGCGGAGTAGATGCGGCCGCTGTCGCCGAGGATGACGCTCGTCCCGGAGCCGCCGGTGATCGTGTCGTCGCCCTGGCCGCCGACGACGATCGAGCGGCCGGAGCCGATCGTGATCTGGTCGTTGCCGCCGTCCGACGTGTCGGTCGAGGCGACGAGGTCGATGTTCGTCGGATCGCTGTTCGCGCCGGCCCACGTGAGGCCCTCGGGGTTGAGCTCGCTGCCGACCCAGGTGATGTAGCCGTCGTCGCCGAAGACGAAGCTCGTGCTCGAGCTCGTCGTGATCGAGTCGGCGCCCGTGCCGCCCATCACGATCGCGCTGCCGGCACCGGTCTGGATCGTGTCGTTGCCGCCGACGCCGGGCGCGGTCGTCTCGACCATGCCGAGCGTGATCGGCAGCGTCCCGAACGGGTTCGTATTGTGGCCGGCGGCGAAGATCCGGCCGCTGTCGCCCAGGATCACGTTCGTGCCCGAGCCGCCGGTGATCGTGTCCGAGCCCTGGCCGCCGACGACGATCGCCTGGCCGGAGCCGATCGTGATCTGGTCGTTGCCGCCGTCCGAGGTGTCGGTCGAGGCGACGAGGTCGATGTTCGTCGGATCGCTGTTCGCGCCGGCCCATGTGAGGCCCTCGGGGTTGAGCTCGGAGCCGACCCAGGTGATGTAGCCGTCGTCACCGAAGACGAAGCTCGTGCTCGTGTTCGTCGTGATGTTGTCGGCGCCCGTGCCGCCCATGACGATCGCACTGCCGGTGCCGAGCGAGATCGTGTCGTTGCCGCCGATCCCCGGCGCCGTCGTCTCGACCATGCCCAGCGTGATCGGCAGCGTCCCGAACGGGTTCGTGTTGGCGCCCGCGGCGAAGATGCGCCCGCTGTCGCCCAGGATCACGTTCGTCCCGGAGCCGCCCGTGATCGTGTCGTCGCCCTGGCCGCCGACGACGATCGCCTGGCCCGAGCCGATCGTGATCTGGTCGTTCCCGCCGTCCGCGTAGTCGGTCGAGGCGACGAGGTCGATGTTCGTCGGATCGGCGTTCGCGCCGGCCCAGGAGAGGTTCTCCGGGTTCAGCTCCGAGCCGACCCACGTGATGTAGCCGTCGTCGCCGAACACGAAGCTCGTGCTCGAGCCGGTCGTGATCGAATCGGCGCCGGTGCCGCCCATCACGATCGCGCTGCCCGTGCCGACCTGGACGGTGTCCGCGCCGCCGATTCCCGGAGCGCTCGTCTCGACCATGCCCAGCGTGATCGGCAGATCGCCGAACGGGTTGGTGTCGGCCGACGCGGCAAAGATGCGGCCGCTGTCGCCGAGGATCACGTTCGTCCCGGAGCCGCCCGTGATCGTGTCGTCGCCCTGGCCGCCGACGACGATCGCCTCGCCGGAGCCGACGACGATCGTGTCGTTTCCGCCGTCGGCGTAGTCGGTCGACGCGACGAGGTCGATGTTCGTCGGATCGGCGTTCGCGCCGGCCCAGGAGAGGTTCTCCGGGTTCAGCTCCGAGCCGACCCACGTGATGTAGCCGTCGTCGCCGAACACGAAGCTCGTGCTCGAGCTCGTGGTGATGTTGTCCGCGCCCGTGCCGCCCATCACGATCGCGCTGCCCGAGCCGATCTGGATCGTGTCGTTTCCGCCGACGCCCGGCGCCGTCGTCTCGACCATGCCGATCGTGATCGGCAGCGTCCCGAAGCGATTCGTGTCCTCTCCGGCGGCGAAGATGCGGCCGCTGTCGCCCAGGATCACGTTCGTCCCCGAGCCGCCGGTGATCGTGTCGTCGCCGGCGCCGCCGACGACGATTGCGCGTCCGGAGCCGATCGTGATCTGGTCGTTCCCGCCGTCGCTCGGCGTCGTCGAGGCGACCAGGTCGATGTTCGTCGGATCCGTGTTGGCGCCGGCCCAGGTGAGGCCGTCAGGATTCAACTCGGCGCCGACCCAGGTGATGTAGCCGTCGTCGCCGAAGACGAAGTTCGTGTTGTCGTTGCCGCCGGACCCGCCGAGCACCGTCGAGATCGTGTCGGCGCCGGTGCCGCCCATCACGATCGCGCTGCCCGAGCCGGTCTGGATCGTGTCGTCGCCGCCGATGCCCGGCGCGCTCGTCTCGACCATCCCGAGGGTGATCGGGAGCGTCCCGAACGGACTCGTGTTCTGGCCGGCGGCGAAGATCCGGCCGCTGTCGCCGAGGATCACGTTCGTTCCGGAGCCGCCCGTGATCGTGTCGTCGCCGGCGCCGCCGACGACGATCGCCTGGCCGGCGCCGATCGTGATCTGGTCGTTGCCGCCGTCGGCGTAGTCGGTCGAGGCCGCCAGGTCGATGTTCGTCGGATCGCTGTTGGCGCCGGCCCAGGACAGGTGCTCCGGGTTCAGCTCGCTGCCGACCCAGGTGATGTAGCCGTCGTCGCCGAAGACGAAGCTCGTGCTCGAGCCGGTGGTGATCGAGTCGGCGCCGGTGCCGCCCATCACGACCGCGCTGCCGGCACCCACCGAGATCGTGTCGCTCCCGCCGATCCCCGGCGCCGTCGTCTCGACCATGCCGAGCGTGATCGGCAGCGTCCCGAACGGATTCGTGTTGGCGCCCGCGGCGAAGATCCGGCCGCTGTCGCCGAGGATCACGTTCGTCCCGGAGCCGCCGGTGATCGTGTCGTTGCCGGCGCCGCCGACGACGATCGCGCGGCCCGCGCCGATCGTGATCTGGTCGTTCCCGCCGTCGCTCGGCGTCGTCGAGGCGACCAGGTCGATGTTCGACGGGTCGAGGTTCGCACCGGCCCACGAGAGGTTCTCCGGGTTCAGCTCGGCGCCGACCCACGTGATGTAGCCGTCGTCGCCGAAGACGAAGTTCGTGTTGTCGCTGCCGCCCGAGCCGCCGAGCACCGTCGAGATCGTGTCGGCGCCCGTGCCGCCCATGACGATCGCGCTGCCCGTGCCGGTCTGGATGACGTCGTTGCCGCCGTAGCCCGGGTCGGTGGTCTCGACCATGCCGAGCGTGATCGGGAGCGAGCCGAACGGGCTCGTGTTCTGTCCCGCGGCGAAGATCCGGCCGTCGTCGCCGAGGATCACGTTCGTCCCGGAACCGCCGGTGATCGTGTCGTCGCCGACCCCGCCGACGACGATCGCGCGTCCCGCGCCGATCGTGATCTGGTCGTTCCCGCCGTCGGTCGGGTCGGTCGAGGCGACGAGGTCGATGTTCGTCGGATCGCTGTTGGCGCCCGTCCACACGAGGTTCTCCGGGTTGTAGATCGAGCCCGTCCAGGTGATGTAGCCGTCGTCGCCGAAGATGAAGCTCGTGTTGGTGCCGGTCTCGATCGAGTCGGACCCGGTGCCGCCCATGACGATCGCGCTGCCGCTGCCGACGGTGATCTGGTCGTCGCCGCCGATGCCGGGCGCCGTCGTCTCGACCATCCCGACCGTGATCGGGAGGAACCGAACGGCGACGGGTTGCCGGCCACGCCGTAGATGGCGCCGCTGTCGCCGAGGACGATGTTCGTGTTGGTGCCGCCGCTGATCACGTCGCCGCCGGCGCCGCCGATGACGATGTTCGGGCCGGAGCCCATCGTGATCGTGTCGGCTGCGCCGTCGGACTCCGACGTGGAGATCGCGTCGAGCACGATCGGCTGCCCGTTCGCCGAGCTCCAGTCGAGGCGGCCGTCGTCGCCGAAGACGATGTTCGACCCGGAACCGGTGCTGATCACGTCGTTGCCCGAGCCACCGAAGACGATCTGGTCGCCGGAGCCGGTAGAGATCTGGTCGTTGCCGCCGACGCCGGGCGCCGTCGTCTCGATGCTCGAGAGGACGATCGGCAGGTTGTGGAAGAGCGGGCCGCTGAACGGCGCGGCGACGATCGAGCCGTTGTCGCCGAGCACGATGTTCGTCCCGAGGCTACCGAGCTGGATCGTGTCGTCGCCCGCGCCGCCGACGATGACGTTGCTGCCGGTCCCGGTCGTGATCGTGTCGTTGCCGCCGGTGCCCGGGAGCATCGACGCGGCGAGCGCGATCTCGCTCGTCGTGCCGTCCGGCGAGACCGCCCACTGGGCGTAGCCGCTGTCGCCGAAGACGAGGTTCGTCCCGGCGCCGAGGTTGATCGTGTCGTCGCCCTGGCCGCCGAAGACGACGTCGTTGCCGACCGGGACGTTGATCGTGTCGTTCCCGCCGACCGCCGGGTCGATCGTCAGCGCGAGACCCCAGAGCCGCGTCATCCCGTCGGAGGCCGGCCCGCCGCCGCCCGCGACCGCAACCGCCATCGACTCGAGCTGCGTCAGCAGCGCGACGGAGACGCCGTCCTGCGGGATCGGCGGCACGACCGTCCCGGGCTGGAACCAGAGGACGCGGCCGCGGTCGCCGAAGATGACGTCGCCGCCGACGCCGGCCGTGATCGTGTCGTTGCCCTGGCCGCCGAAGATCGTGATCGGCAGCGTCGACGCCGACGCGTCGGCGACGTCGTCGTCGCGGCCGGAGGCCTGCGGTAGCGCGAACGTCTGCATGAGGTGCCGGATGATCTCGATCAGGACGAGCGCGCCGACCGGCATGTTCGCGGTCGAGGCGAAGGTGACGACGCCGAGGACGGGGTCGACCGTCATCTGGGACGCTTCGACCGCCACGCCGTTCACGGTGGCGCTGAGCGTGTCTGTCGGGCCGAGGTTCAGCGGTCCGCCGAACGAGACGCTGTGCGACGCGCCGAGCGTGAACGCCGTCACGGTCGGCTTCGTCAGGGTCACGGTCGCGACCGCGCCCGGCGGCGGGCTGACCATCACGCCGACCAGGTGGAGTGCGGCATCGACCACGAACTGGTCGGCCGTGAGCGGCGTCCCGTCGACGGTGACCCCGACCGTGTCAGCAGGCGTGTTGTAGTCGCCGGTCTGCACCGGGGACGTGAGCGGGAGCACGTTCTCGTCCGGGCCCTGCGTGTCGAGGACGAACGCGCCGTCGGTGCCGTCGCTCAGCTGGACGACCACGTTGTCGTCGCCAAGGCCCGTGTTGAGCGTCGTGACCTCGTTGACGCCGGCGCGGTAGTGCGTCGCATCGACGAGGACGTGGTCGTCGCCGGAGCCCATCCAGATCGTGATCCCGCCGGCGAAGTTTCCGGTCGCGGCGGCGGTGATCGAGATCCCGGCCGGGGCGAAGCCCGTGAGGAACAGGTCGGCGGTCGGGGTCAGATGCGGATCCGCCTGCACTGCGGGCACGGCGTCTCGCGTGATCAGCGCGTGCGCGTCGCCGGTCGCCGAGGCCTCGTCGCTGATCATCAGCGTCTGACGCCCGGTGCCGGCGTCGATGTTCAGCGTGCCGAGCAGGTTGTCGAGCGTGCCGCCGATGAAGCTCGGATGGTCGGCGAGGCCGACGTTCGCGCCCGAGGAGACGTAGATCCGGTCGTCGCCGGCCGCCGTCGACAGGTTCGTCGTCGCCGTCGTGCCCTGGACGTTGACGACGTCGTCGCCGCTGCCGAGGTCGACGTTCAGCGTCTCGACGTTGGCGTAGTCGACCCCGGAGGTGCGGGTCAGGACGACGACGGTGCAGGTGGCGGTGGTGCAGGTGACGGCGGAGGTGTCGATGTAGGCGATCGACTGCTTCCGCATCGAGCCCTGGTACGTGATCGTGAAGATCGTCCCGTGCTTCTCGACCGCGACGTTGTCGGTGAACGGCAGCGCCGGGTTGACGTTGTTCGGGTTGAGCACGGCGTTCAGCGCCGTGAACAGGTCGTCCGCGCTCGCGTTGACCGGAATCGCGCCCGTCGCGACGTCCTGGAGCACACCCTGCGAGTCCGGCAGGACGTAGTGGAGGACGAACGAGCCGCCCGTGACGCCGCCGACGTCGATGGTCTGGACGACGTCGCGGTCGGGCGTCGTCGTGCCGTCCCGGACGGTCGCGGTCTGGACGCTGGCCGAGGCGTCGACCCGCGGCACGAGCAGCGTCACCGGCGTGACGACGGTGTCGGTGCCGATCTTGAGCTGCGTGAAGTCGAGCCCTGCGTGCGCCCCCGTGAACGTCACCGTGAAGACGTCGGGCGTACCGGTCGCGGTCGCGACGACGTCGCTCGTCGTGCGGTAGATCGCCTGGAGCGCGCCGGTGAGCGTGGCCGCGTCGACCGGCCCGGTGAGCGTCGCCTGGCCGTAGTTCGGGTCGCGCAGCGTGAACGAGCCGCTGTCCGGCGTCGTCATCGTCCAGACCCCCGCCCACGCGATCTGCCCGTAGTCGATGCCCGCATGCGCGCCGACGAAGCTGATCGTGAAGGTGTGCGTCGTCGACGTCGTCGTCTCGGTGACCGCGATGTCGTCGAAGCCGTAGGCGGCCTGGAGCTTGCCTGCCAGCGACACGGCGTTGTCGTGCAGATAGTCGAGCTGGATCGAGCTCGCGAACTGCGCGTCCGGCAGCAGGAGCGTCGCCGTGCCGCCTACGGCCTGTACGACGATCGTCTGCTCCTCGGCGACGACGAGCGGCGCCGTGCCGGTGATCGTCGAGCCGGTGATGGTCGTGTCCGTGTTACCCGTCGCACCGGAGTTGTCGACGGTGACCGTGTCGGAGCCGGCGCCCGTGTCGATCGTCAGCAGGCCGCCGAGCTGGAGGATGCTCTGCTCGTTGTGGACGTCGACGGTGTCGTTGCCGTCACCGGTCGAGACCGACGTGTGCCCGACGGTGGTGACGACATCAACCGTGTCGTTGCCGGCGCCGGTCGAAATGAACGTGTTGCCGTCGCCCGTGCTCGCGACCGTGAGGTGGTTGTTGCCGCTCCCGAGCTGCACGTCCAGCGTCTCGATGTTCGAGTAGCTGATCCCGCCGGGGATCGTCTGGCCGGCGATCGTCGTGTCCCCGCCCATTCCGAGGCCGGTGATCGTGTTCTCGGTGATGACGCCGGTCTCGTCGGACGGGCTGTTGGTGTTGTCCACGAGCAGGGTGTCGACCTGGGTCGACTCGTCGACGCGGGTGTTCAGGTTCAGCGGCGCGACGTAGTACTGGTCGCCGACGCTCGGGACGAGCTGGCTGCCGTCCGCAGCAACGTCCCAGCCGGTCTTGAAGAAGACCTGCGTGCCGGAGACGACCGGCGCGAAGTTCGAGCCGATGAACGGCGCCAGGCCGGGCGCGACCTTCTCGATGTCGTTCGAGGTCGACTCGTACGTGTACGCGGTGCCGTTCAGCGTCAGGGTCCACGTCGTCGCGTCGGCGGTACCGAGGATCTGGACGGCGGCCATCGTGAAGTGGCCGGTGGTGTCGGTCGGCGTGCCGGTGACGCTCACCGAGCCGAGGACGCTCCTGCCGGGGGCGGCGACGATCTCGAACCCGATCCCGAAGGCCGCGCCGCCGTCGGAGACGAGGAGCTGGCTGTCGCCGAGAATCCCGACGCGCGCCTCGACGTTCCAGCCGTCGGCCTGCGCAAGCGCAGCGAGCTTGAGCGCGACGAGCGACGCGACGTCGTCACTCGCGTCGACGGTGTACGAGTACGCCGAGCCGCCGAGCGTCAGCGTCCACGTGTCGCCGGTGTTCGGAAGCCCGTTGAACGAGATGTCGGCCGCGGTCCACTGGAGCGGGCCGTCCGTGAACGTGAGCGTCGAGGTGTTCCGCGAGCCGTCGGTGATGCTCCCGGTGGCGGTCCGCGTGGCGGTGCCGCTGACGGTGGCCGAGCCGGTGACGCTCTCGCCCGTGGTCGACCCGACGATCTCGAAGCCGACGCTGAACGGCAGGCCGCTCGGGAGCGCGATCGAGAGCCCGGAGCCGGTGACTTGCACGGTGTAGCCGGCCGCCGTGACGAGCGCCGCGAGCTCGACCACGATCGACGTCAGGGAGTCGCCGGTGACGACGATGTGCGTGAACTCCTGACCGGCGAGCGTGAGCACCCACATGTCGCCGGCGCGCGGGGTGCCGCTCAGGGCGACCGTCGCCTGCGTCCACTCGATGTTCGGGTCGGTGAACACGAGCGTCCTCGTCGGAAGGGTGCCCGTGGTCATCGACTGGTCGGGCGTGCCGACGAACCGGTAGTCGCCGCCGGCGAGCGAGACGGTGAACGGCGTCGGGTTGGCGACGGAGAGCATGTCGCTCGAGATGTGGTCGACGTCGAGCGTCTCCTGGGCGGCGGTGCCGTTCAGGAACTCGACCGTGTACGCGTAGTCGTTCATGCGCGGGTCGAAACCGGGCCGCTGGCCGGTCGCCGCGCTGACGCTCGTCGCGTTCACGTCGGTGAAGTACGCGTTGCCGCCGATCGTGCCGAGGCACGACGTCGTACCGTCGGGGCAGGTGATCGTGCCGTCGGCCGAGCGGCAGATTCGTCTCGCCCGGCAGCGTCAGCGGATGCGTCAGGAACGGCTCGGGGTTGACGCCCAGGCCGCCGTCGATGATCACCGGGCCGAGGATCTGGTCGGTGCGTCCGGTCATCGGCGGGAAGACGAGCGCGTCGTGGCCGTCGACGAACGTGTTGTCGATCGCCTCGACCGTCACCGTCTGCGCCTGGTTCCAGGTCCCGCCGGCTCCGCCGGTGAAGACGAGCTGCTGCGTGATCACCGCGCCGCCGCGGCTGTCGGGCGTGATCGCGACGCCGGCGGAGAGCAGGCCGCCGTCGAGCCGAGTGATCGTGAGGACGCGGCCGACGACCGAGACGCGGTAGGTCTGGAGCGAGAGGTCGGCGCCGAGGCCGGCGGCGATGTCGGAGAGCGTGTCGCCGTAGAGGACGGCGAAGGAGTACGACGTGCCGTCGACGTTGAGCGTCCAGATCTCGCCCTGCGTCGGCTGGCCCTCGAAGTCGATCGCGACGCTCGTGCCCTGCGCGCTGCCGCCCGCGGCCCCGAGCGTCGAGACGGAGAGCGAGGCGGACGCAGTCGTCCCGTCGACGCGGTTGAGCGTGATCGACGAGGAGTCCGACGTGACGTGGTAGAGCCCGGACAGCGTGACGGAGGCGACGAGTCCGGCGACGATCTGCGCGAGCCCGTCGCCGAGCTGGACGGTGTAGGCGTAGTCCCTGCCGTCCGCGGTCAGCGTCCACGTCTCGCCCTGGCCGACGACCGAGGCGCCGGGCAGCGTGATCGTGACGGCCGACCCGGAGGCGGTCGCCGTGCCGGTGCCCTGCGTCTCCTGCGTGTCGAGCACGACCGAGCCGAACGCGTCGAGCACGGACTCGGCGTTGGCGACGATCGTCAGCGTGGCGCTGGTCGTCGAGCCGCTCACTGTGACGGTGTAGGCACCGGTGATCGCGCCGGCGAGCGTGTTCACGATCGAGAGCACGCTCTCGCTGCCGCTCGACACGTACGAGTACGTCTTCCCGTCGACCGTCACGGCCCAGACCTCTCCGCCGAGCGGCAGGCCGGAGTACGTGACGCTCGTCTTCGTCGCGTTGACGACGACGGTCTGCGCGGTCGAGGGGTTCGAGACCGACACCGACGCGGTCACCGGCGCGGCCTGGTCGACGCGGCGGACCGTCAGCGTCGTGCCGCCGGTCGGCAGTGACCACGTGTAGTACGCGCCGCCGTGCGCCGCGGTCGGAGTCGTCGGGATCAGGGCGGCGAGCTGCGAGGCGATCGCCGCCAGACCGCCGCTGCCCGAGTACGGGGCGGTCGCGTACGTGTTGCCGTCGAGCGTCAGCGTCCAGATCTCGCCGGTCGCCGGCGTCCCGCTCAGCGCGATCGAGACGCCGACCGGGCGGGTGGGCGTGACGCCTGCGCCGCCGAAGTCCGTGACGGCGAGCGACGCGCTGACGGTCGCCTGCTGGTCGAGCCGGTGCAGGGTCAGCGTCGCGCCGCTGACCGACACCGAGTAGTACGGGCCGCCCTGCGACTGCGCGAAGGTCGTCGGGATCTGCGCCGCGAGCTGCGACGCGATCGCCGAGAGGCCGCCGCTCGTGTAGTACGTCGCGTAGCGGTTGCCGTCGAGGGTGAGCGTCCAGACCTCGCCCGGATCCGGCGTCCCGGTGAGCGTCACGTTCGCGCCGGACTGGGTGAGCGAATGCGGATCCTGTCCGTGGGTGAGCAGGTCGAGCGTGACCGAGCCGGAGACGCTGATCGAGGAGAAGAAGTCGAACAGCCAGAAGCCGTGGACGATCACGAGCGAGTTGAGGCCGATGCTGACCGCGTAGTCGAAGTTCTGCGCGACCGCGCTGCCGAGCGCGGCAACGACGTCCGCGAGGCTCTGGCCCGCATGGGAAGCGACCGTGTACGGCGTCCCGTCGACGTTGAGCGTCCAGGTCTCGCCGTCGGTCGGCTGCACGTTCGGGAACGAGACGATCGCCTCGTTGAAGAACGTACTGACGCCGATCGAGCCGGTGGTCGGCGCGGAGACGGAGACGGAGGCGGTCAGCGAGCCCGTCCCGGCCGAGCGGGTGACGTTCAGCACCGTGCCGGCGATCGAGTACGTGTACCCGGTCGAGGGCAGCAGCTGAGCGGCGATGCGCTGGACGACTGCGGCGAGCGTGTCGCCGGCGACGACGGTCGTCGAGAACGCATGCGTCCCGTCGAGCGTCAGCGTCCACGTCTCGCCGAGGATCGGCGTCCCGGTGAAGGCGATTGCCGCGCCGCTCGAGAGCGCCGGGCTGACCGTGGCCCCGCCCGCGAGGTCGTGCGTGATCTGGAACGCGGCGTAGAACGGGGAGCCCGTGACGAGCACGTCGTCGCCGTTCACGGTGGCCGAGTAGCCGGCGCCGGCGGCGTTGATCGCGGCGGCCAGCGCCTGGGCGATCGTCGACAGCGAGTCGCCGTTCTGGACGCGGTAGGAGAACGGCCGGTCGTTGATCAGGATCGTCCACGTCTCGCCGGCCGACGGCACGCCGGTGAGCAGGAAGTGCGCCCGAGGCGTCTGCACCCGCACCTGGACTGCGTTGTTCTGGCCGTAGTTCGAGTTCGGGTCGAACGCCTGGTCGGCGTTGTACGTCGGCGTCGGCTGCGGCGTGACGTCGACGTAGACGGTGCTGCCGGCGCCCGGATCGCTCGTCAGCACGATCTGGTAGCCGTCGGTGACCGGCGCGTAGCCGGGCAGCGACGAGGTGCTCTCGGTGATCTGGAACCGGCTGCCGGCGTCCGGCGCGGTCGCCCACCGCTGGTCGAGCGTGTACGTGCCCGTCGCCGGGTCGTAGGCGGTGATCGTCGCGGTCTGGCCGGCGCCGGCGCCCGCGGTGATCGTGATCTGCTTGCCGACGAGCGAGAGCGCGTTCGGGTTCGTGTCGTGGTTCTGCAGGGAGATGTAGAGCGAGTAGTGCATGCCCGGCTCGACGCCCTGGAAGCCGTTCGCGAAGAACGTGTTCGGGACGTCGAGGAACGTGGTGGCGCCGTTCCACGTGACGAGCGCGCCGACCTTGACGGTGTACGTGCCGGCCTGCGTGAAGGTGTACTCGAGGAACGGGTCGCTCGCCTGCGCACTGCCGGGGTCGGCCTGGCTCGAGCAGTTGACGTTGCCGGCTCCCGCCTGGGTCGCACCGATGTTGAGCTTGCAGGTCGCCGTCGCGAGCACCGTGTGCCCGTCCGGCCCGATCAGCTGGAACTCGGGCTGTGCGGTGAAGCCGAGGCTGTCCGCCACCTCGAAGTACGGCGCGGCCCACGGGAAGAGCGCGACGATCCACTGCCACCCGGGCAGGACGACCGGCACCTGGACGCTGGAGACGACGTTGTTCGCGTTGTCGATGTCGATGACGCCCTTGACGCCGTCGCCGCCGCGCGTGATCGAGAACGAGAACGGATCGACGCCGCCGCTCGAGTGATCCGTGATCGTGATCTGGTCGCCGCTGAGCGTGAGCATGGAGGTTCGCGTCGTGCGCGGCGCCGTTGTAGGCCGCCGCAAGGCCCGTGGCGACGTCGCCGAGCGTGTCGCCGGACTGCACGATGTACGCATAGGCGATACCGTCGACCGTCAGCGTCCAGCGCTCGGTCGGCGCCGGCGCGACGGTGCCGAGCAGCGTCGCGGTCACCGATTCGTAGTGGACGTTCGTGTCCAGGGTCGAGGTGGTGAGCGTCCCGCCGACGCGGCTCTGCTTCGCCTGGCCGATGCCGAGCGGCGTCCCGTCGACGTTCGAGACGGTGAACGTCGTCCCGTCGACGACCGACGCCATGACGCCGGGCACGCCGGCAAGCGCAGCCGCGAGCGCGGCAGCGAGGCTCGCGTACTGCACGTCGGTGGTGGAGCCGTTGAGCCGGAAGGTCGGGTTCGGGGACGTCGACGTGGAGGTGACACGCGCGGAGTAGGTGACGCCGCCGACCGTGATCGTCCACGTGTCGCCGAGCCCGATCGCCGGGCTGCCCGCGGGCGAGAGCGAGACCGTCTGCGTCCACGTGAGCTGCGGCGAGCCGGAGAGCGTGCCGCTGCCGGCGCCGCTCGAGCGGCCGACGCCGCCGTTTGCGAGCGTGAACGCCGTGGCGCCGGTGACGTAGATCGTCGAGCCGACCGAGACGGCGCTGTAGGAGCCGGAGACGGCCAACGCGAGGGCGCTTGCGAGATCGTCCGTGGAGGTGTCCGCTGCCGAGGCCTGCACCGGCGTCCCGGCGACGGCGAGCGTCCACGTGTCGCCGGTGTTGACCGGCCCGACGACGGTGACCGCATGGGTCGTCTCGCTCCCGGATGCGACGGTCGACGAGCCGGCCGGCGTAACGCTCGCGCTCGAGTTCGCGCTGCCGACGAGGGTGACGACGGAGCCCTCGCGTACGGCGTTCGCGCCGAGCGCGGCTGCGAGGCCGTCCAGCGCGCCGCCGAGGCTCGAGTTGCCGGAGACGTCAGTGCCCGCTGCGTGCCAGTGCTCGCCTGCGACCGGCGTGCCGGAGCCGGTGAAGCGGACGCCGGTCCCCGCCGCGACGTCTGCGGTGGTGGCGTCGGTGCCGTTCACCTTGATGGTGACGGTGAACGAGGCGCCGGTGGTCGAGGCGATCGTGACGACGCTGCCCGACGAGATGGCCGTGAAGCCCGTGAGCCCGTTCGCGAACGTGGCGAGGTCGGTCGCGAGCGTCGTGCCGCTCGTGTAGCCGGTGGTGGCGCCGTTGTCGTGGCCTGCGACGACGAGGTCGAACGTGTCGGTGTTCGCCGGGCCGGCGGGCAGGGTGACGACCTCGACGGTCGTGCTCGCCCCCGTGAGCGATGCGGTCGGCACGAAGGTGGCGGCCGGCGTGAAGGATCCTGTCGTGCGCTGGGTGATCGTCAGGTCGGCGCCGGAGGCGGTGACGACGTAGTCGCCGGTGTAGCTCGAGGCCGCCCACGCGCTCTCCAGAGCAGCGGCGACGTTCCCCGACGCGACGGCGTCCGTCGCGTCCGCGCTGCCCTGCGACGCGGTCGACGTGATCGGCGCCGAGCGTCAGCGTCCACGTTCCGGCCTCCCCGGCCGCCGCTTCGATCGTCACGACGTGGGTGACGTACGTGTTCGTGTCGACAGTGAGCGTGCCGGACGGGACGATGTTGATCCTGGACGATGTGAACGGCGTCGAGCGGCCGACCGTCAGCGTGGCGCCGCCGGTGATCGCGGCGACGTGGGTCGTGTAGCCGCCCGGGACGTTGCCCGCAAGGGCGGTCGCGAGATCGCTGGCGGAGCCGGTGACCACCGCTTGCACGAGAGTGCCGTCCAGCGTGACCTGCCACGTCTCGCCGGGGTGGACCGACGCGGTCGGGATCGTCACCGTCTCGCTCGTCCACTCGACTAGCGGCACCTGCGTGTCGGGCGACGGCGTCCCCGCGATCGACGCCGTCCCGGTCGGGTTCGAGCCCGCGATCGAGACCGACACCGTGAACGCCGACGACTCCGTGATCGAGACGACGCCGCTCGACGCGGTCGCCGTCCCCGCCGAGCCGAGCGCCGTAGCGAGGCTCGACGCGAGCCGGCCGGCGACGACGGTCGGGCTGTCGCCGGACTGGACCGTGTACGGATCGGAGTGGTAGCTGCCGGCGGCGATCGTCCACGTGTCGCCCGCGGCCGCGGTCAGCACCGTGACCTGGGCGCTCGAGAGCGTCAGCGGGTTCCCGGAGTGGTCGGCCGCCGCCGTCGTGCGCGTGACCGTGTTGGCCGCCGGCGCCGCGGTCTGCTGCAGGCCGCTCAGGTTCGGCGTCGAGCCGTTGAGGCTGAAACCGGCGGGGTTCGCGATGTGGAGGACGACGGCGCCGCCGCCCGTGACCGTGACGCTGTACGTGTACGGCGAGCCGAGCTCCGAGCCGAGGTGGTTCGCGATCGCCTGGAGGCTCGCGTCGTGGGTCACGCTCGTGTCGTCGGCGAGGTCGCGGTTGCCGACGCCGAGCGTCCAGACGTCGCCGGAGTGCACGAGCCCGGTCAGCGTCAGGTCGACGCTCGAGTAGAACGGCCCGGTCGCCGTGTGCGAGTCGGGCGACGTCGTCGACGCCGGCGGGTTGAGCATCCCGCTGGTGACGGTGAACGAGTAGAGGTCGAACGAGCCGTCGCCGGAGCCGTTGATCTGGACGTACGGCGTCGACGACGTGATCTGGCCGCCGTCGCCGACGAGAGCGTTGAAGAACGTGTACCAGTTGGTCGCGTCGTCGACGTTCTGCGACTGGCTCGTGTCGGTCCCGTTGGGACCGCCGTTGTTCGCGTTCTCGTTCTCCTGGACCGGCGACGGCGCGAAGACGAAGCCGGCGGTCGCGTGGTTCTGGACGGAGACCTGCAGGTCGTAGTCGACGCCGACCGGTAGGCCCGTGGTGAGGAGCCAGCTGCCGACCTCGACGTAGTACTCGCCCGCGGTGCTGATCGACGTCTGGAGGAAGTCGTCGAACCAGGTCGTGCTGCCGCCCGCGCCCTGAGTTCGGGTTCGAGTAGCCGGGACCCTGCGCGACGACGTTGCCGGAGTGGTCGAGCAGCGTGATCTTGCTCAGCCAGAGGATCGGGTCGCCCGGGTCGTAGCCGTGGTCGATGTCGAGCGTGACGGAGATCGGGCCGCCGTCGGGATCATGTCCGACGTGACGTCGAACTTGTAGAAGTTCGCGTTCCCGCTCCCGGTGTCGTGGACGGTGAGGTGCGGGACGGTCGTCGAGTTGAGGATGTTCGGATCGGTGTTCTTGCCCCACGAGCCCGAGTCGAGATCCTGCGCCGAGTCGAACGTCGAGTGGAACGTGCTCCCGTTGACCTCGGATGTGCCGAAGTCGCCGTGAAGCAGGTCGTGTCGCGAGCTGGCACGAGGTGAGGAGCTGGCGCACGAAGCCGTCGCCGAGGACGACGAACGAGCTCGGCTCGATCACGTTCGTCGAGCCGGTCGGCTGGATCACGAGCACGCCCGGCGCGTCGTCGTCTGCGACCTCGACGTCGAGCGGCGCGAGCTGCGTCGTCTCGCCGTTCTGGCCGGCGATGTACGTGTAGGAGACAGCGCTCTGGTTCGACGTCCCGGTGTTCAGCGAGAGCACCCAGCTGTCGCCCGGCTCGATCGTGCCCGTCGACGAGACGCTGAAGACGTACGTCGAGTAGTACGACGTGCTGCGGGATCCGGCCGTGACGATCGATGCCGGCGCCGGTCGAGGTCAGCGTGTACGGCGTGCTGTCCGGCGGCGTGACCGTGAGCGCTTCGCCCGTGGCGGTCGCGTGGAAGAGGCCGCCGCGGGTGATGACCGCCGCGAGCTGGGTCGCGATCGCCGCCAGCGGGTCGGACGCCGCGAGGTCGGCGGCCTGGACGCCGTAGCCGAAGTCGGCGCCGTTGATCGTGACCTTCCAGATCTCGCCGACGGTCGGCGTGCCGGTCAGCGTCAGCGTCGTCGCGGCCGTCGAAGGCGCCCTTCGTGCCGGCCAGCTGGCCCTGGGTCCCGGCGCCGCTGATCGAGGCCTGGAACGCCGGGCCGGTGACCGTCACCGTCGAGCCGGAGACGGTGGCGTTGAAGCGGCCGGTCGCGTCGCCGTTGACGGCGGCGGCCAGGCCCTTCGCGACATCGGTCGCGGAGAGGCCGAGGAAGTCGCCCGCGTCGCTCGTGACGCCCTGGGTGACCTGCGAGAAGTGGAGACCCTGCTTCAGGTTGTCGTTGACGCCCTCGACGTAGACGACCTGCATCGTGTTCCAGTTGCCCGGCGTGAAGGTGAGCGTGAGCGGATCGTTCGCGCCGCTGTGCCACGTGATCCCGTCGGAGGAGATCTTCGTCTGGCCGTCCGTGGCCGTCTGGTAGGAGACGGGGCCGAGCGGCGCCTTGCTCAGAACGACGGCGTATGCGTCGCTCGCAGGGATGGAGCCGCCCTGGGCGCTGGGGTTCTCGGCGACGAGGAGGTCGTTCTCGGGCTTGTTGCCGCCGGTGTCGTACGGGGTGACGACGACGCTTGCGCTGTTCGCGTCGACGACCTCGACGGTGACGACCGGCCACGGCCAGGCCGTCGTAGGCGCCGCCGTCATCGGGAACCGCACCCTGCACGACCGTGTGCTGGATGTTGATGAACCGGGTGCCTTCGGCCAGGCCGTCGTCCTGCGCGGTGACCGTGATCGTCTGCGGTAAGAACCAGTTCGCCGCGGTGAAGAGCAGCGTCACGCCGGTGTCCGAGCCGTTCAGCTCGATGTTCTGGCCGCCGGCGCGCGCGTCCTGCTCGCTCAGCGCGGTCGGTGCGGCCGTGATCCGCACGTTCTCGGTCGGCGCCTGGGTGAGGACGATCGAGTAGCGCTCTTGCACCATCCCGACCGGCGCGAGGGCGTTCTCGAAGACGACGAGCGGCGAGGTCTGCGTGATCATCACGCCCGGCGCGTCGTTGTCGGCGACGTTGGCCGAGACCCACTGCGCGGGCAGGTTGCTGTATGGGCCTGACGGCGTTGTCGACGAGGTCGGCGATGAGGCCGCTGTGGCCGTTGAGGCTGTTGCTGACGACGGTGATCGGCGTGTTCAGGCCGTTGCCGCCGATGTCGAACGTGTCGCTGCCGAGGCCGCCGACGAGCTCGAGCTCGACGTTCGGGCTGGAGCTCTGGACGTAGAACGTGTCGTTGCCCGCCTCGCCGTCGACGACGACCTTCTCGACGCCCGTGTACGTGATGTAGAGGCCGGCGCCGAAGACGCCCTTGTCGGTGACGACGAAGGTGTCGCCGAACTCGGTGCCGAGGACGACGAGCGTGTCGAGGCCGTCGCCGCCGTCGATCCGCACCGGCGCGTCGACGGTGTAGGAGATGAAGTCGGCGCCGGCGCCGCCGTTGATGTTCGTGAACGGCGCCTTCGGGTCGTTCGGGTTGACCCGGACGAACGCGCGGACGGTGAACGTGTCGTTGTCCTCCTGGCCGTAGAGGAAGAGCTCGGCGAGGTTGTGGTAGACGGTGAACGAGTCGTCGCCGGTGCCGCCGAAGATCGTCGTCGGCGCGGAGATGCCGTTGCTGAGGAAGCCCTGCGTCGTCGGCGTCGTCTGGAAGTAGTCGGCCGGGGCGAGGCCGTTGTTCGGGTTCGTCCCGTCGCGCGGCGACGCGAAGATCTGGCCGATCTGGAACGTGTCGTCGCCGGCGTCGCCGAAGATCGTCGTCGGCGCGAGGTTGTCGTCGAGGACGAAGGTGTCGTTGCCGTCGCGGCCGAAGAGCTCGAGTCCGCCGTTGATCGCGCCGTCGTAGTTCACGCGCTCCATGACGCCGTCGAGGATCGGCTGGCCGTCGGGGCCGACCCGGAAGGCGGCCACCATCGCGGTCGCCGGCACGATCTCCTGGTTCGCGCGCAGCAGGAAGTAGTCCGGCGCGTCGGTGCCGTAGATCAGGAGCTGGTTGACGCCCGGGTCGTTCGGCGAGTCGTCGGCGACGTTGATGATCGTCTGGTCGTGGCCGCTCGCGTTCGGGAGGCCGGACAGGCCGATGTCGTACTCGTCGCTGCCGTTGCCGCCGATCAGCGTCAGCGTGTCGGCGAGGCCGTTCTGGAAGGTCTGGTTGTCGTGCTCGTCGTAGTTGACGCGGAGCACGTCGTTTCCGCCGCCGCCGTAGATCGTCGCGGGGCCGCCGGTCGACGTGACGTTGATCACGTCGTTGTGCTGGTTCGTCACCGGCGTCTCGTCGCCGCCGTAGAGCGTGAGCGTGCTGTGCAGCGGCGTCGATGCGACGGTGAAGTGGTCGTTCCCGTTGCTCAGGTTGATCCCGAGCTGCTGGACGTTCGCGTACGAGACGCTGCCGTCGAGCGCCATCCCGAGCCCGGTGAGCGACGTAGCGGTGAGCACGCCGTCGTCCGCGTACGTGTCGTGCGTGTCGTAGGCGAACAGCGAGTTCGTGCCGGCGCCCGCGTCGAGCGTCAACGGTGCGGCGATGCAGTCGAGGGTGCTGGCGGCGAGGCTCGCCGGCGCGCTCGGAACCGAGCAGCCGCCCGTCGTGCTGCCGCCGCCCGTCGTGCTGCCGAGCGAGATCGTGTCGTTCCCTGCGCCGGTCGTGATCGTCGTCGGGCCGCTGATCCGCTCGACGTCGACGACGTCGTTCCCGGCGCCCGTGTCGATCGCCGTGGTCGCGATCACGCTCGGAGAGCCGTGCGTGCTGTCGACGACGAACGTGTTGCCGACGATGAGTGGGTGACCGTCGGAGCCGGTGACGGCGTTGCCGAGGTCGATGGTCAGCGACTCGAGGTCGGAGTAGGTGACGTAGCCGCCGGTGCCGAAGATGCCGAGGATCTCGGTCGACGAGAGGACGCCGATGTTCGGCGTGCTGTCCTGCGTGTCGTCGACGGTGACCGTGTCGCTGCCGGCGCCGCCGTCGATCGTCAGCTCGGCGCGGATCTCGTTTGCGTCGCCCTTGAAGTTCGTCAGGCCGCCGAGCGTCGGCCAGAAGCCGGCTTCGCTCCCGACCGCGACCGTGTCGGCGCCGCCGCCGCTGTTCAGCGTGACGGCTCCCTCGATCGACGGGACCGCGAACTGGTCGTCGCCGCCGAGTGTGGTGATCGTCGTCAGCGCGGTGTGCGAGGTGATCACGGCCGTGCCGCTCGAGTTGCCGCCGGTGCCGCGCGAGATCGCGCTGAACGGCGTCGTGTCGACGGTCACGTGGTTGGCGCCGCCGCCGAGGTGGATGCTGACCGACGCCAGACCCGAGTAGATGATGTCGTCCGGCAGCCCGCCGGTGCCGGAGACCGTGATCCGGTTCTCCTGTACGGGCACCAGCACCGGGTCGTTGGTCGCGTAGTAGGCCTGCTCGCCGCCGGTGTAGAGCACCGGCTCGCTGCCGAGCGTGAGGACGGGCGAGCCGGCCGCGTACGTCTGCTCGACGCACGTGTTCGACGCGCGGGTGCCGCTGCAGACGTTGTAGACCGGCTCGCCGCGCGAGTGGAGCACCGCGCCGGTGTACGTGATCGTGATCGGCGATCCCGTCGTCAGGCCGCTCTGCGTGATCGTCAGCGTCGAGCCGCTCAGCGAGGTCGCAAGCGGACCGTCGTCGTACCGACGACGATCATGGAGGTTCGAGATCGTCGCCGCCGACTGGTTCAGGTGGATCGTCATCGTGCTGCCGCTCGGGATCCAGTAGAACGCCTCGTGGACGGTCTGCGTCGTCTGCGAGCGACGTGTAGACGACGATGTGGCCGCTCGCGTCGTACTGGAGGCGTTGCCGGCGTCGAGGACCGGCTGGCCGGCGACGACGGGCTCGCTGCCGTTGTAGAGCTTCGCGTCGCTCACGCCGTGCACGGCCGCGCGCTGGATCACGAGCTTCACCGTGACGCAGCCCGTCGTCGTGCACGCCGTGGTCGACGCCGCCGGCGATCGTCACCGAGCCCGCGCTCGTCGTGAAGTCGCCCGACGGAAGCGTGTAGATGTCGGTGCCGTCGTAGACGAGCACGGACACGAGGTCGCCGGGCGCGATCGTGACGCCGCCGCTCAGGGTGAGCACGGCACCCGCGAGGGTCGTGAGCGTGAACGACGGGGCGGTGAAGTTCGTCGCGTCGATCTTGACGAGCGAGCCGTCGTTCTGCTCGAGCTTGTAGACGGTCTGGCCGCGGTCGACGATCTGGGCCTGGCCCGCCGAGTACGTGAAGGGCTGGCTGCCGGTGTAGACCGGGTTGCCGTTCTCGTCGAAGACCTGCTCGCCGCCGAGGTAGTCGACGACGCTGCCGCGCGCCTCGCACGACCGGGTCGCCGGCGATGTGCAGCATCGGGTCGCAGCCGACGTGGGTGCACCGTGTCGGTGCAGGTCGGATGCGTGAGCACGACGCCGTTCGGGTCCTTGACCGGCTGGCCGGTGAAGACGTCGAGCACCGGCTCGCCGCCGCTGTAGTAGAGCTGCTGGCCGGTCAGCGGGTCGAGCACCGGCTCGCCGCCGAAGTACGTCTTGCGCGGTCGGCGAGTACGTGTTCGGCAGCCCGTCGCTGTTGAGCACCGGCTTGCCTCCGTCGAGCTGGTCGACCGGCACCGTGTACGTCTCGACCGTCGTCGTCGCGCCGGACGTGTTCGTCGCGTCGATCGTCGAGCGTGTCGTGGCCGGCGAGCGCGCGCGCCGTCGGAGGCTCGACGAGATGACGTCGGCCGTGCGGACGAACGGCGTCAGCTGGGTCGCGTAGACCGGGACGATCGCGGCGGCTGCCGCTCGTCGGCGGCAGGCGACCTCGCGGCCGGAGCCGTCGATGTAGAGGTCCTGGCCGTGCGCCCAGTCGGTGACGTAGGCCGGCGTGTTCTGCGCCTGGAGCGACGAGCGTCGGTGATCGCGAACGACGAGTCGTCGCCGTGCTCGCCGATCAGCGAGATCGTCGCGGTCGTCGTGTTCACGTCCGTCCAGGTGGTGGTGAAGTACGTACCAGCCGTTCGCCTGCGCCTTCGACATCGTGACTGCACGACCTGGCCGTTGACGACGATCTCGAAGGCGTTCGCGCTCGAGCCGCCGTACTGCGGGTAGACGTTCGTCACGTAGCCCTGGATCCGGTACTGGACGCCCGGGTTGACGTCGTCAGCGTCTGGCTGATCGTCGGGTCGCTCGAGGCCGAGCCGTTCGAGTTGAGGATGAAGTAGTCGTAGCTGCCGCGTTCGCCAGCCGCCGTTGCCGTCGATGTTCGTGCTCGTCCAGCTGTTCGCGGAGCCGTTGCTCGGCACCGACTGGCTGAAGTCGCCGTCGGTCGAGCAGGTTCGGGCCCCACGGGTCGAGGACGTTCTGGAAGCCGGGTTGACGTAGATCGCCTCGTGATGGACCGGCGACGTGCGAGTAGCTCGTCCCCGGCAGGACGAGCGCCGGCAGCCCCGTGTTCGCGGTCGTCTCGTTGCCGGCCGCGTCGAGGTAGAGCGGCACCGCGCCGGACGAGCCGTAGTCCGCCTCGACGATGTCGGGGACGCCGGTGTCGTTGTGGGTCGTGCTCCCGTCCGGGTTCAGGAACAGCGGCAACCGGAACTGGACGGAGCTGCAGGAGAAGCTGAACGAGGAGAGGCTGAACGCGCAGTACGGGAGGTTGTAGACGTCGGTGACCTGGTAGCCGTACTTCTGCTGCGCGTAGATCTGCGTGCCCTTCTGCTGGACGTCGACGGTGACGAGCGTTCCCGTGCTGTCGATCACGGCGGAGCGCACGTCGATCGAGCCGGCGGGCGCGCTCGGGTCGCTCGTGTCGCTGCAGTACTGCGTCTGGATCACGCAGAGGATCGGCACCCACGCGGCCTCGAAGTACGGGTGGCCGGCGGAGTCGGTGCCCTTCGACGAGCCGGTCGGGATGACGAGGATCGACGTGCCGAGGAACTGCGAGACGAGCAGCGCCTCCGGATCGCTGCCGTCGTTCGTGACGTGCGTCGTCTGCGTCGTCATCAGGTCGTCGCCGTCGACGGTGAGCCGGCCGAGGATCCCGGAGAGGTCGCCGGACGGTGCCTGCGACCGTCGTCGTGTCGGTGCCGCCGCCGCCGGTGATCGTTCGTCGCGGCGCCGATGCCCATCACGACGAACGTGTCGTTGCCGGTGCCGCCGAAGACGTCGACGGTCGGCGCGGCCAGCGGGCCGGCGTCCGGCGTGCAGACCTGGTTCGTCGTCGTCGAGCCGCTGCAGTCCCAGTTGTCCTCGAGCAGGAGGTTCGAGCCGGCGTTCGAGAGGCGGAGCTGGAGATGCTCGATCCCCTGCATCTGGAGGCCGAAGTACGGCGTGTTCTCGACGCTCATCGTCCCGCTCGGGTTGATGCCGAGGCCGGAGCTCTCGAAGCTCAGATACGTGTCGGTGAGCGGCAGGTGCGTGACCGAGTCCGTGTCCTGCGCGAACTGCGGCGTGCCGGTCGCCGGGTCCTCGCCGATCTCGATCATGCGCGGGATGGTGCGCTGGACGAGCTGCGCGGGCGTGCCCGCCGTGCCGTCGAGCGGCGCCGTTCTCGTTCTCGTAGACGACGGTGTCGCCGTTCGTCTCGTAGTCGTTGCCGCCGAGGATGATCACGCGGCTCCGGACCTTCGACGCGTCGAGGCTCGGCGACGCCATCAGCGCGACCGGTGCCGGCGTGATCGTCACCGGCGGCGGCTGGATCTGCCGCGAGACGAACCTGATCGTCGGGATCTGGTAGCTGACCTGCACCCCGCTGAGCGTCACGGTCACGCCCGGCAGCAGGTTGAAGAAGTCGAAGACGTTCCAGTCGTAGCTCACCGAGAGCCCGGCGAAGGTCGCCGTCGCTATCCCGCCCGGCGTGATCCCGAACGCCTGGTTGAGCAGGAGCGTCGCCGCGGCGTTCGCGTTGCCCGTGCCGCCGAGGAGCGCCCACGTGAGGAGATCCTCGTGGAACGTGTACGTCGTGTAGTTGTTCGTGATCGTCGTCTGGACGATCTGCAGGCTCGTGACCGTGTACGCCGGCGGCGTGTACGTGTACGGCGGCGGCGCGTACACGAGCGGCGGCGGCGTCCCGCCGATGTGGATCGTGTCGTCGCCGGAGCCGCCGTTCACCGTCACGGTCAGGTCGGGGTCGGTGCTCATCACGTAGATCTGGTCGTTGCCGCCCGCGCCGTCGATCTCGATCGCCTCGATGTTCATGAAGCTGACGAGCCGCCCGGCGCCCGCGATGTACGTGTCGGTGACGATGAACGTGTCGTCGATCGGCGTGCCGACGATGATCAGCGTGTCGTAGCCGGAGCCGCCGTTGATCACGACCGGCGCGTTCTCGAGGTACTGGTAGCGGTTCGAGCCCTGGCCGCCGAAGAGCGTCGTCAGGTTCGTGACCAGGTCCGGCTTGTCCGGGTTCTGCTTGAGGACGAGGAACGTGTTGACGAGGAACGTGTCGTCGCCCTCGTCGCCGGCGAGGTAGAGCATCCCGACGTTGTGGTTCACCTCGAAGTAGTCGTTCTGCGTGCCGCCGAGCACGTACAGCGGCGCGGTGTTCCCGTTCGTCATGTGCGCCGTGTCGGCGACGGGGACGCCGTTCGGGTACTCGAGCGTCCGGTTGCCCGGATCCGGGATCAGCGGCACGGTGCCGACGACGAGGCTGTCGTCGCCGGCGCCCATGTCGATCACGGACGTCACCGCAGTGTCGTTCGAGAGGATGCTGTCGTTGCCGCCGAGCGTGTAGAGCTCGAACCGCTCGGCGCCCTGGAAGCTCAGCATCTCCGGTCGCGGTCGAGACGAACCCGACGGCGAACGCGCCCTGGCCCGCGGCGCCGAGCGTGAACGTGTCGGACTGGTTCGAGCCGAAGACGACGACGTCGTCGGTGCCGGAGCCGCCGCCGGAGTCGACGATGTCGACGCCCATCGTGGTGCCCGGCGTGAACGTGATCACGTAGTACTCGGGCAGCGCGTTGGCCGTGTTGCCGACGTTGTCGAGCACCGCGTCGCCCGTTCCACGTCGTCACCGTGCGCGTCTGGCCGTCGGTCACGATGCGGCCGTCGATCGCGTTGACGACGATCGTGTTGTTGCCCGCGCCGCCGGTGAGCCGGGCCGTGTCGAAGATGCCGGTGATGTTCTCGACGATGGCGTCCCGCGCCAGTGCTCGCCGTAGCCGGGCTGCCGGAAGCACGCCGTCGCCCGAGTGCGGATCCTGCACGGCGTCGCAGGTAGCGCGGCCGTGCGCGGCGATGTAGTCGGGCGCGCACTCCGACGGCGCGAGATCCTCGGCGAGCGCGTCCTCGGTGGCGTAGCCGCCCGCGTCCGTCGCGTACAGGGTCGTGCCGTTGTTCGCGAGCGCGACGCCGGTGACGAACGATGTTGCCGTAGAGGCCCATGTCGGTGTTCTGCGTCTCGACGAGGGTGTCGACGGCGGTCGCGTTCTCGCTCCGGAAGATGTCGTAGCCGAGGCCGCCCGTCAGCGTGTCGCCCTGGGCGTCGCTCGTGCCGCCGTCGATCACGTCGTTGAACGGCGAGCCGATCAGCCGGTCGTCGCCCGCGCCGCCCATCAGCGTCAGCGCGACGAGGTCGACCGGATGCGCGCTCACGACGGACGAGCTCGACGGCGACCCGAGCAGGCTCGCGTCCATCGTGTCGGCGCCGCTGCCGCCGATGATCGTCAGGGTGTCGCCGTCGCCGCGCACCGTGTGCTGGACGTAGATCTGCTGGATCCAGCCGACGTTCGTGCTGACCGTGTGGACGATCTGGATGCCGGCGTTCGGGTCGCTGCCGCTGACGGTGAAGGTGTCGCCGTTGTCCGAGCCGTCGAGCGTGACCGCGTCGGCGGCGTGGTCGTTGGCGCCGACGTCGATCGTGAGCGACGTGACGCTCGAGCCGCTCAGGTTGTCGACGGTGATCGTGTCGCGGCCGGTGCCGAGTGCGAGCGAGACGGCGTGGATGTTGCTCGCCGAGAAGCTGCCGCCAGACGAAGAGGAGATGCCGATGTCGTTCGTGTGGGTGACGTGGATCGTGTCGGCGCCGTTCGTGAAGGTGACCGCGAGCGTGTTCGAGCCGGCGCCGCCGTCGATCGGCGTCGTCATCACGCCGGTCGGCATGTTCATCGTGATCGTGTCGTCGCCGTTGCCGCCCGAGATCGCGTCGTTCGGGCCGCGCGAGGCGATGATGTCGTTGCCGTCGTCGCCGTAGAGGTAGTGCGCGGCGCCGCCGCCGAAGCCGCCGGTGATCGAGTCGTCGCCCGAGCCGCCGTGGATCGTGACGCGTCGGGTCGGAGCTGTTGTCGACGATGTAGTCGCTGTCGGCGCCGCCGTCGACGCTGATCGCGCCGCCCGCGTCCGGGCCGAGGATGATCACGTCGCCGCCCGAGCCGCCGGTGAGCGTCGCGCCGCCGGAGCCGTCGTAGATGAGCGCGTCGTTCCCGTCGCCGCCGTCGAGGAAGACCGGCGAGAGCACGCCCTTGTCGACGATGATCGTGTCGTCGCCGCTGCCGCCGAAGCGCGTAGATCGCGCTGACGTGCGAGAAGGTCTGCGAGTGGCCGAAGGCGGTGATCTGGATCGGTCTCGCGTTGGCGCCGTTCGGGTCGCCCGTGATGTGGTCGATCGTGAACGACTCGTTCTGCTGGTCGTCGCCGATGCCGCGGCCCTGGAACTGGCCGGTCGTGGCCGCCGCGCGGCTGCCCATGTTCAGGTAGAGCGGCGTCGTCGTCCCCGCCGTGCTGCCAGCCGGAGTTGCCGATGCTCGGAGCTGCTCGCCTGCGACGCCGGCGAGGTAGATCGGCTTCGGCAGCTGCACGGTGCCGATGTCGAAGTTCGCGGTCGCGCTGAAGGTGAAGAAGAGGAAGTGGATCCGGACCTCGACCGAGGCGACGAGATCGACGGTGCCGGTGCCGGAGGCCGTGATCGTCGCGCCGATGCCGACGCTCGCGAGCGAGAAGCCGAACGCGTCGACGTCGACGGAGGCGTGAAGCGGACGCCGAAGCTGTAGTACTGGCCGCCGCTCGCGCTGTCGCAGTAGGCGACTGCTGGTCGTGCGTCGCGAGCGCGCAGTCGTCGCGTCAGCCAGGCGTGAGACGTCGAAGCTGGCCGCTGAGGCCGAAGCCGCCGCCGCCGATCGTGATGCCGCCGTTCAGGTCGACGCCGAAGTGGCCGTTCGAGTCGACCCAGCCGAGCGCGTTCAGCGTCGCGAGGCCGAAGAAGTCGGCGCTCGCCGCTGAAGCCGAAGAACCACTCGCCCTCGTGCGATCGTCTCGTTGACGTACGTGTACGAGCCCGGTGTCCCGTACGAGACCTGTGGTCGCCTCCGACGATCACGTCGACGGACGTGTTGAGCTTGATCACGTCGAGCAGGCTGACCGTGCCGTCGATGTGCAGCTTGAACGAGTTCGCGTTGATCGTGATCCCGTTCGCGACGTGGTTCTGCTGCGTCGTGTTCAGCCGGATCTGGCCGTTGCCCTTGATCTTGATGATGTCGAAGAGGTTGAAGTTGATCGCGACGTCGAGCTGGAGCACGAGGCCGACGTCGTTGTGCGCCGTGTCGTAGTAGACGCCGGCGAAGCCGCTCGCGGTGAGGACGAGCGGGCCGAGCTGCGAGAGCGACGTTGAAGTCGAGCGTGAACGCGTTCTGGTTGATCGCGATCGTCAGCGAGCCGGAGGCGTTGATGATCCCGATGAAGTCGATCTCGCCGTTGATCGACAGCAGGAAGCCCGGGCGATGTCGACGACGTGGCCGTTGCCGAGGTCGATGATCTTCGGCGCCGGCGCCGTGCTGAACGTGAACGTCGCGTTCGCGCTGAAGCGACAGACCGAGGTCGTGGCCGAAGCTCGCGCCGACGTCGAGGTTGGCGCCGAGCTCGAGGCCGTCGCTGGTCGATCCGGAACGCGGCCGTCGAGATGGCCGAGGCGTGCCGATGCCCGACGAGCGACGACGCTCGCGTCCGCCGTCACCTGGATCACGAACGGGTCGGGCTGAACGTGGAACGTGAACGTCGCCCTCGATCGTGACGAGGCTGGCGATCGTCATCGTCGCCGTGCAGGTAGCAGGTGGAGCCCGTGAGCGATCGTGACGTGCCCGGTCGCGATCGCGTGCGTGGTCGGATCGATCGCGAGCTGGTTCGGGTCGGCGTTCGAGTTGCAGGCAGTCGTGTCGGCGCCCGCGCACGCCTCCGCGTTCGTCAGGAAGGTGACCGTGTCGCGCGGGTCGGTCGAGCCCAGGAACAGGTTCACCTCGAGCAGGAAGTTGCCGCTGAACGAGACGCCGGGGATCGCGCTCGAGTCGAGCGACAGCTGGATGCGCCCGATGATGCCCGGGTCGAATGTTCGCGGGTCGGTCGGGAAGGACGTGCGAAGCCGATGTCGATCGAGCCCGACAACGAGCCGAGGAACTGGATGTTCGTCGTGACCGCGCCCTGGATCCGGACGAAGCTCACCGTCCCGACCTGGAGCGTGACGCGATCGTCCCGGAGAGCGTCAGGACGTCCTCGATCGTGATCGTGCCGGTGACGATCGCCTGGATGTAGAAGCCGGCGCCGTTCGCCGAGTTGACCGAGCCGTCGATCTCGGGAGCGCCGGCGCGTGATCGTGATCGAGCCGGGGAAGCCGTCGGGCAGGACGGCAAGGAACTCCTGCGGGACGATGAACGTCTCGTCATGGAGCGTCGTGTTCAGCGTCACCTTCACGCTGCCGTGGAAGGAGAAGATGCCGGGAATGTCGCCGACGCTCGAGCGGTCGTCGGCCGTTCCGGCCGGCGGGATGCCGACGCCGATCTCGAGCGAGAACATCGCCGGCGACGCCGACGTATGCCGCCGGACGCGACGCTCGTAGCTGATGATCAGCGAGGCCGGTCTCGCGGCCGGAGAGCCCGATCGGGTCGATGCTGCCGCCGGCGGTGAAGAACATCGTCGTCTGGGTGGCGGTGATCTTCAGCAGGAAGCCGCCGTCCATGTGGATCCACTCGGTGGCGCAGTTCTTCGGGTCCTGGCCGACGGTGCAGGTCGAGTTGGAGCCGCCGGGGATCGTGCTCGGGTCGTAGATCGTCACGCCGCCGACGACCTCGATCTCGAACGAGAGCGGCTGCGAGGTTGTACGTCCGCTTCTCGCCGCTGACGACGAGGATCTGGTTCCCGTTCGTGGTCGAGCTGGGTCTGGATGAAGTACTGCGGCCGTCGCCGTTCAGGATCTTCCACTCCTTGCCGGCGACGACGCCCTCGACCTGCGCGTTCTGGCAGCGTGAGCCGGTGAAGTCCTCCAGCGACAGCTCCTGGCCGCTGTTCAGCTTCGCTGGAGCGGGCCGAGCCGTCGGCGGCCGTCGATGTTCCGGTCGGTGCCGGATGCGCGAACAGGCTCGTCCACGCGCTCGGCAGAGCTCGACCGGGTCGAACGTGTCGGTCGGCAGCGCGGCGACGATCGACGAGTAGTTGCGTTCGGGACCTCGAAGATGACGTCGCCCGGGATCGCCCTCGAGCGACAGCGTCGACGTCCTGCTCCTGTTCGTCGCGTTGATCTCGAGCAGCGCCGTGCCGGAGAGGTAGATCGCCGTACTGCTGGAGGAAGTCGAAGTTCGTCTGGATCGCGGCGACGCCGTAGAACTGGATGTCGACGCCGCCGCCCGTCTGGAGGACGAAGTCGGCCGCGCCCGAGGCGATGTTGCCGATCTTGATCACGGTCGATCGTGCCGGAGGCGGTGAGCTCGATCCGCGTTGCGTGCGTCGTCGGATCGGTGCCGATCGTCAGCTCGACGGCGCCCCTGATCGCGAGCAGCGGCTCGTCCGGCGTGTCGCCGAAGAGGCCGCCGGCCTGGAGGTTCATGCCGCCCGAGAGCGAGATGAAGAAGACGCGGCTCTCGGTCGAGCCGGAGCCCTGGTTCTGGACCTGGTCGATCAGCTTGAACGACGCCGGAGCCGGCGAGACCCGGGTCGCCCTCGGTGTCCTGCCACGAGCCGGCGATGAACGAGACGCTGACGATGCCGGGCGCGAACTGGCCGGTGACGTAGTAGCGGACGAGGCCGTTGCCGAGGATCGTCGGCGCCTGCGCCGAGTCGAGCGTGCGCGGAACCGACGCCGCCGCCGGCGAGGGTGAGCTCCGGCGCCGAGTCGGTGATCGAGCCGAGGTCGAGCGGCACGGTCGAGGCCGATCGCGTACTGGACGTCGATGTACGTGTCGCCGACGAGCGCGAGCGTCGCGGACGCCTGCAGCGACGCTCGCCTGGCCGCCGTACGTCCAGGCTGGCCGGCGGCGAACGTCAGCGTCAGCTGCTGGCCGGACGTGATGCCCGAGCCGGTGATCGTGTACTTGTACGTACCCGTCTGCCCGCTGACCGCGGTCGGGCTCGACGCCGTCGCGCCGCCGGAGACGGTGAACTCGTCGCCGTTGATGCTGCTCGCGTCGAGCGACGTCGTCGTCCCGTACGGCACGACGATGTAGAGGTTCCCGGTCGAGCCCTGGACCGTGACCTGCTCCGGCGCGAACAGCGGGATCGTCCCGTTGAGCGCGTCGGTGAACGAGACGCTGCCGCCGATGAACGTGAGCTGGACGTTGCCGCTCCGCATCGTCCCGGTCGTCCAGTACCGGAACGTGTAGCTCGTCGCGGTGCTCGAGATGAGAACCGGCGCCTGCGAGTCGTCGAGCGCGATCGTGCCGTCGCTCGAGTTGACCGGCGCGATGGCGAACTCGTCCGTCAGGTCGGTGACCGAGGTCACGTCGAGCCCGGTCGCGTAGACGGGAAGCGTGTACGTCACGTCGACGAAGCTCTGGCCGTTGATCGTCTGCACGCCCGTCATCGCGCCGGGGCCCGGGCTCGCGATCGCAGCGGTGAGCTGCTGCACCGAGAAGCCGTCGCTCTTGCCGAGGTTCGTGAACCCGCCGGAGCTGAACGAGCCGGCGATGAAGTCGACGTTGACCTCGCCCGGCGCGAACGAGCCGCTCACGTAGTAGCGGTACGTCGTGGTGCCCGGCAGCTGCGTCGGCGCCGCGTGCGCGACGAGCGAGACGCCGGACGCGCCCGGGCCGGAAAGCGCGAGCTCCGGATCGGTGTCGGCGATCGACGCCGCGTCGATCGTGTTGCCGGTCGTCGGGGTCAGCTGGACATCGACGTGATGGATGTTCGGCGTCGCGACGCCGTCGACGGTGAAGTTGGACGGCGCGACCGGACCGGTGAACGTGCCCGGGTTGAAGACGACCTGGACGGTGCCGCTCGCGTACGAGCCGGTCGTCCAGAAGCGGTAGACCCACGTGTGGCTGCCGTCGACGTGCGAGACGAGCACCGGCGCCTGCGCGGCGTCGATGCTGAAGCCGGACGCGCCGGTCAGCGTGAACGTGCCCAGCAGGTTCGGCATCGTCGTCGGATCGAGCGAGGAGCCGCTCGGAACCGTGAACGGGATGTCGATGTAGCCCTCGGCGTTGATCCCGTTCGCACCGACGGTCGAGTTCGAGGCCGGGTCGACAAGCGCGCCGGTCGGGCCGAGCACAGTGACGGTGAACGACGCCGCTGCGTTGTGGTACCCGTTGCTGTCGGAGAACGCGCTGCCCGCGAAGCTGAGGTCGACCTCGCCGGGGACGAATGCGCCGTCGAGGAAGAAGCGGAACTTGTTGCCGCCGAGCCAGATCGGCGTCTGCGAGTCGACGGTCGCGGTGCCGACGCCGGACCCGATCGTCGGGCCGGTGATGACGAGGTCGGTGCTGACGAGGGCGAGGTGCTGGTAGTCGATCGTCCCACCGAGCGTCGGGGTGAGCGCGACGTCGATCGAGCTGTGGCGGACGACGGCGACCGGCGTCGAGATCGTGCTCGCGGCCAGCGCGGCGATCGGGTCGACATAGGAGAACGCGCCCTGCGTCACGGTCGCGGTGACGTCACCGCTTGCGAACGAGCCCTTGATCCGATAGGCGACGGTCTTCCCGTCCGAGAGCAGCTGCGGCGCGTAGCTGTGATCGAACGCGACGGTGCCGAGGCCTGCGCCGCCGAGCACGATGCCGGTGTAGGCCGCGATCGACGACGCATCGATCGTCGCGCCGTCGGGCACGGCGAAGGTGATCTCCAGCGCCTGGCCTTCCTGCTCGAACGTCGGAACCGCGACGCTCGTGACCGTGCCGAGCGCCACCGGGCCGCCGGAAGTCGCGTCGGTCGTGACGGAGCTCGGCGTGCCGCTCGTCGCCATCACCTTCCACGTCCCGGTGTTGAAGGTGACGCTGACGGCGCCGCCGGTCGCCGCGAACTGGCCGGCGACCGTGTAGCGGACGGTGAAGCCGTTGCCGACGACGAGCGGCGTGCCGGAGACGATGTGGACGGTGCCGAGGCCGGTCCCGGAGAGCGTGAGCTCGTCGGAGCCGTCCGCGCTGAGCGAGGACGCGTCGATCGCGTAGCCGGTCGGTGCGCGGCTTCCGACCGGGAACGGCACGTCGATCGTCGTCGGGCCGGCCGCGCCGATGACCGCGAACGTCGACCCGGCGGCGAGCTGGACCGCCTGGACGGGGCCGAGCACGGTCGGGCCGGCCGGCGCGGCGTCGCTCGCCGTCGAGCTCCCGCCCGCGGTCGGCACGACGTTCCAGTGGCTCGACGCATTGAAGGTGACGTAGACGGCGCCGCCGGTGGCCGAGAAGTTGCCGGTGACCGTGTAGCGGACGATGAAGCCGTCGCCGACGACGAGCGGCGTGCCCGAGACGATCGTCACCGTGCCGAGGCCCGGCCCGGAGAGCGTGAACTCGTCGGAGCCGTTCGCGCTCAACGACGCGGCGTCGATCTCATACGTGGTCGCCCCCGTCGGGCCCTGCGTGCCGATCGGGAACGGGATGTCGATGCTCGTCGGGCCGCTCGCACCCATCGTCGCGAACGGCGCCGCGGAGCCGCCGGCCACTTCTCCGAGCTCGGTCGTGCCCGTCGGCGTCGCATCGCTCGTCGTCGACGAGCCGCCGTTCACCGGCTTCACCGACCACGTGCCGGGCGCGAACGTCGCGTAGACGGAGCCGTCGCCGCTCGCGAGCGAGCCGATCACGTGGTAGCGGATCGTGAAGCCGTCGCCGACGACGACCGGCGTGAACGACGGGTCGATCGTGACCGTCCCGAGGCCCGTGCCGCTCAGCGTGAACTGGTTGAAGCCGCCGAGCGATGCGATGTCGACCTGGTAGCCGCCCGCGGGCCCGAGCGTGCCGACCGGGAACGGAACGTCGATCGTCTGCGCGCCCTGGTCGACCTCGACCGGGACGGTGCCGCCGGTGACGACGCCGAGATCGATGATGAGCGGCGGCGCGCCGGGGACGTAGGTGGCGTAGACGTCGCCGGACGCGGCGAGCGAGCCGGCGATCGCGTAGCGCACGGTGCCGCTCGTCGGTGTCTGGCCGATGATCGCAACGGCCTGGCTCGCGTCGATGGTGGCGGAGCCGACGCCCGGGCCGCTCAGCGTGACGATCGGCGCGCCGGACGAGATCGCGGCCCAGTCGATCGTCGAGCCGGACGGCGCGTACGACGGGACGGTCACCGCGACGTCGACGTACGTGCGGCCGTTGATCGTGTTGACGTCGATGCCCGAGCCGTTCGTCGGCTGGACGAGCTGCACCGTCGGGCCGAGCACCTCGAACGTGAGCGTCGTCACGCCTGCGTCGTCGCCGCCGGAGTCCTTCCACGTCGGGATCGTGATCGTCGCCGTGCCGGGCGACCAGTTGCCGCCCGTGAAGTCGTAGCGGAACCGCGTCACGTTGTCGGTCTGCGCCTGCGTCTGCGACACCGCCGTCGCGACGAGCGCGCCGGAGGTCGGATCGGTCACCATCTCGATCGCCGTCGGGGCGCCGAGCGTGATCGACGAGGTGCCGATCATCAGGGTCGGGTAGGTGGTCGTGTAGATCGTGCTGTAGTCGAGCGACGTCCCCGTCGGCGGCGCGTAGACGACGTCGATGTAGTGCGGCCCGGTCGTCGGGTTGCCCGACCCGGTGAGGTCCATGTCGCCGTTGGCGACGGTCACGTCGACGCTCGGCCCGTTGAACGGCGCGACGACGGTCGCGGTCGGCTGGACGACGGTGAACGACGCGTTGTTCGCGGTGCTCAGCATCGCGGTGTCCGCCCACGTGCCGGCCGGGAACGCGACGTCGATCTTCCCGTCGGGGAACGTCCCGCTGAGGTAGTAGCGGAAGACGTCGGTGTTCGGAATCTGCGTCGGCGACCCGATGACCGTGATCGGCAGCGGGCCGGTGGTGCTCCCGTCCAGCGTGAAGACGATGTCGCCGGCGCCGAGCGTCGAGGTGTCGACCGTCTGGCCGGCGGTCGGCGCGAGCCCGACGTCGATGTACGCGGTGTGGAGGCCGGACGCATCGACGTTCGTGAACGCGTCGCTCGCGCTCGTCGGGTTCGGCGACGTGTTGTTGCTCGTCGTGTCGACGAGCGCCCAGGTGCTGTCGGTCGTCTGGCCGTCGCCCGGCGTCAGCGCGATCGTCGTCGACGAGTCCGTGCCCTGTGTGAGGACCCAGTACCGGTAGGTGTTGCCGCTCAGGTGGATCGGCGCCTGCGACGAGTCGAGCGCGACGGTGCCGGGCCCGCTCGTCACGGCGATCGTGAACTCCGGCGCGAGGTCGGTGATCGACGAGTCGTCGAGCTTCTGCCCGGTCGGCACCTTGTAGGTCACGTCGACGTAGCCGCGCCCGTTGAGCATGCTCGACGCGATCGTCGCGCCGTCGGCAGGCCCGCCGAGCGTCGCCGTCGGCGTCGCAGGCGGCAGGTCGGGCACGGTGAACGCGACCTCCTGCCCCTGGATGTTCTTGAAGCCCATCTGCAGCTTCCCGTACAGGGTCAGGATCCGCACCTGGTCGGGCACGTCGGCGAGGAAGAGCACGGTCGCGGCGCCGGAGCTGATGTTCGAGAGATCCGCGTAGAGGCGGCCGCTGACGCTGAGGTTGTTCGCGGCGAAGTTCAGCTTCCCGATCACGAGGAACTTGCCGTCGGTCGAGATCGCGATCGTCACCTGGCCGTTGAAGAGCTCCTGCGAGGTGTAGATCGAGTAGACGGTCGCCGAGCCGATGATCGTCATCGGCGAGGTGAACGCCGCGGCCCAGCCGTTCTGGCCCGGGTGCAGCAGGCTCTGCTTGTACTGGTTGACGACCTGCAGCTTCACTCCCGCGAGCCACTGGTCCGGCGTCTGCGTGCCGGGCGTCGCGAGCGTCAGGTTGCGGAGCTCCATCGGGTCGCTGAGCGACGGGAGGGTCTGGAAGAACTGCACGCCGCCGACGAAGTTGTTGATCGTGAGCCCGGTGTCCGGGTCGAGCGTGATCCCCGTCGGCAGCGTCACGCCGAGGACGACGGAGAGCGGGCCGAGCTCCGACAGCGCAAGCTGGATCGAGAAGCCGCCGATGCCGGCCATCGCGAAGCTGCCGGAGAGGCCGGCGAAGAACACGCGGCCGACGACGGGCGTCGTCGTGTCCGTGTCCGGAATCATGTTTCCGGACGCGTCGAGCTTGACGATGCCGCCGATCAGCTCGGCGTCGATCTGGCCGCCGAACATGTTGCCCTTCACCTCGACGCCGATCGAGCCGATGCCGACGATCGGGAACTGGCCGGCGAGCAGCTTCCCGATGTCGATCTGGATGCCCTGGATCGAGCCGGAGAACTCGAGGCCGTCGATGCCCTTGATGCCGGTGACGCTCGCCGACAGCGTCAGCAGGAAGTTCGTCGGGTCGGTGTTGATGTTCGGCCACTGGATCCCGATCGAGTCGATGTGGATCGGGAGCCAGCTCGGCCACGCGAAGCTGCCGCCGTCGGCGGCGCCGACGGAGAGCGTGACGCCGAAGTTCGTGCCGGCGTGGAACGAGCCGTCGCCGAGGAACGAGAAGCTCGTCGCCGAGCCGGAGATCGTCAGGCCGGCGACGCTGATCGTCGCGCCGGCGGAGCCGAAGCTGACGAGCGTGTCGGTCGGGCCGGCGCCGGTGTTGATCGAGAAGTTCGTGGCCGTCAGCTGCAGGAACGAGCCGAGGTTGATCGTCAGCTGGTCGGCGTTGAAGACGAACGCCTTGAAGCCGGAGCTGTCGAACTGGAACGACGCCGTGACGGCCCAGTGGTCTGCGTCCGGCCCGTCCGTGATCGAGCCGTTGATCGTCTTGCCCGGGAGGAACTGGACGCCGCTCGACTTCACGGTGATCCCGCTCGCGCCGCCGACGCCGCTGTGGAAGTTGACGCTCCCGTTGTCGATCGACAGCCCGAAGTGGTCGATGTCCACCTCGAGGTCGGTGAAGACGAGGATGTTGAGGAGGTTGATCCCGCCGGCCGGCGCGACGTGAATTCCCGCCGAGTCGACGGAGAAGCCGTTCGAGTAGACCTTCAGCCCGCTGACGTTGCCGCCGACGCCGGCGAAGGACGGGAACGTGATCGACGCGGTGCCGACGGTGACGAGCGGGTGCGCGCTTCCGTACGACTGATCCTGGCCCGGGTTGTAGGCGACGGCGATCTGCGTCGCGGTGACGAGCAGCGCGCCCGGGACGGTGATGTTGAGGCTCGCGACCTTCAGCGTGAAGGCGCCGGGGACGCTGAACGCGGAGAGGAGCTGCGACGGGTTGTTGATCGCCTGCAGCGCCTGGAGCAGGTCGATCTGGATGTCGAAGGTGCCGACGATGCCGGTGAGCGTCGCGCTGCCGCCGCCGAAGTTCAGGCTCGCGCTGTCGAGCCCGATCGCGACCGTCAGCGTCAGCTTGCCCTTGCTGAACGACGTGTCGGCGAGCGTGATCGAGCCGCCGGTGACGCTGAGCGGGCCGAGCGTGAACGGCGTGCTCGTCGAGCCGGCGTCGGCGTTCGACTGCGTGATCGTGAAGCTCGACTTGCCCGACTCGCCCGGATGCGCGCCGTCGGCGTCGGTGAGCGTCCAGCCGCCGGCCGCGAAGTTGACGACGACGGTGCCCGCGGCGACTGTCCCGGTGAGTGCGAAGCGCCAGGTCGACGCGCTGAGCTGCGTCGGCGTGCCGACGGTGAGCGCCACGCCGTTGTCGGTGACGGTGATCGTGCTGCTCGTGACGCCGCTGATCGTCCCGCTGCCGGCGAACGTGACGTCGATGTACTGCCGCGCCTGGAACGCGTTGAGCGCGATGCTCGTGCCGTTCAGCGGGCTCGCGAGCTGCGCCGTCGGGACGACGGGGTCGCTGTCGCCGAAGAGGAAGAACTGCTGGTTCGACGAGGTGTTCGACGTGCCGTGCCCGTCGGAGAACGTGCCGGTGAGGAACTCGACGCCGACCTGGTGGTACGGGTCGGTGTCGGTCGTGACGAACGAGCCGTCGAACGTGTACTTGAAGAGGCCCGGGTTGTTGACCGGGTCGACCTGGATCCCCGCGCCGTGGAGCGTGACGCCGGCGGCGGCAGCGCCCGTGAGGAGGATCTCGTTGTCGCTGTCCGTGATCGAGGCGACGTTGAGCCCGGCGCCGCTGTTGTCGGTGTACTGAACCTCGATGTAGCCGTTGGTGTTGAGCGTGTGGACATCGATGTCCTGGCCGGCGTACGGCAGCAGGAGCTCGGCGGTCGGCGGCGGCGTCGGCCCGGTCGAAAGGCCGAGCTGGAGCTCGTGGCCGAGGATCGTGACGCCGTTCAGCGTCAGGTTCTGGAGCTGGAAGCCGAGGCCGCCGCCGAACGAGAACTTCGCGGCGCCGACGAGGCCGAAGACGTCCGTCATCACGCCGTTGATCGGGACGCTGATGTCGACGTGCGCGTCGGGGATGCTGACGTCGACGCGGCCGCTCGGCTGGAGCGTGAACGCGAAGGTGCCGCCGACCGTGAACACGCCGGCGGCGCTCAGCGTGACGCTGCCGGTGACGGTCTCCGTGTACGCGCCCGTCGTGAACGGCATGTGCGGCATCGGATCCGCGCCCGGAGGCGTCGGGATCAGATCGATGACCGCGCGGCCGGTCTGGTTGATCTTGATCGTGACGATGCCGCTGATCGTCAGTCCGTCGAGCCCGACGAGTTGCGCGTGACCCTGCGCGTAGAGCGCGAAGGTTCCGTCGCTCTCCTTGACGGCCCCGACGAAGCCGTCGCTGACGAGGATGCCGATCGCGTCCGGGTTGACGCTGCCGTCGGCGAGCCGGTACGGACCGTCGCCGAAGAACACCTCGACGTTGCTCGCGCCGTAGACGGTCGAGCCGCCGGCGCCGCTGCCGAACGCGAAGTTGCCGGAGAGCGTCAGGAAGTCGCCGAAGCTCACGGTCGCGTTGGTCAGCCCGAGCAGCCACGCCCCGGCGGCGACGTTGACGGTGATCGAGTGGCCGCCGATCGTCACCGTCTGATTCACCGCGGCGGTTTGCGACGTGTTGAACGAGAGCGAGACCTGCGCCTGCGCGCTCGCGCCGAGCGAGCTGAGGTCCCCGGCGAAGTCGCCCGAGAGGACGCCTGCGACGCCGGTGGCGCCGATGACGATCGCGCCCTGGCCGTTGGTCAGCGAGACCGAGCCGATCCCCGAGTAGGAGAAGCTGATGTGGACGCCGGTCGCGGCGATGATCGTCGTCCCGTTCTGCACCTGGATCGCGAACGTGCCGCCGAGCTGGTACGGCGTGCTGGAGCCGACGTAGAGATCGAGCTCGGCGTTCGCGAGCGTGACAGAGAAGAACGAGCCCGCCGGGACGTTGAGCGGGTGGCCGGCGATCGTCGTGTTCACTGCGACGCTCGACGTGTTGAACGCGAGCGTCGCGTCGGCGGTGAAGCTGGCGCCGAAGGTCGACGTGTTGCCGACGGAGAAGTGGATGCCGGGGACGGTCAGCGAGCCGGCGATGCCGCCGTGGCCGATCTCCAGCAGTCCGACGGCCGGCAGAGGCCCGAACGAGTACGAGCCGAGCGTCGCGGAGATGTTCGAGACGCTGACGTCGATCACCGAGCCGGTGCTGTCGGTCGTCTCCTGGAACGTCATGTCGGCGGTGAGAGAGGCGCCGGCGATGCCGAGCGTGACCGTGCCGCTCGCCTGGATCAGCGCGCTCGCGAAGTCGATCGAGACGGGTGTTCCACCGGTCGGCACCGAGATCGGATGCCCGCTGAAGTTGACAGCGACGCCGGTGATGCTCGAGCCGTTGACGTCGACCTCGAGGTTCGTCGCCGAGATCGTCACGCCCGGAACGCCGACGAGCCCGATGTGATCGGCGGTCGCCTTCAGCGCGTAGTAGCTGTCCGTCGAGCCGTCGGTCGGCTTCAGCAGCGCGAGCCCGAACGTGACGCCGGTAAGCGACAGGCCGATGCCGCCGGCGCCGGTCGAGTCACTCGCGCCGACCCCGACGAAGATGTTCGCGTTGCTCGCGCCGACGGTCAGCAGGCTGAGGTCCGGCGTCAGGCCGCTGCCGGAGAGCGCGACGTCGTTCAGCGTCGAGCCCTTGGTGAAGGCGACCGTGCCGGAGACGTAGACGAAGCTGCCGATCGCGAGCGAAATCGTCCCCTGGGCCTCGAAGGTGCTCCCCGCGAAGTCGAGGACGACCGGCGTGCCGCCGGTTGCGATCGAGAGGTTGTGACCCGTGAAGTTGACGGCCTGCGCGATCACGTTGCCGGCTGCGTCGTACGCCTCGTTCACGGAGACGCTCGCGTTCGTGATCGATGCGGTGAGACCGGTGATGCCGACGAGCGAAACGTTGCCGGACGCCTTCAGTGCGACGAAGCTCGTCGCGCCGTTGATCGGCGCCGTTGCCTTCAGCAGCGCGAGCCCGAAGGTGACGCCGGTGATCGAGAGCCCCATCGCGCCCGGGCCACTCGGGTTGTCGGCGCCGACACCGAAGAACGCGGAGGCGTTTGAGGCGCCGATCTCGAGTGCCGTCGCCGTGCCGGTGCCGCCGCCCTCGGTGGTGACGTTGACGGTGCCGCCCTGCTGGAAGGCGAAGCTGCCGCTGATCGAGGCAAAGCCGTCGATCGAGAGCGTCAGCGAGCCGCTGACCTGGAGCAGCCCGCCGGTGAACGCGAGATCGACGGTCGGCGCGCTCGTCCCGGCGGCGGTCGGGATCGAGAGCTTCCCGGCGGCGAGCTGCGTGAAGTCGACCGCGGTGCCGGTCGAGGCCGAGTTGACCTGCACCTGGACGGTGCCGCTGAGTGTGATGCCCGGGACGCCGACAAGCGCGGCGCCGCCGCTCGCGCTCAGCGCGTAGTAGCTGCGGCCGGAGCCGCCGATCTCCTTCATCAGCGCGAGCCCGAGCGTGACGTGCGAGAGCGACACGCCGATCCCGCCCGCGCCGCTCGCGTCGCTCGCGCCGACGCCCGCGAAGACGCTCGCGTCGCCGACCCCGATCTCGAGGAGCGAGACGTGGACGGTCTGCGTCGTCCCGGACGGCGTGACGAAGACGTCGCCGCCGGTCTCGAACACGAACGAGCCGTGCACGAAGACGAAGCTCCCGATCCCGATGTCGGCGGTGCCGGCGATCTCGAGCAGCCGACCGGTGAACGCGACGGGCGCGCCCGGCACGTGCGTCCAGTCGAGCGCCGTCGCGCCCGCGCCCGACGCCTGGTTGACGTCGACCTCGAGGGCGGTCGCGGTGAGCGTGACGCTCGGGAATCCCGGTGAGCGCTGCCGAGCCGAGCGTCGCGGAGATCGCCGTCCACCGGCGCGCGTCCGTCGTCGCGGTCGGCGAAAGGGTCGCGACGGTGAGCGAGCCGCCGGTCACGGCGAAGCCGACGCCGCCGGCGCCGAGGGTGACGCTCGCGTGCGAGAGCCCGATTGTCGTCAGCGTCGCGCTCGAGAGACCAGTGACGCCGCCGAGGTTCGTGCCCGTGACCGTCGACTTCGTGAGCGAGAAGTCGGTCGTGCCCGAGACGATCCCGAAGAGGTCGACCGTCGCGCCGGTGCCGGAGATCGAGAGCGACACGTTTCCGCCGATGTCGACCGGGTGGTCGGTGCCGCCCGCGTCGGTGACGACGAGGCCGGGGAACACCGTCGACCAGTCGAGCGCGCTGTCGCCGACGCCCGCGGCCGAGTTCGTCTCGACCGTGAGCGTCCCGACCGAGAGGGTGACGCCGGGGATGCCCGTGAGCGAGGCGCCGTTGAGGCTGCCCTCGATCGCCGTCCACGTCCGGGAGCCGCCGTCCGTCAGATACGCGAGGACGAACGAGCCGCCTGTGACCTGGAAGCCGATGCCGCCCGCGCCGACGAAGACGTTCGACACGGTGACCGCGAGCGTGGTCAGCGTCCCGCTCGCGAGCGTGCCGTTCGAGCCGCCGAGGTCGACCCCGGTGACGGTCTTCGTCGAGAACGCGAAGCCGATCGTGCCCGAGACGATTCCGAAGAGATCGACGGTCGCCGTCCCGGTGACCTCGAAGACGTTGTCCGTGTAGGAGATCGTCTGGTGCACCGTGCCGGTCGGCGTCGGGACGTCGATCGCGACCGGCGCGCCGCCGACGGCCTTCGACCAATCGAGCGGCTGCGCGGTGAAGACGTTGGTGTTCGTCGGATCGGTGTAAGCGCCGCTGGCCCTGGCGATCTCGACGCCGAAGCTCGTGACGGTGAGGGTGACGCCCGGGATGCCGCTGAAGGTGCCGTTCGCGATCTGGGCGGTGAGCGCGACCCACTGGCGTGTGTCGTTCGGGTTGGCGGCCGGCGTGATCGCGGCGAGTGCGAGCGAGCCGCCCGACACGGTGAAGCCGACGCCGCCGGCGCCGATCGTCAGGCTCCCGCCGACCGGGATCACCAGACCGAGCGTCGTCAGCGTCGCGTTGTGGAGGTCAGGACCTGGGTCGGAGCCGGGCGGGCCGCGCGCCCAGTGGCCGTTCGTGTCGGCGAGGTCGATCGCGCCGTCGCCGTTGACGTCGACGTCGACCGTCTGCTGCTGGAAGGAGAAGGAGACCGTCCCGTCGACGAAGCCGAAGAGGTTGAGGTGCGCAGTGCCGGTCGCGGCGAGCAGTGCGCCGCTGAGGTTGATGCCGGTGCCGCCGACGGTGAGCTGGTCGGCCGCCTGGCCGAAGTGGCCGTTCGAGTCGAGGTCGAGCGCCGTCGACCAGTTGAGCGGCGCCGCCGGGGTCGACGACGCGCCGTACGTGCCGCTCGCGGTGTTGACCTTCAGCGTCAGTGAGCTCGGCGGTCGAGCGTCAGGCCGGGGACGCCGACGAGCGACGCGCTCGTCACGGAGCCTTCGATCGCCGTCCACGTCGCGCTGCCGGTCGTGATCGACGCGAGCGCGAACGAGCCGCCGTTGAGGGTGATGGTCGGGCCGCCGGCCGCGCCGAGCGAGCCGCTGACGTTCGTGAGCCCGAGCGTGAGCAGCGTCGCCGTCGCGATGTCGACGGTGCCGTCGCCGTTCAGATCGAGTGCGACGCCGCTGCGGTTGAGCACGAAGTCGGCCTCGAGCGAGAGGAAGCTGCCGACGGAGAGCGTCAGGTGCCCGCTCAGCGAGAGGATCGCCGCGGTCAGCGTGACCGGCGTCGTGGTGTTGCTGCCCGTCGCCACCTCGACCGGCGCCGCCGTGAACGTCGAGGTGCCGGAGTCGTAGTGGCCGACGGCGGTCGTCCAGTTGATCGGCGTTGCGCCGCCGGTGGCGTTGTTGAAGGAGACGTCGACGGAGGAGACCGTCGCGGTGATCCCGGGGATCGCAAGGCTCGCGGCGAGGTCCGTTCCCTGCACCGCGATCCAGCGGCGCGCGTCGGTCGAGGCAGCCGGCGCGATCGCCGCGACGAGGAGCGTCCCGCTCGAGATCGTCAGCCCGAAGCCCGGGACGCCGGCCTGCAGCGACTGGCCGCTATCGAGGCTCAGGCTGAAGGAGACGAGCGTCGCGCCGCTCACGATCGTGCCGCCGGCGAGCTGAACGTCGACGGTCTCGCGCGCGAACGAGACATGCGCCGAGCCGCTGAGGATCCCGAAGATGCTCAGCTCGCTGAGGTCGCCGTCGGCGGAGAGATGGTCGCCGGAGAGCGCGCCGAGCGGGTTGCCCGGCACGGTCGACCAGTCGAGCGCTGTGGCGCCGGCGCCGCTTGCCTCGTTCACCTGGATGCTGAGGTTCGAGATCGTCGCGGTCACGCCGGGCAGGACGAGGGACGCGCTGACGCTCGAGCTGCTCAGCCCGAACCAGCGCTTCCCGTCGCTCGCGGCAACGAGCAGCGCCGATCGTGAGGTTGCCGCCGCCGATCTGCGCACCGATCGACGTCGTGCCGACGGCGAGGTGCACATTCGAGAGCGCGATCGTCAGCAGGTCCGCCCCGGTCTCGCCGACGCTCGGGACGTCGACGGTGGTCTGCGAGACGACGAAGTGCGCGGAGCCCGCGAGGAGCCCGGCAATGTCGATCGACGCGTCGCCCGAGACGACGAGCGGCGTGTCACCCGTCATCGCGATCGTGTGCGTCACGCCGTTCGCGTCGAGGATGGCGACGCCGCCGGTCTGCACCTTCGTCCAGTCGAGCGGCGTCGCGCCGGTCGCGCTGTTGGTCGAGATCTGGAGCGAGCTGACGACAAACGTCAGGCCGGGCACGCCGGTGAGCGAGCCGGAGCTGAGGTCGGCCTTGAGGCCGAGCCACGAGCGATGGTCGGTCGTGTCGGTCGGCGTCAGCGACGCGATCGCGAGCCCGCCGCCGTTGATCTGGAAGCCGACGTCGCCGAAGCCGACGAAGAGCGACGTCGCGGTGATCGCAAGCGTCGTGAGCGACGCGCTCGTCAGCCCGGCGACGCCGCCGATCGGGTTCGCGGTCGTGCCGGTGATGGTCTGCGTCGTGAGCGCGAACCCGACGGTGCCGTTGATCAGCGATGCGAACGACATCGTCGCGGTGCCCGTGATGTGAAGCGACGTCGAGCCGGTGAACGCGATCGGCACCGGGCTACCGCCGCCGATCGGCACGCTGAGCTGGTCGTCGGCCGTCTCGCCGAAGGTGCCGTCCTTGTCGAGGTCGAGGCTCTTCGTCCAGTCGAGCGACTGCGTGGAGACCGCGGCCGGCTCGTTCGGGTCGACGTACGTGCCGCTGGCGCGGTTGATCTCGACGGTCAGCCCGGTCACGGTCGAGCGTGAGGCCCGGGATCCCGTTGAACGTCGCGCTCGTGATCTGCGCGTCGAGCGCGAGCCAGGTGCGGCTGTCGCCACCGGCCTGCGCGGCCGCGCTCGGCGTCACGATCGCGAGCGCGAGCGAGCCGGCGGTAACGGTGAACGCGACGCCGCCGACGCCGATCGTCAGCGGCTGTCCGGACGGGATGCTGAGCCCGAGCGTCGTGAGCGTCGCATTCGTCAGGTCCGGGCCGGGCGGCCCGCGCGCCCACGCCGTGCCGGAGACGGGAAGGTCGAGCACGCCGTTGCGGTCGACGTCGACGTTGATCGTCTGCTGCTGGAACGCGAAGTCGACGGTGCCGGTGACGATCCCGAAGAGCTGGATCGTCGCGGTGCCGGAGACCGTGAACGTCGCGTCGGTGAGGTCGATCGGGATGCCGCCGACCACGAGCTGGTCGTCCGGCCTCTCGCCGAAGGTGCCGTTCGTGTTCAGGTCGAGGGCGGTCGTCCAGTCGAGTGGCGCGGCGTCGACGCTCGCGCCGTTCGTGTACGTGCCGCTCGCCTGGTTGAGCCGCAGCGTCAGGTTCGTGACGGTGAGCAGACGTCCGGGATCCCGGAGACGAGCGTCGCGCCGTGACCGCGCCGATGACGGCGAGCCAGCTGCGCGTGTCCGTTGCCCCCACGTCGGTCGGCGTCGGAGCCGAGAGCGCGGCGACGGCGAGCGAGCCGCCGGTGATCGAGAAGTGCGGCCCGGACGAGCTGCCGACGCTGAGGTTGAGCTGGCCGAGGCCGAGGGTGAGCAGCTCGGCGCCGTGCAGCGTCGTCCCGCCGACTGTGACGTCGACCGTCGTCTCGGTGACGGTGAACGTCGACGAGCCGGTGATGAGGCCGCCGGCGATCGAGAGGCTCGTGAGGTTGCCCGAGACGGAGAACGCGGTCGAGCCGCTGAGCGTGATCCCGGAGCCGGCGACGCCGTTCCAGTCGAGCGGCGACGCGCCGGTCGCGCTGTTCACGTCGATTGCGACGCCGGTCACGGTGGCGGTGACGAACGAGCCGAGCGTGAGCGTTCCGCCGAGGTTGCTCGACTGCACCGCCGTCCAGCTGCGTCCGTCGGCCGTCGCGGGCGTGAGCGCCGCGATCGTGACGGCGGCGGACGCGCCGCCGAGCGTGATCCCGAAGCCGCCGACGCCGATCGAGAGCGTCGGCGCCGTGAGCGTGATCACGAGCAGGTTCGCGCCCGTGAGGCTCGGCGTTCCGACGTCGACGGTGGTCTCCGTGACCGAGAACCCGGCCGAGCCGGTGAGGAAACCGCCGAACGCGACCGTCGCCGAGCCCTCGAGATGGAACGAGAGCGCGCGGGTCAGGTCGGCGCTGAACGCCTGCGGGAGGATCCCGGAGTCGAGGCCGGCCCAGTTGAGCTTCGTCGGCGGTCGACGCGTTGTAGAGGACCGAAACGCCGGAGACGGTGAGCGTCACCGGGTCGAGGCCGATGAAGGTGCCGCCGATCCCGTCCGCCTCGACCGCGGTGTAGGTGGTGCCGCCCTGCGTGATCGTCGCGATGCGGAGGCCGCCGCTGAGCGTCACGTCGATGCCGATCGAGCCGTCGGTGACGTCGTAGCCGGAGACGCGCGCCGTCGGGCGTGAGCGACGCGCCGAGCCCGACGAACACGTGCGAGCTGCCGAGCCCGAGCGCCCACACGTCGGCGTTCGTCAGCGTGATCGGCGACGACGACGCGTGGTCCGAGCCGCTCGCGGTCGTGTGGTCGAGCGTGAACGAGTTCGCGGTGGCGGCGAGGAAGGAGCCGATCTGGACGGCGGCCGAGCCGGAGAGATGCAGCGTGACGGTGCGCGTGAGCCGCGGTCGAACGAGAACGGCAGGATCCCGCTGTCGAGCCCGGCCCAGTTCAGCGGCGTCGCGGAGCCGGACACGCTGTTCGCGAGCGCCGTCACGCCCTTCACGTGCACCGTGAGCCCGACGAGACCGACGAGATCGCCGGAGAGGCCGTCGACCTCGACGCCGGTGTACGTCGCGCCGCCCTGCGTGATCTGCGCGAGCTTCACCTCGGTGACGGAGCCCGAGACGCCAACCGAGCCGTTGGTCACGTCGTAGCCGGACGCCGCGCCCGAGTCGAGCGACAGCCCGCCGCCGACGCCGACGAACACCTGCGAGGCGCCGAGGTGGAACGCCCAGACGTCCGCGCCCGTCAGCGTGATCGGGGCGGACGACGCGTTGTCCGAGCCGGACGCCGTCGTGTGGTCGAGCGAGAAGCTCGTGCGGTCACGGCGACAGCGCCGGCGAGCGACAGCGCGACGGCGCCGGAGAGGTGCAGCGACACGTCGCGCGTCAGAGCCGTGTCGAACGAGAACGGCAGGATCCCGCTGTCGAGCCCGGCCCAGTTCAGCTTCGTCGTCCCGCCCGGAGACGGTGTTCGCGAGCGCGGACGCGCCGGCGACGTGCACCGTGACCGGATCGAGGCCGTGGAAGTCGCCCGAGAGCCCGTCGATCTGGAGTCCGGTGTACGAGGTGCCGCCCTGCGAGATCAGCGCGAGCTTGACGGCGCCGACGGAGCCGGAGACGCCGACCGAGCCGTTGCTCACGTCGTAGCCGGACGCCGCGCCGGAGTCCGGCGTGAGGTCGCCGCCGACGCCGACGAACACGCTCGCCGTCCCGAGCTGGAACGCCCAACGTCCGCGTCCGTCAGCGTGGTCGGCGCGGACGAGGCGTTGTCGGAGCCGCTCGCGGTCGAGTGGTCGAGCGTGAACGAGTCCGCGGTCGCCGCGACGACGCCGCCGATCGAGAGTGCGATCGCGCCGGAGAGGTGGAGCGTGACGCCGCTCGTGAGCGCGGTCGAGAAGGCGAACGGCAGCACGTCCGCGCTGAGCGTGCCCCAGGAGAGCTTCGGGCCGGCCGGGTCGACGGAGTTCGAGAGCGCGGTGACGCCGCGCGACGTGAAGGATCGCGCCGGAGATCCCGATCAAGTCGCCGCTGAGGCCGGAGATCTCGAGCCCGACGTACGTCGTCGTGCCGCTCTGCGTGATCTGCGCGACCTTGAAGTCGGTCGCGCCCGCGAGGACTCCGATCGCGTTGGAGGTGTGGTCGACGTGGAAGCCGAGGGTGCGTCGAGTCGCTCACGAGGGAGCCGCCGGTCCCGACGAACACCGTCGCGCCGCCGAGCCGGAACGCCCAGACGTCCGCACCGGTGAGCGTGATGCCGTTGCCGTCGTCGCCCGACGCGGTCGTGTGGTCGGCGGAGATCGACGTCGCGGTCGCGACGGCGACGCCGGCGAGATTCACCGCCGCGGCCCCGGAGAGGTGGAGCTCGACGTCACGCGTCAGATCGCTGCTGAACGCGAACGGCAGGATGCCGCTGTCGAGCGTCGCCCAGCCGAGCTTCGTCCCGGCCGGGTCGACGCTGTTGAAGAGCGCCTGCCCGTCGGCGAGATGCAGCGTCAGCGACGAGCCGCCGCCGACGAGGTCGCCCGCGAGCCCGTCGACCTCGAGGCCGACGTACGTCGTCGCGCCGTCGAGGATCCGCGCGAGCTTCACGCCGTCGACCGACGCGAGCACGCCGAAGCTTCCCTGCACGACGTGGTAGCCGATCGCGCTGCCGTCCGCCACGAGTGACCCGCCGGTGCCGACGAAGACGGTCGCGCCCGTAGAGCGTGATCGCGGTGACGTCCGCGCCCGTGAAGTCGATCGCCGAGCCGGAGACGTTGTCGGAGCCGCTCGCGGTGCTCTCGTCGACGCCGACGGTGCCGGTCGCCTCGAGCACGTTCGCGAGCTCGACCGCGGCGCCGCCGGCGAAGCGGAAGCTCAGGCCTGCGGTGAGCGCCTAGTCGAACGTGAACGGCAGGACGCCGGCGTCGAGCGTTCCCCACGAGAGCTTCGTCGTGCCCGTGCTGACCTCGTTCGCGAGCGCGCTCGCGCCGGCCAGGCGGACGGTGACGCCCGGGATGCCGATGAGGAGGCCGCTGAGCCCGTCGACCTCGATGCCGGTGTACGTCGTCCCGCCGAGCGCGATCTGCGCGAGCTTCAGGCCCGAGGCGCTCGCGGAGAGGCCGAACGAGCCGCCGCTCACGTCGTAGCCCGAGGTTGCGCCGGAGTCGACGGAGAGCCCGCCGCCGGTTCCGGCGAACACGGCCGGGCCCGTGAGGCTGAACGACCACGCGTCGCCGCCGGCGAGGTCGACGCCGTTGCCGTCCGTCCCGGTGGCGACGGTGGTGTGATCGAGCGTGAAGCCGTCGGCGGTCGCGGCGACGACGTTCGCGAGCTGAAGCGCGACCGCGCCGGAGAGCCGGAGGCTCACGGAACGCGTGAGGCCCGTGAACGCGACCGGGATCGCCGAGCCGAGGCCGTCCCAGTTCAGCTTCGTCGCCGTGCCCGGCGTAACGGTGTTCGCGAGCGCGGTGACACCCTTCACGTGGATCGTCACACCGGTGATGCCGACGAGATCGCCGTCGAGGCCGGTGACCTCGAGCGCCTCGTACTGCGTCGCGCCCTGCGTCGCCTGCGCGAACGCGAAGCTCGTCGCCGACGCGGAGATCCCGATCGCATCCGACGCGTGGTCGACGTGGTAGCCGCTCGCGCTGCCGTCCGCGACGAGCGATCCGCCGGTGCCGACGAACACCGACGCGCCGCCGAGCGAGAACGACCAGAGGTCGGCGCCGCTGAGCGTGATCGGACCGGTCGCCGCGCCGTCGGAGCCGGAGACGCTGACGTGGTCGAGCGTGAAGCTCGAGGTCGTCGCATTCACGACGCCGGCCAGCGAGAGTGCGAGCGCGCCGGAGAGATGGAGGCTGACGCTGCTCGTCAGGCCGGTGAACGTGAACGGAAGCACGCTGCCGACGCCGGTCCAGTCGAGCCGCGTGCCGGACGGCGAGACGGTGTTCGCGAGCGCGTCGACGCCCTTGGCGTGAACGTCCGCGCCCGCGATGCCGACGATGTCGCCGTTCAGCCCGTCCACCTCGAGGCCGAAGTACTTCGTCGACGCGGTGACGATCTCCGCGAGCTTGAACGAGGTCGCCGACGCCGAGATGCCGATCGCGTTCGAGGCGGGTGCGACGTTGTAGCCAAGCGACGTGCCGTCGGTCGCGAGCGCGGCGCCGGTGCCGACGAACACCGACGGGCCGGTGAGGCTGAGCGCCCACACGTCCGCGCCGGTGAACGCGATGCCGTGCCCGTCGGAGCCGGTCGCGACCGTGTGGTCGAAGGTGAAGTCCGTGGTCGTCGCCGCGACGACGCCGGCCACGGAGAGCGCGGCAGCGCCGGAGAGATGGTCGATGACGTCGCTGCCCATCGTGAACGTCGGCAGCGTCACCGACGAATCCGTCGCCGTCAGCGCGTGCGCCCAGTCGAGGCGCGCGGTCGTGCTCGAGCGGCTGACCTCGACCGACGCGCTCCTCAGATGCAGTTCGAAGTCCGGGATCCCCTGAAGATCCGCCGCGCCGATCGACGCCTGCAGGCCGACGAACGACTCGCCGGTCGTCGCCGTCAGCAGCTCGAGGTCGAAGCCGGCCGAGCCGAGGTAGAAGCCGACAGCGCTCGACGGATGCAGGAGCGTCGAGCCGGAGAACGACGCGCCGGTTCCGATGAACGCGTCGCCGCCGGAGACGCTGATCGTCAGCAGCGTTCCGCTCGTCGCGGCGCCGCCGTTCACGGCGGGATCGGTGACGCTGACGTCGGCGCGCGACATGTGCAGCTGCCCCTGCGCGAGGACGAAGCCGAGGATGTCGAAGCCGAGCGAGCCCTGGACGTCGAAGAGGTCGGAGTTGAACGCGATCGTCCCGGCGCCTGTGTCGACCGTCATCGGCGTGTCGCCCGACGGATTGAGGATCGCCTTCGTCCAGTCGAGCGCGAGGGGCGGGATCTGCCTGGCCACTCGGGTCGTAGAGGCCGGACGCCTCGTTGATCGAGATGTGGATGTTCGAGCCGAAGATGTCGAGGCCCGAGAACCCGGCGAAGGAGACGCTCGGGATGTCAGATGTGAGAGCGACCCAGCTGCGCGAGTCGCCGGTGCTCGATGCCGGCGTGACGACTGCGAGGCCGAGCGAGCCGCCTGTCGCCGTGAGCCGCGGGCCGTCGGCGATCCCGATCGAGATGCCGGGCCCCGTGATGGTCAAGCCGAGGGTGGTGAGATTTGCGCCGGCCAGATCCGGCGGGCCGCGGATCGGCATCGAACCGGAGATGACGCCGGCCGCAAAGGTGCCGTCGCTGTTCGCGTCGAGATCGATTGTCTGCTGGCGGAAGGTGAACGTCACGTTGCCGTTGACGAAGTCGAGGATCTGCACCGTCGCCGAGCCCGATGCCTCGAGCAGCGCGCCGGTGAGGTTGATCGGCGTCGTGCCGACGACAAGCTGGTCGACGCCGGTCTCGCCGTAGGTGCCGTTGGTGTTGAGGTCGAGCGCCGTCGTCCAGTTCAGCGCCTGCGCGTCCGCTGTCGAGCCGGCGCCGTCGTCGCGCGTGCCGCTCGCGCTGTTCAGTTTCACGGTCAGGTCGGTGACCGTGAGGCCGACACCCGGGATGCCGTGGAAGGTGATGGAGCTGACGGAGCCGTCGACCGCGATCCACGAGCGCGTGTCGGTGCCCGTCGCCGGCGTCGGCGCCGTCAGCGACGCGATCGCGAGGTTCCCGCCGTCGATCTCGAGGTAGACGCCGGTCGGGTCGCCGACGGTCAGGTTCAGGCTCGAGAGGCCGAACGTCAGCAGGATCGCGTTCGCGAGGTCGTCACCCGAGCCGACATGCACGGCGACGAGGGTCTTCGAGAGGTCGAAGTGCGCGCTGCCGCGGACGAACGTGCCGATCACGAGCGAGTCGACGGTGCCGGAGACCTGGGTGAGCACGCCCGCGATCGTCGGCAGCGTCACGCTTGCGCCGGTGACGTCGTTCTGCCAGTCGAGGAGGTAGCTCGTGCCGGTCGAGCGATTGAGCCGGACGACGACGGCGCTGAAGGTGCCTGATGCGTACGTGCCGAGGTTGAGCGAGCCGCCGAGGCCGGACGCATCGACAGCGAGCCACGAGCGGCCGTCCGCCGTCGCCGGCGTCACGGAGTACACGTTGAAGCCGTCGCCGGTGATCGTCGCGTTCACGTCGGCGGTGCCTGCATGGATGTTGATCGCCGAGAGCTGCACCGCGATGAGGTCGGCGGCGATCGGCGCGGTGCCCGAGTCGCCGTCGTCGTTCAGCATCACGGACTCGTCCGTGACCGCGTAGTTCGACGAGCCCGTGAAGAAGCCCGCGACGTCGAGCGCGGTGAGCGCGCCGCTGACGCTCGTGCCCGAGAGGGTGAGGTCGATCGTCGTCCCGAGCACCGTCACTGGATCCGCGCCGAACGTCGTCCCGGTGTCGTCGAGGTCGACGCCGTGGGTCCAGTTGAGCGCGGTCGCGCCGCCGGACGCGGAGTTGATCGAGATGTTCCCCGTCGCCGACGCGGTGACGACGCCGCCGAGGTTCAGCGAGCCGACGAGCCCGACCCCCTTGACGGCAACCCACTGCCTGGTGTCGGACGATGCCGCCGGCGCGAGCACCGCGACGGCAAGGACGCCGTCCTGAAGCGTGAGGTTGGCGTCGCTCGTCCCGATCGTCAGGTACCTCGTCTCGGGATCGGTCGGCTGGTCCTCGTTCAGGTCGACGCCGAAGGTCGTCAGCGTCGCGTCGTGCAGCGCGATCGTGCTGCCGTCGAGGCTCACGTCGACCGACTTGCTCGAGACCTGGAACTTCGCGCCGCCCTGCAGGACGCCGAAGACGTTGATGTTGCTGACGTCGCCGGTGACGGTGAACGAGAACGCGTTCAGGAGCGAGAACGCCGTCCCGCTCCCGGTGATCTTCGAGAGGTCGAGCGCGAGCTGGAGATGCAGGCTGTTCAGCGACGCGCTGAGGCCCGAGAAGCCGTTGCCGCCGAGCGCCAGCGCCTCCGGCGGAAGGTCGACGTCCCAGGTGATGGTCGAGCCGTGGAGGCCGATGCCGAGCTGGTCGAGATCGGTCTGGAGGCCGAGCGCGAGCTGGTTCGCGAAGTCCTGCACCGTCTGGAACGACACCGAGCCTGAGCTGCCGCTCGCGTGGGCGAGGGTCGTGTTGATCGCCTGGAGGAGCGACACGATCTTGTCGAACCCGGCCGGCAGCGGCATGTTGCGGTCGACCGAGGCCTGCTGGAGCTGCTGCAGCACGCCGAGGATCTGGTCGGTGTGCACCTTCAGGAAGTTCTGGAGGACATCGGACACGCCGACGTCGAACGCCAGGTTCACGTTCGTCGGCTGCGTGATGTCGGCCCACGTCAGCGTGAAGCTCGCAGTGCCGATGTCGAACGGCGTGTCGTCGCCCGGAAGCGTCGCGCTCGCCGTCACCGCGGCGTGCAGCACGGCGTCGTGACCCGACCCGCTCGTGACGTTGACCGACGCGCCCGTGTTCCCGGCGATGACGTCGTCCAGCCGGATCTTGCCGTCGCTCGCCGTCGTCGAGAGGCTCAGGGAGACGGCGACGCCGTTGCCGACCGAGAGCGTCGCGTTCTGGAGCTCGACGCCGAGGAAGCCGAACTGGCCGCTGCCGTCGAGGTTCCCCTGCACCTGGATGTTCGTGAGCGTGAGCGCGGGGCCGCCGGACGTGTCGATGTACAGGCCGGTCGCGTCGACGCCGACGACGAGATGGACGTGGAAGTCGACGCTCGCGTCGAGGTTGCCCGAGAGCTGGACGTGGCCGCCGAGCTGGTCGAACGCGAAGTCGAACGGCAGCTCGCCGGTGAACGTCTTCGTGAAGTCGATGACGAGGTTCGGCTCCGTCGTCGTGCCCGTGTTGGTGACGCTGCCGCTCGAGCCGAAGAGGATCCCGAGCTGCGTGACGAGCGACGCCGTGTCCGTGATCGTCCCGTCGTTGATCTTGTCGAGGAGCGTCGAGCCGTCGGCGAAGGTGAAGAGCCGCGTGATCCCGTTCGGCTCCGCCGGGGCGCCGGTCGGCGCCGGGACTCCGCCGTCGCCGCCCGCGTCGGGATCGCCGATCGGCGCCGCGGCCGCGGGAAGCTGCGGTGCGAGCACCTGCCCGAGCCCGTTGCCGAGCACCGCGAGGCCCGGCGACGGTGCCTCGGTGATCCCGATCCAGCGCATGATGATGTCGGCGAGCCCCTGCCCGAGGCCGGCGTTCGCGAGGCTGTTCGGGTCCGGAACGGCGTCGCCGCCCGAGAAGTCGGCGAACGTCACCAGTCTCGACCGCCCCGGTGCCGGCCTGCGTGATCTTGAAGACCTTGGTCGTCGCGGTCGTGCCGGTCGTGTCGACCTTCTCGACCTTGGCCCCCGTGACGGTCAGCGTGTCGTTTCCGCCGCCGCCGGTGAAGAAGATGCCGGTCGGCACGGAGACCGCGCCGTTGGTGCCGTCGACGGTGAGCGTGTCGTCCCCGGCGAGCCCGTTGATCATGATCTTGCCGACGCTGAGAAGCGGCGTCGACCAGACGCGGCCGTCGACGGTGACGTCGAGCAAGGCGTGGTTGTCGGCGTTCAGCGCAAGCATGAAGGTGTCGTTGGCCGAGGTGCCGTTGATCGTCAGGACGGGGCTCTCGGCGGCGACGACGTCCACGTCCGCGAGCGTCCACACGCCGCGGCCGAGCGTGCCGGCGACGAGCACGTCGTCGCTCGCGATCGAGCGCCGGATCGTGTAGTCGCTCGGGTCGATCGACGTGAAGGAGAGCGACGCGACGACCGCATTCGGCAGGTTGGAGCCGAACTCGGGTCCAGGTCGTCGTTCCCGTACCGGGGTCGATCGCGCGGAAGATGCCGTTGTTGCCTCCGACGAGGAGGACGTCGTGCATGTCGGCCGGAGCGGTTCCGGTCGGCCACGTCAGCTGGCTCTTCGAGATGAAGACGCCGCTCCGAAGGCCCGCCTTCGGCAGGTTCCCGGTGATGTCCTGCCAGTTGTCGTTGCCGACGCGCTTGAAGACGCCGGCGTCGGTGATCGCGTAGGCGACGGCGGCGTTCGTCGGGTCGAGCACGATGTCGTTGATCGTCTTGGCCGCCGCGATCGTCTCCGTCCGCGTGTTGCCCGGCAGCATCACGAACACCTTGTTGCCGCCGGCGGCGTAGAGGACGCTCGCCTGCGCGACGCGTCGCGATCGTCCCGCCCGCGACGAGCGCCGTGCCCTGGCCCGAGAGCGGGAACATCTGCATCTTGAGCGTGTCGAGCCCGTCGGTGCTCGTGTAGACGCCGTAGAGCGCGAGCGCCATCTGCTTCGGGTCGACCGTGTTGACCGTGTACTGCATCTCGGCCGAGTAGCCGCCGACGAAGGTCGCCGCGTCGAAGCCGAGGAGCCCGCTGAAGCGCTTGTAGAGCGTGATCGTCGGCGTTCCCACGGGGGCCGTGAACGTGATGACGTTGCCGGCGCCGTCCGCGAGCTTGAACTGCCCTGCGGTCGCGGTCGGCTGGATGTAGTACTGCGCGTCGAGGCGTCGCGTCGCCCGGGAGCGCGCCCGTGCTCCGCATGACGAACGGGCCGAAGTTGGTCGGCAGCACGGTCCCGGCCGGGTTCGTGAACGTCTGACCGTCGCCGCCGAGCGTGACCTGGAGGCCGCCGACCTTGACGAGCTGCAGGGTGCCGCTGCCGAGGCTCGTGAACGTGATCACGCTCTCGGTCTTGTCGGTCAGGTTGAACGTGTTCGCGTCGATCGGGCTGACGTAGTAGAAGCCGTCGGATGTGCCGCCGCCGGGGAACGTCCCGGTCGACGTGATGTAGAACGGCCCCTCGTTCCTCTGCAGCCCGTAGCCGACAGACGTGAACGTCTTCATGTCGCCGCCGAGCGTGACGGTGAGGGTCACGGAGGTGCCGGCGAACGCCGGGAGCCGCGTCGAGATGACGTTGCCGTTCGGGTCGTACGTGTACGCCTTCAGCGTCGAGAGGTTGTTGCCCATCAGGTAGTGGACGTAGGCGGTGATCTTCCCGCTCGCGTCCTTGACCGGCTGCACGAGGACCGTGTTGCCGTCGCCGACGACCGAGAACGTCCACGGCAGCATCTCCGCCGCGTTGTCGACGAGGCCGTCGCCGTTGTTGTCGAGGCCGTCGCTCGCGCTCGTGTTCTGGCTCGCGACACCGGCGTCCTGGGTCCCGACGAAGAGGACGTCGTTGAGCGGGTCGTAGGCGGCGGAGACCACCTCGTTGTTCACGAGCGCGCTGCCGGCGGCGCCGTTCAGGTTCGTCCAGGCGCCGGTCGACAGCGTGAGCTTGAACACGCCGCCGTCGGTGGCGTCGTAGAGGCTCCCGACGGTCGCGCCGTTCGAGCCCGGCCGCGCAGCCATGTCGAACTGGAGGTCGCGCTGGTCGGCGTACGGCCGGTTCGGCACGGCCCGCGGGTAGATCCGCGTCCACGCGTTGCTCGCCGCGCCTGCGCTCGTCTTCGGCGTGAACTCCCAGATGTTGCCGAGCCAGCCGAGGTCGTCGGAGATGACGTCGCCGGCGATGAAGACGTTGCCGGCGCCGTCGACGGCCATCGCGAAGTGGTTGGTGCCCTGACCGCCCTTGTCGACCTGAGGCTGGTACGTGGTCTCCGTCGTCGGCGGCCACGCGACGATGCTCGTCGCCGTGGTCGCGGCGTGTCCCGTGAAGGTGCCGGTGATGGTGAGGATCGTCGCGGAGACCGCGCTGATCGTGAAGCTGCCGTTGTTCGCGGCGTCGACCGCCCCGGCGATAGTCAGCGTCTCGCCGACCGCGAATCCCTCTGCGCGCCAGTCGCCGCTCGAGCGCGTGACCGAGCCGAGCGCGCCGAAGGTGAGCGTCCCGCCGTTCGGGACGTAGACCGCGGTTGTGTCCGGGAGCGCGGCGCCGGCGATCGTGGCGGTCGTCGCGGCCCTCGTCGTGAAGGTCCCCGAGACGGTGAGCACCAGCTGGCTGACGGCCGTGACGAGGAAGACGCCGTTGTTTGCCGCGTCGGTGGCCTTCGAGATCGTGATCTGCTGCCCGACCGCGAAGCCGTCCGTGCGCCAGTCGCCGGCCGAGCGGGTGATCGTGCTGCCGTCGAACCCGATCGTCCCGCCGGCGGGCGTGTACGTCGCCGACCTCGGCGGCGCCTCGGTCCCTCCCACCAGCGCCCAGGTGCCGTTCGGGTTCCCGGCGGACCCGGTGGGCGTCGAGACGAAGATGCCCATCAGCAGCACGCCGGTCGCCGGCTGCGAGAGCGACGAGCTGAGGAGCGCGGCGTAGACGGAGTTCACGGCGGAGCTCGCCGTCTGCTGGACCGCGAGCACGATCCGGCCGGCGCCGTCGACCTTCTCGCCGTTGTCGTTGAGGACCCCGTTCGCGTTGTTGTCGACGTTGTCGGTGACTGCGGCGAGAGCGTCGAGCCCGGTGTTGACCGCGTTCCAGGTCGCCCCCCAGTCGTCGCTGCGGTAGACGCCGCCGCCCGTCTGGAGCTTGGTGGTCGCGTCGGGCACGCCGACGACCGCGGCGTACACCCGGCCGGACACCCCGGGGTCTGCGACAAGATCGGTGGCGTCGGTGCCGGCTGTCGCGGAGAGCACCTTGCGCGTGAACGTCACGCCGCTGTCCGTGCTGACGAAGATCCCACCCGTGGCGCCGTTGCCCATGCCCGCGACGATCACGATCTGCTTGGTCGGGTCGGCCTGCGTGGCCGGGGCGGTGTTGTCGAGCGCGACGATCGCGCCGATCTTGACGCCGGTGAGCGTCGCCGAGGAGAGGAGGTCCCACGTGTCGCCGCCGTCCGTCGAGCGGAGGACGCCGAGCGAGAGGCCGCCCTGGCCCGAGAGGCTGCTGAACGAGCCGGTGCCCGCGTAGATCACGAGCTGGTTCCGCGCGGTGCCGGGCCCGACGAGGTTGCCCAGCGCGTCGCGCGGCGCGATCGTGATCGACCCGATCGCGAGCGTCGGCAGCGCATCGGACTTCGGCGTCCACGTCGCGCCGCCGTCCTCCGAGAGCCAGATGCCGCCGTTGACGGTGCCTGCGTAGATGATCTGGTCGTTGAACGGGTCGATCGCCAGCTGCTGGACGGCGCCGGCATGGGTCGGGAACGCGCTCGTGCCCTGGATCGGCCCCGGACCCTGCGACGTGTAGTTCGGAATGCCGGTCGGGAGGATCTCGACGTTCGAGACGTTGGCGCTCGGGATGAGCGTGAGGTCCTGCAGCAGGTCGATGCCGTCGCCGCCGTTCACGGTGACGTGGGTGGCGAGGCTGGACGGGAGTGCGACGAGGATCGAGTCGTTGCCGGCGCCGGCGTCGATCGAAACGGTCGCGGCGAAGGTCGGCGCGAACGAGTCGAGCTGGATGGTGTCGTCGCCGGCGAGCGTCTGGATCGTGAGCCCGTTGGCGGGGTTCGAGAGCTTCGCGGTCGCGAACGCGCCCGCCGTCGTCAACGGCTGAACCCAGAAGTAGCCGGCGGAGGCGCTCTGATCGAGCCGGACGCTGTCGTTGCCGCTCGAGAACGCGAGGACCCGGTTCGCCGGCGTGAGCTCGTCGGTGATCAGCTCGATGCCGTTGTAGTCGACGGTCTTGCCGTCGCGCACGACCGAGCCGGTGCCGGGGCCGAGGAAGGTCGTATCGACCTCGGTCGGGACGCCGGTGGGGAAGTCGAGCGTGTCGGTCGCGTCGCCGGCGCCGCCCGCGAGTCCGCTGCTGAGCGCGACGCCCGACCCGATCGAGAACGTGTCGGGTCCCGCCCCACCGGAAAGTCCGCCGAACCGCGTGAACGGCATCCCGTTCAGCGTTCCCGCGTCGTCGGCGGTCACGTTCCACACGTTCGTCGCCGTCCGGTCGGGCGCGACGAGCGTGTCGCCGCCACCGCCGCCGTCCACACTCACGAGCGCGCCCGCCGGCAGGAAGGTGAAGGTGTCGGCGAGATTGCCGCCGGTCACGTTGTCGATCTTCGTGAACGCGACGACGTTCATCCCGTTCGACGTGGCGCTGCCCTGGCCGACGCCGCTGATCGTCCACTCCATGTCGGCGACGTTCGGGCCGACGAGCGACTCGGCCCCGGTGCCGCCGGCGATGTAGACGGTGACGCCGGCCGCGACGAGGCTGCCGTCGAGCGTGTACGTGTCGCCGCTGTCGGCGCCGATGATCCCGACGCTCGTGGTCAGGCCCGAGAGCGCCAGGGTCGTGTCGGACGTGGTGTTGTCGACGATGTGGAGGACGTTGGAGCCGTCGACGGAGACCGCGACCGTGTGGGCCGTGCCGTTCAGGAGCGGCTTCACGAAGTCGACGAACGGCAGCGTCGTCGTGGCGCCGGCCAGAGGCGTCGACCCGTTCACGACGGCGGTGATCGTCACGAGCTCCGTCGTGGAGTCGGAGACCGTGACGGTGCAGTTGCCGCTCGCGTCCGTGACGCAGGTGCTCGTGCCGCCGAAGGCGGCCGAGCCGCTGAGCGTGAACTGGACGGTCGCTCCCAGCGCGCCGACGCTGAGCTGGGTGACGTTCGCGGTGACCGTCACCGCGCCCGACGCCTTCACGAGGATCGGCGTCGAGAGCGCGAGGCTGATGACGGCCGCGCCGGCGACGTACTGGCTGAAGTGCGGCAGCGCCGCCGTGATCGTGTGGTTCACGGTGTCGACCGTCGACGGGAGCGCGACGGGCCCGTTCACCGGGTCGAGGTAGTAGATCGCGGTCGGCGTCGGCTTCGACGGGTCGTACGAGATCGTGAGCACGGGCGAGCCGGCGAAGTGCGAGATCGTCGCGCCGCTCGCGGTGTCGGTCGCCTTCAGGTCGTAGACGGCCGACGAGACGTCGAGGCCCGGCACGGCGACGTCCGCCGAGACGACGGACACAACTGTGGAGCCGCTGACAAGGCCGGGAGCGAACGAGACGGTCGCGCTCCCGTCGCCGGCGACGGCGCTGCCGCCGCTGTTCGGCGTGACGAGTCCCGGCGGCGAGGGGCCGCTGCCGGGAGTCGCGGCTGGATCGGGCGGCGTGTTGTCGGTTCCGTTCGGCGTCGTTCCGTCCGGCGTGTCCGCCGCGGAGTTGCCGTCGCCCTGCGTGTCGCCGCCCGACGTCTGCGCGGCACCGCTTGCGCCGCCCGATCCGTTCGAGCTCCCGGCGATCGGCTGCGAGCCGTCGTTCGACGTGACCGTAGGTGTCGAGTCCGGCGGGACGGCCGACGGCTGTACCGGCGTCGCGAGCTCCGGCGCAGTGACGTCGGGCGCGCCCGTCACTCCATCGTCGCTGCTCGTCACGGGGGTGACGGATGCGTCATCCCCGCCGGGGGAAGCGGGAGCCGCGATCGGCGGGGGTTGCACGATGCCGGTGCCGACGTCGACCGTCTGGTCACCGGACGTCGCCGGCGGTGCCGGCGGACTTTCGATCTGCGTCTCCGCGGGATCGCTGCCGACGGCGGCCGGCTGCTCGGCGGAGATGTCGGTGTCGGAAGACTGCGCGACCGCTGCGAGCCCGCGCGGAGTCTTCGGCGGCGTCGCGGGCGTGCTGTTGTCGCTCGCGGCCGCGGGGGGCGTCGCCGGAGCGGGAGTGTTCTGCGTCGCGGCGGACTGGAGCGGCGGGGCACCGACGGTGTCCGAGACGACCGGCTGCTTCGCGAACGGGTCGGTCGCCGTCTTCGACGCCGAGGCCGCCGCGGTCGAGAGGGAATACGAGTCCGTGACGAGCGGGACGCGCCGGCTCGCGCCCGGCGTTCCGTTCTTCGCCTGCTGCTTCGTATTCGCTGCGCGTGCCGCGGGGGGAAGGGCGGCCGGCTGGTGCAGCTTGGGAACCGCGAGCTCGGGGAAGCGCACGGCGGGAACACCGAGCGCGGGAAGCGTTGCGCCGGGGGCGCTATATGCAGGCTGCCGAAACGCGGCGAAGCCGCTGGCGTATGGAATCGCCAGACCGACAAGTCCAACCGTCGCGAGCACGTAGCGTGCGCCGCGAAAGCGGAATACCGAAACGTTCGGAAGCTCCGCCGCCGCGGAACCGGCCGCATACAAGATCTAGACTCCCCCTCGTTCCCCAATGCCGGGTAGACCCCGGCTCCCGCGCGCACTCTGGCACACATCGGACCGTGTTTCAACCCGTATTTACACTTCGTCACCACCCGGCCACGCGGATGGTCCGTTTGGGTCAGCCGAGGCGCTTCTGGACGTTCGTGCGCTCGGTATCGACCTGCCGCGCGAACGCGCCGATGGCGAGGACCCGCGCGTTGTACGCCTTGATCGCTGCGATCTGAGCCCGCTGCGCGGTCAGGCTCGTGCTCGTCGTCGCAGCCGCCTGGAAGTTGCGGTTGAGCGCAGCGACGCGCTTGAACTCCTTCGCCCGGAGGGCTGCGACAAGCGTCGTCCCTGTCGCCCGGACCTGCGCGAGCGTGGTGACCTGCGTGCGGTAGGACGGCGCCAGAGCCGGCGGCGGGTCAAGGCCGCGCAGCCGCGCCTGCACCTTCACGATCGTCGCGAGGTACGCGTCGATCGCGTCGGCCTGACCTGCCGCAGCCGCCTCGACCGCACGCGTGTACGCGGCGCGCGCGGCCTTCAACTTCGACGGCGGGACCGCCTTCGGCTTCGGCACAGCCACGGCCGAGAGGTCCCGACTTCAGCCGGGTGTTCGCGGCGCCGAGCGGCTTCAGTGCGGCGCTGAATGCCGGCAGGAACACCGCGAGCGTCGTCAGCTCGTGTGCGAGCTCGACCTGGGCGGCGGTGAGCTTGAGCATCAGCGCGCGCAGCTTCTTCGCATCGGGCGGAGCTTTGATCAGCGAGACGCGCGTCTGCAGCGTCTGCAGCGTCGCTTCCGCACCGGCAAGCGTCGCAATCGTCTTCTTCGGGCTCGAGGATTTCTTGCCGAAGTTGCGGTACGCCTCCTGAACCTTCAGCACCGGCTCACGAAGCTGCTGCTCGACGGTGTCGATGCGGACGATGTACGCAGCGACCGCGTTCCGTCGCGCCTTCTTCGACGCGTCGCCACCGCCGCAGCCCGCCGCGACGAGTACGAGCGCAAGCACCGCGACCGCAAGCGCGACCCGCATGGTCGAACTACTTGAGCAGCTCGACGGTCGAGACGCTGCCGTCGCCGTGCTTGAACACGAGCTTCACGAGCCCGCGGTTCGCGACGAACCAGCTCGTGCGCACGCCGCTCCCGAACGGGAAGCCCGGTTGCTTCAACGTCGAGCGCACCGCAAGCGCGTTGAACGTTCCGGCCGGGACCTTGATCTTCTGCATCCCGAGCACGGTCGTCGTGCCCGTGACGCCGTAGACCTGGTAGTCGCGTCCGCTCGCCACGCCCTTCCACGTGTTGCCGGCCGCCGGATACGCCGGAATCACGGGATTGAATCCGAAGGTCAGCAGATCGAACGGCGTTCTAAAGTGGCGGCGCTGATCGGGTGGCAGCGAGCTCGGACCGAGCGGCGGCATCTTCACGAGCGTCTTGCTCGACGTCGACGCGAAGAAGTTCGTCACGCCGTCGAGTCGCGTCGTGAATCCGTACGAGCCGTTCACCTGAATCGGACCGGAGACATTCTTGACGCTGATCTGACCTGTGCCGTTCGACTGCTGATCGACGGAGAAGCTCTCGACGACGGGCTTCTTCGGAAAGAGCTTCGGATTCGTCCACCGGTAGGTGCCGGCGAGGCCGACCTTCAACGGAAAAAAGTTCACATCGCTCGGCGGCGTCACCGGCGTCCGGTTCGTCGACACGAGCACGGCCGTCGTCACCGGCGCGTTCGATCCGCCGGAGTGGTCGAACTCGACCTTCACCGGACCGACGCCGTACACCCACCAAGTCGTGCGAATCCCGCTGCCGTACGGATCGCCCGGCGCGCCCGCCTGCGTCACCTGCGAGCGGACCTTCGACGCGAGCACAGGAGTCGGAAACGCCGGCACGGTGACCTGCTCGGTGCCGAGATACGTATTCGTGCTCGAGCTCGGAACGTCGCGCGTGTCGCCCCCGGTCGTCGACCACGTCGTGCCCTGCAGCAACGGCTCGAAGAGCGTCGGGAAGCGCGAGCCCCAGATGATGTTGTAGTACGCGCTCGCGAGGCTGTTGCCGCACGGCGCGGTCGCACACAACGCCGGGAAGTTCGCCGGAGGCAGGTTGCTGTTCCAGTCGGTCGTCGCAAGCCCGAGGCCCTGCTCGGCGAAGGAGACCGTACCGCGGCTCGCCGGCGCTCCTGTGGGATTGTTCTCGCCGTCGGTCGTCCACGTGAGCTGGAAGCTCGTCGGCGTCGGGTCGCTACCGGTGCACGGCGCGGGCGAGCTCGCCTGGCAGACCGTCACCTTTTCCTTCGTCGGCGTCGTGTTGTAGGTGCTGTCCGTCCACTGGTATTCCCACGTCGCATCGGTCGAATGCGGGAGCCAGCTGGGCGGGGGCGCGTCGTCGCCGACCGCCGCCGGGGCGATCGCGAGCACCAGACTGATCAGGACAAGCAGACCCCCAACGCGCACCGGCTCAGGGTAGTCGAAACCCGTTCGAGTTCAAGCGCCTATATATAAGGACAGAGGCCCTAACAAAACAGCCGGGAAATCGTGTCCCGTTCGGCCGTGTCCAGCGGGAGGTCGAGCGCGGCGAGGGGCGACTCCAGATGCGCCGCGCGGCGCGGGCCGACGATCACCGCGGGGATGCGCGGGTCGGCGAGGAGCCAGGCGATCGCGAGCGCCGCGGGCGTCGTGCCGCGCTCCTCGGCTGCGGCCGCGAGGCTGTCGATCGCGTCGTAGACGGCGTCGGTGCGCAGATGCTCATACGGCTCGGGACGCGTCGACATCCGCGACCCGGCGGGCGCCTCCTGGTCGCGGCGGTACTTGCCCGTGAGCCAGCCACCGGCGAGCGGGCTGAACGGCGTGAAGCCGAGGCCGTGCTCCTCGCACAGCGGCAGCACCTCCTGCTCCGGCTCCCGGTCGAGGAGCGAGTACGAGTTCTGCACCCAGGCGAAGCTGCCGGCGGCGAGCGCGTCCCGCAGTTGTGCGCCGTCGACGTTGCTGACCGCGTAGTGGCCGATCTTTCCCGCGGCGACGAGCTCGTCGAGCGCGCCGGCGGTCTCGGCGATCGGCACGTCGGGGTCCGGCGCGTGCGTCAGGAACATCTGGACGTGGTCGACGCCGAGCCGCTTCAGGCTCGACTCGACCTGCCGCTTCACGCGCTCCGGGGCGAGCCCGTGATCCTCGCCCTCCGCCATCGGGGCGAACGTCTTCGTCGACAGGACGATGTCGTCGCGGACATCCGCGCCCTTCGTGCGGAGCCAGTCGCCGATCCACGTCTCGCTGCGCCCGCCGCCGTACGCGTCGGCGGTGTCGAAGGTCGTGATCCCGGCCTCCCACGCGGCGTCCATCAGCGCGAACGATTCCTCCTTCGTCTCGCCCTTGCCGAAGAACGCCGGCGCCGAGCCGACGCCGCCGAAGCTGCCGCAGCCGAGGATCAGGCGGGTGACGCGAAGTCCGGTCTGCCCCAGGTACGCTCGCTCCATGAGCACGACGCTACTCGACGTCGACGCAGTCAGGCGGCGGTTCTCGTCCCTTCAGAGCGACTTCGTCTTTCTCGACGCGCCGGGCGGCTCGCAGGTTCCCGACGAGGTCGGCGCGGCAATTGCAGCGACGCTGCGCGACGCGTCGGCGAACGTCGGCGCGAACTACGAGACGAGCAAGCGCGTCGAGCGGATCCTTGCGACCGCGCGGGAGGACGCCGGCCGCTTCCTCGGCTGCTCAGCCGACGACGTCATCTTCGGGCAGAACATGACGGTTCTCGACTTCACCCTCTCGCGCACGGCGGCGCGTGACTGGAAACAGGGCGACAAGATTCTCGTCTCGCGCCTCGACCACGACGGCGGCGTCGCTCCGTGGGTGGAGCTCGCAGCCGACCGCGGCTTCGAGGTCGACTGGATTGACGTCACCGACGACCTGCTGCTCGACTACGACGACCTGGCGCGAAAGCTGGACGAACGGACGCGCGTCGTTGCATGCGTCGGCTCGTCGAACGCGCTTGGCACAATCGTCGACGTCGCGCGGGTCTCCGAGCTCGCGCACGAAGTCGGCGCGCTGTGCTGGGTCGACGCGGTGCAGTACTCGGCCCACGTGCCCACCGACGTGCAGGCGCTCGGCTGCGACGTCTTCATCGCGTCGGCGTACAAGTTCTGCGGTCCGCACCTCGGCGTCGCATACGGCCGTCACGAGCTGCTCGAGTCGTGGCGTCCGTACAAGGCGCGACCGGCACCGGTTGAGCCGATCGGCCGAAGCTTCGAGCCCGGCACCGCGTCGTACGAGCTGCTCGCGGGATTCTCCGCGACGATCGCGTACCTCGAGTCGATCGGCGGAATGGAGTCGATCCGGGAGTACGAGCGAGAGCTGGGGCAACGCTTTCTCGACGGACTGCCGGAGGCGGCGACGGTGTACGGGCTGCAGACGATGGACGGCCGAGTCCCGACGTTTCTCCTGAACCTCGACGGCGTGTCGGCGGCGGACGCCGCGCGGCGGCTCGCCGAGCGCGGCTTCGGCGTGTGGGCGCACGACAGCTGGTACTCGCTCGGGCTCCGGGACAGCCTTCCCTATCCGGACGACGCACTGCGCGTCGGGCTGATCCACTACAACACCGCGGACGAGATCGACCGCTTCAACGCCGAGCTCGCGAAGCTCTCCAAGTAACACTCTGTTACAAGACGCCTAAGCCGTTGCTTCGTCTCGCATCGAGACGCAAGTAACAGAGTGTTACAAGGGACGGTTACGGTGTCGTTCCGGCGAGAACCGCGGCCAGCACCGACGCGTCCACGTTGCCGCCGCTGATCACGCAGACGACGCGGCCTTCGCCGGCGTCGCCGCGAATCGCGGCTGCGAGAGCGAGTGCGCCTGCGCCCTCGGCGACGATGCGCGCACGCGACACGAGCATGCGCATCGCGTTCGCGACGTCGTCGAGCGAAATCGCGGCCGCCGCGTCGACGAGGTCGTGCGCGCGCTCCCACATCGTCGGCAGCAGCGCGCGGCCCCCTGCTCCGTCGACGAACGACACGCTGTAGTCGATCTCCGCCGGCGCGCCCGCCGCGAACGACGCGGCGAACGGCGCCGCGGTCTCCGGTTCCGCGGTGACGATGCGCACCGATGGGCGCAGCGCCTTCACGGCACTTGCGATACCCGTCGTCAAACCGCCGCCGCCCCAGGGAATCACCACCGCGTCGAAGTCGGCGAGATCCTCGACGAGCTCGAGCCCGATCGTTCCGTTGCCGGCCATCACCGCGTCGTCGTCGACCGGATGCACGAACATTCCGTCGACGTCCGGGTGGCCGCGGTCGACCATCGTCTGCCACCACTCCTCGTGCGGCACGAGGATCACCTCGCCGCCGAGCCGCTCGACCGCGTCGAGCTTCGCGCGCGGCGCGGTCTCCGGCGCAACGATGCGCGCACGCACGCCCGCCTCGCGTGCGGCCCACGCGACGCCCTGCGCCATGTTGCCGGCACTCGCGGTCATCACACCGCCGGCAAGCTCCGCACTCGACGCGGCGCGAACGGCGCTCAGCGCGCCGCGCAGCTTGAACGATCCGATCGGCTGCAGGCACTCGAGCTTGAGCCACACTTCTGCCGGCGCGTCGACGTCGACGCGGATGAGCGGCGTCCGCGTGACGTCGTCGCCGATCCGCTCGCGCGCGCGGCGTATCTCGTCGAGCGGGATCAATCGCTTTGCTTCGCGAGCTCGGTCAGTTCGGTGCGCACGCGCCAGAGCTCCGGGAACATCTTGTGCTTGATCAGTCCGGCAAGCAGATCGACGGGCGTGCCCTGCGTACCGACGACGTCCTCGCCGATGATCCGCGCGACGACCTTGAAGTGGCGGAACCGCCAGACGCCGACGCGCTCGTCCCACTCCGTCAGCAGCTCGGCGAGCTGGTACAGATCCTCGTGCTCGCGCCCTTCGGTGTAGACCTGGAGCAGCGAGAGCCCGCGCTCGCGGCGCAGTGCGTCGAACGCGCCGTACAGCGGCGTCGAGACGCGCCGGATCTCGCGGAACCCCGGCGAGTCGAAGCCGGAGCCGTGCCCGAGCACGCGCCGCACCTCCTGGTACTCCCACGGCGACATCAGCTCGAGATGCTCGAGGAACCCGTCGACGTACTTCAGGCACGCGCATGCACGGCGGAGCAATCGGATCGCAGCGGCAACCTCGCGGGCTTCGATCAGCCGCGTCGCCTCCTCGACCTCGATCCATGCGTGCTTGAGCCAGAGCTCCGACGCCTGGTGCACCGTCTGGAAGAGCAGCTCGTCGCGGTGCGCCCATTCGTCCGGCAGTCTTCTGCAGCGCGAGCAGCTCGTCGGTGCGGAGATAGCGCTCGTAGTCGCTCCCGCCCGGCCCCGGCAGGATCGGAGCGAACTCGTCGGTGGCGGTCACGACGTCACCCTAGCGCCGCTCGGTCCCGTCGAAGATCTTCATCGGGAGTCCCGCGAGCGGCACGCCGCCGTCGTCGGCCACGAGCCACGTGTCCTGCATATAGAGGCACGCCTGGCCGTCCGCCGAGATCGCGTGCGGGTGCATCGACAGCACCATCCCGGACTCGAGCACCGTCTCGTCGTTCTCGCCGACCTTCGGGAACTCGATCATCGTCATCCCGATCGAGTGGCCCGTGACGTGCCCGAGGTGGAAGCCGCGGTCGAGGAAGCCCTTCGCGACGGCACGGTGCGCGTCGCGCGCGGTCTCGCCGGCGCGGAGCGCGGTCGGCGCCGCGGCGAAGTACTCGTCGTACGCCTCCATCATCCGCTTCGTGTCGTCGCTCGGCTCGCCCGCACAGATCGCGCGCGAGACCTCGACCCAGTGGCCGCCAGGCCCCGCGACCTCGAGCGACGGCAGCAGGAAGTCGGTCGCGCCGACCGGTCGCGTGCCGGCGATCTTGAACTCCGGCAGCGCGCCGCCGTTCGGTCCGTCGAGCACCATGTCCATCGTCCAGCGGCCGCAACCCTGCGACACGAAGTACTCCTCGCACGGCGCAAGGATCTCCCGCTCGGACTTCCCGGGCTCGAAGTTCTCGAGGAAGATCCAGAATCCCTCGGTGTTGATGCGGACGCTGTCGCGCACCGACTCGAGCTCGAGCTCGCTCTTGACCTTCCGTGCGTGGTCGAACGCGACGTCCCAGCCGACAAGGATGCAGTCGCCCGCGAGCGCCGCGTAGTCGCGCACGGCCATCACGTAGTCCATGCCGTAGACGCCGACGCGCTTGCCGCGCACCTTGTCGGCGAGCCAGTCGCCGGGCCGATCGACGAAGACCTGGTCGTCGATCCACGTCGTACCGTGCTCGCCGACGTAGCGCGCCTCGGTCGGGAACACAATCGACGGCTCGCCGTCGACCGGCAGCAGCACGTACGCGTACCGGTGCACGATTACGAAGCCGGAGAGATACGTGACGGCTCCTTCGAAGCCGGTGTACTCGTTGCCGCACACGATTACCGCGTCGAGACCGTCGCGCGCCGCCGCCTCGCGGACGAGGCGATAGCGCCGGTCGATCTCCTGTTGCGGCAGGCCCGTGTACGTCGGACCGGTCACTGCTGCCACGACTGCTCAACCCCCTTGACGAGTGCCCAGATCGTTTCGTTCAACGGCGTCGCCACACCGTGCTCGCGCCCGAAGCGGACGATACCGCCGTTGAGATAGTCGATCTCCGTCGTGCGCCGCGCCTCGACGTCCTGCAGCATCGACGCCTTGTGGTTGTAGCCGACCTCCGGCTTCGCGGCGTAGTCGATCAGATCCTCCGGATCGGAATCGAGCTCGATCCCCTGTGCGGCTGCGACGGCCTTGCCCTCGTCGATCGAGCCCGCTGACGAGCGCGCGCAGGTCGGGCCGCTCGCAAACGCGGCCGTGCGTCAGCCCGGTGAGCGCGCCGATCGGGTTCGACGCCGCGTTGAAGATCACCTTGCGCCATTGCGGGCCGCGCGCGTCCTCGACCGCGTGCGTCGGCATGCCGCCGCGCGTGCATGCGTCGGCGAGGCGCTCGACCTCGGCGAACGGCGCCGGCCGCGGCTCGAACGGGCCGAGCGTCGTGTCGCCCTTCACGTCCCACTGCACGTGTCCCGGCTCGAGGATCTTCCCGGCGGGGAATGTCGTGCCGCGAATCACGCGCTCGACGTGTGCGGCGAGCACTTCCTCGTTGCCGATCCCGTTCTGCACCGTCGCGACGCAGCCGTCCGCAAACGCGTGCGCGGTGGCCGCGATCGCCGGCTCCGTGTGCATCGACTTCGTCGCGACGATGCCGAAGTCGCACGGCGGCAGCTCTTCGCGTCCGACGTCGCTCGCAGCGTCGCGTGGACTTCGCCCGCGCCGCGTGAGCCGAGCCCGTTCGCGTTGATCGCGTCGACGTGCGCCTGCGACGCGTCGTACGCCCAGACCTCGACGTCGTCGAGCTGGCGAGATTCGCCGCGAACAACGAGCCCACGGCGCCACAACCAACGATGCAGATTCTCATTCGGTGTACGAAGCCTCCTTCGCCTTGACGAGTCGGTAGAGCGCGGTGTGCAGCGGAACGGGAACGCCGGCGCGCTGAGCCTCGCGCACGAGCGAGCCGGTGATCGACTCGATCTCCGTCGGCCGACGCGCCGTGACGTCCTCGAGCATCGACGGGTAGTGCCAGTGGCCGCGCTGCGTCGCGAGGACGTTCATCTCCCACGGGTCCTCCCACAGCTCGACGCCGGCAGCCGGCGGCGACGGCCTTGCCCTCGTCGACGAGGTCGCGCACCAGCAGGCCGAGGTCTCCGAGGTTGTCGACCTGCGCGAAATGGAAGTCGTGCGGGAGCCCGGTGAGCGCGGCGACCGCGTTGACGGTCGCGTTGAAGATCAGCTTCGACCACTGCGCGGGGCGCAGGTCGTCGAACGCCTCCGCCTTCAGCCCGGACGCGACGATCAGCGTCGGCGACGGCGTCGGCCGTCGGCCGGCGTCGTGCCGCGGTACGGGCCGATCCACGTCGCGGTGTCGAGGATGTACTCGACGTGCGTGTCGTCGTGGCGCGTGCCGCTCATGAACGTCACCGACGAGAGCAGCGGCCAGTCGCCGTGCGCGCCGACGATCTCCTCTGCGCCGAGACCGTTCTGCACCGTCATCACGGTCGCGCCGCCGAAATGGCCCTCGAGGCGCGACGCGAGCGACTCGAGATCCGTTCCCTTGCACGCGAGGATGACGAGGTCGGGATCCGGCAGCGCAGCCGGGTCAGTGGACGCGACCACCTGCGACGTGAAGTCGGAGCGGCCGGACACGCGCAGGCCGCGATCGTTCAGCGCGCGCGCGTGGTCGTCGCGCCGCGTCAGCACCGATACCTCCGCGACCTGCGCGAGATGCCCGGCGAGCAGGCTGCCGATCACGCCCGCGCCGGCGACGCACACACGAGTCACGAGCGCCTCCCCGGCAACCGGAACTCGCGCCCGCCGGTGATCCCGGTCGGACGCAGAATCAGCACGACTGCCATCAACACGCCGACGACGACGAGCCGCGTCCCGGCCGGAAGGTCGAGTGTGTGTCCGAAGATGTCGACGCCGTTCTCCGCCGCGGCGAGGAACGAGTCGAGCGCGCTCACCGCGAGAGCGCCGACGACCGCGCCCCAGAGGCTCGTCGCGCCGCCGATCACGAGCATCGCAAGCGTGATGAACGTCAGGTCGAGATAGACGACCTCGGTGTTGAGCGGCAGAAAGTGGACGTAGAGCCCGCCCGCGAGCCCGGCGAGCGCGCCGGAGAGCACGAACGCGATCAGCCGCTGGACGTAAATCGAGATTCCCGTCGCCGCGGCCGCCGCGGGATCCTCGCGCGTCGCGCGCAGCGTTCTTCCGTATCGGCTCCGCTGATACCCGAACGCGACGACGACAGCGATCAACGCGCCGATCGCCGCCTGCCACATACCCGTCGTCTGCGGCACCGACGAGAACGTATTCAGTCCGGGGCCGATCTTGTCGTAGTAGCGGAGCATGTTGTGCACGATCTCGAGCAGCGCGAACGTCGCGATACCGGCGGCGAGACCCGAGAGCCGCATGATCGCGAGACCCGCGATGAGCGCGAAGACCGCGCCGACCGCCGCGGCCAACGCAAGCGACGCCGGGCTGCTCACCGTCGTGACGCGGAGGAAGTGCGCGAGGTTCGGCATGATCGCCGGCTTCTGCGATGCCGGCACCGACAGCACACCGGCGGTCCACGCGCCGAGGGCGACGAAGCCGATGTGCCCGAACGAGAGAACGCCCGAGTTGCCGATGAAGACGTAGAGGGCGACGACGATCGTCACCTTGACCAGCGTGTCGACAAAGTACGTCTGCGTCGACTGCGACGCGCTCGTCCCGAGCAGCGCGGCGAGAACAACGAGCGTCGCGGGCGCCGCGACCTCGAGCCAGGTCGAGAGCCGCCTCATACGCGCTCGGCTCCCGCTCCCGGCCGCGCGAAGATCCCGTTCGGGCGGACGAGCAGGACGAGGATCACGGCGATGAAGAGAAACGAGTCGAGGTACTGGCTCTGATTCGTCGGCAGAGCTCCGCCGAGTAGCCCGCTCGCGAAGCCGATCGTGAAGCCGCCGAGCGTCGCCGAGAGCGGACGGTTCATGCCGCCGAGCACGACGCCGGCGAGCACGATGATCGTGTCGCGAAGCGCGAAGTCCGGAGTCACGAGCGGCGACTGCACCGTCATCATCACCGCGACGACCGCCGCGATCAGGCCGGAGATGAGCACCGCGCCGCCGATGACGCGGTTCGCGCGCACGCCGAGCATCCGCGCCGTGACGAAGTCCATCGACGCCGCGCGCATGTGCAGCCCGACCGACGTGCGGTCGAGCAGCAGCCGCAGCAGGAAGAGACACGCGGCCGCGACGAGGACCGTGACGATCGCGATCTTCCGGATCTCGACGCCGCCGATGTCCCACGGCCGGTTCAGCGGCGCGAGCGACGACGCGATCGTCCCGAGCGAGCCGAACCAGAGCAGCGCGACCGCCTGCATCAGATACGCGACGGCGAACGTCGCGACGAGCATCACCGCCGGCGTCTGGCCGCGCAGCGGCCGGAACACGAGCCGGTCCATCAGGAACGACAGCACGAGCACGACCGCGAAGCAGAAGAGGATCGACACCCACACCGGCAGGTTCCATTCCGAGCCGAACGCGAGCGCGTACGCGCCGGCCATCACGAGCTGGCCGTACGCGAAGTTCACGAGCCGGAGCACGCCGAACACGAGGCCGATCCCGACCGCCATCAGTGCGTAGATGCCGCCGAGCGCGAGCGCGTCCGCGAGCGTCTGCCAGTCGATGTTGAGGATCGCGGCGGTCATGAGAAATACGCCGCCACGAGAGCGTCGGTATCCGCGGCGTCCTTCGGCCCGAGCGTCGCGCGGAGCTCGCCGTTAGAGATGACGTGCGTGCGGTCGGCGAGCGCGACCGTACGCTGCGCGCGCTGCTCGACGAGGAGGACGGCGAGACCGCGGTCGCGGATCGCGGTGAGCGCGCCGAAGACGATGTCGACGACACGCGGCGCAAGCCCCAGCGACGGCTCGTCGAGCAGCAGGACGTCGGGCTCCGCGACGAGCGCGCGCGCGATCGCGAGTTGCTGCTGCTGGCCGCCGGAAAGCGCGCCGGCGGATCGCTTCCGAAACTCGTGCACGATCGGAAAGAGCTTCGTGACGTCGGCGATCGCAGCGGATGCGTCGCCGTTCCCGCGCCGGCCGGCGAAACCGAGGCGGAGGTTCTCCTCCACCGTCAGCTCGGCGAAGATGCGGCGGCCCTCCGGCACGAGCGCGATGCCGCTGCGCGCGACGTCCTCCGGCCTCCGGCCGGCGAGCGACGCGTCGCCGAGCCGCACCGCACCGCCCGCGACGGGCACCGCACCCATGATCGCGTGCAGCGTCGACGACTTACCGGCGCCGTTCGGCCCGATCAGCCCGACGATCTCGCCGGGCTTAACCTCGAACGACAGCCCGCGGACGGCCTGCACCGGCCCGTACCGAACGTCGAGCTTCTCGACGACAAGCGTCGTCACTCGGCATCCTCGTGGACCGCGCTCTCGCCGAGATACGCGGCGGCGACGTCGAGGTTCGAGCGAATCTCGGCCGGCGCGCCTTCCGCGAGCGTCGCGCCCTGATCGAGCACGTGGATGCGGTCGCAGACATCCATGATCAGCGCCATGTTGTGGTCGATCAGCAGGACACCGGCGCCGTGATCGTCGCGGACAGATCGCACGAGCTCCGCGAACGCCGGCACCTCCGCCTCGGGCAACCCCGCGGCGGGCTCGTCCATCAGGACGAACCGCGGCTCCGTCGCGAGCGCGCGCGCAACGCCGAGCCGCCGCTCGTCGCCGTGCGCGAGCGAAGCGGCCGGAGCTTCCGCGTAAGGCGCGAGGCCGAGGACGGACAGAAGCTCGTCGGCGCGTTTCGTCGCCTGCCGCGGCGCGACGCCGACGCCGAGCGCGGCGACCTCGACGTTCTCCCGCACCGACAGGCCGCGGAACGCGTGCGTGTGCTGAAACGTGCGCGCGAGCCCATGGCGCCCGCGCCGGTGCGCCGGCCAGCGCGTGATGTCGCGCCCTTCGAGCTCGATCGCGCCGTCCGTCGGCCGGTCGAATCCGCTGAGCACGTTGACGAGCGTG
>CAWBIQ010000004.1:0-580989 GCA_963788875.1 uncultured Actinomycetes bacterium
CCCAGCCGGTCTTCAAAACCGGTGAGGTCGTGTAACCCACGGCTGGGTAGGTTCGACTCCTGCGCCGCTCCGTGGGAGAGTGAGAGCGGAACGGCGAGGCCGTTCCGCTCTCGGTCGGCGTCGCCCGCTCTAGCGGCGGCCCGGGAACACCCCCTGGTCGCAGATCGAGTAGGTCATGTTGTTCGGCGCGAGCCCGCGCAGGTCGGGCAGGGCAAACGTCGTCTGCCCGTCGCCGCCGTACGTCGTCCCGAGCAGCGAGAACAACGCGGTGTTCTGGTTGATCGGCAGCAACTGCCCGTTGGCGGCAACGCCGCCGACGGTGACGCTCGGCGACGCCGAGAGCAGGATCTGCCCCAGCGTGCACGTCTCGCCGTTCGCCGCGGCGGCGTTGTTCGTGTTCGCGCCGAACCTGCCGACGAACGCGTCGGCCGTGGCGTCGGCGCCGGACGGGCCCGTCGGCCCCTGCGCCCCGGTCGGGCCCTGCGGGCCCTGCGCCCCGGCCGGTCCTGCCGGGCCGGTGTCACCCGTCGGTCCGGCGACTCCCGTGGCACCCGCAGCTCCAGCCGCACCGGTTGCCCCGGCCGGGCCGGTGTCACCCGTCGGGCCGGCCGGCCCGCCCGGCCCCTGCGGGCCCTGGGCCCCCGCAGCTCCCGTCGTTCCCGTGTCGCCCTTTGCGCCGGTGGGACCCGCCGGCCCCGTCGCTCCGGCGGAGCCGGCCGGCCCCGGAGGCCCGGCCGGGCCGACGACGTTCCACACGAGCGCACTCTCGTGCCGGCGGCACTCGTTCGGCGTGCTCACGATGCGCAGGTCTCCGTCGTGCGAGACGCACGCCTGAATCGTCGACGTCGCGAGGTGGTTCCCCGCCAGCGACGTGGTCGCGTACGACACGCCGGCGGCGCCCGCCAGGATGCCGCCGCTCAACAGCAGCAGCCTGACGGCACGCCGCCCAGGCAGTCCTCTCATCTCGTCTCCCCCTTGCCTGCCTCGGATTCGTTACAGCGGCGACATTCAACACGCCCGGGACGGCCCCGTCTACGACTTGGACGCCGCCACCCTCGGCCGTGTCGCTCTCACGGTCAGCGCCCGCCACACGATTGCGAGCGTCACGGCGCCGATCGAGCCGAGGTAGAGCGCCCGCACCCACTGGTGGCCGCTGTCCGAACCTCCGAGCACGCCGTGCGCCGTGACCGCGGCGAAGACGACATACGTGAACCAGTGCAGGCGCCGCCAGTTGCGGACGCGGATCACCTTGCGGAGCGAGAACGAGACGTAGATGAGGAGCGTGAGCTCCGCGGCGACGACTCCCGCTCCCGTCCAGAGCGGCCGGTACGGAATCCGGCCGGGGACGACGAGGCCGAGCAGGTCGATGCGGATCGACGTGTCGTACAGCAGTGCGATGCCGTGCACACCGACGGCCGCGAGGGAGAGGAGCGCGAGAAACCGGTGCGCGTCGGTGACCGTCGCCGGCTTCACGCGCCTGCCGAGCGGGCGCGACTTGAGCACGAGCCCGGCGAGCGTCGAACAGGTCACGAGCAGGTACGCGGTGAGCCCGCTGGCCCGCGCGACGATCCAGAACGTCGGGTCCGTTCTCACGCGAGCCCGCCGGCCCTGACGACCTGCCCGCCTTCCGTCACGAGCACGCACGGGATCGCGAGCCGCTGCGCCTCCGCCAGGGCACCTCGGACGCCCGCGAGAAACAGCGACTTGGCGTGCACCTCCGCCTCGACGGCGTCGGCTCCGATCGCGGTGACCGTCACGAGATCGCTCGCGGACGGCAGCCCCGTCGCCGGGTCGATCAGGTGGTGCTGCTCGCGGCCGTTGCGCCGCCAGCGCCGGTGATCCCGCCCCGAGGTGGCGAGGCCGCCGCTCCGGAGCCCGAGCGTGAGCGCCGCGCCCGGGACGTCGACGGCGACAGGCCAGACACCGCCCGGCGGAACCCCGCGGACGGCAATATCGCCCCCGGCGTTGACGAGACACGGCCCGGCCGCGGCGAGCAGGTCACAGGCTCGCTCGGCGGCCCAGCCCTTGACGATGCCGCCGAGGTCGAGCCTGACGCCGCGCCCGAGCCGGACGACGCAGCCTGCGCGGTCGACCTCCACCTCGCCGACACAGGGCCGGGCCTCGATCTCCGGCCCGTACGGGTCGGCGGCGAGCTCGGCGAACGTCCGGTCGTAGCCGGCCGCGAGCAGCGCGTCGTGGACGGTCGGGTCGAACCGGCCGCCCGTCCGGCTGCGCGCGGCGAGCGCGAGCTCCACCACCTCGACCAGCTCGGGCGTGCAGCGGCGCGTGCCGGCGCGGTTCAGCTGCGAGAGCTCGGAGTCGGGCCGGAAGCGGCTGAAGGCGGCCTCGAACCGTGAGAACTCCCGCTCCACCTCGTCGAAGAGCGCGTCCGACGCGGGGTCGCCCTCGAGCAGGCACTCCACCCCGACCGCCATCGAGACGAACATCCGCCGCTGCAAGGGCAGCGGAGCAACCACCGTCACGGATGCCTCGAGCTCGAGGAGGAGGTCACCGGCGGCAGGGTCACGATCTGGACCTGCGGCGGTAGCGTCACGACCGTCGGCGCGGCCGGCGCCGGAGCCGCAGCTGGCGCCGGAGCAGCAGCCTGGGCCGGCGCCGACGACGCTGGCGACACCGGCGCGGACGCCGCGACGGCGGTCGTCGCCGCCGTCCGCCGCGACGCGAGCGCAGCCTCCGCGGCCGCGATCCGGTACGCAGCCGCGCGTGCGGCCGCGACCTGCTGCGCGTACCGCTGCTTCGCGACGGCGATCGTGCGCTCGCGCACACGCAGCTCCCGCTTGTAGACCGCCCAGCGCCGGGCGAGCAGATGCTTGACGTCCGCGGCCTCGCGCTGGAGCTGCCGTTGCCGCTCGGCCAGGGCGACGAGGCGCGGATCTGCGGCCTGCTTCGCTGACGCGCTCCACGGCCTGGCTGCGACCGTCGCCCAGAGGAGCAGGAAGACGAGCAGCGCCGCCGTGGCGAGATAGAGGCGAACGGTGTGGTTCCGCATCTGCTCTAGCCGTCCGCTTCGGTGCCGCTGTTGTCGCCCTGCTGGCTCGAGTCGTCGGACTCGCCCTGGTCGTCGCTCCAGCCGGTTGGAGCCGCAGTCGTCGACGGCGCCTGCTGGTACTGGATGATCGGCGGCGGCTGGACATACGTGACGGTCGGCGCCGCGGCGGGGGCAGCCGACGTCTTCTTCGCCTCCGTCTGCCCGTGGGTCTCCGCCTGGTGAACAGCGGCCGCGGTGCGGACGGGCGCGGGCGCCGCCACGGCGACAGAGGGCGCGGCCGGAATCGCCACTGCCGGGAAGTGCGGCACCGCCGGCAGTCTCGGCGGCCGCGACGCCCGCGCACTGCGGAGCGACGCACTCCACCGGTCGAGCTTCGCCCGGCGGGACGCGATCGCACTCGCGGCCGCGCGGGTGGGCGCCGCACTCGCAGCGCCCAGATGGACGGTCTTCATTGCGGCGACGGCGCCGGTGACGACGCAGAGAGCCAATACACACGAGATCGCGAAAGCATGCGCCTTGCGCATCTGTTCACCCCCGGTTGCTGGGAACACGGCAATGAACGCCCCATTTGGATGTGCGGCGTCGCTGAGAGAGAGGCGGCCCGGCCGGAAAACTTGCGGTCGAGAGGCTCTCGGCTACCGTGGCCGTTCGCTCGAACGCGCTCAAGCAATCTCCTGCGCCTTCCGATCCTCATAGCCAGTGACCGCCGCATGACCTCGCCGGGCCGCGGGCTGCTCTCGCGCCTCACCGATCTCTGCCTTCGGCACCGCCGGCTCGTGATCTTGGCCTGGATCGCCGTCGTCGTGCTCGGCATCGCCGGCTCGCTGCGGCTGGGGCCGCTGCTCACGACCGGCTTCTCGCTGCCGGGCACGGACTCGGCGCGCGTCAAGCAGGTGCTCGTGAACCACTACGGCGAGCGCTCGAACGCCGTCTTCGTCCTGATCGCGAAGGGCGACCATGCACTCGCGCGTGATCGGCGCGCCGCCGCCCAGGCGAGCCGGCTCCTGCCGGGCGGCACGGTGGACAGCGTCACGCGCCTGCCCTCCGGCGCCGCCGCCTCGTTCGTCACGTCGCGCCTGAGCGGCTCGGCGGCCGCAGCGGAGATCGGCGCGCTCCGGCAGCGGCTCGGGCCGGACGTCTTCGTCACCGGCGACGCCGCGATCGAACACGACATGGGGCCGGTGCTGACGCGCGACCTGAAGGTCGGCGAGCTCTACCTCGCGGTTCCCGCCGCGCTCGTGATCCTGCTGCTCGTCTTCGGCAGCGCGTCGGCGCTGCTGCCGTTCCTCTTCGCCGCGGCGACGATCCCGCCGGCCCTCGGCATCGCCTGGGGGGTCGCGCACGTGCTCGAGCTCAGCGACTACCTGCGGAACATGGTGCTGATGGTCGGGCTCGGCATCGCCATCGACTACTCCCTGCTCGTCGTCAACCGCTACCGCGACGAGCGGCAGAACGGCCTCGCGCACGACGAGGCGGTGAGCGAGACCATGGCGCACGCCGGTCGCACGATCCTCTTCAGCGGCCTCGCGGTGTCCGTCGGCCTCGCGCTGATGCTGCTCCTGCCGGTGCCGTTCCTGCGCGGCTTCGGCGTCGGCGGACTCGTGATCCCCCTCGTCAGCGTCGTCTGCGCCCTGACCCTTCTGCCGGTGCTGCTCGCCACCCTCGGCGACCGGCTCGAGCGGATCCGCATCCTGCCGCGCGGCCTGGCCGAGCGGCGCAACGCCGGCGAGCTTCGCCTCTGGGCGGCGCATGCGCGCTGGGTGATGCGGCGCGCGAAGGTGCTGACGCCGCTGATCGCGATCCTGCTCGTGCTCGCCGCGCTGCCGCTGATCGGAATCCGTGTCGGCCCCGGCTCGACGAGCAGCCTGCCGCCGGGCATCCCGGCCATGCGCGGGCTGACGATCCTCCAGCACGGGAGCAGCTCGGACTCGCTCAACCCGACGACGATCATCGTCGACGGCGGCCGCACCGGAGGCACGCGCTCCGCCGCGCCGGCCGTGGCGGCGCTCGACCGGCTGCTGCGCGCCGACCCGGAGGTCGCGCGGGTCTCCTCCCCGGTCCGGGACGCGAGCGGGCGCTATCTGCGGATCGACGTCGTCGGCCGCAACGACCCGGCCGGCCGGCAGGCCCAGGCCTTCGCCGACCGGCTGCGCAGCCGCCTGATCCCCGCGGCGCACTTCCCCGCGTCCGACCACGTGATCGCCGGCGGCGGCGCCGCCTCCGCCAGCGACTTCGTCTCGCGCACGCTCGGCTCGTTCCCCTGGCTCGTCCTCGGCGTGCTCGCACTCACCTACCTGCTGCTCGTGCGGGCGTTCCGCTCGCTCCTGCTCCCGCTGAAGGCGCTCGTGCTGAACCTGCTCACGGTCGCCGCGGCGAGCGGCCTGATGATCGCCGTCTTCCAGTGGGGCTGGGGAACCTGGGCCGGCCTGCTCAAGGTGCCGCAGATCGAGGGCTGGATCCCCGTGTTCATGTTCACCCTGCTCTTCGGGCTCTCGATGGACTACGAGGTGTTCCTGATCACGCGCATGCGCGAGGCGTGGGACTCGACCCGGTCGAACACCGGCGCGGTCGCGCACGGGCTCGCGCACACCGGCCGGATCGTCACCGCCGCCGGCCTGATCATGGCCGCGACGTTCAGCGGCTTCCTGCTCGGCTCGATCCCGCCGATGCAGCAGCTGGGCTTCGGGCTCGCGGTGGCGATCATGATCGACATCACGCTCGTCCGCGGCCTGCTGCTGCCGTCGACGATGGCGCTCGTCGGCCGCTGGAACTGGTACCTGCCGGCCTGGACCGCCCGCGCGCTGCGCGTCAAGCCGTAGTAGCGCCGTCCTGCGGTCCGCCGCGCACGACGAGCACCGGACACGGCGCATGGTGGAGCACCGCCGCGGACACGCTGCCGAACAGCAGCCGCTGCACCGTGCCCCAGCCGTGCGAGCCGATCACGATCAGCGTCGCACCTCGCTCCCGCGCGAGCTCGCAGATGTCGGGCGCCGGCAGGCCCTCCACCAGCCGCACCTCCGGCTCGAGCCCCGAGGCCCGCGCCGTCGCCGCCGCCGTGTCGAGCGCCAGCTGCGCACGCTGCTGCACCGCCTCGGCGACCTCCGGCACCGACACGAGCGGCTCGTACGCGAAGCCGGTCACCGGGATGTGCCAGACGGTGAGGATCGTGAGCGGCCAGCCCGTCGCCCGCGCGAGCTCGACCGCTTCGCGCGTCGCTGCCTCCGCCGAAGGGGACCCGTCCGTCGCCAGCAGGATCCGTGCCATGGCCCCTCCTTTCGCACAGAGCATCCGCCTTCCGGACGCTGCGCCCATCGGGGCTTTTCCCGAAGACGGGCCGCGGGCGGCGGAACGTGTCCCGCCGCCCGCGGTCGATCGTTCCTAGACGGGCATCGCGGGCGGGCCCGTGGAGGCCGGCGCCTCGGCGGCCTCGGGCGCGTCGCCCTCGACGAGCTTCGCCTTGAGCGTGCGGATCTTCGCGACGAGCTCGTCGAACTCCGGCTTCACGAGGTCGCCGGACTCGACCAGCTCGAATGCCTTCGTCCCGAGCTCGCCGTAGGTGGCGTTCAGCTCGCGCTTCGTCTGAACGTCCTCGACGCCTTCCTTCGCCTTCGTCGCGGCCTGCTCGGCCGCTTGCTTCGCCTTGTCCAGCAGTTTCATCTCGCTCCCTTCCTAGCTCATGAGCGTGCTCAGCAAGCCGCCCTTTTCATCCTGCCCTCTCCCCGCCGCCGCGAGCACGCGCCTTGCGGTCCGCGAGAAGGGGAGCGTCTGCAGCGTCACCTTGCCGGGGCCGGTGAAGTGGACGAGGAACAGCCCTTCGCCGCCGAACAGGCTCTTGGCGACGCCGCCCTGCAGCTTCACCTCGTACTTCACGGTCGGCTCCACCGCGACCATGCAGCCGGTGTCCACCTGCATCGTCTGGCCGTCGGCGAGGTCGAAGTCGATGAAGTCGCCGCCGCCGTGGATCCACAGCGTGCCCTTGCCCTTCAGCCTCTGCAGGAAGAACCCCTCGCCGCCGCCGGTGAAGCCGGCTCCGATCGACCGCGCCGTGACGGCTTCGATCTCGACGTCGCCGACGTGGCCGAGGTAGGCGTGCTTCTCGCAGATCAGCTCGCCGTCGAGCTCGACCTGCCGGATCGAGCCCGGGAAGGGGCCCGTGATCCCCACCGCCCCCGCGCCCCGCGCGGTGTACGTGGTCAGGAAGAGGCTCTCGCCGGCGAGCAGCTTCCGCTTCAGCCCGCCCGCAAGCCCGCCGGGCATCTCGACGTCCATCGTCACGTCGCCGGAGACGAACATCATCGCGCCGCTCTCCGACTTCAGCGTCTCGCCCGCTGCGAGCGAGATGACGACCGCGGGAGCCTGCCCCTCGCGGATGGTCGCATCCATAGCGGTTCCCCTTTAGTGGACTTCCACCGAGGCTACTCCCCGGAATGCATCTCGTCCAACGCGGCCCGGCCCTGCTCGTGCACGAGACGGCGGCGGGCGTCCGGGTCGAGCGGCTCCGGCTCCCCGGCCGGCTCTGCGTCGCCTTCACCGGCCTCCGCGAGGCGTGCGCGCAGCTCCTCCGCCCGCGGGTCCGGGGCGTGCTCGGCGAGGGCGGCGGGCGCGTGACGGCGGTGCGTGAACGCGCGGTACGCGGCCAGCCCTCCCGCCGCACCCGCCAGCCACGCATACAGGCGTCGCATGGATTCGATGCTACAGTGCCATCCGCTTCCTGCCCCGTCATCGCGCCGTTCCGTCCCGAGCGGCGCCGGCAGTCGGGGCCGACTCAGACCGTGGGAAGGAAGGAGGTCATCGGGACTGGTGACGACGTACGAGATTCTTCTCATGCTGGACCCGGAGCTCGCCGAGCAGCGGCAGGACGAGCTGATCGTTCGCATCCGGGAGCTCGTCGAGAAATCCGGCGGCACGTGGCGCAGCCACGATGCGTGGGGCCGGCGCCGGCTCGCGTACGAGATCGCGAAGAAGACCGAGGGCGTGTACCACCTCGTCGTGTTCCAGAGCGGTGCGGAGGCGCTCGACGAGATCGTGCGCGTGCTCAAGATCGACGACGTCGTGCTGCGGCACATGGCGACGAAGCACATCGAGGGCTCGCGCACGACCGCTCCGCGCGACGACACGCCGCCGCCCGCGGCGGTTGCCGTCCCGGAGCCGGCTGCCGTGCCCGAGGCGGTTGCCGTCCCCGACGTCGAGTACCCTGACGCGAACACACGTTCGGACGAGGAGTAGGAGGAGCCCATGGCGAACATCAACCGCGTCGTGCTGGTCGGGAACCTGACCAAGGACCCCGAGCTTCGGCACACGCCGAGCGGCAACGCCGGTCTGCAAGCTGCGCATCGCCGTCAACACGCGGCAGAAGGACGCCGCGACCGGGGCGTGGGTCGACAAGCCCAACTACTTCGACGTCACCGTCTGGGGCAACCAGGCGCGAGAGCTGCGCCCAGTACCTCTCGCAAGGGACGCCCGGTCGGGGTCGACGGGCGGCTCGACTGGCGCGAGTGGGAGGCCCAGGACGGGTCGAAGCGCCAGGCGGTCGAGATCATCGCCGACACCGTCCAGTTCCTCGGCGGCCGCGGCGAGGGGCGGCGGCGAAGGCGGCGGCAACCAGTTCGTGCCGGCAGGTGCGGCGCAGGAGAGCGCCGACTTCCCGGCCGCCGCAGACGACGACATTCCCTTCTAGGAGAGACACCGTGGCGAGAGAGAAACCACAGCAGCAGCGGAAGCGTCCCGGCGGCCCGGCAGGCGCGATCAAGCGCCGGAACTGCTACTTCTGCAAGGACAAGGTCGCGGAGATCGACTACAAGAACGTCAACCAGTTGCGGCGTTACATCTCCGAGAAGGGCAAGATCCGCAGCCGGCGCATCACCGGCGCCTGCCGGCGCCATCAGGTGCAGATCGCCCAGGCCGTGAAACGCGCCCGCGAGATGGCACTGCTGCCGTACGTCGCCGAGGGCGTCGAGGAGCGCAGCGGCGGCGGGGCGGCCGTGACCGCGATCGCGGCGACCGGGGCGACCGCGGAGACCGCTGATGGACGTCATCCTGCTCAAGGACGTCGAGAAGGTCGGCCTGCGCGGCGACGTCGTCTCGGTCGCCCGCGGCTACGCCCGCAACTTCCTGCTCCCACGCCGGCTCGCCGAGGAGGCGACGGCGGCGCGGGTGGCCGAGATCCGCAAGCGGGACTCGCTGCGGGCCCGGCACGAGGCGAAGACGGCCGAGCAGGCCGAGTCGATCGCCGAGACGCTGGCGAAGACCGTGCTCCGCTTCGAGGTCAAGGCGGGCCCGACCGGCTCGCTGTTCGGATCGGTCACGCCGACGGACATCGCGGACGAGATCTGGCGCACGCGCAAGATCCGCGTCGACCGGCGGAAGATCGACGTCGACAACATCAAGCGCATCGGCCGCTACGACGTGCCGATCGACGTCTTCCAGGACGTTCGGGTCGAGGTGAAGACGCTCGTCGTGCCGGAGGGCGGCGAGCTCCCGTCCGACGAGGAGCTCGACGCGATGGCGGCGGCGGAGCTGGCGGAGCAGCAGGCGGCGGCGCCGCCCGCACCGGCCGCGGTCGAGTTCGAGTACGTCGAGGTCGAGGTCGAGGAACCGTCCGGCGACGAGCAGGCCGAGCCGGAGGGCGAGGACAGCTAGCGAAGGTCTACGGCTGCGACCTGGTCGCGCGGTGCGCGACCAGGTCGCAGATCTTCGTCCACAGGCCGCGGTGCGGCCTGTGGAATTGCAGGGGAAGTTCCCGCAGCTAGCGGCCCTTCTGTCCACAGGGGCGCCGTCCGACGCCCCTGCAACCATGGCTGTTTCCCCTGCAAATGGCGCAGAAAAGACGTGTTCACAACAGACCCTTCGACACCTAGTAGTCGGCCTGCGCGCGTGATCGAATCGGGAGCGATGGCCCAGCTGGCCCCTGTCCCCATGAGCGCGCCCGTCCCGCCTCAGAACCTCGAGGCGGAGGAGTCGGTGCTCGGCGCGATGATGCTCTCTCCCGGCGCGATCGGGGCGGTCAGCGAGATCGTCGACGCCGGCGACTTCTACCGCGAGTCGCACGCGAAGATCTACCGGGCGTCGCTGGCGCTCTATGCGAAGGGCGAGCCGGTCGACGCGATCACGCTCACCGACGAGCTCGAGGAACGCAGCGAGCTCGACGACGTCGGCGGGCGCGTGCGGCTGCACGAGCTCGCCGCGCTCGTGCCGGCCACGGCGAACGCCGCCCACTACGCGCGGATCGTCCACGAGACGGCGACGCTGCGCGGGCTGATCCGCGCCGGCAGCGAGATCTCGCGGCTCGGCTGGGAGCGCCCGGGCGAGACGGGCGATCTCGTCGACCAGGCCGAGCAGATCGTCTTCGACCTCTCGCAGCAGCGCGTGACGGGCGAGTTCACGCACATCGAGCCAGCTGCTGAAGGAGAGCTTCGAGCGGATCACCGCAGCTGTACGAGGCCGGCGCGGACGTGACCGGGACGCCCTCCGGGTACCGCGACCTCGACCGGCTCACCTCGGGCTTCCAGCCGGGCAACCTCGATCATCGTCGCGGCCCGCCCGTCGATGGGGAAGTCGGCGCTCGCGCTCTGCATGGCCGCGAACATCGCCGTCCGTCACGGCGTCCCCGTCGGCATGTTCACCCTCGAGATGTCGAAGGCCGAGGTGACGCAGCGGCTGATGTGCAGCGAGGCCAAGGTCGAGTCGCAGCGGTTGCGCACCGGGAAGCTCGCGCCGGACGACTGGCCGCGGCTCACCGCCGCGTGCGACAAGCTCGCCAAGGCGCCGATCTACGTCGACGACACCGGCTCGATCAACATGATGGAGATCCGCTCGAAGGCGCGGCGGCTGAAGTCGCGCCACCCGGATCTCGGGCTCGTCATCGTCGACTACCTCCAGCTGATGACGCTCGGCCGGCAACGCCGAGAACCGCGTGCAGGAGGTCTCGCAGATCTCGCGCATCGCTCAAGATCCTCGCCCGCGATCTCGACGTGCCGATCGTCGCGCTCTCCCAGCTCTCGCGCGCCGTCGAGCAGCGCACCGACAAGCGGCCGATCCTCTCCGACCTGCGCGAGTCGCGGCTCGATCGAGCAGGACGCCGACCTCGTCGCGTTCATCTACCGCGACGAGTACTACAACGAGGAGTCCGACCAGCAAGGGCTCGCCGAGGTGATCCTCGCCAAGCACCGCAACGGCCCCACGGACTCGGTCAAGCTCTCGTTCCTCAAGCGCTACGCGAAGTTCGCCGACCTCGCGGCTGCCTGACGACCGCTCAAGGAGGTTCCAGATGGTGGGAGCAGGGGTGGTCACGATCGCCTCTCGGGCGACGTCGTTCACCGCGGTGTGCGAGCTCTGCCTCGAGCTCGACGGAGGCGCCGGCTGGGCCGGCTCGACGTTCGCAGGACGCCTCGATCTCGACCTCGGTCACGGCACGTTCCTCTGCCGGCGCGGCCACTCCGTCCGTGTCGAGCGCGCCGCGCCGCACGCCGCCGCGACCACGTTCGCAGCGGCGTAGAGCCGTCCAAACCGATCGGCGAGACCCCGCGTATTCGGTGGCGTGCGCCTGGCCAAGCTTGGGGCTGGGCCCCAGCCGGATCCGGGAGCGTCGCCCCATCCCTCCCGGCTCCCCTGTTCGTCGGTTTCGCGGTCGCGTCGATCGGCGGGCCGGTCGCGCTGCTCACGTTCCTGCCCGGCACGGCCGGAGACGGCGTCGACTCGGCCGGGCTCGTCGTCGCCCTCGCGCTCGTCGTCTTCGCCGCCCCGCTCGGGATCTGGCTCGCGCTTCTCCCGCCGGGTCGTCTCGGCGGGCGGGCTGAGCGCGTTCGTCGAGGCGGCCGCCGGCCGCCGCGCAGCGGTCGTGCACGGCTGGATCTGGGCGTTCGCGTACTTCCTCTACCTGCCGTACACGATCACGTTCGTCGTGTACGACCTGCTCCCGCCGGTGTTCCCGGGCATCCATCCCGTACCGTGCGGCGCTCGAGCTGCTGCTCCCGGCGGCGATCGTCGCGGTCGTCGCTCGCTCCGGTGCGCGGCGTGCTCGCCGGGCTCGGCGTGCTCGCGCGCGGCCCAGGTCGTCGTGCTGCTCGTCCTCGGCGGCGTCGAGCTCTCGCACGCCGGCGCCACTTCGCCTCGCACCCGAGCGTGGACGACACCGGACGCGCCACAGGCGGCGCGGCGCTCCTGTTCGTCTGCGCGAGCCTGCCGCTCTACCTCGGCGCGGAGGTGCGCGGCGGCAGCCGCACCGTGCGGCGCGTCCTCGTCGCCGCGGTCGCCGTCGTCGGCGCGGCGTTCCTCGTCGCCGCGATCCCGCTCGGCGGCGGTGCCCGACTCGCTCCGGCAGGCGGCCGTCCCCGGCGCCGCGATCGCCCAGGCGTACGGCGGCCGCGGCCTCGCGGTCGTGGTCGGCCTGCTCACTGCCGGGGGGACGCTCGCACTGGTCGTCGCCGAGTACCTCGCGCTCGGCGGCTGCTGCACTGGCTGCACGGCCTCCCGGTCGCGGACGTCGTACGCCTGGATCGCCGTGCCGTTCCTCGCGCCGGACGCGCTCTCGCTCGTCGACCCGGACCGCTTCTACGACGACCTGCTGAAGCCGTCGCTCGGCGCGCTCTTCGTCTCGCAGCTCGCCGTCTTCGTCGTCTTCCCGCGTTTCCGCCGCGGGCCGCTCGCGCTCGGCGCGGCGGCGGTCGCCTCCGGCCTCGCGGTCTGGGGCTTGTACACGTTGGTCGCGGCGCCGCCGCGACGTAGCCGACGCAGCAGGCACATTCGGGCGGTGCCCGCGACCGTGTCGTCGGCGCGCAGTGGGGCGACGAAGGCAAGGGCAAGATCGTCGACCTGCTCGCGCAGCAGTCGGATCGTCGTCTGCCGCTACCAGGGCGGGCCGAACACCGGGCACACGATCGTGCGTCGGCGACGAGACGTTCAAGATCCGGCAGATCCCGACGGGCGTGCATCGCCGGGAAGCCGTGCGTGATCGGCACCGGCTGCGTCGTCGACCCGCAGGTGCTCATCGACGAGCTCGACGACCTCGACGGCGCGCGGGTACGAGACCGACGGGCGTCGTACAGCTTTCCGGCGACGCGCACCTGATCATGCCGTGGCACGTCGCGATCGACCAGGCGAGCGAGCGGCGGCTCGGCAGGCTCCAGATCGGGACGACGAGGCGCGGGATCGGGCCCTGCTACGCGGACAAGGCGCTGCGCATCGGCATCCGCGTGCAGGACGTGCTCGACCCGAAGATCCTGCGGCAGAAGATCGAGGTCGCGCTCGTGGAGAAGAACCTGTGGCTCGAGCGCGTCTACGGCGAGCAGCCGCTCGAGCTGGACGAGGTCGCGGAGCGGCTCGAGGAGCATGCACAGAGGCTGCGGCCGTACGTCGCCGACACGTCGCTGCTCGTCGACCGCGCGCTGAAGACCGGACAGCACGTGCTGTTCGAAGGCGCGCAGGGGACGCTGCTCGACGTCGACCACGGGACGTACCCGTTCGTCACCTCGTCGAGCACGGTTGCGGGCAACGCCGCGGCCGGCGTCGGCATCGGCCCGAACCGCATCGACCGCGTGCTCGGCGTGGCGAAGGCGTACGTGACCCGCGTCGGTGAGGGCCCGTTCCCGACGGAGATCGACGAGCCGGACCACGACCGCGTGCGCGAGCTCGGACGCGAGTACGGCACGGTGACGGGCCGCAACCGCCGCTGCGGCTGGCTCGACCTCGTCGCCCTGCGGTACGCGGTGCGCGTCAACGGCATCGACCAGCTCGCGCTCACGAAGCTCGACGTCCTCTCGGACTTCGCCGAGCTCCCGGTGTGCGTGGGCTACCGCCTGCGCGACGGCTCCGAGCACGAGGAGTTTCCCGCCCACCAGAGCGACTTCCACGCGGCGGAGCCCGTGTACGAGACGTTGCCCGGCTGGGAGGAGACGCTCGACACGTGCGTCACGCTCGCCGACCTGCCCGGCGCCGCGCGCCGCTATGTCGAGTTCGTCGAGCGCGCGCTCGACGTCGAGGTGACGCTCATTGGCACCGGCGCCGACCGCGAGCGCGTGCTGACGCCGCGCGGCGTCGAGGCGCTGACCCGGGCCTAGGCTTCGAGGCCGAGCAGGTCCTCGGGTACGTTGACGTTCGAGAGCAGCGCGGCGTCGACGGCGACGACCGCGACGTCGAGCTCCGTGATCGCGTCACGCACCCTGAACCGTTCGTCGGCAAGCGCGCGCTCGAGCGCCGGCAGCGCTGTTCGCCGGTAGGCGCCGGGCAGCGGCCCAGTCTGCGTGACGGCGACGTCGGCGCACGCGTGCGCGAGCTCGCGCAGCAGCGCCGGCGTCACGAGCGGGACGTCGACCGGCAGCACGACCGCGACGTCGTACGCCGCCGCGCGCAGGCCGGCGACGATCCCGGCGAGCGAGGCGCGCACGTCGGTGCCGTCGTCGAGCAGCGGAAAGGGCAGCTCGAGCCCGTCAAAGGCCTTGCCGACCGCGAGCCGCTCGTCGCACGCCTCGCCGAGCACGCGCCACGCGCGCGCCGCCAGCGTCTCGCCGTCGAGGAGCGCGAGCGCCTTCGGCGAGCCGAAGCGTGCGCTCGCGCCGCCGACGAGCAGCACGCCGCGTCAGCCCGCGATCCGCCACGCCTCGGTGTAGACGTTCGCGGTTCCTTCGCGTACGAAGCCGCAGAGCGTGACCCCGCGGTCGGCGGCGAGCTCGACGGCGAGGCTCGACGGCGCGCCAACGGCGACGAGCACCGGGCAGCCGGCGACGGCGGCCTTCTGGACGAGCTCGAACGAGAGCCGGCCGGAGAGGCAGAGCAGCGCGCCGGCGAGCGGCAGCCGGCCGGCGCCGAACGCCCAGCCGACGACCTTGTCGAGCGCGTTGTGCCTCCCGACGTCCTCGCGCACGCAAAGCAGCTCGCCGTCCGGTGCGAAGAGGCCCGTCGCGTGCAGGCCGCCGGTCGCCGCGAAGGCCGCCTGCGCTGCGCGGAGACGTTCGGGCAGCGACGACGACGAGCGCGAGCGGCACGCGCAGCTGCGACTCGACCCGCGGCGCCTCGACCGCGACCGCCTCGAGCGCGCCCTTGCCGCAGACCCCGCACGACGACGTCGTGTAGAAGCTTCGCTGCAGCCGCTCCGGGTCGAAGCCGGGAGCGTCGACGTCGACCGTGTTCGCGGCCAGATCGCCGGGCAGCCGTGCGCCCTCCGGGCGGAGCCCCTCGGACAGGCAGAAGCCGAGCGCGAGCTCCTCGTCGTGCCCCGGCGTCCGCATCGTCACCGCGACCGGCGCGCCCGCCGATCCGGATCTCGAGCGGCTCCTCGACCGCGACGAGGTCGCGCTCGCTGCGCCCGTCGGGCAGACGGACGACACCGACCGCCGCGGCGGAGTACGCCGGAGCCTCCACGCGCAGAAGCCTATGTCCAGCGGCGGGCTGGCATACGATCGGCTGCGTGAAGGTGCTCGTCGTCGGGTCAGGCGGACGCGAGCACGCGCTCGCGTGGGCGCTCGCCCGCAGCGACGGGGTGACCGAGCTCCATGCCGCCCCCGGGAACCCGGGCATCGCCGCGCTCGCGGTCTGCCATCCGGTGCGTGCAGACGATCCGGCGACGCTCGTGCCGCTCGCCGCCGAGCTCGGCGTCGACCTCGTCGTCGTCGGGCCCGAGGCGCCGCTCGTCGCCGGCCTCGCCGACGCGCTGCGCCGGCGCGGCATCGCAGTCTTCGGGCCGAGCGCGCGCCGCGGCGCAGATCGAGGGCTCGAAGGCGATTCGCGAAGGACGTGATGGAGGCCGCGGGCGTGCCGACCGCACGCAATGCTCTCCGTGGCGCGGCCGCCGTGCGTCGTGAAGGCCGACGGGCTCGCCGCCGGCAAGGGCGTCTGGGTCTGCCGCACCCAGGACGAGCTCGACGCCGGGCTGCGCGCCGCGCAGACGCTCGGGCAGCAGTTCCACGTCGAGGAGCTGCTCGAGGGGCCGGAGGTTTCGCTCTTCGCGCTCTGCGACGGCAACACGCGCGGTCGCCGCTGCCCGCAGCGCAGGACTACAAGCGCATCGGCGACGGCGACGACGGGCCCGAACACCGGCGGCATGGGCTCGTACTCGCCCGTGCCGGGCCTGCCGGCCGCCGACGTCGCCGGGCTCGTCGACGAGCTCTACCGGCCCGTGCTCGCCGAGCTCGCGCGGCGCGGGCGCCCGTTCACCGGCGTGCTCTTCGCCGGGCTGATGCTCACCGCCGACGGGCCGCGCGTGCTCGAGTTCAACTGCCGCTTCGGCGACCCCGAGACGCAGTCGCTGCTGCCGCTGCTCGAGGGCGACCTGCTCGAGGCGCTCGCGGCGGCCGCGACCGGCGAGCTCGCCGGCGTCGCGCTCGAGCGCGTCCGAGCGGGCGGCCGTGACCGTCGTCCTCGCGGCCGAGGACTACCCGGAGCGCGGCGACTCGGGCACGCCGATCGACGGCATCGAGGCCGCCGAGGCCGCCGGCGCGCTCGTCTTCCACGCCGGCACCGCCCTCCAGGACGGCCACCTCGTCACGAACGGCGGCCGTATCCTCAGCGTGACGGCGGTCGGCGACTCGCTCGGCGAAGCGCGTGCTGCCGCATACGCCGCCGCGGCGCACGTCGATTTCGCCGGCGTGCGCTACCGCCGGGACATCGCCTCCTTCGCCCATGCCTGACGCTCGTCGGCATCCTCGTCGGCTCCGAGTCCGACCGCGAGCGCATGCAGGCGGCGCTCGACGTGCTCGACGAGAAGGGGATCGGCTACGAGTTCGAGGTGCGCTCGGCGCACCGCGATGCCGGACGCGGTCGCGGAGTACGCCCGCACCGCCCGGGCGCGCGGCCTGCGCGTCCTCATCTGCGGCGCCGGCCTGTCGGCGGCGCTGCCGGGCGTCGTCGCCTCCCACACCGACCTGCCGGTGATCGGCGTCCCGCTCCGCTCGAGCCTCAGCGTGCTCGACGGCCTCGACGCGCTGCTTGCGATCGCGCAGATGCCGCCCGGGGTCCCGGTCGCCACCGTCGGCGTCGACAACGCGAAGAACGCCGCAGTGCTCGCCGCGCGCATCCTCGGCGCGTAGCCGTCCCCGGAGGCATCTAGACTGGTCTGAGTGATCGCCCGCTACTCGCGCCCGGCCATGGCCAGGATCTGGTCGGACGAGGGCAGGCTGGCGACGTGGCTCGAGGTCGAGCTGGCGGCGACGGCCGCCTGGGCCGAGCTCGGCGTCGTCCCGGCCGAGGCGGCGGAGGCGCTGCGCGCGAATGCGACCGCACCGGCGCCGGAGCGGGTCGCCGAGCTCGAGGCCGTCCTCCACCACGACATCGCCGCGTTCGTCGACGCCGTCGCGGAGCGGCTCGGCGAGGAGGGTCGCTGGTTCCACTACGGGCTCACGTCCTCGGATGTCGTCGACACCGCGCTCTCGCTCCAGGTGCGCGCCGCGGGCGAGCTGATCCTGGCGGGGATCGAACGCGTGCTCGCCGTCGTGACGGCGCGCGCGGAGGAGCACCGCCTGACGCCTGCAGATGGGTCGCACGCACGGCGTGCACGCGGAGCCGACGACGTTCGGGCTCAAGCTCGCCGGCTGGGCCTTCGAGCTCGACCGCGAACCGCGGCCGCGTCGCACGCGCGCTCGAAGGCATGCGTGTCGGGAAGCTCTCGGGGGCCGTCGGCACGTACGCGGCAACGGACCCCGAGCTGGAGCGGATCGCCTGCGAGCGGCTCGGGCTCGCGCCCGCGCCCACCTCGACGCAGATCCTCCAGCGCGACCGGCACGCGGAGCTGCTCGCAGCGCTCGCCGTGCTCGCCTCCTCGCTCGACACGTTCGCGCTCGAGATCAGGCATCTCGCACGCACGGAGGTGGCCGAGGTGCAGGAGCCGTTCGGCCGCGGCCAGAAGGGCTCGTCGGCGATGCCGCACAAGCGCAACCCGGTCGTCGCCGAGCGGATCTGCGGGCTCGCGCGCGTCGTCCGCGCGGCAGCGGTCGTCGGATTCGAGAACGTCGCGCTGTGGCACGAGCGCGACATCTCGCACTCCTCCGCCGAGCGGGTGGTGATCCCGGACGCGTTCCTCGCGCTCGACTACATGCTCGACCGCTTCGCGTGGCTGATGGACGGGCTCGTCGTCAGGGCGGAACGGATGGAGCGCAACCTCGAGTCGAGCCACCACCTCTTCTTCAGCCAGCGCGTCCTGCTCGCGCTCGTCGCGGCCGGGCTCGCGCGCGACGACGCCTACCGGCTCGTCCAGCGCAACGCGATGCGCGCCTGGGACGAGGAGGTCGACTTCCGCGAGCTCGTCCGAGCCGACGTGGAGATCGCCGGCACGGTCGACCTCGACGCCGTCTTCGACCTGGCCGCGTACACGCGGCACGTCGACACCGTCTTCGCACGTCTGCACACCCTCGCCGGCAAGGAGGAGCCCGTTCATGCCTGAAGCCACGCACGTCGCGTCCGGGAAGGTCCGTGAGCTGTACGCGCTCGACGACGAGCGCCTGCTGCTCGTCGCCAGCGACCGGATCTCGACCTTCGACGTGATCCTGCCGACCGAGATCCCCGACAAGGGACGCGTGCTGACCGGCCTGTCCGGCTTCTGGTTCACGCTGCTGCGCGAGCTCGTCCCGAACCACATGCTCGCAATCCGCGACGACGGCCGCTCGATGGAGTGCCGCCGCCTCGAGATGCTGCCGATCGAGTGCGTCGTCCGCGGCTACCTCGCCGGGTCGGGCTGGAAGGACTACCGGGCGACGGGGTCGACGTCGGGTCACGCGCTCCCCGACGGGCTGCGCGAGTCGGACCGGCTGCCGGCGCCGATCTTCACGCCGGCGACGAAGGCGCAGACCGGGCACGACGAGAACATCGACCGCGGGCGGGCCGCGGAGCTCGTCGGCGCGGAGCGCCTGCGCGAGGTCGAGCAGGTCTCGCTCGCGCTCTACACGGCCGCGGCCGAGCACGCGCTCGCGCGCGGGATCATCATCGCCGACACGAAGTTCGAGCTCGGCCTCGACCGCGACGGCAGGCTCGTGCTCGGCGACGAGGCGCTGACGCCCGACTCGTCGCGCTTCTGGCCCGCCGACACGTACGAGCCGGGCCGCGCCCAGGACAGCTTCGACAAGCAGTTCGTCCGCGACTACTGCGAGACGACCGGCTGGGACAAGACCTACCCGGGCCCGGAGCTGCCCGACGACGTCGTCGCGGGAACCCGAGCGAAGTACGTGGAGGCGTTCGAGCGGCTGACCGGGCTCGCGTTCCAGGACTACCTCGACGACCCGGCCGCGGTGCTCCGGTGAAGGCGACGGTGCTGGTCCGGCCGAAGCCGGGCATCCTCGACGCCCAGGGGCAGGCCGTCGAGAGCGCCCTCGAGCATCTCGGCTTCGCCGTCTCCGGAGCCCGCGTCGGCAAGGTCGTCGACCTCGAGGTCGAGGCGACCGACGCAGCCGAGGCGCGGACGCAGGTCGAGCAGATGTGCGAGCGGCTGCTCGCGAACCCGCTGATCGAGTCCTACGAGATCGAGCTGCATGGCTAGCCCGCAGCCCAGGGTTGGAGTCGTGATGTATCCCGGGGTCGAACGACGACCACGACGCGCTGTGGGCGCTCGCCGCGCTCGACGCGCAGGCGGTGCCCGTCTGGCACGGCGAGCCGGAGCTGCCTCGGCTCGACGCGGTCGTCCTGCCGGGTGGCTTTTCGTACGGCGACTATCTCCGCTGCGGCGCGATCGCCCGCTTCTCGCCGGCGACGGCGGCGGTGCGGGACTTCGCGGAGTCCGGCGGGCTCGTGCTCGGGATCTGCAACGGGTTCCAGGTGCTGTGCGAGGCCGGCCTGCTCCCCGGCGTGCTGCTGCGCAACGAGTCGCTGCGGTTCGTCTGCCGGGACGTGCGGCTTACCGTCGAGCGGGACGACCTGCCGTTCACCGCCCGCTGCACCCGCGGGCAGCGGCTCGTGATTCCCGTCAAGCACGGCGACGGCCGCTGGTTCGCGCCGCCCGAGCTCGTCGCCGAGCTCGAGGCGAGCCGCCAGATCGTGCTCCGCTACGCCGAGCCGGTGAACGGCTCCGTCGGCGACGTCGCCGGCGTCTGCAACGAGCGCGGCAATGTGATGGGCCTGATGCCGCATCCCGAGCATGCGGTCGATCCGCTGCTCGGCTCGGCCGACGGGGCTCTGATCCTCGCGGCCCTCGTCGACGCGGCGCGCGACCGCGCGCTGCTCTCGGTCTAGGTCCGTAAAAAGACCCGATGTGCCGCGCGGGCCCGCGCGACAGGGTTGCGGCGTGGCGCTCGACCTCGCACGCTGGCAGTTCGCCGTCACGACGCTCTACCACTTCCTGTTCGTGCCCGTGACGATCGGGCTCGGCCTGGTTCCTGGTCGGCATGCAGACGGCGTGGTACCGCACCGGCGACGAGCGCTGGCTGCGGCTGACGCGCTTCTTCGGGAAGCTCTTCCTGATCAACTTCGCGCTCGGCGTCGTCACCGGCATCGTCCAGGAGTTCCAGTTCGGAATGAACTGGTCGGCGTACTCGCGCTACGTCGGCGACATCTTCGGCGCGCCGCTCGCGATCGAAGGGCTCGCGGCGTTCTTCATCGAGTCGACGTTCCTCGGCCTCTGGATCTTCGGCTGGGACCACCTGAAGCCGAAGGTGCACCTCGCGACGATCTGGCTCGTCGCGATCGGGTCGACCGCTTCGGCGTACTTCATCCTCGCCGCGAACTCGTGGATGCAGCACCCGGTCGGCTACAAGATCAACCCGGTCACGCACCGCGCCGAGATGACGTCGATCTGCCCAGCTCCTCACGAACTCGACGCTCATCCGCGCGTTCGGGCACACGATCGCCGCGGCCGCGCTCACGGCGTCGATGCTCGTCCTCGGCGTCGCCGCCTGGCACCTGCGCAAGCGGCGGCGAGGTCGCGCATGTTCGCACCGGTCGCGCGCATCGCGCTCTGGGCGACGCTCGCCGCCGGCGTGGCGACGGTGCTGCTCGGCCACGCGCAGGGCCAGCTGATGACGAAGCAGCAGCCGATGAAGATGGCCGCCGCCGAGGCGCTCTACAAGACGGAGAAGGGCGCGCGCTTCTCGCTCTTCGACATCGGCCCGTGGGAGAAGCACCCGACCAAGAGCCTCGTCAGCATCGCGATCCCGCACGGGCTCTCGATCCTCGCCGACAACTCGTGGAACGGCGACCGTCGAGGGGATCAACGACATCCAGGCAGCAGTACGTGCAGAAGTACGGCCCCGGCAACTACGAGCCGATCGTCGGCGTCACGTACTGGACGTTCCGGATCATGGCCGGACTCGGCTTCCTCGCCGTCCTCTTCGCCGTCGCCGGCCTCTGGCTCGCGCGCGTGCCCGGCCGGCTCGAGCGCAGCAGCCGCTTCCAGCGGCTCGCCGTCGTCGGGCATCGCGCCTGCCGCTCGTCGCGAACCTCACCGGCTGGCTGTTCACCGAGCTCGGCCGCCAGCCGTGGGTCGTGCAGGGGCTGCTGCTGACGAAGAACGCCGTCTCGCCGACCGTCGGCCCTGGTCGGTCGGGCTCACGCTCGTCGGCTTCACCGCCCTCTACGGCGATCCTCGCCGCCGTCGAGGCGAAGCTGATGATCGGCGCCGCCAAGGCCGGGCCCGACCCCGACGGCACGTACGCCCCCGACGCGACGGGCACACGCCGTCGACGATCCCGGCCCTCACCTACTGATGCTCAGCTCGCGCTCCACGCACGGCTACTGGAACCTCGCAGACGCTCTGGTTCTTCCTGATCGTCGTCCTCTGGATCGGCTACTTCGTGCTCGAGGGATTCGACTTCGGCGTCGGCATGCTGCTGCCGTTCGTCGGCCGAGACGTGCCGCGAGCGCGGCACGCTCATCCGCACGATCGGCCCGGTCTGGGACGGCAACGAGGTCTGGCTGCTCGTCGCCGGCGGCGCGACGTTCGCCGCCTTCCCCGGCTGGTACGCGACGCTCTTCTCCGGCTTCTACCTCGCGCTCTTCCTCGTGCTCGTCGGCCTGATCGTCCGCGGCGTCGCGATCGAGTACCGCAACAAGCGACCCGGAAGCGCAGTGGCGCGCGCCGCTGGGACACGATCCTCGCCGTGCTCGAGCGCCGTGCCGGCGCTGCTCTGGGGCGTCGCGTTCGCCGACGTCGTCGCACGGCGTGCCCGATCGAACGCGCACGGGCGACTTCACCGGCAACCTGCTCGACCTGCTCGACCCGTACGCGCTGTTCGGCGGCCTGACGACGCTCGCGCTCTTCGCCTTCCACGGCGCGCTCTTCCTCGACGCTGCGCACGACCGGCGAACTGCACGAGCGCGCGCGCGCGCGACGTCGGCTGCGGCTCGCGCTGCCCGGCCGCAGCGCTCGTCGCTCGGCTTCCTCGTCTGGACGTACGCGAACGCCGCGATCGCGCACAACAAGGGCCTCGTTCCCGGCATCATCCCGATCGCGGCCATCTGCCTGCCGTTCGCGGCCGGCGCCTTCGTGCGCGCGGGCGCGACGGCGCTGCGCGTTCGCCGCGACGGCCGTGTCGATCGCGCTGATCACGCTGACGCTCTTCCTCAACCTCTATCCGCGCGTGATCGTCTCGAGCACGAGCAACGCGTTCAGCCCGACGATCTTCACGACGAGCTCGTCGCACTACACGCTCACGGTCGATGTCGATCGTCGCGCTCGTCCTCACGCCGCTCGTGCTGCTCTACCAGACGTGGACGTACTGGGTCTTCCGCGCCCGCCTCGGCGATCCCGGCGCGGCCGAGGATCCGCTCGCCCGCTCGAGCTGCTCGAGCGCTCGCCGCTCGGGCACGGCCGCCCCGATCCCGGCGGCTGATGCGGCCCGCTCGATCCGCGACTCCTGCGGGAGGCGCCGGCCGCCCGCCGCTTCGTCGTCCTCTGCATCGTTCTCGCGCTCGGCGCGGCCGCGACGATCGTCGCGCAGGCGGCGCTCCTCGGGCACGTGGTCGCAACCGCCTTCCTCGGGCACCGCACGCTGTCGCACCGTCGTGACGCCGACTCGCTCGCGCTCGCCGCCGTCTCGCGTCGCGCGCGGCGGGCTCGCGTGGGCGCTTCGAGAGCGGCGGCAGCCTCGCCGCTGCCGGCACGGCGACGACGCTGCGCACGCGGCTGCTCGCGCACCTCGTGCGCGCGCGCCCCGGCGGGCTCGGCGCTCCGAGCGCGGGCGACGTCGCAGCGACTGCACTGGACGGCGCCGACGCGCTCGAGCCGTACTTCGCACGCTTCCTGCCGCAGCTCGTGCTCGGCGTCTGCGTCCCGCCGGTGTTGCTCGTGTGGGTCGGCCTGCACGACGTGCCGTCGGTGGTCGTGCTGATCTGCACCTTCCGCTGATCCCGTCGTTCGGGATCCTGATCGGCCGGGCGACGGAGCGCGCGACGATGCGCCGCTGGCACGCTCTCTCGCTTCTCTCGGCGCACTTCGTCGACGTCGTCCGGGGCCTGCCGACACTGCGCGCGTATCGGCGCGGCGCCGCTCAGACGCGAGTCGATCGCGGCGTACACGGACGAGTACCGGCTCTCGACGATGGCGACGCTGCGAATCGCGTTCCTGTCGGCGTTCGTCCTCGAGCTCGCCGCCTCGCTCGGGCACGGCGCTCGTCGCCGCCGAGATCGGCATCCGGCTGGTCGACGGCCGGATCGCGCTGCAGCCGGCGCTCGCGATCCTCGTGCTCGCACCCGAGCTGTACGCACCGCTCCGGGCGGTCTCGGCGCAGTTCCACGCGAGCGCGGACGGCCTCACTGCGGCGCGGCGGCTGTTCGAGCTCTCGGACCTCGAGCCTTCCGTCGCCGCACCGGCCGTGCCCGCGCCTGCGCCCGACCCCTCGCCTCGAGGCCGTACGGCTCGACCGGCTCGCCGTCGCCTACCCCGGTCGCGGCCGTGTCCTCGACGGCGCCTCGCTCGAGCTCCGGCCGGGCGAGCGCGTCGCGGTGCTCGGCCCGAGCGGCGCGGGCAAGTCGACGCTCCTCGCCGCCCTCTTGCGCTTCGTCGAGCCGTGCGGCGGCACGATCTCCGTCGCGGGCGTCGATCTCCGCCGGGTCGACGCCGACGCGTGGCGGCTGCGCGTCGCCTGGGTGCCGCAGCGGCCGCTGCTCGAACCGGGAACGGTCGGCGCAGCCGTCCGGCTCGGAACGCCGGAGGCCGCGGACGCAGAGGTCGCGGCTGCTCTCCGCACCGCCGGCGCCGAGCCGCTCGCGGCGCGCCTCGGCGACAGCGTGATGACGCTCTCGTCGGGCGAGCACCGGCGCGTCGCGCTCGCGCGCGCGCTGCTTCGCGATGCGCCCATGCTGCTTCTCGACGAGCCGACTGCGCACCTCGACGAGGGCTCGGCGGAGCTCGTCGTCGCAACCCTCGCTGCACTGCCGCGCACGCGGACGGTCGTCGTCGCCACCCACGACCTGCGCGTGCTGGCGGCTGTCGATCGAACGCTCGAGCTGCGTGGCGGCGTCCTGCGCACGTACGAGGGGATCGGGGCGACCGCGTGACGGCGCCGATCCTCCGCGTGCTCGAGCTCGCGAGGCCGTTCCGGCGCCGCTTCGCGCTTTCGGTGTTGCTCGCGGCGCTGGCGCTCGCGGCCGGCGTCGGCCTGATGGCGACCTCGGGCTACCTCATCTCTCGGGCCGCGACCCGGCCCGAGATCCTCTCGCTCGACGGTCGCCATCGTCGGCGTGCAGTTCTTCGCGCTCTCGCGCGCGCTGCTCCGCTACGCCGAGCGCCTGGTCTCCCACGACGCGTCCTTCCGCTTCCTGGCCCGGGCCCGCGTCGCCTTCTTCGCGCGTCTCGAGCCGCTCGTGCCGGGCGAGCGTGGGCGGCGCGCGTCTCGGCGACCTGCTGAGCCGGTTCGTCGCCGACGTCGACTCGCTCCAGCACCTGTTCGTCCGCGTCACCGCGCCGCCGCTCGTCGCGCTGATCGTCGGAGCGGGCGCGGTGCTCGCGACCGCCCTGCTCGCGCCGGAGGCCGGCCTCGCGCTCGCGGTCACGCTCGTGCTCGGCGCCGTCGCGGTCCCGCTCGGCGTCGTGCGCGCGTCCCGCGCCGCCGCGAGACGGCGCCCGGTGGAGCGCGCCGAGCTCGCCGGCGGCGTGGTCGAGCTGCTCGGCGCCCTGCCCGAGCTCGTCGCCTACGGAGCGGCGGGCGAGCGGCTGCACCGCGCTCGAGGAGGCGGACCGGCGCCAGCGGCGGTCGGCCGTCCGCGAAGCGCTGAGCGCCGGTGCCGGCGACGGCGCGGTCACGGCGCTCGCCGGCGTGGGCTCGGCCGCGGTTCTCGCCGCGGCCGTCCCCGCGGTCACGGGCGGACGGCTCGACGGCGTCCTGCTCGGGATGCTCGCGCTCCTGACACTCGCGTCGTTCGAGGGGGTGCGGTCGCTGCCCGCTCGCGGCACAGCATCTGGCCGGCACGGATGCTGCGGCAGGGCGGCTGTTCGAGCTGACCGACCGCGACCCGGGCGTGCGCGATCCCGAGCGACCGCGGCCCCTCCGAGCGAGGCGCCGCGCTGCGGCTGGAGCGCGTCGGCGTTCGCTATGCGCCGGACGGCCCCTGGGTGCTCGACGGCGTCGACCTCGAGCTCCTGCCCGGCCGCCGCGTCGCGCTCCTCGGCGCGAGCGGAGCCGGCAAGACGACGCTCGCGCACCTGCTCGTCCGCTTCCGCGACCCGGATGCGGGCCGCGTGACTCCTGGACGGACACGACCTGCGCGAGTACGCACAGGACGACGTCCGGCGTGTCGTCGCGCTCGCGGGCCAGGACGCGCACCTGTTCACGACGACGATCCGCGAGAACGTGCGGCTCGCCCGCCCCGATGCGTCCGAGGACGACCTCGTCGGCGCGCTGCGCCGCGCGCGCGTCTGGGACTGGGTCGGCGTCCCTTCCGGACGGGCTCGACACGGAGGTCGGCGACGAGGGGACGCTCGTGTCGGGCGGGAGCGGCAGCGGATCGCGCTCGCACGCGCCTTCCTCTCCGGCGCGCGACTGCTCGTGCTCGACGAGCCGACGGCCCACCTCGACGACGCGACGGCCGGCGCCGTGCTCGACGACCTGTTCGAGACGGCCGGCGACACCGGCCTGCTGCTGATCACGCACTCGCCGCTTCGGCTCGAGCGCTTCGACGAGGTGCTCACGCTCGAAGACGGGCGCCTCGGCCCGCTCGGCTAGATTCCGAGTGCCTCCGCGAGCGCCGGATGCTGGTCGAGGGCGGCCCGAAGCCGGGCGATGTCCCGCGCGCGGAGGGTCACCGGGCCGCGCCGCGCGGTCCCGTCCGTCGTGTAGGCGAAGCGGACGAGCCGCTCGCCCCGGTCGGTCTCGAGCAGCTGCACGATCGACGCGAAACGCCGCTCCCCGGCCTGCTGGCGAACCGTCAGCTCTTCCACGAGCTGTGCCCGGCCCCACGGTGTCGCCGCCTTCGTCGTCATGCAGGGCACGCTACCCCGGAACGAGTGAACGGACCGTGCCGTCTTCCCGGCGCAAGGCGGTACGAACGGGACGACTTCCCCTTCGTCCCGTTCGTACCCGGCGGCGAACCTGTGGGCTACCCGAGACCGCTGAGCCAGGGATCGACGTAGAGGTCGTCGACCTGCCAGCGGCTGCCGGCGCCGAGCGGGGTCAGCTGGACGCGGGCGGATGTCGATCCGAGCAGCGGGACGAGCGGGACGGACAAACCGCCGGTCGAGCTGAGCTTGTCCGTCGGCGCCCAGTCGCTGCCGGGCGCGAACGTGTCGAAGTCCGAGATCCCGAGCACGCGGTTGAGCAATCCGTACCAGATGACACGCACGTGCAGGCCGCCGTCGCTGCCCGCCGCGTCGGCGCCGAACATCCGCATGTCGACCTCGCTGGGGCCGACGCAGATGACGGGGCTCGTCGCCGTGCTCCCACTCGGCAGCAAGAGCGAGTGCGTCCCGCTGGCGAGGAACGGCTCGTTCCCTGGGACGACGGCCGCCCCGCCGCTGAGCGTCCAGCCGCTGGAGCCGTTCTCGAAGCCGCCGTCCGGGGCGAGGAAGTAGGCCGCCCCGTCGGCCCAGGCGGCGAAGACCTGCGTGCCGCCGGACGGGCAGCCGCCGCCGAGGATGCCCGAGATCAGGCCCGCACTCGCCGCAGGAACGGCGAAAAGACAAGCCGCCAGCGCCGTCGGAACAATGAGCCATGCCCTCACAATCCACCTCACACCTAGACCGCAGAAACTTGACTAACTCTTTCCAGGGAGCCCGCCCGGACAATCACCCGAGAGAGTGAGGTCTTTCCCTCGTTCGAGGGGTTGTTGCGGCCGGCGGTCAAGCGCGCGATCGAGGGTGCCGATGTGTTCCGGGTGGATGCGGCCACCTCTGCGGCCCCGGGCGGGCTGCTGACCGACGAAGCGATCATCGTGCTCACCCGGTCGAGCGCGACCCGCCCACTCGCGCGCCGGGACTCGACCGGCGTGCTCGCCGTGCTCTTCGTCGTCGCGGCACTCGCAACGCTCGCGCTGCCGGGCACGCGCGCCTTCTCGCCGCTGGCGGCCGGCGTGGCGGTGCTCTGCTACGCGCTCGCCTCCCGCGTCCAGTTCGAGCTCGCCGGCGGCTTCGCACTTCCGACCGAGGGCGTTCTCGTCGCCATGTGGTTCCTCGTGCCGGCGCGCACCCTGCCGCTGCTCGTCTGCGCGGCCCTCCTGCTCGCCAAGGCACCCGACCTCGTACGCAGGCGCATGCCGGCCGGCCGGCTCGCGATCAGCGTCGCCTGCTCCTGGCACGCGGTCGGGCCCGCTCTCGTCCTCTCGCTCGCGCATGTGCACGGGCCGGCGTGGCGGAACGTGCCGCTGTACGCCGGCGCGCTCGGAGCCCAGTTCGCCTTCGACTACGCGAGCGGGTTCGCGCTCGGACGTTCGATCATCGGCGTCTCACCGCTGGGCCAGCTGAACGCGATGCTGCCGTCGTTCGCGGTGGACACCGCGCTCGCGCCGCTCGGCCTGCTCGTCGCCTTCGCCGCCTACCGGCACGCGTGGGCGCTGCTGCTCCTGCTGCCGGTGCTCGCGCTCTTCGCGACGTTCGCACGCGAGCGGCAACGGCGCATCGACCACTCCGTCGAGCTGTCGGCCGCCTACCGCGGCACCGCGATGCTGCTCGGCGACGTGATCGAGGCCGACGACGAGTACACCGGCAGCCACAGCCGCGACGTCGTCGACCTCGTCCTCGCCGTCGCCGACCGGCTGGGGCTCGGCCCGCGCGAGCGGCAGCAGGCCGAGCTGGCCGCGCTGCTGCACGACGTCGGCAAGGTGAAGATCCCCGCGGAGATCCTCAACAAGCCGGGGCCGCTCGACACCGGCGAGCGCGCGCTCATGAACAGGCACACGATCGTGGGCGAGTCGATGCTCGAGACCGTCGGCGGCCTACTCGGCGAGGTCGGCCACATCGTCCGCTCCTGCCACGAGCGCTGGGACGGAAAGGGCTATCCGGACGGACTCGCAGGGAACGAGATCCCGCTTGCGGCCCGCATCGTGTGCGCCTGCGACGCGTGGAGCGCGATGACGACGGACCGCCCCTACCGCGCGGCGCTGCCGTTCCCCGAAGCCGCCGCCGAGCTGCGGGCCTGCGCCGGCACGCACTTCGACCCGCAGGTCGTCACGGAACTCGTGGCCGTGCTCGAGAGCGGAACCTCCTAGACGAGCTCTGCGCTCCGCGCGGCGAGCTCCCGGTCGCGCTCGGTGACGGCGCCGGCCGAGTGGGTTGTCCAGCGGAGGGTGACCTTCCGGTAGGAGACGGCGATGTCCGGGTGGTGGTTCTCCTGCTCGGCGAGCTCGGCGACCCGGTTGACGAACGCGATCGCGGCGGCGAACGACGGGAGCTCGAACGTCCGCTCGAGCGCTCCGCCGGTCTCCTCCCACCCGTCCATCCGCGGGAGTATCGCCGACGTAGAGGTCCCCGTGGTCGTGTTCGCGCCGCTGGAGGACGCGGCCCCGGAGGTAGGCTGACCCGCTCCCCGAAGTTCTCCGAAAACCAGGTCCCGATGCACTCCACGCGCTACCTGATCGTCGGCGGCGGCATGACGGGCGACGCCGCCTGCCAAGAGGATCCGCGAGCACGACACCGACGGCTCGATCGGGCTCGTCGGCGACGAGCCGCACCCGCCCTACAACCGCCCGCCGCTCTACGAAGGCGCTGTGGCAGGGCAAGGACGAGGCGACGATCTGGCGCGGGACAGCCGAGCTCGGAGTCGAGCTGCACCTCGGCCGCCGGATCGTCTCGCTCGACCTCGACGCGAGGCGCGCGACCGACGACCAGGGCGAGGAGTACGGCTACGAGCAGCTGCTGCTCGCGACCGGCGGCCGTCCGCGCGAGCTCGATGGCGCCTCGGACGTCGTCTACTTCCGCACGCTCGACGACTACCGGCGCCTGCGCGCGCTGGCGGCGGACGGCACGCGCTTCGTCGTCGTCGGCGGCGGCTTCATCGGCTCGGAGATCGCGGCCGCGCTGCAGGCGACCGGCGCGCGCGTGACGATGCTCTTCCCCGAGCGACGGGATCGCGCGCGGCTCTTCCCGGCCGACGCTCTCGCGCGTTCGTCACCGACTACTACCGCGAGCAGGGCGTCGAGGTGCTGACGCGGCGAGACGGTGGCGGCCGTCGAGCCTGGGAGCGTCCGCCCGGCTCGGGCCGCACGCTCGAGGCCGGGGTCGTCGCCGGGCTCGGCATCGAGCCCGAACACGGAGCTCGCGCGCGCAGGCCGGCCTCCCGGTCGACGAACGGGATCGTCGTCGACGAGTACGGCCGCGTCGGCGGCCGCGAAGACGTCTACGCCGCCGGCGACGTCGCGCGGCTTCCCCGTCCCGCGCGCTCGGCACCGCGATGCGCGTCGAGCACGAGGACCACGCGACGACGCACGGCAGGTCGGTCGGCGCGAACATGGCCGGCGCGGACACGCCCTACGACCACCTGCCGTTCTTCTACTCCGACCTGTTCGACCTCGGCTACGAGGCGGTCGGCGAGGTCGACTCGCGCCACGCCACCGTCGAGCACTGGAAGGAGCCGGGGCGCGAAGGGCGTTGTGGCGTACGTGGACGACGCGGCGTCGGCCGCGTGGATTCCTGCTCTGGAACGTCTGGGGCAAGGTCGACGCCGCCCGCGACCTGATCCGCGCCGCGGCAGCCGGTCGACGAGGCGACGCGTGAGGGAGCTCGCAGGCTAGTGACGGTCGCCGCCCACGACGACCTCTACCGGCGCTCGATCAAGCGCCGGCTCGGACCGAATTCTGTGCGAGTACGTCTTCCGCCCGGCGGCGCAGCTCGTCGTGCTCGCGCTGCGCCCGTTCCGCGTGCCGCCGCCCGCGGTCGTGCGTCGCGAATCGCGGCCTGCGGGCTCGCCGGCGCCGTCGCGATCGCGCGCGGCAACCTGGTCGTCGGCGCGCTGCTCGCTGCAGGCGAAGACGCGTGCTCGACAACGCGGACGGCCAGCTCGCGCGCGCCACCGGCCGCGTGTCCGTCGCTCGGCCGCTATCTCGACTCGGAGTCGGACCTGCTCGTGAACGCCGCGGTGTTCGCCGCGCTCGGGTGCGTACACGGGGAACGGGCCTCGCCGCGCTCGCCGCCTTCGTCGTGCTGACGCTCGTGCTCAGCGTCGACTTCGACCTCGAGCGCCTCTACCGGCGCGAGCAGCGGCGACGAGCGCGACCCGGCGCCGCCCGCGCACCGGGCCGCCCGGCCGCCCTGCTCGCACGCGTCTACGCGCGTCGTCTACGGCACGCAGGACCGGCTGATCGAGCGCTTCGTCGACCTGGCGCCTGCGCGACGCCGGCCCGGAGGCGCGGCTCGCCTACCACGACCGCGCCACGCTTCGGGTGCTGGCCAACTTCGGGCTCTCGACGCAGCTCGCCGTGCTCGGCGTCTGCCTCGGCGCTCGGCCGCCCGCTCACCTTCGTCTGCTCGCCGTCGGTGGTCGCCGTCGTCGGCCGCTCCTTCTGCCGGAGAGAGCTGCTCGCGCGCCGGGCCGGTCGCGATCACCACGAGGAGGTAACGAGTGCAGAGGAGAACGTCGTCGATCTTCGGCAACGCCGTCTCCATCGGGCGGAGGCCGACGCCGCGGGAGATCGCACCGGCCGACTGGCAGCGGTACGAGCGTTACATGGCGGAGATCTTCACCGCGCTCGGCATGGAGCTGGACACGCCCGGCACGCAGCGAGACGCCGGAGCGGTTCCTGCGGGCGCTCTACGACGCGACCGCCGGCTACGACGGCGACCCGAAGCTGCTGACGGCGTTCCCGGCCGAGCGGCCGCGGCGACGCCGACGGAGCCTCGTCAGCCAGGTCGTCGAGGGTCCGATCTCGTTCCACTGCCTGTGCGAGCACCATGCGCTGCCGTTCTTCGGCGCCGCGCACGTCGCCTACGTCGCCGGCGCCGAGATCATCGGCATCTCGAAGCTGACGCGCCTCGTCCAGCTCTACGCCCGCCGGTTCACGGTGCAGGAGCGGCTCGGCGAGCAGATCGCGGACTCGCTCGTCGAGCTGATCGCGCCGCACGGCGTCGCCGTCCACCTCGAGGCCGCGCACCTCTGCACGCAGATGCGCGGCGTCGCGAGGAGGACTCGCGGACCGTGACGACGTTCTGGCGCGGCGGCTACGACGGAGGACCCGGACCTGCGGCGGGACTTCCTCGACGCTCGTGCCAGCGCGCGTGAATCCGCTCGAGCTCCTCGACGAACGGCCCGGCCTGCCCGCCTTCGACCTGCCGGAGGAGCTCGAGCGACTGTACGGCGGACCGCTCGGCCTCGCGCCGAGCCCTGCCTCGTACGCGAACTTCGTCGAGACGCTCGACGGCGTCGTCGCGATCCGCTCGAGCCGCTCGAACCGGCTCGTCGCGGCGAGAGCGAGGCCGACCGCTTCGTCGATGGGCCTGCTGCGGGCGTGCGCCGATGTCGTGCTCCTCGGCTCGGGCACGCTGCACGGCGTCGCCGAAGGCCGCCTGGACGGCCGGAGCGGGCCTATCCCGGCGGCGGCGGACGCGTTCGCCGAGCTGCGGCGCCGGCTCGGGCCGGCCCGAGCGGCCGGCGGTGGCGGTGCTGACCGCCGAGCGGCGCGCTCGATCCGGAACATCCCGCCCTCGCCGAGGGAGCGCTCGTCCTGACGACCGCGGACGGCGCCGCGAGGCTGCCGCGGTCGTGCCTCCGGCGACGGTCGAGGTCGTGCCGTGCTCGAGGGCGACCGTGTCGACACGGCCGACGCGGTCGCGCTCCTGCGCGAGCGCGGGCACGCGGTCGATCCTCTCGGAGGCCGGCCCGCACGTCTTCGGCTCGCTGCTCGCGGCGCGGCTCGTCGACGAGCTGTTCCTGACGGTCTCGCCGCTCGCTCGCCGGGCGGGCCGGCGGCGAGCGGCTCGGGCTCGTCGAGGGCGTCGAGCTGCTGCCGGGCACGCGGGTGGAGACGACGCTCCTGTCGCTACGCCGGGACGGCGCCCACCTGTTCCTGCGCTACGGATTCGCCTGAGCGGCGGTCAGCGCCCGCGGTTGGCGACGGCGCGGAGCGAAAGCTGGCCGATCGGGTCGGGGGCTCCGATCAGCTGCGTGAGCAGCACGCGGAAGTCGGCCGCGTTCATCGAGGCCGACCAGTCGCCCGGCCCGGTGGGCCGCATCGAGTTCTGCGCGCTGGGCCAGTACGCCCACGCGAGCGTGGCGGAGAAGCGCTCGCAGGCGTTGGCGCCGCGAGGCAGCGACGGAGTCTCGTAGCACCACTGGCGGGCGCCGAGCTCGGTCGTGAGCTGCGCGCGCAGCGCCTGGTCGACCAGGGCGTACTGCACCTGCTGGCCGTATTCCATCTGCACGACTCCCCAGGAGAACGTGCCGGCGTCGAGCAGGTTGGCGTCGAGCCAGATCTGGCCGGGCGTCGAGTACGACACGGGCAGGCCGCGCACGATGTGGATCGTCACCTCGCTCCGGACGAGGCTCCAGTCGAAGCTGCTCGTTCCGAGGGCCGCGCGTACCTGCGCCTGCTCCGCCGCCGTCCCTCCCGAGAAGACGTAGGCGCCGCCCGCCGCACGGCAGACGGACGCAAACGCGAACGCGGCGACGATCGAGCACCCCAACCCGACGGCGAAACGCCTTCCCACAGCTCCCCCTCGTCGCCGACCACCCTCGGCGACCACCTCGGTGCACGCAGTGCGCTCTACGAGCGCCGATCGACCCTAACCCAGTTCCCGCCGAAAGGCAACAAGGGGCCGCGCCGGAGCCTACGCACTGCCGCGAACGGCGGCGCCCCGCAACGTCGCTGCCCTCGTCGCGCAGCGGGCGCAGAGCTCCGGCGGCAACCCGGAGAGCTCGGGGAGGAGCTCCCGCAGGCGGCGGCGCATGGGGGCCGGCGGCAGGTCGGCGCCACAGGCGCTGCAGGTCTCGCGAGGCGCGCAGGCGAGGTCGACCGTCACCTGCTCGAGGCGGGCGAGGTCGAGGCCGGGGTGCACGTCCAGCGCGTTCTCCGGGCACGCGGTCACACAACGACCGCAACCGATGCACGCGCCTGCCCGGAGGCGGAGCACCGTCTCCTCCGGCGTCTCGTCGAGACGAAGCGCGTCCGTTGGGCATGCAGGGGGGCACGCGCCGCAAAGCGTGCAGCGGTCCGCGTCGAGGGCCAGGAGGCCGAGCGGCGACTCCGCAGCCTCGATCACGGCTGTCGAGCCCGGCGGGACGAGGTGCCGAATCGCCTCGGCCGTCGCGCACGGCTCGGCGAGTCGTATGCGCCCGGGCCGGCCTTCGGCGCGCGCGCCCCCGGCCGGGAGGAAGCGATCGGCGAACGCCTCGACGGCCGGGGCGCCGGCGCAGCACGCGTTCCCACACGGCGCCAGGCGGGTCTCGACGTCGCGGGCCCGCAGCTGGAGGATCCAGCCCGGCGACAGCAGCGCCAGCGTCGGGAGCTCCACGAGCGCCCAGCCGGCAGGTGCGTCCGCGGCCGCCGCCTCGCAGGCGAAGACGATCCCGCTCACACCGCCGAGCAGCTGCTCCAGCTGCACCTCGATCTGGGCGGGCGCCGCGCCGCTGAGACGTAGCGCTCCCTGCGGACAGCGAGGGACACAGAGCCCGCACGCGGTGCACGCGCCCGGGTCAATCGTCGGAACAGGCGCCGTGCCGGCGATCGCATCCTCGGGGCACTGCCCGACACAGAGGCCGCAGGGCGCCGTTCCAACGCATGCGCCCTCGTCGAGGGCGGCGACACGGACGTGCGCCACGGTGCCCCCGAGCGAGAAGAGCGACCGGCGGCTGATCGCGCCTCCGTTGAGGACAGGCTTACCGCGCTCGCCCGCCGGGAGCGCGTCGAGCTTTGCGCGCGCGGCAGCGACCAGCCGCGCCGCCTCGTCCAGGCCTCGACCGCCGACAACGACCGCCTCGATTCCGAAGGGGGCGGCTCCCGCGCGCCGCAGCGCAGAGAAGAGCTCCGTCGAGGGACGGTGCTCGCAAAGGCCGAGCACGACGCGGTCGGCGCCCGCCTTGCGCAGCGCAGCTGCGGCCGCGGCGGGCTGATCGCAGAGGTCCTCCACGACGGTGGCCGAATCGACCGGGAGCGCATCCGCGCCGTACGTCGCGCGGCTGCAGAGCAGCACTGCGGTGCCGTTCATGCCGCGAGCGCGGCGGTCCACTCCGGTGTCAGGCGGGCGAGCGCTGCGTAATACGGCTGCTCGGTCTCGCCGGCGACCGCGGCGCAGAACGGCGCCATCCACAGGGCGAGATGCGTCTGGACGAGCTCGGCGCACGCCGCCTCTGCCTCTTGCTCGAGTGCATACGCGAGCGCCTCCCACTCGACGACCACATGGTCGGGCAGCTCGTGCATGCCCCGGCGCGACGCGAAGGCCGAGGTCGCCGTAGATGCGGGCCGACGTCGGCGGCGCAGGATGCCCATCAGCCGGCCCTGCTCTCGCCGCGGCACGTCGTCTCGCCACAGCGACTCGTACGGCGAGCACGGCGCGCGGCCCGGGCCCGACGAGGAGGCGCTCGTACTCCTCGAGGAGGTCGTCCGCCACCATCTCTGCGGCGCAGTCCGCAGCAGGTCGACTCCGTCTGCCGGCAGCTCGAGCGCCTCGGCGACCGCGTAGGCGGCCGGCCACGAGCCCGCCCAGCGCTCGAGCTCGGTCGCGGTCGGCCGGCTCCACCAGCCGGCGAGCAGGCGTGCGGCCGGCGCAAGGCCGGCCCGCATGAACCGAGACTGCACCGCCGGCGCTCATGCACCTGCCTCCGCCCGGTCGACGGAGCGCACCCACCGGTAGCCGAACATGATCAGCAGCGACGAGGAAGCGCGAGCAGGCCGGCGACGATCGCGTACTCGACCCAGGTCGGGTGGTAGACGCCGTCGAACTGGAACGACGTCTGCCCGAGCCGGTAGGAGCCGAGCGCGTTGCCGGGTGCGAGGTGCAGCGAGCGGCCTGAGCATGCCGCCGACGACGAGCTCGATCCGGAAGGCGTAGACGCCGACCAGCACGAGCACCGATGCGAGGGCGAGCAGGTCGAACCGGCGGCGCAACCGCGGTACGACGAGCAGCACGAACGGGACGAGCTCCGCCGACGACCCACTCGAGCCAGAACAGCGACTGCCAGCTCCCGCCGGGCAGGATGACGTCGAGCGCCGCGCGCTCGCGTGGCACGTTGCCCCAGAGGATGGTGATGTAGTCGCTCGCGACGAGGAAGAGGTCGACTGCAATCGCCGCCGCCATCAGCCCTGCGAGTGCCGTCCATGTCTCCTGCGGCAGCTCGAAGCGATCGAATCGCTCGCCGCGATCGCGACGAGCGCGACGAGCGCGGTCCCGGAGAGGATCGCCGACGTGACGAAGAGCGGTGCCATCAGGGCCGTGTTCCACCACGGCCGCGAGATCTGCAGGCCGAAGATCCACGCCGTGATCGAGTGCAGCAGCACGGCGGTCGGCAGGCCTGCGTAGGCCATCGCCCGCAAGCGTCTTCGCCCGCTTCGACGGGGCGATGCTCCGCCGGCTCATGACCGTCAGGTCTGCGACGGCGAAGGCGAAGTAGACGATGATGATCAGGATGTCCCAGACGAGCGGCGACGCTCCAGTTCGGGTAACGGAAGAGCTCCCAGACCCGCTGCGGGTTGCCGAGGTCCGGGATGATGGTCATCGCGGCGACCAGCACGCAGGCCGCCGCGGTGAGCACGCCCAACCGGGCGAGCGGGCGCAGGCTCTTGACGCCGAAGACCTCAGCAGCCGAGGCCATGATCAGCCCGCCTGCCGAGAGGCCGACGAGGAACGCGAACGTGAAGATGTAGAGGCCCCACGAGACGACGTCTCGCATACCGGTCGCGATCAGCCCCTGGGTCAGCTGGTAGATCCATGCCGCGAGCCCCCAGAGGACGAGCAGGCCGAGCGCGGCGACGAAGCCGCCGCCCGCCCGTCCGAGACGAGACGGGGCGTGGTGCAGGCGTCTCGACGCGCGTGGCCATCACACGTTCCTTTCACGGTCGACGGGCAGATAGAAGACGCGCGGATCCGTGCCGAGATCGGGCAGGAGCTGCGTGGCTCCTGCCTCGTCGACGAGCTGGCGCGACCTCGCTCTCGGGGTCGTTCAGGTCGCCGAAGATGCGCGCGCCGATCGGGCAGACCTCGACGCAGAACGGCTGCTCCCCGACGTCGATCCGCTCCACGCAGAACGTGCACTTCTCGACGACGCCGCGCGGTCGGTCGGGCGTGAAGACGAGCCGTCCGTCGCTGCGGTAGTCCTTGCCGTAGCCGACAGTGAAGTCGACCGGCTGCTCTCGGCGTCGCCCCAGTTGAAGACGCGGATCCCGTACGGGCAGGCAGCCATGCAGTAACGGCAGCCGATGCAGCGCTCGTAGTCGACGAGCACCGTGCCGTCGTCGCGGCGGAACGTCGCCCCGACCGGGCACACCTTCACGCACGGCGCGTCCGTCGCAGTGCTGGCAGGCGACCGGCAGATAGGCCATCTCGACGTCCGGGAACGTCCCGTGCGGGACGTCGATGTTGTCGCTCGCCGGATCGGCGACGGCGGTGCGAGCTCTCGCCCGTCGTCTCGCCCGGAGCGGCCGTCAGGATCCGGTTCCACCAGAAGCCGAGCGGCTCGTTGTTGATCTCCTTGCAGCCGACCGCGCAGGTCCAGCAGCCGATGCAGCGGTTCTGGTCGATGACCATTCCCCACTGCTTCGTCGGCTCAGTTGGCGGCCATCGCCGCTCACGCTCCTTCCCGCTGCACTTCCACGAGGCAGTCGTAGTAGGCCGCGTTCGACGCGGAAGTTCGGGATCACCGACTGGGCCGGGTTCGCGATCTGATGGGTCAGGTTGTTCGGATGACCCTCGATGTAGTGCTTGACCTTGATCGTGTCCCAGCCGCCCTGGTAGCAGTTGACGACACCGGGCTTGATCGCCCTCGGTCAGCCGCGCCCTCACCTTCATCGACGCCGCGGTCGTTGAAGACCTTGACGACGTCGCCGTCGGCGATCCCGCGCGCCTTCGCGTCCTTCGGGTTGATCTCGAGGAAGCCCTCGCCGCCGTTCGTTGATCTCCTTCAGCCACGGCAGGTTCACGTACTGCGAGTGCGTGCGGAACCGCGTGTGCGTCGAGAGGAAGGTCAGCGGGTACTTCTCGAACAGCGGCGTTCGTGGGCGTCGCCTCGATCGGCTCCTTGAAGCCGGGCAGCTGCTGGTCGTACGGGCATCAGCAGCTCGACGTAGAACTCGATCCGCCCGGACTTGGTCGGGAACTTCTTGTCGAAGAACGGCACGTACGGCACCGTCGGCGTGTTCAGGTGCGGCGCCGCCGTCGTGAGCTGGTCCCAGGTCAGGCCGTTCGACGTTCGCGTCGGCCTTCGGGTCGCCGATGTGGAGGATCTCCTTCAGGTACTCGTCGGCGCGTCTTGTCGAAGTACTGGCCGACGCCCATCTTCTGCGGCGACGAGCGTGATCGCCTCGAGGTCGGACTTCGACTCCCAGAGCGGCTCGATCACCTTCGGCATGTACTGCAGGTAGAAGTTGTTGGAGCGAGAGCAGGTCGGTCTTCTCGAGGTAGGTGCAGGCCGGCAGCACGATGTCGGCCAGGTCGGCGGTCGCCGACATGCACGTAGTCGGAGACGACGAGGAAGTCGAGCGACTTGAGCGCCTTGACGACCTTGTTGCGGTCGGACATCTGCTGCGCGTAGTTGTCGACCATGAACCAGGCGGCGCGCACCGGGTACGGCTTGCCCTCGAGCATCGCGTCGCACGCCTCCATCGGCTCCAGCACCGGTGAACATCTCGGTGCCCTTCGGGCGCCCACCAGTTGCCGAGGTCGAACGCCGTCGTCGTGCAGGCCGCCGGCGAACGTCGTCACCCCGCCGCCGTGGACGCCGATGTTGCCGGTCAGCGCCTGCAGGGTCAGCGAGCGCCTGCATCGTCAGGTCGCCGCGGTACCAGTGCGAGAGCGCGAAGCCCGCGCGAACGCCGACCGGGTGTTCTTCGTCCACAGCTCGGCGAGCTGCAGCACCTGCCGCGGCTCGAGGTCGGTCATCGACGCGACCTTCTCGGGCGTGTACTGCGCCATCTCGTCGGCCAGCAGCTTCAGCGGTCCGACGGAGGCGCCGCGTCGATGCTCGCCGAACAGCTCCGGGTCCTTCGCCTGCTCGACGCGGCTTCACCTGACCGTCGCGCAGTCGTCGACGACGAGATACGACTTCGCCTGTGCGCAGGAACTTCTTCGTCGTCGGATCGACGAGGAACGGCGCGACCGTGTACGCGCTTGCAGGTAGCGCGGCGTCGTACAGCTTCCGTCTGGAGGACGTAGTTGATGACGCCGTCGATCAGGGCTGTGTCGGCGCCCGGGCCGGATCGGCAGCCAGACATCGGACTTCGCCGACGTCGGCGTGAAGCGCGGATCGATCGAGACGACCGTGGTGCCCTGCTTCTGCGCGTCGGCGACGATCCGCCAGTCCGGGATCGACGTCTCGGCGACGTTGTTCGCCCAGAGCACGATCACCTTCGAGTTGAGGAAGTCGGTCATCTCGTGGCCGTCGAAGATCGCCGCCTGCGGTCGCGTCCGGGATCGGCGAGCACGTAGTTCCAGCCGGCGGGCGTCGAGCTGTCGCCCTCGTTGTCGCCCTCGAAGTCGCCGGCCGACGGCGCCGATCGCGCTCGCGAAGCGGAACCCGGCGCCGACGACGCCCTCGAGGATCGAGAGCGAGCCGGTGTACGGCGCGATCCAGACCGACTTCTTGCCGTACTTCGCCTGGATCTCCTTGAACTTGTCGGCGATCGTCGTCGTCGCCTCTTCCCAGCTGATGCGCTGCCAGCGGCCCGAGCCGCGCTCTCCGACCCGCTTGTACGGGTACTTGATCGCGGTCGGGGCTGTAGGTGTTCTGAATCTGCGCGACGCCGCGCAGGCAGATGCGCGGGTCGAACTTCGGCGCCGTCTTGCCGTCGATCGTCTTCGCCGTGAACGCCGCGCTCGTGACGAGCCGGATCCGGCCGTCGACCACCTTCACCTGGTGTCCGCAGGCACCGTCGCAGTTGTTCGAGTGGCCGGTGCGGAAGACCTCCTCCTTGCCGAGCACCTCGCCGGCCTCGGCCTTGCCGACGTGCTCCAGATAGCGCAGTCCGCCGCCGACCGTGAGCAGTCCTACCCCGCCGGCCGCACCCTGCACGAACCTCCGCCGCGTCAACTCCTTCATGGCGCCACCTCCGAAGAATCAGGACTCGATGCGGCGATGTACGCACGCACCCGCTCGAGCGTTTCGCCTCGTCCCGCTCCCCCGGCGGCAAGACCCGCGAGGAAGCAGCAGAGTGGCGCAGCCGTGCGGTCACCCGTGCCATGCGCCGCGGCGCCTGCGAGCGTCAGCACCGCGTCGACCTCTCCGTCGTTCAGCGGAGGGACGCCGAACTCGCGCGCGACCGCCTCGACCAGCTTCGACCTCGCATCGGCCATCAGAACCTCCTTCTCCGCGCGAACCGACGCCTCGGAAGAAGGCGACTCGGTGGGGCGACTGCCGGCAGGAACAAGCACAGGTACCTTCCCAGCGACTGACACGGAAACTCCTTGATCTTCCGGCGCGCTCTGCCCCTGCGGTTGATGAAGATTCATCATTTGCGCCGGTGCGCGAGGATCTCTGCGGCCTCTCCGCAGCGGCGATCGGGGGGCGCCCCGATACGTCGCGCCACCCGCGCGGCGATCGTCGTCAGAATGGGTCAGCTCTGCTCAGGAGCTGCGGTTTTCCGCACAGGATCGGATGGCCGGATCGTCGAATGGAATCCGGAAGCGGAGCGGCTGACCGGCATTACGGCGGTCGAGGCCGAAGGACGTTTCTGCTGGGAGGTCATCGCCGGCCGGAACGACGAGGGCGGCATTGTCTGCCACCGTGCCTGCTCGATACTGCGGCTGGCACACGAGGGGTGGCCCGTTCAGAACCTCGAGCTGAGTGCGCGGACGCCGGTCGGCGCGAGCCGCCTCACTCTTTCCACGATCGTCCTGCGCGAGAACGAGGATCGGGCGATCCTCCATGTCATCCAGAAGGCAGTGGCACCCGACGTGCCGACACCCGAGGACACAGCAGAGCCGCCCCTCACCCCGCGACAGCGCGAAGTCCTGGTCCTGCTCGCGCGAGGTGTTCGCGCACGGCAGATCGCCGCGCTCCTCACGCTTTCGGAGACGACGGTTCGCAACCACATCCAGGCGATCCTGCTTGCGCTCGGCGTCCACTCCCAGCTCGAGGCGGTCGCGCGAGCGCGCGCCCTCGTGCCCGCGGACGAGGAGCCCGCGGCCTAGTCAGGCTGGCCCGTGGAGCCGTTGCTCGACATGCTCGGCCGGCCGTTGGAGACGTTGCGGGTGTCGATTACGGATCGTTGTAACTTCCGTTGCGTTTATTGCATGCCCAAGGATGTGTTCGGTCGCGATCACGCGTTTTTGGAGCGGCGGGAGCTGTTGAGCTTCGAGGAGATCGCGCGTGTTGTCGGGGTGTTCGCCGGGCTGGGGGTGCGTACTGTGCGGATTACGGGCGGCGAGCCGCTGGTGCGCCGTGACGTCGAGCAGCTCGTGGAGCAGCTGGCGGAGATTCCTGGGCTGGAGCTGGCGTTGACCACCAACGGGGCGCTGCTGGCCCAGAAGGCCGAGCTGCTCGCCCGGGCCGGCCTTGACCGGGTCACGGTCAGCCTCGACTCCGTCGATGATGCGGCCTTCCGCGCCCTCAACGACGTCGAGTTCCCGGTCGAGCGGGTGCTCGAGGGGATCGAGGCCGCGGCGGCGGCCGGGCTGCCGGTCAAGGTCAACGCCGTGGTCAAGCGCGGCGTGAACGACGCAGGGATCGTCGCGCTCGCCGAGCGCTTCCGCGGCAGCGGCCACGTCCTGCGCTTCATCGAGTACATGGACGTCGGCCACAGCAACGGCTGGCGGCTCGACGACGTCGTCCCGGCCGCCGAGATCCTTCGAGCGGATCGGCGCCGTCTGGCCGCTCGAGCCCGTCGCCCCGGCCCGCCCCGACGAGACCGCCCGCCGCTGGCGCTACCAAGACGGCGCCGGCGAGATCGGCCTCATCGCCTCGGTCACCCAGCCGTTCTGCGCCGGCTGCACCCGCGCCCGCCTCTCGGCCGAAGGACGCCTCCACACCTGCCTGTTCGCCCTCAAAGGCCACGACCTGCGCGCCCCGCTGCGCGCCGGCGCCACCGACACCGAGCTCGCCCGACAGCTCCAGCAGATCTGGACACACCGCAGCGACCGCTACTCCGAACTCCGCACCACCGAAACAGCCACCCTGCCAAAGGTCGAAATGTCCTACATCGGCGGCTGAGCGCCGAGCACGACCGCATCAGTTCCCTGTCGTCCTGAACTTAGAGTCGGCTTAGAGATACGTGCTTCGCTTTCGGACGATGTCCGATTGGAGACGTCGTTGTTCGTTGTTCGCCGGGCTCCTTGCCGGTCTCTCGTTGCTCGCGTCGGGGTGCGGCGGCTCGAAGTCGCCGTCGATCGCGAGTGTCGGGACGACGACGTCGGGTCGCGACGCTCGAACCGAGACGACGCCTCAGTTGGGTTCTCGACGGCGCTCGGCGCCGGGATTCGCCTACTTCCCGCTCCGGTCGATCAGCTCGATGCGGTAGCCGTCCGGGTCGCGGACGAAGCAGATGAGCGAGCCACCCTCGCGGACGCGGTACGGCTCTCGCTCGGCGTCGATGCCCTGCTCGTGCAGCCGCGCGAGCGTCTCGGCGAGGTCGTCCACCGCGTAGGCGACGTGGCCGTAGCCCGTGCCGAGGTCGTACGTCCGGCCGTCGTGGTTGAGCGTCAGCTCCAGCTCCTCCTCCTGGCCGGGAACGCCGAAGAAGTAGTTCGTGGCCTCCCGCTCGCCGTTGCGGACGATGTCCATGTCGCGGCGGAACTCGAGCCCGAGCGCCTCGTAGAAGGCGCGGCTCTTCTCCGGATCGGTGATCCGGACCATGGTGTGCAGATAGCGCGTCATGTCCCCGATCCTACGCATCGCTCGGTCTCGGCGCACAGATCACGCTCCGAGGCAGGGATGTGGTCCATCGACTACTCCGGCGCCGCCCTGGGCGAGGCTACCGGGTGCCAACGATGTCGATCGTTACTGCGTGCGCGAGTATTTGCGCTCGACGTCACCGATCTTCGCCACCTTCGGAGCGGAGCGCCCGCCCTGGAACTCCGCCGCGAGCCATATGTCGAGCAGCCGCAACGCGACCGCCTCGCCGACGATCTGGCTGCCGAAAGTGATGACTTGCGCGTCGTTGCTCGCGCGGGCGCGCTCGGCCGTGTACGGATCCGAGACGCAGACAGCCCGCACACCTGGCACCTTGTTCGCGACGATGGCCATGCCGGCGCCGGTGCCGCAGACGAGAACGGCCCGGCCGAACTCGCCGCGCCGCACAGCGCCGGCGACTTCGCCGGCAACCTCGGGATAGTCAGCCGGCTCCTCGCCGTTCACGCCGAAGTCGGCAACGTCGTAGCCGAGTTCCGCCAAGTGGTCGCGCAAGCGGTTCTTGAGCTCGAGTCCGAAGTGGTCGCAGCCGATGGCGATCCGGTTCTGAGGCATCTACTGCCAAAGTGTGCCTGATCTGACGGTTGGGATCGTGGTCATGAATCGCAAGTGTTGGGCTCGAGGCTCAAGATCGGCCTCCCCGGTCCCACCACGCCCCGAATCTCGGTGGCGATCCCGCGCCCTACACGCTCAAGCATCTTCAGGAAGGGCTCGAATTGTAAGGTTGCTGATCGATCAGTTCACGACGATCGCGACGTGCACGGCCACCACGATATGACGATGACCTCGCCGCTGCGTGGGCTCGCTCCGCGACAGCAGACGCTCCCGGCGCTGCTCGAGCTTCAAGCCGCACGCCACGGCGAACGCCCGCTCGTGCGGGCTGGGAACACGGCGCTGACCGTGTCTCAGTTCCGCGACGAAGTCGCCAACACGGCGGGACGACTCGCTGCCGCCGGAATCCGCCTCGGGGACGTCGTCGCCACGATGAGCGAGAACCGCCTCGAGTTGCTCGAACTCTGGCTCGCCTGTACATGGCTCGGCACGACGTACGTGCCGGTGAACACCGCTCTGCGCGGCGCCCAACTCGAGCACGTGCTGCGGGACGCCGGCGCACGTCTGATCGTCGTCGAGCCCGAGCTGATGTCCGCACTCCATGCGGTCCGCAGCGGCCTGCCCGAACTCGAGCATGTCTGGGGCTTCGACACCTATGCCGGCCCGGGTGAGCCCGTACGGCCGGCAGAAGCACGGCCCGGAGACACGTGCTCGATCCTCTACACGTCGGGTACCACCGGCCCGTCGAAAGGTGTCCTCTGCCCCCACGCCCAGTGGTACTGGTGGGGCGTCACGACCGCCGAGATCCTCGGTGTAACCGAGCGCGACGTGCTCTACACGTGCCTGCCGCTGTTCCACACGAACGCGCTCAACACGTTCGTCCAAGCACTCGTCACGGGAGCCGAGTTCGTCATCGGCCCCCGCTTTTCCGCATCCAAGCTCTGGCGGCGACTGGTCGAATCGGAGGCGACTGTGACGTACCTCCTCGGGACGATGGTGCACATCCTCGCGAAGCGCGACCCCGATCCTGATGAGCGCGCGCACCGCGTTCGCGTGGCACTTGCACCGGGTACGCCAGCGCCGCTGTACGAGCCGTTCCGAGAGCGCTTTGGGATCGAGCTCGTCAACGGGTGGGGTTCTACCGAGGCGAACTTCGTACTCTCGACGGCGTCCGGCGAGGCGCCGCCGGGGTCGATGGGAGGCATCACGCCCGGCTTCGACGCACGCGTCGTCGGCGAGGAAGACGAGGAGGTGCCGCCGGGCGTTCCCGGCGAGCTGGTCGTCCGGTCGCAACACCCGTACGCGTTCGCGAACGGCTATCACGGGCTTCCCGAGCAGACACTTGCAGCGCGGCGGAACCTCTGGCTGCACACGGGCGATCGTGTCATCCGCGATGCCGGCGACTGGTTCTGGTTCGTCGACCGGCTCAGCGACTCGATCCGCCGTCGCGGCGAGAACATCTCCTCTTACGAAGTCGAGGCTGCATTGGCCTCGCATCCGCACGTCGCCGCCGCGGCAGTCGTGCCGGTTCCGAGCGAGCTTGGTGACGACGACGTGCTCGCCTACGTCGTGCCGCAGCCAGACGTGCAGCTCGATCCCGTGGAGCTCGTGCGCTTCTGCGAGCCGAGACTCGCGTACTTCGCGATCCCCCGCTATATCGAGATCGTCGCCGAGCTGCCGCTGACGGCAAACGGCAAGATCGAGAAGTACCGGCTCCGCGAGCGCGGCGTGACCGAAGGGACGTGGGACCGCGAGGCTGCGGGCGTCGACGTCGCGAGACACTCCGCCTGACGAGGCAGATCAGCGCGAGGATTCGACCGGGGTGAACCCGATCGTTCCCACGGGCACGGCCTGGCCGGGACGCGCATCGGTGACGAGCCGCACGATCACAACCGGACCAACGGGCGTGCGGACCGCGGCGACCAGCGTTCCTTCGCGTTCCGTGACCGCCTCGACGATGCCCGATTCCACCGGCCTCTCGGCCCATTCGCTGCTGCCGCAACGAGGGCAGAGCACGCGTGGCGGGAACGCAGCGGCGCCGCACGCCGCGCAGACGGGGATGGGCAGGCTCACGTTGCCTCCAGGACGGCGGCGTTCGCGCATGCCCCGTACCGGTAGAGCACCATGCCATAGCCGCTGACGACGCCGAGTCGCGCGTTCGGCAGCTGCCGCCGCCCCGCCCGCCCGAGCAGCTGCGTGACGATCTCGACGATGCCGTGCATCCCACCTGCCGCGCCGGCCTGACCGGCGGAGAGCTGGCCGCCCGAGGTGTTGAGCGCAAGCCGATCGAGCTCCGCGTGAAGAAGACGCTTCGGGTCGGGTGCGATGCGAAGATCGGCGAGCTGCACGAGCGCCATCGCCGGATAGTCGTCGTAGACCGAGACGACGTCCATGTCGCCGGGCCCGGCTCCGGCGTCGTTCCAGAGCCCCTCGGCGATGTCGGCGAGGCCCGTGACGAGCCCGTCGCCCTCCTGTCCGTCGCGGTTGTGTTGCGCGCGGAGGGCCTTGACGGCGACGCCGTGATCGGCACGCGCGACGACGAGGGCATCGGCGCCGCTCACGATCGGGACGCAGTCGTACCGGTGGAGCGGCTCGGCCACCACGGGGGCGGCAAGGTACTCGGCGAGCGTCAGCGGCTCCCTGTAGACGGCTCCAGGGTTGTCGGCTGCGCGGCGACGCTGTGCCACGACGAGGCGGCCGTAGTCGGCGCGCTCGAGTCCGTGCAGCTCCATGTGCCGCTGCGTCAGCAGCGCAAAGAGCGCGTTCGGCCCGCCGGTCGGGATCGAAGCGAGGTAGCGCTCCGTCGCGCGGTTGTAAGCGTCGACAAGTTGGCGAAACGTGCCACGGTCGAGACGGTCGCCCGCAAGCAAGACGACCGCCGTCGCGTCGCCCGCGTCGACCGCGCGTACGGCGTGCTGGAGGAGCTGAATGCCCGATGCTCCGCCGTTTCCGTCGTCCATCAGCCAGCGCGGGCGCACGCCGAGTCGCCAGGCAAGGTCGATGGCACGGTCGGGGGCAAGCGTGAGCGAGGCGATCCCAAGCCCGTCGACGTCGTCGCGGTCGACGCCGGCCGCCGCCAGGACGCGTACGAACGCGTCGGCGAGCAATGACTCTGTCGTGACGTTGTCGGCGGGGTGCCGCGTGTACGGCGACTCTGCCGCGCCGACGATCCGCGCCGAGCTCATGCGAGGGAGCGGGCGTCTGTCTGGAACCCGTCGACCGTCTTTGCGACGGGCTTCTTGAACGTTCCTCCGATCAACGTTGCACGCTCTTCAGCGTGACGAGATTCCGGCCGGGCGAGCAGACGATCGCCCGTGCCTCAGCGATCTTCACGCCGACGCCACACTTCAGAACGACGGAGGCGTGATGGCGACGACGATGATGACGTCCGTGTCGCCGATGTTCCGGCTCCGGTGGGGCACCGTGCTGGACTGGTAGATCGAATCGCCGGGGCCGAGAACGTAATGCTCTTGTTCTCCCCCCTCACCGACCCAGATCTCGACGTTCCCCTGCACGATCACTGCGCACTCCTCACCTTCGTGCACGAGCGGCCTGTTGCCGGTTCCTTCACCCGGCGGCATGGTCACCCACATCATCTGGATCGCGTGGCCCAGATCGGGCGAGAGGAGCTCGTTGCGGATGCCCGAGTGGGGATAGACCAGCCCCTTGCGCTCGTCGACTCGTATGACCTGGGCCAGCGATCGCAGGGCCTTGGCCCGTGCCCTGGCCTGTTTGTCTTCGGCATACGCGAGAAAGAGATCGGCCATCGTCAGGCCGAGCGCCTCGGCGATCGTGTGCAACGTTCCGACCGACGGCTTGGCCTGGTCGCGCTCCACCTGGCTCAGGAACGAGGTCGAGATGCCGCTCGCGTCGGCGACCTCGCGCAGCGTCTTGCCCTGCGCCTTGCGTTCGTCGCGGATCCGCGTTCCCAGGCTCGCGAGGGAGTACGCCGGCCTCCTTCTCCCCGTGACGGCGCGCCTCCTCGGGACGGTGGTGCCGTCGCCGTTCAGCGGCTGCCCGGCCTCGGGCCGGTCGGACGCATCGGCGCCGGGCTCCGGCAGGGCGGACTCAGGCGGCGAACTCATATCCCCAGGGAACTTCGATCACGGTCGGAGACTCGGCCTCCAGAGCACGCTCGACGGCGGTCTCCAGCTGTTCGGGTGTGTCCACACGCTCGCCGTGGGCGCCGAACGCATCGGCCAAGACGACGAAATCGGGTGCTTCGAGGTCGACTGCGACGCCTTCTCCGTAGCGGGCGATCTGTTGCTTCTTGATCATGCCATAGCCGTGATTGTTGACGACCACCAGTGGAATGCCGAGCTTCTGTTGCACCGCCGTGGCCAGCTCTGTCGCAGTGAACAGGACTCCTCCGTCGCCGGCAAGCGCGACCACGGGGCGGTCTGGGGCGGCAAGCTTCGCGCCGATCGCGGCGGGCAGCGCGAAGCCGAGCGTGCCCATTCCCCACGGGAAGAGCATCGTGCGAGGCTCGTAGATGGGAAACGACCCGAGCATGTCGGCCCAGAAGACGGTCATGTCGGCACAGATAATGCCATCGCGGGGAACCGCCCTCCGGATCGCCTCGAGCCACGGCATCGTGGTTCCCACGCGACGGGCGTGCGCATCCTGGTACACGGCCTGGGCGGCGGCGAGCTGACGATCGACGACACCGCGGCGGTCGACGCCCCGGGCTCCGAGGCTCTCGTGGAGCACGCCGAGCGTCGCCTTCGCGTCCCCGACGAGCAGCTGGTCGAATGTCAGATTGCGCCGGATCTCCTCCGCGTCGACGTCGATCCGGATCGTGACCGGCGGCAGGGGCAGTGTCCAGCTGCGCGTCATCGACTGGTTGAAGCGGGTTCCAATTGCGAGCAGAGCGTCGCTTGCGGCGACGAGAGGTGCGAGGTCGGCCGACACGTCCCAGGCGACTCCGCACGCGAGATCATGGTCGGCCGGGATCGACCCTGTCCCCATCCCCGTCGTCACGACCGGCGCCCCGAGCTGCTCGGCGACGGCGACGAGGATGTCGCGCGCGCCGGACGAGACGACGCCGCCACCCGCGTAGATCAAGGGCCGCTCGGAACGGGCGAGCGCTTCGACGGCCGCCTCGATCGCGTCGGCTGAAGGCAGTGATCGCTCTTCGAAGCCCGAGAGGTCATAGGCGAGATCGTCGGGCCATTCCAGCGACTCCTCCTGGACGTCGACGGGGATCTCGATCTGCACCGGACGCGGGCGGCCTGTGCGCAGGGCGCGAACGGACTCCTGGAGCACTTCCCGCACCTGACCTGCGTGCTCGATCCGGGCGCTCTGCTTGGAAACCGCTCCTACGACCTCGAGTTGTCCCGTGAGCTCGTGTAGGAGGCCACGGTTCTGGTCGATGAACTCGCGCGCGACCTGCGTGGCGAGGACGAGGACGGGCGAAGAGTCTGCGTACGCTTCGCTGAGTCCTGTCATGGCGTTCATGACGCCGCAGCCGGGTAGCAGCAGGCACGCGGCTTCGCGGCCGCTTGCACGCGCATAGCCGTCGGCCATGAACGCCGCTCCTTGCTCATGGCGTACTGCGACGACTCGTATGCTCGAGGCCGATCGCAGCGCCTCGAAGAGAGGCATGTTGTAGAAGCCGGGAATGCCGAAGACGGCGCCGATGCCGGCGCTCTCGAGGCAGCGCACGATCGCCTCCGCACCGGTGATCCTCGTCGATGTTGAACTCGCCAGAGCTTCCAAGTCGATCGAATCCTCCTCCGTCTCACGTCTTCTCGTAGTGACTGCTCGCAGAGCCTTCCGGGAGCGAGAGGGTTGCAAGGATGCCGCCGTCGACCCGAATACATGCCCCGGTCACATAGGCAGCGCCGGCCCCTGCGAGAAACACGACCACCGTAGCCAGCTCGGCGGGGTCGCCGATTCGGTGCAGGGGGATCGCCCCGAGCGCAGCGCGACGGATTCCCTCGTCCGCGAGAGCGTCACGGTTCATGTCCGTCGCGAACACGCCTGGGATCACGGCGTTGACCCGAACGGCGGGCGCGAGCTCGACCGCGAGCGATCGCGTGAGGCCGAGGATGGCCGCCTTGGTGGACGCATACACCGCGTTGCTCGATCCGGCGATTCCGCTGATCGAGCTGACGTTGACGATCGAGCCCGTCCCGTCGTGGGAGGACAGGGTCGGCGCCAGCTCACGGGCGAGGACGATCGGGGCGGCGACGTTGACGCTCAAGAGCCGCTTCGCCGCCACGGTCTCCGTCGACGCAAGGTCGCCGCCGAGCGTCTCTCCGGCGTTGTTCACGAGCACGGCCGGCCGATGGCGGCCGGCAATCAGAGCGGCGACGGAGGCGACCGCCCGCAAATCAGCCAGGTCGACCTGATAGACGGCTGCCTGCCGGCCCACGCGTTCCACCGACGCGGCCACGTCCTCCGCGCCCGCGCGGTTCTCACGATAGGTCAGCGCGACGTCGAATCCGGCTTCGGCCAGAGCGCGGCCCGTTGCCGCACCGAGGCCCCGCGACCCACCCGTGACCACAGCCCAGGACAGCTTCCCCGATCCTCCTGACAGTTCCACCTTGACCGGCGCCGCATTACAGTACTAATGTAATTCCTCTGTGATGTCAAACTCGGTACGCGTGGTCATCACCGGCGGACGCGGCTTCATCGGCCGGCAGCTGGCCAAGCGTCTCGAAGAGCGCGGAGAGCTCCTGGGCCACCCGATCTCCGCCGTCGCGATCTTCGACCTCCCGGACGGCGACATCTGCGACCCGGCCGCCACGGCCTCGGCGGTCGAGGGCGCACGCGTCGTGTTCCATCTCGCGTCGATGGTGAGCGGCGAGTGCGAGCGGGACTTCGACTCGGCTCTCCGAACGAATCTCGACGGAACGCGCAACGTGCTCGAGGCATGCCGGGGGACCGGCGCCATGCCGCGCCTCGTGTTCGCGAGCACGTTCGCAGCGTTCGGCGGCGTCGAGATGCCCGAGACCGTCACCGACACGACGAAGCTCACACCGCAGACCACGTACGGAATCGCGAAGGCGGCGAGCGAGCTGCTCATCAACGACTACACGCGCAAGGGATTCCTCGACGGGCGCTCCGCGCGCCTGCCGACGGTCATCGTCAGGCCGGGCCCACCCAATGCGGCCGCATCGGCGTTCGCCAGCTCCGTGATCAAAGAGCCGCTCGCCGGCCGGGACTACAGCCTGCCGGTCGATCTCGAGACGCGCATGCCGGTCGTCGGCGAGCGAACTGTGGTCGAGTGCCTCGTTCGCCTTGCGGAGATCGAGCCCGAGGCGATTGGCGACGATCGAGCGCTCAACCTTCCGAGCATCTCGGTCACTGCACGCGAGCTGGTCGAGAGCCTGCGGCGAGTCGCCGGCGACCGGCAGCTCGGCCGCATCACGGTCGAGCCCGATCCTGCGGTCGTGGCGATCGTCGCTACCTGGGCGACACGGGCGACGGCAGACCGAGCCCGCGCGTTCGGCTTGCCCGCCGGCGAGGACATCGACTCGATCGTCCGCGCGTACATCGAGACCTGGTTGGATTGACAAGCCCGCCTGCGCAGCCCGTGACGCCGTCGCCGTTACGGTCGTGATCGTCGACGCGCACCAGCACTTCTGGGATGCGGAACGCGCGAACTACGCTTGGATGACTTCGGAGATGGCCGCGATCCGCCGGCGGTTCGAGCCGGAAGACCTCGCTCCGCAGCTCGCCGCCACCGGTGTCGACCGCACCGTCATCGTGCAGACGCTCGCGAGCACGGAGGAGAGCCTCCGGTTCCTCGCCATCGCCGACACGCACGACACCGTCGCGGGTGTCGTCGGTTGGGTCGACCTCACCGCCGCCGGAGTTGACGATGCGATCGCCGAGCTTCGAGCGTCGCCCGGAGGGTCGGCACTCTGCGCGATTCGCCACCTCGTCCACGACGAACCCGATCCCGATTGGCTGCTGCGCGACGACGTTCAGCGCGGCATCGCGGCTGTGGGTCGCGCAGACCTCGCCTTCGACCTGCTCGTCCGCACGCGTGAGCTGCCCGCTGCGCTCGAGACGGTTCGCCGGCACGAGCTCCAATTCATCGTCGACCATCTCGCCAAACCGCAGATCTCACGCGGGCGGGAAGACCCTGCTTGGGCCTGCGCCCTTCGACCGCTCGCTGCGCTCCCACACGTCGCCTGCAAGCTCTCCGGTCTGGTCACCGAGGCGCGCTGGGCGAGATGGACGCCCGCCGACCTCCAGCCGTACATCGACCGTGCATTCGAATGGTTCGGCGTCGAACGGATGATGTTCGGCTCCGACTGGCCCGTCTGTCTGCTGGCTGCGTCGTACGAACGGGTATTCACGACGTATTCCAGAGCTCTGCACCGGCTCTCCGCCCGCGAGCGGGAGGACGTGCTGGGCGCGAACGCCGTCAGGCTCTATGGGCTGAGCGTATGACCTGCCGTACGGATACGCCTCTACGAGTTCCCGAAGAAGAGCTGCCTGCCGACACGGGCCTCGATGCGCAGATAGCGCCAGAGCCGATGCTCGCCGACCTCCGTCTCGCGCACCAGATTGCAGACCGCGGTCACGGATTCCACGCTCGGCGCGTCCGCCAGGATGTAGGCGGTCCACGGGTAGTCCGCCGACGGCCCCACCATCAGTTCGTCGTCGTCCATCGTGCCGAGAACCCGGATACCGAAGCGCCCCTGCAGGTCATCGAACGCCCTGGCGATCGCGGGAACGATCTCGGGCACCTTGGCGGACGGTGCGTCGAAGAACGACTGTGAGACGCCGATGCAAAAGAGAACGCGGAGGCTCTCGCCCTCGCCGGCACGATAGTCGCCACCCGTCGGCTCGCCGGCGCTCATGCCGCCTGCAGTGGAGTGGCGCGCCGCCACTCCTTGCGGAAGAGGAGCTGGAGAGGCGCGACGAGGTCGGCGTGCGTGATCAGGATCACCGTGAAGTCGTCCGCTCCTCCACCCGTGTTCGGAACCGCGACCATGACCTCGTCATCGTCGCGGAGCGCGAGCTTCAGGACAAGGCCGCTCGAGACGCGACCCTCGCCCCCGGCTGCGATCAGGCCCCCGAATCTCGCCGGATCGGACGCAACGACGGGCGCGTACAGCACGCGTACGTGCACGCCCCGCCGAATCGCCTCCGCCTCGAGCTCGTTCCACCGCCCGCGGGGCTGGAAGATCGGCGGCGCCTGGACGATGTCGAGCCGCCGCTCGGCGCGCACGAGGAGCTGCTCGAACGCCTGCACGACCTGGTCGCCACCGACGAGGACCTCGATGAAGGGCGCCTCCTGGCTCGCGCGCACATCCTCGGACCGGGGCAGGCGTGCGACGAGCTCGTTTCGCAGTCGGTCCTCGCGCTCGGCCGTCGCCTGCCGGTCGAGGTCACGTCGCCGCACCCATTCGTTGAGCGCGATCTCGGGGGCGATCGGCTCGTAGCACGCGACTCGCCCGGCGCGTACGGAGCAGAAGCCGAGGTGCTCGAGCGCCTCGAGCGCCTCGTAGATCTTCGTCCTCGGTACCCCCGAGCGGTCGGCGACCTGGACGGCAGTCGCGGGCGACGACTCGAGGAGGCTGACGTACACCCGCGATCGGTTCAGCGTCAGGCCGAGCTCGACAAGCGAGTCGACGAGCGCGTCGCCACTCGCCGGACGCAGCGAATGCGCGGCAGCTTGACCCGTTCCCATCGCTCGCATCATAATTACTCATGTTCATAAGTGACAAATGGGGGAGGCATCGATGAGGAGTCCGCTTACGCCGCGCCAGCGCGAGCTCGTCGAGCTCGCCGGGGGGCTCGCAGACACATTCGCGGAGCGGGCGGGCTCCTACGATCGCGAGAACGCGTTCCCGCTCGAGAACTACGACGATCTCCGCCGGGAGGGCTATCTGGCCCTGACGGTGCCCGAGGAACTCGGCGGGCGAGGTGCGAGCCTGTTCGAGCTCGTGCTCGCCCAGGAGCGCCTGGCGATGGGCTGCGGATCGACGGCGCTCGCGGTGAACATGCACGTCTCCCCCATCGGCCAATGGGCGTCGATCTGGCGGGACACGGGCGACGAGCGGCTGGAGGAGCTCCTGCGCGGCGTCGCCGAAGGCGTCGTGATCTGGGCTTCGCTCACGTCCGAGCCGGGGCTCCCGAATCACTTGATGGACGCGCTCACCGTCGCGGATCGGGTCGAAGGCGGGTTCCGGGTGACGGGCCGCAAGATCTTCTGCACCAACTCCGTCGCCGCGACGAACTTCTCGTTCAGCGCGCGCTACGACGATCCCGAGACTGGCCCGCGCGTCGGCATCTTCCGCGGCTCGAAGGCGATGGAAGGCTTCACCTTCGTCCAGACCTGGGACACGCTCGGGATGCGAGGGACGCAGTCCAACGACCTGCTGATCGAAGACGCCTTCGTCCCCGACGACGCGCTGGTGCACTCGCTTCCCGTGAACCACTTCGACGGGCGCGTTCTCAAGACCATCTTCTCCTGGGCGATGCCGACGTTCGGCGCCGTCTACCTCGGAATCGCCGCCGGTGCAATGGAATGGGCGAAACAGGCGGTGCAGGGCCGAGGACGGCAGACCAACCCCCTCGTACAGTCATCGTTCGCGCAGATGGAGATGCTGCTCGAGTCGGCACGCGCGGTGCTCTACCGTCATTGCGACGAGGTGATGTCGGGGGCTCTCTTCGAGCTGACCGTGCAGGAGGGGCTGGCCCGCTCCGGTCTCGCCAAGGTGATCCCGACGAACAACGCCGTCGAGATCATGCGGCACATCGTCGACGTCACCGGAGGTGCCGCCTACGTTCGCAAGCTTCCGCTCGAGCGGATGTGGCGCGACGTCCAGGCCGGTCCGATCATGCCCTACAACAACCATCAGGCGCTCGAGCTGGTCGGCGCGACGTCGCTGGGCGTCCAGCTCGCGCCGGAGATCCCGCTGTCCGAGTCCGGCCACTCGAGTCGTCCTCGTGGCCCGGCGGCCGCCGTCTAGACGAACGTGCCTGATCTCGACGGACGGACCGCGATCGTCACGGGGAGCACGCGAGGGCTCGGCGAGGCGATGGTCCGGGAGCTCTTCGACCACGGGGCCTCGGTGCTCGTCACCGGCCGCAACGACGAGCGTGCGCTGGCGATCGCAGCCGAGCTCGACCCGTCTGGGGTACGCGCGGCCGGCCTGCGGCTCGACGTGACAAGCCGGGAGTCGCTGCGTCGAGCGGTCGAAGACGTCCGCGCGAGATGGGGCCGCCTCGACATCCTCGTGAACAACGCCGGCGTGACGCCGGTGCGGCCGTTCTTCGAGATCGAGGACGAGGAGTGGGACCGCGTGCTGGCGACGAACCTTCGCAGCGTCTTCATCGGCTGCCAGCTGGCCGGGTCGCTCATGCGGGAGCAGGGCTACGGGCGGATCGTGAACCACGCCTCGCTCGCGGGACAGGTCGGCGGCCTGGTAACCGGGGCGCACTACGCGGCGGCGAAGGCCGGCATCATCGCCCTCACGAAGGTGGTGGCCCGGGAGCTTGCGCCCTACGGCGTCACCGTGAACGCGATCGCGCCTGCCGCGGTCGACGGGCCGATCATGGCCGAGCTGCCGCAGAAGGCCGTCGCTGGACTTCCAGCGGCGATCCCCGTCGGGCGCCTGGGCCGAGCGGACGAGGTGGCCGCCGCCGTCGCGTTTCTCGTCTCCGAGCGGGCCGGCTACATCACAGGCGCGACGCTGGACGTCAACGGCGGGCTCTTGATGCGCTGAGCGATGGAGGCGCTAACGACAACCGAGCGGGACACAACGAAGACCGACGATGCGACGAAGCTCGCGTTTCGTCGTTGCGCCGGAATGTTCGCGACCGGTGTCTGCATCGTCACGACCGAACACGGCGGGCGACCGGCGGGCATGACGCTGAACAGCTTTGCGTCCATCTCGCTCGATCCGCTGCTCGTTCTCGTCTCGCTCGCACACGAGTCGCGGACGCTCGCCGCGGTCGCGGAGTCGAAGCGGTTCGCCGTCAGCGTCCTCGGCCGCGATCAACGTGCGATCGCCGCCGAGTTCGCCACCCACGGCGCTTTCCCCATGCATCGCGTCCAGCGCGTGAACGGGTATCTCGCTGTTCCGGATGCGCTCGCGTGGGTGTCATGCGAATTGGCGGAGATAGTGCGCGCAGGCGACCACGACGTCGTGTTCGGTCGGGTCGTCGAATTCACCGCGGACGCAGGCGATCCGCTCGTCTTCCATGCAGGGAGGTTCGGAAGTGTCGTCGTCGACGACACGCCGATCAGCTTGCCGCTGTTCGACGAGGAGGTCGGCTGGTGAGTCTGTCGGAAACGGAAGTGTGAGGAGGTCGGACTCGATGGGCAGTACGTCACTGACAATTGCAGGCTCGACGCTGACGTTCGCGGTTCGAGTGCGCGAGAAGCCTGCCTGGGAGCTCGGGCCGCACGAATGGGCGGCCGAGCTCGGGGAGCTTCGCACCGCGGGGTTCAAAGCACTCGATCTCGTCGACTCCTGGCTGACCCCGGGCTTGATGTCGGAGAGCGCGTTGCGCGAGCTCCGCACCGTCGTGGACGACTCCGATCTCGAGCTCGCCGGCGTGTCGGTGATCAGGCGGAGCGTGATCGATCCTGCCGCAGGCGAGGAGAATCTTGCGTTCACGCTACGCAGCGTGGAAGCTTCGGCGTCCCTCGGAGCACCCATCGTAAGCATCGGGTTCCACGGCCCTCTGACCGCCCGACAGAAGGAATGGCCCTTCTGGATGGTTCCCGGTCATCAAGACGCACGGGATCAGCAGACGTGGGACCTCGCCGCGAAGCGGGTCGGGTTGGTTGCAGCACGGGCGGCGGAGCTCGGTATGGAGATCTCCCTCGAGCTGCACGAGGGCACGCTACTCGACACGCCTGCAGGCGCGGTTCGCATCATCGAGCAGTGCGGCGCGGCGAACATCGGCATCAATCCTGATCTCGGGAACCTCGTCCGTGTGCCTACTCGCCCTTCCGCGGGCTGGGTGGATCTCCTGATGGATTCCCTTCCGTACATGAACTACTGGCACGTGAAGAACTACCTGCGACTCGATCATCCCGATCTGGGGGCCGCGCTCTCGTATCCGACCGATCTCGAGTTCGGCTTGATCGACTACCGAGCTGCTCTTCGACTCGCGCTCGCTCACGGGTACGACGGCCCTCTTTGCATCGAGCACTACGAGGGCGACGCCATGTGGGCCATCGAGAGGGGTCGCCGCTACCTCGAGGAGGTCATGCGGCAGTTGCAGGTCGCCGAGGACGAGAGGAGCGTGCTCGATGCAGAAGCTCCTCAATGACCCGTTTCATGCGGTCGACGAGATGCTGCATGGAGCACTGTGCGCGCACGGAGACTCCTTCGAGATCCTCTCGAGTGGACGCGGTGTCGTCACGCGCGTCCCGGAACGGACACGCCGCGTCGGTGTGATCTTCGGGGGCGGCTCCGGCCACGAGCCGGCGTTCTTCGGATACCTCGGCAGAGGTCTGGCGGACGGGGTTCCGGTCGGGAACGTCTTCGCGTCCCCTTCCTCCCGGCCGATCGTCGAGGTCGCCCGGTGGCTCGAACCTCCCGAAGGCGTGCTCTTCATCTACGGCAACTACGAAGGCGACGTCATGAACTTCGATCTTGCCGCCGAGCTTCTCGCCGACGAGGGCATCGCGTCGCAGACGGTTCTCGTCACCGACGACGTCGCGAGCGCGCCGAAGGGGCGCGAATCCGAGCGCCGCGGAGTCGCCGGCGACATCGTGGTGTTGAAGGCGGCAGGAGCAAAAGCCGACGAGGGCGGCAACCTGGCCGAGGTCGCCGACGCCGCACGGCTCGCAAACGAACGAACTCGCAGCGTGGGCGTCGGGCTAGCGCCGTGCACGCTTCCCACGGCCGACGGGCCGACATTCGAGATCGCCGATGGCGAGATGGACATCGGCATGGGCGTCCACGGCGAAGCAGGGATCCGCCGCACTCGGCTGGCCTCGGCGGACGAGGTCACCGACGTGCTTCTGAGCATCATCCTCGAGGATCGCCCCCCTGCCGCCGGCGCACCCGTGCAGGTTCTCGTCAACACGCTGGGTTCCACAACCCTCATGGAGGCCTACATCGTGCTCCGCCGCGTGGAGTCGCAGCTGGCCGATCGAGGCATCCCGCTCGACCGTGCTCTGGTGGGCGAGTACATCACCTCGCTCGAGATGGCCGGCCTCTCGCTCACGGTGACGGCCCTCGACGACGAGCTCGCGCGTCTGCTGGCTGCACCCGCGCAGCCGCTGTTCGGTCCCCGATCCTGGCCGGACAGATGATCGAGACCTCGACAATCGCCGCCTTCTTCGGCGCGTATCTGGCCGAGATCGAAGCGAAGCAAAAGGCACTCGACCGACTCGACGCCGTCGCCGGCGATGGAGACCACGGCGCGACCATGGTCATGGGGATGCGAGAGGTCGTCACTGCGCTGCCGTTAAGCGCGCGGGAGAAGCCGAAAGAGGCGCTTCGTATCGCAGCAGAGGCATTCGGCTCGGTCGGCGGCTCGATCGGGCCGCTCTGGGGCACGGCGCTCGTTCGCGCCGCACGGGGCGCGGGCGACGAAGACGCAATCGCAGAGAGCCTGCTGCCCGAGATGGTCCTGGCCGCGGTCGTCGGCTTGCAAGAGCGCGGCCGGAGTCGAATGGGAGACAAGACGCTCCTCGACGTGATGCAGCCGGCCGGCGATGCCTTCGCCTACACCGTGCGAGAAGGACGACCGGCGACAGTTGCGCTCGAGCGGGCGATCGCGGCAGCACAGGCTGGCCTTCGCGGAACGGCAGGAATTCCGGCCCGTCGTGGGCGCGCGCGCCGCCTCGCCGAGCGATCTGTCGGCTCGGTCGATCCAGGGGCCGCCTCCGCCTGTCTTGCGTGGGAGACAGCCGGGCGACTCGCCGGCCTGGCGGTGGTAGCGGCAATCGAGAACGGAACACAGGAGCTGAGCGCATGAAGATCGTGGCTGTCGACACACTGGACATCCGTTTCCCGACCTCGGCGACGTTGGACGGCTCGGATGCGATGAATCCCGATCCGGACTACTCGGCTGCGTACGTCGTGTTGCGCACCGATACGACACTCGAGGGACACGGCTTCACGTACACGATCGGCCGGGGAAACGAGGTCTGCATCGCGGCGATCGAGGCGATCGCCCCGTTCATCGTCGGCCGTGACGCCGAGGACTTCTTCAGCGACATGCGCTCGTTCTGGCGGCTGGTCACAGGAGACAGCCAGCTGCGCTGGATCGGGCCCGAGAAGGGCGCGATTCACCTTGCCGCCGCGGCTGTCGTCAACGCGGTCTGGGATCTGTATGCGAAGTGCGAGAGCAAGCCTCTCTGGAAGCTGCTGGTCGACATGGAGCCGGAGAAGCTGGTCGACTGCCTCGACTTCCGCTATGTGACCGATGTGCTGTCCCCGGACGACGCGGTCGCCATCCTGCGTGAGAAGGTGCCGACGAAGGCGGCGCGAGAGGCGGAGATGCGGGCGACCGGCTTTCCGACCTACACGACTGCGGCGGGTTGGCTGGGATACAGCGACGACAAGGTTCGGCAGCTCACGCGCGAGGCGCGTGCAGCGGGTTGGACCCACTTCAAGATGAAGCTGGGGCGCGATCTCGAAGCCGATCTGCGTCGGGCGGCTCTCCTGCGCGAGGAGATCGGCAGCGAGGGGAAGCTCATGGTGGACGCGAACCAGGTCTGGGAAGTGAGCGAGGCCGTCGAGTGGATCTCGGCACTCGCCCCGTTCGATCCGTACTGGGTCGAGGAGCCGACAAACCCCGACGACATTCTCGGTCACGTCGAGATCGCGAAGGCGGTTGCACCGATCCGTCTGGCGACGGGCGAGCACGTGCACAACCGAGTGATGTTCAAGCAGTTTCTGCAGAGCGGGTCAATGGGCTTCTGCCAGGTGGACGCGTGCCGAGTCGGCGGGGTGAGCGAGGCGCTCGTGGTCCTTCTGCTGGCGGAGAAGTTCGGCGTACCCATCTGCCCGCACGGAGGGGGCGTCGGCCTCAGCGAGGTCGTCCAACATCTCTCGTTCTTCGACTACATCTCGGTCGCCGGCGAACTGACCGACCGCGTGGTCGAGCATGTCGGCCACCTGCACGAGCACTTCCGGTCACCCGTCGTGCTCGACAACGCCTGCTATGCGATCCCGACGGAGCCCGGCTGCACCGAGATGCTCCCGGCGTCCCGCACGACGTATCTCTACCCGACCGGCCCGGCGTGGTCGTCGGCGCCCCCTCCCGCCTGAACCGGTCGTCGGCCGAGCTCGGAAAGGACCTCGGTGAGCGCGCGAACGAATATCTCGTTCTCGTGGCGAGTGCCGACCGTTACGCGGATGCAGCGGGCAAGGCCGAACGACTTGTCCGTCGGGCGCACGATGACACCCCGCGCCTGCAGGCCGTCGTCGATGGCCGGCGTGTCTTCGAGACCGACGATGAGGACGTGATTCGACTGTGACGCCAGCACCTGCAGTCCGAGCCTCGATAGCTGCGCTGTCAGGTACGCGCGCCCCTCAGCGTTCGACCGCCGACTCTCTTCCACATACTCCTCGTCGGCGAGAGCGGCGCGAGCCGCGACGAGAGCTAGCCGGCCCGTGTTGAACGGAGGCTGATGGCTCGCGATCAGCGAGATGAGCTCGGGTCTCCCGATCCCATAGCCGATCCTCATCCCCGCAAGCCCGTAAATCTTCGAGAAGCTCCGTGTGACAAGGAGGTTCCGGCCCTCGGAGACGAGACGGCGGCCCTCCGGGACATCCGTCGAGTTCACGTACTCGCGATACGCCTCGTCGAGCACGACGAGGACGGTGGCCGGGAGACGATCGAGAAACCGCGTCAGATCCGCTTTCCCGACAGCGAGACCCGTCGGGTTGTTGGGGTTCGTCACGTACACGATGCGCGTTCGTTCACCGACGGCGTCCGCCATCGCGTCGAGGTCGTATGCGTACTCCCGAGGCTCGACGAACGTACAGTCGGCGCCGGCCGTTCGGGCCGAGACCTCGTACATGAGAAAAGCGGGGTGCGAGATCACGACGTCGTCACCGGGGCGCAGCAAGCACCGCGCCAGAATCATCAGGATGTCGCAGGACCCGTTTCCGACCACGAGTTGCTCGACGTCGAGGTCAAGGCGCTCCGCTAGTGCGGCGCGAAGATCGCCGAGCTCTACGTCGGGATAGCGATGCATGTTCGCGGCCGCTTCGTGCAGGGCGGCGATCGCTTTCAGCGACGGGCCGAGTGGGTTCTCGTTCGAGCCCAGCTTGACGACCCGCTCGAGGCCACGCTCGCGCTGCAACTGCTCGGCGGACTTGCCGGCCACGTATGTCATCGCGAATGCTCCTCGCCCTCGTACCAACGGAAGTGCTCGCCGTCCCCGGTGAGGCTCACGACGACGCTCTTCTTGTTCATGAAGCCTTCGAGAGCGTCGCGACCGAGATCCTTGCCCATGCCGGTCATCTTGTAGCCACCGAACGGGGCTTCCGCGAAGGGCACGGGCGGAAGGTTGACGAACACCGACCCGCAGTCCAGGCGCGCGGCCACACGGTGCGCGCGCCGGAGACTCTCGGTGTGTACGTTTGCGGAGAGACCATAGATCGTGTCGTTGGCGATGCGAACCGCTTCCTCCTCGCCGTGGAAGCGTATGACACTGAGAACAGGGCCGAAGATCTCCTCTTGCGCCACGCGCATCGAGTTGTTCACGTTGTCGAGAATCGTCGGCGCGTAGAAGTTCCCGTCGAGCCCATCCAGCGCCACGGGCTCTCCCCCGGTCCGGAGGTCTGCGCCCGCTCCGGAACCCGTCTCGACGTACTCGTGCACCGACCGAAGATGGTCGCGTGAGATGAGCGGACCGACTTGCGTGTCCATGCGCCGTGGGTCACCGAGCCGGAGACTGCCAGCGCGCTCGGCAAGTCCTGCGACGAATTCGTCATGGATCGAGTCCTCGACGAGAAGCCTCGAGCCTGCAGCGCAGACCTCGCCTTGGTTGACGAAGATCCCGAAGAGCGTCGCTTCGAGGGCCGACTCGAGGTTCGCGTCGCCGAAGACGATGTTGGGGGACTTCCCACCGCACTCGAGGGTCACGCGCTTCAGCGTCGCAGAAGCCTTGCTCATGATCTGCCGCCCCACCTCCGTCGAGCCGGTGAACGCGATCTTCGCGACCCGGGGGTGCGTGACGAGTGCGTCCCCAATCGTGCTGCCGCTCCCCGTGACGACGTTGAGGACACCGGCGGGGAGCTCGGCCTCTTCCGCGAGCTCGGCGAGCAGAAGCGCGGTGAGCGGAGTGAGCTGAGCCGGCTTGAGGACGACGGTGTTTCCCACGGCAAGCGCGGGCGCGACCTTCCAGACTGCGATCGAAAGAGGGCCGTTCCAGGGGACGATCGCGCCCACTACGCCGAGCGGCTCGTAGACCGTGTAGTTGAGCACCGGCATGCTCGATTGCGGAATCGTCTCGCCGTAGAGCTTGTCCGCCCACGAGGCGTAGTACTCGAGGCAGCTGACGCTGCCGGGAACGTCGAGCATGACGGACTCGCGAATGGGCTTCCCCACGTTGTCCGTCTCGCGCAGCGCGAACTCATCCGCCCTTCTGTCCATTCCCTCTGCCAGCCGGCGGAGCGCAGCCGCTCGCTCCTTCGGAGTCGAGTATCTCCAACCCGCGAAGGCGTCAGCTGCGGCCCGTACGGCGCGATCGACGTCACTGCTGCCGGACCAGGGAACGCTGGCAATGGCCCGGTTCGTCGCGGGATTGATCACTTCGCGCGTTTCGCCCGACTCCGCGTCGACCCACCTCCCACCGACGAAGTTCCTCAGGGAAAGGATGTCGTTCATCGTTCTCCGCCCTCCAGAGTCGGTGTCCCGTCGTAGAGGTAGCAGGCGCTTCTGTGCGGTTCGCCCGCAGGCGCGATCGGGACAAGTGGCGGCTGCGCCGATAGACATCGGTCCATCCGGCGGTCGCAGCGTGGATAGAAGCGACAGCCGACAGCTGTTTGTGTTCTATAGGACTCCTCGTTGAGCCCTTCGATCTCGCCCTCCCATCTGCGGTCGATCTCCGGGATCGACGCGATGAGCGCCTGGGCGTAGGGATGCTTCGGGTTCTCGAGCACGTCCACCGTCGAGCCGTGTTCGACGGTCGCCCCCTGGTAGAGAAGGTAGATCTCGTCGCTGATCTGGTGCGCCGTGCTCAGATCGTGCGTGATGTAGATGAACGAGATCCCGTCCACATCGCGCATACGCTCCATGATCGCGAGGATCGAGGCGCGCAACGAGGCGTCGATCATCGAAACGGGCTCGTCGGCCACGATCAGGTCCGGGTGGAGGAGGTAGGCGCGCGCCATCATCACGCGCTGCCGTTGTCCACCGCTCAGCTGGTAGGGGTACCGGTCGAGAATCTCCTCGCCGCGCAGGCCGACGACGCTCAGCGCGTCCTCGACTAACGTGCGCGCTTCGCTTCTGGACCTCGCCAGCTTGAAGTTCCTGATGGCGAGGTCGAAAACGTGACGGATCCGGTAGAAGGGATTGAACACGCCGTACGGGTCCTGAAACACGGCTTGCACGTGCCGGCGATAGGTGGCCCGCTCGCTGCGGGTCAGGTGCTCGACGGACTTGTCACGGAAGACGATCTGGCCGCTGGTCGGCTGGATGAAGCCGAGCACGATGCCCGCGAGCGTCGACTTGCCGCTGCCGCTCTCGCCGGCCACGGCGACGATCCGCGCCGGCTTGTCCGGGATCGTGAGGTTGAAGTCCTGCAGCGCAACGACCTCCTGTCCGCGCCCGGCCCGATACGTCTTCGTCACGCCGTTGATCTCGAGAAGAGGCCGAGGAGCAGCTGTCACGCCGCACCGCTCTCCGCCTCGACGCCGTCCGAATACAAGTGGCACGCCACGCTCTGATCCTCTGCGGCCGGCCGCAGCTCCGGCGGGACGGATCGGCAGATGTCCATCACCTTGGGGCAGCGAGCCTGGAAGGCGCAGCCCCTCGGCCGATTGGCGAGGTCCGGCGCCGACTCGTCGCTTCCCACTCTGGGAAGCCCCCTGGTCCTCATCGTGGGGACGGACGCGATCAGGATCTGCGTGTACGGATGCATCGGGCCTCCGAGCACGTCTTTCGTCGGGCCGATCTCGACGATCTCGCCCGCGTACATGACCGCCACCCGGTCGGCCATCTGCGCCATCAAGCCCATGTCGTGGCCGATGAGCAGGAGCGACGTTCCGAGTCGTTGCTTGACAGCGAGCAGCGTCTGAGCAACGACGCGCTGAACGATCACGTCGAGGGCGCTGGTCGGCTCGTCGGCGATCACGACGGGCGGGTCCAGTGCGATCGCCATGGCGATGCAGACGCGCTGCTTCATCCCGCCGCTCAGCTCGTGCGGGTACATGCGATAGACGCGCGACGGCAGGCCGACCAGCGTGAACAGGTGCTCGATCCTCTGTCCGAGCTCGCGTTTCCTGACCCGTCGGTCCTCATGCGTCCGGATCACGTCCTCGAGCTGATCCTTGATGCGCATGATCGGGTTGAGGGAGTTCAGGGCGCCCTGAGGGATCAACGCGATGCGCCGCCATCGCACCGAACGCAGACGCTTCTCGTCGATCGCAAAGAGATCGTGGCCGCCGTCGAGGAGCGCCTCACCCGCGACGATCCGCCCTGGGTGCTGGACGAGCCGCAGGAGAGCCATCGCGGTCGTGGTCTTCCCGCATCCGGATTCACCGACGAGCCCCAGAATCTCGCCCTTCGCGACGGAGAAACTGATCCCGTTGACGGCCATGAGCGCACCACGGTCCGTCCTGTACTCGACGCGCAGGTCGCGTACGGTCAGTGCGGCTTCCGAGATGTCCGGCCCAGTCATACGTGTTTGCGCAGCCGAGGGTTTGCGACCTGATCGAGTCCGAGCGTCACCAGAAGGAGGCTCAGGAATATGACGATGAGGACCACGACCGGCGGGCTCCACCACCACCACATGCCTCTGAAGACCGCCGAGGCCTGCAGGGCGTTGTTGATCGTTGTCCCGAGCGTCGGCAGCCGGAACGAGCCGAGTCCGAGCGTCTCGAGCCCGGTTACGACGAGGATCGTCGCGGCCATCATGCTCATGAAGCTCGCAGCCAGGTACGGCAGCAGGTTCGGCATCATCTCCCCGTACATCACCTTCCAAATCGACGCACCCGAGAGCTGGGCCATCTTGACGTAGCCCTGCTCGCGCATCGAGAGCACCTGCGCACGGATCTGACGCGTGGCGGTGGGCCACGCGAAGAGGGCGATGATGAGCGCAAGCAAGGTGACGCTCGTCTCGGTGAAGAACGATGCGACGACGACGAGCACGGCGATCGGGGGAATCGTGAGCACGACGTCTGTCAGCGTGGTGATCGTCGCGTCGGTCACGCCGCGAGTGAATCCCGCCAGGAACCCGAGGATCATCCCGACGAGCAGTCCCAGACCTGCGGCGACGAGTCCGACGTACAGCGTCCGCGGCGCGCCAACCACGATGACCGCCAGCATGTCCCGTCCCTGGCTGTCGGTGCCAAGAGGGTGAGCAGACCTGCTCGCCAGGAAGCCGAGAGCCGGATTGGCCTTCTGGCCGACCGGAACGAGATTGGGAGTGGCCGATCCGATGAGAGCTTGCGACGTGTCGACGAAGGCCGGCCCGATCCACTGGAGAGACAGCAGCGCTGCGAGCACGGCGATCCCGAACACGAGCTTTGCGTTCAGCCAGGGGCTTCGCCTCCGCGTGTGACCGACCGTGACGCCGGCTCCCGGTGCGAGGTCTGGAGTCGCCATGCTCTCAGTCCCTCGAGTAGCTGATCCGCGGATCGAGCAAAGGATAGGTGAGGTCGAGAACCAAGACGGCGAAGGCGACGCCGAGCACGAGGTAGAAGCAGATGCCCTGAATCAACGTGTAGTCGTTGTTGATGACCGCCTGATAGAGAAGCCCCCCGAGGCCGGGATAGGCGAAGACGCTCTCGACGACGACGAAGCCGCTTGCAAGCGAGCCGAGCGCGAGTCCGAGCTGTGTCACCTGCGGCAGCATCGCGTTTCGGATTCCATAGCTCCAGAAGATGCGCGATGGGCGAAGCCCTTTCGCGTCGGCGAGCACCATGTAGTCCTCGCCTGCGGTCGTGATCATCATCCCGCGCATCCCGAGCGCCCAGGTCCCCATGGTCACGATGACGACCGAGAGAGCTGGCAAGACGCCGTGCTCGATGGCGCTGCGGATGAACGCCAGGTTGAGACCCGGCGTGACGTCCGAGGAATACGCGCCGGCGTACGGGAACCACTGAAGCCGGAACGCGAAGAAGTAGATGAGAAGTATCCCGAGCATGAACGCGGGTAGCGCGGTAAAGACGAGCGTGACGGGGAGAATCCGCCTCAACAGCGGGTTGGTGCGACTCCAGCCGAGCAATGCCCCGATCAGCGTGCCGAGCGCGAACGACACGATCGTCGCGAACAGCATCAGCCCGATCGTGTAAGGGGCTGCGCGGCCGATCAGCGTGTCGACGTTCGCAGGAAACTGCGCGAGGGAGTATCCCTGGTGGAACGTGAACGCGTTCTCGAGGTAGTGCACGTACTGGGTGAACACGGATTGGTCGAGACCGAAGCGACGCTTGTAGCCGGCGATGAGTTGGTTCGCGTCCTCAACGCTCGCGCCCGACTGTGCGAGCCGCCCGAGGATGGCGTCGACCGGGTTGCTCTGGCCGAGCCTCGGCACGACGAAGATGACCGTGGCGCCAAACCACACGGTCAGCACAAACCGCGCGAGCCGGGCGAGAACGTATCGGCGGGATAGCCTGAGCATCTGGGGAAGTGGGGCTGCCGGGGACAGCCGCGGCTGTCCCCGGCCGACATCTTGCGCCTTACTTCAGGGCTTCTGCGTCCTCTCGGTTCGGCGCTTTTCGCGCGTGGCTTTGCGAGCGCGGCGGGGCACGCCTACCAGATACGCGATGACGTCGCGCTTCATCCCCGAGCGGAGCATCCGCACGACATCCGACGCATCGATGTACGCCTTCACCTTCATGCTCTGCGTCTCGTCGCTCTCCATGACGAGGAAGTCGCCCTCTCGCCGGATGGTTCCGACCTGGAACTCCGTGCGAGCGAGCTTCGTGACGACGCGCATCGCGGCTCAGTCCCGCCGAAGAACGCCGCGTGCCTGCGCGTCGCTCACGCGACGATCGAGTAGGTCAGGCATCTCGTCGGCGGTGTACGGGTGGGGCGGAGTGAACTGACCCCTTCGATAGAGGACTTCAAACGACTTCTTGACGCCGGCGATCTTCTCCGACAGCGTGCGGGGAGGGCGCCCGTCCGGGAAGAGGTTCGCCGGATAGATCGGCTCCGCGTAGATCTCACGGAACGCCTCCGTGCGGACATCTGCCCAGCAGTTGTGATTCGCCACCGTGCGATGGAAGCGAAGCGCCTCGATGTCGATGGTCGCGGCGATGACCTGTTCGCCCGGGTATTCGGCTTCGCGCAGAACGAGCCCGGTGTAGTCGATGATCATCGAGTGGCCCGGGCAGAACGCCTTCGGGTAATAGGCGTAGTTGACGAGGCCCCAGTTGGAGGCGAGGACATAGCACATGTTGTCGTGCGCCCGCGTACGCCTCGTGAATCGCCAGAAATCCCACGGCCGGCTGACGCCTTCGAACTCCTGGATCGCACCGCCGTGGCAGATGACCTCACAGCCGTTGAACGCGAGCGCCCTCGACACCTCGGGAGTGCAGCCGTCGTGGCATGTCATGGTCCCCAGCTTCCCGATGTCGGTGTCGACCACCGGGAATAGGTCCTGAATCGTGCTCCCGTACACGCGACCGTAGTCCTCGAGCATGTCATGAGGGCTCGTGCCGAGCCCGACCGTTGCCGGTACGTGCCATTTCCGGTACTTGAGAATGACGTCACCCGAAGGGCCGATGACCATTGCGGTGTTGAACCAGCGATCGGGGAACTCGGGTGCCACTTCGATGATCCCGCCGCCGGCGATGTAGATCCCGTACTGCTTTGCCTTCTCCGCGAGAACGTTGAGCTCCGGCCCGGGGATGGCGATTGCCTTCGCCATGAACTCGGCGAGCCCGTGCTCCCCCTTCCCCGGCGTGGTCACGCCCTGGAGGAAGTACTCGGGGACCACGACGAGCCGAACCGGTACCTCCCAGTAGTAGCCGCAGCCGAAGTCGATCAACTGGCAGATTCGGTCGATGTTGAGAGAGATGTCGTCACGCGTGCGCGCGAGCGTCACCTCAGGCTGGATCACGAGGGCGGTGTACTTCTCGATAGGTCCTGCCACGTCGTACCTCCTCCGTCAGAATTCGCGTTCGCGCAGACCCAGATCCTCGAGGATGACCTTCGCGGTGATCGTCCCGGCTCCTGAGATCGCGCCGCCCGGATGGCAGTACGGGCCCGTCATGTAGAGGCCGGCCAGAGGTCCGCGATACGTCGCGTAACCGGGAAACGGGCGGAAGAAGCCCGACTGGTACAGCCGCATCGCTCCCCCCGTCGTCCCGCCCTTGACGAGGCACGGGTTGTCGCGCTCGAGGTCGGGGCCGGCCTGGATGTACGAGGCGAGGATGTTGCTCTCGTCCATGTTGGTCGCGTACTCCTGGAGCTTGGGCAGCTCGACGTTCCAGACGTAGTTCTCGGCGACGTTGTCCCAGCTCTCGCCGCTGGCGAGTTCCATCGGGACGAACGTGTCCATGATCAGCGTGTGCTGACCATCGGGCGCACGTGTCGGGTCCTCCAATGTCCAGCAGGCAACCCACAGGAACGGATTCGTCGGCAGGGTGCCGACGCTGATCTCGGCCCATTGCCTCCGCGTGTCTTCCATGGTCCCGAAGATGCGCTGGAACGGCGTGTGGTTCATCTCTTCGCTGCAGCGGTACTTCGGCGGCTCCCGCAGCGCGAAGTGCGCACGCACGACGGAGAACTCTCCTGAGTTGAAATTCCGGACCCGGCGGATGAAGCCCTCTTCGAGAACCCCCTCGTCCATCATCTCCAGGAACGTGAGCTTCGGGTGGAGATTGGTGACGACGGCCTTGCTCGCTCTGATCACCCTGCCGTCTTCGAGCTGGACACCGTCTACGTGACCGTCGTCCGTGAGGAACTTCTCGACCGGGGATCGGGTGAGGACGGTGCCGCCGTACGCCTCGATCATGCGCGCCAGGGCGAGCGGCAAGGAGATCGAGCCGCCCTCCGGGATCGACTCGCCGTAGATGTGGATCGCAGGGATCATCAGGTAGAGCAGCTCTCCGCGTCCCTCCTGGTCGGGGCGAATGCCGGGAGCCGTCGCCCAGCCGAGGATGAACTGCTGGACCTGCGGGTGCTCGAAGTTCTCGGTCGTGAAGTCGAGGGGGCTCATGCTGAAGTTCCGGAGGAGCTCGACGCCCGCGCTCGTGGTCTCGAGCAGTGAGGACATCAGGCTCGGTGGGTTTGGCGGCGAGAACATGCCGGTGACGAAGCCGTCGCGGATCTCGACGAAGGTGTCGAAGATCTCGCGGTAGCGATCCGCGTCGCGCTGGGAGTACTGCGCGATCGATCGGCACGTCTTGTCGATGTCGCTGTAGACGACGATTCCCGGGCCGTCGTGGGTAGGAAAGCCCGTGATGTGGTCCTTCGCCCAGAGGTACTTGAGCCCGAATCGGTCTTCGAGCTCGGAGCGGAGCGGCGCGAAGTCCGGGTTCGCGTGGATCCAGACGTGAGACGAGCCGTAGAGGTCGTGCCGGAAGCCCGGCAACGTGACCTCGTCCGTCGTGCAGCCTCCGCCGAGACGGTGGCTCCGTTCGAGCACGAGCACCTTGAGACCTTCCTTTGCGAGAACGGCGCCGCAAGTCAAGCCATTGTGGCCGCCCCCCACGACGATAACGTCGTACTCAGTCACGCCCACGACACCCCCGGGGCCAGCCTCGGATCAAAGAAGGACATAGAGGTTTTTCGACAGACAACATTTACAATAATACTGTAATGGGTCGAGGGTCAAGCGTTGCCAGGCGTGCCACCTGCGAGACCGTCGAAGTCGACGTCGAGAAGCCGGCAGACCTCCCGGAGCGCCGTCACGTGGTCGCCAGGGACCGCGTGAATGTGGTTGGAGCCGAAGCGGCCCAGGATCGCCTCGACGCGGGCTTCGAAGCGTGCGAAGGCGTGCGGCCAGACGTACGTGGACGCGCGCATCAACCGCTCGTTCGTCTCGTCGTCGAACCGCTCGAGCTCGCCGCGGAGCACCTGCAGCCGGTAGCGCCCGTCCAGGCGCGTCAGCCGGGCGAAGGTGAAGTCGCCGGGCGCGGCCAGATGGTGCATGGACGCCCCGCCCGCGGGGAAGTAGAAGTCCTCGGGGTAGAGGTTGACGTGGCGCATGTTCTCGAACGGGTCGTCGCTTCGGGCTGCAAACCAGGTCGCATGCTGGCCCGAGTTGCACAGGTCCCACACGTCGAGGTCGGCGTGGTAGTGGCGGACGTCGGCGAAGAGGACCGGCGTGCCGGACAGATGCTTGAGAATCTCCATGGTCAGCGCGCCGTCCATGTCGGCTTCGGTCGAGCAGACGATCGGCTCCTTCGGTCCATCCCAGTCATAGGGGTCGTTCAGGAACGCCTCGGTGACGTCCATGGTGGCGAAGTTGTCCGTCAGCTCAGGCTGCGCCTTGATCCCGCAGAAGTCGAGGTTCCACTCCTCGACCAACGCCCGCATGACGTAGTAGGAGCGGATCTGCCGCTCGAGGAGCGTCGGCGTCAGCCGTTCTCCGTCGTAGTGGACGCCCGCAGCGTGGCGCTCGAGCCATTCGCGCGCGGCGGTGACGCGACCGCCGTCCACGGTGTCCGAGCGACGAACGAGCTCCCACTGGTCGATCTCCTCGACGTCGACCCCAAACTGGTCGAGCCAGCGGTCGGCGTTGGAGACGGCCGTGTACATGCCCATCGGCCTGCCCCCGATCCGGCCGAAGGTGGCTCCCCGCAGCGACTCGACCGCGGCGCCTGCGCGAATGTGCGCGTCGAGCTTCGCCCGCACCGCCGGGTCGTCGATATCGCCCCAGACGCGGCCGTGCGTGCGGCCGATCTGATCGAGTGCGCCCCCGGCCGCGAGCATCCCGACCATGCCCGGATAGCGCGGATCGAGGTTGGAGAAGAGCAGGAGCGGGCCGGGCAGCTCGCGCGCCGCCCGCATCGTGAAGTGCGGGAACGCCCAGACGGGGATGTTGACGATCGTTAAATCTGGCCGTGCGTCAGCGATGCGGCGCGCCTCGGAGACGGCCAGTTCGTTTGTCCAGACAAGGTTCTGTGCGCGGACCACCGTGTGGCCTGCGAGTTCGAGCGCGCCGACGATCCGATCGACGCTGGCGGCCTCGAACGCGGCCAGGTCGCGGTGTACGGCCGGGCGGCCGTCGGAGACGGTCAGCAGGCCAACTCTCGGCATGACGTACTCCTCTCTGACCCTTGACATGTTTCGAGAAGATGGAAGGATTACACTCTGACGAATATTGCACCGATGGCAAATTTTGGTAGAGCACCGACTATGACGTCGAGCGGCGGAAGGACCGCCGCGGGGGGTTGTGTACGGGAACGAGTGACCTCCTGACTTTGGCGGTGCTGCCGAGGGAGCGCCTCCGCCTTGATGCGATCGACCTCTTCGGATTCCCCTCACACGATCATCGGCACCGGAGAGCGAGTGGCCGCCGACGCCGCGGCGTCGGCCGGAACGGTTTCTGGGAGAAATAAGGAGGGAACACAGTGAGGTCGAGTCATCGCATCACAAAGACTGCGGGTGCGTTCATGCTCATCCTCGGGCTGATGGTGCTCCTGGGGATGACCGCTGGGCGCGCCAAGCCGGCGGACACGGCCAAGAGTCGCGCGGCTACAGATCGCAAGACCACGGTCATCTTCGACAATGACCAGGGCGTGCCCGCAGATCCGACGAACTTCAACCCGTTCAGCCCGAACGCGGATCAGTCGTTCGGTCTCGTCCAGGCGATCTTCGAGCCGCTGTTCATCACGAATGTGGTTACAGGCAAGCAGGATCCGTGGCTCGCCACCGGCATGACCCCGAGCAACGGCTTCAAGACATGGACGCTCACCGTGCGTCCGGGCGTGAAGTGGAGCGACGGCAAGGCCTTCACGGCCGATGACGTCATCTTCAGCGTGCAGCTTCTCCAGAAGTACTCCGACCTCAACGCCTCGAACAAGTTCCCCGGCGTGAAGATGAAGAAGACGAACAACCTGACGGTGGTATTCACCCTGCCGCAGGCGGATCCGAGATTCGAGTTGAACAACTTCAGCACGGTTCTCGCGAGCAAGACCTTCTACGTCGTCCCGAAGCACATCTGGAGCGGGCTCGGCGATCCGATCAAGTTCACGAACTACGACCTGGCCAAGGGCTGGCCGGTCGGAACCGGCGCGTACAAGGTCGCCGCGGTGACGCCGACGAGTCGCACGTTCGTCCGCAACGACAAGTGGTGGGGGAACGCCACGGGATTCAAGCCTCTGCCGGCCCCGAAGAACCTCATCTGGCAGGCGCTCGGCACCGAGGAGACGCGGGCCGCAGCGATAGCGACAAACGGCATGGACGTCGGCGCGAACTTCACCGTCGGCGCGTACCAGGCACTCGTCGCACAGAACTCTGCAGTGAGTGCGTGGACAACCAAGCCGCCGTACGGCTTCTTCGACGTCTGCCCGCGCTCACTCGACTTCAATACACAGGTCCAGCCGTGGAATGACCCGAAGATGCGCTGGGCGGTGAACTACGCCATCAACCGTGGCGCGCTGAACCAGATCGCCTTCCAAGGCGCGTCTATCGGTTCTCTCGGGCCCTTCCCGGTGTACCCGGCGCTCAACACCTACGTCACGCTGCTCAAGAAGAACGGTGTGTTCAAGAAGTATCCGATCAGCTCGGTGAGTACGGCCAGAGCGCAGAGCATCTTCGAGAGCCTCGGCTACCAACTCCAGGGCGGCGCCCTCCAAAAGGGCGGGCAGACCCTGTCGCTCGAGATCACGGCCTTCAACGACCCGTCGATGCTCTCGATCGCACAAGGCATCGCCCAGGAGCTCCAGAAGGCCGGTGTCAATGCGACCGTTCGCACGCTGAGTGTCCCGAACTTCATCGACGACCTGCTCGGCGGCAACTTCCAGGCGAACGTGTTCTTCGGCGCCTGCGGCTCGTCGATCGATCCCTGGCAGTCGATGGATGCGTTCAACGTCAGCCACTACATCCCGCAGGGCCAGAACATCGCGGGCTTCTACTCGAATCCCTTCCGCTGGAACACCGGGAACGCACACGCCTACAGCCAGCTCGTGAACAGCATCGGCCGGCTGGCGCCTGGTGACCCGAAGATCGGCCCGCTCTTCATCAAGGCGATGGCGCTTTGGTACGCCGATCTCCCCTCGGTTCCGCTACTGCAGTTCCCGCAGCTCAGTCCGACCAACTCGAAGTACTGGAAGGGCTGGCCGACGGGCAAGAACCCCTACATCCAGCCGACCTACAACAGCGCCGCTGCGATTGTGGTCATCGACAGCCTCAAGCCGACGGGCTAGGGTCTTCCGCTGCCTGGCCGGGACAACTTCTGTCCCGGCCAGGACCTTTCCTCGGAGGTTCTGAATCATGCGCTTCTGGCAACCCAACAGCCCGTTGAGTGGCCTTCCGTACGTCAAGACCGGCCGCTCGCAGCGGCAGTCGACCTGGGACCGAACCGGCGGCAACCGCGACTACGCGATCGTCCCTCCTGGCGAGACGCATGTCGTCGCCGAGATCGAAGGCGCCGGCGTCATCGAGCACATCTGGATGACCGCCCGCTGTTTCTCGCCGCAGTTCCTGCGCAAGGTCGTGCTCGAGATGCGCTGGGACGGGGAGGAGAATCCGAGCGTCCGCGCGCCGCTCGGCGACTTCTTCGGCGTCGGCCACGCCACCTGCACGCACTATGTCTCGTTGCCGCTGAGCATGGTGTTCGGTTCCCGGCGTGGTCCCAAAGGGCCGTTGGCGGCGGCGATGAACTGCTACTTCCCGATGCCGTTCGGCTCGGGCGCACGCATCTCGTTGCGAAACGAAAGCGACCAGCCGATCGAGAACCTCTTCTACTACGTCGACTACGAGCTCTCTGACGAAGCCCCGGACGATGACGTCGGCCGCTTCCATGCGTTCTACCGTCAGGAGAAGCCGTGCGAAAAGGTCGTCCATCCCTCTGACGTCGAGCATCCTCAGCCTTGGGACATGCCCGGCGTCAACCTCAGTGGGGCGGATAACTACGTCATCCTCGATGCGAAGGGCCGAGGCCACTACGTTGGCTGCGTCCTTAGCATCGACAACTTCGACGTGTCGACCCAGGCGGCCGCCTGGCCGGGCGAGGGCGACGACATGATCTTCATCGACGACGAGGTCTGGCCGCCGTCTCTGCACGGCACCGGCACCGAGGATTACTTCAATGCCGCGTTTGGCTTCCCGAGCGGCGCCTACTCGGGCCCGTATCACGGGATTTCGCTGGCTAGCAGCGTCCAGGAGTATTTCGGCCTGTGGAGCATGTACCGCTTCCACATCGAAGACCCGATCCGATTCCGGACGTCGATCCGCGTGACGATCGAGCACGGTCACGCAAACGATCAAGGCAACGACTACTCGAGCGTCGCATACTGGTACCAGCTCGAGCCCCACGCTCCGGTTGCGGAACTTCCGCCAGTCGAAGAACGGCTGCCACGCCGCTGGCCGGACTACGGACTTTGGGACGAGTAAGCCACGCTCGTGACGGCATGACGAGGGTTTCGGGCGGACGTGGGGATCATCCGCCGGAGCGGTTCTGCACGAAGGCGTAGCCGAAGCGGCCCTTGACGCAGAGGTTGCCGCGTGTGACGTCGTGGTCGTCCGGCGAGGTGACCTTGACGATCCCCCCGTCCTGGACGTGCAGGGTCAGGTTGCAGCCGACGCCGCAGTAGGGGCAGATCGTGTCGACCTGCTCCTGGCGCGACTCGTCCCACGTCCCGGCCACACGCGCGTCGAACTCGCTCTTCGCCATCAGCGCACCGGTCGGGCAGACGGCGACGCAGTTGCCGCAGTACACGCACGCGGACTCCGGCAGCTCGACGCCGAGCTCGGTCGAGATGTGCGCGCCGAAGCCGCGTCCCGCGACGGCGATCGCGAACGTGTTCTGGTGGTCCTCGCCGCAGGCTTCGACGCATTTGTAACAGAGGATGCATTTCGAGTAGTCGCGGACGTAGAGGTCGTTGTCGACCTTCACCGCCTGCGCGACCGTGAGCGAGTCCGCGCCGAACCGCTCCGGCTCGGCGGCGTACTCCTCGATGTAGCGCAGCGCGTCCGGCGCCGTCGAGAGGTCGACAGACGAGCCGAGCAGCTCGAGCACGAGGCGGCGGCTCGTCTGCACGCGCGGCGAGTCGGTGTGAACGACCATCCCCGGCTCCACCTTGCGCGAGCACGACGGCACGAGCGTGCGCGCGCCTTCGAGCTCGACGACGCAGACACGGCACACGTTCACCGGCGTGAGCGTGTCGCCGTAGCAGAGGGTCGGCGTCTCGATCCCGAGCCGCCGGCACGCGTCGAGGATCGTCGAGCCCTCGGTGACGCGCACGGCCTGCCCGTCGACGGTCAGCTCGACCATCCGCTTCGGCGCGGCGACGGAGACGGCGGTCACGGGACGAGCACCCCGAAGCTCGCCATGGCGGATTCGACGGCGGTCGCGGCGGTCTGGCCGAGCCCGCAGATCGAGGCGTCGCGCATCACCTGGGCCAGGTCGGCGAGCACCTCCAGCTCGTTGCCGTTCGTGTTGCCCGAGACGAGCCGGTGCAGCGCCTCCTCCTGGCGGACGGTGCCGACGCGGCAGGGGACGCACTGGCCGCACGACTCGTCGCGGAAGAACTCCGCGATGCGCAGGACGGCGTCGACGAGGTCGGCGGACTCGTCGTAGACGATCACGACGCCGGAGCCGAGCGTCGCCCCGGCCGCGCGCGCGTCCTCGAAGGTGAGCGGCAGGTCGAGCTGGTCGGGACGCAGGAACGAGCCGGCGGCGCCGCCGAGCAGCACGGCCTTCGGCGGCCGGGCCCCGGCGAGGGCGAGCAGCTCGGACAGCGGCGTCCCGAACGGCACCTCGTACAGGCCCGGCCGCGCGACGTGGCCCGAGAGGCAGAAGAGGCGCGTCCCTGTCGATCCCGCCGTGCCGATCTGCGCGTAACGTTCGCCGGTGCCAGACACGATCTCGAGGACGTTGAAGAGGGTCTCGACGTTGTTCACGACGGTCGGCTTGCCGAAGAGGCCCACCTCGACCGGGAACGGCGGCTTGTTGCGCGGCTCGCCGCGGTAGCCCTCGATCGACTGGAACAGCGCCGTCTCCTCGCCGCAGACGTACGCGCCCGCGCCGATGCGCAGCTCGAGGTCGAAGGCGAAGCCCGCGCCCAGCACGTCGTCCCCGAGCAGCCCGTGCGCCCGCGCCTGCTCGAACGCGTGCTCGAGGCGCTCGTGCGCGAGCGGGTACTCCGCACGGACGTAGACGAAGCCGTGCTCGCAGCCGGTCGCATACGCGGCGATCGTCATCGCCTCGACGAGCGCGAACGGATCGCTCTCCATCAGCACGCGGTCCTTGAACGTCCCCGGCTCGGACTCGTCGGCGTTGCAGACGAGATAGTGCGGACGCGCCGGCTGGCGTGCGACCGCCTCCCACTTCGTGCCCGTCGGGAAGGCTGCGCCGCCGCGGCCGAGCAGGCGCGAGTCGCTCACCTCGTGCAGCACACCGGCCGGGCCGAGCTCGACGGAGCGGCGGAGCGCCTCGTAGCCGCCGTGCGCGCGGTAGGCGTCGAGCGACTCCGGGTCGACGCCGGCGGCGATCCGGCGCAGGAGGCACAGGCCCTCGCTTCCCGCCTGCGGCAGCGGCGGTCCCGCCTCCGGCAGCTGCAGCTCGCGCGGCTCCTCGCCCGCGATCGTCCGCAGCGACGCCGGCGCGCGCTCGCAGAGCCCGAGACACGGGCTCGGGTGCGCTCCCTCCGGCACCTCGGCGCCGGCGAGCCGGCACGAGAGGTCGGTGCAGACGTGCAGCACGTCGGCCGGGCGCTCCTCGAGCGCGATGAGCGCGTAGAAGCTCGCGACGCCGTACGCGTCCGCGGGCGGCACCTCGAGCCGCCGGCACGCATAGCCGAGCGCTCCCTCGCTCACCCAGCCGACGCGCCGCTGCGCCGCGCGCAGCGCCGGCAGAAGCAGATGGCGGCGCGTGCGGTCGCTGCGCGCCACCCGGTTTCCGTTCGCCGCGGCGACGCCGACGACGGCGTCGATCGCCGCGCGCTCGGCGTCGCTCGGCTCCGCCGAGAGCAAGCGGAGATCAGGCACTAAACGGCCTCGAGGCGGATCGCGGTCGCCTTGAACTCGGCGGTGCCCGACTTGGGGTCGGTCGCGTCGATGGTGAGGACGTTCGTCGCCACCTCGTCCGGGAAGTGGAGGTTCATGAACGCGAGCCCGGGGCGCAGGTTCTCGTCGTAGCGGACGGGCGCCTCGACGGAGCCGCGGCGCGAGACGATGCGCGCACGCCCGCCGTCGGCGACGCCGTAGCGTGCGCCGTCCTCGGGCGCGAGCAGGATCGCCTCGCCGCCGCGGTGGAGCGGAGACGAGTAGCCGCCCGTCTGCACGCCGGTGTTGTACGACTCGAGCCGGCGGCCGGTGGTCAGGCGCAGCGGGAAATCCTCGTCGAGCGCGTCCACGGGCGGGTCGTGCAGGACCACCTGGAACGGAGCGGGGTCCTCGACCACGTCGTCCCAGAGGCGGCCGTGCAGGAACTGCTGCCCCGGGTCGGACTCGTCGCGGCACGGCCACTGGATGCCGCCGAGCTCCTCGAGATGCGCGTAGCTCATCCCGGCGTGCATCGGCGAGAGCGAGCGTAGCTCGTTCCAGACGTCCTCCGCCTTCGGGCTGCCGAGATCGTGCCCGAGGCGGCGCGCGAGCTCGTAGACGATCTCGACGTCGTTGCGCGCCTCGCCGGGCGGCTCGATCGCCTTGCGCACGCGCTGCACGCGCCGCTCGCTCGAGGTGACCGTGCCCTCCGCCTCCGCGAGCGTCGAGGCGGCCGGGAGGACGACGTCGGCGAGCTCTGCGGTCGCCGTGAGGAAGATGTCCTGCACGACGAGATGGTCGAGCCCCGAGAGCAGGCGCACCGCGCGCTGCTGGTCCGCCTCCCCCTGCGCCGGGTTCTCGCCGACGACGTAGACGGCCCGCAGCGAGCCGTGCTCCATCGCCTCGAACATGCCGGTGAGATGGAGACCCGGCTCGGGCGGCACGGTGATGCCCCACGCCTCGTCGAAGCGGGCGCGCACGGCCGCATCCTCGACCGGCTGGAAGCCCGGAAGCTTGTTCGGCAGCGCGCCCATGTCGCCGCCGCCCTGCACGTTGTTCTGGCCGCGCAGCGGGTTCAGCCCGGAGCCGTACCGGCCGACGTGGCCGGTGAGCAGCGCGAGGTTGATCAGCGCGAAGACGTTGTCGACGCCGTTGTGGTGCTCGGTGATGCCGAGCGTCCAGCAGATCTGCGCCTTCTCCGCGCGCGCATACGCGTGCGCGAGCTCGCGAATCGCCTCCGCCGGCACGCCGGTGACTCGCTCCGCCTCGTCGAGCGTCCACGGCTCGACGGACTCGCGGAAGGCCTCGTAGCCGCTCGTCGCGCGCGCGACGAACTCCTCGTTCACGAGCCCCGCGTGGATGATCTCGCGCGCGACGGCGTTCGCGAGCGGGATGTCGGTGCCGACGTCGAGACCGAGCCAGAGGTCGCCCCACTGCGCCGACGGCGTGCGCCTCGGATCGACCACGATCAGCGTCGCGCCGCGGTTCACCGCCTTCAGCACGTGGTGGAAGAAGATCGGGTGCGCCTCGCGCGCGTTCGAGCCCCAGAGCACGATCAGGTCCGTGTCACGGACCTCCTCGTAGGAGCTCGTACCGCCACCTGCACCGAACACCGTCGCCAGACCGACGACGCTGGGCGCGTGTCAGGTTCGGTTGCAGCTGTCGATGTTGTTGGAGCGCAGGGCAACCCGGGAGAACTTCTGCGTGGCGAAGTTCAACTCGTTCGTGGCCTTGGAGCAGCTGAAGAGCCCGGTCTGGGCGCCCTCGTCGAGCGCCGTCCGGAAGCCGGCCGCGGCGCGGTCGAGCGCCTCGTCCCAGCTCGCCTCTCTCAGCTCCCCGCCGTCACGTACGAGCGGCCTGGTCAGCCTGTCGTAGCGCATTGGCATACGAACGAGTCTAGAGGTACGGCCCACCGAAGGCGGACCCGGTCAGCGCAGCAACCCACCGTGGCCCGGGCCTCGTGGGACGACAGGCCAGATGTCGACCACCCGGTCGTCCTCGACGACGTGGTAGGCGTCGTACCAGTTCACCGTGCCGGGGGCGTAGCCGGGGACAAGCTCGACGACGTCGCCGACCCGGAGACCACAGTCGGGCGTGGCGACGAAGATCCCGTGCTCCTCGTCGAACCGGTGGACGGCCAGGTCATGGCCCTCGATCGTCGCGAGCGCGGGCGCGCCCATCGACTTGTTGCCCGCGTCGATGATGACGCGGTCCGCCGAGCGGCTGATCACCGTCGCGAGCACCGTGACCGCGTGCTCGAAGTCGCCGACCATGGCGCCGTGGAAGTTGTCCATCACGACATACGAGCCCGCCTGCGTCTCGGTGACGCGCGGGAACGCCGCCGTCCAGTCCCACGTCGCGGTGCCGCCCGCCGACACGATCGGGCACGGCAGGCCGGCGGCGAGGATCGCGTCCGCCGTCTCGACGAGGAACCGCATCGCCTTCTGCTGGCGCTCGTGGCGCAGCTCGCGCTCAGGCGTCAGCGAGCAGTGCCCCTCGTAGCCGGTGACGCCGAGGAGGCGCACGCCCTCGAGCTCGGCGATCCGCCCCGCCAGCGTCACGCCCTGTTCGATCGTGTCCACACCCGCGCGGTCCATCCCGGTGTCGACCTCGATCATGAGTCCCAGCGTGCTTCCGGCGGCTGCGGCCGCGGCGGCGATCTCCGCGGCGTTCGCGGCGTCGTCGACGGCGACCATCACGTCGGCCTCGTGTGCCAGCGTCGCGAGCACGGCGAGCTTCTCCGCGCCCGCCACGGTGTTCACGACGAACACGCCGTCGAGCCCGGAGCGCACCATGACGATCGCCTCCCAGACGGTCGCGGTCGAGATACCGATCGCTCCCGCCTCGGCCTGCATGCGCGCCAGCTCCGGGCTCTTGTGAACCTTGATGTGCGGCCGCAGGTCGGCGGACATCGCCCCCATCCGGTCGGCCATCTTCGCGATGTTCCGGCGGGCGGCCGGGAGATCGAGGAGCAGCGCCGGCGTGACGACCTCGTGCGGGTGCCTGCCGATCGCACCGCCGTAGGCCTCCCGCATGCGGTCGTGCGCCCCCTCGATGACGTCTGCCGCTACCGAGATGTCAACCGTTGCCATCCTGACCTCCCACTGGATCAGCTGCATTGCGGAAAGCCGCGTCCACCCGCGCGGCGAAGGCCCCGATCGCGTCCACGCCGTCGAGCACGCCGAGCTCGAGCTCGTACCGGCGCGTCTCACCGGGCTCGAGGAAGGCGAGCTCGCCGCGCTCGCGGGCGTCGAAGCGTCCGGCGTCGCGGTTCGTCGTCGGCTCCATCGCCACCGCGTACGCGCTCTCGCCGAGCATCCGCCACATCGTGTGGAACGGGAACTGGTCGCGACGGTACACCTGGTAGGCGCCGAGGCCGAGCGTGCGGTTGACCACCGCAACCGGCACCGTCCCGTCCGCCTCGGCGGCGACGACGTGCTCGTAGCACTCCTCGCGGAAACCGGCCGCAGGCGCCGTGAGCCGGCGGTAGTCGGCCGTCGGATAGGAGGCGACGGGCGCGCCGGCCGGCGCGGGAATGAGGTAGTCGGAGTCCTCGTCCACGACGGGCCAGCCGACGTTCACGTGGTACAGGTACATGTGCGTCGTCGGGTCGAACCCGACGTTCGCGACCTCGTCGCGAACGGTGAGGCGACTCTCGCCGACCCGGGCCTCGATCCTCCGCCGCAGCTCGAGCGCCTCGCCGAAAACCGCGGCCTGGCGGACGACGCCCTCGGCCCAGAGAACGCACTCGTCGCCCTCCCAGCGCTCTCCGTATCCCGTCAGCCGTGCGGGCAGAAATCCGACCCGCCCGTGCAGGCCGTACTCCACCGTCGCGCGGAAGTCCTGGTGGAACTGCGTCGCGTCGTCGACGCCGCCGAGCAGTGTGTGGTCGAGGCCGCAGGTGACGAGCATCCCGCCGCCCCAGCTCCGGAACCAGCCGAGCCCGAGCGGCTCCGTGTACCACGGCCCGACGACCCCGGTCGGAGAGAGCCACGCGAGCGCATGGCCCCTGAACTCACACCGGCCGACGTCGAGCGCCCGGTCGACGAGAACGTCGAACTCGTAGCCGGTGCCCGTCCGGAATTCGAGGATCCGGACGCCGCGCTCGCCGCCGTCCCCGAGCGTGGCGAGGCGCACCCCGGCCACCTGTTCCTGGCGGCCCACGCGCCGCAGCAGCTCGCGCCGGCTCAGCGACGCGCCGTGAACCGTCGGCATTGCGTCAGCTTCCCTCCCAGCCGGTGGCCTCGGCGGCCTCGCCGAGATCGCCCGGGATGCCGAGCGTCTGGCCGCCGTCGATGACGATCGACTGCCCGGTCACGTACGACGCATCGTCGGACGCGAGGAAGAGCACGCACCTTGCGACATCCTCCGGCCGGCCGAAGCGGCCGAGCGGGATCGTCTTCAGGTACAGGGGCGCGAGCTCGGGATTGTGGACGACGAGCTCTGCGATCGGCGTGTCGACGATGCCCGGTGCGACGCCGTTGACGCGGATCCCGTAGCGCGCCAGATCCATTGCAGCGGAACGGATGAACGTCCAGACCGCCGCCTTCGTCACGTTGTAGACCGCGTGCGTCTCCTCGACGAACCATGCGTTGATCGACGTCGTGCAGACGATCGCGCCTCCGTGGCCGGCGGCGACCATCGCACGCGCGGCCTCCTGCGTCAGGTACATCGTGCCGTCGACGTTGACCGCCATGTGCCGCCGCCAGTGCTCGTCGGTCATCTCGAGCAGCGGCAACGGCTCCGCGATTCCGGCGTGCGCGCACATCACGTCGATCCGGCCGAAGCGCTCGACGCAGAGCGCCACCGCCGCGCGGCAGTCGTCGTGCACGGACTGGTCGCCCACGAACGGGACGCAGCGCTCGCCGGCGAGCTCTTCGACCGCGGCCTGCTTGTCGAGCGCGACGACGCCCGCGCCCTCGTCGAGGAACGCGCGGACGATGCCGTGACCGATGCCCTGGGCGGCACCGGTCACGACGACCGCCTTGCCCGCGAAGCGGCTCACGAGGAGCCGCTCCGCGGGAGGGACGCGCGGCTAGATGAACTCAGACCGCGCTGCATGCTCCTCATCCGTCTCCATTCGCTCCGTGGCCGCCTCGCCTGCGCGGGCCAGAAGCGATTCCTTGCCGCCCGCGACCATGATGACCAGCATCACGACGCCGACGCCGAGCCAGCCCACGACGACGAGCGGTGCGAGCTTGATCGGCCACGGCGGGAGCGGATTCAGCGAGTAGTACACGACGAATCCGAGCGCGACGGTTCCGATCAGCGGCACGAGTGCGTGCCTGAACCAGTTGAAGTCCTGCGGATGGTGCTTACGCACGTAGACGAAGATGCCGAGGTTCGCGGCGGCGTACACCGGTGCGAGCGCAAATGTGAACCACGTGCCGGTGATGTTGTAGACATTTGCAACTCCGACCCCGATCGGCAGGATCAGCCCCAGAGCGATGTTGACGATCGTCTGGAAGCCGATCGCGAACGTCGGCGTCTTGAACCTCGGGTGCACCCTGGTCAGCTGATGCGGCAGGACGCCGGTGCGGGCCATGCCGTAGATGAACCGCGTCGCCGCGTTCGTCGTCGCGATCGCGACGGCGATGGCGGAGTTGAGCAACGCGATCAGCACGATCACCCACGCGCCGCCCCAGAACTTGTGCCCGAGCACGAACGCGGGCAGCTCGGACGAGCCGGCGAAGCCCTTCATGTCGTTCGTGCCCCAGCCGGCCGTCTGGCCCCACGCGACGAACACGAGGAAGAAGCCGAGGATGATGATCGAGCCCATCACACCACGCGGGACCGTCTTCTTCGGGTCTTCCGACTCCTCTGCGATCGGAGCCGCGGCGTCCCAGCCCGAGATCGCGAAGATCGCGAAGACGATGCCGAGGAAGAGCGCGTGCCCGCTCGGTGCGTTGCCCGGGTTGATCCAGTGCAGGTTGACCCCGCCCTTGCCCGGATCGGCGAAGCCCGAAATCGCGAGCGCGAGCACGATCAGCGTCTCGATGATGCCCAGGACGACGACGACACCGGTCGAGAGCTCGATGCCGCGGTACGCCGTGAACGTCACGAAGATGATCAGCAGGATCATGAACCACCACCACTTGAAGGTCCACCCGTACTCGGCCTTCAGCGTCGACTGCAGGGTGGAGCCCATGAACGAGCCGACCTGGGCGACGACGACCGGGTAGAAGAGCAGGTAGACCCAGGCGACGAGGAAGCCTGCTCTGCCGCCGAGCGACTTGCTCACGTACGTGTAGTACGTCCCTGCCGACGTCATGTACTTCGAGTACTGCGCGAGCACGTACCCGAGCATCAACGCGATGAGGAAGGCGCCGAGGTACGCGAGCGGCGCCGTGATGCCCGCGTTGGAGACGATGAACGGGATCGTGAACATGCCGGCGATCGCAGGCGCGATCGCCGTGACGCCCTGCATCAACACACCGGGGAGTCCGATCGCCCCCGCCTTCAAGTCCGTCTGCGCAACTGTGTGCCGCTCGGCGGCTCCGCTTGGCGCGGGGCCGCTGCCTGACTCCGCCATTTACGCCTCCTTGTCGACTCCGGCAACGACCGCCGGACTGGTTGCGTCAGCCGGCGGTCTGCCTGCTCCGCGCGCCCGCCGGACCGCCTCGAGCATGGCGCGTGCGTTGTCGGCCGGGGCGACGCCGTCGTAGACGGCGCTCCCGGTGACGATCAGGTCGACGCCGAGCGACGCGACGTGCTCGGCGTTGGCCTTCGTGATCCCGCCGTCTACGGCGAGCACGATCTCGCGGCCGTCGATGAGCGAGCGCGCGTCCGCTAGCCGGCGCTCGGTCGACGGCAAGAACGACTGCCCGCCCCAGCCGGGGTTGACGGCGAGCACGAGCAGTAGCTCGAGCTCGTCCAGGAGCGGCTCCACGGCTGACAGCGGCGTGCCAGGATTCAACCCGACGCCGCGGACGACGCCCGCGTCTGCGAGGCTCTGCAGCACGCGGTGCGGGTGACGGGTGGACTCGACGTGGAACGTGACGATGCCGGCGCCGGCGTCGACATACGTACGCACCTTGTCGAGCGGCTCGTCGATCATCAGGTGCACGTCGGTGACGAAGCGGTCGGGCAGCGCCTTCACGATGGGCGGCCCCACCGTTGTCATCGGGCAGAAGACGCCGTCCATCACGTCGACGTGGACGAGCCCGATCCCGGCTTCGTCGAGCGCCCCGAGCTCCTCGCCCAGCCGCAGCAGGTCGGCCGTGAGCATGCCGACGCTGAGGCCCGGCGCCTGCGCGATCAGCTCGGCGGCGGTCGTCTTCATCGGCCCGAGGGGGCGAGCTCGCCGGCGCGCGAGAGCTCACGGAAGAACTCGTACGCCTCCTCCGGGCGCAAGCCGTCGTGGACGACCTTGCCGACGGCCTGGATCATCGCGGCCGGCGACTCGGACTGGAAGATGTTGCGGCCCATGTCGACGCCGGACGCGCCCTCCTGCACCGCGCGGTACGCCATCTCCAGCGCCTCGAGCTCCGGCAGCTTCTTGCCGCCGGCCATCACGATCGGCACCGGGCAGCCCGCGGTCACCTTCTCGAAGCCCTCGGGGATGTAGTACGTCTTCACGACCTGTGCGCCGAGCTCGGCGCAGATGCGCGTCGCGAGTCCAAAGTAGCGCGCGTCGCGGACCATGTCCTTGCCGACCGCGGTCACGGCGAGCACGGGAATGCCGTAGCGGTAGCCGGCGTCGACCAGCTTGGTGAGGTTCTCGATCGACTGCGTCTCGAAGTCGCCTCCGACGAATACCTGCACGGCGACGGCATGCACGTTCATCCGCGCCGCGTCTTCCATGTCGACGGCGATGCGCTCGTTCGACAGCTCCTTGAGAATGCTCGGGCCGCCGCTCGCACGCATGACGATGCCGCCACGGTGTGTTGCAGGAATCGTCGAACGCAGGATCCCGCGCGTCAGCATCAGCGCATCGGCGAACGGCGCGATCGGAACGACGTTGAGGTCGATGCGCTCGAGCCCGGTCGTCGGACCCTGGAAGTAGCCGTGGTCGATGGCGAGCATCACGGTGCGCCCGGACTCGGGGCGGAAGATCCGCGCGAGGCGGTTCTTCATGCCCCAGTCGTAGGCACCGCTGCCCTTGAGGAAGAAGCCCTGGTCGGGGGCGGGGATGTCCTCGAAGAAGGTCTTGTCGTCTCTGGCGTCGGCTTCAGGCATTGCGTGTGTCCTTTCGTTACGTGCCGGCCGCGCGCCACAGCGGGCGCACGAGCCCGGCTTCGGAAAGCTCGAGCGAGCGGCGGTACAGCTCGAGCCATTGCTCGTACAGATCTGCGTAGGCAGCGGCGGCAGCCGGGTCCGGCTCGCAGGTCCGCGCGAAGCGGACGAGCCGGCCGGCCGCGTCGCCGGCGTCGTCGAAGAGCCCGGCGCCGACACCCGCGTAGATCGCGGCGCCGAGCGCCGTCGACTCCTTGACGACCGGGACGTGCACGGGCACGCCGAGCACGTCGGCGACGACCTGCGGCCAGAGCGTCCCCTTCGCGGCCCCACCCGTGAGCACGGCGTCCTCGACGTCGATCCCGGCGATCTCCTCGACGATGCCGAGGTGGCCGCGCGCCACGTACGCCGCGCTCTCCTCGATCGAGCGGAAGCACTCGGCGCGGCCCGACTGGGACGGGTTGGCGACGTCGAAACCGACGAACGCCGGCGATGCGTGCACCCAGCGGCTCGCCTGCATGAGGTTCGAGAAGATCCCGAAGACTCCGTGCGAGCCCGGCGGCAGCGTCGCCGCCTTCCGCTCGAGCACCTCGTAGACGTCGACGCCCTGCTGCGCGGCTTCGGCCTGCTCGAGCTCGCAGAAGGCGTCGCGGAACCAGCGCATCACGATCCCGCAGTAGAAGCCGATGCCCTCGATCATCCAGCGGTCGGGCACGGTGTGGCAAAGCGTGCGCAGCCGTGCCTGCGGGTCGATGAGCGGCCGGTCGAGCACGACGGTGCTCTGCCAGAAGCTGCCGCCGACGACGGTGAAGCGGCCCGGCTGGGTGACGCCGATCCCGAGCAGCCCGAGCTGGGTGTCGGCGCCGCCCGCGACGACGGGGGTGCCCTCGCGCAGGCCCGTCTCAGCAGCTGCGCGCGCCGTCACCGGGCCGACGACCGTGCCCGGCTCGACGACGGTCGGGAAGACCGAGCGGTCGAGGCCGCAGATCTCGAGCACGCGGTCGGACCAGTCGCGCTCGGCCAGCTCGAACATGCCCGAGCTCGAGCCGAGCGACGGGTCGGTGATGAACTCGCCGGAGAGCTTCGTCAGGATCCAGTCGCCGAGCATTCCGACATGCGCGATCGACGCGAACACCTCGGGCTCGTGGTGGGCGATCCAGAGGAAGCGGGCGGGCGCGGTGATCGCCACCCAGTCGCCGGCGTGGTCGTAGATCTCCTGTGCGGCGCCGGAGCGAACGAGCTCCCCCGCCTCCTCACCGGCGCGCGAGTCGACGTTCGGGCACGCCCAGATCTCGTGCCCGCGGGCGTCGTAGAGGACCATCCCCTCGCGCATGCTGGTCGCGCTGACCGCCCGCACCGCGTCGGCCCCGACGCCGGCAGCTGACAGCGCCTCGCGAACGCACGCGCAGATGAGCTGCCAGTTCGCTGCGGCGTCGAAGACCTGCGAGCCGGGATGAGCGGGCAGCTCCGGGTGCGAGTACTCCCGCTGGCCGATGGCCACCTGGGACCCGTCCAGCGCGAACAGGACAGCCCGGCAGCTGCCGGTGCCCGCGTCGATCGCGAGCAGCAGCTCGCCGCTCATGCCGCGGCGGCCGTCCGGTTGACGACGTTGACGAGCGGTTCACCCGCCGCGAAGCGGAGGATCTCGGCGGCGATCATCTCGGCGCCCTGCAGGAGCGTCTCGTGCGTGGCGCCGCCGACGTGCGGCGTGAGCACGACGTTCTCGTGCCGGAGCAATCGATGCCGCTCGGGCTTCTCCATCATGCGCACGACGTCGAGCGCCGCACCGGCAAGCCGGCCCGACGAGAGGGCCGCGTCGAGCGCGTCCTCGTCGACGAGAGTCTCGCGAGCGGTGTTCACGAGAAACGCGCCGGGCTTCATCGCCGCAAGCGCACGCGCGTCGATCATGTTCGCGTTCTCTGGCGTGGCGCGCGCGTGCAACGAGACGAAGTCCGCGCGTGCGAGCAGTTCGTCGAGCGTGTCGACCTGCTCGACGTCGTCGTGCGCCTGGATGTCGAGGAAGGGGTCGAAGACGAGCACCGCCATCCCGAAGGTCAGGGCGCGCAGCGCGACGCGGTGACCGATCTGCCCGTAGCCGACGAGACCGAGCGTGTGCCGGCGCAGGTCGCTGCCGATGAACTTCGCGCCCTCCCAGTTGTCCTTCAGCTGGTGGCCCTCCTCGAGGAAGCGTTGCGCCTTCGGGAAACCGCGCGCGAGCATGACGAGGAAGGCGAGCGTCATGTCCGCAACCGCTTCCGCGTTCTTGCCGGGCGTGTTCACGAGCGGCAGCCCGCGCGCCGTGACCGCCTCGACGTCGACGTTGACCGGCCCGCCGCGCGCACAGCCGACGAGCTTCAGCTGGTTCGACGCGTCGAGCACGGCGTCCGTGACAGGCGCGCCCTGCACGACGAGCGCCTCGACCGCGTCCATGTGCTCGACGAGCTCTGCCGGCGAGCCCTGGTACTCCTTCAACCGCAGCTCCGACGGCGTCGTCGGCGCGAACGGCCGCTCGGCGTCGACCTGGAAGTACCGGACGTCGTGCACGGCCTCGAGCGCGCCGAACGCCTGCTCGAAATACCGCGGCGGCATGTACGAGTCGCCGACTGCAAGGATCTTCATGGCGCCCCTTCCGGGGTCGAGAGTTGGGCCTGCGTCCGCGAGGCGATCATGACGCGTGGCCCGGTCATCCGGCCACCCCGCCCAGCTCGTCCCTTCATGCAGCCTCCGTTTCGGACGCAGCCCGCCACCATCTTGACAGGCGTGGCGAAATGAGAATAACGTCATCCTGTCCGTACAACAAGGGGACGGACGAGTGGAGCAAATCGAGGGCCGGGAGGACGCGTTGCCGGACGGTCCGGTGGGCATCGTGACGGGGGGCTTGAAAGGGATCGGAGCCGCCTCCGCCGTCGAGTTCGGCCGCCTCGGAGCGCGTCTCGTGCTCGTCGCGCGGTCGCTCGCCGGCGGCGAGGCGCTCGTCGAGCAGGTGCGGGAGGCAGGCGGCGAAGCGCTGCTCGAGTCGATCGACGTCCGCGACCCGGAAGCGCAGCGGCGCGTCGCCGCGCGGGCGCTCGAGGAATGGGGCCGGATCGACTTCCTGCTCGCCAACGCCGGCGTCGCCGACCAGAGCCGCGTCGCCGACGGCGACCCGGAACGCTGGCGCGCGGTCGTCGAGACGAACCTGCTCGGCGTCATGTACTCCTGCCGGGCCGTCCTGCCGGCGATGCTCGAGCGAGGCTCCGGCCACATCCTGATCATGTCGTCCGTCTCGGGGCGGCAGACCTACGTCGGCGAGCCGGTCTACATCGCCACCAAGTGGGGCCAGGTCGGCTTCGCACACGCGCTCCGCCTGGAGCTGCTCCCGGCCGGGATCCGCGTGACGATCGTCGAGCCCGGGCTCGTCGACACGCCCCTCACCCGGGACAACCCGAAGATCCGCCCGCTGCTCGAGGCGATCGAGCCGCTGACGGCCGAAGACGTCGCCCGCGCGGTCGTCTACGCCTACCGGCAGCCGGAGCACGTGGCCGTGAGCGAGATCGTCATCCGCCCGCAGCAGCAGCTGCTCCCGGAGCTCTGAGGAGAAGCCTTGCCCAGTGAAGCCATCGCGAACGGAGGGAGGTGACCCCGGCGCAGCTCGCACGATCGCTGTTCCCGGCGGGACCGCAGCCGCCGGCACATCCAGTCTTTCGACTCGGAGGGTTTCATGCCAGACAACAGTGAGACTCCGCTCGAGCAGAAGATCGCTCGCAGTGTGAGCCGCCGGGGGTTCGTCGCCGGAGCCGCAGGGACGGTCGGCGCCTTGACACTCGGACGGGCCGGCAGCGCGTTCGGCGCGGTCGGACACGCATCGAACTCGAAGCAAGTCGCGTTCGCCCAGCCGGACACGTCGTCCGCGGTGTACCCGCTGCTCCTCAGCGGTGCCGAGAAAGAGGCGAAGGCGCGCGGATACACACTGCTGGAGAGCCACGCGAACGCCCAGCTCTCGGCGCAGGTCAGCGAGCTGAACACCTGGATCGCGCAGAAGATCGGTGGGATCATCGTCCTGCCGCTCGACAACAACGCGATGCTGCCGCTGATCAAGAAGGCACATGCCAACGGAGTGAAGTTCCTCGACTACTCCGACAACGCACTCCCCGGCACCGACGGTTGGGTGATCTTCGACAACCTCGGCGGGGCGAAGCTCGTCGGCACGTGGCTCGGCAACTGGGTCAACAAGAACCTCGGCGGCAAGGCGAAGGTCGCGTTGCTGACGCACGAGGTCCAGAAGACCGGCCGCGACCGCATCCACGGGTGCGTCGCCGCACTCCAGAAGGTGGCCCCCGGGGCCAAGGTCGTCGCCCGCCACGAGGCGGTGCTGTCGGCGCAGGCCCTGCCGGTCGCGCAGTCCATGCTCCAGGCCAACCCCGACCTGAACGTGTTCATCTGCATCGCCGACGACGGCTGCCTGGGCGCCGAGCAGGCGTTCCTCCAGACCCATCCGTCCGCGGCGCGGAAGGCGCAGATGTGCATGGTCGGCTTCGACGGCAGCGTGCCCGTCTTCCAGAAGATCACCCAGGGGAGCGTGATCCGGGCGACCGGCGCACTCGACCTGATCGGGATCGGCTCGGCGGCGATCAAGGCGACGATCGACGCCGTCGTGGGCAGCGGACCGACGAAGATCAACTACCCGTACACGCTCGCCGCGCAGTCTCCGGCGGGGCTCAAGGTCGCCAGGAGCTACCTCAAACGGTACAAGGCGGTGACCGGCTAGCAGCCGGAGAGCCGATGACGGAACGTCGGACGAAGGGGCGCCTGCACGTGCAGGCGCCCCGGCTCCTCCCGGCCGGCGGAGCGCGCCAGGTCGCCGGCCGACTCGCCGCGTACCAGAGCGGCGGGCTGTTCGTCGCGCTCCTCCTCCTCGGCTTCTTCTTCTCGCTGCAGAGCACCAACTTCTTCACGAGATCGAACCTGCTCGTCGTTCTGCTCCAGGTGTCGATCGTCGGCATCGTCGCCATCCCGGGCTCGATGCTCGTCCTCTCCGGCTACGTCGACCTCTCCGTCGGCTCCGTCTCGGTCCTCGCGGTTGCGATCTTCGGCCAGATGGTCAGAGTCGACCACCAGTCGATCGCCGTCGGGATCGTCGTCGCGCTCGCCGCCGGCACGGGTTGGGGCCTGATGAACGGGTTCCTCATCTCGTACCTCGACTTCTCGCCGATCGTCGTCACGCTCGGCGGCTATGCAGGCGCGCGCGGCGCGGCCGAAGCGGTGACGCACGACGTGACGCAGTTCGGCTTCGGAAGTTCGTTCGCCGAGCTCGGCAACGGCACCGTCCTCGGCATCCCCGTGCCCGGCGTGATCTTCATCGTGCTCTTTCTCGCCGGCGCCTACGTCTGGTACGTCATGCCGGTCGGGCGGCACATGACCTCGATCGGCGCGGACAAGAACGCCGCCCGAGCGCTCGGCGTCTCCGCGCGGAAGATCCCGTTCGTGCTCTACACGGCGTCGGGGCTGGCGGCCGCGGCGGGCGGGCTCATCTTCTGCTCGCAGCTCGACGCGGCCTCGATCTCGATCGGCATCGGGCTCGAGCTTCAGGTCCTCACCGCGATCCTGCTCGGCGGCGTGGCCTTCAGCGGCGGCCGAGGCTCGCTCTGGGGCGTGCTCTTCGGCGTCTTCTTCGTCGGTGTGCTCGACAACGGGCTCGTCCTGATGAACGTCGGCCCGTACTACGCGAACCTCGCCGTCGGCTGCGTCCTCGTCTTCGCGGCGAGCGCCGACGCGTTCTATCGCCGGCTCGAGAGCATGCCCGTCAGGGTCGACGAGCCGAAGCAGAAACCCGAGGTCGCACCGACGCTGACGCCCGATCCCGGGGGTGGACCATGACCGAGCATCCGATCGTCCTCGAAGTCGAGAACGTCACGAAGCGGTTCGGGCCTGTCATGGCGCTGAACGACGTCAGCCTCCAGCTGCGCGCCGGGGAGGTCGTCGGCCTGATCGGCGACAACGGCGCGGGCAAGAGCACGCTCGTCAACATCCTCTGCGGCGCGCTGCGGCCCGACGAGGGGCGCGTGCTCGTCGACGGCGACCAGCGCAGCTTCACCGACCCGTCCGACGCGCGCGCGGCCGGGATCGAGACGGTGTTCCAGAACCTCGCCCTCATCCCGACGCTGAACATCTGGGAGAACATCTACCTCCGGCGCGAGGACTGCGGCCCCGGCCCGGTGGCGCAAGCGCTGCGCCGCATGAACAAGCGTGCGATGCGCAAGAACGTCGAGGACGGATTCGAGCGCTTCGGGGTGACGCTGCCGCCGCTGCGCACGAAGGTGGCCGCGCTCTCTGGCGGGCAGCGCCAGCAGGTCGCAGTGACGCGGGCCGTGCTCTGGGGCAGCCATATCGTGCTGATGGACGAGCCGGCGGCAGCACTCGGCGTGCGCCAGACCGAGCTCGTCCTCAACCTGGCGAACCGGCTCAAGGAGCACGGCGTCGGCCTGCTCTTCATCAGCCACAACATGCAGCACGTGCTGCGGGTCGCCGACAGGATCGCGGTGCTCTTCCTCGGCCGGAAGGTGGCGGACTTCGAGGTCGGCGAGGCGACGCAGGCGAGCGAACTGGTGGCGCTCATGACCGGGGCGGCGGCCGGCGACCTCTCGGCGGCGAAAGCGCTGCCCTGAGCCGGGCGCAGCGTGGGCATCGTCGGCTATAGCGATCCACTCACCGCCGCGCCGGGCGAGGTCGTACGCTTCTTCGTCAGCACGCCTGCCCCGTCGTACCGGGCCGCGTTCGCACGGATCGCCGGCGCGGGTGGGGCGGCCGCGCTCACGAGCGTGATCGACGGCGAGCACCCCGGCGTCGAGCAGCCGCTGCGGCCCGGCTCGTACGTCGCGGTCGACGGGCTGACCGGACCGCAGGCCGGCGCCGCGTTCCGGCTCGAGGCCTGGGTCTGGCCGTCGGCGCCCGGCGCACACCCGCAGGCGGTCGCGGGCCGGTTCGACGGTGCGCGCGGCTTCGCGCTCGGCGTCGACGACTTCGGCCGGGCGGCGCTCTGGCTCGGCGGTGCCGCCGGTGTCGCGGTCGTCAGCACGGAGACGCCGCTGCGTCGCTGCGCATGGCACCGGCTCGAGGCCTCGTACGACCCCGACACGCGCCGCGCGCGGATCGTGCAGGAACCGCTCGAGGAGTGGCCGGGTGCGGTGGTGCGCGCGGAGGCCGAGCAGGAGGCGGAGCCGTGGGCGGAGGCGGCCGCGCCCTTCCTGCTCGCCGCCTGGGGCGCGCCGGCGGACGCGCACTTCAACGGCAAGCTCGAGGCGCCGCGGCTGCTGGACGGCGCCGGCACCGTGCTCGCCGCCTGGGACCTCGGCGGCGACTTCGCCTCCGACCACGTGGCCGACCTCTCCGGGGGCGGCGCATACGGCCGCTGCGTCAACCTGCCGATGCGCGCCGTCACCGGCCGCGCCTGGCGCGGCGCGACGACGGAAGCCGCAGCCGCCCCGGCCGAGTACGCGGCGATCTGGTTCCACGACGACGACCTCGACGACGCGGGCTGGGAGCCGTCCTTCGAGCTGCAGGTGCCGGACGACTTGCCGAGCGGCGTCTACGCGGTGCGTCTCGCCACCGAGGACGCCGACGACGAGCTGCCTTTCTTCGTGCGACCGCCGCACGGACAGGCGCACAGCGACGTCGCCGTGCTCATGCCGACGCTCAGCTACCTCGCGTACGGGAACGAGCACAACTCGTGGGCGAACCCGATCCCTGCGACTCCCGGCCTCGAGCAGATCCTCGCTGCCGTCGGGGAGCGCGACAGGTACATCGCGGACGCACGTCTGAAGAGCATCTACGAGCTGCACACGGACGGAAGCGGCGTCGCCTACTCGTCGCGTCTCCGGCCGATCGCGAACCTCCGCTCCGACTACCGGATGCCGCTGCTGCTCGGCGGCCCGCACCAGTTCCCGGCCGACGTCGAGTTGCTCGACTGGCTGGACCACACCCAGGTCCCGTACGACATCCTCACCGACGAAGACCTGCACGTAGAGGGCTCGACGCTGCTTGCCCCGTACCGCGTGTTGCTCACCGGCTCGCATCCCGAGTACTGGACGGCGGCGATGCTGGACGCCCTCGAGCGCTGGCTCGACGACGGCGGACGGCTGATGTATCTCGGCGGCAACGGCTTCTACTGGGTCACCTCGCTGTTCCCGCACAAGCCGCACGTGCTCGAGGTGCGGCGCGGCCACGCCGGCACGGGCGTCTGGCGCTCCGAGCCCGGCGAGGTGCACCACGCCTCGACCGGCGAGCTCGGCGGCCTCTGGCGCTTCCGCGGGCGGGCGCCGCAGCGGTATGCGGGTATCGGCTTCACCGCCCAGGGCTTCGACGAATGCCTCCCCTACCGCCGCGAGCACGGGTCTCGCGATCCGCGTGCCGCGTGGATCTTCGAGGGCGTCGAGGCGGACGAGTTCGGCGCGCACGGATCGGTGCTGCACGGCGCCGCCGGCTTCGAGATCGACCGCGTGGACGTCGCGCTCGGCACGCCGCCCCACGCGCTCGTGCTCGCCGTCGCGCGCGGCTTCAGCGACGTCTACCAGGCCACGTCCGAGGACATCCTCACCTCGGACTCGCAGCAGGGCGGGACCGTGAGCCCGCTGGTGCGCGCCGACATGGTGTTCTACGAGGGGCGCAACGGCGGCGCCGTCTTCTCCACCGGCTCGATCGCCTGGTGCGGCGCGCTGCTCGACGAAGACTGCGACAACGACGTCTCGCGAATCACGGAAAACGTGCTCCGTCGCTTCGCGCGCGAAGGACCGGTGAACTGATGCCCACGCTCGTGCGCAACGTGCTCATCCCGCTCTCCGACGGCGCGACGCTCGCGGCCGACCTCCACCTTCCCGATGCGCCGGGCCCTCATCCGACGCTGATCAGCTTCTACCCGTACCGCAAGGACGACGTGATCGGCTCGTTCGCCGCGTACGCGCGCAACTGGTTCGCCGAGCGCGGCTACGCACACCTGCTCGTCGACGTGCGCGGCAGCGGCGGCTCATCCGGCCGCTGGGTCGAGTCGATGAACCCGCTGCCGGAGGGCCGCGACGGAGCCGAGGTGGTCGAGTGGGCCGCGGAGCAGCCGTGGAGCGACGGCGCGGTCGGGATCTGGGGCGTCTCGTACGGCGGCCTCATGGCGCTCGCGACGGCCGCGAACAATCCTCCGCACCTCCGCGCGATCGCCCCGGTGTACGGCTTCTGGGACATCTACCGGGACTTCGTCTCGCCGGGCGGCTGCCCGAACATGCTCGGCCTGCACGCGCGCGAGTGCGTCATGCTCGCGCAAGAGCTCGCGCCGCCGACGTGCCAGGACGCGGAGGGGCGCTGGCTCGAGGTGTGGCGCGCACGTCTCGAACGGCTCGAGCGCGAGGGTCCGTGGTCGCTGCGCTGGCCCGAGCACCCGGACTACGACGACTACTGGCGCGAGCGCGTGATCCCGCTCGACCGGATCGACGTCCCGGCGTTCTTCGTCGCCGGCTGGCGCGATCTCTTCCCGCAGTCGATGCACGATGCGATGGCGAAGGTCGGCGCACCGAAGCGGGTCCTCTTCGGCCCGTGGCTGCACGTCCAGCCCGACGTCGCGGCGCGCGAGCCGGTCGACTGGCTGCCGCTGCTTCTCCGCTTCTGGGAGCACACGCTGCGGGACGCGGACCCGCCGGCGGATCCGGCGGCACTCGTGTTCGTGCAGGGCGGCGGCTGGCGTGCGCTCGAGACCTGGCCTCCGCCCGTCGTCGAGCCGCAGACGCTGCGGCCAGCGGCCGGCGGAACGCTCGGCACGAGCGCCGGCGACGGTGCGGACGAGTACGACGCCACACCGCTCGTCGGGGCGCAGGGCGGGCAATGGGACGCGCTCGGCACCGGCCTGGGCTACCCGCTCGACCAGGGACCGGACGACTTCGCCGCGGTCACGTACACGTCGGCGCCGTTCGATTCTGCGCTCGAGCTGGCAGGCTCGCCCGTGGCGCAGCTCGACGTCGAGCGCCTCGACGCAGCCGGGCCGTTCGACCTCGTCGCAAAGCTCGTCGACGTCGCGCCCGACGGCCGGGCCGAGCTCGTCACCACCGGTTGGCTCAGGGCCGCGGGCTCCGGCACCCACCGCGTCGAGCTCTGGGCGACCGCGTGGGCGCTCGCCGCCGGCCACCGCCTGCGGCTCAGCGTCGCCTGCGCGGACTTCCCGCGCGCCTGGCCGGACGCCGCCCTGCCGCGCCTCCGGCTGCGCCACGCCGGCTCCGAGCTCCTCCTCCCGGTCGTCCCGGGCGGCATCGGCGAGTCCTGCGAGCCGCCGCGGCCGGCCCCTGTCCCCGCCGCGGAGCGCTCGCCGTGGACGACCGGCGGAGCGCCCTCGTGGACGATCGAGCACGACGTCGTCCACGACGCCGTCTCCGTCAGCCTCGGCGGCGGCGAGGCGATGCGGCTTCCCGACGGCGGCCGCTTCGAGCTCCGGCAGCGCGCGACCGCGCGCGTCGAGGCCGCCCACCCCGAAGGCGCGTCGGTCGAGGGCGACGCGACGATCAGCATCGACCTCGCCGCAGGCGAGCATGTCGAGATCCGCGCCCGCAGCCGCGCCTGGCGGGATCACAATCTGTACTGGGGCAGCGTGACGATCGACGACCGCCCGCTGCTCGACCGCTCGTGGAGCAATCTGTGAGAGAAGGTGTGGGCATGCACTACGACCTGCTGATCAAGGGCGGCGAGGTGATCGACCCCGCCGCCGGCTACTACGGCCGCCTCGACGTCGCGATCGACCGGGGCCACGTCGCCGCCGTCGACGCCGGCATCCCCGAGGAGTCGGCGTTCCGCGTCGTCGACGCCCACGGCTCGCTCGTCCTGCCGGGGCTCGTCGACTTCCATACGCACACGTTCCACGGCTTCAGCTTCTGGGGCGTCGACCCCGATCCGATTGCCACGCGGACCGGCGTGACGACCTGGAACGACGCCGGCACGCCCGGTGCGCTGACGATCGAGGGCTTCCGCCGGCACATCGTCGACGAGGCCGCGGTGAAGGTCACAACCTATATCAACATCGCGAACATCGGACTCGTCGGCGAGAACTTCGAGACCGCGAATCTCGACTACTGCGACGTCGGACTGCTCCGCCGCGCCGTCGACCGGCATCGCGACCTCGTGCTCGGCATCAAGGTGCGTATCGGCACGCCGACGGTCGGCGACACGGGCGTCGAGTCGCTCCGCCTTGCCGTGCGGGCAGGCGAGGAGTGCGAGCTGCCGGTGATGGTGCACATCGCCATGGGTCCGCCGTCGATCGACGACGTCCTCGACCTGCTCCGGCCGGGCGACATCTGCACGCACTCGTTCACCGGACTGACGATGAAGGTCGTCGACGACGAGGGCCGCCTCCGCGAATCGGCGCGGCGTGCGCTTGGCCGGGGCGTACTGCTCGACATCGGACACGGCACCGGATCGTTCGCCTTCTCCACGGCCGAGGCGCTGCTCGCCCAGGGCGTGCGACCGGACACGATCTCCACCGACATGCACCAGCAGAGCGTGTACGGGCCGATGTTCGACCTACCGACGACCATGACGAAGTTCCTCGCTCTCGGCATGTCGCTTCCGGACGTCGTCCGTGCATCGACGTCGCGGCCGGCCGAGCTCCTCGGCCTCGAGCACGAGGTCGGAACGCTGCGTCCGGGAGCCCGCGCAGACATCGGCCTCTTCACGCTGCTCGAAGGCGAGTTCCCGCTCTACGACATCGCGGGCGAGACACGCGTGTCCCGGACGCTGCTCCGGAACACGCTCACGATCCTCGGCGGGCGCGAGCTGCCCCGCCGGGAGCTCGATCCGCGCGCGTTCTGGACCCAGCCGACCTGGCCGGAGGCGCAGCTCGTCTTCACCGGGAAGCAACAGCGCATCCACGACCTCGGCCATACTCCGGACGCGATGGCGGCCGCGGTCGAGCAGGGGCAGGTGGTGCCGGTATGACCGAGCTTCCCGACATCGTCATCGACCGGGAATCGCCGGTTCCCTTCTACTTCCAGCTTGCCGAGCTGCTCGAGCACGAGATCACGAGCGGGCGCTGGCACACCGGGAGCAGGATCGCGTCGGAGCCCGAGCTGGGAGAGCGCTACGGGCTCTCGCGCACGACGATCCGCCAGGCGCTGGCGCGACTCGAGCAGCGCGGGCTGATCGACCGCCGCAAGGGCCAGGGCACGTTCGTCCAGGGCGAACCCGGCATGTGGCTGCTGCAGTCCTCGGACGGCTTCTTCCAGGACGAGATCGACCGCACGGGCCGGCAGGTGACCTCGCGGATCGTCCGCGCGGAGCGGGGCCCGCTGCCTGCGTGGGCGTGCGACGCTCTCGAGCTGGCGCACGGCGCGCACGGAGCGACGCTGGAGCGGCTGCGCTCGGTGGACGGGCTCGCGGCGCTCTACGTCGTCAACCACCTGCCGGAACGGTTCGCCAGCGCGGCGCTCGCGATCTCGAACCCGAACGAGTCGCTGTACCGGCGGCTGCGCGAGCGCGCCGGGGTGACGCCCCACGGCGGCCGCCGCACGCTCGAGGCGATCTCGGCCGAGCCGGTGCTCGCCGAGCTGCTCGAGCTGGAGACGGGCGCCCCGATCGCGTTCATCGAGTCGGTCGGCTGGGACGAGGAGATGGTTCCGTTCGACTGCTACCGCGCCTGGCTGCGCACCGACAGGACGCGCATCGACATCCAGGTCTCTGGTCCTGCGGCGGCGATCACGCAGCCGCTTGCGGCCAATCAGAACGAGGGAGGCACATGACACTGCTCGCGGGCAAGCGGGGCGTCGTCACCGGCGCCGGGAACGGCATCGGCCGCGAGACGGCGAAGGTCTGCGCGCGCGAGGGCGCGCGCGTCGGGGTGCTCGACATCGACCGGGCGGCGGCGGAGCGCACGGTCTCGGAGGTCGTCGCCGCAGGCGGCGAGGCGCTCGCGCTCGTCGCCGACCTGAGGGACGAGGCCCAGGTCGAGGCGGCGGTCGGAGCGGCGGTCGCAGCCTGGGGCGGGCTCGACTGCGTGATCGGCTGCGCCGGTGTCCAGCTCGCCGGTCAGGACGACCGGGCCGACCGGCTCTCGGTCGACGTCTGGCGCACGGTGATCGACATCAACCTCACCGGCATGTTCCTGATCGCGAAGCACGGGATCCGCGCCCTGCTGGCAGGCGGCGGTGGCACGGTCGTCCTCACCTGCTCGCCGACCGGCCTGTTCGGATGTGCGCCGGAGTACGACGCGTACTCGTCGAGCAAAGCCGGGGTGTACGGGCTCGTGCGCGTGCTCGCAGCCGACTACGGCACGGAGAACATCCGCGTCAACGGCGTCGTCCCCGGCTACACGAAGACGCCGATGGTCGACTGGGTGACGCCCGAGGAGCACGAGGCGCTGCTGCAGACGATTCCGCTGCGCCGGCAAGGGCTGCCTGAAGAGGTGGCCGAGGTGATCGCGTTCCTCGCGTCCGACCGCACGCCGTACACGACCGGCGCGGTCTGGTCGGCCGACGGCGGTATGACGGCGATCTAAAGGACCCGGAAGGAGCACGTGATGCAGACGATCCCGCCACTCGCACTCGTCCACGGCCGTGACGTGCCGTTGCAGCAGCTGCGGTGGCTGCGCGCAGGGCCGCTGATGGTCGCCCTCGACGGCGTCGACCTCCGCTACGTCAAGCTCGACCAGGTCGAGCTCGTGCGCCGGATCTACGTCGCGTTGCGCGACCGCAACTGGAACACGATCCCCGGTGTGGTCTCCGGCCTCGAGGTCGAGGAGCGCCCCGACTCGTTCGACGTGCGCTTCTCTGTGCGCCATACGAGCCACGACACCGACTTCTCCTGGCAGGGCACGATCTCCGGTGCGCCCGAGGGCCACATCAGCTTCAGGATGGACGGGCGCGGTGAGCGGGATCTGCTCTACAACCGCATCGGCTTCTGCGTCCTCCAGCCCTGGCGCGAGACCGCCGGCCGGCAGTTCCGCGGCGTGACGCCGGACGGTCCCGTCGGCGGCACGCTGCCGGAGCTCGTCGGCCCGCAGCCGTTCGAGAACGGCGTCTACGTGCCGCTCTTCCCGTCCGTGAGCCGCCTCGAGATCGACCTCGAGGCCGGGCCCGTCGCGGTCTTCGAGTTCGAGGGCGACCTGTTCGAGACCGAGGACCAGCGCAACTGGAGCGACGCCTCGTTCAAGACGTATTGCACGCCGCTCGCGCTCGGCTTCCCGCGCGAGCTGAAGCAGGGCCAGACGCTCTCGCAGACGGTCATCGTGCATGCCGAGGGCCCGGACGCCGAGGGCCCGCCCGCGCACTCGCTGCTCGCGATCGGCGAGCCGACCGGCGTTCGCGTCCCGGCCGTCGGGCTCGCGCTCGCGGCGCACGGGCCGTCGGCGGCGGAGGCGGCGCTGCTCGCCGCGCTCGGCCCTGCGCACCTCCGCGCGGACGTGCACCTCGCCGACCCGGCGTGGCCGGAGCTGCTCGCGCGGGGGCTCGCCGCGTGCGCAGCCTGCCCCGGTGCGGCGCTCGAGCTCGCGCTCTTCCTGCGCGAAGAGAACGCGGCAGAGCTCGACCGGTTGCGCGACGCGCTCGCCGGCGCGACAGTGGCGCGCGTGCTCGTCGTGCCGGAGGGCGCGCAGACCGTGACGCCGGAGGAGACGACCCCGCCGGAGCTGGTCGCGCTCGTGCGGCAGCGGCTCGCGCTCGACGGCGTGCCGGTCGCCGGCGGCACCGACATGTACTTCTGCGAGCTGAACCGGACGAGGCCGCAGGGCGGCGCGATGGACGGCGTCTTCTGGTCGGTCAACCCGCAGGTGCACGCATTCGACGACGTCTCGCTGCTCGAGACGCTCGAGGCGCAGGGCGAGCAGGTGCGCGCAGCGAAGGCCTTCGCGCCGGGCAAGCAGATCTTCGTCGGCCCGGTGACGCTCAAGCGCCGCTACAACGTCAACGCGACCGTCGCCGAGGAGGAGACGGCCGGGGCGATGCCGGACTCGGTGGACCCGCGGCAGGCGTCGCTGCTCGGCGCCGCCTGGACCGTCGCGAGCGCCGCGCACCTCGCGGAGCAGGGCGCGGACGCCGTGACCTACTTCGAGACGACCGGCTGGCGCGGCGTCGTCCAGGGCGACGAGGCGCCGCCCCTGCCGGACGAGTTCCCGGCACACGCCGGCGACGTGTTCCCGCTCTACCACGTCGTCGCCGACGTGTGCTCGCTGCACGGCGCGGAGGTGCTGGCGTGCACGAGCGGCCGCCCGCTGACGTTCGCGGGCCTCGCCGCCCGCCATGCCCGCGGTACGACGCTGCTCGCCGCCAATCTCTCGCCGAAGATCCAGACCGTGGCCGTCACCGGGCTCGCGGGCGCCGCGACCCTGCGGCGGCTGAACGAGGAGACGGCGGAGCAGGCACGCCTCGAGCCACAGCGCTTCCGCGGCGCCGCCGAGCCGCTGGCCGGCGGGACGATCGAGCTCGCGCCCTACGAGACCGTCCGCATCGACACCGAAGGAGTGACGACGTGAGCGAGAAGCAGACCGCCGATTCCGCCCTGCAGGGCATCCTCGGCCGGCCGCTGACGATCTCCCAGATCGCGGTCGTCTGCCATGACCTGCAGAAGACGATGGAGACGTACACGAAGCTGCTCGGGTGGGGCCCGTGGAACGTGTACCGCCACGAACCTCCGCGCCTGCACGACACCGTCGTACGCGGCGAGCAGGTCGACTACACGATGCTCGGCGCCGAGACGCACGTCGGTGACATGGGCTTCGAGCTGCTGCAGCCCCTCGAGGGCCCGAGCATCTACAAGGAGTGGCTCGACCAGCACGGCGAGGGCCTGCACCACGTCGCCGTGATGCTGCACGACTTCGACGAGTCGACGGAGCTGAAGAAGCGGTTCGCCGGGATCGGCTCGCCTGTGCTGATGGGCGGGCGGATCGGAGAGACGATCGAGTTCTTCTATCTCGACACGGAGCCTTCGCTGAAGATCATCCTGGAGTCCGGCTCCGGGCACGCGATCGATCTCGTACCGGACTACACGTATCCGTAGGCCGTGCCGGACGAGCTCAGACGGCAGGTCCTGGAGGCGAACCTCGAGCTCGTCGCGCGCGGGCTGGTCCACGCGAGCTTCGGCAACGTGAGCGCCGTCGATCGCGGCGGCGGCGTCGTCGCGATCAAGCCGAGCGGCGTCCCGTACGCGGAGCTTCGCGTCGAGGACGTCGCCCTCCTCCGGCTCGACACCGGCGAGCACCTCGGGGGCCTCCGCCCCTCGTCCGACGCGCCGACCCACCTGGAGCTGTACCGCGCGTTCGAAGCGGTCGGCGGCGTCGCGCACACGCACTCGACGTGGGCGACGTCGTGGGCGCAGGCGTGCCGGCCGATTCCCTGCCTCGGGACGACGCACGCCGACTACTTCCGCGGGCCGGTGCCGTGCACGCGCCGGCTCGACGACGGCGAGTGCGCCGGCGCGTACGAGCGGCTGACGGGAGCGGTGATCGTCGAGACCCTGGACGGCCTCGACCCGCTCGAGACGCCGGGCGCACTCGTCGCGTCGCACGGGCCGTTCGCGTGGGGCGCGTCGGCCGCGGAGGCGGTCGAGCATGCGGCGGCGCTCGAGGAGATCGCGCTGCTCGCGTTCAACACGGTCGTGCTCGACGGCGCCGCGGAGCCCGTGTCCGACGCGCTGCTCGAGCGTCACTTCCGGCGCAAGCACGGGCCCGCGGCGTACTACGGGCAGGCGACACGGTGAGTCGTGTCGCCGTCGTCACCGGGGGCGGCACCGGCATCGGCGCGGCGGCGGCGAAGCTGCTCGCGCAGAAGGGGATGGACGTCGCCCTCGCCGGACGCCGCCGCGAGCCGCTCGACGAGGTCCGCGCGGCGATCGAGGCGGCCGGCGGGCGCGCGGTCGTGCTCCCGCACGATCTCGGCGAGCCCGCGGCGCCTGCGCAGATCGTCGAGGAGACACTGGCGGCGTTCGGCCGCCTCGACGTGGTCGTGAACAACGCAGCAGTGATCTGGAACGGCCCGATGGACGCGTTCACGCGCGAGCAGTTCGAGCGGCACTACGCCGTGAACGTGGCGGGCCCCTTCTTCCTCGTCCAGGCTGCGCTCCCTGCGCTGCGCGCCTCCGACGACGCGGCGATCGTCAACGTCAGCTCGTCGGTCGGCTCGATGGTCAAGCCCGGCACGATGCTCTACGGGTCGTCGAAGGCGGCCCTCGAGTACCTCACACGCTCGTGGGCGTACGAGCTCGCCGCGGACGGCATCCGGGTGAACTGCATCGCCCCCGGCCCGGTGGACACCCCGATCCACGCAACGTATGCGGACGACCTCGAGGCGACGTACGCCGATCTCGCCCGTCGCGTGCCGCTCAACCGGATGGGCACGGTCGAGGACATCGCCGTCTGGGTCTGGTACCTCAGCGCGCCCGAGAGCGCATGGACGACGGGGAACGTCATCCACGCCGACGGCGGGCAGGTGCTCGGGCTGCCCGAGTCCGCCGGCGGCTGACGGAGGCGTCCGATCCGCAAGCTGCTCAACGACCCGTTCGCGGTCGTCGACGAGATGGTCGACGGGCTCGAGGCCGCCTACCCCGGCCAGATCGAGGTGACCGGGACGCGGCGCGGCATCGTCTCCACCGCGCGCGCCGACGCCCGCCGCGTCGCCATCGTCACGGGCGGCGGCTCCGGACACGAGCCCGCCTTCTTCGGCTATGTCGGCCCCGGGTTCGCCGACGGTGCCGCGCTCGGAAACGTCTTCGCGTCGCCGCCGGCGACGCCGATCGTCGAGGTCGCAGAGCGAACGCACCGCGGTGAGGGCGTCCTCTTCCTCTACGGGAACTACGAGGGTGACGTGATGAACTTCGAGATGGCGGCCGAGCTGCTCGCCGACCGCGGCATCCGCACGCTCCACCTCACGGTGACCGACGACCTCGCCTCGGCGCCGGCGCAGGAGCGCGAGCGGCGGCGCGGCGTCGCCGGCGACGTGTTCGTCCTGAAGGTCGCCGGCGCACGGGCCGACGAGGGCGCCTCGCTCGACGAGGTGCATGCGGCCGGCGCGCACGCGAACGCACGCACGCGGACGGTCGGCATCGGCCTCGGGCCGTGCACGGTCCCGGCGGCGGGACGACCGACATTCGACCTCCCCGAGGGGACGATGGGCGTCGGCATGGGAGTGCACGGCGAGCCGGGACTCGCCCGCCGGCCGCTCGCGCCCGCCGACGCCGTCGCGGACGAGCTGCTCGAGCTCGTCCTCGGCGAGCTCGAGCCCGCGGCGGGCGAGTCCGTCTGGGTGCTGGTGAACACGCTCGGCGCGACTCCGCTCATGGAAGGACTCGTCGTCCTGCGCCGCGTGTCGCAACGCCTCGGCGAGCTCGGCCTCCCGGTTCACCGCGCACGCGTGGGCGAGTACATCACGTCGCTCGAGATGGCGGGCCTCTCGCTCACGGTCATGGTCCTCGACGACGAGCTCCGCCGGCTGATGGACGCGCCCGGCCGCGCGCTCGCAGCGCCGCCGCTCGACGAGCCATGGTGAGCGCGGACGCCGCCGCGGTCCACTCGGCGCTCCTGCGCGCGCTGCAGGCGACCGAGAACGGGCAGGAGGAGCTCGACCGGCTCGACGCGCTCGCCGGCGACGGCGACCACGGCGTCACGATGGTGCTCGGCTGGCGCGCGGTGGCGGGTGCGCTTGCCGCGGCGCCGCCGCACTCACCGGGCGCGGTGCTGCGTGCAGCCGCACAGGCCTTCGCCGGTGTCGGCGGCTCGGCCGGACCACTCTGGGGAACGGGGCTCCTCCACGCCGGACGCGCGCTCGGCGACACGCGCCAGGTCGGCCTCGCGGAGCTCGCCGGCGCCGCCGAGGCGGCAGTCGAGGGGATGTGCAGGAGGGGGCGTTGCGAGCAGGGCGACCGGACGGTCGTGGACGCGATGGCACCTGCCGCGCAGGCTCTCCGCGCCGCGACGCGCGACGGCGATCTGGTCACCGCGTTGCGAGGAGCCGCGGCGGCGGCGGCGGCCGGAGCGGACGCGACCGCGTCCCTCGTGCCCCGCCGCGGTCGCGCCGCCCGTGCTCCGGACCGCGTCCTCGGGCATCCCGACGCCGGCGCTCGTGCGGCCGCCATGTTCTGGGCGGCGGTCGTCTGCCCCGAAGCCTGAGAGCGTCGTCCTCAGCCGACGTCTTCGCGTACGAGCGCGTACATGACGGCGTCGAGCCACTCGCCGTCGCGCAGGTACGCCTTCCGCTTCACGCCCTCGCGGACGAAGCCGGCACGCTCGGCGTGCGCCTGCGCCCGCTCGTTGAACGCGTAGATCTCGAGCTCGAGCCGGTGGAAGCCGAGCTCGAACAGCAGCTCGTGCATGAAGAGGCGCGTGGCGTCGTCGGCGAGCCGCCGGCCTCGGAAGCGCGGATGGACTGCGAGCCGCTCGACGCGCGCGATCCGGCTGCGCTCGTTCTCGACGTGGAAGCCCAGGGAGCCGGCCCGCTCGCCGTCGAGCTCGATCACGAAGCGGCCGAACGCCTCGGGCTCGTGCAGCGAGCGCTCGACCTCCTCGACCAGGGCCTCGCGGTCCGTCGCCGTGCGCACGCCGAGGAAGGGCCGCACGTCGCCGTCGTTGACGAGCTCGTGCAGGAAGTCGACGTCGTCAGGACGCGCCCGCCGGATCGACGGCCCGGTCACGCCTCCGGCACCACCCGGCGCCGCAGGCGGGACGGGTTGAGCGCGCCGGTGCCGAGGGCGACCCCGCCGAGCACGAGCGCGGCCCCGCCGAGCGCGACGGCGCCGATGCCCTCGCCGAGGAAGACGGCGCCGTATGCGAGCGCGATCGGCGGGATCAGGTAGGTGACGAGCGACGCGTACGCCGCGCCCGCTCCTGCGATCAGGGCGAAGAAGAGCAGGTACGCGACCGCGGTCCCCGCCACGCCGAGCGCGAGCACTGAGCCGATCGCCTTCCACCCCGGCGAGTGGTGCGGAGCCTGCACGATCCCGGCCGGGAGCGACACGAACGCCGACAGCGCGGTCGTTGCGAGCGCGACGACGGACGGCCCCACCCGGGTCAGATGCCGGCCGACGAGCAGGGCGCCGAGCGCGTAGCAGAAGGCCATCCCGACGACGGCGACGGCGCCGAGCACCTTCCCCTGCGGCTGGGCGCCGACGAGCAGCGCCACGCCGACGAAGCCGACCGCGATCCCGACGAGCTTGACCCCGGTCACCCGCACCTCGTGGAAGAAGCCGAAGGCGATCAGCGCGTTGAAGATCGGCACCGCGGCCTGGATGATCGACGCGAGTCCGGAGTCGATGCGGGTCTCGCCCCACGAGAGCAGCCAGAACGGCACCGCCGTGTTCACGAGCCCGACGACGACGAGCCAGCCGGCGTTCTCCCTGATCTGGCGCAGCGCCTCCCGCCCGCCGACCATGTACTGCACGATCAGGGCGAGCGCGAGCGCGCCCGACCCGAGCCGGCCCAGGATCAGCGTCGCCGGCGAGAGCTCGCGCACCGCGACCTTGATGAACATGAAGGACGCGCCCCAGATCATGGCGAGGGTCAGGAGCAGCGCGAGGTGCTTCCGGCTCACGCCTCCTTGTAACGCACCGGGGGCCCCGTCTGTCTGGCCAACTAAGATGAGTCACCTGACGCAGGTTGCGGAACAGCCGCTCCACCGCGCCCTCGGTCTGACCGACTGGGAAGCGGACCGTATCCAGGAGCTCCTGGGCCGCGACCCGAACCACTTCGAGCTCGCCGTCTTCTCGCTCCTCTGGTCGGAGCACTGCGGCTACAAGCACTCTGCACGCCTGCTCCGCCGGCTGCCCTCGACGGGCGAGCGCGTCCTGCAAGGGCCGGGCGAGAACGCCGGCGTGCTCGACCTCGGCGACGGGCTCGCGGTCGCGTTCAAGGTCGAGTCGCACAACCATCCCTCCGCGGTCGAGCCGTTCCAGGGGGCCGCGACCGGGATCGGCGGGATCCTGCGCGACATCGTCGCTGTGGGCGCGCGCCCGATCGCGCTCCTCGACGGGCTCTGGTTCGGCGCGCCGGACCACCACTTCGAGCGCGCGGTCGCCGGCATCGGCAACTACGGCAACTCGGTCGGAGTGGCGAACGTCGGCGGCGCCACCGTGTTCGACGAGGCGTACCGGGGGAACTGCCTCGTCAACGCGATGTGCGTCGGGCTGCTGGACGCGGCCCGGCTCCAGTCGGCGAAGGCGCAGGGGCCGGGGAACCTCGTCGTGCTCTACGGCGCGACCACCGGCCGCGACGGCATCGGCGGCGCCTCGGTGCTCGCCAGCCAGGAGCTCGGCGAGGACGATCCCGACAAGCGGCCCTCCGTGCAGGTCGGCGACCCGTTCACGGGCAAGAAGCTGATCGAGGTGTCGATGGAGCTCGTCGAGTCGGGGCTCGTCGAGTCGCTGCAGGACTGCGGCGCCGCCGGCCTCGCCTCCGCGCTCTCCGAGATGGCGCGCGACGGCGCCGGCCTGGACGTCCACCTCGACCGGGTTCCGCTGCGCGAGTCGGGGATGGAGCCCTGGGAGATCGTCATCTCCGAGTCGCAGGAGCGCATGGTCGCCGTCGTCCGCCCGCAGATGCTCGCGGCGGCGGAGGCGTTGTGCGCGAAGTGGGAGCTGCCGTGCACGGTGATCGGCCGGGTAACGGACACGGGCATGCTGCGGGCCTACTGGGGAGAAGAGGTCGTGGGCGACATCCCTTCCCGGCTCCTCACCGACGAGTGCCCGCGCTACGAGATCGAGCAGTCGCCCCGCAAGCCGGACCGCTGGCCTGGTCCGCGGCCGCAGGGCGCGGACACGGGCTCCGCCCTTTCCTGGATCTACGAGCAGTACGATCAGCTGGTCGGGTCTCGCACGGTCCGGCGTCCCGGCTTCGACGCGGCCGTCGTCCGCTTGCGTCCTTCCCTGAAGGGGCTGGCGATCTCGCTGCAGGGGCCGCGCGCGGGCGAGGTGGACCCGTTCGCCGCCGGCGTGCAGGCGGTGCTCGGCGCGGCGCGCAACGTCGCGTGCGCGGGCGGCGAGCCGATCGGGCTCACCGACTGCCTCAACTTCGGCAACCCGGAGAAGCCGGAGATCGCCTGGGAGCTCGCGCAGGCGATCGAGGGGATCGCACAGGCGGCCGAGGCGCTCGGCATCCCGGTCGTCTCCGGCAACGTCTCGCTCTACAACGAGACGGACGGGCGCCCGATCCCGCCGACCCCGGTCGTCGGCTGCGTCGGCCTCGTGCCCGACGTCCGTCTCGTGCCCGACCGCTGGGAGGCCGGCGACGTCGTCCTGCTCGCGTCGCTTCCGGAGACCGGCCTGGCCGCGGAGGCGGCGCTCATCCGCTTCCTCTGGAAGGCGTCGCCCCTGCTCAGTCTCTGCCACGACGTCGGCGCGGGCGGCCTCGCGCGGGCGCTCGAGGAGGCGGCCCGCTGGAGCGGCCGCGCGGCCGACGTCCCGCTCCCGGGCGACGACGAGGTCCAGGGCCCCGCTGCGATCCTCGCGTGCGCGGCCGCGGACGTCGACAGGCTCGGCTCGCGCGGGCTCGTCCAGATCGGGACGGTGCGTTAGCCGTGTGCGGCGTGTTCGGCGTCTACGCCCCCGACCGCGACGTCGCGCGGCTCACGTACTTCGGGCTGTTCGCACTCCAGCACCGGGGCCAGGAATCGGCGGGGATCGCCGTCTCCGAGCAGGGCCGCCTCACCGGCCTGCGGGACCTCGGCCTCGTCACCCAGGTTTTCGACGAGCAGAAGCTGCACGGACTGCCGGGCCAGGTTGCGATCGGCCACACGCGCTACTCGACCACCGGCTCCTCGCAGTGGTCGAACGCGCAACCGCTCGTCCAGCACGGGCGTGCGCGCATCGTCGCGCTCGGCCACAACGGCAACCTCGTCAACGCGACCGCCCTCCGCGACGAGCTGAACGCGGCCGGCGTCACGCTGCGCGCGACCTCCGACAGCGAGGTCATCGCGGCGCTGATCGCGAACGACGACGCGCCGCTCGAGCAGGCGGTGGCCAACACGATCGCGCGCCTCGATGGCGCCTACTCGATCGTCGCGCTCTCCGAGGGCCGCCTGGTCGCGTTCCGCGATCCGCACGGCTTCCGACCGCTCGTGCTCGGACGCATCCACGACGACTGGGTCGTCGCCTCCGAGACGTGTGCGCTCGACCTCGTCGGCGCCGATTTCGTGCGCGAGGTCGAGCCCGGCGAGGCCGTGCTCGTCGACGGCGACGGGCTCCGGACGGTGCAGGCGGTCGAGCCGGCGTCCCCCGGCGCGCTCTGCATCTTCGAGTTCTTCTACCTCGCGCGCCCCGACTCGCGCCTGTCCGGGATCGAGGTGCACGGCGCACGCGTGCGCATGGGCGAGCGGCTCGCGCAGGAGGCGCCGGCCGAGGCGGATCTCGTGCTGCCGATCCCCGACTCCGGCACGCCCGCCGCGATCGGCTTCTCGCGCGCGCTCGGGATCCCGTTCAGCGAGGGGCTGATCAAGAATCGCTACGTCGGGCGCACGTTCATCCAGCCCGACCAGGAGCTGCGGCGCCAGGGGATCCGGCTGAAGTTCAACCCGCTGGCCGAGGTCGCCGGCAAGCGCCTCGTCGTCGTCGACGACTCGATCGTGCGCGGAAACACGACGCGCGAGATCGTCCAGATGCTCTTCGAGGCGGGCGCAGCCGAGGTTCACGTGCGCGTCTCCTCGCCGCCGGTGATCGGGCAGTGCTTCTACGGGATCGACCTCGCCGACCCGGCCGAGCTCGTGGCGAGCGCGAAGAGCGTCGAGCAAGTGCGCGACTACATCGGCGCGACCTCGCTCGCGCACCTCTCCCACGACGGCCTCGTCGAGTCGACGCGCCGTCCGGAGTCGGAGCTCTGCCGCGCGTGCCTCACCCGCGACTACCCGACCGCCGTTCCCGTGGACCACGCGAAGCTCCGGTTCGAACCGGTGCGTGGCTGACGAGCTCGACGCGCTTCTAGCCGAGGCTCGCGAGGACGACAACGTCCTCGGCGTCGTCGTCTTCGGCTCGCGCGGCAAGGGCGCGTTCGTCAGCGATCAAGAGCGACTGGGACGTCTTCGTCGTCGTGCGCGAGCATCGCGGCGAGCGTCCGTTCGTGCATGGCGCGCACGTCGAGACGGTCGCGCTGACGCTCGCCGAGCTCCGCGATCAGGCGGACTGGAACCGCTACTCCCTCGCGTGGCTCGAGCCGCAACTCGACAAGACCGGCGAGGTGGCGGCTGCCCTGCGCGACGGCGTCCGCGTCGACCCGGCCACGGCGGCCGAGCCGCTCGACGCCTACGTGAACTCCTACTACCGCTCGCTGAAGAACGCGCGGCTCGGGCTCGAGCTCTCGGCTCTCCTCGACGCGCAGGACGCCGTCCGCTGGTTCCTCGAATTCGTCTTCGCCGTCCACGGCCGGCTGCGCCCGTTCAACAAGTGGCTCTCGTGGGAACTAGAGCACCAACCGCTGCCGGTCGGCGTGTCGCTCGCTCAGCTCGAGCGCATCGCCCGAACGGGCGAGCTCGGCGAGCAGGCCGCATTGTTCCGCGCCGCTGAGACGCTTGCTCGTGAGCACAGCCTCGGCGCCGTGATTGACGGCTGGGAGCCGGATGTCGCGCTGCTGCGCGGCGAGCCGCAGTAGGCGTCCGCCCCACACTGTCACCCAAGCCGGAGGCTAACGCGGCCGCAGGCGCGTTAGCCGCAGGCGGATCCACGCGCGCGGGGATGCGGAGCACCACCGAGCGCGCAACCGCACGCGCCGCCTCGCGCCACAAGAGGCCGTCGGCTCCGCCGACGGCCGCTCTGCGGAGCACAACCCAGAACGGTTGCGAACCGTAGGTTCGCCACCGAGAGCTACTGCTCGAGCACGCGCGATGCCTTCGCGATTCCGCGCGAGAGGATGTAGAAGCTCGTCAGCACCGTCATCAGGATCGCGAACAGCCCCGCGTTGACGGCGTCGGTCGCGGCCCAGAGGACGATCAGGAAGACGAGGATCGTGGAGAAGACTGCGAGCTCGGCGTTGCCGGGCACCGGCAGGATCGCGCCGGTCACCGGGGTCTGGCCGGCGCCGGTGTAGAGCGGCGGCTGCGGCGCGGCCGGCTGCTCGGGAGGCGTGTCGGACATTGGTGCTCCTTTCAGGCCGCGAGGGCCGGGACGGTGAGGATCTCCAGCTTGATGCCGTCGGGGTCGTAGAAGAACACCGCGTAGTAGCCGGGCTGATAGGTGTACTCCTGCGGCTCGCTCTCGAGCACGGCGCCGCTCGCGACGAGCCAGGCGGCGCGCTCGTCGACGACAGAGCGCGACGGCACCTCGAAGGCGAGGTGGTGCAGCCCCGGCGCGTAGCGGTCGACAGCGCCGGGCTCGCTCTGCGCCTCGCGGAGGCCGAGCGAGGTCTCGCGGCCCGTCAGGTACCAGATCGTCTCGCCCCGCTCGCCCTCGACCTCGCCGATGCCGTGCCAGCCGAGCGGGCCGAGCAGTTCGCGATAGAAGGGCAGGCTGCGCTCGAGCGAGGAGACGACGAGGTCGATGTGGTGCACGCCACCGGAGCGCATCCAGCGCGGCTTCGACGGGCCGCAGGCGAGTCCTTCGTACGATGTGGCGGCGGTGCAGCTCTTCCACTACCACCTCGTCACGAGCAAGGCCCGGGAGGTCGAGGCGCGCTACGTCGGCAAGCTCGGCTTCGAGCTCATCGCCCGGCACGGCCGGATCGGCCAGGAGCTCGTGTCGGTCCCGCCGGGGATCTCGTGGCAGGAGCTGGACGGGCTCGGCTTCGAGCTGGGCCGGTCGGAGCTCGCGCTCGGCGCCGTCAAGGTCGCCGTTCAGCCGGGCCGGTGGGAGCTGCCGCGGGTCGACCACATCGGTGTCGCGCTTGCCGAGGACGAGCTCGAGGACGCGCTCGCGCGGGCGCAGGCGGCAGGCCTCCCCGTCCGGGAGCCCGACGACCAGCCCGCGTTCGTGGCGACGAACGCGGGGTACCGGCTCGAGCTGCACGTCGCCGAGCTCGAGGAGCCGCGACTGCAGGAGCTCTACCTCAAGACGGACGATCCCGACGCGAAGGGGGCCGCACTCGCAGGCGTGCTCGACTGCGTGCGCATGGGCGGCGACGTCGAGATCGGCGAGGCGCTCGTCCGCTTCGTCCCCGGCGGCCCGAAGGGGCGGCCGGAGCTGTACGCGGAGCGGTTCGCATGACCTCGCAGCGCCCCGACCGCCGCCGGTCGTAGACTCGACTCGTTGACCGAGGAAGGCCGCACGTACGCATCTGCCGGGGTCTCGCTCGCCACCGCCGAGGCGGTGGTCGATCGGTTGCGCGCGGCCGTGGAGTCCACGGGCGCGGCCGGCTTCGGCCGCTTCGCCGGGCTCTACCCGCTCGACGAGCGCCGCCTGCTCGCGGCCTCCACGGACGGCGTCGGCTCGAAGCTGATGTTGCAGCGGCGCGCGGGCAAGCTTCGCTGGGGCGGCATGGACCTCGCGGCACACTGCATCGACGACGTGCTCTGCAGCGGCGCAGAGCCGCTGTTCTTCCTCGACTACGTCGCCGCGAACCGGGTCGACCTCGAGCAGGTTGCCGAGCTCGTCGAGGGAGCTGCGGAGGTCTGCCGCGCCGCAGGCTGCATGCTGATCGGCGGCGAGACGGCGGAGCTACCCGGCGTCTACCAGGAAGACGAGCTCGACTTCGCCGGCACGTGCGTCGGAATCGTCGACCGCGACCGTGTGATCGACGGCTCGCGCTGCGCGCCCGGCGACGCCGTCGTCGGCTTGCCGTCGAGCGGGATCCACACGAACGGCTTCTCGCTCGTACGCTCGCTCGTCGGCGACGACGACTTCGACGCCGAGCTGCTGCTCGCGCCGCACCGGCTCTACGTCGACGAGGTGCGTGCGCTCCGCGAGCGCGCCGACGTGAAGGCGCTCGCGCACGTCACCGGCGGAGGCATCCTCGGCAATCTCGCCCGCGTGCTGCCCGACGGCGTACGCGCGCACATCGACTGGAACGCGTGGGAGCGGCCGCCGGTCTTCCGGTGGCTGGCCGAGCAGGGCGTCGACGAGGACGAGGCGCGGCGCGTGTTCAACCTCGGCGTCGGCATGTGCGCGGTCGTGCCGGAGCCGCCCGCGGGTGCGCTCGTGATCGGAGAGCTCGAATGATCGGCGTCCTCGTCACCGGCGACCGGCACGAACCTGCAGGCGCTCCTCGACGCCGGGCTCCCCGTGGCCGCGATCGCCGCGAACCGGAGCACTGCGCCCGCGCTGGAGCGGGCCGGCGAGATCCCCGCCGCCGCGTTCGAGCTCGGCGACTACGAAGATCGCGCCGCGCGCGACACGGCGATGGCGGACTGGCTCGAGGCGCGCGGCGTGAAGCTCGTCGTCCTCGCCGGCTACATGCATCTGCTCACGCCCGCGTTCCTCGACCGCTTCCCCGACTCGGTCGTCAACGTGCACCCCTCGCTCCTGCCGAGCTTTCCCGGCGGGCATCCGGTCGAGGACCAGCTCGCGGCCGGGGTGACCGAATCCGGCGCCACCGTGCACCTCGTCGACGAGGGCGTCGACAGCGGGTCGATCCTCGCCCAGGAGCGCGTGCCGGTCCTCCCCGGCGACACACCGGAGTCGCTGCACGAGCGGATCAAGACCGTCGAGCACCGGCTGCTGCCGGAGATCGTGAGGGAACTGTGCGCGCGCTGATCTCGGCGTACGACAAGACAGGGCTCGACGTGTTCGCGCGCGGGCTTGCAGAGCTCGGCTGGGAGCTCGTCGCGAGCGGCGGCACGGCCGCGTATCTCGAGGACGAGCTCGGCCTCGACGTAGAGCGCGTCGAGGCGCTCACCGAATCGCCGGAGATGCTGGGCGGACGCGTGAAGACCCTGCACCCCCGCATCCACGCCGCGATCCTCGCGCGCCGCGACCGTGCCGAGGACGTGGCCACGCTCGAGCAGCACGAGATCGCGCCGTTCGACCTCGTGTGCGTGAACCTGTACCCGTTCGAGCGCGTGTCGGCACAGCGCGGGGTGAGCGAGGCGGAGGCGGTCGAGATGATCGACGTCGGCGGCCCGTCGATGCTCCGCGGCGCAGCGAAGAACTTCGCCCACTGCGCTCCGGTCTGCCGGCCGGAGCGGTACGGCTTCGTCCTCGACGAGCTTCGCGCCGAGGGAGTGCTGTCGCTCGAGACGAGAAGAGAGCTCGCCGCCGAGACGTTCGCGACGACGGCCTGCTACGAGGCGGCGATCGCGAGCTGGTTCGCCGAGCGTGAGGCGTTCCCCGAGACGATCGTCCTCCCGCTCGAGAAGGTGCTCGACCTCTCGTACGGCGAGAACCCGCACCAGCGCGCCGCCTACTACGCTGAGCGCGGCGCCCGCTCGCATCTGCTCTCTCGCGTCGAGCAGCTGACACGGGAAGGCGCTGTCGTTCAACAACCTCAACGACCTGCACGGCGGCGCGCCTGCTCGCGCGCGAGTTCACGCTCCCTGCGTGCGTGATCGTCAAGCACGCGAACCCGTGCGGGGTCGGCGATCGGGGCGACGCTCGAGGAGGCCTACGACAAGGCGCTCGCCTCCGACCCGACGTCCGCCTACGGCGGCATGGTCGTGCTCAACCGCGAGGTCGAGCACGTGCTCGGCGAGAAGCTGGCCGAGCAGTTCGTCGAGGTGCTGTTCGCCCCGGACTACGACGGAAGGGGCGCTCGCCGCGCTCACGCGCAAGCAGGGAACCCGCATCCTCGTCGACCACGAGCGGCGCCGCGCCGGCGCTCGAGGCGCGGCCACTACAAGCGCGTCTCCGGCGGCATGCTCGTCCAGGACCCCGACGCCGAGATCGAGGACCGGCGACGGAATGGAAGCTCGTGTGCGGCTCGCCCGACGAGCGGCAGTGGGGCGATCTCGTCTTCGCGCTGGCGCGTGTGCAAGCACGTCTCGTCGAACGCGATCGTGCTCGTCAAGGACCTGGCCACGATCGGGATCGGCGCCGGCCAGATGAGCCGCGTCGACGCTGTCCGCATCGCGGTCGACAAGGCGGCGACGTACGGCCACGACGTGCGCGGCTCCGCGCTCGCCTCGGACGCGTTCTTCCCGTTTCCGGACGGCCCGCGCATCGCGCTGGACGCCGGCGCGACCTCGATCGTCCAGCCCGGCGGCTCGAAGCGCGACGACGACGTGATCGACGCCGTCGAGAAGTCGGGCGCCGCGATGGTCTTCACCGGTCGCAGCCATTTCAGGCACTAGCCGCGTTAGCCTCCGGCCCTGCGCCGGCGGCCTTCAAGCGTCGCAACCAGGTGGCCGGCAGCTACCCTGGGTGTGCCGCGCCGAGAGGTGGCGCGACGTGGCGATGAAGCCTCGTGGGCCGGTGGCCCCCGGGGCTTTTCGTTTTCGTTCACACAATCGACACAGGAGGGTTATGACCCCGTATTCCGTGACAGTCAGACGCAGAGGTGTCCCCCCGCTCGAGACGAGACTGCTCGTACGCGCAAGCTCCAAGCTCGCCGCGGGCGAGCTGGCGGCCGCGGTCGCCGAGCAGCAGCACGGCGGCATGTTCGAGCCTCGCCGGGTCCGGCGTGCGCCCGTGCAGGCCGACGCCGTCTTCGACGCGGCGTGACCAACCCGCGCTTCCGGCTCGTCGCCCGCGACGACCAGCGGGCCTTTCTCGAGCTGCCCTGGCAGCTTCCGCTCGAGGAATGGCCTGCCGAGCTCCTCGTCGACGTCAAGCGCGGCATCGGCCGTCACGTCGTGCGGTTCGTCGACATCGACGGCTCGTACTACGCGCTGAAGGAGCTGCCGCAGCGCTTCGCGGTGCGCGAGTACCGGCTGCTCGGCGACCTCGCGCAAGCCGACGTGCCTGCGGTCGAGGGGATCGGGGTCGTCAGCCAGCGCGTCGACGCGGACGGAGAGGAGCTCGCGGCGGTCGTGATCACGCGCGTGCTCGAGTTCTCGCTCCCGTACCGCCTGATCCTCGGCCGGAAGCGGCTGCCGGCGCCAGAGCCGTCGATCCTCGCCGCACTCGCGGAGCTGCTCGTCCGCCTGCACCTGGCCGGGTTCTTCTGGGGCGACTGCTCGCTCTCGAACGCGCTCTTCCGCCGCGACGCCGGCGCGCTCTCCGCGTATCTCGTCGACGCCGAGACGGGCGAGCTGCACGAGCGGCTCTCGGACGGCCAGCGCAGCCACGACCTCGACATCGCAGAGGAGAACCTCGCGGGCGAGCTGTACGACCTCGCCGCGGAGCTCGGGACGCGAGGTCGTCGAGGATCCGTGGGAGTTCGCCGCAGACGTGCGCGACCGCTACGTCCAACTCTGGGACGGAGCTCACCCACGACGAGGTGTTCGCGCCGGGCGAGAGCAAGCGGCTAGAGCAGCGGCTGCGGCGGCTGAACGACCTCGGTTTCGACGTCGAGGAGGTCGAGCTGCTGAGCAGCGGCTCCGAGGTGCGGCTCCGCCTCCACTCGAAGGTCGTCGAGCCCGGCCACCACCGGCGAAGGCTGCTCCACCTCACCGGCCTCGACGCGCAGGAGAACCAGGCGCGCCGCCTGCTCAACGACATCACCGCCTTTCGCGCCCGGCTCGAGCGCTCCGGCAATGCACCCGTCTCCGAGGCGGCCGCGGCCGGGCGCTGGCTGAGCGAGGTGTTCGAGCCCACGATCGCCGCCATGCCGCCCGAGCTGCGCGGCAAGCGCGCCCCTGCCGAGCTCTACCACGAGCTCCTCGAGCATCGCTGGTTCCTCTCGGAGCGCGCGGGCCGCGACGTCGGGCTCGCGCAGGCCACTGCGGACTACGTCGACAAGATCCTGCGGCCGGCGCCCGACGAGCGGCTGCCGCTCGAGCTCTGACCGCCGCTCACGGCTCGCCGAGGATCTCGCGCACGCGCGCGCCGAAACCAACGCCGCACGCTAGCCCGCTGCGGGTGGCGTACGCTTCCCGCCGATGGCGCGAGCGTACCCGACCCTGCTCGACCTGATCGGCTCCACGCCGATCGTGCGGCTCGAGAAGCTGTCGCCGGCAGGCGGCGCGCGGATCCTCGCCAAGCTCGAGTACCTGAACCCGGGCGGCTCCGTGAAGGACCGGATCGGGCTTGCGATGATCGAGGCGGCCGAGCGCGACGGGAAGCTGAGGCCCGGCGGCACGATCGTCGAGCCGACGTCGGGGAACACCGGCGTCGGCCTCGCGCTCGCGGCGGCACGGAAGGGCTACCGCTGCATCTTCGTGATGCCGGACAAGATGAGCCAGGAGAAGATTGCGATGCTGCGCGCCTACGGCGCCGAGGTCGTGATCACGCCGACTGCCGTCGACCACGACTCGCCCGAGAGCTACTACTCCGTCTCCTCACGGCTCGCCGAGGAGATCCCCGGCGGCTTCAAGCCCGACCAGTACTCGAACAGGGCGAACCCGCAGGCGCACTACGACGTCACCGCCCCGGAGATCTGGGAGCAGACGGACGGCGAGCTCGACGCGATCGTGATCTCCGTCGGCACCGGCGGCACCATCTCCGGCGTCGGCCGCTGGTTCCACGAGCACAAGCCCGAGGTCAAGATCGTCGGCGTCGACCCGGAGGGCTCGATCTACACCGCCGCCGACGACTCCGAGCTGCACCCGTATCTCGTGGAAGGGATCGGCAAGGACACGTGGCCCGACACCATCGACCTCGCGGTCGTCGACGAATGGATCCGGGTCTCCGACCGCGACTCGTTCATCACCGCGCGCCGGCTCGCGCGCGAGGAGGGCATCCTCGCCGGCGGCTCCGCCGGCTCGACCCTGTGGGCGGCAGTCCGCGTCGCCGAGCGCCTCGGCCCGGAAGGAACAGTGCTCGCGCTCATCGCCGACTCGGGCCGCTCCTACATGTCGAAGTTCTACGACGACAACTGGATGCTCGAGCACGGCTTCCTCGAGCGCCAGGCGCCGCTGCCGACGGTGGAGGAGGTGCTGCGCGCCAAGCACGGCGGCGCGCCGCCCGGCCTCGTCACGATCTCCGCGCACCAGAAGGTCGGCGAGGGGATCGACACGATGCAGCGTTACGGCATCTCGCAGCTACCGGTCGTGCGCAACGGCGAGTGCGACTCGCTCGCCGACGTGATCGGCTCGCTCCAGGACCGCGCGCTGCTGGAGCGCGTCTTCTTGAACCCCGACGTCCTGCACGAGGACGTCGCCGCCGCGATGCAGCCGCCGCTGGCAGCCGTCGAGGCGTCGACGGCCTTCGAGGAGGTCTTCGCAACCCTCACGGGCGGCGCCACCGCCGTCCTCGTCGCCCGCGAAGGCAAGCCGATCGGCGTGCTGACGCGGTCCGACCTACTCGAGTTCCTCGCCCATCGCCGCTAGCGCGCCGCCTGAAGTGCTACGCACTTCAGGCGGGGGGAATGTTGTGCTCCGCAGAGCGCGCGGCGGCAGAGCCGCCGCGCTCTTATGCGACCAGGGGCGGCGGGTCCTGGTGGCGCGGCCGGTGGCGGCTTCGCCGTCCCCGTCCGCGTGCATCCGGCCTCTGCGAACGCTTCGCGTTCGCGCCGGCCCTGGACCGTCTGAACCGGAGAAGGTTGAAACCGGCGCTCGTCGACCGGACCAGGGCCGGAGGCTAACGCCGCAGGCGTTAGCCTCCGGCCGACCCCACGCGGGCGGGGACGGCGAAAGCCGCCACCGGCCGCGCTACCCGAACCGACCGCCCCTGGTCACATAGAAGCGTGGCGGCTCCGCCGCCACGCGCTCTGCGGAGCACAAACATCACCCCCCGCGCGAAGTGCGCAGCACTTCGCGCGGCTACAAGCGGCTTCCGTTCTTCTTCGCGCGGTCGCCGAGCTCGCGGGTCGCGATGAGCGCGATGCGGGCGCTGTCCAGCAGCTCGGCGACGAGCTCCAGACGGGTCTGCTCGGACGGAAGCTCGAGCAGCTGTTGCTTCGCCGCCGGATCGAGCTCGACCTGCGCGGCGAGCTCGAAGGAGAGCTGCGCCGAGCTCTCGTCGATCTCGTCGGTCTCGGCGTCGGCCAGCGCGGCGAGTGCACGAAACGTGCCCGCCGCCTTCACGGCGGACACGGGATCGACCTCGTCCGGCTCGTCGTCGACCGGCACGACGAGCCCGGTCAGGAACGAGCGGCCCTCGGTCAGCTGCTCGACGCGGAAGCGGTCGACTCCCTCGACGAGGACGCTCAGCCGGCCGTCGTCGAAGCGCTCGAGCACCTCGACCACGTGCGCCCGTGTCCCGAGCTCGCGCACACCGTCCTCGTCCTCGAAGAGCAGCCCGAACTGGCGCTCGTGCTCGAGGCACTCGTGGATCAGCTCCCGGTAGCGCGGCTCGAAGATGTGCAGCGGCACGCGCTCCGTCGGGAGCAGGACGATGCCGAGCGGGAACAGGCCGATCTCCTCCACGCCCACAGGGTACGCCGGGCGAGTGGTTTGACCGGTGACGGAGCCGGGGGCCCGGCGAACGTTGCCGGTCAAACCACTAGCATGGGGCTGTGGTGGTCGAGCGCCTGGAGTCCCTGCTTCGCGACGCGTTCCCGGACGCGGCCGAGCTGCACGTCGAGGACCGCAACGGCGGCGGCGACCACTTCCAGGTGACCGTGGCCAGCCCGAGCTTCGACGGGCTCTCGCTGCTCGACCAGCATCGTCGCGTCAACGAGGCGCTCGCCGGGCCGCTGCGCGACGGCACCATCCACGAGCTTCGGATCAAGACGAGAGGAACAAGCAGATGAGCGAGCTGGGCGACCGCATCAAGGACGTGATCGAGAACGAGCCGGTGACGCTGTTCATGAAGGGGACGCCGCAGTTCGTGATGTGCGGCAACTCCGACCGCGCGCTGCGCGCGCTCCGCGAGGCGGGCGCGCCGGTGACGACCGTCGACATCCTTCCCGACGCCGCGATCCGGCAGGAGTTGACCGCGGTGTCGGGCTGGCCGACGATCCCGCAGGTGTTCGTGAAGGGCGAGCTCGTCGGCGGTGCGGACATCACGGAGGAGCTGGGCGAGAGCGGCGAGCTGGCGAAGCTGCTCGAGGACAAGCTCGGCGCGGGCTACCGCGACAGCGCGGAGGAGCACGTCGTCGACGTGCTCAGCGGGACGCGCGCCTAGCGTCTGACCCCCGCCCAGCGCCAGCCGATCGCCGGGAACGCGCGGGCGCCGATGAGCGTCTGCTCGAGCGCCTCGCTGCTCGGGCCGCCGAGCCAGCGGTGGAAGTACGGCACCCACTCGAGCGTGCGCTCGTCGTAGCGCGCCCGGAGCGCGTCCAGCATGAGGTCGTGCGGGTGGAGGTCGGGATGCTCGAGCCGCCACTCGTCGAGCGACCGCGGCCCCTTCGGCTCGGACCCGGCCGCCGCCAGCAGCCGGTGCTGCCCCTCGTACCAGTCCTGGGCCGCGGCGTCGATCAGATCCCGGGCGAAGTCGTCGACGACGAGCAGCGGCGCGAGCGCGGCCAGCCGGTCGAGCGCCTCGCCGAGAGGATGCAGGTGATGGAGCACCCGTCCGGCGACGACGGCGTCGAAGGTGCCGTCCACCTCGCGGAAGTCGACCTGCCGGAAGTGCGGCCCCTCGGGCGCGCGCGGGTCGACGCCGAGCACGTCGTAGCCGGCCTCGGCCAGACTCGGCACGACGCCGCCGCGGTCGCCGCAGCCGACCTCGAGCACCTGCGCCGGCGGTGGCGGCAGGTGCGCTAGAACAAAGCCCGTGAAGTCCACCGAGGTGAGCCTTGCAGAAGCGCGCCGGATCGCGGTGCGCTCACAGCTCCTCGACGGCTCGGCCGCCGGCGTCCTCGAGACGGTTCGCCGGCTCGGCTTCCTCCAGCTCGACCCGATCGCGACCGTCGCCCCGCCGCAGCACCTCGTCCTCTGGAGCCGGCTCGGCGCCTTCGACCGCGGCGAGCTCGACCGGCTGCTCTGGGAGGAGCGGAAGCTCGTCGAGTGGCGCGCGTTCCTCTGGCCGGTGGAGGACCTGCCACTGCTCCGGGCCCGGATGCGAAGGCGCGGCGGCGATACCGAGAGCGACCGGGTCGAAGCGCATGTGAAGGCGAACGCGGCCTACCGCCGCCATGTCCTCCGCGAGCTGGAGCGGAGCGGGCCGCTGCTCTCGCGGGAGATCGAGAACCACGCCGGCTCGATGCGCGAGCACCACGAATGGTGGGGCGCCCGCAAGATGGGGCTGATGCTCGAGTGCCTGGCCGCGCGCGGCGAGGTCGCCGTCGCCGGCCGCCGCGGCAACCAGCGGCTCTGGGACCTCGCCGAGCGCTGGTATCCCGAGACCGAGAGCGTGTCGTGGCCGGAGGCGAGGAAGCTGCTCGCCGAGAAGCGCTTCCGCGCGCTCGGCGTGCGTCTCGAGCGGAACGGCAGCTGGGTCGCGCATCCGGACGCGACCGACGGCCCCGTGCCGAGCCGCGTCACGTTCCTGTCCCCCTTCGACCGCCTGATCCACGACCGCGACCGCGCCGAGGCGCTGTGGAGCTTCTACTACCGGCTCGAGATGTACGTGCCGAAGGCGAAGCGGGTGTACGGCTACTACGTCCTGCCGGTCCTGCGCGGCGACCGGCTCGTCGGGCGAATCGAGCCCGTGCACGACCGCACAGCCGGCGTCCTGAAGGTGCAGGGCCTCTGGTGGGAGGACGGCATCCGGCCCGTCGCGGTCGCCCCGCAGCTGCGACGGCTCGCGCGCTTCCTCGGCGCCCGGCTAGAGTCACCGGACTGATGGACTTCGAGACCCGGGCGATTCACGAGGGGCAGGAGCCGGATCCCGCCACCGGCGCGATCATCACGCCGATCTACCAAACCTCGACGTACGTGCAGGACGAAGTCGGCGTCCACAAGGGCTACGACTACTCGCGCGTCGCCAACCCGACGCGCACCGCGCTGCAGCAGTGCCTCGCCTCGCTCGAGTCCGCGCAGCACGGGGTGGCGTTCTCGTCGGGCCTCGGCGCGACGACGACGCTCATGCACCTCGTCGACCCCGGCGAGCGCGTCGTGCTGATCGCGGACGTCTACGGCGGCGTCTACCGGATGACGTCGCAGGTGTACGAGCCGAAGGGCTATCGCTTCGAGTACGTGCCTGCGGCGGAGTTCGCGAACCTCGGGGACCACCTCGACGAGAGCACGCGCATGGTCTGGGTCGAGACGCCGTCGAACCCGCTGCTGAACGTGATCGACATCCAGGCGGCGGCCGACGCGGCGCACGCTGCCGGCGCGCTGCTCGTCGTCGACAACACGTTTGCGACCCCGTACCTCCAGCGCCCGCTCGAGCTCGGCGCCGACGTCGTCGTGCACTCGACGACGAAGTACCTCGGCGGCCACTCCGACGTGATCGGCGGCTTCGCCGCCACAAACGACCCGACGATCGCCGAACGCCTCTACTTCCTGCAGAAGTCGCTCGGCGCCGTGCCCGGGCCGTTCGACTCGTGGCTCGTCCTGCGCGGGATCAAGACGCTCGCGCTGCGCATGCAGAAGCACTGCGACAACGCCACCGCGGTCGCGATCTACCTCTCGCGTCACCCCCAGGTGGAGCAGACCTTCTACCCGGGGCTGCCGACCCATCCCGGCCACGCGATCGCGGCGCGGCAGATGCGCGACTTCGGCGGCATGGTCTCGTTCCTCGCGGCCTCGGAGGAGGAGGCGGTCGCGCTCGTCGCCAGGACGAAGCTGTTCCAGCTGGCGGAGTCGCTCGGCGGCGTCGAGAGCCTGATCGAGGTGCCGGCGCGCATGACGCACGCAGCCACCGCGGGCGCGCCGTTCGCGCCCCCGCCGAACCTCGTGCGGCTGTCGGTGGGGATCGAGTCCGCCGAGGACCTGCTCGAGGACCTCGAGTCCGCGCTCGTCCGCACGGCCGCGCACGCGTGAACGACACCGAGGCAGTCGTCTTCGTCGAGATCCCGATGGGATCGCGCAACAAGTACGAATGGGACGAGGAGCTCGGCGGCGTCGTGCTCGACCGGCGCCTCTTCACCTCGATGACGTACCCGGCCGACTACGGCTTCGTCGAGGGGACGCTCGCAGACGACGGCGACCCGCTCGACGCGCTCGTGCTCGTCGCCGAGCCGACGTTTCCCGGCTGCCGCATCCACGTCCGGACGATCGGCGTCTTCCACATGAGCGACGAGAAGGGCCCGGACGAGAAGGTGCTGTGCGTGCCGCTCGGCGACCCTTCCTTCACGCGCGTGCGCGACATCCACGACGTGAACGCCGAGCTGCGCGACGAGATCGAGCACTTCTTCCAGCGCTACAAGGATCTCGAGCCGTCGAAGCAGACAGAGACGCGCGGCTGGGGTAACCGCGCGGAAGCAGAGGCGATCGTCGCGGCCGCGCGGAAGCGCGCCTAGAACTTCGGGTACACCAGCTGCGGCCAGACGGCGTCGAGGCCGCCGCGGAGCGTGCACGTCGCGATCGGGACGCCGGCCTCGTCGTTCTTCACGCCGTACGGGACCTGCACGTGGGCCACGACGCGATACCGCGTGCAGAGCGAGCCGAGCGCGGCCGTGTCGTAGCCGACGACGACGACGTCGTCGGAGCGGAGCCGCGCGGGGCGCCAGTACCGGTAGCTCATGTTGCCGCTCACCGTCGGCGGCAGGCCTCTCCCCTTGCCGAGCACGTCGAGCGCGCCGGCCTCGCCGTAGTTCGCGGCGACGACCGCGGCCGCCGGCCGGACCGCGGCCGCACGCGCGGCCCCGTCGACGACCGAGCTCCAGCCGAGCTCGTCCTTGAAGTCCGAGCGGGCGTCGACGACGTGCCAGCGCACCATCGTCGCCGCCGGGAGCACGGGCACCGCGATCGGGAGCGCCGGCAGCGTGAGCACGACGGCGAGCACGGCGGCGACCGCGAGACGCCGCGGCGTGCGGAGCCATCGCTCGACGGAGAGAGCCCCGGCCGCGAGCGGGACGACGACGACCGGCCCCGCGTAGTAGGACTTGCCGCCGAGTGCGAAGTACACGAGGCAGACGAGGCCGGTCGCCCACGCGAGCCAGCGCGTGCTCCGGTCGCGGTGCAGCCTCCGGAACCCGGCGATCCACACCGGGATGAGCGCGACGCCGGCGATGATCAGGAGGTTCACGAGGAACTGCGGACGTGTCTCCGAGGTCGCGCTCGGGCCGGTGCCGGCGAGGAAGCGAACGGTCTCCCACCGGTGCTGCGCCTCCCAGACGATGTTCGGCGCGGCGAGCGCGAGCGCGATCCCGAGCGCGATCCCGAGGTCGGCGAGCCGCAGCAGGTCGCGCCGGAAGACGGCCGCGCCGGCCACGAGCGCGGCGGCGAGGACGCCGATCGTGTACTTCGTCTCCAGCCCGACGCCGAGCACGATGCCCACGGCGATCCACAGCCGCCGCGTCGGCGCGAGCGCGAGCCGCACGGCGAGCCAGAGCAGGACGGCCTCGAGCAGGAAGTCGAAGGAGACCGGCTGGAAGAGCGTGTTCACCGCGAGCAGGATGATCGTGAGCGCAGCCGCGGCGGCGGCGATGGTCTGCGCCCGCCGCGAGCCGCCGAGCTCGCGTGCGATCAGCGCGCAGACGACGACGACTCCGGCCCCGGCGACGAGCGCGAGCGCCCGCAGCCCGACGCGCGACTCCCCGAAGAGCACGCGGCCGCCGGCGCCGAGCAGCGCGGTCACGGGCGGAAAGTCGACGTAGCCGAGGCTCGGGTGCCGGGCGGCGACGACGTAGTAGAGCTCGTCCCGCTGCCAGCCGTAGCGGCCGAGCACCGCGGCGCCCAGCGCGGTCTTGAGCACGACGACGATCCCGACGGGAAGGACGGGAAACGGAGCGCGGCGCATGCGCGTCAGTCGTGTTCGTCGACGAGCAGCGCTGCGCCGATCGCGCCGCCGAGATCGCCCAGCTCCGCCGGCAGGAACGCCGGCGGCCGGTCGGCGACGAAGAGATGCGGCGCCGCCGCGGCGGCGATGCGCTCGACGTACGGCTCGCCGAAGCGCGTGCCGAGACCGCCGCCGATCACCACCGCGCCCACGTCGATCACGTTGATGACCGAGCCGATGCCGGCGCCGAGCGCCTCGACCGCCTCGTCGATGAGCGACTGCGCGAGCTTGTCGCCGCGCACGAGCGCCGTGGCCCAGACGCCGCTCGTCAGTCGCGTCCGTCCGTGCTTCTGCATGATCTCGAACAGCTTCGTCTTCTCCCCGTCGCTCTCCGCCTTGCGCGCACGCCGCTCCATCGCGCCCCGTCCCGCGTAGGCCTCGAGACAGCCGCGCCGCCCGCAGGGGCAGCGCGCGCCGCCGAGCTTCACCACGACGTGCCCGATCTCTCCCGCGGAGCCGCGGCCGAGCCACAGCTTCCCGTCGAGCACGACCGCCCCGCCGATACCCGTTCCCCACCAGACCCCGAGGAACGAAGGATGGTGGAGGCCGGCGCCGAGCACGCGCTCCGCCTCGACCGCCACCCGTACGTCGTTGCCGAGCACGACGCGCGTCCCCAGTTGCCGGCCGAGCGTGGCCGCGACCGGGAACGGCTCCGACCAGTCCGGGAGGTTGCCGGCCTTTGCCACCGTCCCCTGGTCGCGGTCGACCTGGCCGGGTGAGCCGACGCCGACGCCGGCGAGCGCGCCCGGCTCCGTGCCGGCCACCGTCGCCGCCTCCGCCAGCGCGGCCGCGAGCTCCTCGACCACGCCGGGCGGCCCGCCGCCGGTCGGCGTCGCCCGCCGCGCCGACCCGAGCACCGCATGGGAGTCGTCCACGACGATCGCCTCGATCTTCGTGCCGCCGAGGTCGATGCCGCCGCGGAGCGCCATTCGCTCAAAGATAGACCCTCCCCGGGACGTAGGATCGCCTCGTGGGTGAGCCGGAGCCGATCGACCTGCACCATCACGGCGCTGCCCGAACCGTCGCCTCGTACCTCGTCGAGACGGACGGCGGGCCCGCGCTCTTCGACTGCGGCCCGAGCTCGACGATCGGGGCCCTGAAGGCCGGGCTCGCCGCGCGCGGGCTGAAGCTCACCGAGATCCGGCACCTGCTGCTGAGCCACATCCACCTCGACCACGCGGGCGCGGCCGGCGTGCTCGTGCGCGAGCACCCCGCGCTCCAGGTGCACGTCTCCGAGATCGGCGCGCCGCACCTCGTCGACCCGTCGCGGCTGGAGGCGAGTGCGCGCCGGCTGTACGGCGAGACGTTCGACACCCTCTGGGGCGAGCTCGCCCCGGTGCCGGAGGAGAACGTGCACGTCGTCGGCGACCGGGTGCTCGGACTCGACTGCTTCCCCACCCCCGGCCACGCGGCGCATCACGTCTCCTACCTCGCCGGCGACGGCACGCTCTACGCGGGCGACGCGGCAGGTGTGCGCGTCCTCCCCGGCCGCACGGTGCTGCCGCCGACACCGCCGCCGGAGGTCGACATCGAGCTGTGGCAGCGCACGCTCGACGAGATCGAGCGACGCGGACCCGAGCGGCTGGCTCTGATCCACTTCGGCGTCGCCGACGACCCGGTACGCCACCTTGCGGAGCTGCAGCTCGAGCTGTACGACTGGGCGGAGTTCGTCCACGGGGGCGCGTCCGAGGAGGAGTTCGTCGCCTACTGCCGCACCGAGCTCGCCGACGCGGGCGAGGACGTCGCCGCCTACGACGCCGCGATGCCGCTCTGGCAGTCCTATCGCGGCCTCAAGCGCTGGTCGGAGAAGCAGGCAACGTAGTGCCGCGCGTCCCCGTCCCGCCCGAGATCGACGCGTTCCTCGCGCAGCCGAATCCCGCCGTCGTCGCGACGCTGCGCCCCGGCGGCGCGCCGCACACGGCGGCCACCTGGTACGACTGGGAGAGCGGGCGCGTCCTGCTGAACATGGAGGACAGCCGGCTGCGTCTCGGCTACCTGCGCGCCGACCCGCGCGTGTCGCTCACGGTGCTCGCCGGCGGCGACTGGTACCGGCACGTGAGCCTGCTCGGCCGGGTGGTCTCGATCGAGCCGGACCCCGAGCTGCACGACATCGACCGGCTCGCGCTGCGCTACACCGGCAAGCCGTACCGGAAGCGGGACCGGCCGCGCTTCAGCGCCTGGATGGAGCCGGAGCGCTGGCACGCGTGGCCTCGTCCGGGCTGACCGGCTCGCTGCGGACGAGCCAGAGCGGCCCGTCGCCGCACTCGACCCGGCGCGCGCCGCCGACCTCGGTGAGCGATGAGGCGAGCACGCGGACAGTCTCGCCCTCGAGCGCGAGGAGCGCGCCGAAGAGCCCGCCGCTCGGGAACGAGTACCGCCAGGCCCAGACGAGCCGGTGCAGCTCGTCGCGCGGCCGGCTCAGGTCGAGCCAGGCGTCCTCGTCGCCGAAGAAGCCCTCGTAGTCGCCGCCGCTCTGGGCGGTGCCTTCCTCGCCGGCGGCGAGCCTGCGCAGCGCCTCGACCAGGGTCTCGAGGATGACGACGCCGGCGCGCCCGTACAGCTCGTCCGGCTCGACGTACTCCCCGAGCGGGATCGGCGCCTGCGCGACGATCGGCCCGGTGTCGAGCTCTGCGTCCATGTGGTGGAAGGTGATCCCGATCTCCTCGTCGCCGGCGCGGATCGCCCAGGCAACCGGGACCGGCCCGCGGTGGCGCGGCAGCAGCGAGGGGTGACCGTTGAGCCAGCCGAGCGCCGGCACCGCGAGCGCGTCGGCCGGGATCTTCCACGGGAAACCCATGCACACGACGAGATCCGGCTCGGCTGCTGCGAGCAGCGGCGCGATCGCGGCTCGACGTGCGGGCATGAGCACGTCGAGCTCCTGCGGCCACGCGGCGAGCAGATCGGCGGTCGTGAACTCCGGCCCGTACCGGTTGTCCGTGTCGCGGATCGTCAGCAGCGCGACCGGCTCGTGCCCGGCTTCGGTGACGGCGGCGTGGAAGCCGACGGCGACGGGCGGGATCCGGGTCACGATCGCGACCCGCCACGGCGTCTGCGGAACCACTACTCCTCACGGAAGATGCGGGCGCCCGAGGACTGGTTGCGCGCCTTCACCACGATCTCGTCGACGTTCACGTGCCACGGGCGCGTGAGCGCGAAGAGGATGCAGTCGGCGACGTCCTCGGCCACGAGCGGGTCGACGCCCTTGTACACAGAGTCCGCCAGCTCGGCGTCGCCCTTGAAGCGCACGAGCGAGAACTCCGTCCGGGCCATTCCGGGATCGACGGTCGTGATGCGGATCGGCCGGCCGAGCAGGTCCTCGCGCAGCGCGTACGTGAAGCCGCGCTCGGCGAACTTCGCCGCGACGTAGCTCGCGCCCGTGCGGATACGCCTGACGGCCGGCGACCGAGCCCAGGTTGACGATGTGCCCCCCGGCGCGGATGTGCGGCAGGCAGAGGCGCGTCATGCGCACGAGGCCGTTCACGTTCGTCTCGAAGACGGTGCGCTCGTCCTCCTCGCTCGACTCGTCGAACGGGTGACGGCCGAGGGCGAGACCGGCGTTGTTGATCAGGATGTCGACGCCGCCGAGCTGCGCCGACTGCCTCGTTCACGAAGCGCTCGCAGCTCGCCGGGTCGGTGACGTCGAGCTGGAGCGCGACGGGCGTCTCGAGCCGCTCGACGCGGCGCGCGCCGCCGGCGACGCGGACTCCCTCCTCGGCGAGCGAGCGCGCCGTCGCCTGCCCGAAGCCGGACGAGGCGCCGGTGACGATCGCCGTCTTGCCGTCGAGGCTCATGTGCAGCACGGACGCGATGCTAACCGTGGTGGAGGGTGCCGAGCCGCACTTCCTGCTCGCGGCGGGCGACATGGTCGACCTGGAGGGTCGAGTGGTGCAGCCCGAAGCGGTCGTCGAGCAGCCGCTGCAGGCGGCGCCGCGCTCCGTGACAGTCGGCGTCCGGCGAGACGAGCACGTGTGCGGCGAGCGCGGGGAAGCCGCTCGTCACCGTCCAGACGTGCAGGTCGTGCACCTCGACGACGTCCTCGTCCTCGGCGAGTGCCCGCGCGACCGCGTCCGGGTCGATGCCGGCGGGCGATGCCTCCAGGAAGACGCGCCCGGACTCGCGCAGCAGCGACCAGCTCGACCGGAGCATGAACGAGGCGACGAGCAGACCGGCGATCGGATCGAAGCGCGACCAGCCGGTCGCGAGCACGAGCCCGCCGGCAAGGGCCGTGCCGGCAAAGGCGGCGAGGTCGGTGGCGACGTGGAGGAACGCGCCGCGCACGTTGAGGCTGGTGCGGTCGGCGCGCGAGAGGACGAGGGTGGCGGCGAGGTTGACGCGCGACACCGGCGAGCGCGACGCCGAGCACGATCCCGCCGTGCACGACCGGCGGCGAGACGAGGCGGCGCACGGCCGGAGTAGACGACCAGCACCGCGACCAGCGAGGAACGTGACGCCGTTGGCCTGCGCGGCGAGGATCTCCACGCGGCCGAGCCCGAACGTCCACTGCGCCGTGCGCGGGCCTCGCCGCGAGACGCAGAGGCGACGAGCGCGCCGGCGAGGGCGGCGGCGTCGGTGAGCATGTGCCCGGCGTCGGCGAGCAGCGCGAGCGAGCCGGCGACGAGCGCGGCCGCCACCTCGGCGGCCATGAAGGCGAGGATCAGCGCCAGGGCGATCGAGAGGCGGCGATCCCGCGCCCGGTGCGAATGCTCGTGCATGGCTACAGCGTAAATGTGACTCAGCGACCTGGTTTCAACCAGGTCGCTGCCGTTGCGCCACGCCCGCGCGAGCCGATGCGCTCCGGCGGTGTCGGGTGGCTGAACAGGAGCAGGTAGACGAGCCGCGGAGGCGCGAGGTCGGACGAGGTTCGTGCGAGCGAGGTCGAGCATGCGCCCGCTCGAACGTCCTCGCGGTCGCCGGTCAGCTCGAGCGAGCAGCGGTCGGCGGCCCGCTCCCAGCGCCGCGAGAGCGCGGCGCCCGACCGGGAGCGCGACGAGCTCGAGGGCGGTGAAGAGCAGGAGCACGACCGGCAGCTCGCGCGGCGAGGCGACGTTCGCGCCGAGCGCCGCCCAGAGCGAGCACGACCGCGACCGCGGCCCCGGCCATCGCCAGCAGCGTTCCCTTGGCGACGTGCCGGTCGCGGCGGTGGCCCAGCTCGTGCGCCACGATGAGCTTCACCTCGGCCTCGCCCGACGCGGCGAGCAGCGTGTCGTAGAGCGACGACCCGGCGGGTCGCCGCCGAGCCCCGAGACGTACGCGTTCACCTTGGTCGTCCGCCGGCTGGCGTCGGCGACGAGCACGCTCCGCACCGGCACGCCCAGCCCGTTCGGCGAGGGCGCGCAGCTCGCCGGCCAGCCGCTCGTCCTCGAGCGGCCGGAAGCGGTTGAAGAGCGGCTCCAGCACGACCGGCGCGACGAACGAGAGGAAGAGCACGCCGAGCGCGAGCCCCGCCGCCGCCGCGGCCGGCCACCAGCCCGGGAACGCGCGCGCGAGCGCGACGGCCGCCGCCCAGGCGACCGCCGCGAGCACGAGCAGACGGCCAGGCCCTTCGCCCGGTCGGCGAGCCAGGCGCCGGCGGACTGGGTCGAGAACCCCCACCGGCGCTCGCGCAGGAAGCCGCTCCAGAAGCCGAGCGGCAGCCGGACCAGGTCGGCGGCCGCGACGACGATCGCCCGCCCAGAGCGCCGCCGCCCCGGCCCAGCCGAGCCCCGAGCCGAGGCCGAACAGGCCGTGGCCCGGCCAGGCGAAGCACGGCGAGACCCCGGCCGAGAGCGCCACCCCGGCCGCGAGCGAGGCGTAGAGCGGCCGGTGGTACCGGGCAGCCCGCTCGACCTCTTCCTGTGAGAAATCTAAGATAGTTCATCCCGGCGTACGTGCAGTCGTGGACATGCTGTCTACACTGCGCGGCCTATGGCGAGTGCGGAAGTCGTAGCCGGCACGCTCCGGTCGAGCGAGGAGTCTGTAGCGCTTGCCGGACAGCTGCGGCGGCTGACGCGCGTCGCGACCGGGATCGCGGTCCTGACGAGCCCGGCGGCCTTCTTCTATTTCCACCATTCACGCCGGCTTCGGCGTCGGCAAGGCGATCTTCGTCACGGTCGTCTGCGTGATCGCCTTCCGCGGCATCGTCGACCTCCTCATCCGCCGGATCATCCCCTGGCCGAGCCTGTTCGGCACCGAGGACTCGCGCCTGCGCGAGGAGGACGTCGTCAACCGCCGCCGCTCGTGGACGTGGCGCTTCTACTACCGCATCGACGATCTTCGTCGCGCGGCTTCTTCACGATCATCTTCCTCGTACCAGCGTCTTCACCGCGCCCCGGCACGAACGTCACCTGGTGGGGGACGACGCAGCACATCCTGTCGAAGGCCGGCGTCCTCGTCCAGCAGCTCCGGACGCTTCTGGATCCAGATCGTCTTCGTCTTCTTCCTCTTCCTCGCGAACTTCCTCATCTTCATGGGCCCGATGATGCTGATGGGCATCTCGCAGATCCGCGGCTACGAGCCCGGCGACGCCGAGTGGGGCGTGAAGCTCGACGACGTGCGCGGCCAGGCCGAGGCGAAGGAGGAGGTGCGCCGCATCGTCACGCTCTGGCAGTCCGGCGAGGCGTTCGAGAAGGCGGGCGGCAAACGCGAGCGAGGCCTGCTCTTCCTCGGCGCGCCGGGCACGGGGAAGACGATGCTCGCGAAGGCGATCGCGACCGGGTTCAACTCGCCGTTCGTGTCGATCCCGGGCTCGGGCTTCGCCGCAGACGTTCATCGGCATCGACGCGCTCATCGTCCGCTTCCTCGCGCGCAAGGCGAAGAAGCTCGCCGCGCAAGTGGGGCGGCCAGTGCATCGTCTTCATCGACGAGATCGACGCCGTCGGCATGCGCCGGCAGGCGCTCGCAGGGCGCCGAGCATGACGCCCGCTGACCGCTCGACCTGCAGCTTCTACGGCCCGTCGGGCGCGATCAACCCGAGCGGCGACCTCATCGTCGAGAACCGCGCCTGGCGCGAGTGCGATGTTCGAGCAGCGCGCGCCCGAGCGCGCGCTCGCCGTATCCCGGCTGGATGCAGCAAGATCGGCAACCTCGTCAACCAGGGCATCTTCCCCGGGATGATGGGCGGCGGCCAGGGCCAGCTCGCGCTCAACCAGCTGCTCGTCGACGATGGACGGGATCGACAACCCGCCGTTCATGCGCCGCTTCTTCACGAACCGCATCAACACGTTCCTCGACGCGATCTACATCGTGCCGCGCCGCATCGGCCGCGTCAGCGCTGCGGCTGCCGCCGCCGCGGCCGCTCGGCGCGCAGATCTACTTCATCGGCGCGACGAACGTGCCGATCGAGAACGCTCGATCCCGCGCTGACGCGCCCGGGCCGCATGGGCCGCCACGTCTGGTTCCGCACGCCGACGAAGGAAGACCGCAAGGACATCTTCGACCTCTATCTCGACCGCGTCTCGCACGATCCGGAGCTCGACACGCCGGAGCGCCGCGACGAGATCGCGCGGATCACGAACGGCTACTCGCCGGCGATGATCGAGCAGATCTGCTCGATGGCGCTGACGAACGCGCACCACGAGGGCATGCGTCGCGTTCGACGTGGCAGCACCTCGTCGACGCGATGACCGACGATCGAGTCGGGCACCGCGGTCGGCGTCGCGCTACGTCGAGCACGAGACGCGCGCGGTCGCGATCCACGAGGCCGGCCACGCGGCGGCGGCGCACGTCTACCGGCCCGGACCTCGAGTCGAGCCGCCTCTCGATCAGGATGCGCGGCGGCTCGCTCGGCCACCACCAGGCCTTCGAGAAGGAGGAGCGCTTCAGCGCGTGGCAGCAGCGAGGCGATGGGCGACCTCGTGCACGTGCTCGGCGCGATGGCGGCCGAGCACGTGTTCTACGGCGAGAACTCGAGCGGCGTCGGCGGCGACCTCCAGTCACGCGACGTCGCGCGCGGCGATCGATGGTCGGCGCCGCAGGCATGGGCGCCGCAGCGCATCGACGCTGACAGGCGCAAGCATCGCCGACGAGAGCGAGGAGAGCGCGCGCAGCGGATCGATGAAGCGCTTCGAGAAGATCGGCCTGACGCTGATGAACCGCACGCGCGGCATCGGCCGACTTCCACGGCGACCCGGTCGCGTCCGTGCTCGCACGACCGCGACAAGCGCTCGCATGCGGCGCAGATCCTCGGCCAGGCGTTCGTCACGGCGCACAACTTCATCACGCACGAACAAGGACGCCGTCGAGCGCATCGCCGAACGCGGTGATCGAGAAGCAGGAGCTCTACGGCGACGAGCTGGTCCGGCTGCTCGACGCGCAGCACCTCGAGAAGCCCGGAGATCGACTGGACGAAGGAGGAGATCTTGGCCGCGGATGTGACGAGCCTCGAGGGCGAGGCGGCCCCGACCGTGCCGGAGCCCGCGGCGAAGTCCCGGCGGCTGGAGCTCGGCCCGCACCGGCGGCGCTTCCTCGTCGTCTACGGCCTGCTCGCGGCGTGCTCGGCGTCGCGATCGTCCGGCCTCGTCGTCTTCGCCGGGCAGGAGCATCAACGCCCGCGCCGACGTGGTCGGCCTGGAGGCCGAGCGGCGGCGGGCTCGGCGCCGCGAAGCAGATCGCCGACCAGGTCGGCAAGACCTACCGCCTGCCGAACGGCAGACCAGCTCGTCGACGTGATCGCGAAGGCGCCGTCGGTGTCGCCGGCGAGCAGCACTGACGATCCCGATCTCCTACGTCGCCGTGCGCGGGCCGAAGGCCAGCGGCGACAAGATCTTCACCGTCTCCTCGTCCGACAGCGTCATGTACTCGCTCTGCGGGCTCGGCACGTCGTGCTCGATCGCGACCGGGAAGGCGTCGGTTGCAGCGCGGTACGCTCGTCCGCCGCGAGATCCTGGAGCTCGCGCTCTACACGTTCAAGTACGTCGGCGGGATCAAGAACGTGATCGCGTTCATGCCGCCCGCGGCGGGGACGCAGCCGAAGTACGTCGTGTATCTCCAGAAGATCCGACCTCACGGCCGAGCTGCGGACGCCGCTCGCGCAGACGCTCGCGACGAAGACGCCGAAGCAGTCGACGATCCCGTCGCGCGAGATCCGTATCGTCGAGACGACGACCGGGCCGCGCGTCTACAGCTTCACCCTCTCCCAGGCGCAGCAGGGCGACGCGATCCTGGTACTCGCGCCTATTCCGGCGTAGGATCGCGCGGTGCTCCGCGACGCCGAAGAGGTTCAGCCCGGCCTAGTGAACCGCGACCTGCGCCGGCGGGCGCGAGGGGTCCCGGTACGAGACGACGAGCCGTCCGAGCGGCGGCAGATGCTGCGCGGACGTGAGCGTCAGCGGACGCGTGACGTAGAAGACGTTGTCGTGCAGCGTCGCGGTGTGCTGCGTCGTACCGTAGGTCAACGTGACCCGCGCGACGCCGTCGGCGGCGAGGCCGACGACGGTCAGCCCGGCCTGCGTCGAGTAGAGGTTCCACGTGATCCCCTGGGCGAGCAGGCCGCGGTGGCACGTCTCGAAGCTCGAAGCTTGCATGCACGCCCAGCCGCGGTCGGTCGGCACGAGGTAGAGCCGGCCCGCCGGAGTGTCGACGCGACGCGTCAGGCCCACGAGCAGCTTCCCGGGACTGCCGCTCAGCTTTGCGGCGACGACGGATAGCGGCTGCGTCAGACCGGAGCCGCCCACAGGGAGTCGAGCGGCTCTCTTCGTCGACCGGAAGATGCCGAGCGTGCGCTCGAGCGGCCGTCCGGCGTGCTCGGCGGAACGGCTCGGCTGGCCCCAGATGTCGATGCCGAGGGAGGTGTGCGGCGGCGCACCCTGGGGCAGCGGGGCGAGCGCCACGAGGACCGAGGCGGCCAGCGCCGCGAGCCCGTTCATGTCTCCGAGTCTAGGGCCGCCCGCCTATCCGACGTTGAAGGTGACGGTCACGTCCGCCTCGGTCTGGATCGTGCCCGGCTGCACCGGTGTCGCCACGCCTGCCGCCTTCGACTGGGCGAGCGGCTGCGGGAACGAGTTCGAGCCGGACTCGCTGATCGAGCGGATGGCGCCGACGGTGAGGTGCGCGGCCGAGGCGATCGCGGTCGCCTTGACCCGGGCGTTTGCGATCGCGAGCTTGAGCGCGCGCCGGTAGAGCGCCTGCTGGTCGGCGGAGGTGAGGCTGGGCCCGCTGACCTGGTTGGCGCCGGCGCGGACGGCCGCGTCGATCACCGGCCCCGCGTCGGCGAGCTTGCGAATCCGGGTGGTGACGGAGTTCGCCGCCGTGTAGCCGACCACGCGGTTGCCGGCCTGGTTCATGTTCGGCGAGAGCGAGATCTGCGCGGTCTGGATGTCGCGCGACGCGATGCCGCGCTTCTTGAGCGCATCGATCAGCTTGCGCATCTGGCTGCTGTCTGCGGCGAGCGCCGCCGTCGCGGTCGGCGCGGTCGCCGACACGCCGAACGTGAAGTCGGCGCGGTCGGGGACGCTGTTCACGATCCCGGTGCCGCTGACCGTGATCGTCCCCTTCGCCGCCGCGGTCGCGCCCGCCGCCGACGACGCGCCGAGCAGCGAGACCGCGAGCGCGATCGTGAGGCCGTATACGAGTTTCACCGGCTCCTCCTTCGGACGAGCGTTGCCGTGTCCTCCCTGGTACGGCGCCGCGCCCGAAACTGTCACAGGCGCGGCCGCCGGCCGTTCGGCCGGCGGCCGATCCTCTTCGGCTCAGAAGCCGCCGCCTGCGTCCGTCACGACGAGGCTCGACACCCGGACGGCGACGAGTTCGACGTCGGTGACGGTTGCGCTGCCGCCGCTCGCGGTCGCGCACGACAGGGCGACCGGCATGCTCTCGCCGAACGTCGGCGTGGCGAGGAGCGAGAGGCCGCGCAGCGCCGAGTCGGCGTCCAGCGTGGTCGAGTCGAGCGTCAGGTCCCCGCCCGAGCTGTGTCCGACGAGGCTGCACACGAGCGTGGTCGGGCTCGTGGCGGAGAACCCGGCCTTCGCCGAGATCACCCAGTTGCCGTCCGGGACGGTGATCGAGACGGGCTCGGCGCCGGTCTCGTCGACGGCGGTGATGCCGCTGTTCCGGCCGGCGTAGGCGTCCGTCCCGCCGGCGGCGGAACCGCCGGAGCCGGCGGGCCCTGCGGGACCCTGCGGGCCGGTCGCGCCCGTCGCGCCGGTGTCACCCTTGGGACCCTGCGGGCCCTGCGGGCCGGTGTCGCCCGTGTCGCCCTTGGCGCCCTGCGAGCCCCGCGCCCCGGTCAGCCCCTGCAGGCCGGTCGCGCCGGGCGGCCCGACGAGACCCTGGATCTGCCGGCCCTGTTGCGCCGGGCCTGCAGCCGGCGGCCCGTCGCGCCGGCCACCGGCCCTGCCGGGCCCGCCGGCCCTGTCGTGCCTGCGGCCCCCGTCGCCCCGGCCGCCCCGGTCGCGCCCCGCGCTCCCGCAAGCCCGGTTGCGCCTGCCGGCCCGGCAGGCCCGGTCGGCCCGGCAGGACCCGCGGTTCCGTGCTGATCCCAGAAGATCGCCGTCTCGCCCCGCCGGCAGCGCTGGCCGGCCGACGTGTCGATCACCCGCACGCTGCCGACCCCGTTGAGATAGCAGGCGTGGATCACGCCTGCGCTCGGAATGGCGGAGTACGCGACTCCACCGGCAGCGGCAACGAGTGCAGCCGTGGCTGCACTCAGGAACAGGACGCGGCGCCCTCGGCCCAAAGATGCGCGGCTCATCTTGGGCTCCTTCATAGGAATGACTGCGGCGAATACCCAGTCGTTCCATAGCACCGCCCGGGCGGACGCTCATCCCGTAAAGGGGGCACCCCTTCGTAAGAAAGCGCGCGAGCGGCTCGAACCCGTGGGCCGGATATCCTGGCTTCCCCGCCCCCATCGACTAGCGGTCCAGGTCGCGGCCCTTTCAAGGCCGTAGCGCGGGTTCGAATCCCGCTGGGGGCATCGCTTCGGCTCTGCCGCTGCCGTGTGAGCTACATGCGCTCGATCATCGCCTGCGCCGAAGGCCGAGCGCGAGATCTCGTGTCGCGCCGTCCATCAGGCGGGCGAAGTCGTAGGTGACCTGCTTGTCGGCGATCGCCGCCTCGAGCGAGCTGATGATCAGGTCGGCGGCCTCGACCCAGCCCATGTGGCGCAGCATCATCTCGGCCGAGAGGATCAGCGAGCCGGGGTTGACCTTGTCCTGGCCGGCGTACTTCGGCGCGGTGCCGTGCGTCGCCTCGAACATCGCCACGTCGTCGGAGAGGTTGGCGCCGGGCGCGATCCCGATGCCGCCGACCTGCGCGGCGAGCGCGTCGGAGATGTAGTCGCCGTTCAGGTTCAGCGTCGCGATCACGTCGTACTCGGCCGGCCGCAGCAGGATCTGCTGCAGGAACGCGTCGGCGATCACGTCCTTGATCGTGATCGTGCGCCCGCTCGTGCTCGAACGTCGAGCCACGGGCCGCCGTCGAGCGGCGTCGCGCCGAACTCGCGCGCGGCGAGCGCGTAGCCCCAGTCGCGGAAGCGCGCCCTCGGTGAACTTCATGATGTTGCCCTTGTGCACGAGCGTGACCGACCGGCGGTCGTTCGTCGATCGCGTACTGGATCGCCTTGCGCACGAGCCGCTCGGTGCCCTCGCGCGAGACCGGCTTGATCCCGATGCTCGAGGTCTCGGGGAAGCGGATCTTGCGCACGCCCATCTCGTCCTGGAGGAAGTCGATCACCTTGCGGGCGCCCTCGGTCTCGGCCTCCCACTCGATGCCCGCGTAGATGTCCTCGGTGTTCTCGCGGAAGATGACCATGTCGGTCTTGGACGGGTCCTTGAGCGGGCTCGGCACGCCGGGGAAGTAGCGCACCGGCCGCAGGCAGACGAAGAGGTCGAGCTCCTGGCGCAGCGCGACGTTGAGCGAGCGGATGCCGCCGCCGACCGGCGTCGTCATCGGGCCCTTGATCGAGACCGAGTACTCGCGCAGCGCGCTCGAGCGTCTCGTCGGGCAGCCAGACGTCGCTGCCGTAGAGCCGCGTCGACTTCTCGCCGGCGTAGATCTCCATCCAGTGGATCTGGCGCGTGCCGCCGTACGCCTTCTCGACGGCGGCGTCGACGACCGCCTGCATCACCGGGCGTGATGTCGACGCCGATCCCGTCGCCCTCGATGAACGGGATGATCGGGTTGTCGGGGGTCGGCTCGCCGGGAACGATCTTGGCGCCGCCCGCCGGGACCTCGATCGTGCGTCGTCGCGCTCATTGACCTACCGTGTGCTCGTGGGGACGCAAGGAAGCTCAGGCTACCGCAGCCGTCCCGGACGGTGCGGCGCGCAGCAGATCGCCGACCGTCCTGATCGAGGGCTTCGACAAGCACTACCGGCTCTTCCGCGCGACGAGCGCCCGGCGCCAAGGAGCGCTTCGAGGCGGGCGCACTGGGCGGAGCCGCAGCAGCGCGGTCCAGGAGCGGATCCGCTTCTACGACGAGCGCGTCCGCGAGTGCGTCGACCGGCTCCGCGGCGAGTTCGACGTCGAGGCGCTCGAGCGACGAGACCTGGCGCGAGGCGAAGCTCTACTACATCGGCCTGCTCGTCGACCACAGGCAGCCGGAGCTCGCCGAGACGTTCTTCAACTCGGTGATCACGCGGATCCTCGGCGCACGCTACGTCCGACAACGACCTCGATCTTCGTCCGCGCCGCGATCTCGACCGAGTACATCGAGTCCGACCCGCCGATCTACCGCAGCTACTACCCGAACGTCGACGGGGAGCGCGGAGTGCTTCGCGCGGCTGCTTCCGCGACTTCGGCTGGAGCCGGCCGTTCGCCGACCTCGACCGCGACGTCGACCACGTGCTGCGCGCCGCTCGAGCGAGCGGCCGGGCGGGCCGTGGCCGCACCTCGAGCCGAACTACCAGATCCAGGTGCTGAGCTCGGCCTTCTACCGCAACAAGGCCGCGTACGTGGTCGGCAAGATCGTCAACGGCCACGACGAGCTGCCGTTCGTCGTCCCGGTCCTGCACGACGCCGGCGGCGGCTCGCGCTCGACGCGATCCTGCTCGACCGCGCAGCAGATCAACGTCCTCTTCTCGCTCTCGCGCGCCTACTTCATGGTCGACATGGAGGTGCCGTCCGGCTACGTCGAGTTCCTGCGCTCGATGATGCCGACGCGAGCCGCGCTCGGAGCTCTACACGATGCTCGGGCTCGGCAAGCAGGGCAAGACGCTCTTCTTCCGCGACCTGCTGCAGCACCTGCACCACTCGCAGGACGCGTTCGTCGAGGCGCCCGGGATCCGCGGCCAGGTGATGCTCGTCTTCACGCTGCCCGTCGTACCCGTACGTCTTCAAGGTGATCAGGGACGTGTTCGGGCCCGGCAAGGACACGGACCGGGCGACGCGTCCGCGCGAAGTTCGCGATGGTGAAGCAGGTCGACCGCGTCGGGCGGATGGCCGACACGCTCGAGTTCGTCGACCTCGCGCTGCCGCGCGACCGCTTCTCGCCGGAGCTGCTCGACGCAGCTGCACGAGCTGGCGCCGCTCGATGATCTCCGAGGGCGACCCGCTCGTGATCCGCCACTGCTACGTCGAGCGGCGGATGGTGCCGCTCAACCTCTACCTCGACCGCGCCACGCCCGAGGAGCTCGAGGCCGCGGTCGTGCGACTACGGCAACGCGATCCGCGAGCTCGCCATCGCGAACATCTTCCCGGGCGACATGCTCTGGCGGAACTTCGGCGTCACGCGCCACGGCCGCGTCGTCTTCTACGACTACGACGAGATCGAGTACCTGACCGACGTCAACTTCCGCCGCATCCCGCCGGCGCCGGACCCCGAGGCGGAGCTCTCGGCCGAGCCCTGGTACGGCGTCGTGCGCAACGACGTCTTCCCCGAGGAGTTCGCGAGCGTTCCTGCTCGGCGACCCGCGCCTGCGCGAGCTCTTCCTGCGCCACCACGCCGACCTGCTCGAGCCGGAGTTCTGGCAGGCCGCCCAGCGCCGGATCGAGAGCGGCGAGATCGTCGACTTCTTCCCGTACCCGGAGTCGCTCCGCTTCCGCAATCGCTGAGACCGCCGCACCGGGTGCGGCCCGGAACTGGAATAGGGTTCAGGCGTGCGCTACGAGGCCGCCGTCGAGACGAACCTCGCGTTCCACACCGATCGTCCGCTGCACGGTCCCTTTCCGGGCTCCGAGACGGTCGTCATCGAGTTCCAGGGGCGACAGTTCGTCTGGCACGAGCTCGGCCCGAACGAAGAAGGCGAGGAGCGGTGGCCGGTCGTCACGACGATGGTGCTGGACCCGGACGACGACGAAGGGGAGCCCCGCGCGACGGCGCGCTTCCTGTGCGCGCTCGCGTTCTCCACACGGCAGCGGATCCGTGTGGTCATGACCGGCCGCGCCGACTTCAAGACGGAGATGGATCCGCCTCTGGTGAACGCCCTGCGGCGCGCCGTCGTCGACCACAACTACGACGCGCCGGCGGAGGTCGTCGCGGTCGACGACCGGCGGCTGCAGACCGTTCTCGACTACTACAGCGAGGGGCTCAACGCCACCAGCCCGGTCTTCGCGTTCCTCGCCTTCTGGAATGCGCTGGCCCTCGCCTGTGAAGATGCGGAAGGACATCTTTCCGCGTGGATTCGCGCGTGTGCCCCCAACCACGCGCATCTCCGGGGCGACGACATGCCGGCGCCTGCCGACTGGTGGGTTCACCTCCAGGGCGGGCAGCGCAGCGCGGTCGCACATGCGGTCCGGCTCCCCGCCCATGGGTCGGTTCCCGAGCGGTTCGACCGTCACGCGCTCGGTCGCGACGCACGGCTCCTCGAACAGCTCGTCCAGGTGCGCGTTCGGGAGCGATGGGGCGACTACGCAGTCTGGCTCAGGCCGCCGGATACGGCCCCGCCGTCATCCCGAGCTTCCCACTGACGGGCTGCGAAGGTCGGCCGCGAAGCCCTGCCGGCGGCACGCGGCCGCGACCCTGGCGTCGACCTTGCCCTGGGTGCGGCAGAACGTGTGCGCGGCCGCGCCGCAGTTGCGGACCTCGGCTCCGCCCATCGTCGACGACAGGCTGACGACGACGCAGCCGGCGTCCGAGCGGCCGGACGAGTGGGCGGCGTACACCCCACCGACGGCTGCCGCCGTCGCGACCGCCACCGCGGCGACGGCGAGCAGGCGCTTGTCCCGCCGGCCCAGCGGTGTAGTCGCACGCTCCCACTGTCCTTCGACCGGCACGGCCGGGATTGTACGGCGCTTCCCGTTTGACGCACCTCCGACGGGTCCGATAGGTTCGTGCGGCTCCCGTCGAGGACGGCGGGAAGCAGGGGCGACGACGCCTCCGGGTCATGAGACCTGGGGCGTCTTTTTTGTCGGTCGACGCCTCGTGTCATTGCCGCCGGTGCCGGCGGCGCAGGGGTGACGACGCCTCAGCGGGACGCGCGCGGCGCGTCCTCGTGCTTCCCGATGTCCGAAAGGAGTGGATCTGTTGCTAGCGGCTGCGTGGGCTCCATACCCTGCTTGGCTGAACCCCGGCGACAACGCCTGGCAGTTGACCGCGGCGACGTTCGTCGGCTTGATGAGCGTGCCGGGCCTGGTCGTCCTCTACGGCGGCGTGATGCAGAAGCGCTGGTCGGTGAACAGCATGATGCTGTCCTTCGCCGCCTTCGCGCTCGTCCTGATCGTCTGGGTGCTGTGGGCGTTCGACATGGGCTTCGGCAACCCGTGGCACGGCCTGTCGAGCGGCGGGGGCTCCGACCTCGGCCACTTCTTCGGCAGCTTCATCGGCCAGCCGGGGCCCGTCCTCGCTCACGCCAAGGAGCAGGGACAGGCGACGATCCCGTCGGTCACCGCCGGGCCGCCGTGGCACTTCCCGCACTCGACGCTCGTCTACTTCCAGTTCGTCTTCGCGGCGATCACGCCGATCCTGATGCTCGGCTCCGTGCTCGGCCGCGTCAACTTCAAGGCGTGGCTGATCTTCGTCCCGCTGTGGACGACGTGCATCTACTGCGTCAACGCCTTCCTGATCTGGGGCGGCGGCTACTGGGCCGCGAAGGGCGCGTGGGACTTCAGCGGCGGCTACGTCATCCATCTCGCCGCCGGCGTCTCCGGCTTCGTCGCCGCCGCGGTGATCGGACCGCGCCTCGCGCGCGACCGCGAGATCGACGCCCCGAACAACCTGCTGATGGTGGCGGCGGGCGCCGGCCTGCTCTGGCTCGGCTGGAACGGCTTCAACGGCGGCGACCCGTACTACGCGGGCGTCGACGCGGCCGCGGCCGTCCTGAACACGAACCTCGCGACGGCCGTCGCGTTCCTCGTCTGGGTCGTCCTGGGACTACATGACCGGCCGCAAGCCGTCGCTGATCGGCAGCGTCAACGGCATGATCGTCGGCCTCGTCGCGATCACGCCCGCCGCCGGCTTCGTCAACGGCTACGGCGCGATCGCGATCGGCGCGATCGGCTCGTCGGTCGTCTACGTCGCCTACAACTACCTGAGCCGTGTCTGGCCGTTCCGGATCGTCGACGACACGCTCGGCGTCGTCTACACGCACGGCTTCGCGGGGCTCGCGGGCGGCCTGCTCGTCGGCCTCTTCGCGGACTCGCACATGATCCTCGTACTTCGGCAACGAAGGGGACCGCGAACATCTCGGCGACCGGCAGCCTGCACCTGTTCAAGATGCAGCTCTACGCCGGCCTGTGGGTGATCGTCTTCTCGGCGATCGGCACGTTCATCCTGCTCAAGCTCGTCGGGCTCGTCATCCCGCTGCGGATGAGCGACAACGACATGGAGACGGGCGACATCGCAGTCCACGGTCACGAGGTGTATCCGTCCGACGTCCCCTCGCTCGGCTACGCAGGGGCCGTGGCGGCCGTCGCCTCGCCGCAGCCCACCGCGGAACCCGCGCCCGCGGGGAGCCGACGGGAAGTGTGACCGACGCGAACCTCGAGCGCCACCACGTGCGAACCTGGAGGATCCATGGCAATGAAGATCATCGTCTCGTACGACGGCACCGCAAACGACACGGACGCGCTCGCGCTCGGGCAGCTTCTCGCCCGGGCCGGCGGCTCGCTCGCGCTCGCCTACGTCCGGCACGCGGTCGAGTCGGAGCCCGGACGCGAGAAGCTCGCCCAGGCACGAGGCGGAGGAGCTGCTCGCAGACCGGCGCGGTCTGGCTCGACGACCCGGACGTACCGCAGCACGTCGTCCTCAGCGGGTCGACGCCGGAGGGGCTCCGCGACCTCGCCGAGCGAGGAGAGCGCCGACCTGATCGTGTTCGGCTCCGAGTACCGGACGTCGCCGGGGCACGTGCAGCCCGGCTCGTCCGCACAGCACCTGCTCGAGGGCGGCCCGATCGCGGTCGCAGTTGCTCCGGCCGGCTTCCGCGACCGCGCCGACGTCGCCGATCGACACGATCGCGCGCCGTCGGCGAGGAGGGCGATCCCGGCACGCGCGAGACCGCGGCGTCGCTCGCCGCCGCGCTCGGCGCGACCGTCGTCCCGCGTGCCGGCGACACGGCCGGCCTCGTCGTCGTCGGCTCGAAGCCCGGCACGGCCGCCGGCCGCGTCACGCTCAGCGCCGCGGCGCTCTACCTGATCGAGCTGCTCCTCTGCCCCGTGCTCGTGCTGCCGCACGGAGTCGCGCTCCGCTTCGGCGCTCCCGTGTGAGCGGGGTGTGGGGCCCGCACCGGGCCCCACCCCGCCTCCTCTCGCGCGGCTAGATGCCCGCGGGCGCCGTGTGCTCTGGTACTGCGGCCTCCTCCGCGAAGGCCTCGCCCTCCGGCGCTTCCATGTGTGACGGCTTGTGCGCTGCACGAGCCCGTAGTAGACGGCTCCGACGAGGACGATCACGATCAGCGTCGTCCAGAGCACGGGCTGGTCGTTGAGCCAGTGCCAGCCGAAGTTGAGCGTCCCCGGCAGCTGGTTCGGATGCGGGTTCGTCGCGAGGCGCGGCCACGCGAAGTTGACGAGCATCGCGCCGCCCCAGGCGAGGGCGAGCACGTTCACGGGGAGCCCCCAGCGGCCGAGGCTGAACGGCGCCTTCGCCTTCGGCCAGCCGCGCAGACGGGCGCGGAGCAGCGCGGCGTTGCCGATGAAGTAGGAGAGATAGATCATCCCCGTGGCGGCGATCGCGATGATCCCGGCGCCCGCGTACTGCAGCATCGGGATGAACGCGAGCACGCCGATCGCGAGGCACGAGACGATCGGCGTGTGCAGCTGCGGGTGCACCTTCGCGAGCCAGCGCGACCCGGGCAGGCGGTCGTCGCGGGCCATGCCGAAGCAGAGGCGGATGGTCGACGTCTGGATCGAGAGGCAGCAAACGAAGATCGCCGCCGAGACGACCATCAGGAAGGCGGCGGAGAACGCCGAGCCGAAGTTCGACTCGATGATCTGCGCCGGGCCGAAGCCGCCCTTGATCGCTGCCGGCAGGTCGCGGATGCCGAGCAGCATGCAGAACAGGAAGATCGCACCGATCACGAACGCGCCGGCGATCGAGCCGAGGATCGCCTTCGGCGCTTCCCGTCGCGGATCGCGCGTCTCCTCCGCGAGCGTTCCGGCGGTGTCGAAGCCGTACACGACGAACAGCGACATGAACATCGCCACGAGGAATGTTCCGGCGGTGAGGCTCGTACCGCCGGTGTGGAAGATCACGGCGCCGGACTGGTGATGGTGGAACAGTGCGAGCACGAACGCGAACACGACCATGCCGAGGATCTCGAACAGCACGCCGGTGTTGTTGACGATCGCGACGAGCCTCACGCCGAAGACGTTCAGCACGGTGATGACGACGAGCGTGATGATCGCCATCAGGCGCTGGTTGTGCAGCGTGTTGTGGACGTTCCAGCCCATCAGGTTGAAGGCGGGGATGAGCGCGAGCGGCAGCGTCACGCACACGGCGGTGACGGTGAGGATCCCGGCGAAGAGGTAGATCCAGCCGGCGAACCACGAGTACGTCTTGCCGGCGAGATACTTCGTCCACTGGAAGACCGAGCCCGCGAGCGGGTAGTGGCTCGCCAGCTCGGCGAAGCCCAGCGCAACCATGAACTGCCCCATCGCGACGAGCGGCCAGCTCCAGATGAAGACGCCGCCGATCGTCCCGAGGCCGAGCGCGAAGAGCGTGAAGATGCCGGTGGACGGCGAGATATAGCTGAATGCGACAGCAAACGAGCTGAAGACGCCGAGCGAGCGCCGGAGCTCCTGCTTGTAGCCGAACCGCGCGAGGTCCGCCTCGTCGCGGGCGGCCTCAGCCGCCGTCTCGTCGTGGATGTCCACCATGTTGCGCGCCTCCCGGGGTCGTTGGAATCCCGCGATCTAGCCACGCACGTACGCGGAAGTCAATCGCGCATCGGACTCCTATCCAAGCGCGCGGCGGAAGCGCGGCTCGGCGGCGGTGCGCTCGAGCCGCTCGAAGTGCTCGGCGGCGTAGCCGGCGAAGTCGAAGTCGAGCTCGGAGATCGCCTGCTGGACGACGCCCCACATCGCCTCGCGGAAGTCGGACATGAAGCGCATCAGCGACGTGGATGTCGAGATCGCCGCCGCCGTAGGCCTCGAGCAGCTCCCGGTCGCCGTCCTCGTCGAGGCCGTTGTTGACGGCGAAGTTCGCGAGGTCGAAGGCCGGGTCGCCCATGCCCGCGTACTCCCAGTCGACGATCCAGCAGCCGCTCGCCGTCGTGGATGAAGTTCGCCGCGAGCAGGTCGTTGTGGCAGGGCCGCAGCGTGTACGGGCCCGCGGCGCGCCTCGATCCGGTCGGCGAGCTCGCTGCGCCCGCGTCGTACGCCGGCGGGCAGGGTCACTCCCGCGCGCCGCGCGAGTCGCGCGTAGCGCCTCGACGACGCGGAACGAGTCGAACCGGCCCGGGATCGCCGGGCCGGCGTGCAGGCGCCGCAGCAGCGCCGCGGCCTCGGCCACCGTCGAAGCGCCCGACCTCGCCCTCGACGAAGCGGGTGACGAGGTAGCCCTCTGGCTCGACGAAGGCGACGACCTCCGGGCCGATCCCGAGCGCGGCCGCCGCGAGCGAGGCCTCGTGCTCGACGCGCCGGTCGATCCCGAGCAGGTCGGTGTCGTTGCCGCCGATCCGCAGCACGAACGCCTCGCCGCCGGCGACGACCTTGAAGTTGTGGTTCGTGATCCCGCCGCCGAGCGGCTCGACCGACTCGACGCCGCCCGGCCAGACCCGCTCGACGACCTCGTCGATCATCCGCGGATCCGCTCTCCGGCGGGGTCGAAGAGCGGCTCGGCCGCGACCTCGCCTCGCGACCCAGTCGCCGAAGATCTCGACCTCGACCGGCTGGCCGGGCCGCGCGTGCTCGGCCGGCAGGTAGGCGTACGCGATCGAGCGCTCGACCGTGTAGCCGTAGCCGCCGCTCGTGACGCGGCCGACGGCGCCGCCGTCGACGCGCACCGGCTCCGAGCCGAGCGCGACCGCGCGCGGGATCGGCGAGGACGAGGCAGCAGAGCCGGCGCTCCGGCTCTGTCGCGGCGAGCAGCGCCTCGCGGCCGACGAAGTCGTCCTTGTCGAGCTTGACCGCGAAGCCGAGCCCGGCCTCGTACGGGCGTGTCGTCGGGCGTGATGTCGGAGCCCCAGACGCGGTAGCCCTTCTCGAGCCGCAGCGAGTCGATCGCCTTGTAGCCGCCGGCGACGAGGCCGAGCTCGCGGCCCGGCTCCCAGATCGCGTCCCACAGCGCGAGCCCGAACTCGATCGGGCAGTAGAGCTCCCAGCCGAGCTCGCCGACGTAGGTGACGCGCAGCGCGAGGCACGGGCACCGAGCCGACGGCGAGCTCGCGCGCGCGCATGTAGGCGAAGTCGAGCGGCGTCGTCGTCAGCGGCTGCAGGATCTCGCGCGCCTTCGGGCCCCAGAGGCCGAGGCAGGCGTACGCGGAGGTGACGTCCTCGACGGCGACGCCGTCGCCGCGCGTGCTGCGCGGATCCAGGCGAGGTCGTGCTGGCCGAACGCGGTGCCGGTGACGATCCGGAAGCGCGTCCTCGGCGAGGCGGGTGACGGTGAAGTCGCACTCGATCCCGCCGCGCGGGTTCAGCATCGAGGTGTAGGTGATCGCGCCGACGTCGCGCGCGACGCGGTTCGCGCAGAGCCGCTCGAGGAAGTCCGCGGCGCCCTCGCCGGAGACCTCGATCTTCGCGAACGAGGTCTCGTCGAAGAGCGCCGCGGTCTCGCGGCAGGCGAGGTGCTCGGCGCCGATCGCCGGCGACCAGAGCCGGCCCGCCCAGCCGCGCGGCCGCAGCGACTCGTCGCCGCGGGCGGCGTTCGGCTCGAACCAGTTCGGCGCGCTCCCAGCCCGACTTCTCGCCGAAGGCGGCGCCGAGCTCGGCGAGCCGCGGGTAGGTCGGCGAGAGCCGCAGCGGCCGCCCGGCCTGCCGCTCGTGGCCCGGGTACTTCACGTCGTAGTAGGTCTCGTAGACCTCGAGCGTGCGCGCGAGCGTGTAGCCGCGCGAGCGGTAGGCGCGGCCGAAGCGGCGCGAGTCCATGTGCCAGGCGTCGAGCGACGGCGTGCCCTCGACGATCCACTCGGCGACGAGCTGCCCATCCCGCCGGCGCCGGCGAGCCCGTGCGCGCAGAAGCCGGCGGCGGTCCAGAGGCCGCGCACCTCGGTCGGGCCGAGGATGAACTCGCCGTCCGGGGTGAACGCCTCGGGCCCGTTGATCAGCTTGACGACCTCCGCCTCGGCGAGCGACGGGCACGCGGACGATCGCGTTCTCCATCAGCTCCTCGAACCGCGGCCAGTCCTCGGCGAGCAGCTTGCCGTTGAAGTCGGCCGGGATCCCGTCGAGCGACCACGGCGCCGGGTGGCGCTCGTAGCCGCCCATGATCAGGCCGCCCGACTCGGGCCGGAAGTAGACGAGCAGCGACGGGTCGCGCATCGTCGGCATGTCGGTCGGAAGGCCGGACGGCTTCGTGATCAGGTACTCGTGCGCCATCGGCACGATCGGGACGTTCACGCCGGCGAGCGCGCCGATCTCCCTCGCGAACATGCCGCCGGCGTTGACGACGACCTCGGCCTCGATCGCGCCCTGGTCGGTGACGACGCCGGTCACGCGGCCGCGCTCGACCGGGATCGCCGGTGACGCGCGTGTGCTGGTAGATCTCGGCGCCGCCGCGGCGCGCGCCCTCGGCGAGCGCGAACGTGAGCTGCGACGGGTCGATGTAGCCGTCGGTCGGCAGGTAGGCGGCGCCGAGCACGCCGTCGGTCGTCATCGGCGGGAAGAGCGCCTGCGCCTCGTCGGCCGAGATCAGCTCGAGCGGCAGGCCGAAGGTCTTCGCCCAGCCGGCCTGGCGCGCGAGCTCCTCCATCCGCTCCGGGCGACGAGGCGAGCCGCAGCGAGCCGACCTCGCGCCAGCCGGTCTCGAGCCCGACCTCGTCGCCGAGCGTGCGGTAGAGCTCGACCGAGCTCATCATCATCTTCGTCAGGCTGAGCGAGCCGCGCAGCTGGCCGACGAGCCCGGCGGAGTGGAAGGTCGAGCCGCTCGTCAGCTCGGCGCGCTCGACGAGCACGACGTCGCTCCAGCCGAGCCGCGTCAGCCAGTAGAGGATCGAGCAGCCGCCGACGCCGCCGCCGATCACGACCACCCGCGCGCGCGTCTTCATCGGGCGAACTTACCGCAGCGCCCGGGCTCGGGCTGTAGGAGCAAAGCGGTTTGAGTGCTACCCTCGGTTGACCACGAGCGAGTACCGGAAGCGTGTCTGCCACGCCTCCTCTGCCCGTTCACGAGCAGGCGGAGGAGGTGTTTTTCATATGGCAACCGGAACCGTCAAGTGGTTCAACGACCAGAAGGGCTACGGGTTCATCACCCCCGAGGACGGAGGCAAGGATCTCTTCGTCCACCACAGCTCCATCGTCGGCAGCGGCTTCAAGACGCTCGCCGAGGGCGCGAAGGTCGAGTTCGAGGCAGCCGAGGGGACAAAGGGCCCCGAGGCCAAGAACGTCGTGCTGGCAGGCGCGTAAGACGAAATGACCGAAGCGGGGACGGAGTCGCGTCCCCGCTCATCTTCCCAGAAGTGAGGAGCAGGCCGATGGCCGCCAAGGACGAGAAGATCGAGTTGGAGGGCGAGGTCGTCGAGTCCTTTCGCTCCGGCATGCACAAGGTCGCACTCGACAACGGACACGAGACGCTGGGCTACACGGCAGGCAAGATGCGGCGGTTCCGCATCCGGATCCTGCCGGGCGACCGTGTGAAGATCGAACTGTCGCCGTACGATCTCACGCGCGGCCGCATCGTTTTCCGGAATCGCTAGGCTCGCGATGATGCGAGCAAGACCCGCCGAGCAAACGGCGTTCAGCTTCACGAGCGGCGCGATGTCGCTGCGCAACAGCGACGTCACACAGTTGCTCGCCTCGCTGCGCGGGAGCGGCGATCGCGCGGCCGTGTCCGTCGCGGAGGAGATCGAGGCGCTGATGCTCGCGCGCGTGCGCGTCGACCTGCGCCCGAACGCCGCCGAAGCCGCGGCTCTTGCGTCCGCGATCCGTCGCATCCTCGCGGCGTCGCCGGGGCCGCGGCCGCACTTCACCCGCATGCTCGGACTCGTCGTCGATTAGCCGACGCGCACGACGTAAAACGCGATCGCCACGTACTGGCAGGAGACGGCGACGATCGTCAACGCGTGAAAGACCTCGTGGTAGCCGAACACATGCGGCACGGGGTTCGGCCGCCGTCGCGCGTAGACGACGGCGCCCACGGTGTAGAGGAGGCCGCCCGCCAGCAGCAGGGCGAACGCGGCGGGATTGAGACGCGTCGCAAGTTGGGGCATCGCGGCGACGCCGGCCCAGCCGAGCGCGATCCCGACCGCAGCGGCGAGCCACTTCGGCGCGTCCACCCAGACGAACTTGAGCACGATCGCCGCGGCAGCCCCCGCCCACACCACGCCGAGGATCGACCACCGCCAGGCCCCGTCGAGCGCGAGCAGGCACACCGCCGTGTAGGTGCCGGCGATCAGCGTGTACACGCCCGCGTGGTCGATGCGGCGCATCCACCGGCGGATCGCGGGCCTCCAGGTCGGACGGTGATAGAGGGCGCTCGCCCCGAAGCAGGTGGCGACCGAGCCTGCGAACACCGCGGCGGCGACGTGACGGCGTGTCCCGTCCGCAGCGACGATCAGCAGCGTGCCGACGACGAGCGAGGCCATGAACGCCACCTCGTGGAGGACGCCGCGCAGCAGCGGCCGGTCGGCCGCGCTCTCGGCTGGTGGCGTCGCGCGCATTCCTCCTAAGGATTGCACGCGAACGGGTTAGGCGGGAGCGACGGCCCCCGTCGGGAGGCTCCAACCCGCCTGCGTGGCCCCTGCGGCCGAGGCCGTGACGACGGCGACGAGCGCATGGCCGGCGTCGTCGGCGATCGGGACGTACGAGGCCGCGGTCGCACCCGCGATCGGCGTGCAGATGCGTCCGTTCACGTTGCAGCGCAGCCATGTATACGTAAACGACGCGGCCGCGGAGCTCCAGGAGCCGTTCCCGGCGGTGAGCGTCTGGCCCACCGCCGCGACGCCGGAGACCGCCGGCGCGGCGGTCGCGCGCAACGGCGCGGTCTTCGCAGCGACCACGCCGGCGAGCCCGGTGTACGCGCTCGCCGTACCCGCCGAGTCGGTGGCGCGCACGGTCAGGCCGATCGTCTTGCCGGCGTCCACGGCGGCGAGCGTGTACGTGGCGAGTGTCGCTCCGTGTACCGAGCTGCAGTGCGCCCCCGCCGTGTCGCAGCGATACCACTGGTACGCGTACACGATCGTGCCGGAGCCGGTCCAGGTTCCGCTCGTGGCGCTGAGCCGCTGGCCCTGCTGGACGGTGCCGGACACGGCGGGGGCCGTGACGAGCACCGGCCCCGGGGCGGCTTTCACCGGACGGGTGGCGATGCTCCACGCCGCCTGCGTCACCTTTCCGCTCGTTGCCGTGACGACAGCCACGAGCGCGTGCCCGGCGTCGGCCGCAACGGGCGTGTATCCGAAGCTCGTCGCGCCGGCGATCGCGACGCAGGCCCGGCCGTTGGGATTGCACAGCTGCCACGCGACCGTGACCGCCGACGGCGTCGCGCTCCAGCCGCCGTCGTCGGCCGTCGCCGCGGCGCCGACGGCCGCTCCCCCCGTGATCTTCGGCGCGGTGGTCGAACGCAGCGCCGCGTTCGCGGCGGCGCCCGGCCCGACGAGGCTGGCGTACGCGCTCGTCGTCCCGGTCGAGTCGGTCGCGGTCACGGTGAGCCCGACCAGCGCGCCCGCGTCGGCCGCGCCGAGGCGGTAGCCGACGCCGGTCGCGCCGTGAACCGACTTGCAGTGCGCACCGGCCGCGTCGCACCGGTACCACTGGTACGCGTAGGTGACGGTGCCGGTCGCGGTCCAGATCCCGGGCACGGCACCGAGCCGCTGTCCCTGCTGCGGCGTGCCGGAGGCAGACGGGGGCGTCGTGTTCACCGGCCCCGGCGCCGCGGCCGCCGCGGCGAGGAGCCACAGAACGACGAAGCCGCGCACAGCGGTGCCACCCTATCCGGCAGGCCGGTCGGGATCGGCGGTACCGTCTCCGCTGCCGGGGCGGTTAGCTCAGCTGGTAGAGCACCTGCTTTACACGCAGGGGGTCGGCGGTTCGAGCCCGTCACCGCCCATCCGTCGAAGCCGCCCAGGTGAGCCTCCTCCGCTGGCTGCGCCGCCAGCTCGCGCAGCCGAGCCCGATCCGCGAGCGCCTCGAGGCCGCGGTCGACAACGACGACCCGGCCGAGGCGCGCCGCGTCGTCGCGCGGATGCCGTTCACCGACGACCAGCGCCGCAACGTCGAGCAACTGCTCGCGGCGTGGGAACGTACACTCGGACACGCGGGCCGGTAGCTCAGTCGGTAGAGCAGGGGACTTTTAATCCCAAGGTCGCTGGTTCGATCCCAGCCCGGCCCACTGAACTTGGAGTAAAACGAACCGCCTGAACTCGGCGTTTGCGACGCGGATGCCGGTCTTAGGCCGGAGTCGGGCTGAGATTGCGCGTGACCCATTCGTGCAGGGTCTCGGGCGCGAGATCGGCCCCGTTTGGCCACACGATCGTGCCGAGCTCTTCGTCGAGCTCCACTTTTGCGAAGAACGCCGCCTCCCGAAGGGGCTCGAAGACCCCCTGCCACGGCCAGGCCGACAGGTCGAGCACACCCTCGGCGCCGTCCTCGAAGCGCAAGCGCAAACGGTGGTCGCCGAGCACCTCGACGGCGGTCACGTGAATCAGCGCGCCCATGCTCGTCATTTTACGGCAGGGGCGGAATGCGCTCCAGCGGCTGCCCCGCTCTTGCCAACTGCCAATCGGCTTCCAGCTCCTCCCGATGGAGCTTCGCCCACTCGCGAACGAGCCGTAACGCCCGGTCGGGGAGCGACCCGTCGAGAATCTCCAGTGTCTCGATCGCAATCGACACATCGTCGCCCGCGTACAGCGCGTGAAAGTGCGGCACTCCATGCTCCGCGTAGTACATCGCGATCGCGATTCCGTAGAAGACGCTGATCCTCGGCATCCCGCAACGCTAGAAGCGCCTCCTCGTCACCGCAACCTGTCTCTCTCGGCCAATACGGAGGGCATCCGCCGGAAGCAAGACGCGGTTTGCGCAACGCCAAGTTGAGTCCACTGAACGACGCCACGTTGAGTCCACTCACTGAGACCTTGGGTTGCGGATCCGGAGGCACCCTCTTGACTTTGCAGTACAAAGCGAACTAACTTTGTGGTGCAAACTCAATCGAAAGGACCCGCGATGAACGGGCACCACGACAGACACGCGCCGGCCCGGCGAGAGCGGATGGCGTCGCGGCTCCGGACTGCTCGCCCGGGAGAGGAGACGGCGGGATGAGCGAGCGATTCGACACGTTCAGCCCCCCGCCGGCCGAGCCCGACCCCTGGGAGGCTGCGACCGAGACCGAGCCGGTCGACGACGACGAGCTCGACCCCGGCGCGGCGGCTGCGCTCCTCGAGGAGTCGACGAGGCTGGCGGAGCGCGAGTTCGACCTCCGGCCGCCGATCCTCATCTTCGCAGCAGCGGCGACGGTTCTCATCGCCTACGGCGCCGTCTGGCTCTCGGTCCGCCACCAGCACCCGTACTCGGGCCCGAGCGGCACGGCGCTCGCCGTGCTGTACGGGACGTTGGCCGTCTGGATCGTCCTGGTCACCACGGTCCTGCGGCGCGCGCTCAGCGGGCGCTCGTCGCGGCAGCGGCGGCTCGAGGGCATCACGTTCGGAGCGATCTGGATCTGCGTGTACGTCTTCCAGGGGGCGCTCCACCACGCCGGCGCGGGCAACGCGATCGCCTACGGCATCTACCCGGCGGTGGCCCCGCTGATCATCGTCGGCGCAGCGGCGGCCGGTTACGAGGCCGCCCGCGAGAACCGGATCCGAGCGGGCTTCGCCGCCGCCGCGGTCGTCCTCGGCGCCGTCGCCTCGTTCGCCGGCCCCGCCGGCGTCTGGGGCGTGATGGGCATCGGCCTCTGCGTCCTGCTCCTCGTCGGCGCCGCCGCCCAGCTCCGGCGGCGCCGCGCGTGAGGGGACGCGGATGACCGTCGAGGAGCTCGACCCGCTGATCCACGTTCCCGCCCGCCTGAGAATCGTCGCGACGCTCGCGGCCCTGCCAGAAGGCGACAACCTCTCCTTCACCCGGCTCCAGGACATGATCGGGCTGACCCCCGGCAACCTGATCACCCACCTGCGCAAGCTCGAGGACGCCGGCTACGTCGACACCGAGAAGACCGGCAACGGGCAGGCCTCCCGCACGACCGTCGCGCTCACGCGCCAGGGCCGCACCGCCCTCGAGAGCTACACCGCCACGCTCCGCGACCTGCTCGGAGAGCTGTGAAACCTTCCCGCAGCGAGCGCTCGAGCGCAGCGCGATCTGGAGTCCCTAATCGATGTTGTCGAGGAAACCGAGCACGCGCTGCTCGAGGAGCTTCGCGGCACCTTCGTCGTAGTCGGGCAGGCTGCTGTCGGCGAACAGATGCCGATCGCCGGGATACAGGAACAGCTCTGCCCCGTCGACCATCTCAACGAGCTCACGCGCGGCGGGAAGGTCCTCCGTTGCCCACTCGTCGTCCTCCATCATGTGGATCTGGAGCGGAACTCCAGGCGGCCAGGAACCGCCGAACTCCGCGGCCGGGAACGCGGCGCTGAACAGCAAGGCTCCTTTGGCGCCGGGGCGCATCTGGGCCAGCTCCTGCGCGGGCATGACGCCGAGCGAGAACCCGGCATAGACAAGCTCGTTCGGCAAGCCGTCGGCGGCGGATCGACCGCGCTCCCCAATCGTCCCGAAGCCAACGTCCTTCGCGTAACCGACGCCCTCGTCGAGGGCGGTGAAGGTCTTGCCGTCGTAGAGGTCGGGAGCATGAACGACGTGCCCTGCAGCTCGCAGCCGGTCGGCGAACGCGAGGAATCCGGCTGTTTGTCCCTGTGCGTGGTGGAACAGCAGTATCTGGGCCATGACGCACGTTCTACCACCGTGCCCCCGGCCGGGCTCGCCGCCGAGTCTGTGAACGCTGCAGGACGGAGCCGGGAGCGGCACGGCACGGCTCCGCGGATCCACTGATGGCGGTGCGCCCGCGGTCGCGCACGATCGACCGATGAACGGGCGCGTACCGTGACGCGGGTCGTCGTCCTCGGCGCCGGAGTCTCCGGCCACACCGCGGCCGCGTTCGCACGCAAGTGGCTCGGCCGCGGCGACACCGTCACGGTCGTCTCGCCGCGGCCGGACTACAACTGGATCCCCTCGAACATCTGGGTCGGCGTCGGGCTGATGCAGCCCGACCCAGGTCACGTTCCCGCTCGCCCCGGTCTACGAGCGCCACGGCATCGAGTTCGTCCAGGCGCGGCGCGGGAGATCCACCCGGAGGGAGACGGCGGCGACCCGACCCCGTACGTCGTGGTCGAGCCGACGGCGGGCGGCGCAGCGCGAGAAGGTCCCGTACGACTTCCTGATCAACGCCACCGGCCCGAAGCTGAACTTCGACAGGACCGAGGGCCTCGGCCCGGACGGCAACAGCCTCTCGGTCTGCACGCCGGAGCCACGCGGCGCAGACGGCGCGCGGCGCTCGACGAGCTGGTCGAGCGGATGCGCCGCGGCGAGCGCAAGCGCTTCCTCGTCGGCATCGGACACGGCACCTGCACCTGCGAGGGCGCCGCCTTCGAGTACGTCGTCAACCTCGAGTTCGAGCTGCGCGCCCGCAAGGTGCGCGACCGGGCCGAGATCGTGTGGATCACCAACGAGTACGAGCTCGGCGACTTCGGCATGGGCGGCATGCACCTGAAGCGCGGCGGCTACGTCACGCCGAGCAGCATCTTCAACGAGTCGCTGTTCGCCGAGCGCGGCATCGACTGGATCACCCGCGCCCACGTGCGCAAGGTCGAGGCCGACCGCGTCCTCTACGAGACGCTCGACGGCGCCGAGGGCGAGCAGGCGTTCGACTTCGCGATGCTGCTGCCGCCGTTCTCAGGCGTCGGCCTGAAGGCGTTCGACCGCGACGGCGCCGACATCACCGAGCGCCTCTTCCTGCCGAACGAGTTCATGCGCGTCGACGCCGACTACACGGCGAAGCCGTACGAGGAGTGGAAGGCATCCGACTGGCCGCGCACCTACCAGTCGCCGGCCTACCGCAACATCTTCGCGGCCGGAATCGCCTTCGCGCCGCCGCACGCGATCTCGCGCCCGCACACGAGCCCGAACGGAACCGTGATCGCGCCCGCTCCGCCACGCACCGGCATGCCCTCGGCGATGATCGGCAAGGCGGTCGCCCGCAGCGTCGTCGACATGATCGGCGGCGCCGACGCGCCGACGCACACCGCTTCGATGGCCGAGATGGGCGCCGCCTGCGTCGCCTCCGCCGGAGCCAACCCCTTCACCGGCACCGCCGCTTCGATGACCGTCTTCCCGGTCGTGCCCGACTTCGAGCGCTACCCCGACTACGGCCGCGACCTCGACCGCACCTTCGGCGAGATCGGCCTCGCCGGCCACTGGATCAAGATCCTGCTCCACCACCTCTTCCTCTACAAGGCGCGGCTCCGTCCCGGCTGGCGCCTGATCCCCGAATAGCAACGTGGACGACGAGAAGACCCGGTACGTCACGAACCCGACGAGGCGGACGCTGTTCCTGCGCACGTTCCTGCCCTGGCAGCTCTGGCGCTTCGCCGCGATCAACCTGAAGATGATCGGAATCATCCGGCGCAGCCACCGCTCGCCCTAGCCCGTGTCCGGCGATCCGGGAGTCTTGCGAGGCCCTGTCGTACAATTGCAGCGTGGCGCGGAATCTTGCAGACGTAGCGAAGCAGGCCGGCGTCAGCGAGGCGACCGTGAGCCGCGTCCTCAACGGCAAGCCCGGGATCTCGGACGCGACCCGGGCCGCCGTGCTCACGGCGCTCGACGTGATCGGGTACGAGCGCCCGACGCACCTGCGGGTACGGCGTGCGCGCATGGTCGGGCTGATCGTGCCCGAGCTGCAGAACCCGATCTTCCCGGCCCTCGCAGAGGTGATCAGCGGGGCGCTCGCGCAGCGCGGGTTCAACGCGGTGCTGTGCACGCGCACCGGCAGCATGTCCGAGGCCGAGTACGTCGAGATGCTCCTCGAGCGGCAGGTCTCCGGCATGGTGTTCGCCGGCGGGCAGTACGCCGAGGCCGACGCCCCGCACGACCACTACGCGCGGCTGCTGAAGCTGCGCCTGCCGGTCGTCCTCGTCAACGCCGCCGCCGAGCACCTGGACTTTCCGCGCGTGTCGACGGACGACGCGGTCGCGATGGAGCAGGCCTACGGCCATCTGGCCTCCCTGGGCCACGAGCGGATCGGCCTGATCCTCGGCCCGCCTGACCACGTTCCCTCGCGCCGCCGGCTGGCCGCGTTCGAGGCCATCCAGGCGACCGGAGGCGCCGCCGGTCTCGTCGAGCGCACGAGGTTCTCGCTCGAGGGCGGCCACGCTGCCGGGACGCGGCTGATCGGCCGGGGCGTGACCGGGATCATCTGCGCGAGCGACCCGCTGGCGTTGGGCGCGATCCGCGCGGTGCGGCGCGCCGGGCTGTCGGTCCCCGCCGACGTCTCCGTCGTCGGCTACGACGACTCGGTCTTCATGAGCTGCACCGACCCGCCGCTGACCACGGTGCGCCAGCCGATCGAGGCGATCGGCCGGGCCGCGGTCGAGATGCTCACAGGGCAGATCGAAGGCTCGCCGGTCTCCGCCGACGAGCTCTTCTTCGAGCCGGAGATCGTCGCCCGCGGGTCGACGGCGGCCGTCCGGGCCGCGACCGGAGCCCGGGCGTGAGCTAACTTACACGGTTCAGTGCTAAATCTGCAAGATTTCGTCTAGATCTTGCAATAATCTGTAAAGAGTGCCATTGTCGTGGTGTGACCACGGCGCTGACGCCACAACAGGCTCCGGAGCGGACGACCACGCAGTGGTGGCGCGAGGCGGTCGTCTACCAGGTCTACGTCCGCAGCTTCGCCGACTCGAACGGCGACGGGATCGGCGACCTGGCGGGCGTCCGCGCCCACCTCCCGTACCTCCGCGACCTCGGCGTCGACGCCCTCTGGTTCAACCCGTGGTACCCGTCACCGCTCGCGGACGCGGGCTACGACATCGTCGACTACCGCTCGATCGATCCGGCCTTCGGCACCCTCGAGGAGGCCGAGCAGCTGATCGCCGAGGCGGGCGCACTCGGGATCCGGACGATCGTCGACGTCGTCCCCAACCACGTCTCGAACCAGCACCCGTGGTTCCAGGCCGCCCTGGCCTCGCCCCCGGGATCGCCCGAGCGCGAGCGGTTCTGGTTCCGGCCCGGCGGCGATCTCCCGCCGAACGGCTGGCAGTCGATCTTCGGCGGGCCCGCCTGGACGCGCACCACCGACGACGAGGGGGCGCCCGGCGAGTGGTACCTCCACCTGTTCGCCCCCGAGCAACCCGATCTGAACTGGACCGACCCCGAGGTCTGGGCAGAGCACGAGGACATCCTCCGCTTCTGGTTCGACCGCGGCGTGGCCGGCGTGCGGATCGACTCTGCCGGGCTGCTCGTGAAGGACCCGTACCTCTCGGAGGAGGCGCCCGAGAGCCCGCCCGGCCAGCACCCTTTCACCGACCGCGACGCCGTGCACGAGATCTACCGGCGGTGGCGCGCGATCGCCGACTCCTACGAGGAGCCCCGTGTCCTCGTCGGCGAGATCTGGCTGCCCGACCCCGACCGGCTCGCCCGCTACCTGCGCCCCGACGAGCTGCACACCGCCTTCAACTTCGACTTCCTCTCCTGCCCGTGGGAGCCCGGCCGGCTGCGCGAGTCGATCGACAGCGCGCTGGCCGCGCACGCTCCGGTCGACGCTCCGACGACCTGGGTGCTCTCGAACCACGACGTGACCAGGCCCGTGACGCGCTACGGCCGGGCGGATACGTCGTTCGCATTCGAGTCGAAGCAGGCGGACACGCCGACCGATCTCGAGCGCGGCACGCGCCGCGCGCGGGCGGCCGCGCTGCTCGCGATGGCGCTGCCCGGCTCGATGTACGTCTACCAGGGCGAGGAGCTCGGTCTCCCGGAGGTCGAGGACATCCCGTTCGAGCGCCGTCGGGACCCGATGTGGCTCCGCTCCGGCGGAGTCGACCCCGGCCGCGACGGCTGCCGCGTCCCCATCCCGTGGGAGGGCGACCGGCCGCCGTACGGGTTCAGCCCGGCGGGAGCGGAGCGGCCCTGGCTCGACCCGCCCGACGACTGGGCGCACCTCACGGTCGCGGCCCAGTCCGCGGTCGCGACGTCGATGCTCGCGCTCTACCGCGAGGGCCTGCGCCTGCGCCGCGTCACTCCGGAGCTCGGCGACGGCGCCCTGCGCTGGCTCCCCTCCACGGAGTCGGCGCTCGCCTTCGCCCGCGACGAACGCTTCGTCTGCCTCGTCAACTTCGGCCCGGAACCGGTTGAGCTGCCGGCCGGCGCCGCCGTCCTCATCGCCAGCAACGAGCTCGAAGGAGGTGCGCTTCCGCAGGACACCACGGTCTGGCTCCGCGAGTCGCCGGGCCAGGCTCGACCGCGACGCACGATCGGATAGGTCAACATGGACCCGCACCGGCGCCCAGCGACCTGGTGCATAGGAAAGGACACGGACGATGAAGTCCACTCGTAGGACAACGACCGTCGCCGTCGCCGTGGCGAGCCTGCTCGCTGTGTGCGCCGTCACGGTCTCGAGCGCGGCCGCCAAGAGCGGAACCGCCCCCGCGAAGCCGGTGACGATCAGCGTCGTATCGCTGATCCCGGGCAGCACGCAGGCGGCGATGGACCAGTTCAACAGCCAGGTCGCCGAATTCGAGAAGGCCAACCCGACGATCAAGCTGAAGACCGTCGAGTACCAGTGGACGGGGCCGACATTCGCGGCCAAGCTCGCCGCCGGCACGCTGCCGACGGTGTTCACGGTGCCGTTCACCGACGCGCGGACGCTCGGTGACAACGGCCAGCTCGCCGACCTGAGCGCCGAAGTGAAGACGCTGCCGTACTCCGCGAAGTTCAACCCGGCAGTCCTTGCCGAGGGCACCACGGCCAAGGGCAAGATCGTCGCGCTGCCGACGGCGGCGTACGCGATGGCGCTGCACTACAACCGCAGCCTGTTCACCCAGGCCGGACTCGACCCGAACAAGCCTCCGACGACATGGGCGGCGATCGTCGCCGACGCAAAGCTGATCGCCGACAAGACCGGCAAGGCCGGCTACGCCGAGATGGGCAAGGCCGACAACAGCGCCGGCTGGGTCCTGACGACGCTCGTCTACGCGCTCGGCGGGCGCATGGAGACCGGCTCCGGCACGAAGGCCGTGGCGACTCTCAACAACCCGCAGACCGTCACCGCGCTCAACCTCCTGAAGAAGATGCGCTGGACGGACAACTCGATGGGCTCCAACTTCGACTGCGGCTGGAGCGACATCAACCAGGCGTTCGCAGCCGGGAACGTCGGCATGTACATCAACGGCTCCGACGTCTACACGAACCTCGTCTCGGCCAGCAACATCAACCCGAGCATCTACGGCGTGACGACGATCCCGCTCGCCAAGAACAAGACCGCAGGCGTGCTCGGCGGCGGCACGCTCGTGGCGGTTCGCCCGGATGCGAACGCGGCCGCACGCGCGGCAGCGGTGAAGTGGATCGACTTCTACTACGAGCAGCCGCTGATCAGCAAGCAGCAGGCGATTCGCAACGCGAAGACGCTCGTCGCCGGGAAGCAGCCGGTCGGCGTTCCTGCGCTGCCGATCTTCAACAAGGCGCAGTACGACCTCGCCAACAGCTGGATCAAGCCGTACGTCAACGTTCCGCAGGCTCAGATGAAGCCGTTCACGACCGGCATCTTCAACCAGAAGCTGATTGCGGAGCCCGAAGCATCGACGCAGAGCGTCTACCACTCGCTCGACACCGTCGTGGAAGCGGTCCTCACGGACAAGAACGCGAACATTCCTCAGTTGCTGCAGCAGGCGAACAGCTCCGCCCAGGAACTGATCTCGAGCGGAAGCTGACCCACGAGACTCGGACGGCGGCGGGGAGCCCACTGCTCCCCGCCGCCGTTCGGGCCGTTCACGGCCTGGAGACAGCGTGGCTGCAATCGACGTGGCGCCGAGCGAGAGGAACAGCGACCCTGTGGTCTGAGCCGGCGTGAGACGCGCGCGCGTGCACCGTCGCCGGACACCGGCCACGTGGGTGCACGGCGGCGGCCTCTCGACGCTGCTCTTCCTGCTGCCGATGCTGCTCGTCTTCGGGGCGTTCTCGTGGTACCCGATCGTGCGCACGGTGATCATGTCGCTGCAGCACACGAACCTCGTGCAGCCGGCGACGTGGGTCGGGTTCCACAACTTCAGCCACGTCATCCACGACCCGCTGCTGCCGGTCGCCGTCAAGAACACGGCGTACTTCGCCGTCCTCGCTCTGATCTTCGGCTATCCGATACCGCTGGTCGCCGCAGTGCTGATGAGCGAGGTCCGGCGCTTCCGCGGCCTGTACAGCGCGCTCGCGTATCTCCCGGTGGTGATCCCGCCGGTCGTCGCCGTCCTGCTCTGGAAGACGTTCTACGACGCGAGCCCCGGCGGCGTCTTCAACACGATTCTCGGCTGGGTGCACCTCGGGCCGTACCCGTGGCTGCAGTCGATGCGCACCGCGATGCCGTCGCTCGTGCTCGAGTCGACCTGGGCCAACGCAGGCGGGACGGTGATCATCTACCTCGCTGCGCTGACCGGCGTGAACAGCGAGCTCTACGAGGCTGCGTCGGTCGACGGCGCGTCGCTCTGGCGGAAGGTCTGGCACATCACGATCCCGCAGCTCCGCGGCGTCTTGCTCGTGACGATGATCCTGCAGATCATCGGGACGGCGCAGGTGTTCCTCGAGCCGTACCTGTTCACCTCGGGCGGGCCGGCGAACGCGACGCTGACGGTTCTGCTGCTGATCTTCAACTACGCGTTCGGCAACTCGGTCGGAGGCGACTACGGCAGTGCGACCGCGCTGAGCCTGATGCTCGCCGCCTTCCTGGCCGTGTTCTCGCTCGTCTACCTGCGGGCGACGCGCTCGTGGAGCACCGGATGACGCGCCCGTTCCGGCGCGCGGCCGCCGCGCGGCGACACAAGCACCGGCCTGCTCACGCGGGCCGACTGGACGCGCCCTCGCGTCAAGTGGGGCGTCGGAACGGCGCACATGCTCCTGCTCGTCGCGCTCGTCGTGTTCGGCCTCGGCCCGCTGCTCTGGCTCGCGAAGTCGGCGATCACGCCGACCGTCGACACGATCAGCCATCCGATGTCGCTGTTCCCGCACGGCACCGCGTGGGGCAACCTGCGCGAGGCCTGGTCGGACGTGCACGTCGGCCGCTACTTCTGGAACACGGTCGCGCTCGCGCTCGGCTGCTGGCTCTCGCAGATCGTCGTCGCGACAACGGGCGGCTTCGCGCTCTCGGTGCTCCGGCCGAAGTACGCGCGCGTGATCACCGGCCTCCTGCTCACGACGCTCTTCGTGCCCGCGGTCGTGCTGCTCGTGCCGCTGTACATCGAGATCGTGCACCCGCCGCTCATCCACCACTCGTTCATCGACAGCTACTGGGCGATCTGGCTTCCGGCCGGCGCGAGCGCCTTCAACGTCGTGCTCGTCAAGCGGTTCTTCGACAATCTCCCGCGCGAGATCTTCGAAGCGGCGCGAATCGACGGAGCCGGCCCGTTCACGCTGTTCTTCCGCGTCGTGCTGCCGATGTCGAAGCCGATCCTCGGAGTCGTCTCGGTCTTCGCCGTGCTCGCCTCGTGGAAGGACTTCCTCTGGCCGCTGCTCGTGCTCACCAATCCCGACCAGCAGCCGCTCTCCGTGCGCCTGCCGGCGATCCAGTCGCAGACGCAGCTCGGCGTCTTCCTCGCCGCGATGTTCATCGCCTGCCTCGTTCCGATCGTCGGCTTCCTGATCTTCCAGCGCTCGTTCCTGCGCGGAACGGGCCTGGGCGGCGCGATCAAGGGCTGACCCGATCCCGAATTGAAAGGAGCCGGCGTGGCTGCCATCGAGTTTCAGGACGTGTCGAAGGTCTACCCGGACGGGACGCGTGCGGTCGACTCGCTCGAGCTGACGATCGACGAGGGCGAGTTCATGGTCTTCGTCGGTCCGTCGGGCTGCGGGAAGACGACCGCGCTGCGCATGGTCGCCGGGCTCGAGGACATCAGCGAGGGGACGATCCTGATCGGCGGCCGGATCGTGAACGACGACTCGCCGAAGGAGCGCGACGTCGCCATGGTCTTCCAGAACTATGCGCTCTACCCGCACATGACGGTGGCGGGCAACCTCGCGTTTGGGCTCAAGCTGCGCAAGCTGAGCAAGCCTGCGATCCACCAGCGGGTGCAGGAGGCCGCGGCGACGCTCGGGATCGAGCAGTACCTCGGCCGCAAGCCTCGTGCGCTCTCGGGCGGCCAGCGGCAACGGGTGGCGATGGGGCGCGCGATCGTCCGCGAGCCGCGCGCGTACCTGATGGACGAGCCGCTCTCGAACCTCGACGCGCAGCTCCGGGTGCAGGTGCGGGCGGAGATCCAGAAGCTGCAGCGCACGCTCGGAGTCACCACCATCTACGTCACGCACGACCAGACCGAGGCGATGACGATGGGCGACCGGATCGCCGTCATGCGCGACGGAGCGCTTCAGCAGGTCGACACGCCGGAACGCGTCTACCAGTGGCCGGCGAACCGGTTCGTCGCCGGGTTCATCGGCTCGCCGGCGATGAACATGTTCACGGGCCGCCTGGCCCGCGTGGACGGAGGCCTCGTCGTCGACTTCGGCGGCAACCGCCTCGCAGTCGACGCCGAGCTCGTCGCCGAGCGCCCGGCGCTGCTCGCCCACGTGGGCGAGGATGTCGTGCTCGGCGTCCGTCCCGAGGACTTCGAGGACGCGGCCTTCGCCCCCGAGGCTCCGGCCGAGCGCATGCTCACGCCGGTCTGCAGCCTGCGCGAGGCGCTCGGGTCGGAGGTGCTCGTCCACTTCCCCGTCGCCGAGACGGCGTTTGTCGCCCGCGTCCATCCGAAGACGGCTGCACGCGAGGGAGAGCAACTCCGCCTCGTCGTGAACACGAAGCAGCTGCACTTCTTCGAGCCCGAGAGCGGGCTCACGGTCTGCTAGAGGCAGGCCGGTCCGACCTCGATCCGGAGGACGTTCGACGCGAACGGCCTCGGCCGCCACTGGATCGTGTGCGTTCCGGGCGCGTCGAACCGGTATTCGGTGATCTCGTAGTTGTAGTCGACCGCGGGCCCGTCGACGACCCGGCCGTCGTAGGTGCTCGGGGCGAGCGCGTCCTCTCCAGGCGGCGTGGCGGCCGTCGCGCGCTTCCCGTCCACGTCCTCGTCGTAGACGGGCTTCGGGCCCATCACGTACAGCTTCGTGCCGCGCAGCACGGCTTCGCACACGTGTATGACGCGCACGGGATCGCCGACACCGTACGCACCCTGCCTGCTCAGGATGGTCAGCCGGTAACCGTCGACGACCGGTCCCTTGTCGGGAAACGCCGGGTACCGCGCCGCAACCTCTTCGTCTTCGCGCGCCGCCTCGACGAGGCGATCGCCGTCACGAACGAAGAGCGCCGGCCGATCGTGTGACTCGCCGGGCATACGGCGCCGCTCTTACGCGCGGACGATCACGTCGTCGGCCTGCGTCCCCGACGGACCGGCGCCGGTCGAGAAGCCGTTGACGGTGCACGCCGCCGCACGCTTCTCCGTGCGGAAGGTGATCTTGGTGCCCGGGCCGGTCGTGATGATCCGCTTGATGATGTAGCCGGACTTCGGGATCGCCTGCGGCGTCGTCACACCGCAGGCCGGCGCCTTGAAGATGTCGAGTTGCTGCTTCTCGAAGCTTCCGTTACCCCCATGATGGTCCGCCCGGTCGACGATCAGCGAGCGGGTGAGCGTGTGGCGGTCGTTCGGGATCGGGTGTCCCGGCATGAAGCCGCTCTGGTTCGACGGGAGGGGTGGCAACCCCGTAAACGATCCGGTGTGGTTGAACGACAGGCCCACCTGCTCCGAGTCCTCGACGCTCGCCATGTCGGCGTCGACACCAGTGGACGACGTGAGCGTGATCGCGATCTCCATGCCGACCGCCGCCGCCGTGTCGATCGGCGCGTGGAACGGCCCGTTCCTGACGGCGACGGGCGCCGGACACGCCGTGGGCGGCGGAGCCGGCTTCGGAGCCGGCGGCGCCACCGGCGGCGGTGGGTTCGGCGGGAACACGCCGGGTGCCGGTGCCGGCGTGAACGCGGCCGCCGCCTCGTCTCGCTGGTCCGCGACCATCGCGCCGGCTTCGTCCCCGGGCCGGGCGCGCATGTCGCCGGCCCGGCGCGGCCCGACCGGCAGCGCGGACGGCGGCACCGAGCGACGCTCGCGCCGGTGGGCGGCCGGCGGACGCATGACCGGTGCAGCGGCGGCTCGCTCGTGACGCGGCGCCAGGTCGAACACGCCGCGGAGTCTAGGACAGGCGTCGTCACCCTGCCGTCACCGCGCCGCCGATTCGATCTCGTCCACACTATGGGAACATATGTTCGTGTCCGGTGCGAGCATCCTCCACGCCGATCTCGACGCCTTCTTCGCCTCGGTCGAGCAGCGGGACGACCCCCGGCTACGCGGGCGGCCGGTGATCGTCGGCGCGGGCGTCGTGCTCGCCGCGAGCTACGAGGCCAGGGCCTGCGGCGTCCGCACGGCAATGAGCGGCGCGCGGGCCCGCAGCCTCTGCCCCGACGCCGCCGTCGTCGCGCCGCGCATGTCCGCCTACTCCGAGGCGAGCAAGGCGGTCTACCGCGTCTTCGAGGACGCCTCGCCGGTCGTCGAGGGCCTCTCGATCGACGAGGCGTTCCTCGACGTGCGCGGGCTCGAGCACATCTCGGGCACGCCGGTCGAGATCGCGCGGCGGCTGCGGCGGAACGTCCTCGACCGCGTCGGCCTGCCGATCACCGTCGGCGTGGCGCGAACGAAGTTCCTCGCCAAGGTGGCGAGCGGGGTCGCCAAGCCGGACGGCCTCCTGTTCGTGCCGCCCGACCGTGAGCTCGCGTTCCTCCATCCGCTTCCGGTCGAGCGGCTCTGGGGCGTCGGCGACGTCACCGCCCGGAAGCTGCACGCGCGCGGGATCACGACGGTCGGCCAGGTGGCACGGCTCGACGAGTCGACGCTCGTCTCGATGCTCGGCCGGGCCTCGGGCAGGCACCTGCACGCGCTCGCGCACAACCGCGACCCGCGGCCCGTGCAGCCCGGACGCCGGCGCGGCTCGATCGGCGCCCAGCGCGCGCTCGGCCGGTCACCGAAGTCGCTCGCCGACGTCGATGCCGCGCTCGTCGCGCTGACCGATCGCGTCACGCGCCGCATGCGCGCGGCGGGACGCGCCGGCCGCACCGTCGTCCTTCGCCTGCGCTTCGCCGACTTCTCGCGCGCAACCCGCTCGCACACGCTGCTCCACGCCACGCATCAGACCGACGCGATCCTCGCGACCGCGAGAGGGCTCCTCGCCGCGTCGATGCCGCTGATCGAGCGGCGGGGCCTCACCCTGATCGGAGTCGCCGTCACGCAGCTCGACGGCGACGACATGCTCCAGCTCTTGCTGCCGCTCGACGGTCGCGATCGCGCCGCCCTCGACGTCACGCTCGACGAGATCCGCGAGCGGTTCGGGACGAGCGCCGTCACGCGGGCCGTCCTCGTCGGCCGGAATCCCGGCCTGACGATGCCGCTGCTGCCCGATTGAGCCGGCGCACGGAAACGCCGGGCCTCGAGTCCGGGCGTCACCGCCCGACTCGAGACCCGGCTGCGTGCCTTAGCTCACGCGGCTGATCTGGCCGCGGATCTCACCACGTGCGTTCTTCCTGGTCTGGATGTTCACGTAGGTCCGACCGTGCAGCATGGCGTTGAGCTGCGATGCGGTCAGGATCAACGTGCCGTGCGCAGGTGTCCGGCACGTGCGGCAGAGCACCTTGAACGCCGGCCCGTTCGCGCCGCGCACACCCTTGTTCAGGTGGGTGACGGTCGGGCGGGCGGTGAGGTGCGAGAACGTCATCGTCCAGCGGAGCGTCTTGCCGGTGACTTTCGCGGTGAAGTACCCCAACGCGCGGGCCGTCGAGCCGTTCGGACGCTTGACTTCCTGACCGGTACGGAGCACGGAGCGGAACGTGGCGGTCGTGACGATCCTCGCCTTGATCGCGGACGAGTTGGAGATCGCCGTCGTCGAGCCGACCGTGTTCGTGGCCGTGACGCTCACGCGAATCGCAAGGCCGAAGTCGGCCTGGCCGAGTCCGTAGCTCTGGCCGGTGGCGCCGGAGACGCTCGAACAGGAGCTTCCGCCGGCGTTACAGCGGCTCCACTGGTAGTGGAAGCCCGCCGAGGCGCCCGTCCAGGTTCCGGCCGAGGCGTAGAGCCGCTGCCCGACCGTCGCCGAACCGGAGATCTCCGGCCGGTTGACGTTGACGGGCGCGGTCGCCTTCGCGAGGACGACTGCCGTCTGGTTGGAGAAGGCCGAGGTCTTCCCGATCGAGTTGGTGGCGACGACCGTCGCACGCAAGAGCGTGCCGACCTGGCTCGAGCCGATCAGGAGGCTCGAGCTCGTCTTGCCGGCGAGATTCGTGCAGACCGCGCCGGCCGTGGTGCAGCTCTGCCACTGATACGTGAACGTGATCGGCTGAAGACCCGACCAGTTGCCGTTGTCGACCGTGACCGTGTTGCCTTCCTGAGCCGTTCCTGCGGGATTCGGCTGTTTCGTGAGCCCCGGAGCGCTGCCGGCCGACATGACCGCGGCGGTGGCAGCGGACAGTGCCTGAGCCTTGCCGTCGGCGTTCGTGGCCGTCACTTCGACCCGGATCGTCCTACCGACGTCGCCGGACGAGGCAACGTAATTCTGGTGCGTGGCGCCGCCGATCGAGTTGCAGCTGCTCCCGGAGGAGTTACAGCGCTGCCACTGGTACGTGTAGGCGATCGGTGCCGTCCCGGACCACGAGCCGTTCGAGGCCGTCAGGCTGTGCCCGTTCTGGGCGGTGCCGCCGATCGTGGGCAGCGAGCTGTTGAGCGGGCTCGCGGCCGTCCGTGCAGCCCCTGCGAAGGCCGATCCGGCCATGAGCATGAGGGTGCCGGCGATGGCGACCAGCAACAACGGAATACGTTTCATCGAGTGCCTCCTGGTGGGTGGATCGCTCGAGACCGTCGGGCCAGTCGTCCCCGCTCCAGCATCGAACCACGACCCAGCATACACGAATTAGATAGCGTGTTTGTAGAATCGTGTAAATGTTTTCGTGTTTTCCATTTCCGGTAAATCAATTCGTGTATTGTTTGGCGCGATACCTATGTCCTCGAACCAAACAGAGAGATCGCTCGCGGTGCCGGACTTCGCGTTCCTCACCAACCACGGTAAGACGCTGCTGCTGATCGCGCACGACCGGCGGATCCGCATCCGGGATATCGCGGGCCTCCTGCGGATCACCGAGCGGGCGACGCAGCGCATCGTCGCCGACCTGGCCAGGGCCGGGTACATCGAGCGCGAACGGGACGGACGGCGCAACCACTACAACGTGAGAACCGACGTCCCGCTCGGGCTGCCGATTCAGCGCGACATCGACATCGGATCGCTGCTCGCCATCCTCGTCACGCCGGAGGATCTCGCCGCCGCCACGCCCGCGTAGGCACCATACGGGAAGCATCGTGACGCGACGGACGGGCAACCGGCGACATCTGCGGCGCTCGCGGACGTGAGCCGGCGCCGCGGCGGCGTGGCGCTCCTCGCCGCTTCCACCGTCATGTGCGCGGCGCCCGCGGCCGCCTCGGCCGCCGCCGACGCCAGCGCAGCGCTCGCGCGTCGCGGGATCAACGTCGCCGTCAAGGCAGGCTGGCTGCAGCCGGCGAACGCGACGCGCTACCGCACCGACGTCTACCTCGCGCAGCGCGGCGTCCGCTTCCTGCCGCCGCTGCGGGCGCGCGTGCTCGCGGCACAGCTCGGCCAGGTGTCCGCGCTCTGGTCTTCGTACACGGCACCGCGCGCGCTCGCACTCTTCTCGCAGCTCGAGGAGAACGTCTCGTACCTGCACTCGCACGCGATCCCGACGACGGCACCCGACGTGACGGGGCCGGACGGTGTCGTCTACCGCTGGTTCCCGGGCAAGGGGCTCGAGTTCCATCCGCTCGCGAACTTCGCCCAGCTCAACAACTTCGCCTCGGCGAAGAACGCAGATGCGACGAGCACGCTCGCCTACGCTCTCGTCGCGCGCGCGATCCCGCGCCGGGGCAGCCTGCTGTGGGAGTACCCGTTCGCCGAAGGCCGCGGACGGCCGCCGTGGGCGTCCGGGCTGGCGCAGGCGGTGGCGGCGCAGGCACTCTCCCGCGCGAGCGTCCTGCTCGGAGACCAGACACTGCTCGACGTCTCCGCGGAGGCGTATGCGTCGATCCCCGGCAAGCTCGACCTCGAGCTCCCGTCCGGCCCGTGGATCCGCCTGTACGGCTTCGACCGCGAGGTCGTGCTCAACGCACAGCTCCAGGCGATCCTTTCGCTCGCCGAGTACGGGCGGACAGCCGGCGACGCACGAGCCCAGGCGCTCGCGCAGCGCTGACCGCGGCGGCGCGCGGGCTGCTGTGGCGGTTCGACACGGGCGACTGGTCACGCTACGAGCTCGGCGGCGGGGCTGCGACGCGGACTACCAGGTCTTCGTCACGACGCTGCTCGGCAAGCTCGCGACGCAGACGCAGGACCCGTTCTGGCAGCAAGCGTCGGTGCGCTTCACCAACTACACGTACGACCCGCCGGAGGTGTCGCAACCCGACCCGCCACCGGAGGCGATCGCGTACCCGCAGCCGCTCGACGGCTGGCTCGACACGATCTCGATCCCGCTCACGCTCTCGAAACGGGCGTCGGTGACGCTCGCCGTGGCCGGCAAGGTGCTGACGTGGAGCAAGCTCGCACGCGGCGACCACACGCTCACGTGGAAGCCCGGCCCCGACGTCCAGCCGGGCACGTATCCGGTGAGCGTGCAGGCCACCGACTTCACGGGCAGGCGGGCGACGTACGCGCTCGCGCCCGTCACCATCGCGTGGGACACCGCTCCGCCGCCCGTCACCCCGACCGTCGACGGCACCACGCTCTCGTGGACGGCGGACGACCCCGGGACGCCCTGGCTCGAGCTGAAGCTCGACCTTTCCGACCCGGCCGGCCTCCTGCCGCAGCAGCAGCTCGACCTCGGACAGCAGGCGACGACCGGCGCGATCCAGCTGACGATCCCGCCCGGCACCTGGAACGCCGCGCTCGAGGCGACCAACTCGGCCGGGCTGACGACGACGGTGCCGCTGCCGGCGCTCACCGCCGCCGCGCCCGCGCCCGCGCCCGCGCCGGTACCGTAGCGTCGTGGAGCACGTGAACCTGGGACGGACGGGCCTGCGCGTCTCCCGGCTCTGCCTCGGGATGATGAGCTTCGGCGCACACCCCGAACGGCCGTGGGCGCTCGACGAGGCACACGCCGAGCCGATCATCCGCCGGGCGGTCGAGACCGGCGTGACGTTCTTCGACACCGCCGACGTCTACAACGGCGGCGAGAGCGAGGTCGTCACCGGGCGCGTCCTCGGCAAGCTCCTGAGCCGCGAGGAGTACGTCCTCGCCACGAAGGTGCACGGGAAGACGATGCCGGGCGAGAACGGGCAGGGCCTGAGCCGGAAGCACGTCCTCGCGTCGATCGACGCGTCGCTGCAGCGCCTCGGCCTGGACTACGTCGACCTGTACCAGATCCACCGCTGGGATCCGCGGACGCCGATCGAGGAGACGATGGAGGCGCTCCACGACGTCGTGCGCGCGGGGAAGGCGCGCTACCTCGGCGCGAGCAGCATGTACGCGTGGCAGTTCGCAACCGCCCAGGCCGTGGCGGAGCGTCACGGCTGGACGCGCTTCGTCTCGATGCAGAACCACTACAACCTCCTCTACCGCGAGGAGGAGCGGGAGATGATCCCGCAGTGCATCGACACCGGCGTCGGGGTCATCCCGTGGAGTCCGCTCGCGCGCGGGCTTCTCGCCGGCAACCGCACGAGGCGAGGGAGAGCGGCTCACGACCCGCGCCGGCACCGACGGGTTCGCGGACATGCTCTACGACCCCGAGGTCGACTTCGCCGTCGTCGACGCCGCGACCGCGGTGGCGGCCGAGCGCGGAGTCCCGAGCGCGCAGGTCGCGCTCGCCTGGATCCTGCAGAAGCCCGGCGTGACGGCTCCGATCGTCGGCGCGACGAAGGTCGAGCACCTCGAGGACGCGCTCGCGGCTCTCGAACTAGAGCTCCGCGAGGACGAGATCGCGCGGCTCGAGGCGCCCTACGTACCGCATCGGATCGCCGGCCACTCGTACTAGGCGGCGGCAAGCAGCGACATGCTCAGCGAGCCGTGCTCGCAGACCGACGTCGGCGGGCTCACCGGCACGTTCACGCTACCGCCGCCGACCGTCACCTTCAGGTCGTGGGCGACCGGCTCGCAGGGCTGCCCCGCCTGGCCCTCCCCCGGGCCGGGAACGTCGGGTGAGAAGCGCGCCTCCGCGGCCGCCGATGCGCCCGGCTGGAGCTCGACCTTCGCCGCGGTCCCCTGTCCCGGCTGCGCCGGCGACACGCTCGTCGGCAGCGCGCCGCCCTGCGCGTCGAGCAGCAGCACCTCCGGGATCCCGGAGACGTAGCACGCCGCCGACGAGGAGTTCGTCAGCGTCAGCTTGTAGCTGACATGCCCGGCGCCGGCGCTGCCCGGCACGTCGGCGAAGCTGCCGCCGAGATCGGCGGCGCTGCAGGCTGCGGCCGCGGAGGGGGAGGTGGTCGTCGTGGTCGGAGCCGTCCTCGTGACCGTCTTCGTGACGGTCTCCGTCACCGTGGTCGTCTTCGTGCCGCCGCAGCCGGCGAGGGCGGCGCCGAGCACGAGAAGGACGATGACGGCGAGCGGCTTCACGTCGGCTTCGACTGTACCGGTGCGGGCTATCATCGCCGCGATGAGCGCACGGCTCGTGGTCGGCATCACCGGTGCCTCGGGCGCGATCTACGGCGTCAGGCTGCTGGAGAGGCTGCGCGGCCTGCCGGTGGAGACGCACCTCGTGCTGACGCGGTGGGCCCGCGTCACGATCGAGCACGAGACGAGCTACTCGCTCGCCGACGTGCGCGCGCTCGCAGACGTCAGCTACGCCGAGAACGACCAGGCCGCGGCGATCTCGAGCGGCTCGTTCCTGACGATGGGGATGGTGATCGCCCCGTGCAGCACGAAGACGCTCGCCGCGATCGCGACGGGTTTCGCCAACAACCTCGTCTGCCGCGCCGCGGACGTCGCCCTCAAGGAGCGGCGGCGGCTCGTGCTTGCGGTCAGGGAGACGCCGCTCCACTCCGTGCACCTGCGCAACATGCTCACGCTCTCCGACATGGGCGCCACGATCCTGCCGCCGACGCCGGCGTTCTACCACCGCCCGCTCGACATCGACGACATCGTCGACCACACCGTACTGCGCATCCTCGACCAGTTCGGGCTCGGTCTCGACTCGCCGTCCCGCTGGAGCGGCCTGCACGCCTTCGAGGACGCCGAGGCGGACTAGACGACCGTGTTCGGCGGCCGCTCGCCGCGGAGCAGCACCGCGCGCAGGGCCTCGACCGCGAGCATCCCCATCGCCTCGCGCGTCTCGCGCGTCGCGCTGCCGAGATGCGGGCAGAGCACGACGTTCTCCAGCGAGAGCAGATCCTCGGTCACCGCCGGCTCGAACTCGAAGACGTCGAGCGCGGCCCCCGCGATCGTGCCCCTGCGGAGCGCGTCCACGAGGGCGGCCTCGTCGACGATCGGGCCGCGCGCCGTGTTGACGAGCACGGCGGCGGGCCGCATGTGGCGAAGAGCTGCGCGGTCGATCAGATGGTGCGTCTCGGCGGTGAGCGGACAGTGGATGCTCACGATGTCGGCCCGCGCCAGCAGGTCAGGCAGCGGATCGTTCCGGCCCGCGTAGATCGCCACCGCGCCGAAGGCCTCCGCGAGATGCGCCGTCTCACGGCCGATCTTCCCCGCGCCGACGATGCCGAGCACCTTGCCGTCGAGGCTCTCGCCGAGCATGAACTCGAGTGTGAACTGCCACGGCTCGCGGCGTCTGATCATCCGGTCGCCCTCGGCGACGCGCCGCAGCAGCGCGAGCATCAACGCGATCGCGAGCTCTGCGGTCGTCCTCGTGAGGACGTCCGGCGTGTTCGCGACCACGATGCCGCGCCGCCGCGCCGCGTCGAGATCGATGTTGTTCACCCCCACGGCGTAGTTCGCGACCACCTTGAGTCCGGGCCCCGCCTGCTCGAGGTACGCATCGTCCACCGTCGTCGCGAGGAGCGGGAGGATCCCGTCGGCGCCGGCGGGATGCTCGACGAGCTCGAAGTCGCGCTCGAGCTCGGCGGCGATGCGTACCGGAACGGGCCCCGTGACGTGCACGCGTGGACGGCCGGAGGCGCTCATGTCGCGCCTACGCTAGACGGCGGGCCAGGACACAGGGGGCGCAAGCGCACGCGAGCCCGGCGTGGCAGCCTCCCAGCCGGCCTTGAACCGCTGCAGGTCGTCGAGGAACGTGAAGCCGTACGGCGCGAACGCATAGCCCTGCGTGAGCGCCGCCGGCGCGCTCGTGAGCGGCGGACCGCCCGCGGTCGGCTCGATCTGCGAGTCCTCGTACCACTCGTTCCACGACGTCACGGTCAGCAGGCGCAGCGCCGGGTCGACGAGCCCGCCCGCCTGGCCCAGCGTCGCCTCGAACAGCGAGTCCGGCGCGCCGAGCGGGTCGACGGCCCGCGGAAGCACCCATTCGTCGCTCCCGGGCCTGATCGCCTGGCTGTCGAACCCGGGCAGCGAACCGGGAACGAAGCCGACGCCCTCCGCGGCGGCGACGCGCCTGAACTCCTCGATGCGGTCGCCGGTGCGCGCCAGCCACCCGGTCTGCCCCGCCGGGCCCGGTTGCTGCGTGCGGCTGTACGGCGTGTATCCGGTGATCGCGTCGAAGAGCGCGATCCGCGCCGGGTCGGGCGGATTGTCCCAGTTGACCTCGTCGCCGATCAGGTACGGGTCGATCCCGTACGTGTCGATCAGGTGCGTCCGGACGGCGTGGATCAGCCCGGCGACGTCGCCGCGGAAGATCCGGGACGCGTAGACGACGACGACCGGGCGACCGTCGATGCGGTAGTAGCCGGGGTCGCCGAAGTACGTGCGCGCCATGTAGTCGAAGTCGCTCACCATCGTCGCCACCGACGCCTGCGTGAGCTGGATACGCGCGTCGGGCCCGATCCCGAGGCGTTGCAGCGACTCGTAGAGGAGCGCGATCTTCGTCGGGCCTCGGGCCGGCGACGGCAGGAGGTCGTCGCGGATCGTGGCGTCGTCGTAGCCGCCGGGTCCGTGCCAGCTGCAGAAGAACAGGTCGACGCCGTACGCCTGGGCCCACGCGTAGTGCTGCGCGACCACCGCGGGGTCGCGGCTGTCGTACTCGCCGAGCAGCGGCAGCTCAGCCGGTTCCAGCCCGGGTCGCAGCGCGCCCGGCGTCCACGGCAGGCCGGTCGGCCCGTACCACGCGTAGTAGTACGCGCCGACCGTGAGCGGGAGCGCCGCCGCCGGCGCGGCCGTCGCGAGCCCCGCGGTGACGGCCAGAAGGACGAGCGCGACGCGGATGGATCATCGTAGTTCGTACAGCCCGCCGTCGAGGCTGACGGCGTACAGCTCGCCGTTCGCGTCCTGCCCGAACGAGGAGAGGTCGGGCACCGTCCCGAGCAGCGCGGGGAACGCGGACGCGCGCCCCTTCGGCCCGACCTTGAACGTCCAGATCGTGCCCGCGCAGTAGTCGCCGAAGAAGTACCGGCCGCGCGCCGCCGGCACGTTCCGGCCGCGGTAGACGTAGCCGCCGACGACGGCGCACACGGGACCGGAGTGCGAGTACGTCCACACCGGCGTGACGAGCGCGCCCTTGCGCGCGAGCGCGACCGCCGGGTTGTAGAGGGCGGGGCCCTCGAAACGACTCCAGCCGTAGTTCGCCGGTGAGCCGAGCTTCGCCTTCGGGCGAAAGTCGATCTCTTCGTAGCGGCCGGCGCCGACGTCGCCGAGCCACAGGTCACCGGTCTTAGGATCGAACGAGAACCGCCACGGGTTGCGCAGCCCGAGCCCGACCGTCTGCCACGTCGCACCCGGCCGGCCCGGCTTGATCCGCAGCAGCTTCCCCAGCGGGCTGCCGGGTCCTGGGCGCGATTCTGTGGGTCCCCCGTCGAGATGTCGCCGCCGCCGGGATCCGTGCCGCCGTCGCCCATGCCGACGTAGAGGTAGCCCTGCGCGTCGAACTGCAGCTGGCCCCCCTTGTGGTTCGGGTACGGCTGTTTCACGAACAGCAGCTCGTGCGCGCTCGACGGCGCGCCCACCCCGTTCGCCGAGCTGAACTGCACGACGTGCGTGTCGTCGTTCTGATCGGTGTAGTCGACGTAGAAGAGATGGTTCTGCGCGTAGCCGGGGTCGAAGGCGAGCGAGAGCAGGCCGAGCTCGCCGTCGAACTTCACCCGGTCGCGCAGGTCGAGGAAGGTGCCGGTGACCGTGCCGCCGCGCACGATCTCGATCGTCCCCGGCTGCTCGACGACGTACAGCGTCGCCGGATCGCCCGGCGCCGAGGTGACGTAGACCGGGCTGTGGAACCCCGACGCGATCTGCGCGAACGAGTAGCCGCGGGCCGCCGCCGGGGCCGCGACCGCGAGCGCCGCGGCCACAGCGGCCAGGAAGGAGAAGCGGGTCACGTCGCCGCGAGCGTAGAGCCGCTATGGTCCTGTTGGAAGGGCCACTTGTATTCATGTCCACAGGACCACTTCTCACGCTCCAGCTCGAGGCCGGCCGGCCGCTCGGCCTCCAGCTCGAGGCGCAGCTCCGCGCCCTGATCCGCTCGCGCCGGCTCCCCGCCGGCCACGAGCTGCCGTCGACGCGCGCCCTCGCCGCCGATCTCGGCGTCTCGCGCGGCGTCGCCGTCGGTGCGTACGCGCAGCTCGCCGCCGAGGGCTACCTCGCGCTGCGCCGCGGCGCCGCGCCGACGGTGGCCGCGCTCGCGGGCGAAGAGGAGCGGGAGTGCCCCCGCGCCGAGTCGGACGTCCCGGTGGCGGCGGCGCGCTTCAACCTCCGCCCCGACCTGCCCGACCTCGCCCTCTTCCCGCGCGCGCAGTGGCTGGCGGCGAGCCGCGCCTCGCTCCACCGCGCCGCGAACACCGACCTCGCCTACGGAGACCCCTTCGGCGCCGCCGAGCTGCGCCGCCAGCTGGCGCTGTTCCTCACGCGCACCCGCGGCGTCGTCGCCACAGCCGACCGGACCGGCGTCCTGCTCGGCTCCACGCACGCGCTCTTCACGCTGGCGGCCGTGCTCCGCAGGCAGGGCGCCCGCCGGATCGGCGTCGAGGACCCCGGGCACCGCTGGCGCACGCGCGCGCTCGCCGCCTCCGGCCTCGAGGTCGTGCCCGTTCCGGTCGACCGCGACGGCCTGTGCGTCGAGCGGCTCCCGCACGTGGACGCCGTCGTCCTCAGCCCCGACCACCACTTCCCCTCGGGGGTGGCGCTCTCGCCGGAGCGGCGGCGCGCGCTCGTCGACTGGGCCGTCGGCGGCGACCGGCTCGTGATCGAGCACGACTACGACGGCCATTTCCGCTACGACCGGCCGCCGGCGGCCGCGCTGCAAGGGCTCGCTCCGGAGCACGTCGCGTACGTCGGCGGCGCGAGCGCGCTGCTCGCGCCGACGCTGCGCGTCGGCTGGGCCGTCCTCCCCGCACGGCTCGGCGTGCCCTTCGCCGACGAGGCGTTCGGCAGCGTCGTCTCCGCGCCGCGCCTCACGCAGCTCGCGCTCGCGGAGCTGATCGCGCGCGGCCATCTCGACCGCCACCTCCGCCGCGCCCGCGCCGCCTACCGGCGCCGGCGCGAGGCGATGCTCGCCGCCCTCGAGCGGCACCTGCCCGGCGCGGTCGCCGGCGGAGCCCCGGTCGGCCTCTACCTCTCGGTCGCGCTGCCCGCGGCGAGCGACGAGAGCGGCCTGCTGGCGGCCGCGCGCGGGCGCGGGCTCGCGCTCGACGGCGTCAACGAGCACGCCTTGACCCCGCAGCCCCCCGGCCTCGCGCTCGGCTTCGCCGCCTCCCCGGAGCCCACGCTGCGGCGGGCGCTCGAGCTCCTCGCCGGGTAGGCAAACCGGACGACTCCGGTTGCAGCAGGCGGGGGATCGTCTACCGTGAGAGACATGCCGCAGACGCGCGAGACAGCTCACCTGGCCCTGCTGGGCCCCGGCCGCGCGATTCTGCTTGCTCTCCCCAGGTAGGGGAGACGCTTGCGCACATACCAGTCGCCCTCCATCAGGAGTAGTGCGCCCTCTGTCGAAGGAGCCCCTACCGTGCCGATGCCCTACTGGAAATATCGCCCGTACGACACCGTCGATCTGCCCGATCGCACCTGGCCGAACGCCGTCCTGACGGCGGCGCCGATCTGGTGCTCCACCGACCTGCGCGACGGCAACCAGGCGCTCGTCAACCCGATGGACGGCGCACGCAAGCGCCGCTTCTTCGACCTGCTCGTCCATGTCGGCCTCAAGGAGATCGAGGTCGGCTTCCCGGCGGCCTCGAAGACCGATTTCGACTTCGTCCGCCTGCTCGTCGAGGACGACCTGATCCCCGAGGACGTGACGATCGCGGTGCTGACGCAGGCGCGGCCGGAGCTGATCGAGCGGACGTTCGAGGCGCTCGACGGCGCGCGGCGCGCGATCGTCCACCTCTACAACTCGACGTCGGTGACGCAGCGGCGCGTCGTCTTCCGGCTCGACAAGGCGGGCATCACCGAGCTGGCGGTTCGGGCCACCGCGCTGTGCCGGGACCTGGCCGCCGGGATGTCGACCGACGTCGTGCTCCAGTACTCGCCGGAGAGCTTCCACCACACCGAGCTCGAGTATGCGCACGAGATCTGCGAGGCGGTCGCGGCCGAGTGGGGCCCCACGCCGGACGGGAAGATGATCGTGAACCTGCCGACGACGGTCGAGCACTTCCCGCCGAACGTGTACGCGGACCGGATCGAATGGTTCGCGCGCCACTTCTCGCGACGCGACTCGATCATCCTCTCGGTGCACCCTCACAACGACCGCGGAACCGCCGTGGCGACGGCGGAGCTCGGCCTGATGGCCGGAGCGGAGCGTGTCGAGGGCACGCTGTTCGGCAACGGCGAGCGGACGGGCAACGTCGACCTCGTCACCCTCGCGCTCAACCTGCTCACGCAGGGGGTCGACCCCGGGCTCGACTTCTCGCAGGTGGACGAGACGAAGCGCATCGTCGAGGAGTGCAACGAGCTGCCGGTGCACCCTCGCCACCCGTGGGCCGGCGAGCTCGTGTACACGGCGTTCTCGGGCTCGCACCAGGACGCGATCAAGAAGGGCATGTACGCCTGGGAGCGCTCGGGCTCGGAGGTCTGGGACGTGCCGTATCTGCCCATCGACCCGAAGGACATCGGCCGGTCGTACGAGGCGATCATCCGCGTCAACTCGCAGTCGGGCAAGGGCGGGGCAGCCTTCCTGCTGCTGAGCCGGTACGGCCTCGACCTGCCGCGCGGCCTCCAGGTCGAGTTCGCGCAGACCGTGCAGGCGATCACCGACGCCGAAGGCGGAGAGCTCGAGGCGCCCGAGCTCTACGACGTCTTCCGCGAGCGTTATCTCGAGGTGGGCGAGCCGTACGAGCTCGTCTCCTACCGGCACGAGGCGGCCGACGCGACGGAGCAGCTCACCGCGACGGTGCGGTCGGGCGACGAGGCGGTCGAGGTACACGGTGAGGGCAACGGCCCGCTCGCTGCGCTCGTGCACGGGCTCTCGGAGCGGTTCGGCCTCGCACTCAGCGTGCGCCACTACCACGAGCACGCGCTGAGCACCGGCGAGGACGCGAGCGCTGCGGCGTACGTCGAGGTGGACGTGGACGGCGAGCTCGTCTGGGGCGTCGGCATCCACGCGAGCATCGTCACGGCCTCGCTCCGCGCCGTCGTCAACGCCGTGAACCGCGGCATCCTCGCGCTGGAGAGCCAGGCGGCAGCGCTGCGCGCGTTCGACGCGCGTTAGGAAGAAGCGGCGCCGACCGCGCTGTCGACGCCGAGGTAGAGGCGTCCGACGTCGTCGTTCGCGAGCAGCCCCGCGGCAGGCCCGGCGAGCTTGACGACGCCGCCGTCGAGCACCGCGCCGTGATGCGCGACGGCGAGCCCGGAGCGAGCGTTCTGCTCCACGAGCATGATCGTCCAGCCGCCGTCGGAGAGCGAGGCGAGCGTCGCGAACACTTCGGCCCTCGCCTTCGGCGCGAGCCCGATCGACGGCTCGTCGATCAGCATCACCTTCGGCTCGAGCATGAGCGCGCGCGCGATCTCGACCGTCTTCTGCTCGCCTCCCGAGAGTGAGCCAGCCCGATCGTCGCGCCGCTCGTCCACCAGCGGGAAGCGCTCGGCCAGTTCCTCGGCGCGCCGCTGCACCTGCCGGCGGTCACGCTGGACGAACCCGCCCATCAGGAGGTTCTCCCAGACGGTCATCAGCGGGAACAGGCTGCGCTCCTGCGGTACGTGCACGACGCCGAGGTCGAGCAGGCGACGCGGTGAGAGCCCTCCGATCTCGCCCCCGTCGAGCAGGATCGACCCCCGTCGTGGGCGCAGCAGCCCGCTGATCGCGCGCAGTACGGTCGACTTGCCCGCACCGTTCGGTCCGATCAGGCACGTGATCTGCCCCGAGGCCGCGACAAGGTCGATCCCGCGCAGCACGTCCCCGAACCCGTAGCCGGCGACGACGCCTTCCAGCCGCACCTCGGTCATGCGCCGAGATACGCGTCGAGGACGTTCGGGTCCTGCTGCACCTGCCGCGCGGGCCCCTCGGCGATCTTGCGCCCGCGGTCGAGCACGATCACCGGGTCGCAGAGACGCATCACGAACGGCATGTCGTGCTCGACGACGAGAAACGTGAGGCCCTCCGCGTGCAGCCGCCGGATGTGCCGCTCGATCGTCTCGACGAGCACGGGGTTCACGCCCGCGGCGGGCTCGTCGAGCAACACCAGCCGCGGACGGCTCATCAGCGTGGCCGCGAACTCGAGCAGCTTGCGCTGCCCGAAGGAGAGCTCCGTGGCGACCGTGTCCGCGTGCGCGGTGAGGTTGAAGTCGGCGAGCAGCTCGTCGGCCAGCGCGCGCTCGGCTCGGGCGACCCGCGGCCGCCCGGCCTGCCACCAGCTCTGCGGCGTCGCCAGCACGAGGTTCTCGACCACGGTCAGGTTCGGGAACACGCGCGCCTGCTGGAACGTGCGGATCAGCCCGCGGCGCGCGAGCCGCGTCGGGTCCGGCCGCCGCACGACCCGGCCGTCGAAGCGGATCGTCCCGCCGTCTGCGGGCAGGTAGCCGGTGACGAGGTTGAAGACGGTCGTCTTCCCCGATCCGTTGGGGCCGATCAGGCCGGTGACCGTCCCCGCCTGCACGGAGAGCGAGCACGCGTCAACTGCGACGACGCCGCCGAAGCGCTTGCTCGCCCCCTCGACCTCGAGCAGCGCCGTCACGAGGCGACCACCTCCTCCGCGTGCCGGCCCGGCGGCAGCCGCCGGACGCGCATCCGGCGCGCGCGGTCGCGCAGCGACGGGAGGATCCCGCGCGGCAGCAGCAGCATCACGACGAGGAACACGGCCGAGTAGCCGACGAGGTAGAGCTCGCTCGCACCGAGGCGGTAGGCCAGGTACTGCTGCGCCGGCACGAGGATGAAGGCGCCGAGGACGGGCCCCCAGATGGTGCCGCGCCCGCCGAGGTACACCATCAGCACCATCCCGATCGTGACGAGCGGATCGACCGCGAACTGCGGGTAGACGAACGCGATGTAGTAGCGCCCAGATGCCGCCCGCCATGGCCACGAGGCCGGCGGAGACGGCGAATGACGTCAGCTTCGCGAGCGTCGTCTGCACGCCGAGCCCGCGCGCACGGTCCTCGTCGTCGCGGATCGCCACGAGCGCGAGCCCGAGCTTGCTCCCCTGCACATACCAGCTGGCCAGCATCGACAGCGCGAGCACGCCGAGCATCGCGTAGTAGAACGGCTCGTCGTAGCTCGACACCGGGAAGTGCGGCGGCGGGATGGCGATCCCCTGCGAGCCGTGGGTGAGCGAATGGAGGTTGTAGGCGAGCTGCTGTGCGACGAAGAGGAGCGTGATCGTGACGATCGCGAACGTCGCCGCGCGCGTGCGGTACGCGACCCACCCCACCGGAACGGAGACGAGCGCGACGCCGATCCCCACCAGCGGCAGCACGTAGAACGGCCGGTAGCCGCTGCCGATCGACCAGTGCGTGAACGTGATCGCGACGGCATACGCACCGACGCCGAAGAACGCGGCGTGGCCGAGCGAGATGTAGCCGGAGTAGCCGCCGACGATGTTCCACGCCGACGCCAGCGCCGCGTACATCAACGTGAAGAAGAAGAGGTTCTGCACCCAGGCCGCCGTGAAGCCGAAGGGCAGCGCCGAGAGAGCACCGAACACGATGGCTGCACGCGCGAGGCCGCCGATGCGCAGCCGGGTCAGATGGCACCTCGCACGCGTGCCCCGAAGAGGCCCTGCGGCCGCACGACGAGCATCGCGATCAGGACGATGAAGAAGGTGAAGCTCGACCACGTGGGCGAGACCTCCGCGGAGAACAGCGCCTCCGCGAGCCCCATGAAGAGCGCCGCCACGACCGCGCCGCCGAGCGAGCCGAGCCCGCCGAGCACGATGATCGAGAGCAGCCGCGAGATCAGGTCGTAGTGGCTGGCCGGGTTGAAGGGAAACACGAGCCCGTACACCGCACCGGCGGCGCTCGCCGTCGCGACGCTGAGCCCGAAGCCGAGCGCCGACACCATGCGCGTGTCGACGCCGAGTAGGCGCGCGGCGGTCGGGTTCTGGACGGTCGCGCGGACCGCGCGCCCGAGCTTCGTGTAGCGGAGGACGGCGAACAGCAGGCCGAGCACGACGAACGACGCGACGAACGCGAACGCGCGCGCGACGGACACGTAGTAGCCGAACACGGTCCAGGAGCGGTCGGCGTAGCTCGTGATCGTCGAGCGGTACGTCGTCTGGTACGCGACGCTCAACAGACCTTCGATGCCGAGCGCCATCGCCCATGTGACGAGGAGCGAGAGCTCCTCCCGCTCCTCGTCACGCAGCGGTCTCAGGAACACGAGCTGGAGCAGGACCCCGAGCACGAACATCGCCGGGGTCACGAGCAGGAGCCCGACGAACGGGTCGATCCCGAGGTGGCTGTACAGCGAGTAGCTCAGGTAGGCGCCGAGGATGATCAGCGCCCCCTGGGCGACGTTGATGACGCGCATCACACCGAAGCCGAGCGCGAGCCCGCTCGCCATCAGGGCGTAGACCCCACCGGTGAGCAGGCCCAGGATGCAGGCCTGGATGAAGAGATGCATCGCGCTCGCCTCGTTCTGCCAGGCTGTCTACCCGCCCCAGGCCGGCTTCGGGGAGAACGGCTTCGCCAGGGCGACCTTCTTCGGGAACACGGGCAACAGCTTGCCGCCGACCCACTCCACGAGCAGGTCGTCGCCATTCGGTGCGCCGTACGCGTCCCAGGAGAGGTTCCCCTCGATCGTCGGCCAGACGCCCTTGTGGAGCGTGCTGATGATCGTCTTGTTGTCGATCGTGCCGGTCTTCTTGGCGACGAGCTGAAGGAGCTGCCCGACCGCCCAGGCCTCCGACGAGTTGTTGTCGATGTCGAACTGGTTTCCGCCGTACTTCTTGAGGTACTGCGCCACGAACAGCTTGTTCCCACTCGTCGGCGCGGCGGGGGTCCAGTCGCTGCAGCTGAAGATGCCGTTGACGTTGTTCTTGCCGACCTTGCTCGGGAACTCGGTCGGCGAGTTTGCGCCGTTGGCGAAGAAGAGGAACTTCGGGTTGTAGTTCGCCTGCACGAGCGCCTTCACCTGGCCGTAGGCATCCTCGGACTGGGTGCCGGCGACGATCATGTCGGGTTTCTTCGCGATCGCCTTGGCGATGATCGGCGTCATGTCGGTCGTCTCCGCCGGATAGATCGTCCTGAAGACGGTCTTCACGCCCATCTTCTGGAGCTGCGACTGCATCGCATCGGCGATCGGCGACGAGAACGGATCGTCGAGCGAGGGGTACGCCGCGGTCTTCGGCCGCTGCGACGCAGGCAAGGTCTTCAGATACCGGACGAACGAGTCGCCGCACTTCACGACCGGAGCGGGCTGCACGAAGAACAGGTTCGGCAGCTTGAGCGCGAAGACGGCCGGCCCGCCGCCGGCAGGCTCGAGGAACGCGTAGCCGTAGCGGTTCGCCACCGTCGCCGCCGGGCCGGTCAGCAGGGACGAGAAGGGGCCGAACACGAGATCGACGTGATCCCGGGTGATCAGGTTCTGGTAGTTGGAGACGACCTGGTCGGGGCTCGACGCGTCGTCGACGATCTTGAGCTGGACCTGGCGGCCGAGGATCCCGCCGTGTGCGTTCACGTACGCCGCCCAGAGGTCGTAGCCGCGCTTCACGGCCTTGCCCGGGTCGGAGAAATCGCCGCTCAGCGAGAGCGAGATGCCGATCTTGATCGGTCCCGCGGCGGGTCGCGACTTCGCCGTCGCCGCGACGAAGGCCGCTCCGACCGACGCGATCGCGACGGCAGCGAGCAGCCCCTTCGTGCGCTTCGCCATCGAACCTCCTCCTTCTGTCAGACAAGCAGACCGAGATCCGGCGATTTACGCACACGGGCGGCGCGAATGCAAGAAAACCCGTACGAGCGCTTGCCTGGGAGGGCGGCCCCACGATACAGTCCGCGCGGATTCTGCTGTCTGACAACGGAGCAGCGTGAGCTACGTCCCGATCGAGCGCCGGAAGCTCTACGAGCTGATCGCCGAGCAGCTGCTGACGCAGATCAGCGAGCGCCGGCTCCGCCCGGGCGACCCGATCCCGACCGAGCGCGAGCTGACGCACCTCTACCGGGCGGGCCGCTCGTCCGTGCGCGAGGCGCTGCGGATGCTCGAGTCGAAGGGCGTGATCGAGGCGGTCGGCGGCGGCTCCTTCACGGTCGCCGGCCTACGCCAACCCGCTGAACAGCTCGCTCCAGCTCCTGCTCAACCTCGACCAGGCGACGATGCGTCGACATCTACGAGCTGCGCCGGATCCTCGAGTGCGAGGCCGCCGGCCTCGCAGCCGAGCGGCACACCGACGAGCACCTCGACCTGATGGACGCCGCCATCGACGAGATGGCCCGGGGCCTGCAGTCGCGCGGGCCCGAGCGGGGCGGGCTCTACATCGACGGCGACCTCCGCTTCCACCTCGCGATCGCCGAGGCGACGCGGAACGGCGTCATCCTCCACACGATGCGGGCGCTGCGCGAGCTGATCCGGCGGGCGCTGATGTCGATCTTCCTCGTTCCCGAGAGCCCCGAGCGCTCGGCGCAGCAGCACCTCGCGATCCGCGAGGCGATCGCAGGCCGCGACACCGAACGGGCGCGCGTCGAGATGCGTGCGCACCTCGAGCGGGTCGAATCCGACATCCAGCACGCACTCTCCGTGGGCGGGCTGCCCGCGGCGTCAGGAGGAGCACATGGCTGAAATAGGGTACGTCGGCCTCGGCGTGATGGGCGGCGGCATCGCGAAGCGGCTGCTCGACGCGGGCCACGACGTCACCGGCTGGAACCGCACGCGCGAGAAGGCGCAGCCGCTGCTCGACAGCGGCATGCGCTGGGCCGACACGCCGCGCGAGGTCGCGGAGCGGAGCGAGATCGTCTTCACGATGGTCACGAACACCGCCGCCGTGCGCGCCGTCACCGACGGACCCGACGGGATCATCGCCGGCCTCGCGCCCGGCAAGGTGTACGTCGACCAGTCGACCGCGAGCCCCGACAACACGCGGGCGCTCGCCGCCCGCGTCGCCGAGGTGGGCGCCGACATGCTCGACGCGCCCGTCTCCGGCAGCGTGATCACGCTCGAGCAGGGCAAGCTCTCGGTGATGGTCGGCGGCGACGAGGACGTTTTTGCGCGCGTCCTGCCCGTGCTCGAGGCGATCGGGCCGAAGGTGTTCCATGTCGGGCCGAACGGGGCGGCGGTGACGATGAAGATCGCAGCGAACCTCAGCCTCGCCGTGCAGATGCTCGCGTTCAGCGAAGGCGTCCTGCTCGCCGAGAAGAGCGGGATCCCGCGGGCGAAGGCGGTCGAGGTGCTGCTCGGCACCGTGATCGCCTCGCCGATGGTCGCCTACCGCGGCCCGTTCGTGCTCACGCAGCCCGACGAGGCATGGTTCGACGTGAACATGATGCAGAAGGACATGATTCTCGCCCTCGAGCTCGGCCGGCAGCTGGACGTGCCGCTGCCGACGACCGCCACGACGAACGAGCTGCTCACCGCCGCGCGCGGGATGGGCCTCGAGAAGAAGGACTTCGCGGTTCTCTTCGACGTCCTGGCCGCGCTGTCGGGCGTCGCCGTCGGAGCCGCGTCGTGACCGCTGCCACCGAGAGCAGGGCAGCCGAGAGCGGAGCCGGCGGCGGCGGACAGTGGCTCGAGCTGTATCGGGCGATGACGGCGATCCGGCTCTTCGAGGAGCAGGTGAACGAGCTCTACCGCGGCGCGAAGATGCCGGGACTCGCACATCTCTACATCGGCGAGGAGGCGGTCGCCGTGGGCGTCTGCTCGGCGCTGCGCCGTGACGACTACATCACGAGCACGCACCGGGGCCACGGGCACTGCCTCGCCAAGGGAGCGGACGTCGGACTGATGTTCGCCGAGCTGCTCGGCAAGGAGGCCGGCTACTGCAAGGGCAAGGGCGGGTCGATGCACATCGCCGACCATGCGAACGGCAACCTCGGCGCCAACGCCATCGTCGGCGGATCGACCGGAATCGCAACCGGCGCGGCCTTCTCGGCGAAGCGGCGCGGTACCGACCAGGTCGCCGCGTGCTTCTTCGGCGACGGCGCGCTCGGCCAGGGAATGCTCTACGAGGTGATGAACATGGCCGCGCTCTGGTCGCTGCCGGTGATCTACGTCTGCGAGAACAACCTCTACAACGAGTACACGCACTATCTCGAGGTGACGGCCGGCTCGATCCTCGACCGGCCGCGCGCGTTCGGGATCCCGGCCGTCGAGGTCGACGGCCAGGACGTGCGCGCTGTCCACGCCGTGACGACGGAGCTCGTCGCCCGGGCGCGGCGCGGCGAAGGGCCGTCCTTCCTGCTCTGCAACACGTACCGCTAGCACGGCCATCACGTCGGCGACGTCGACCGGGCCTACTACCGCTCGAAGGAAGAGGAGCAGGAGTGGCGGGTCGACCGCGACCCGATCGCGCTGCTCGGCCGCTGGCTCGTCGAGCAGGGCCTCGCGGACGCCGCCGCGCTCGCCGCGATCGAGGCGGAGACGCGAGAGGAGATCGAGCGAGGGCTCCAGTTCGCGCTGGACGCTCCGTTCCCGGAGCCGGGCGAGGTGACCGACGATGTCTACGCCTAGCGCCGTCCGTGAGCTGACGATCGCGCAGGCGGTCAACGAGGCGTTCGCGGAGGAGCTCCGCCGCGACGCGAGCGTGTTCGTGATCGGCGAGGACGTCGCCGAGGCGGGGACGCCGTTCAAGGTGCTCTCCGGGCTCGTCGAGGAGTTCGGCCCGGAGCGGATCGTCGACTCGCCCATCTCCGAGGCGGGAATCGCCGGGCTCGGCGTCGGCGCGGCGATGACGGGACTGCGTCCGGTCGTCGACATCATGTTCGGCGACTTCCTCACGCTCGTGATGGACCAGCTCGCCAACCAGGCGGCGAAGACGCACTACATGTCGGGCGGAAAGCTGAGCGTCCCGCTCGTCCTGCGGACGACGCTCGGCGCGACGCGCCGCTCGGCGGCGCAGCACAGCCAGAGCCTGCAGGCCTGGGTCGCGCACATCCCCGGCCTCAAGGTGGTGCTGCCCTCGACGCCGTACGACGCGAAGGGCCTGCTCAAGTCGGCGATCCGCGACGACAACCCCGTCGTCTTCATCGAGGACAAGATGGACTGGCGCGTCACCGGCCCGGTGCCCGAGGGCGAGTACACGGTGCCGCTCGGCGTCGCCGACGTGAAGCGCACGGGTGAGGACGTGACGCTCGTCGGCACGAGCTCGATGGTGCGCGTGTGTCTCGAGGCGGCCGAGCTGCTCGCCGCCGACGGGATCTCGGCCGAGGTCGTCGACCCGCGCACGCTCACACCGCTCGACGAGGATACGCTCGTCCGCTCGGCGGAGAAGACCGGCCGGGCGATCGTCGTCGACGAGGGTCACCGCCGTTACGGCGTCACGGCCGAGCTTGCGTCCGTGATCGCCGAACGCGCCTTCTACCACCTCGACGCCCCCGTTCGCCGGCTCGGCGCACTCGACGTGCCCGTGCCGTTCTCACCCCCACTCGAGGACGAGACCGTGCCGACGCCCGAGCGCGTGGCCGCCGCCGCGCGCGAGCTCTGCCGGCAGAGCTGAAGGAGGAGCAATGGGCATTCGCAGCTACGGCGTGATGGGAGTCGACTGGGAGGAGCGCGCGAACTTCGAGCGCCTCCGCACGGAGCGGCTCGTACGCGCGAAGGCGGGCCTCGCCCGGTCGGAGCTCGGCGCGCTGCTCTGCTTCGACATGAGCAACATCCGCTACATCACCGCGACGCACATCGGGATGTGGGCGGTCGACAAGTACGTGCGCTTCTGCCTGCTGCCGCAGGGAGACGACCCGATCATGTGGGACTTCGGCTCCGCGGCGCGCCACCACACGATCTACAGCCCCTGGCTCGGCGAGGGCCGCTCGCGGGCGGGCATCTCGACGCTGCGCGGCTCCGTCAAGGGCCGGGCCGAGGCGGTCGCCGAGAAGATCCGCGTCGAGCTGGCGGAGCGCGGCCTGCTCGACCAGCCGCTCGGCGTGGACGTGGTCGAGCTGCCCGTCCTGCGCGCGCTCGAGGCGGCGGGCATCGAGGTCGTCGACGGCCAGGCGCTGATGCAGGACATTCGCATGGTCAAGACGGTCGACGAGATCACGCTGCTGAACACCTCGTGCGCGATGGTCGACGCGGCGTACGACGACCTGTTCAAGGCGCTCAAGCCGGGGATGCGCGAGAACGAGTGCGTCGCGCTCGTGAGCAAGCGGCTGTTCGAGCTCGGCTCGGAGCACATCGAGGGCGTCAACGCGATCTCGGGCGAGCGCTGCAGCCCGCATCCGCACGTCTTCACCGACCGGATGCTGCGTCCCGGCGACCCGGCCTACTTCGACATCCTCCACGCGTACAACGGGTACCGCACGTGCTACTACCGCACGTTCGCGGTCGGCAGCGCTTCACCCGCGCTCGTCGACGCGTACAAGCGCTGCCGCGACATCCTCGACCACGCGATCTCGCTCGATCCGGCCGGGCGCGACGACCGCCGAGGTCGTCGAGGTCTTCCCGAAGGCGCAGGAGTTCGGCTTCCCGGACGAGGAGGCGGCGTTCGCGCTCCAGTACGGGCACGGCGTCGGCCTCTCGAGCTGGGAGAAGCCGATCTTCAGCCGCCTCGTCTCGTTCGACTACCCGGAGACGATCGAGCCGGGGATGGTGTTCGCGCTCGAGACGTTCTGGCCGGCTTCCGACGGCTGGCAGGCGGCGCGGATCGAGGAGCAGCTCGTCGTCACCGCCGACGGCTGCGAGGTGATCACCCGCTTCCCGGCCGAGGAGCTGCTCGTCACGGGCGACCCGCACGCGACGGCCGGCGGGCCGCTGCCGGGGATCCGCGAGACGCAGTCCCACCTCAACAACCCCTCGCTCGCCGATTTCGTCGCGGCCTCGGCCCGCGGTGAGGCGGTGCACGCCGACTGATGGCGACCGAGGTGATCATGCCCGCGCTCGGAATGGCCCAGGAGACCGGCAAGGTGTTGCGCTGGCTCAAGGCGGAGGGCGACGCGGTCGCCAAGGGCGAGCCGCTGCTCGAGATCGAGACGGACAAGGTCACGGTCGAGCTCGAGGCGCCGGCGGCCGGGACGCTGGCCGCGGTGAGCGCCGCCGAAGGCGACGAGGTGCCGGTCGGGCAGGCGATCGCTTACGTCCTCGCCGCCGGCGAGGCCGCACCGGCACCGTCCGCGCCGCCCCGGGAACGCGCCCCCGCTCCTGCTGTCGCCGAGAGCGCGCCGGCACGCGTGGACGGCCGCGCCGCGCGGCGCCCGCTCGCCTCGCCGAAGGCGCGGCGGCTCGCGGCGGAGCGCGGCGTCGACCTCGACGCCCTCACAGGGTCAGGTCCCGGCGGCGCCATCGTGGCCGCGGACGTCAAGGCGCCGGCGCAAGCCGGCGCCAAGGTCGGCACCGTCTGGCGGGTGATGGCCGAGCGGACGACGGCGAGCTGGCAGTCGACGCCGCACTTCTACCTGCGCCGTGCGGTCGACGCCTCGCGGCTCAACAGCTGGCGCGAAGCCGTGCGCAGCCGCGGCGACGGCGCAGGGGTCACGCACACCGACCTGCTCGTGAAGCTCGCGGCCGAGGCGCTTCGCCGCCACCCGCGTGTGAACTCGAGCTGGCGCGACGGCACGGTCGTCCCGGGCGAGCGGATCAACGTCGCGATCGCGGTCGCAACCGACGAGGCGCTCGTCGCGCCGGTGATCCACGACGCCGACCGGCTCGAGCTCGCCGCGATCGCATCGCGCCGGCTCGAGCTCGTGCGGGCCGCACGGGAGGGCAGGCTCCGGCCCGACGACGTCTCCGGCGGCACGTTCACCGTGTCGAACCTGGGCATGTACGGCGTCGACTCGTTCGACGCGATCGTCAACGCGCCCCAGGCGGCGATCCTCGCCGTTGGACGCATCACCGACCGCGTCGTGGCCGTCGACGGGCAGCCGCACGTACGGCCGATCCTCGAGCTGAGCGTGTCGTTCGACCACCGGGTGGTCGACGGCGCCCGCGGCGCCGAGTTCCTCGACTCGCTGGCTGGGCTGATCGAGGAGCCGGCCGGGCTCGTCAGATAGGCGGCTTCAGAGCGTCGTCAGGCCGACGTAGTTCTCGGCGAGGGACCGCGCGGCCGCCTGGGAGCTCGTCACGTAGCGAAGCTGGGAGAGCTGAAGCCGGGCGTCGAACGGGTCGTCGCCGTGCTTGTGCAGCATCGAGGTCATCCACCAGGAGAAGTGCTCGGCGCGCCAGATCCGGCGCAGGCAGGCGCCGGAATAGCCGTCCAGCCCCGCCGTGCCGCCGCCGCCGTACCACTCGACGAGCGCGGACGCGAGGATCCGCACGTCGGAGAGCGCGAGGTTCAGGCCCTTGGCGCCAGTCGGCGGGACGATGTGCGCCGCGTCGCCGGCGAGAAAGAGGCGGCCGAACTGCATCGGCTCCGCGACGAAGCTGCGCATCCCGGTCACGCCCTTCTCGAGGACCGGGCCCTCGTCGAGCGTCCAGCCGGCGAGTCCCGTGCGCAGCTGCAGCTCCTCCCAGATGCGCTCGTCGGGCCACTCGGCGAGGTTCTCGTCCGGCCGGCACTGGACGTAGTAGCGGGAGAGCTCCGGCGAGCGCAGCGAGAGCAGCGCGAAGCCGCGCTCGTGGTGGGCGTAGACGAGCTCCTCGACCGACGGCGCAACCTGCGCGAGGATGCCGAGCCAGCCGAACGGGTACTCGCGCTCGAACGTGCGGAGAACGCCGCCGGGGATGCTCGGCCGGCAGACGCCGTGGAAGCCGTCGCAGCCGGCGACGACGTCGCACTCGAGCTCCTGCCGGACGCCGTCGTGCACGAAGCGAATGCGCGGGCTGGCATCGAGGTCGTGCACGGTCACCTCGTCCACCTCGAACAGCAACGGCAGCCCGCTCTCGAGCCGCGCAGCGATCAGGTCCTTCACGACCTCGGTCTGGCCGTAGATCATGATCGAGCGCCCGTCAGCTAGCTCGCTGAGCGGGACGTGATGGCGCTCGCCCTCGAACTGGAGGTGGATTCCGTGGTGGACGATCCCCTCGCGATCCATGCGCTCGCCCACGCCCGCGCCGCGCAGCAGCTCGACCGTCCCCTGCTCGAGCACTCCGGCCCGGATCCTTCGCTCGACGTACTCGCGGTCCCGGTTCTCGAGCACCACCGACTCGATGCCGGCGACCTCGAGCAGGCGCGCGAGCGTGAGGCCCGCGGGCCCGGCGCCGACGATGCCGACCTGCGTCCTCATCCGCCGTCTTCGGCGAGCACGCGCTGGAAGACGTGGAAGGCGCTGTTCGCCGCCGGCACGCCGCAGTAGACCGCGGTGTGGAGCAGCACCTCGCCGATCTCCTCCGGCGTGAGCCCGTTGCGGCGCGCGGCCCGCACGTGCATGGCGAGCTCGTCGAAGCGGCCGAGCGCGACGAGCGCGGTCATCGTGATCGCGCTCCGCGTCTTCCGGTCGAGGCCGGGACGCGCCCAGATCTCGCCCCAGGCATAGCGCGTGATCAGGTCCTGGAAGGCGGCCGTGTGCTCGGTCGAGCTCTCGATCGCGCGGTCGACGTGCTCGTCGCCGAGCACTTCGCGGCGGATGCGCATGCCGCGCTCGTACGCCTCGTCGCTCATACGGCGGCCCTTTCTCCGAGATGGGACAGGACCGCCGCGGTGAACGCGCCGGCCTGCTCGACGTTGGCGAGGTGCGCCGCGTGCGGGATCGTCGTGCGCGCGGCGTTCGGGATGCCGAGGGCGAGCGCGCCGACGACGTCGGGCGGCGTCACCGGATCCTCGGCGCCGCTCAGCACGAGCACGGGCTGCGAGATGCGGAAGAGCTCGGCGTGGAAGTCGAACGCGCCGACGGCCTCGCACCCGCGCGCGTAGCCCTCGGCGGGAATCGCGAGCAGCTCGTCGACGACGGCCTGCGCCGCCGGCGAGTCGCGGAACGCCGGCGTGAACCAGCGCTCGCGGACGCCCGCCGCGACGGCGGCCGTCCCCTCGCGGCGGACGAGCTCGGCGCGCTCCGCCCACGACTCGGCCGTGCCGAGCCTGGCGCCGGTGCAGGCGAGCACGAGCCGGTCGACGCGCTCCGCCGCGTTCGCCCCGAGCCACATCGCCACCATGCCACCGAGCGAGAGGCCGCACACGGCGACCCGGTCGATCCCGAGCGTGTCGAGGACGGCGAGCGCGGAGGCGGCGATGCCGGCGACCGTGACCGGACGATCGGGGACCGGCGAGGCGCCGTGCCCGGGGTGGTCGAAGCGGATGACACGGGCGCCCTCCGCGAACGCGGCGAGCTGCGGCTCCCAGACGCTCGTCGTGCTGCCGAGCGAGCCGAAGAGCGCGAGCGCCGGCGCGCCCTCCGCCCCGTCGAGCCGGTAGGCGAGGTTCACGCGGTCTCTCCGTAGAGCGCAAGCGCGCGGTCGACGAACGCCTCCGCGGAGCCCAGGTCTCTGGCGTCGAGGTCGCTGCTGATGTTCGCGCGCATGCGCGCGGTGTTCACGTGGAGCCCCTCGAGGCACTCGCGCGCGGCGTTCGCCGCCCCTCCCGACAGCGCGAGCAGGTCGGAGAGCGCGCTCCACTCCGCATGCCAGTGGCCCGCGGCGCGCTCGTGCTCATAGTCGCCTCCGGTGAGCACGCCGGCGTTCGCGTGTGCGAGTCGCGCGCAAGCCCGCGCCCGCACGGCCCGCATCGGATTGTGCTTGTGGGCCATCGCAGTGGACACGCCGCCCGGCGCCTCGGAGACCTCGCCGACCTCGGTCTGCGCGAGCTGGACGACGTCGAGACCGATCTTCGCGGCGACCGCTGCCGCTGCATCGAGCGCACCGGCCAGCTCCGCGACAGGCCACCGATGCGCGTGCCACGGCACGACGGGCTCCTCGAGCTGGAGCTGACGTGCGAAGAGGCGCAGCACGTGGATCCCCTGCGCGCCGAGCGGCGCAAGCGTCCCCGCCGCCCCGCCGAGCTGCGGCCGGCAGCCGGGCGGCGCGAAGCCTCGCCCGCGCCTCGACGGCGGCGACGAGCCAGCCCGCGGCCTTTGCGCCGAAGGTGGTCGCGACGGCCTGCTGGAGCAGTGTGCGCGCCGCGAGCGGCGTCGAGCGGTGCTCGACCGCGAGCCGCGCGCACGCGCCGGCGAGCCCTGCCAGCTCCTCGTCGATCAGCCCGCGGGCGTTGCGCGCGACGAGCATCGAGGCGCTGTCGAGCACGTCCTGGGTCGTCGCGCCGAAGTGCACGTACCGGGCGTCCTCGTCGGCGTGGCCTCGCAGCGCGCGGACGAGCGGCTCGACCGGATTGCCGGAGGGCCGCCCCTGCTCGCACAGCTCGGCGATGTCGTAGAGCTCGGGCCGGCAGGCGTCCGCGATCGCCGCGGCCGCTGCGGGCGGGACGAGCCCGGCGTCCGCCTCCGCCTCCGCGAGCGCCCGTTCGACGTCGAGGAGCGCGGCGAGCCAGGCGTCGTCCGACACGGCCGCCCGCAGCGCCGCCGGCACGAAGATCGGCGCGAACGTCGTCAATGGGCGAAGAAGACCGTGGCCCGGTCACCCTGCATGCGGATATCGAAGCGCAAGGCTCCATTCTCCTGCATGGCGACCAGCGTCTCACGGTCGGGCCCGGCGAGCGAGGAGAGCACGGGGTCGCGTTCGTTCGCCTCGGTCTCGTCGGGGAAGTAGATCCGCGTCAGCTGGTGGCGAAGCAGCCCGCGCGCATGGACGTACACGTCGAAGCGCGGCGCTCCGCTCGGGCCGGCGGCCGGCTTCGTGACGACGAAGGAGAAGCGCCCGTCACCGTCCGTGCCGGAGCGCCCCCAGCGCCCGCCGGCGCCGTCCCAGAGCTCGATCAGGCCGTCGCCGATCGGCGAGCCGGTACCGTCGAGGAGCTGGCCGACCAGCTGCACCGCGCCCTGCTCCGAGCGCTGCGCGAGCTCGTTCTCGGTGCGCCGGCACAACCCGATCGCGTAGTAGGGCCCGACGGTCTGCGACGGCGTGCGCGCGCGCGTCACGACTGCTCCTCGAGCGGCGTCGTGCCCGTCGCTCCGCGGCCGAGGACGACGTCCCACTCGTAGGCGAGCGCCCATTCCGGCTGCGTCGCCTCGATGTCGAAGCGGGAGACGAGCAGTGCGCGCGACTTCGGGTCGCGCACCGAGTTGATGATCGGGTCGTACGCGAAGAGCGGGTCGCCGGGGAAGTACATCTGCGTGACGAGCCGCTCGGTGAACTGCGCGGCCGAAGAGCGAGAAGTGGATGTGCGCCGGCCGCCAGGCGTTCTCGTGGTTGCCCCACGGGTACGCGCCGGGCTTGATCGTGATGAAGCGGTAGCAGCCCTCGCCGTCCGTGAGGCAGCGTCCTGCGCCGGTGAAGTTGGGGTCGAGCGGCGCCGGGTGCTGGTCGACGACGTGGTGGTAGCGGCCGCCGGCGTTCGCCTGCCACACCTCGACGAGCGCACCGCGAACGGCCCGCCCGTCCTCGTCGAGCACGCGGCCGTGCACGATGATCCGCTCGCCCAGCGGCTCGCCCTCGTGCTGGCGGGTGAGGTCGTGGTCGAGCGGCGCGACCGCGTCCGTCCCGAACACCGGCCCGCGCAGGTCGTGCTGCTCCTCCGGGAGCGAGACGAGCGGCCGCTTCGGCGCGCGCCAGCGCGTCGACCGGTAGCCGGGATAGTCGACCTGCACCTCCGGTCCGAAGCTCGGGTCGTCGGGGAGGACGATCGGCGACTCGCCGGCGTCAGGCCATGTTCGTGTCCTTTCGTTCTGAGGGCGCGCAGCGCCGCGAAGCTCGAGCTCGGTCGGCGGCTCGGTCTCGCGGAGCTCGCCGGCGACCGCGAGCTCCCAGCCCGTCGCTGCGCGCACCTGCTCGACGTCCACGCCCGGGATGCACGCGCGACGAGCGTCAGCTCGCCGTTCGCGCGGCTCGAGCACGCCGAGGTCGGTGACGACGACGCGCACGTTGTCGCCGACGCTCGTCGTGAAGTCGAGCCGCTCGACGAAGGCGCGGTTCGACTGGCGCAGGAGCACGAAGACGTCGTCGACGCCGAGCGCGATCTCCGGCGCGCCGCCGCCGCCGGGCAGGCGCACCGTCGGATGCGTCGTAGTCGCCGATCACGGTGCTGTTGAGGTTGCCGTGCCGGTCGATCTGCGCGGCGCCGAGGAAGCCGACGTCGATCCGGCCGCCCTGGAGCCAGTAGGCGAACATCTCCGGCACCGAGACGACGGCGTCCGCGGTCTCCGCGAGCTCGCCGTCGCCGATCGAGAGCGGCAGCTCGGCCGGCTTCGCGCCGATCGTGCCGCTCTCGTAGACGAGCACGCAGCCGGGCGCGTGCGTCCGCCGCGCGAGGTTCGCGGCGAGGCTCGGCAGGCCGATGCCGACGAAGCAGACGGTCGCCGTCGTGCAGCCGCCGCGCCGCCTCGACCGCCATCATCTCGTCCGCGGAGACGGGTGCGTCGACGCTGCTCACACCGCCAGCGTCTCCGCCGCGAGGCTCGCGCGGTACTCGCCGACGTCGGCCGTGCCGAGCACGTGACGGCGCATCCACGCGAGGAAGCGCGTCGCGGTCGCGGCTGATCGCGTCCCAGGCGACGTAGAACGCGTTGTCGCGCTCGTAGTAGCCGTGCGCGTACGACGGATGGGCGCCGCCCGGCACGAGCGCGACCGCGTCGACGACCCAGCGCCGGCAGGACGACCGCGCCCGGCTGCGGGTCGAGCTCGTCGACGATCTCCTCGACGGTCACGATCGAGCGCGACGCGGCGAGCACCGCCTCCTTCTGGACGCCGAGGATGCCCCACATCTGGACGTTGCCGCGCCGGTCGGCCCGCTGCGCGTGGACGATGCCGACGTCGGGCCGGTGCGCCGGCACGGCCGCGAGCTCCTCGCCCGTGAACGGGCACGTCGACCGTCGCGACACGCGTCAGCGCCGGCAGGTCGCCGCCGCGGTAGCCGCGCAGCACGCCGAACGGCAGGTTCGCCGCGCCGGCCGCGTACGCGGCGGCCATCCCGGCGTGCGAGTGCTCCTCCAGCTCGAGCGGCGCGCGGCCAGCCGTGCTCGACCGCGTCGCGCAGCCGGTGCAGCGAGCCGACGCCGGGGTTGCCGCCCCAGCGAGAACACGAGCTTGCGCGGCGCAGCCCATCCCGATCAGCTGGTCGTAGACGACGTCCGGGCGTCATCCGCACGAGCGTCAGGTCGCGCCGCCCTGCCGGATCAGCTCGTGCCCGGCGGCGTTCGGGATCAGATGGGTGAAGCCCTCGAGCGCGACGGTGTCTCCGTCGTGCACGAGCTCGCGCACCGCCTCCGCGAGGGTGACGATGTCGGCCATCGGCTCAGAACGGGAAGGGGTGGCCCGTCCCGGCCTGCACGGTGATCCAGCGGAGCTCGGTGAACTCGTCGACCACGGCCTGCCCGCCGAACCGCCCCCAGCCCGAGTCCTTGACGCCGCCGAACGGCATCTGCGGCTCGTCGCCGACGGACTGGTCGTTGACGTGCACGATCCCGGACTCGAGCTGCTGCGCGAGCGCGAAGCCGCGGTCGGTGTCCGCGGTGAGGATGCCCGGCGCTGAGCCCGTAGCTCGTCGCGTTGGCGCGGGCGACCGCCTCCTCGGCGCTGTCGACGACCTCGATCGCGACGCACCGGCCCGAACGTCTCGTGCTTGCGCGAACTCGGAGTCTCTCCGGCACGTCGGTGATCAGCGTCGCCTGGAAGCAGGGGCCGACGGCGTCGCCGCCGGCGAGCACCTTGGCGCCCTTGGCGACGGCGTCGCTCGACCCGCTCCTTCACCATCTGCGAGCGCGGCCTCGTTGATCAGCGGGCCGATCATCGTGTCGTGCTCGTTCGGGTCGCCGGCCTTGAGCGCCTTCGTCTTCGCCGCGAGCCGGGCGGTGAACTCCTCCGCGATCGGGCGCTCGACGATGATGCGGCGCGCCGACATGCAGATCTGCCCCTGGTGCAGGAACGCGCCGAACGCCGCGGCGTTGACGGCGTAGTCCAGGTCGGCGTCCGCGAGGACGATCATCGGGTTGAAGCCCGCCGAGCTCGAGCAGCACGCGCTTGAGGTGGCGGCCGGCGGCCTCGGCGAGGCGGCGGCCGGTCGCCGTCGAGCCGGTGAAGTTGATCCGGCGCACCGCCGGGTTCTCGACGAGCTCGTCGCCGATCGGGCCGGCGTCGCCGGGCGCGTGCGTGACGATGTTCAGGACGCCGGCCGGCAGGCCCGCCTCGCTGAAGATCTCGCCCCAGATCAGCCCGCCGACGACCGGCGACAGCTCCGACGGCTTCAGCACGACGGTGTTCCCGAGCGCGAGCGGCGCCGCGATCGAGCGCGCCGAGAGGATCAGCGCGGCGTTCCACGGCGCGATCGCGCCGACGACGCCGACCGGCCTGCGGATCCCCATCGCGAGCGTCCCCGGGTGGTCCGAGGGGATGATCTGGCCGAGCGGCGCGTACGCCGCGGCCGGCGGCCTGGCGCAGCAGCCCCGGCACGAAGCTCATCTGGAACATGCCGAAGCCGAAGGTGGCGCCGGTCTCCCGCGCCAGCAGCCCGACGATCTCGTCGCGGCGCGACTCGAGGATGTCGGCGGCCTTGAGGAAGATCGCCTGGCGCTGCGCGGGCAGGCTCTGCGACCACGCCGGGAACGCGCCGGCGGCCGCCTCGATCGCGCGTTCCGCATCCTCCGCGCCGCCGGCGGGCACGAGCGCGACGACGTCGCCGGTGAAGGGGTCGCGGTCCTCGAACGTGCCGCCGCTCGAGGCGCCGGTCCACTCCCCTGCCATGAATTGCTTCACCTCGCGTACGTCGGACTGGACGCTCGTCACGTCTTCTCCTCTCGTCGAGCCAGCTCGGCCAGCAAGCGTGGCGGGTCCGCCGCGTGCGTGTCAATGCAGCGTAGGATCACTGCTTCCTGCCTGTCAAGACATTGTTCCGTGTAGTAGAACACACGGATCATGTGGCCAGAGTGTTCCATTCGTCAAGACAGTAGTCTAGTATCCGGAACGTGTTGCGGAGCTGTACACGGCGGACGGACGCCGGACCGGTGGCGCGCGGCCTCTCCCACTCGCTCGAGCGAGGGTTCAAGCCTGGTGCTGTCTGAGTCCGTCCGGCTGTCGATGAGGGTGAGGGCGGCGCAGCGTCGTGACAACACGCAGGCGCAGCCCCTGCGAACCTTGACTCGTCGGCGTGGACCCATTACGGTCGCCCGGTCGCAGCGAGGCCCTCCAGGAGGTATCCGACGCAAGGAGGACGCACTTGACGAGATCCTGACGGAGGGGCGCGGCGGCAGTCGCCGCGCAGATCGCCTCGTGTTCAGTCCCGCGGAAAAGATCAGAGGAGAGGAACTAGATGAGATCGACGAAGATCAAGATTGGTGTTGCGTGCGCCGCCGTCAGCCTTCTCGCCCTGACGCTGACGGCGGCGGCGATCGGCTCCGGCAACGCTGCGCCGATCGGCTCGGGTACCGCGTCCGCGACGCATTCCATCTGCGGCCTGGGCACCGGCAAGAAGGCGACGGGCTCGCCGATCAGGATCGGCGGGATCGACATGCTGATCCCGGGCGTCGACTTCACGACGATCGGCAAGGTCGGCCGCGGCGTACTTCGAGTGCGTCAACGACAACGGCGGCATCAACGGCCACCCGATCCAGTACATCCTCTACAACGAGCAGCTCAACCCGGCGCAGGAGGCGTCGCTCGCACGGAAGCTGATCGAGAGCGACAAGGTCGTCGGCGTCGTCGGCAACACGAGCTTCGCCGAGTGCGGTACGAACTGGAAGTACTACAAGAGCAAGGGCTACGTCGTCATCGGCGCCGGCGTCCAGGCGGAGTGCTACAGCACCCCGTCCTTCGCCGAGGTCAACTCGGGCCCGCGCTACAGCAACGTCGGCGCGGCACAGGCGCTGATCAAGGCCGGCGCGAAGAAGCTCGCGATCGCTTCGCCGGACACGATCTCGGCGTACGCGGACGGCGGCCCGGCGCTCGTCGCCCAGAAGGCCGGCATCCCGGTCAAGATCTTCCCGACCCACCTGCCGGTCACCGACGCGACCTCGCAGCTGCTCCAGATGTACCAGTTCGCCGGTGACGGCGGCGGCATCCTGCTCGACTTCACGCCCGACACGGCCCCGGCGTTCATGAAGGCCGCCGAGGCGCAGGGCATCGTCGACAAGGTGCTGTGGGGCTCGTCGACCCCGATCGCGAACACGTTCATGTCCGGCCAGTTCTCGCCGGCGTTCGACGGTCACCTCTGGATCGACAACGAGTTCAGCAACGTCGACCCGAAGGTCGGCCCCGACTCGGCGCTGATGTTCCAGGTCCTGAAGAAGTACACGCATCCGGCGATCGCCCCGCAGGCGTTCGCGCAGATGGGCTTCCTCGACGGGATGTTCGCGACGCACGCCCTGCTGAACATCAAGGGGCCGATCACCGCGAAGTCGTACAACGCGGCGGTCGTCGCACTGAAGAACCAGAAGACGGACATGCTCTGCAAGCCGTGGTACGTGGGCAAGCTCGCCTACCACATCCCGAACAACACGAACATCATCGTCGACTACAAGAACGGCGACGTCGTCGTGAAGTCGCCCTGCACGGCCTTCCAGGCGGTCGACGCTGCGATCGCCCAGACCCGCGTCTGGGAGAAGAAGTACAACCTCAACACCGGCAAGTAGAGAACGCGGAGATGACGATCAGGGTGCCCGGAGGCTTCGCATGACCGACGTGCTCGGCTTCAGCGTGTTCGGCGTGGAATGGCAGTTCCTCAAGCCGTTCATCGTGATCGGCCTCGCGTTCGGAGGCGTGTACGCGCTCTCCGGCGTCGGGCTGGTCGTGCTGTACCGGGCCACCGGTGTGCTGAACCTCGCGTTCGGCGCAATCGGAGCCGCGGGTGCCCTGATCGCCTACTACCTGCTCAACCACACGGGTTGTCCCGAGTGGCTCGCCTTCTCGGTCTGCGTCGCGTTCGGCGGGGTCGTGAACCTTGCCTACGGCATGGTGTTCGGCCCCGCCTTCGCGCGGCGCGACCCGCTCGTGAAGATGATGGGCACGCTCGCGCTCGCGCTCATCCTGCTCGGCCTGATGGCCTGGCGCGCTCCCGCGGGCGGTGCCTTCGCGCGCTTCCTGCCGCTGCCGAGCACGCAGCACCACTACGACGTATTCGGGACGATCGTGAGCCTGACCCAGATCATCTCGCTCGCGCTCGCCGTTCGTCCTCACCGCCGCGGCCAGCACCTTCCTGCGCGTGACGAAGCTCGGCACCGCGATGCGGGCGCTCGCAAACGACCGCGAGATCACCGCGACGCTCGGCGTGCCGGTGCGCCGGGTCGAGGCCGCCGCCTGGTTCGGCTCGGGGATCGTCTGCGGCGCGGCCGGGCTCATCCTCCCCGACCTCCTCACGTCGCTCGACTACTCGGCGCTGACGTTCCTCGTCATCTCGTCGCTCGCAGCGGCGCTGATCGGCCGGCTGCACTCGCTCTGGGTGACGCTGTTCGGCGGGCTCGCGGTCGGACTCGCACAGTCGGTGCTCAGCCCGTACGCCTCGGTCTCCGCCTACCGCTCGGCGGCGCCGTTCGTGCTCGCGATCGCCGCCCTTCTGTATCTCTCGCGCCGGCGCGTCGTCACGATCTCACGGGCGGGGCACTAGCCGCTTGACGACTGCGCCGGCAGACAGCGGCCACACCGCAGCGGTTCGCACAGTGCCTGCGTCGAGCGAGGGACGATCGTCCGCGCCGTGATCATCCTCGTGCTGCTCGCGCTCGCCCTCTTCGGCGTCCCCTCATTCGGCGCCGACTGGGTCACGACGTCGACGAGCGTCGCCATCTACTCGGTCGTCGCGCTCGGCTTCGGCATCCTGTACGGCCGCGTCGGGATGATCTCGCTCGGCCAGGTGGCGCTGCTCGACGGTCGGCTGCTGGGTCGGCGCCCGGCTCTCCTACGCGACGTCGCTCCCGTTCCCGGTGCTCCTGCTCGTCGTCGGAGGGATCACGTGCGCGATCGGCGTGCTCGTCGGCCTGCCGGCGCTCCGGCTCTCGGGTCTCTATCTCGCGCTGATCACGCTGATGTTCGCCGGGCGCGACGACCATCGTCCTGTCGGTGCACGACTTCCCGAACGGCGGCGGCGGTTTCTGGGGCTCGTCGGCGGCCGGAGCGCTCACGACCAGCACTCCTCCGGTGCGGAGACCGTCGGCGGCAACGGCCGACGTCGCGTTCTACCGCTACACCGTCATCGTCTGCGCGATCCTCTTCTTGCTCGCGCTGCTCCACGTCTCCGGCAAGCCGGGACGCGCCTGGGCGTCGATTCGCGAGAGTGAGCCGGCCGCGCTCGCCGCCGGCGTCAACATCACCCTGTACAAGCTCTGGGCGTTCGCGCTCGCGTCGTTCGTGACGGGCGTCGCAGGCTGCCTGCTCGCCGCGCAGGTCGGCGTTCCTCGCGCGATCACCTTCCAGACGCAGGACTCGCTCACCCTGGCGGCGACGGCGCTGATCGGCGGCATCTACAGCCTCTGGGGGGCGATCGTCGCCGGCGTCTTCCAGCAGGGCATTCCGTTCCTCTTCCAGGCGCAGTGGGGGGTCAACCCGAACTTCGTCCTGATCATCTTCGGCGCCGGCCTGCTCCAGGTGCTGCTGACCGCGCCCGGCGGGCTCGCCGACCAGCTGCCGAAGGACCTGACCCGCGTCGGGAAGCTCGTCTTCAACCTCGTGGTCAACCGTCTCCGGGAGCAGGCCGCAGCGGAGAAGAAGGCGCCGTGATCGAGGTCCAGAACCTGACGGTACGGTTCGCCGGCGTCACGCCGCTCGACGACGTCAGCGTCGACTTCCCGGGCGGGACGTGCGGGCTGATCGGCCCGAACGGCGCCGGCAAGACGACGTTCTTCAACGTGCTGAGCGGCTTCGTCCGGCCCGCGAAGGGGGCGATCCGCGGCTTCGGCGAGGACCTGCTCGCGATGGCCGACTTCCGGCGCGCGCGGTGGGGTCTGCGGCGGACGTTCCAGACCGAGCAGGCGATCGAGAAGCTCTCGGTCTTCGACAACGTCGCGATGATCCACGAGCACTCGGCCTCGAAACGCGCCACGCGGCGGGCCGACGTGCTCGGCAGCGATCGAGTTCGTCGGCCTCGGCGTCTCGCCCAAGGCGAAGGTGGGCGGGCTCGGCGCCGGAGAACGGCGGCTCGTCGAGCTGGCGCGCGCAGTCGTCGGCAAGCCGCGGGTCGTGCTCCTCGACGAGCCTGCGGCCGGCCTGCCGACAGACGAGACGGAGCAGATGGGCGCCGTGATCCAGAGGATTCCGGAGCAGTTCGGCGCGCTCGTCATCCTCGTCGACCACGACATGAGCCTCGTCTCCAGCTGCTGCCAGACGACGGCGGTGCTCGACTTCGGGAAGCTGATCGCGTCGGGCCCGACGGCCGAGGTGCTGCGGAACGAGCACGTGATGCGCGCGTATCTCGGCACGGAGGAGGAGCTTGATGACGCACGCTGCTCGTGCGACGGCTGTCTCGGTCGCCCGCGGGCGGCCGGCCGTCGTGCACGACGTCTCGCTCGAGATCCCGCCGGGCAGGTCACGACGCTCCTCGGCCCGAACGGCGCCGGCAAGTCGACGCTCGTGCTCGCGATCGCGGGCCTGCTGCGCGCGAGCGGCGGACGAGTCCTCCTCGACGAGCGTCGACCTGACCGGCCGGCGCCCCGAGCAGATCCGCGCGGCCGGCGTCGCCGTCGTCCCCGAGGGGCGGCGGCTGCTGCCCGAGCTGACGGTCGAGGACAACCTGCGCGTCGCGACCTACTCGCTCGGAGCCGCACAGGCGAAGCGCGGCATCGCGTACGCGCTCGAGCTCTTCCCCGAGCTCGAGAAGCGCTGGAGCGCAGCGGCGCGTCTGCTCTCGGGCGGCGAGCAGCAGATGGTCGTGCTCGCCCAGGCGCTCGTCTCGCAGCCGAAGATCCTGCTCGTCGACGAGCTCTCGCTCGGCCTCGCGCCGGTCGTCGTCAAGCGCCTCGTGCCGACGCTGGAGGTCCGCTGCGGCGAGCGGCGTCGGGGTGCTCCTGATCGAGCAGTTCGCCCACGTCGCGCTCGGCGCTCGCGGAGACCGCGTACGTGATCGAGGGCGGCCGGATCCGCTACTCGGGCCCGGCGCAGAAGCTCAAGGACGAGCCCGAGCTCCTCCACTCGGCGTACCTGCTCGCCGAGTCGGTCGCCGGCTAGCCCGTCAGGGAAGAAGCAGCGCGGAGATCTCGGCGAGCTGCTCGGGGCGCAGCGGGCCGGAGGCGAGCGCGCCGGCGTTCTCCTCGGCCTGGGCGGCGGTCTTGAAGCCCGGGATCGGGATCGTGGCCGGGCTGCGCGCCCAGAGCCATGCGATCGCTCCCTGTGCCGTGGTCCGGCCGTCGCTCGTGAGGATCTCGCGGATCGCTGCGAGCCGGTCGAGCCATTCCGGCTCGGGCTCGCCGCCGGCCGTGAAGAACGCGCTCCACTCCCGCTGCTCGGTGCGCCAGTCGTCGGCGCCGACCCGGACTCCGGGCACGTACTTGCCGGTGAGGAATCCGGCGGCGAGCGGGCTGCGGTTGACGCTCGCGAGCCGGTAGCGCTCGCAGACGCCGACGATCGCTGCAGCGTCCTGGAACACGTTGAGCGTGTGCTGGATCGCCGAGCACGTGCCGCGCTTCGCCCACCGCTCGGCGCACTCCGGGCTGTCGGTGCTCCAGCCGTAGGCGCGAATCGTGCCCTCCGCGACGAGGTCCTCGAGCACCGCGGCGATCGCGTCGGACTCGGCCTCCGGCAGCTCGCCGACGTGAAGCTGGTAGAGGTCGATGCGATCGGTTCCGAGCCGGGCGAGCGAGGCCTCGCAGGCGCGGCGGACGTATGCGGGCGAGGAGTCCGTACCTGTCGCCTCGCGGCCGCCGCGGTCGTCGAACGTGAGCCCGAACTTCGTCGCGATCACAACGCGATCGCGGTCGGGCCCGAGCGCCGCACCGAGGAGGCGTTCGCTGTGCCCGCCGCCGTACACGTCGGCCGTGTCGAAGAACGTCACGCCGAGGTCGAGCGCGCGCCGGATCGCCCGCACCGACTCCGCGTCGTCGACCTCGCCCCAGCCGATCGGCTTCCCGTCGGCGCCGCGCATCGGCCCGCCGATCGCCCAGCAGCCCAGCCCGAGCGCGCTCACGGCGATCCCCGAGCCGCCGAGGACTCGCGTGCCGTTTGCCGGGACCGCGCTCACACGAGCGTCACGGAACGAGCACCGCGCGGCCGGTGACCTCGCCGTCCCGGAGCTTGCCGAGAACGTCGTTCACCGAGTCGAGCGGGTGCGTCTCGGTCTTCAGACGATCCTTCCGGCCGCGTGGAGCTGCAGGAGCTCCCAGAGGTCGATCCACGTGCCGACGAGGTTGCCGACGACCGCGTGCTCGTTCACGACGAGGGCGCCCGACGGGATCGAGATCGTGCCGCCGTAGCCGATCACCGAGTACGTTCCGCCGCGCGCGAGCATCTCCGCGCAGGCGGCGTGCGTCTGGTCGGTGCCGACGAAGTCGAAGACGAGGTCGGCGCCGCGCCCGCCGGTCAGGTCGCGCACGGCGTCGGTCGCGTCGGCGCCGTCGACCACCTCGTCGGCGCCGAGCTCGGCGGCGAGGCGCCGCCGGCGCTCGTCGGTGTCGACCGCGATCACCGAGCTCGAGCCGAGCTCGCGGACGAGTTGCAGCGCGATGTGGCCGACACCGCCGACGCCGAGGACGACCGCCGTCGAGCCGGGGACGGCGAGGTGTGCCAGCCGCCTCACCGCGTGGTAGGCGGTCAGGCCCGCGTCGGCATGCGGCGCGACCGCGGCGGGCTCGACTCCGTCGGGCAGCCGCAGCAGCGAGCGCTCCGACACGAGCACGTACTCGGCGAAGCCGCCGTCGACGGACAGGCCCGTGAACTCGTGCTGCGTGCAGTGCATGTCGTTGCCGCGCCGGCACGCGACGCAGAGGCCGCAGCTGTATGGCGGGTAGACGAGCACCGCGTCGCCGCCGGCGACGGTGGTGACGCCGCTGCCCGACCTCCTCGACCCAGCCGGCGTTCTCGTGGCCGAGGACGCGCGGCAGGGTGACGCCGGCCGGCTCCATCAGGCCCTCGATCGCGTGCAGGTCGGTCGCGCAGACGCCGGCGCCGCCGATCCGGACGAGCACGTCGTTCGGGCGCACGACCTCCGGCTGCGGGCGGTCGACCAGCTCGAGCGGCCGGTGGTACTCGCGCATGAGCGCCGCTTTCATGTCTCTCCCTCGTTGAGTTCGTCGACGAGCTCGCGCAGGTACTCGAGATGCCGGCGCATCGCGCGCTGCGCCGCCGCGGGCTGCCGGCGCCTGATCGCACGCTCGATCGCTGCGTGCTGGCGCAGGATCGCATCTCCGTCGATCGAGGCGCCGATCGTGTCGATCAGCGACGGCTGGAGGACGTCGAGCGCCCAGCCGGTGAACGCGCGCAGGATCTCGTTCCCGGCCGCCGCGGCGATCACCCGGTGAAATCGCGCGTCGGCGGTCCGGAACGCCTCCGCGGCCGGGTGGTTCCCGGCTGCCTCGGCGATCGCGTCCCGCAGGTCCGCCGCCGTCTGCTCGGTCGCGTTCTGCGCAGCCAGGCCGGCGAGCGGCACCTCGAGGTACACGCGCGCGTCGAGCAGCTCGTGCAGCGACACGCTGTCGGTCTCGAGCATGGCGGCGATCGACTCGCTGACGTTGCGTCCCATCCCCTCGTTCTGCGTGCTCTCGACGAAGATGCCGCCGCCGGGTCCCTGCGAGGCGCGGATCAGGTGCGAGCCTGCGAGCAGGCGCAGCCCCTCGCGCAGGGTCGGCCGGCTGACTCCGAACTCGGCCGCGAGCTCCTGCTCGGTGCCGAGACGCTCGCCCGGGCTCAGCCCGCGCACCGAGAGGTAGCGGCGAATCTCGAACGCGACCTGCTCGCTCGCATCCCGCGGCTGCGACGTGAAGCGCTGCGTCACGGGGCGAAGGTCTCGTCCGGGGCGACCGTCGATCTCGAGCAGCAGCGGCTCGCCGCGGCCGGCCAGGCCGGGAAGGACCTCGTCGAGGGCCGCGAGCAGCTCGCTCGTGCGTCTTCACGGTGCGCGCCGGGCAGCCGAACGCCCGCGCGAGCCCGGCGACGTCGACGCCGAAGCCCGGCCACGGCACCGCGCCGCCGTGCTGCTCGGCCAGCCGGTCCATGATCGCGTAGCCGCCGTTCGAGAGGATCACGAAGAGCGCGCCGGCCCGGTAGTGCGCGGCGCTCCAGAGCGCCTGGATCGCGTAGAGCGACGAGCCGTCGCCGACGATCGCGACGACCGGCCGGTCGGGCAGCGCCATGCGCAGTCCCGTGGCTGCGGGCAGCGCGAAGCCGAGGCCGCCCATCGCCGGGCTCAGCGAGCCGAGCGACTCGCGCGCGGGCAGCCGCGCCAGCAGCTCGGGCCGGTTCGACGGCGACTCCTCGATCACGATCGCGTCGCGCGGGAGGCGCTCGGCGATGGCCGCGAAGACGTGACCGGCCCGGAGCGGCTCACCTGCCGCCGGCGGACTGGGCGCCGGGGGTGCTGCGGACCGCGCCGGAGGCGCCCCCGCGCGCGCGGGCAGGATGCGCGCGAGCTCGGCGCAGACCGGCGCGGGATCGCGCGAGCACGGCCAGCTCGGCCGTGCTGCGGTGCACCTCGGCCGGGTCCTCGCTGACGACCGCGACGCGCGTGCCCGGCTCGACGAACGGCCCCGGGTGGTACGGGTACTGCCGGAACGCCGGCCCGCCGACGACGAGCACGACGTCGTACGGCTCGAGCGTCTTGCGCAGCCGGATGCGGTCGGCCGGCAGGTGGCCGGCGAAGAGCGGATGGTCCTGGGGGAAGCCGGCCCGGGCGCTGAACGACTCCTGCCAGACCGGGCACCCGAGCCGCTCGGCGAGCGCGACGAGCGCGCTCCACGTCTCGGGATCGTCGGCGCCGGCGCCGACCACGAGCGTCGGGCCGGCGGCACGGGCGAGGAGCTCCGCGAGCTCGACGACGGCCTGCGGGTCGGCCGTGCGAGACCTCACGACGCGGCGCGGGGCGGCACGCTCGTCCGGCCCGTCCGCGTCGGCGGTCCAGTCGTCCATCGGCACGATCACGAGCGCCGGGCCGCGCGCCGTCACCGCCTCGTGGTAGGCGCGCGCGACCGCGCCCGGCACGTCCTGTGCGCGGACGGGCTGGTCGACCCACACGGGGTACTCGCCCGCGAGCCCGCGCAGCCTGCCGGCGAGGAACGGCTCGGCTGCAAGATGGCGGCGGTCCTGCTGGCCGACGAGCACGACGAGCGGCGCGCGGTTCACGCGCGCGGTCGCGAGCGCGCCGACCGCGTTCCCGAGCCCGGCGGTCGTGTGCAGGATCGCGAGCGCGGGCTCGCCGCGCCCGATCGCCCAGCCGGTCGCCATCCCGACGACCGAGCTCTCGTGGAGGCCGAGCACGAAGCGCAGGTCGTCCGGCAGGTCGGCGAGCAGGCTGATCTCGGTCGACCCGGGATTCGCGAACAGCCGTCGTGAGCCCGTACTCGCGGAGGACGTCGAACGTCGCGTCGCGGACGGTCCGGGCGGCCACGCCGGGAGCTTACACACAAATCATTTGACTTTTTGGTCGAGGAGCCGGACGATGCCCGTCGTGAAGGTGACACTCGTCGGCGGGGCGGGCGGCGTCGGCGCGTCGACCGCCTTCAACCTCGTGCTGATGCGGCGCACCGACGAGATCGTCCTCGTCGACAGCCGGCCCGAGATGATCACGTCGCACGTCATGGACTTCGAGCAGGTGCTCGAGCTCGCTCCCGGCTGCAGCGTGCGCGGCGGGGACCTGGGAGACGTGCGGGACGCGGACGTCGTCGTCTTCCTCTCGTCGACGCCGCTCACTGCGGGAACGCCGCGACTCGAGTACCTCGCGAAGAACGCGCTCGTCGCCGACGAGCTGGCTGCGGCGCTTCCGGCCGGCCACGGGGGCTCGATCGTCGTCGTCACCAACCCCGTCGATCCGCTCGTGACCCGCCTGCAGCGGCGGACCGGCCTCGACCGCCGCCGGATCCTCGGCTACACGATCAACGACAGCCTGCGCCTGCGTACAGGGCTCGCGCACGCACTCGGCGTGCCGCCGGGGAGCGTCGAGGCGTGGGCCGTCGGCGAGCACGGCGACCTGAGCGTGCCCCTGTTCGACCGCGTCCGGGTGGACGGCGTGCCCGTCCGCCCCACCCCCGCCCAGGCCGCGGCCGCGCAGGAGTACTTCCGCGGCTGGTACCCGCGCCACGTCGCACTCGACTCGGGACGGTCGTCGACGTGGACGTCCGGCGTCGGCGTCGCGCGCATGGTCGCCGCGCTCGACGGCGACGGCGAGCTCTGGCCGGCGTCGGTCGTGCTCGGCGGCGAGTACGGGGTCGACGGCGTCGCGCTGACCGTGCCGGTCACGATCGGCCGGGGCGGCGCCGAGCAGATCCACGAGTGGGAGCTCGGCGCGGAAGACCTCGGCGCGCTGCACGCGGCAGCGGAGCTCGTCCGCGTCGCCGCCGCGGGCTAGCCGGCGCCTCTGATCAGGTCGGCGGCCTTCTCGGCGATCATGATCGTCGCCGCATTCGTGTTCGCCGCGCGTGATCGTCGGCATCACCGACGCGTCGGCGACGCGCAGGCCCTCGACGCCGTACACGCGCAGCTGCGGATCGACGACCGAGCCGATCGCGCAGGTCGAGGTCGGGTGGTAGACGCGTCTGCGCGGCGCGCCGGACGAAGTCCATGATCTCCTCGTCCGAGTCGCCGGCCGGCACGCTGAACGGCCTTGCGCGCCGCCTTCTTCAGCGGCTCCTGCTCGGCGATCTCCAGCGCCATCCGGATGCCCGCGATCATCGCACGCGCCGATCCTCCTCGGTCGTGAGGAAGTTGCACAGCACGCGCGGCTTCGAGTCCGGCAGCGGCGCGCGCAGCATCACGCGGCCCGCGGCTCGTCGGCTTGACCACGACCGGGCCGAAGCAGTAGCCGCTGTCGTGCGGCGCGGTCAGCCCTTCGTCGTAGAACATCGACGGCGCGTAGTGGAACTCGATGTCGGGCGCCTCGCAGCCCCGGTCGCGTGCGGAAGAAGGCCGCCGCCTCGGGGATGTTGGACGTCAGCGGCCCGCGGCCCTCGCTCTCGAGCAGCGCGAAGTTCTCCGGCGTGAAGGTCCCGAAGAGCGACGGCTCGTCGGTCTCGTAGTTGAGCTGCGCCATGCAGTGGTCCTGCAGGTTGTGGCCGACCGGCAGGTTCTCGCGCACCTCGATCCCGTAGGGCTGCGAGGTCGTCGGCCGGCCCGATGCCCGAGATCATCAGCAGCACGGGCGACTGGTACGCGCCGGCCGAGAGGATCACCTCGCGCTCCGCGCGGATCTCCTCGACGCCTGCCGCCGCGCGCGATCTCGACGCCGACGGCGCGCGCGCCGTCGAACAGGATCCGCAGCGCCATCGCGTCGGTGATCACGTCGAGGTTCGGCCGCGACTCGGCCGGGTGCAGGAACGCGGCCGCGGTCGAGCAGCGCCGCCCGTCGCGCTGCGTGAGCTGGAAGCGCCCGACGCCCGTCCTGGCGGCGCCGTTGAAGTCGGGGTTGTGCTCGTGGCCCGCGAGCACGCTCGCCTCGATCATCGTCTCGATCAGCGGGCTCATCGACGCGGCTGTCGGACACGCTCGAGCGGCCCGCCGACGCCGTGGAACGCGTCCTCGCCGCGCTCGTTGTCCTCCGAGCGCTTGAAGTACGGCAGGACCTCGTCGTAGCTCCAGCCGTCGGCGCCGCCGGCCGCCCACTCGTCGTAGTCGGCGCGGTTGCCGCGCACGTAGATCATCGCGTTGATCGAGCCCGAGCCGCCGACCACCTTGCCGCGCGGCAGGAACAGCCGCCGGCCGCCGAGGCCCGGCTCCTCCTCGCCGAGGAGATCCCAGTCGACGCTCGACTTCAGCAGCATCGGGAAGGCGATCGGCATGGCGATCTCCGGCCGGCTGTCCGGCCCGCCGGCCTCGAGCAGCGCCACCTTGACGTCGGGGTCCTCGCTGAGGCGCGCCGCGAGCACGCAGCCCGCCGATCCTGCGCCGACGATCACGTAGTCGTACACCGCGCCTCCTTCATTGTCAGGCAACCTGATACTACGCCACCGCGGCCGGGCGAGATCAACCACCTACGCCGCAGCATCCCGCGCACGGCCGCGACGATCTCGTCGGCGCCCGGCAGGTAGGCGTCCTCGAGCGGCGGGCTGAGCGGGATCGGCGCGAACGGCGCACCGACGCGCTCGATCGGCGCGTCGAGGTAGTCGAACGCCGCCGCCTGCACCTGCGCCGCGATCTCGGCGCCGAAGCCGCCGTGCTCGACCGCCTCGTGCGCGACGACGAGCCGGCCGGTGCGCCTGACGGACTCGACGATCGCGTCGAGGTCGAGCGGGACGAGCGTGCGCGGGTCGATCACCTCGGCCTCGATGCCGTCCTCGGCGGCGAGGCGCTCGGCCGCCGCGAGCGCGTCGTGGACGAGGCGCGAGAGCGCGACGATCGGTGACGTCGCTGCCCGGCGCGGAGCGTGACGCGCCTCGCCGATCGGCACGGCGCGGCGGCCGGCTCGGGCACGTCGCCCTTGCGGAAGTAGAGCGTCTTGTTCTCGATGAACACGACCGGGTTCGGGTCGGCGATCGCGCTCAGCGAGCAGCCCGGCGGCGTCGACCGGGCGGCTCGGCATGACGACCTTGAGGCCCGGCACGTGCGTGAGCCAGCTCTCGAGGCTCTGCGAGTGCTGCGCCGCGCCGCGGTAGCCGGCGCCGCCCTGCGTGCGCAGCACCAGCGGCACCGTCAGCTGGCCGCCGGACATGAAGTGCGCCTTGGCGGCGCCGTTGACGAGCTGGTCGAGCGCGAGCGTGATGAAGTCGATGAACATGATCTCGAGCACCGGCCGCAGGCCCGACTGCGCCGCGCCGATCGGCGACGCCGGTGATCGCGGCCTCGCTGATCGGCGTGTTGATCACGCGCTGCGGTGCCGAACTCCTCGGCCAGCCCGGCGGTCGCGGTGTAGGGCCCGCCCTCGGCGACGTCCTCGCCGAGCACGAACACGCGCTCGTCGGCGCGCATCGCGGCGGCGAGCGTCGAGGTGATCGCCTTGATGTAGGTCGTCTCAGGCATCGGCGTAGACCAGCTCCTCGATCAGGCCCGACCGGCGGGAAACGGGCTCTCGCGCGCGAAGCGCACCGCCTGCTCGACCGCCTCGGCGGCCTCGGCCTCGATCGCGGCGAGCGCGTCCTCGCGCGAACCAGCCCTGCGCGAGCCCGTGCCGCTGGAGGCGCAGGATCGGGTCCTTCTCCTGCCACTCGGCGTCGGCGAGCGCCTCGCGGTACTTCGCCGGGTCGCCCTCGTAGTGGCCGCCGCAGGCGGTGCGTCAGGCACTCGAGCAGGAACGGGCCGCCGCCTGCGCGCGCCGAGGCGAGGTAGCGCGCCGAACGCGTCCCACACGGCGAGCGACGTCGTTGCCGTCGACCGTGTCGCGCTCGATCTCGTAGGGCGCGACGACGTCGCTCACGCGCTCGACGTTCGTGTGCGCCGAGCGCGGCGTGAACTCGGCGAAGCCGTTGTTCTCGCAGACGAGGATGAGCGGCAGCTTCCAGAGCGTCGCGAGGTTGACGGTCTCGTTGAAGTGCCCCGCCTGCACGGCGCCGTCGCCGAAGAAGACGACCGCGACCGAGTCGTCGCCCCGCAGCCGCGCCGCGAGCGCGCTCCCGAGGGCGATCGGGACGTTGCCGCCGACGACGCCGGTCGCGCCCAGGAAGCCGTGCTCGACGTCGACGAGGTGCATCGAGCCGCCGAGCCCGCGGCAGAGCCCGCCGTCGCGGCCCATCAGCTCCGCCATCATCCGGTCGAGCGGCGCGCCCTTCGCGATCGCGTGCCCGTGCGCCCGGTGGCCCGAGTAGACGGCGTCGTCGTCGCGCAGCTGCGAGCACACCGCGGCCGCGACGCCCTCCTGTCCCGTGCTGAGGTGGATCGAGGCCGTGGCACCTCGTCGGCGCGCGTGAGCCGGCCGACCCGCTCCTCGAACAGCCGGATCCGCCACATCGTGGCGAGCAGGCGCAGCGCCTGCTCGCCACCGAGCGGCGGAGCTTCGCCACTACGCGGTCACCGGCGCCGTGCCGAGCACCTGCCGCACGGCGGCGACGATCTTGTCGTCGTTCGGCATGACCCACGCCTCGAGCGGCTCGCTGTACGGGCACCGTCGCGTCGAGCGCCGTGACCTGCACGATCGGGGCCTTGAGCGACGAGAACCCGTGCTCGGCCACCTCGCCGGCGATCACGGTCGCGGCGGACGCGTGCCGCGTCGCCTGGTCGACGAGCACGAGCCGCCCGGTCTTGTCGACCGACTCGAGGATCGTCGGCGTGTCGAGCGGCGCGAGCGTGCGCGGGTCGATCACCTCGGCCTGGATGCCCTCCGCGGCCAGCTGCTCGGCGGCGCCGAGCGCGCGGTCGACCGTCCAGCCGGTGGCGACGATCGTCACGTCGCTCGCCCTCGCGCCGGATCGCGGCCTGGCCGAACGGGACGAGGTACTCGCCGTCCGGCACCTCGCCGTGCTCGAGCGTGAGCAGGTAGTGGTGCAGGTAGACGACCGGGTTGTCGTCGCGGATCGCGGTCGCCATCAGGCCCTTCGCGTCGGCGGCCGTCGACGGCACGACGACCTTCAGGCCGGGGACGCCCATGAAGAGCGCGTTGATCGTGCCGGTGTGCTGGCCGGCCCAGCCGGCGGTGAACCCGTAGCCGGCCTTGAGCACGAGCGGCACCTTCACCTGGCCGCCGCTCATCGCGCGGAAGCGGTTGCGCCTCGTTGACGACCTGATCCATCGCGACGAGCATGAACTCGGCCATGTAGAGCTCGACCACCGGCCGGAAACCGGCCAGCGCGGCGCCGATGGCCATGCCGATCTCGGCGGTCTCGGAGATCGGCGTCACGCGGACGCGGTCCTTGCCGAACGCGTCGACGTACGGCTCGTTCTCGGTCGTGGCCATGTTCTGGCCGAAGTAGAGGACGGTGTCGTCGCGCTCCATCTCGAGCATGATCGCCTCGTTGATGGCGGCGATGAAGGGCAGTTCGTGTGCCATGAGTCGATCGCCTCCTAGGCGTAGATGTACTCGAGGGCTGACTCGACGTCCGGGAACGGGCTCTCGAGCCCGAAGCGTCACCGCGGCCTGCATCTCGTCGCGGACGCTCGCGGCGAGCGCGTCGGCCTCCTCGGCCGAGAGCGTGCCGTCGGCGACGAGCCGGCCGCGGAACGCCGGCACCGGGTCGCCCTTGCAGGGCGGCCTCGTACTCCTCGGGCGCGCCGAACTTCTCGATCGCCTCGTGCTCGGGGAAGTGCAGCGGCACGCCGGGCGGGGCGATGATGTTGCCGTGCGCCGAGAGGCGGTACATCTGCGACTCGACGAGCGTCGGCCCGTCGCCGGCGCGGGCCCGCGCGACCGCGGCGCCGACGGTCTCGTAGACCTCGACCGGGTCGCGGCCGTCGATCGTCACGCCGGGCATGCTGTACGCCTTCGCCTTGACGGAGAGGTCCTCGCCGTTGGCGCGGTTCGCGTCCTCCTGCTCGGTGCGCGTGTGGACGTTGTAGCCGTTGTTCTCCATCACGAAGACGATCGGGAGCTTCCACAGCGAGGCGATGTTCAGCGTCTCGGCGAACGCGCCCTGCTTGGAGGCGCCGTCGCCGAAGAAGCAGAGGACGACCTGGCCCTGCTTGCGGATCTGCGCCGCCCAGGCGGCGCCGGCCGCATGCGGGATCCCGGCGCGCGACGATCCCCGACGTGCCGAGGAAGCCGTTCGACGACGTCGGTGAGGTGCATCGAGCCGCCGATGCCCTTGCAGAGCCCGTCCTTGCGGCCGTAGATCTCGGCCATCATCGCCTTGGGGTCGGTGCCGCGCGCGATCGGGTAGCCGTGGCAGCGGTAGGTCGTGAAGAACTGGTCGTCCGGGCCGAGCGTGGCGATCGAGCCGACGATCGACGCCTCGGCGCCGTCGGCGAGATGGGTGTGGCCGCGGATCACGCCCGGGTGCTCCACGAACGTGCGCTTGACCCGCTCCTCGAACTCGCGGATCCGCAGCATCTGGTGGTACATCCAGACCAGCCGGTCGCGGTCGAGCTCCTGTTCCTCCGGTGCGCTCACGTGGCGCTCCTCTCGTGTCCGAATTGGGCGGCGGTCGTCTCGTAGGCCCGCCGGAAGATGACGTCGATCGGGTTGTTGCGCAGCTCCTCGGAGAGCACCTCGACGCCCCACGGCCCCGGGTAGCCGTGATCCTGGCAGACCTCGACGTAGCCGCGCAGGTCGAACTCGCCCTCGCCGGGCAGCTCGCGGTGGTTGACGATCTCGTCGATCGGGTCGTCCATGTCGTCGAACTGGCCGTCGCTCAGCTCGACCCAGCGTCAGGTACTCGAGCGGGATCCGGCGCAGGTCGTCGGGCGCGATGCCGAGCTTCGACATGTGCCAGGTGTCGATCGCGATGCCGCCGTTGCGGCCGCCCGCGCCGCCGACGACCTCGAGCACGGCGTCGAGGCTGCTGCACGTTCGCGTCGAACGGCATGAACTCGTAGACGATCTTCGCGTCGGTGCGCTCGGCGGCGTCGTCGCAGAGCTCGCCGAAGCGCTCGGTGAGCTGCGAGAGCGTCGCCGGGGTGCCGGGGATGTTCCCGACCTTGATGTGATGCGCGCCGAGCACGGCGGCCGCGTCGAAGAGCAGCTCGCGGGTCTTGTCCGAGGCCCGGCGGCGCTCGTCGTCCGGGTCGAGGAACCAGTCCATCAGGAACTCGAGCTCGAGGTAGCGCAGCCCGTTGTCGTCGAAGACCTGCTTCATCTCGCGCGAGGCTCTCGCGTCTCGAGCACGTGCTCGAGGTCGGCGTGCCAGATGCCGAGCCCGCTGAAGCCGACCTTGCGCGCCTCGGCGCAGCGGTCGGCCCAGTCGAAGAGGCTCCACTCGCGACCGACGTGCACCTCGACCGGCCCGGAGACCGTCCAGTACAGCCCGAGCAGCTCGGCGCGCCACCGGCCTACTTCGGCCGGTAGGAGGCGCGGACGACGTCGGCGTACGGCGCCGGCGCAGACGATCGCGCGGATCTCGGTCTGCACGTGCCGCTCGACCACCGGCTTCGCCGACCCGCCGCCCTCCTCGCCCCAGACGAGCGTCACCTCGGTGCCCGGCTCGCTCTGCTCCAGGTCGACGACCGCGAGCGAGAGCATCGAGCTCTCGTTGGAGCTGTAGCCGGAGAAGGTCGAGACGCCGACCATCTTGCCGTCGTGCATGCACCTTGTCGTTCGGCCACGTCGAGTAGTTGGACAGCGGCAGGTCGATGTACTTCGCCTTGCCGTCGCTCTGGAACATCGTGCCGATCGCGCGTGCGACGTCGTCGCCGTTCCACGCGAGCGTGACCTTCTTCGCGGCTTCGGCGGTCATCTGCTCGAGCGCCGTCGCGGCCGATGAAGTCGTGGTCGAACTTCACGAACGCCGCCGTAGCCGAGGTCGTACGGCGTCAGGTAGTAGTCCGCGATGTCGTCGGAGTAGAAGCTGCCGCCGAGCGAGCCGGTGCCCTCGTACCCCTGCGCGGGCAGCCATTCGCGGTAGGCCTTCAGGTCGTCGCCGGTGAAGACGGCGGGCAGCGGGCACGGGATCCAGCCGGACTCGAGCGTGTTCGTGGCGTAGACCCGCGAGCCGACCTGCGCGAGGCCGAACTCCTCGCCGGCCTCGACGATCGCGGCCTTGACGTCGGCGCCGTCGTCCCACGGGCCGAACAGCTCGAGCCCGGGCACGCCGGACATGCCGTGGTGGAGCGCGCGCACCGTATCGGCCGGCGATCGTGAGCTCGCCCATGTTGAAGAACCTGATCTCGGGCAGCGAGCCGCCGTTGGCCTTCTTCGAGCACCTCGAGCGCGGTCGGGCCCTGCACCTGGAAGCGGTAGAGCTTGCGGCCCGTCGGGTTCACGGCGGAGCGCTCGTCCCGCTCGAGCGTCACGTCGTAGCCGCCCGTCTCGGCGTGGTACTGCACCCAGTTGTGCGCCGACGGGCGCCCGACGAGGCTGAGCAGGTCCTCGTCGAGGTAGAAGAGGATCGCGTCGCCGATCACGTAGCCGTCGGGGTTGCAGGCGACGAACTGCTTCGCCTTGTTCGACGGCGAAGTTCTCGAAGCTGTTGACGCCGAGGTCGGAGAGCAGCTTCAGCGCGTCGGGGCCCTTGACGTACAGGTCGGTCATGTGGTGCGACTGGTCGAAGAGGCAGCAGGTCTCGCGCCAGGCGTGCTGCTCGTCCCGCCAGTTCGAGAACTCGCTCGGCACCTTCGGGTAGACGTACGGGCCGATCTGCGAGTTCCGGGCCAGGTCGACCGGACTCCCGACCGTCTGCAACAGGGCCTCCAAGCTTTGCGAACTCATGGGAGCGAGCAACTCCTCTTTGTTCGTTACGACGCCGTGGCGACGGCTCGATCCGAGCCAGCGGGCCGCATCGGCGCGCGACCGACTCTCCAGGGCTCTGCCCGTTTGTCAAGACGGTGTTCCGATTGATGGAACGAGACGCTAGGATGAGGCCATGCCGCCGTCGGAGGACGGAAGCACGGGGACGTCGCAGTCGCTGGAGCGCGGCCTCGCGATCCTCTCGTCGTTCCAGCCCGACCGTCCGCTGATCGGGGTCAGCGAGCTCTCGCGCGAGCTCGACCTGAGCCGCAGCACGGCCCACCGCTACGTCGCGACGCTCGCCCAGCTCGGCTACCTGCAGCAGGACCCGGACTCGAAGCGCTACCGGCTCGGGCCCAAGGTGCTCGACCTCGGCTTCTCGGCGATCAACTCGATGGACCTGCGCGAGATCTCCGCGCCGCACCTGCGGCAGCTCAGCGACGAGACGCGAGCACACGGTCAACCTCGCGATCCTCGACGGGACCGACGTCGTCTACATCGAGCGCTGCCGCACCGCCTCGCCCGGGCCAGCGCGAGATCGACCTCAACCTCCACGTCGGCGCGCGGCTGCCGGCCTACTGCACCGCGATGGGGAAGGCGATCCTGGCGTTCCTCCCCGAGGAGCGCGCCGAGAAGATCATCGAGCGCATCGACTTCGTGCCGCGCGGGCCGAACACGCTCACCGACGCCGAAGGCGTTCCGGAGGAGCTCGCGCGGATCCGCGCGTCGGGCATCGCGGTGAACGACGAGGAGCTCGCCTACGGGCTGCGGTCGATCGCCGCGCCGATCCACTCGCACTCGGGCGAGGTGGTCGCTGCGCTCAACCTCGCCGTCCACCGCACGATGGTGACGATGGACGAGCTGATCGCGCGCTTCGGCCCGGCAGTCACCCGGACGGCGCACGACATCTCGCTGCAGCATGGGACACCGGCTGGCGCCCTCGGCCGACGGACATGCCGGTCCGCGACGCGCCGGCGTCCTCTGGACGCCGCCGCCGGACGTTCGCGAGACGACCGAGATCGGGCGCTACCTCGCCTGGCTCGAGCGCGAGCGCGGGCTCTCGTTCCGCGGCTACGACGAGCTGTGGCGCTGGTCGGTCGACGACCTGGCCGGGTTCTGGTCGTCGATCTGGGAGTTCTTCGAGGTGAAGGCGCACGCCCCGTACACGTCGGTGCTCGCCTCCGACGCGATGCCGGGCGCGGTCTGGTTCCCGGGCGCGCGGCTGAACTTCGCCGAGCACCTGGTCGGCGCGCGACGACGACGCGCGACCAGGTCGCGATCGTCTCGCACTCGCAGACGCGCGACCCGGTCGAGCTCACCTTCGCGGAGCTCCGCGAGCAGGTGGCACGGGCACGCGCCGGCCTCGCAGCGGCTCGGCGTCGGCCCGGGCGACCGCGTCGTCGCGTACCTGCCGAACATCCCCGAGACGCTGGTGGCGTTCGCGGCGACGGCGAGCCTCGGCGCGGTCTGGGCGAGCTGCGCGCCCGAGCTCGGCGCCGCGCAGCGTCGTCGACCGCCTCGTCGCAGCTCGAGCCGACGGTGCTGCTGACGGTCGGCGGCTACGGCTTCCGCGACCGGCTCGATCGACCGCCGCGAGGAGGTGGCGACGATCCGCGCCGCGCTGCCGACGCTGCGCCACGTCGTGCACGTCCCCTACGGCGACCACGTCGTGCCGGACGCGCTCGCCTGGGACGAGCTGCTCGCCGAGCCCGGGCCGCTCGACGTTCGACTGCCGGTCGCGTTCGACCACCCGCTGTTCGTGCTCTTCTCGTCGGGGACGACCGGCCGGCCGAAGGCGATCGTGCACGGCCACGGCGGCATCCTGCTCGAGCTACTCGAAGGCGCACGCGCTCAGCTGGGACCTGAAGCCGGGCGGCCGCCTGCTCTGGTTCATCGACGACCTCGTGGATGATGTGGAACGCGCTCGTCGCGGCGCTGCTCGTGCGCTCGTCGATCGTGATGCTCGACGGCGACCCGGCCTGGCCCGACCTCGGCTGGCAGTGGCGGGTGGCCGAGGAGACGCGCCCGACCTTCATGGGCGTCAGCCCGACCTTCCTGATGGCGTGCCGCAAGGCGGGCCTCGAGCCCGGGCGAGCAGTACGACCTCAGCTCGATCCGCGTCTTCGGCACGGCCGGCTCGCCGCTCCCGGCCGAGGGCTACCGCTACGTCTACGAGCAGCTCGGGCCCGACGTGCTGCTGATCAACGGCAGCGGCGGCACCGACGTCTGCAGCGGGATCGTCGGCGGCTCGCCGCTCGCTCCCGGTCTACGAGGGCGAGATCTCGGGCCGCCTGCTCGGCGTCGCCACCGACGCCTTCGACCCGGACGGCGAGCCGGTCGTCGGCGAGCTGGGCGAGCTCGTGATCACGCGGCCGATGCCGTCGATGCCCGTCGCGCTGTGGGGAGACACGGACGGCTCGCTCTACCGCGCGTCGTACTTCGACATGTTCCCCGGGGTCTGGCGCCAGGGCGACTGGATCAGGTTCTCCGAGCGCGGCAGCTGCGTCGTCACGGGCCGCTCGGACGCCACGCTCAACCGCGGCGGCGTCCGCCTCGGCACGGGCGAGTTCTACAGCGTCGTCGAGGAGCTGCCGGAGGTCACGGACAGCCTCGTCGTCCACCTCGAGGACGACGAGGGCGGCGCGGGCGAGCTCGTGCTGTTCGTCGTGCTCGCCGACGGCGTCGAGCTCGACGACGAGCTGCGCGCGCAGCATCGGCCGGAGCCTGCGCTCGCAGCTCTCGCCGCGCCACGTGCCCGACACGATCCGCGCGGTGCCCGCGATCCCCCGCACGCTGACCGGCAAGAAGCTCGAGGCGCCCGTCAAGCGCATCCTCCGCGGCGAGCCGGTCGGAGGCCGTCGCGAGCAGGGACTCGCTCCTCGACCCGACCGCGCTCGACCTGTTCGCCGCGATCGCCGCAGCGGCAGGGCCGCTGGCGTGGAGTGGCCGTGCTGAGCCGCCTCGCGCTCGACGACGTCGTCGCCATCGACGTGCACGCGCACGTCGAGATGTCGGAGGCGCGGCGGCGACTCGCTCCCCGACGAGCTGCGCGACGCCGCGGTCAAGCACTTCCGCGGCGAGTCGGCGCGGCCGACGGCGGCCGAGCTCGCCGGTACTACCGCGAGCGGCAAGATGATGGCCGTCGTCTTCACGGTCGACTCGGAGTCGTTCACCGGCCAGACGCGGGTGCCCGAACGAGGAGATCGCCGCGGTGGCGAGGGCCAACGCCGACGTCCTGATCCCGTTCGCGAGCATCGACCCGCACAAGGGGCGGCGCGGCGTCGACGAGGCGCGGCGCCTGATCGCCGACCACGGCGTGCGCGGCTTCAAGTTCCACCCCAACGTGCAGGGCTTCTTCCCGAACGACCGCATGGCCTACCCGCTCTACGAGGTGATCGAGGAGGCCGGGCTGCCGGCGCTCTTCCACACCGGGCACTCGGGCGTCGGCTCGGGCCTGCCCGGGCGGCGGCGGCATCCGGCTCAAGTACTCGAACCCGATGCACGTCGACGACGTCGCGGTCGACTTCCCGACCTCGAAGATCGTGCTCGCGCACCCGTCGTTCCCGTGGCAGGACGAGGCGATCTCGATCGCGATGCACAAGCCGCAGGTCTACATCGACCTGTCGGGCTGGTCGCCGAAGTACTTCCCGCCGCAGCTCGTCCACTACGCGAACACGCTGCTGCGCGACCAGGTGCTGTTCGGCACCGACTACCCGTTCATCACCCCCGACCGCTGGCTCGCGGACTTCGACACGCTCGACATCAAGCCGGAGGTGCGGCCGCTGATCCTGAAGCAGAACGCCATCCGTCTGCTCGGACTGGAGGAGGCATCATGAGCGACAAGCGGCCCGTCGTCGTCTACGGCGCGAGCGGCTTCTCCGCCCGGCTGATCATCGAGTTCCTGCGCGAGTACAACGTCCCGTTCGTCGCCGCGGGGCGCAACCGCGAGAAGATCGAGGAGGTCCTCGCGCACGTGCCGGGCATCGGCACGGCCGACTACGAGATCGTCCAGGTCGAGCACGACGTCGACGCGCTCGCGGCGCTGCTCGAGGGGGCCAAGGTCGTCTGCAACACCGTCGGCCCCTGCATCTACCACGGCTCGACGGTGGCCGAGGCGGCGCTGAAGGCGGGCTGCCACTACATCGACACCGGCGGCGAGACGCCGTGGGTGAAGCTCGCGCACGAGGAGTGGGGCGCGAAGTTCGCGGAGGCCGGCCTGCTGCTCGCGCCGGCGACGGCGTACATGTCGGCGGTCGCGGAGGCGTGCGCGCGGATCGCGATCGAGCGCGCGCCGGGAATCGACTCGCTCGAGATCCTCTCGATGTTCATGGGCTTCCCCACCTACGGGTCGACCCAGACGATCTTCGGCCAGCTCCAGTGGGAGTCGATCTACCTCGAGCAGAACGAGTACAAGGAGTGGCCGCCGGTGACGACGCTCGAGGTGACGATCCCGAGCGCGATCACGACGCAGCTCGCGCTGCCGTGGGGCGGCTTCCCGCACCCGGTCTGGTTCAAGGACCATCCGCAGATCGCGAACGTGAAGGCGTTCGGCGGCCTGCTCGACCGCTCGCTCATGGAGGGCATCGTCGCCGGCCAGCGGGACTACCAGGAGAAGATCAAGCCGCTGCCGCCCGAGGAGCAGACGACAGATCCTCGCCGGGATCGCCGACTCGATGCAGCCGGGCTCTGCCGCCGCGCGAGAACCGGCGCCTGCAGCGCACGGTCGACGTCGTCGTCGGGCGCGGCGCGGCTCGACTCGATCCGCGTGTACGCGCACGGCCAGGGCGCGTACCTGCAGACCGGCCTGATCCAGGCCTTCGCCGCCCACCACCTCGTCCACCAGCCGCCGCGCAAGGTCGGGTTCGCCTCGCCGGGCGAGGCGTTCGGCCACCGGGAGATCGTCGCGGCCCTCGAGGCGTACGGCTTCACGAAGGTCGAGGTCGGCTGAGACGGAGGGCTCCGAACGGCAGTTCTCGCGCGCGCCGTTACCAGATCGTTACCGTAGGGGATGGTGGATTGGTCGATCTTCCATTCTCTCAACGGTGCGCTGCGCCATCACGACGGGGGCCAGGATGCCGCCCAGATCTTCAACGCCTGGGCGATCTTCGCTCTCGTCGGGCTTGCCGGCGTGATCTGGTTCGTCGCGCGTCCGGAAGGCTCGCAGCGCTCCAAGCTCGCCGCACTCTCCGCTGCAGGCTCGGCGGCGCTCGCGTTGCTCTTGAACGTCACGCTCGGTCAGCTTTGGTTCCACAACCGCCCGTTCGTCGACCACCCGCGGGCGACGCTTCTGCTCGTGCAGCACGGTGCCGACAACTCGTTCCCGAGCGATCACGCCAGCGTCGCCTTCGCGGTCGCGTTCGCCGTGCTCGCATTCCACCGGAGGTTCGGGCTCGTCCTCCTGCTGGGCGCAGCTGCTGTGGCGATCGATCGGATCTTCGTCGGCGTGCACTACCCGATCGACGTCGCGGCAAGCTTGTTCGTCGGCCTCGGCTCGGCGCTCGCCGTTACGACGGTCGGGCGGCCTTACGTTTCCTGGGGCGTACGGCAGCTGAGCAGGCTCTCCGATCCCGTCATGGCCGGCGTCCGCGGACGGTTCGCTTCCACCCGAAAGGCGTGATTGCAACGTTAAGCGTTCGTTAACGGAGCTCACGCGCGGAGCGTGCCGGCCCGATACGAGTGGCGTCACCGCAACATGGTGAGCGCCTCACCGCAGGCCAGCGCGGTCGAGGGGCGGCTTGATCAGATCGGGGTCCCGACGACCTGCCCGGGACCCCGATCTTGCCGCTTCCTTCACGTCTCGCGGCGAGCGCAGCAGCGAGACGGCAGAGCCGGGGCGGCGGTGTCCCGCGTGCTTCTCGTCGACGCCACGCACTGGGGTCACTTCGGCTAGACGCCGGCCCCGCCGGAGAGCCGGCGAACGTGCGGTATCGTGCCCGCTCCGATGAGGCGATTCGTTGTCGACTGCGGCGTCGTTCTCCGTCTGGCCGGTGACGGGATCGAGGTCCCGCCGGAGAACAAGCTCCTCGCGCCGACGCTGTTGCGCTCCCAGATCCTGTCGGCTCTCCACGAGGCCGTGCATGCGGGGGCGCTGCCGGCCGATGTCGCCCGCCAGCGACTCGCCCGCATCCGGGGCATGTCGATCCGCCTGCTGGGAGACGCTGTCCTTCAGCGTCGAGCGTGGGATCTCGCCGATCAGCTGGGATGGGACAAGACCTACGACGCCGAGTACGTCGCGCTGACGCAGCTGCAGGCAGACGCGTTCGTCACCCTGGACGCGGGGCTGGCGCGCCGAGTGGCGGGAATCGTCGAGACGGCGACGATCGACGAGCTGCGAACGGCCTGACGAAGGGCACCGTGCCCGGCACCGGCTCGGAGAGTCAGCCGGTGCCGAGACGGCGCCCGCAGAGCTCGCACACGACCGCGAACCGCTTGGCGCCGGAGGCCGTGACGGCGATCTGCCGCCGGACGAGCCTGTGCGGGCAGGCGTGCAGCGGCGGAAGGAGCTTCGGCAGCGGGGGCAGCTCCGGGACGTGCCGCACCGCGCCGCCCACGGCCGAGCATGCGGCCGCGTGTTCCTCCCACACCGGATGCGGCGGCTGGCTTGTCACGGCCAACCAGCCGCACGCCTCGCAGGCGACCTCGATCATGCGACCAGGGTACCCGTGCTGCGCCCGGCTCAGCCCTCGACGATCTCGCGCAGGCCGTTCACGTCGTAGGAGAGCTCGCCCGCCGCGTAGCGCCCGCGCATGACGAGCTCGCGCTCGTCCCGCTCGAGCGCGAGCGGCAGCACCGAGTCGGCTGCGTCGGCCGGCAGGGCGAAGGCCCCGTCGCAGTCCATGACGACGAGGTCGCCCGGATGGATCTCGACGCCGCCGACGACGACCGTCACGTCGAGCTTCCCCACCTCGCCCTTCGTCGCGCCCTGCGCGCGCACGAAGCGGGCCCAGATCGGGAGACCGATCTGGGCGAGCTCGTCGACGTCGCGCACCGCGCCGTCGACGAGGATTCCTGCGACGCCGCGCACCTGCGCCTGAGTCGCCAGCAGCTCGCCGACGAGCGCGACGGGCCCGGGCTCGAGGCTCGTCAGCACGAGGACGTCGCCGGGCCTCGCGTGTGCGATCGCTGCGTGCACCATCGAGTTGTCGCCGGCCGCGCAGAGAGCGGTGCGCGCAGGGCCCGCGACGCGGGAGCCGGGCACGATCTGCGTCAGCGGGAGGTCGACGACTCCGGTGCGGCCGGCGGCCTCGTGCACGGTCGCCACGCCGAGCCGGGCGAAGGCGGCGTAGTCGGTCATAGCGCGTCGACGACGATCGGGATCTCGCGCTGGAACGCCTCCGCGTAGCGGATGTCGCTGCGGCCGGAGATCCGCCGCGCGTGGTTCGCCCGGTGCTCCGCGCGCTCGGCGTAGTACTGCCTGAGGTACGCCTGCGCGCCCATCGCCTCCATCGCGGCGACCTTCTTCTCCCACACCGAGCGTGATGTCGAGGAACGTCGTCGGGACGAAGCCGCACAGCTCGGGCTGGTGCGGCTCGAACAGCAGCAGCTCGGGCGGCGCGATCGTCCTGAACGCGCTCGCGACGCCGGCGCCGCTCGCGAGCTGGCGCGCCTGCACGGTCGCGTCGTGCGCGACGCCGTGGTCGGGGTTGAACGGGTCGCGCGCGGCGTGCGTGAGGATCACCTGCGGCTCGAGCTCGCGGATCAGCTCGGTCAGCCGCTCGACGGCGGCAGCGTCCATGACGAGCGGGTAGTCGCCGAGGTCGAGGCTGCGGAAGTCTGCGCCGAGCGCCAATGCAGCGGTCTGCGCCTCCGCGTGGCGGATCTCCTTCACCCGCTGCCTCGGTCTGTCCCGGCTCCTTCCAGAGCTCGCCCGACTCGCCGCGCTCGCCGTACGAGAGCGAGACGACGTGCGCCGTGCCGCCGCCGTCGACGACCGTCGCGATCGCGCCGGCGGCCCGCCAGACGAAGTCGGCCGAGTGCGCGCTGACGACGAGGATGGTTCTAGGCACCGGCGAGCATCCTCGTGTTGCCGACCGCCATCGTGCGGACCTCGTCCTCGGAGAAGCCCGCCTCGAGCAGGCGGTCGGCCATCAGCGCGAGGCCGTCCTCGACCGGCGGGTTCGCCGGCTGGCCGAGATCGGTCGAGAGGACGTTGTGCGCGGGCCCGGTGGCGCGGATCGCGTCGAAGGTCTGCTCCCACGAGACCTTGCCGGTGTGGATCGGCGCGAAGCAGCGCTCGAGCACCGCGCCCCGCGCGGCGAGCTCACGCTGCTCCTCGACCGGGACTCCCTGCGTCGGATAGTCCGGATGCGTCACGACGACGTGGGCGACGCCGGCGGCCAGGGCCGCGTCGACGGCGCCGGGGATCTCGGCCCGGCCGAGATGCCCCGTGGCGAGCACGAGCTGGTGGCGCGCGACGACGTCGAGCACCTTCCCGAGGTTCGCCAGCGTGACCGGCTCGGCTCCGACCCCGGCAGCGACGAACTCCTCCTGGATCTTCCGCCAGACCGGCTGCTTGGCCGGCTTCGGACCCTCCTCGCTCGCCTCGTTCTCCGAGTCGACCGTCGGCAGCCAGACGATCCGCGCGCCGCTCCGCGCAGCGATCTCGACCGCCTGCGCGTTGAGCCCGCCGACGCCCGCGTTGAGCGTGATCGAGCCCAGGACATCGACGCCCGGCACGGCCCCGCGCACGACCGCCGCCCGCTCCGCCGTCGGCGCGTAGTGCGACTTGAGCACGAAACCCGCGAGCCCGAGCTCGGCGAAGCGGCGGGCGAGCGAGAGGTCGTCGATCCGCCGCTTCGCCAGGTCGGGCTCGACGTGCACGTGCAGGTCGTACGCGCCGCGGACGAGCTCGCGTGCGCGGGCCGACGGCTCAATGTCCGGCAAGGAGCGCTTCCTCTTCCGGAACCGGAGGCGTCCCCTTGATGTGGAAGCTCGGAACGGTCTGCATCCCCCACGCCTGCCCCTTCGCGCGCTCCGCCTGCGACCAGACGACCGCCTCGTGGTCGGGCGCGAAGACGAGGTAGCCGCCCGAGCAGACCTCGATCCGGTTCCCGCCCGGCTCCCACGTGTACAGGAAGAACGTCTGCTGGATCGCGTGCTTGTGCGGGCCCGACTCCATCACGATCCCGTGCTCGAGGAAGATGTCGGCGGCGCGCAGCACGTCCTCGCGCTGGTCGACGAAGAACGCGATGTGATGCAGCCGGCCGCGCGTCCGCGTCAGGTCGCGCGTGTACGTCACGTCGTACGACTTCTGGCCGCAGGCGAGCCAGACGGCCGCCTCGGCGCCGTCGTCGAGCACGATCTGCTCGGTCAGGCGCAGGCCCAGGTTCGCCTCGAGGAAGATGCGGTTCTCGCCGGGATCGACGGCGAGGAAGTTGACGTGGTCGAGATGACGGACTCCGGCCCCGCGTCCCGGGTAGCGCTGCGGCTGGTTCTTCAGTGCGGGCCGCAGCTCCGGCGGAGCCTCGTAGCGCTCCGACTCGTAGAACAGCTCGTAACGGTGGCCGTCCGGGTCGGCGAAGCCGTACGCGGGGCCGTGGCCGAGGTCGCCCTCGTGCCACTCGCCTGCCACGCCGTTCGCCTCGAGCACAGCGACCCTGCGCCCGAGGGCCTCGGGGCTGTGCGTGCGGTACGCGATGTGCCCGACGCCGGCCTGCGCCGCGTGCGTGAGCTTCAGCGACGACCGCTCGTAGTCGCCGAACCCGCGCAGGTACACCGAGTCACCGCTCTCGCCCGCACTCTCCATGCCGAGGAGCTCGCGAAAGTAGAACAGGCTCTCGTCCGGCTTCGGCGTCAGCAGCTCGACGTGCGAGAGGTGGGCGAGATCGCGGACGGGCTCGGTCAGGAGAGGTACCCGTAGGGGTCGAGGTCGAGGTGCTCGGCCAGCCGGGTCGCGAGCGCCATGATCGTGAGCGACGGGTTGACGGAGAGCGTGCGCGGAACGAGCGAGCCGTCGCCGACGTAGAGCCGCTTGACGTCCCAGGACTGTCCGTCGGAGTCGACGACCGACCGCTCCGGGTCGCTGCCCATGCGGCACGTTCCCTGCACGTGCGTCGTGATCAGCCCCGTCCAGCAGGACGTCCGTCGCGCCGGCGGCCCGCAGCACGTCGCGGCTGAAGTCGAGCGCGCCGTTCATCCGCGCGTGCTCGGCCGGCGTGAACGCCGCCTCGAACGACTCCACGCCGTTCTCGTCTACATGCACGCTGCCGTTGTTGTCGTCGTTCGTCATCGCGAGCACGCCGACCCAGCGCCTGAATCCGCGCAGCGCGTCCACGAGCTCCTGTCCCCACATCGGGCCGTTCGTCGTTCTCGAGCGTCGTCGCGAAGCCGATCGGATCCTGGATCGTCGTCGCCTCGACCACGAAGCCGCCGTTCTCGTCGTGCTGGTGGTCCATCGCGTGGGTCGTGATCGGGTACACCATGTGCGCGTCCTGCGGCTCGTCGAAGAGCCCGTACACGAGGCGCGCCGGATGGAAGCCGAGGTTGCGGCCGACGACGCGGCTGCTCGAGCTGTCCGGCAGGCCGGAACGCATCAGCAGCTGCGGCGTGTTCAGCGTCCCGGCGGCGACGACGACCGCGCCCGCGTCGACCCGCCGGAGCGTCCCGTCGGAGCCGGCGTACTCGACACCCGTCGCCTCGCCGTCCTCGATCAGGACGCGCTCGACGCGCGATTCGGCGCGCAGCTCGAGCCGGCCGAGAGCCCACGCGTCGTGGATGTACGTGTTCTGCGTCGACTTGCCCGAGTTCGTCGGGCAGCCCTGGAGGCACGAGCCGCAGCTCATGCACGTCGGGTCCGTGTACGAGCGCACCGACTCGAGCTGCGAGCCGAGCGCACGGAAGCCCGGCTCGACGGTGTACACGCTCTTGGGCCAGTCGTTGCGCTCGCGCACGCCGAGCCGCTGCTCGACCCGGTCGTAGTACGGGTCGAGGTCGGACGCGCCGAACGGCGCGCCGCTCGAGCCGGCGAGCCCGCTCGCCTCGTGCCACTTCGCGTAGTCGTTCGCGTGCGCTCGCAGCGCCACCTTCGTGTTGATGGTCGTGCTGCCGCCGACGCAGCGGCCTGCGACGAGACCGACGGCGCCACCGGCGCCGCCGTCGATCAGGGCGAACCGGATCGGCCACCAGAGATCGTGTGCGGCCTTCGCCTCCCAGCGCGTGAAGTCGGCCGCCGTCCGGTGCGGGCCCAGCTCGAGCAGGAGCACGCGGCGGCCGCGGTCGGCGAGCTCGCCCGCCACGACTCCGCCGCCCGCGCCGGAGCCCACGACCACCACGTCGAAGCGCTCGCTCATCCGATCCCCAGGTAGGACCAGTCCTTCGCCAGCCGCGTGGCGAGGGGAGTGTTGAAGTCGATCTCCGCCCAGGCGCCGGTCGCGTCCACACCGGGCGCGACGAAGTCGCTGTAGAACGCCTCGATCGCGAACGCCCGGACGAGCAGGAAGTCCGGCGTCCCCACGTGGTCGCCGATCTCGCCGCCGGCGACCGCCGCGAACGACGCGAGCACCCCCGCCCGCGGCGCCTCCGGCATCCCGGCCAGCAGCGCGTCGACGTAGACGGCCGGCTGCACCCGCGCCGAGCCGGGGACGATCGCGTCGCACACCCGTTCCACCATCTGAGCCGTCTCGCCGTCGAGCACGCGCAGGTCGGACATGCGGCGATGATAAGTCAGGCAGACTGATACTGGAAGATGACCCCTCTCCGCGAACAGCTCGCCCGGCCCGGCGCCTTCGTCGTCGCCGCCGAGCTCGTCACGAGCCGCGGCCTGATCACGGCCGACAGCAGCCGCCGCGTGCTCGAGACGGCGCGCGAGCTCGCCGCCGACCCGCGGGTCGACGTGCTCTCGATCACCGACAACCCGGGCGGCCACGCGATGCTCGCGCCCGACACGCTCGGGACCGACCTGATCTCGCGCGGCCAGGAGGTGGTCATCCATCTCTCCTGCAAGGACTGGAACCGGAACGCGCTCGAGAGCCGCGGCTGGAAGCTCGGCTCGGAGGGATTCGACAACGTGCTCGCGCTCTCGGGCGACTACCCCGTCACCGGACACAGAGGGCTCGCCGCCCCCGTGTTCGACATCGACTCGGTCGGCCTGCTCAGCCTCTACTCGGACCTGAACAACGGCATCCGTGACGAGCGGAAGCCGGACGCGCGGCTCGACAAGACGAACTTCTTCCTCGGCTGCGTGGTGACCAACCACAAGCGGCGCGAGCGAGAGGTCATGCCCCAGTACTTCAAGCTGCGCAAGAAGGTCGAGGCCGGCGCGCGCTTCGTCATCAACCAGATCGGCTGGGACACGCGCAAGGACGACGAGCTGCTGCGTTGGATCGGACGCGAGCAGCTGCCGGTCTCGGTGCTCGCCAACGTCTATCTCATGTCGCGCATGGCGGCGCGCGCCTTCCACCAGGGGAAGATCCCGGGGGTCGTCGTCACGGACGAGCTGCTCGCCCTCGTCGAGCGCCAGGCCGCGAGCCCGGACAAGGGGCGCGGCTTCTTCCTCGACCTGGCGGCCAGGCACGTCGCCGTCGCGCGCGGTCTCGGCTTCGCAGGGGTCTATCTCGGCGGCCACATGCCGGCCTCCACCTTCGGCGAGATCCTCGAGCTGGCCGGCTCGTTCGGCGCCGACGACTGGCGGGCGTTCGCGCCGGAGCTCCAGTTTCCGTTCGCGGACGAGTTCTACTTCTTCGAGCGCGACCCGGAGACGAAGCTCTCGTCGGACGAGGTGAGCGCGGCCTACCTCGACTCGAAGCGGCGGCGGCAGACGGAGCTGCCCGTGCCGGTCACGTACCGCTTCAGCCGGCGCCTCCACGGCGCGGTGTTCGAGCCGGGCGCCCCGCTCTTCCCGGCCGGGCGCGCGTTCTACCGGGCGGTCGAGAAGTCTCCGCCGGTGCAGAAGGCGATGCACTTCGCCGAGCAGGCGGCCAAGGTGCCGCTCTTCGGCTGCCGCGACTGCGGCGACTGCTCGCTCCCCGAGATCGCCTACGTGTGCCCCGAGTCGCAGTGCGCGAAGAACCAGCGCAACGGGCCGTGCGGCGGCACGCGCGAAGGCCTCTGCGAGGTCTACGACACGGAGTGCATCTGGTCGCAGGCCTACGAGCGGCTGAAGGCGTACGGCGAGGAGGAGTCGATGCTCGACGGCCCGGTCGTCGTCAAGGACAACGCGCTCGTGCGGACGAGCGCCTGGGCGAACACCTTCCTCGGCCGAGACCATCTCGGCAAGCACGAGCGGACATGATCTCAGGTTGCCTGATATAGTCCCGGCCATGCCGTATGCGGACCGCTGGACGACGGTGCGGGTCGAGGTCGACGACGGCATCGCCTGGGTCGAGCTCGAACCGGCCCGAGAAGCGCAACGCGATGAACCCGACGCTCAACGCGGAGATGGTCGAGGTGCTGGAGGCGCTCGACGCCGACGACGCATGCGGCGTGCTCGTGCTCACAGGCGCAGGCGACGCGTGGTCGGCCGGGATGGACCTGAAGGAGTACTTCCGCGAGGTCGACGCGGCGCCCGAGCACGTGCAGCGGAAGGTGCGGCGCGACGCGGCCTTCTGGCAGTGGCGCCTGCTGCGCACGTACGCGAAGCCGACGATCGCGATGGTCAACGGCTGGTGCTTCGGCGGCGCCTTCACGCCGCTCGTCGCGTGCGATCTCGCGATCGCCGCGGACGAGGCGACGTTCGGCTTGTCCGAGATCAACTGGGGCATCCCGCCCGGGAGCGTCGTCAGCAAGGCGCTCGCCGACACCGTCGGCTCACGGGCGGGCCTGCTCTACGTGATGACCGGCCGCACCTTCGACGGACGGGAGGCGGCCGCGATGGGCCTCGTCAACGCGAGCGTCCCGCTCGCCGAGCTCCGCGTCGAGGTCGAGTCGCTCGCGCGCGAGCTGCTGGCGAAGAACCCGGTCGTGCTGCGGGCGGCAAAGCTCGGCTACAAGCACTGCGCGGCGATGAGCTGGGACCAGGCGGAGGACTACCTCTACGCGAAGCTCGAGCAGTCGCAGTTCCTCGACGCGGAGCGCGGCCGCGAGCAGGGCCTCGAGCAGTTCCTCGACGAGAAGCGGATCAAGCCGGGCCTGCAGGCGTACGAGCGGGAGCCGGCCTCCTGACCGCTGAGCCACGGCTCGGCTACCTGATCGGCCGCGTCGAGCGCGTGCTGCGCCGCCGGCTGGCGGCGGCGGTCGAGCCGGCCGGCCTCACGCTGCCCGCGTACACCGCGCTGTCGGTGCTGCGCGCGGAGGACGGCCTCTCGAACGCGCAGCTCGCCCGCCGCTCGCTCGTCACGCCCCAGTCGATGAGCGAGGTGCTCGCGCTACTCGTCGAGCACGGCTACGTCCGGCGCCGCGCGGAGCCCGACCACGGCCGCGTCATCCGGACGGAGCTGACGAAGGCGGGACACCGGGCACTCGACCGCTGCGACCGCGCGGTCGACGCCGTCGAGCGGGAGCTGCTGAGCGACCTCGACGCCGACGAAGCGGCGAGCCTCCGCGAGCTCCTGGGCCGCTGCGGCCGGGCGCTCGAGCGCGAGCCCGCGGGTCGAACTCCCGTCAGGCCCTACTAGCGCCGGCCAGAGCGGGCGCGTTCGACCGCGTCGACCAGCTGCCGCGGCAGAACCGGCAGCGTGAGCTCCACCGCGTCGCCGGTCACGTCGCGGTCCCGCTCCAGGTCGGAGCTCGTGCCTTCGACCACCAGCGCCGGAGACTTCCTGGCGCTGAGGCTGGCGAGGATCTCGCGGCTGTCGGCCAGCTGCGTCGTCGACACGACGACGTCGGCTCCGTCGACGAGAGGGCACTGCCCTTCGGCGAGCAGCGGGCAGGCGGTGTGCTCCAGCTCCGCGTCCGGGCCTCCGCACATGGCGACCTCGTAGCCCTCCTTGCGCAGGACGTCGGCGTGCGCCCACAGGTCGGCTCCGTCCGGATTCTCGATCAGCACCCTGGCCTTGCCGCTCTGCTCCGGCCACGCCTCGAGGTGGATCAAGCTCGGCGTGCGCTGTTTGCGGCTGAACAGCGATCGTGTTTGTACGAATCGGCTCATGATCGCGTAGGTTGAACGAAGGGCGGCCCGCGGTAATCGGGGGTTGCCCTGCTTCGCCGATCAGTAGTTCTTGCGGGCCGCGCTCAATGAAGCACGCGCCCGCCGTTCACGAGCAGCGTCTGGCCGCTCACGAACGCGCTCTCGTCCGAGATGAGGAAGGCGAGGGCGCCGAACAGGTCGGCAGGCTCGCCGAAGCGGCCGAGCGGCGTCCTGCTCGTGTCGTAGGTCGCCGCATCGGTCGGCGGGTCGGCTGCGTCGGTGGCGACGAACCCGGGGGCGATCGCGTTCACCCTCACTCCGGACGGACCGAGCTCTCGTGCGAGCGCCCTCGTCAGGCCGACGACGCCGGCCTTCGAGGCGACGTAGTGGGCGAGGCCCGGCGAGCCCGAGAAGGCGACGTCGGATGCGATGTTCACGATCGAGCCGGCGCCCGCCTCGCGCAGCAGCGGCGCCACGGCCTTCGTGCACAGCCACACGCCCTTGAGGTTGACGCGCAGCACGAGGTCCCAGTCCTCGTCCGGGATCTCGTCGAAGGAGTGCCGCCCGATGCCGTCGACGACGGCCGCGTTGTTGACGAGGGCGTCCGCGCCGCCGAAGGCGTCTCGCGCGGCCGCCGCGAGCGCGAGCGTGTCCTCGGACGAGCCGACGTCCGCCGTCACCGCCAGCGCCACACCCCCCTGCGCGACGGCGCGCGCGCATGTCTCGCGGAGTCCCTCCTCACGGATGTCGCCGGCGATCACGGACGCGCCCAGGCCGGCGAGCTGGAGGACGAACGCGCGGCCGATCCCCTGCGCGGCGCCCGTGACGATGACCCGCTTGCCGGCCAGCCGCCCCTCGCTCATGGAGCCAGGATACGTCCCGCTACGCGAACCGCAGCTCGGCGACCGAGCCGGCGACGGCGTCCGGACGACGCGGTGCGGGGAGCGCTTCGACGTCCGCGGCACGCGAGATCCCCGTCAGCACGAGCGCAGTGCGCGCGCCGGCTCTGCGTGCCATCGCGATCTCGAGGCCGAGGTCGTCGCCGACGACGAGCGTGCGGCGCGGCACGGTCTCGAGCGCGCGGCACATCTCGCGCAGCGCCTCGGGCGCGGGCTTGCCGAGCGTCCGCGCCGTGGCTCCGGTCGTCTGGCGGATGCCGGCGACGACGGCGCCCGACCAGCCGGGCGCCCGGCCGCCGCCGACGGAGAACGCGGCCGCCGTCGAGGTGGCGAGCAGGGGGGCGCCCGCCCAGACGGAGTCGCACGCGGCACGCAGCTGCGCATAGGTCAGAGCGTCGTCCCAGCCGACGAGGACGACGTCCGCACGGCCGTCGACGGTGGCGATCCCGAGGTCGTGCAGCGGCGCGACCACGCCCGGGCCGCCGAGCACGAGCACGGACGCGCCCGGATGGCGGCGCGCGATCCAGCGTGCGGCGACGACTGCCGGGTTCATGAACTCCTCGTCGGCGAGCTCGAAGCCGACCGCCCGCAGGTCGGCGGCGTACTGCACCGGCGGGCGGCCCGTGCCGTTCGTGAAGAAGAGGACGCTCCGCCCGGTCGCGCGGACGCGGGCGACTGCCTCGACGGCGCCGGGAATCGGCGTCGCGCCGGCGACGCCGCCGGGGTTGTCCGCATGCAGGAGCGTGCCGTCGACGTCGAAGACGACGGCGTCGATCCCGTCGAGCAGGCTCACGAGCGCATCCGCAGCCGGAGCCCCGGCGCCTCGACCTCGACCTCGCCGGGCAGGCGTGCGGCGAGCTGCTCGACGAGCTCGACGACCGGGTTCCGCACGGGAGCCACCGGCCGCGGGACACGGCCGATCGCGTCCACCTGCTCGGCCGGCAGCGTCATGCGTAGAAGCAGCTCCTCGTCGCTCATCCGCTCGCCGTACCGGGCGCGGGCCTCCGCGAGGTCGAGCCGGTGCTCCTGCCGGCGGAGCTGCTCCGCCCTCGGCGACGCGAGCACCTTTGCCTGGAGGTCGGGGTCGAGCTCGCCGGGCGGCGGCCCGTACTGGCCGAGCACGTACCTGACGAGCTCGTCGGGGATCTGCGCGTAGCGCTCGCCTGTCGTCACGTTGAGGAACGCCTGCACGCCGATGAACTGCGACAGCGGCGTGACCATGATCGGCCAGCCGAGCTCCTCGCGCACGCGCGGCAGCTCGGCGAGCACGTCGTCCCAGCGATGCTCCATGCCGACCTCCGCGAGCTGCCGGCGCAGCGTCGAGGTCATGCCGCCCGGAAGCTGGTGCCGGTAGACGCTCACGTCGTACGCGCGCGGGACGCCGACGGGCCGGCCGAGCCGCGCTGCGAGCCGCGTGAAGTAGGCGGACATCTCCGCGAGGGCTGCCTCGTCGACGGCGGCCTCGAAGCCTGCGGCGCGCAGATTCGCTGAGCGTCTGCTCGGCGGGCGGCTGCGACGTCCCGTTCGCGAGCGGCTCGACCGCCGTGCAGAGGAACGACGCGCCGAGCTGCGCGGCCTCGAGATACACCGGCCCGGCCATCGTCACCGTGTCGTGCGTGTGCACCTCGAGGGGCAGGGCAGGCGCCGCCGCGCGCAGCGCGGGCACGAGCGAGCGCACGCGCTCGGGCGTGAGCAGGCCGCCGGGATCCTTGAGGTTCAGCACGTCGACGTGCGGGCTCGCCGCCACCCGGCGGGCGCGCTCGGCGTAGTACGCGTCGGTGTGCACGGGGCTGAGGCTGTAGACGAGGCCGACGCAGGACCTCGTCGGCACCCTCCTGCTTCGCGATCTCTGCGACCTCGAGGCCGGTGTCGACGTCGTTCATCGACTCGGCGACCCAGATCCGGCGAACGCCGTTCCGGATCACGCACCGCAGCGCGAGCCGCATGATCTCGAGCGGCACGCGCTCCCACGAGATGAAGCGCATCCCCGGCGTGATGAAGCCGAGGCGCGTGCCCGGCATCAGCTCGCGGACGACGCGAATCCGCTCCCACGGGTCCTCGCCGTGCCAGCGCACGGCCATCGCCATGTGCGTGCTGCTGGTGAAGTCGATCGCGCGGAACCCGACGCGGTCGATCACGGGCGCGACGTCCGCGATCATCGCGGTCGTCAGCGCGTTCGCGCTCCAGAGGCTCTGGTGGCCGTCGCGGACCGTGGTGTCGACGAGGCCGATCATTCCGGCCGCACGCGGAAGAGCACGTCGCCGAACTCGACCGTCTCGCCGTTCGCGCGGCAGACCTCGGCCACGGCTCCGCGCACGCCGGCGGCGACCGCGCTCATCAGCTTCATCACCTCGATGATGCAGACGAACGTCTCCGGCTCGACCGCGCTGCCGACCTCGACGAAGGGCGCCTCCCCGGGTGAGGGGGCTCGGAAGAACGTGCCGATCATCGGCGCGGTCACGTCGACGAGACCGTCGGCCTGCTCGACATGCGCCTCGGCCGGCGCCTCGCCGCGGCGGAAGCGGACGGTGAAGCGCGGCGTCTCGAGCTCGAGCTCCTCGACGCCGGCCTCGTCGACCAGCCGCAGGATCTCCCGCACGTCCTCCGGCGTCAGCTCCGGGCCGTCGCTCACCGGGCCGGCTTGCCGCCCATGAACGTGGCGACGACCGCGGCGAGCGCGCTCTCGGCGGCTGCGACCTTCCGCTTCTGCGACCAGACCGTCTCGGGCCGCGCCTGCAGCAGGAAGATCTCGTCGAGGCGGCGGTCGATCGCCCACTCGAGATCCTGCGCCCGTCCGTAGTGCCGCTCGACGTTCCGGCCGAGCTCCGCGAGCCGGGCGACCTCGCCGGGCTCGAGGCAGAGGCGGGCCCGACGTTCCTCGTCGACCTCGTGCAGGACCGTGCCGCCGCCTTCCGGAGCTGCAACGCACTCGATCTCCTTCGCCCCGATCTCGCTGCGCACCAGCTCGCGCGGTGACCTTCGAGAAGAGATACGAGTCGGGAGTCACGTCGCCGCCGACGACCGTTACGCCGAGGCCGTAGCTCGCGTCGATCGCGATCGACGACGGATCGCCGGTGACCGGATTGATCGTGAACATGACGCCCGCCACGCGCGCGTCGACCATGTACTGCACGGCGACGCTCATTCCCGACGCTCCACCGTGCAGGGCACGGTACGCGAGCGCCTCCGCGTTGAAGTAGCTCGCCCAGCAGCGCCGGACGCCGGCAAGCACGTCGTCGGCGCCGCGGAGCCAGAGGTAGGTGCTCTGCATGCCGGCGAAGCTCGCGTCGGCGGCATCCTCTGCGACCGCACTCGAGCGCACCGCCACGGGAGGGTCGGGAAGCTCGAGCTCCTCACCGAGCCGGCGGTAGCCGTCCGCGACGTCCCGAGCGATCTCCTCCGGCACGTCGAGCGACTCGACGACCGCGCGCACATGCTCGGCCTTCTGCTCGAGCGCCGCCACGTCGTCGGTGTCGAGCCCCGCGATCAGCGCGTCGACGTGCTGCTGCACGACGTCGTCGAACGCGCTCGCGGGAATCGCGAAGCCCGGCGGGACCGGAAAGCCCGCCTGCGTCAGGTCTCCGAGGTGCGCGCTCTTGCCGCCGACGAGGGCGACGTCCTCGAGGTCGAGCTGCGCGGAACGGGACGACGTGCACGTCAGTCGAGGATCGTGACGGTTCCGTTGTCGCCGTCGACGCGGACGCGGTCGCCCGTCTTGATCTGCTTCGTCGCGTGGCCCGTGCCGACGACGGCCGGGAGCCCGTACTCGCGCGCGATGATCGCGGCGTGCGACATCATCCCGCCGATGTCGGAGACGGCGGCGGCGATCTTCGGGAAGACCGGCGCCCAGCTCGGCGCCGTCACGGAGCAGACGAGCACCTCGCCCTGCTGCACCGATGCCGATCTCGTTCACGTCGCGCACGACGCGCGCGACGCCCTCGACGACGCCCGGCGAGGCCGCGTACCCGTGCACGCCGGCCTCGGCGCCGCTCGCCCACGCACGCAGCCGGTCGGCGGTGACGCCCCACAGCAGCTGCACGGTCGGGTCGTTGATCACCTCGGGGACGACGCCGAGCGCCGGCGGTGGCGTCCATTCCGCCAGCCGCGCCAGGATCTCCTTGCGGCGCGCGACGCGCGGCGGCCAGTAGACGGTGCCGCGGGCCGGCGCGCCGCCGGCCCAGGCCAGCCCGAGGTCGGAGAGCGCCTCGTGCACCTCGTGGATGTTGAGGTGGAAGACGTCGTCCGCGTCCTCGAAGAACCCGTGCTCGGCGAGCACGGCGCCGACCTCGCGAAGCCGGTTGAAGAAGAGGGACGTGCCCCAGTGCTCGATGAAGAACTTGTGGCTCTCCGCGTGCGGGAAGACGTGCCGGCAGAGGCCGAGCATCTCGTCGAACTGCCGTCGCTCGTCGTCGCGCCGGGAGCAGCTCGCGGTATTCCGCGGCGATGCGGTCGCGCTCGGCGAGCAGCTGCTCCTTCGGCCGGTCGAGCTCGGCGCCGTCGCGCAGCTGTGCGATGTAGCCGCCGATCGCCGCGAAGGGCAGGCGCAGATCGTCCGCCCACGCGCGGTGGTGGTGGTAGAAGCCGTCGCCCGTCGACATGAAGAACCACGGGTGCTTGCGCGACTCGAGATCCTCGATCCACGCGCGGCCCGCGTCGCTCGCCCTGCAGCTCGGCGAGCACCTCGGCGGGCGTGCGCCCGTCGGCGAAGGCGCCGTCGACACCGAGCTCGAGCGCCGTTGCGGCGAGGCGCCTTCAGCTCGTCGTCGGGGCGCATCATCGTCGTGTCGTAGCCGGCGATCATCTGCGTCATCACCTGCAGCCCCATGTCGGGGAAGGCGGCCTGGCAGAACTGGAAGAAGGTGAGATACGCGCCGTACGCGAGCAGCAGCAGCTCGAAATGGAGCTGGTTGAGCTCGTTGTAGAGGTGCAGGCAGCGGTCGTAGGCCGCCATCAGGCGGTAGTTCGAGCCGAGCTTGTGGTCGTGGATCAGCTCCTGCTCGTCCTCGAGCTCCGGCAGCCGCGGGACCTCGAGCGTCGTCAGCTCGGCGATCCGCGCGTCGACCTCCGCCTGCCAGCGGTCGACGAGCGTGTCCCAGTTCTCGTAGTAGAAGCCGATCCGCGGCAGGAACGTCTCGAGCCGCTGCTGGATCGTCTCGGGGTCGGTCACCTCGTTCGAGGTGATGTAGACGTAGCCGTTGACGACGCGGTGCTCGATGCCGAGCACGGTCGGGATCTGGAAGACGCGTCCCTGGTAGAGCCCGATCGAGAGGTAGCACGACTCGGCGGTGATCATGTCGAAGGCCGGCATCGGCTCTGGGAAGTGCATGCCGTTGTAGAACCAGAACCGCTGCTCCTCCTCGGCGCGCCGCGCGGGCTCGAAGAGGAGGTAGTACGGGTACATCTCCTCCCAGCCTTCGGCTCCCTCCGGCGTCTCGATCTCGTAGGGGCTGCGGAATCCGTCGCTCATGGAAGCGCAACCGTAACCGGGCCGAGCTCCGCGTGCAGCTCGATTGCGGCCGCGAGCACCTCGAAGTCGTGGCCGGGCGGGCCGATCAGCGAGACGCCCACGGGCAGTCCGCTGCGTGCGCCCACGCCCGCGGGCAGCGCCGCGACGGGGAAGCCGGTCCAGTCCCAGTAGTGCGTCAGCGAGATGAGCGCCGCGTCGGTGAACGCGTTGTCGTAGCCGTCGCCGCGCAGCGGCGCGACGACGGGGACGGTCGGCTCGAGCACGGCGTCGACCCGGTTTGCGGCGAGCCAGTCGGCCCAGGCGAACGCCGTCTCGGAGCGGCGCGCCTGCGCCGCGAGGTACGCCTCCGCAGAGAGCGCCTGCGCCTCGGCCCGCTCCACCCATTCGCGGAGCGACGGACGGTAGAGCTCGCGCCGCGCGTCGAAGCGGCGGTGATACGGGAGCAGCTCGGCGAGGACGACGGCGACGAAGTCGTCGCCGACGTCGAGCGGCGCCTCCGGCGCCGGCGGCTCGACGAGCTCGGCCCCGAGCCGCCGGCAGGCGGCGAGCGCGCCGTCGAAGCCGGCCGCGACGTCGGCGTCCAGCTCGACGAGTCCCAGGCGAGGCGAGACCGCCAGGCGCAGCTCCGCCATCGTCCGGCCGGCCGGGAGCGGGCCGGGCAAGCCGAGCAGCGCGGCGAGGAGCGGCGCACAGTCGGCGGGCGTCCGCGCCATCGGCCCCGCGTGGTCGAGCGTCGGCGCGAGCGGCACGACGCCGCGCAGCGACGTCAGCCCACGCGACGGCTTCAGCGTCGACGTGCCGCAGAGCGCGGACGGGATCCGCAGCGAGCCCGCGGTGTCCGTGCCGGTGGCGGCGGGCGTCATGCCGGCGGCGAGCGCCGCGGCGGAGCCCCCGCTCGAGCCGCCGGGCGAGCGGTCGAGCGCCCACGGGTTGCCGACCTGGTCGGTCGTGCCGCCGATCGCGAACTCGTGCGTGTGCAGGTGCCCGAGCAGCACCATGCCGGCGGCGGCGAGGCGCGTCCAGACGTCGCTGTCGCGGGCCGGCGTCTCGTCGAGCAGCCGGCTCGACGCGGTCAGCGGCTTGCCCGCGACCGCGTACAAGTCCTTGAGGCCGACCGGCACGCCGCAGAGGGGCGGCGCGCCGCCGCGCGCCAGCCGCTCGTCCGCCCGGCCGGCGGCGGCGAGCGCGTCCTCCGCGTAGACGCGCACCCACGCGTTCACCGACGCCGGATCGCCCTCGTGGCTGTGCACGCCGTCGCGCTCCCGGATCCGCGCCAGGCAGGCCTGGACGAGCTCGCGGGACGAGAGCTCGCGCCGGAAGAGGAGCGCCGCCGCGTCGACGACGCCGAGGTCGGCCGGGTCGGTCACGCGCGGATCATCGCCGATCCGGTATATACGGCCCTGGTCTTGACGCTCCGCACCTCTCCTCCGTTCCGGGCCGACCACGTCGGCAGCCTGCTGCGGCCTCGGCGCCTGCTGCAGGCGCGCGAGGATCAGGCCGCGGGCCGGATCGACGCCGCCGAGCTGCGCGCCATCGAGGACGCCGCGATCCGCGAGATCGTGGCCATGCAGGAGGAGGTCGGGCTCCGCGCGGCGACCGACGGCGAGTTCCGCCGCGCCTCCTGGCACATGGACTTCATCTACCAGCTCGACGGAATCACGAAGGAAGCCGGGCACATCGCCGTCAGGTTCTTCAACGAGAACGGCGAGCTCGAGTTCACGCCGGCGGCGCTGCACGTCGACGGCCCGCTCGGTGTCTCGAAGACGATCTTCGGCGACGACTTCTCGTTCCTGCAGGAGACGGTGACGACGGCCGTCCCGAAGCTGACGATCCCCTCGCCGAGCATGGTCCACTACCGCGGCGGCAAGGCGGCGATCGACCCGCGCGTGTACCCGGACCTCGGCTCGTTCTGGGCGGACCTGACCGCCGCCTACGCGGAGGAGGTGCGCCGGCTCGGCGAGCTCGGCTGCACGTACCTCCAACTCGACGACACGAGCCTCGCCTACCTGAACGACCCGCACCAGCGCGAGTACGTCGCCTCGATCGGCGGCGATCCCGACCGGCAGCACGTCGAGTACATCCGCCACATCAACGAGGCGCTCGCCGGCCGGCCGGAGGGAATGGCCGTGACGACGCACATGTGCCGCGGCAACTTCCGCTCCTCGTGGGCCGCGTCAGGAAGCTACGACTTCGTCGCGGAGGCGCTGTTCAACGAGCTCGACGTCGACGGCTTCTTCATGGAGTGGGACGACGAGCGCTCCGGCGGCTTCGAGCCGCTCCGCTTCGTCCCGCCCGGCAAGCAGGTCGTGCTCGGCCTCGTCACGACCAAGCGCGGCGAGCTCGAGGCGAAGGACGAGCTGAAGCGGCGGATCGAGGAGGCGTCCCGCTTCGTCGACGTCGAGCAGCTCTGCCTCTCGCCGCAGTGCGGCTTCTCCTCGACGCTCGAGGGCAACGAGCTCAGCTACGAGCAGCAGGTGGCGAAGCTCCGCCTGATCGTCGAGGTCGCGGACGAGGTCTGGGCCTGAGCTCCTAGAGCAGCAGCCCCATCTCGATCGTCAGCGCCGGCTGACGACCTGGAGCGTGCGCGGCTCGAAGCTCTCGACGACCTCGCTGAGCCGGGCAACCCGCTCCTGGTAGCCGGCGAGCGCCCGCCAGTTCCGCACGGCCGAGAGGCTCTCCCACGGGCCGAAGCTCACGAACATGCTCGGATCCTCCGCGTCCCGGAGCAGCAGGGCGGGCGCGGCCAGGCCCTCCCGGTGGCTCCACTCGACCCATTCGTCCCAGCGGGCGACGAACTCGTCCTCGTTCCCCGGCTTCACGTGCCAGGTCGTATGCGTGTACGGCTGTTCCATGCATTGGAGGCTAGCGCGCCCGCCGCGCCAATTCGTCCTCCACCTTGCTCACGTCGACGCCGGCGACGGCGAGCAGCACGTACAGGTGGAAGATCACGTCGGCCGCCTCCTCGACGAGCCGGCCGTCGCGCGGCGACCGCGGAGACGGCGGCCTCGACCGCCTCCTCGCCGAGCTTCTGCGCGCAGCGCCCGAGGCCGGCCTCGGCGAGCGAGGCGACGTACGAGCCCTCGGGCCGGTCGCGCACGCGCTCGGCGACGCGTCCGCCAGAGCGCGGGCGCGAAGCACGAGACGCGAGCCGGTGTGGCACGCCGGGCCCGCCGGCTCGCACCCGCAGCAGCAGCGCGTCGCCGTCGCAGTCGTCGCGGATCTCCTCGACGCGCGAGCGTGTTCCCGGACGTCTCGCCCTTGTGCCAGAGCTCCTGCCGCGAGCGGCTCCAGAACCACGCCTCGCCCGTCTCGCGGGTGAGGCGCAGCGCCTCGTCGTCCATCCACGCGAGCATGAGCACGCGCCCGTCGCGCGCGTCCTGCACGATCGCGGCACGCAGCTCAGGCTGCATCGCGGAGCGGGACGCCGAGGTCGCGCAGCTCGTCGCGCAGCGAGCGCAGCCGCGCCGGCTGCTCGTGGAGGATCGAGGCGAGCAGCGCCGCCTGGGCGATCTCGAGCGCGGCGGCGACGTGTGCGGCCCCGCCGGCGCCGCCCGACGCGATCACCGGCAGCGACACCGCGTCGCGCAGCTGCGCGAGCAGCTCGAGGTCGTAGCCGCTCTGCGTGCCGTCGCGGTCGATCGAGGTGACGAGCAGCTCGCCGGCGCCGCGCTCCTCGCACTCGCGCGCCCACTCGACCGTGTCGCGCTCGGCGTCGCGCGTCGCCGAGTGCGAGTGGACGCGGCCCGCCTCCGTGTCGATCGCGACGACGACGGCCTGCGTGCCGAGCGTGTCGCGCGAGCTCGCCGATCAGCGCCGGACGCGCGAGCGCGGCGGAGTTGACGCGAGATCTTGTCGGCGCCGGCCTCGAGCACCGCGGCGGCGTCCGCGACCGAGCGGATGCCGCCGCCGACCGTGAACGGGATCGAGACGCTGCTCGGCGATGCGCGCCGCGACGCGAACGGCAGAGCCGCGCTCGTCGAGCGTCGCCGAGACGTCGAGGAAGACGAGCTCGTCGGCGCCAGCGTCCGAGTACGCGGCACCGAGCTCGACTGGGTCGCCGACGTCGCGCAGCTCGCGAAAGCGGACGCCCTTGACGACGCGCCCGGCGGCGACGTCGAGGCACGGGATCAGGCGCGGGAGAGGCATTGCTCCAGGAAGCGGGCGCCGGCGGCGCCGCTCTTCTCCGGGTGGAACTGCACGCCGAGGAACGAGCCGGACTCGACGATCGGCGACGATGCCCCTCGCTCGTCGCCACTGCGGCGTCGGTCTCGGCTGCGTACGAGTGCGCGAACCAGTACGTCTCGCCGCTCGGCTCGACCGGAGCCCAGCCGATGCGCGGCACGCGCCCCTCGCGCAGGCGCACGGCGCGGCCGGGCACGAGCCCGAGCCCGGCCACGCCGCCGTCCTCCTCGCTCTCGTCGAGCGCGAGCTGGAGGCCGAGGCAGATGCCGAGAATCGGTCTGCCGGCTCGCGGCGCGCTCGCGCAGCGCGCCGTCGAGCCCGCGCGCGCACAGCCCGTCCATCGCCGAGCGCGCGGAGCCGACGCCGGGGAGCACGGCGAGATCCGCGTCGAGCACCGACCGCGGCTCCTGCGCGAGCTCCGTCTGCGCGCCGAGCCGCTGCAGCGCGAGCTCGACGGAGCGGACGTTGCCCGCGCCGTACGCGCAGATCGGCGACCTTCTTCACAGGAGACCCTTCGTCGACGGCAGCTCGTCGCCCTCGGTGCGAACGGCCGCGCGCAGCGCGCGCCCGACCGCCTTGCAGGCGGCTTCGGCGACGTGGTGCTCGTCGCGTCCCGTCGCCTCGACGTGGAGCGTCATCCTCGCGGCGCCGGCGAAGCTCTCGAGCATGTGCCGCGCGAGCCCCGGGTCGTGCTCGAGCCTGATCTCGGCGCCGCGCCTTCCGCCGAGATCGACCGCGGCACGCGCGAGCGCGTCGTCCATCGGCACGTCCGCCGTCGCCGTAGCGCGCGATGCCGCGCCGGTCGCCGAGCGCCCGGTCGAGCGCCTCGCCGATCGCGATCGCCGTGTCCTCGGCCGTGTGGTGCGGACCGGTCTCCCAGTCGCCAGTGCCCTCGACGACGAGGTCGAGGCCGCCGTGGAAGGCGAGCTGCTCGAGACAGGTGGTCGTAGAGGCCGGCGCCGGTGGAGATGCGAACGCGGCTCTCTCCGTCGAGCGACGAGCCGGACGCGAATCGCCGTCTCGGCAGTCGCGCGAACGTGGCGTGCGCCGTCTCCGCGGCGCATAGTCCTCGCCGCGGAACGCGGCGAGGAGCAGAGTCGTCGTCCTCGCGGTCGCGCACCGTGATGCGGATGCCGCCGCCGGTGACGCGCACGACGCAGCCGGCCGTGCGCAGCAGGTCGTCGACGATCCGCTCCGCCTCGTCGACCGGGACGAAGACGAAGTTCGCGCGCGACGGCAGCGGCTCGAAGCCGAGCGCGCGCAGCTCCGCCGCGAGGCGCTCCCGCTCCTCGAGCGACCGGCGTCACGTCCGGCGGGTTGCGCAGCGCGGCGAGCGCGAGCGCGACGGACAGCGTCGAGACCGGCGCCGGCGATTGCCGCGCGCGCAGCTCGGCGGCGATCTCCGCCTCGCGAGCGCGTAGCCGATGCGCGCACCCGCGAGCGCCGAACGCCTTCGAGAACGTGCGCACGACGACGACGCCGTCGCCGATCAGCCCCACAGCCGTCTCCCCGTCCGACGTACTCGAAGTACGCCTCGTCGACGACGAGCGGGCGCGCCTCCGGCAGCGGCGGCGAGCGTCGCCGAACGGGTTCCCCGGCCGGCAGCAGAACGTGAGCACGGGGCTCGCGTCGCCGACGCTCGGCGCCGGCGAGCTCCGCGGCGACGCGGAACAGCGGGTAGGTCGGCTCCTGCGGGATCGCAACGGTGTCGCCGGGCCCGGCGAACGCGCGCCCGCAGAGCAGGATCAGGTCGTCCGCGCCCGCTCCGAGCACGACGTTCTCGGGCTCGACGCCGGCGTACGCCGCGATTGCCTCGTCGATCCCGGGATAGCCGCCGTGCGGGTACGTGTTGATCTCCGCGAGCGCACCTGCAATCGCGCCCGGCCGCGAGCTCGGCAGCGGCAGCGGCGGCACGTTGCCGTCGAAGCGGACGATCTCGACCGGATCGAGCCCGGCCCGCCGCGCGAGCTCCTCGGTCGACGGCGCCCAGGCATACGGGCGAACGCCGGCCGGCAGCGTGCTCATCGCTCCACCGCGGCAGCGTGCGCCGGCATGCCCTCGACGGCGGCGAGCGCCTCGCACCGTCGGGCGCGACGCGGTCGAGCCCGTCCGCGCGTCAGGCGTTGCACCGTCACCGGCTTGAGGAACGTCTCGAGTCCGAGCCCGCCACTCGAGCGGCGCCCAGCCGCCGGTCGGCAGGACGTGGTTGCCGCCGGTCGCATAGTCGCCGGAGGCGACCGGCGAGCTCGCGCCGACGAAGACGGCGCCGGCGTTGCGGATCCTCCCGGCGAGCGACTCCGCCTCGCCGAGCAGGACGACGTGCTCGGGAGCGAGCCGTTCCACTTCGGCGAGCGCCGCTTCGAGGTCGTCGCCGTCGACGAGCGTGCAGACGGTGTCCGGGCCGTGCTCGGCCTGCGCGGCGAGCTCGAGCTCCGCGATGCGGCGGTCGCCGCCGCGCCCGAGCACGACCGCCACCTCGGACGGCCCCGCGGGCAGGTCGATGGCGACGTCGCGCGAGACGAGCGAGCTTCGCCTCGTTCACGTACGCGTTGCCCGGGCCGACGATCTTGTCGACGCGTGCGATCGTCTCGGTGCCGTACGCGAGCGCGGCGATCGGCGTGCGCGCCTCCGACCGCCCACACCTCCTCGACGCCGAGCAGGCGCGCCGCTGCGGCGACGAGCCCGGCTCCGGCCGGCGGCGTGACGACGACGATGCGCAGCACGCCGGCTGCGCGCGCCGGCACGGCGCACATGACGAGCGTCGAGACGAGCCCGCGCGGCACGTAGATGCCGACCGAGGGGAGCGGCAGCCAGCGCCGCTCGAGCTCGACGCCCGGCTCGACCTCGAGCCGCACGTCGGCGGGCCGCTGCAGCTCGTGCCAGCGGCGCACGCGCCCGGCGAGCGCGAGCACCTCCGCCTCCGGCAGCCCGTCCGCGGGCTCCGCGCGCCCGGGCTCGACGCCGTCGAGCCGCAGCGCCCACTCGCGCAGCGCCGCGTCACCGCGCTTGCGCACGTCCGCGACGATCTCGGCGACGCTCATCCGAGCATCCGCTCGACCGGCACGAGCAGGATCGAGGACGCGCCCGCCGCCTCGAGCGCGGGCAGCAGCCGCCAGACGTCGGCCGCAGGGATGACGCTGTGCACGGCGACCATGCCGGGCTCGGCGAGCGGCAGGATGCTCGGCGCGCGCGAGCCGGGGACGAGCGCGCAGATCTCCGCGAGCGCGGACTCGGGCGCGTTCAGCATGAGGTAGCGGGCCGCGCGCGCCTCGACGACGCTGCGGAAGACCGCCGCCAGCTGGATCGCCTCGGCGCTCGGCTCCGACGGCGCGATCAGCACCGCCTCGGACTCGAGCAGAGGCCCGAGCGAGCGCAGGCCGTTCGTGCGCAGCGTGCTCCCGCTCGAGACGAGGTCGACGATCGCGTCGGCGAGACCGAGTCGCGGCGCGAGCTCGACCGAACCGTCAACCGGCACGAGCTCCACCGGCTCGGGCAGCAGGTCGGCGGCGAGCCGCGGGAAGGTCGTCGCGACACGCGCACCGCGCAGCTCCGCCGCGGTCGTGAACGCCGACTCGACCGGCACCGCCACCTCGAGCGTGCACGCGCCGAAGCCGAGCAGCACCAGCTCCGTCACGCTCACACCGCGCTCCCGGACGATGTCCAGGCCCGTGATGCCGCAGTCGACGACGCCGTCCTGGACGTACTCGGGGACGTCGTCCGCGCGCACGAGCAGCGCCTCGACCGGCGCGTTGCGGCACGGGAATGCGAGCGCGCGGTCGCCGGGCGTCTCAGGCCCGAGGCCCGCGTCCTCGAGCAGGGCGATCGCCGGCTCGCGCAGCCGGCCCTTGGAGGGGACCGCGATCCTCAGGAGCGCCGGCGGCGCCGGCGCAGCGCCAGCGCGTAGCCGCCCTCCCCGCGGTGCAGCCACTGGGCCACGCGCGTCACCGTCGTCGTCGACGCGTGCGCGCGGCGCGCGACCTCCAGGTACGGCAGCCCCTCGTTCAGCAGCCGCGCCACCTGCCAGCGGTGCGCCATCGCGTCCAGCTCCGAGATCGTGCAGAGGTCCCGGAGGAACCGCTCCGTCTCGTCCGGCGTCCGCAGCGACGCGATCGCCGCGAACAGCTCCTCGTGCTCGGCGGTCGGCCAATGTGAGGGCTCCGAAGAGGTAGGGGCCTTTGCCATCGTGTTAGCATGTTACCACGATGACACAGGAGTTCGCAATCATCCCGGCGGTCGACGTGCTGGACGGGCGCGCAGTCCGGCTGCTGCGCGGGGACTACGACCGGGTCACGCTCGACGCGGGCGACCCGCTTGCCCTGATCCGGAAGCTCGCAGCGGCCGGCCCTCCTTGCGTCCACGTCGTCGCGCTCGGCGCGGCCCGCGACGGCGGCGCACCGGACGAGCTCGCCCGCGAGGCGGTGGCGGCCGCGACGCCCGTCCCGGTGCAGCTCGGCGGGGGCGTGCGTACGGTGGCCGACGCGGAGGCGCTCGCGGCGGCGGGCGTCGCGCGGGTGATCGTCGGCACGGCCGCGTTCGGGCCGTTGCCGCTGGAGGACTTCGTAGCGGCGCTCGCAGGACGGCTCGCCGTCTCGATCGACGTCGCCGGCGGGATCGTGCGCACGGCGGGCTGGATCGAGTCGGGCGGCTTCACGACAGCGGCGGCGCTCGACCGGTGCACGTCCGCCGGCGTGACCCACCTCGTCTGCACGGCGATCGACCGCGACGGCACCGCGTCGGGCCCCGATCTCGAGCTGCTGCGCGAGGTGCGCGGCCGCTTCGACGGCGTCGTCTACGCCGCCGGCGGCATCCGTGACGAGGCCGACGTCGAGGCCGTCCGCGCGACGGGCGTCGACGGCGTCGTCGCGGGCCGCGCCGTGCTCGAGGGGACCCTCCTCATCTAGTAGGACTTTGTTACTCGCGTCGATGGAGGAGTGGAAGCTGGTCGAGGTCGACGGGTTGCTTGCAGGTGCGGCAGCGGCCAGTCCAGCAGCGTAGGACGGGCTGCAGGAGCAGCACCGCCTGCGGCAGCGTCAGGCCGGCCGCTGGGCTCTCGGGCGCAGGCGTTCCTCGGTCAGGAAGGCGTGGGCGCAGGTGACCAGAGCGGTGTGGTGGTGGAAGCCGGGGTAGCTGCGGCCCTCGTAGTGGTCGAGCCCGAGCTCGCCCTTGAGCTGTCGGTAGTCGAGCTCGACCGTCCAGCGCAGGCGGGCGAGCCGGGCGAGACGCTCGCGCGGCGTGTCCTCGGCGAGGTTGGAAAGCCAGTAGTCGCTCGGCGCCTCGTCGCCGGCGGGCCATTCGATGATCAGCCACTCCCAGCGCGGCGCCTGGTGCCGGTTTCGTACTGGGTTCGTGGCGACGACGCGGACGAACGCGAAACGGCTAGCGATCTCCTCGCCCGCGGGTGTCGTCCGACACGGCAACGTTCGCCACGCCGTTGCCGGCAGCCGCTCGGCGAGCGTCAGCGCCGACTCGGGTTTACGGTCGGGGCGAGCGACGGTGCGCGGCCGTCCGAGCGGACCGTTGCGCTCGGGCACCACGAAGGTTGTCTCTGGCCCGTAGACGCTCGTTCCGGCCCGCACTGCCACGACGTACTCGAGCTCCGCGTCGTGTAAATCGGCGCGGAAAGCAGCGTCGTCGCCGTAGGCCGAGTCGGCCAGGATCGGAGCCGTTGGCAGCTGCCAGCCGGCCACCCGCTTGCAGAGATCGTTCGCAAGCTGCGCCTTGGTCGCAAAGAGGATCCCGTCCGGGATCTTCGCCTTGCGCCGACGTTCGAAGTCGTCGCACCACTCCTCCGGAAGGTACAGCCGCCAGCCCAGCGGCAGCGTGCCCCGCTCGCCGACCGCGTGCACGCTGACGGTGATCTGACAGTTGCCGACCTTTCCGAGCGTGCCCGAGTACTGACGCTTCACCCCCGGTGAGTGCTTGCCGTCCTTGACGATCCCGGTGTCGTCCACGATCCATGCAGTGACACCGATCTGCGGCGCCACCCGCTCCGCGCACTCCCGGATTAACAGCTCGGGATCCCAGGGCGAGTCGGCGAGAAACTGCTGCACCGACTCGTAGCGGGCGGGCGTCTCCTCGAGCCGAAACAGCGTCGGCTGCAAGCTCTTGCGCCCGCCATGCTCGACCAGCCCGCGCACATACACAAGCGCGTTCTCACGCTGCCGCCGCAACGCAAACGGCGCCGTCACCTCCCCGACGAAACACAGCAGCCGCTCCCGCACATCGGCAGCCGGCCCCTCGATCGCAAACGCAGCCTCCATCCGCTCCTCCTCCCAAACGATGACCGCCGACGCGGACACCGTTCGAGGCGAACCGAACGGACCCTTCAACCAGCTAACAAAGTCCTACTAGTGACCTGAGTCGTTAGTAGGCAGGGACCGGGTGGTTTGGTCTCGAACGTCGTCCTCATCGACGACGATTGGGGGCGGTTATGGCGGCTCGTGCCGAGGTCGTGCTCAGCGGTGTGGAGCGGGAGACGCTGGAGCGGTGGGCTCGGCGTCCGAAGAGCTCGCAGGCGTTGGCGTTTCGCTGCCGGATTGTGCTGGCGGCCGCGGAGGGCCGTTCGAGCAAGGAGATCGCGGCCGAGTTGGGCTGCAACGACTCGACGGTCGGCAAGTGGCGGGGCCGTTTCGCGCGGCGCGGTTTTGACGGTTTGCATGACGAGCCGCGGCCGGGCAAGCCGCGCTCGATCAGCGATGAGGATGTGGAGCGGGTGATCGTCAAGACGCTCGAGGAGCAGCCGCGGGATGCGACGCACTGGTCGACACGCTCGATGGCGGCCGCGACCGGGATGAGCCAGAGCGCGGTCAGCCGGATCTGGCGGGCGTTCGCGCTCAAGCCGCATCAGGTCGAGACGTTCAAGCTGTCCCCGGATCCGCAGTTCATCGACAAGGTCAGGGACATCGTCGGGCTGTACCTCAATCCGCCCGAGGCCGCGGTCGTGCTCTGCGTCGACGAGAAGTCACAGATCCAGGCGCTCGACCGCTCGGCGCCGGTGCTGCCGCTGATGCCAGGCGTCCCTGCACGGCAGACACACGACTACATCCGCAACGGCGTCACGAACCTGTACGCGGCGCTCGACGTCGCCTCCGGCCAGGTGCTCGCGGAGATGACGCCACGGCATCGGGCCGAGGAGTTCCGCCGCTTCCTCACCCTGATCGACAAATCGGTGCCGGCCCACCTCGACGTGCACGTCGTGCTCGACAACTCCTCGACCCACAAGACACCGTCGATCCAGCGATGGCTCGTCCGCCACCCGCGCTTCACCTTCCACTTCACGCCGACCTACAGCTCCTGGCTCAACCTCGTCGAGCGCTGGTTCGGCGAGCTGACCACGAAGTGGATCAAACGCAGCGCCCACCGCTCCGTCCGCGAGCTCGTCGCCTCGATCCGCAGCTGGATCACCAACTGGAACGACGACCCCAAGCCCTATGTCTGGCACAAGACCGCCGACGAGATCCTCGACAGCCTCGCCGCCTACTGCCAGCGAATCAACGACTCAGGTCACTAGCCCATCGTCGCGACGACCGCCTCGGCGATCACGCGCAGCGGCCGCCCCGACGTCTGGCTCGCCTTTCGCAGCCTGCTGAACGCCGCGTCCTCGGTCAGCCCGTCCTTCTCCATCAAGATCCCCTTGGCGCGCTCGATCACCTTGCGCGCGGCGAGCGCCTCGGCAAGCGTCTCGACCTGGTCGCGCACCGCGGCGAGCTGGCCGAAGCGCGCGCGGGCGGTTGCGATCGCGGGCAGCAGGTCCTCCTCGCGAAACGGCTTGGAGAGGTAGCCGAACACGCCCGCTTCCGCCGCGCGCTCGACGAGACTCGTCTCGGTGTACGCACTGACGATCACGATCGGGATCGGCCGCTCGTCGAGGATCCGGCGCGCCGACTCGATCCCGTCGAGCCGCGGCATCTTCACGTCGAGGACGGCGAGATCCGGCAGCTCCGAGCGGGCGAGCTCGACCGCCTCGACGCCGTCACGGGCCTCCGCGCACACCTCGAAGCCGGCCGACTGGAGCATCCCGGTCAGGTCGAGGCGGATCAGGGTCTCGTCCTCTGCGACGAGCACCCTCATACCGGCTCACCGTCCACGGCGACGGCGAGCGTGCCGTCGGCGCTCCGCTGCACGCGCAACGGCCAGAGGTGGCCGCTCTGCGAGCGCAGTCCGATCTCGATCGACCTGGGCGGGGGCGTCTTGCCGATCGTGCGCCGCGCGGCGAGCAGCTCGGCGTGCCGCGCGACGGCGAGGCGGATCGCCGGCACGAGGTCGGTCTCGCGGAACGGCTTCGTCAGGTACGTGAAGACGCCGGCGGCGATCGCCTTCTCGACGTTCGCGCGGTCGGAAAACGCGGTGAGCATCACGATCGGGATCGGCCGCTCGGCGTAGATCCGCCGCGCCGCCTCGGCACCGTCGAGCACCGGCATCCGCAGGTCGAGCAGGGCGACGTCGGGCTCGCAGGTGCGGGCGAGCTCGACCGCCTCGGCGCCGTCGCGCGCCTCGCCGCAGACGCGGAACCCGTTCTTCTCCAGCAGCCCCTTCAGGTCGAGCCGGATGATCGTCTCGTCTTCTGCGATGAGGATGTTCACGCGCACCTCCCTCGGTCCAACAAAAAAGCCCCCACGAGTCGGGACTCGTGAAGGCGTCGGTGCCTCCGGCGACCGCATCTGCGCGACCGTCGGCCGACAGGCTACCAGCTCAACCGGTCTCGAGCACGCGGCGGATCCCGCGCACCGCCTGCGCGATCCGCTGCTCGTTCTCGACGAGCGCGAAGCGGACGAAGCCTTCGCCGTCCTCGCCGAAGCCGCTGCCCGGGCTGGCTGCGACGAGCCCCTCGCGCAGCAGGCGGAGCGCGAACGCCTGCGCTCCCTCCGCGGCGAACCGCTGCGGGATCGGCGCCCAGACGAACATCGTCCCCTGCGGGCGCTCGACTTCCCAGCCGAGCCGTGCGAGCCCGTCGCAGAGCGCGTTGCGCCGGCCCTGGTAGACCTCGGCCACCTCGGCCGGGTAGTCGGCCGCCTCGCGCAGCGTGACCGCCGCCGCGATCTGGAGCGGCTGGAAGCTGCCGTAGTCGAGGTACGACTTCAGCCGCGCGAGCGCGGCGATCACGTCGGCGCGGCCGAGCACGAAGGCGACCCGCCAGCCGGCGAGCGAGAAGCCCTTCGTGAGCGAGTACAGCTCGACCGCGACCTCCTTCGCCCCCTCGGCTTCGAAGATCGACGGCGGCCTGTAGCCGTCGAAGGCAAGGTCGGCATAGGCGAAGTCGTGCACGAGCACGAGCTCGCGCTCGCGCGCGAAGTTCACGAGCGCCTGCATGTGCTCGAGGTCGACGCACGCGGTGGTCGGGTTGTGCGGGAACGAGCAGAGGAGGACGCGGGGCCGCGGCTGCGACGCGTGCCAGGCAGCCTCGGCGTTGGCGAGGAAGTCGACGCCGACGCCGACGTGCACACGCTGGACGGCCGCACCTGCGAACACGGGCCCGAAGAGGTGGATCGGATAGCTCGGGCTCGGAACGAGCGCGACGTCGCCGGCGCCGAGCAGCACCCAGAGCAGGTGCACGAGACCTTCTTTCGCGCCGAGCGCGAGCGTCGCCTCGCGTTCGGGGTCGAGCTCGATGCCGTAGCGGTCGCGGTAGATGTTGCAGATCGCCTCTCGCAGTCGCGGCAGGCCGCGGCTGGACGAGTAGCGGTGGTTGCGCGGGAGCACCGCCGCCTCGCGCAGCTTCTCGATCGAGACCTCGGACGGCGACACGTCGGGGTTGCCGAAGCCGAGGTCGATCACGTCCTTGCCCTCGCGGCGCAGCTCGAGCTTCAGCCGCTCGACTTCGGCGAACGCGTACGGAGGCAGCGCGTCGACGCGGCGGAACTCCATCATCCGGTATTCCTCAAGGCGGCTGCGATGCCTGCGATCGAGCGAAGCAGCGGCGGCACGGCGTCCTCGTCCCCGCCGCGGTAGCGGCGCAGCAGCTCGACCTGGATCGCGTTCATCGGGTCGACATACGGGTTGCGGAGCCTCACCGCGCGCTGGATGACCGGCTGCCGGTCGAGGAGCTCGTCGGCCTCTGCGATCTCCAGCACGGCGGCGACCGTGCGCGCGTGCTCGGCGGCGATCGGCTCCCACAGGGTGCGCTCCTCCGCGAGCTCGAGGTACACCGCCGCGATCTCCATGCTCGACTTCGCGAGCGCCATCTCGAGGTTCTGGACGAGCGAGCGGAAGAACGGCCAGCCGCGGTAGAGCACGCGCAGCTCCTCGGGGTCGGCCTCGGCGAAGGCGCTGCCGCAGCCGTACCACGACGGCAGCAGGCAGCGGTTCTGCGTCCAGGCGAACACCCACGGGATCGCCCGCAGCGAGCCGAGATAGTCCGCGCCCTCCGGCCGGCGCGCGGGGCGCGAGCCGATGTTGAGGAGTGCGAGCTCGTCCACCGGCGTGAAGGAGCGGAAGAACGGGACGAAGCGCGCGTCGCCGACGAGGTCGCGATATGCGGCGTGCGACCGTTCCGCGAGCCGCTCGACGAGCGCCTCGCCGCCGGCGGGGGGAGCGGTGCCGGTCGCCTCGGACCCCGCGGCGAGGAGCGTCGCGGCCAGCGCAGCCTCGAGATTGCGGTACGCGAGGCCCGGAAGCCCGTACTTGAAGGCGATCGTCTCGCCCTGCTCGGTGAGCTTGAGCCGCCCCGGCGGCAGGCCCTGCGGCTGGGCGAGGATCGCGTCGTACGTCGGGCCGCCGCCCCGGCCGGCGCTCCCGCCGCGCCCGTGGAAGACCGTGAGCGCGGCGCCGCGCGCGCGCGCGACCCCGGCGAGGGCGACGAGCGCGCGCCGGATCTCCCACTGCGCGGCGAGGTACCCGGCGTCCTTCGCCGAGTCGGAGTAGCCGACCATCACCTCGTGGCAGCCGACCGTGTCGAGCAGCTCCTCGTAGATGCGCGGCGCGGCGCGCAGGTCTTCGACCGACTCGAAGAGCGGTACGACCGAGAGCTGCCCGCCGCTCAGCTCGTGGACGCGCTGCACGTCGGCGGCGGACTCGGTCCCCGAGACGATCACCGTGTCGAGCGCCGCGTGTCCGTGCCGGCGCCGCGCCTCGGCGGCCGCGTCGAGCAGCTCGCGGATGCGCTCGTCGCCCTCCCGCGCGTGCACCCGTAGGTCGAGCGTCGCGAGGTGGAACCCGAACAGCTCGACGCGGCGGCGCAGTGCGGCCAGCGCGCCGTTCGCGATGCGACCGCCCCGATTCCCGCGGAGGCTGCGGTCGATCACGTCGAGGTCCTCGGCGAAGCGCGCGACCGACGGGTACGCGTCGTCGCCGAGCCGCCGCCAGACGAACGAGAGCTTGCGCCGGTAGGGCTCGTCGAGGTTCTGGTCGCCGATCGCCTCTGCGTACTCGGGCAGCTCGCGCTCGTCCCGCGCGATCGACTCGGTCAGCTCCGGGTCGACCGGCGTCAGCCGCGAGGAGACGCCGATCTCGGCGGCGAGCGCGCGCACTTCGTCGCGGTAGCGGGCGAGCAGCAGCTGCCGCGCCCGCTCGAGCGCCTCGCCGATCGTGCCCGCGCCGGTACTGGGGTTGCCGTCGGCGTCGCCTCCGATCCACGTGCCGAAGCGGATCGGCGGCGGCGCACCGGGAAGCCGAAGCCGGTACTCGGCGAGCAGCCGTTCGGCCGCGTCGATCAGGCTCTGCTCGAAAAACCAGTGGCCGTTGCGGATCTCGTCGACGACGCGCGGGCGGCGTGAGCGCACCTCGTCGGCCTGCCAGAGCATGGTGATCTCCGCCGCCAGCTCGTCGTCGATCTCGGCCCGCCGCAGGGGCGAGAGCAGCGGGTCGTCGAGCTGCTCGAGCAGCGCGCTGACGCGCAGATGTGCGGCGAGTACCGTGCGCCGCGCCGCCTCGGTCGGGTGCGCGGTCAGTACGAGCTCGAGCGAGACCTTCTCCGGCAGCTCGTCGCCGAGCTGCAGGAACGCGGCGGCGAGCGACTCGCGTGGCACGCGCTGCTCGTGGAGGTATTCGCGGCGCCTGCGCACGCGGTGATGCTGCTCCGCGACGTTGGCCAGCTGGAAGTAGAGCGCGAAGGCGCGCAGGACGCTGCCCTGCTGCGCGTCCGGAAGCCTCTCGACGGCAGCGCGGAGCTCGTCGAGCGGCGCCCCGCCGCGGGCCTCGCGCGCCAGCCGGCGGACGTGCTCGACGTCCGCGAGCAGCGTCTCGTCCTCCTGCTCGACGAGCACCCGTCCGAGCAGGTCGCCGAGCAGGCGGACGTCGCGCCGCAGCGCTGCGTCCGCCCGGGCCTCGTCCTCGCGTACCGCCATGGAGCAAGGGTAGGCACGGTTCCCGCGAAACCGGACAATGAGCGGCGTCCCGGGCCCCCTCGGGGCTAGCCTCGACACATGGGTCGGACGCTGTTCGAAAAGGTCTGGGAGAGCCATCTCGTCGGCGACGAGGAGGGCCGCCCCGCCCTTCTCTACGTCGACCTTCACCTCGTGCACGAGGTCACCTCGCCGCAGGCGTTCGAGGGCCTGCGCCTCGCCGGCCGCCGCGTCCGCCGGCCCGACCTGACCCTCGCGACGATGGACCACAACGTCGCCACCGGCGACGACACGCCGCCCGACCCGCTGTCGGAGCAGCAGCTCGACGCGCTCGCACACAACTGCGCCGAGTTCGAGGTGCCGCTCTACGCGACCGGCGACGGACGCGAAGGCATCGTGCACGTGATCGGCCCCGAGCTGGGGCTGACGCAACCGGGAATGACGATCGTGTGCGGCGACTCGCACACGTCGACGCACGGCGCGGTCGGCGCGCTCGCATTCGGCATCGGCACGTCGGAGGTCGAGCACGTGCTCGCGACGCAGACGCTGTCGCAACGCAAGCCGCGCTCGCTGCGCGTCCGCTTCGAGGGAGTCGCGCCGCCCGGCGTGACGGCGAAGGACCTGATCCTCGCCGCCATCGGCAAGCTCGGCGTCGACGGCGGCGTCGGCCACGTGATCGAGTACGCCGGGCCGGTGATCGAGCAGCTCACGATGGAGGGCCGCTTGACCGTCTGCAACATGTCGATCGAGGCAGGCGCCCGCGCCGGGATGATCGCGCCGGACGAGACGACGTTCGCGTACCTCGAGGGCCGCCCCGGCGCACCGCAGGGAGCCGCCTGGGAGGCGGCGCTCGACCGCTGGCGTGCGTTGCCGACGGACGAAGACGCGACCTTCGACCGCGAGGTCGTGATCGACGTGGCCGCGATCCGCTCGCAGGTGACGTGGGGGACGAACCCCGGCATGGTCGTCCCGATCGACGGCGCCGTACCCGATCCGGCGGCAATGGACGACGCCGACGACCGCGCCGCGGCCGAGCGGGCTCTCGTCTACATGGACCTCGAGCCGGGGACGCCGATCCGGGAGATCCAGGTCGACCGCGTCTTCATCGGCTCGTGCACGAACTCTCGGATCGAGGACCTCCGCGCCGCGGCCGCCGTCGTACGCGGCAAGCAGGTACACCGCTCCGTACGGGCCATGGTCGTCCCGGGCTCGGCGCAGGTGAAGACGCAGGCCGAGGCGGAGGGCCTCGACCGGATCTTCACGGCCGCCGGCTTCGAGTGGCGGCGCGCCGGCTGCTCGATGTGCCTCGGCATGAACCCGGACATCCTCCTGCCGGGCGAGCGCTGTGCCTCCACGTCGAACCGCAACTTCGAGGGCCGCCAGGGCGCAGGCGGGCGGACGCATCTCGTCAGCCCGGCCGTCGCCGCGGCCACCGCGCTCGCCGGCCACTTCGCCGAGGCGGGCGAGGTATGAGGGCGTTCCACACGGTGACCTCGCGCGCGGCGGTCCTGGACCGCCCCGACGTCGACACCGACCAGATCATCCCCAAGCAGTTCCTGAAGCGGATCGAGCGCACCGGCTTCGGCGAGTTCCTCTTCTTCGACTGGCGCAAGGACCCCGCCTTCGAGCTGAACCAGCCGGAAGCGCAGGGCACGCGGATCCTGCTCGCCGGCCGCAACTTCGGCTGCGGCTCGTCGCGCGAGCATGCGCCGTGGGCGTTGCAGGATCACGGCTTCGACGCGGTGGTCGCGCCGTCGTACGGCGACATCTTCCGCCAGAACTCGCTCAAGATCGGACTGCTGCCGGTCGAGCTGCCGGCCGAGCAGGTGCACGAGCTGATGAACCGCGCCCGCGCCGGCGAGGAGCTGACGGTCGATCTCGAGGCGCGCACCGCCGGCGGGTTCGCGTTCGAGCTCGACGACTTCCAGCGCGAGTGCCTGCTCGAGGGCCTCGACGAGATCGGGCTCACGCTGCGCGAGGTAGACGCGATCGCCGCCTACGAAGCCGCGCACGCGGTGCCGATCTCCACGCTCACGGTGTAGGCGACCGCGACCAGGTCGGAGACCTGGTCGCTCTCCATCTCGCGTTAGACCGGCTCGAGGACGCGCGCTTCCTCGCGCAGGCGCTCGCGGGCGTGACGGTGCGTGAGGAGGGGCACGTAGTCGTCGAAGCGGGCCGCACGCAACAGCTCGACGGCGAGCGTGTCCACAACGTCGTGGATCCGTTGCAAGGGGACGGCCGGGAACTCGCGCTGGAGGTCGCCGGGCAGGTGCTCCAGCTTCTTCCGCGTCCCGACCGAGGGGGTGGCCACGAGGCCAATGCAACCGGGTATGGCCCGCCGCAACATCGGGGAGAGCGTGGACGCAGGATCCGTGCCCTCCCTGAGGGGACGGCCGGCCGGCCCTATCTATGAATATGCGTCTCCCCGCGGCGCCACGGCTGCGACCAGGTCGCTACGCAACCTGGTCGCTTCTCGGACGGGGGTCACCGCAATCGAGGAATGAACGGTCGCCCGCGCTGCGACGAAAGGCCGGAGGCTCACGCGGCTCCCTATTCCTCTTGTGCGGCCACCTCGTGCTTCATCAGTGCGAGCAGCTCGTGGTAGAGGCGCGCCAGCCCGTCGGCCGAGAGCGGGCCGCGATTCATACGGTGGAGGTACTGCAGCATCCACTCCTCGCGGGCGAGGTCGACGAAGCCGAGGCCGTGCTCCTCCTTGTAGCGCTTCAGCTGCGCGACGAGCTTCAGCCGCTTGTTCACGATCTCCACGAGCTTCGAATCGAGATCGGAGATCTCGCGGCGTACGCGCGCGACATGCGGATCGTCGACGGTGCTCATCTCGCCTCCTCTGCTGCCTGGTAGACCCCGAGCACGCGGTGCGACCGCGTCATCTCGCCGAGCTCGGCCAGCGCGACGCGCACCGCGGTGTCGAGCGGATGCCCTGCGATGACCGCGTCGAAGCGATAGCTCCACGGCGTCGCCGGGATCGGACGCGAGTCGATCCGGACGAGGTCGAGGCCCGCGCGCGCGATCGGGCCGAGTGCGTGGTAGAGCGCGCCCGGCCGGTGGTCGGTCACGAACGTGAACGCGGTGCGCGCGTCGCTCCGCGGCCCGCCGAGCCATGTGTACGGCGCGATCGAGACGAAGCGGGTGAACGCCGGCCCGTCGCCGACGTCCTCCTCGAGCACCACGAGCCCGTAGAGCGCAGCGGCGCCCGCTCCCGCGATCGCGGCCACCGTCGGATCCCCGACCTCCGCCGCCTCCCGCGCCGCCTCCGCCGTCGTCGCCGCCGGCATCGCCGTGGCGCGGGGCATCCGCTGCAGCAGGCCGCGGCACTGCTCGAGCGCGGTCGGATGGGAACGGACGATGCGGATCTCGTCGAGCGGGACGTCCGCGGACGCCGCGAGAACGTGATGGATGGGCAGCACGGCCTCGCCCACGATCGACAGTGCGTGCTCGTTGAGCAGGTCGTGCGTCTCGGCGACCGTGCCTGCGAGCGAGCTCTCGATCGGCAGGACGCCGTGGGCGGCGTCGGCGCAGGCCACCGCGTCTGCGACGGCGTGGAAGCCGCCGACCGGAACGAGATTCTCCCGCGGGAAGAGAGCGGCTGCGGCCGCGGACGCGTGCGAGCCGGGTGGCCCCGGGTAGGCAACGGTGTGTTGACGGTTCTGGTTCATCGACGGTTCGCCTCCTCGCGAACGGATGAGGAATCTCCCGCGAAGTGCTGATGGCTAGCCGGCGGCGGCGGGGAAACGAAAGCGCCGGCTAGCGCATAAAGGCGTACCCGAAGAAGCCGAAGAAGGCGGAGTCGTGCGCGGCTTCCTGGACGCGGAGCATCGAACTCAGGCTACGGGCAGGCAGCCGAGCCGTCAACCACCAGTTGTTCCCTTACTCCGTGAGCGCACCCTCCGTCAGCGATCTCGGCTGGCGGCCGCGCGGACGCGGCGTGAAGCCCGCGGCGTGCATCGCCGCGTTCCAGCTCCCGAAGACGCGGCTCACGGTCTGGCGGGACGGATGGTTCTCCCCCGCCTGATCCCACTCCCGCGTGAGCGGCGTCCGGCTGTGCTTGCGGTACCAGAGCGTGATCGCGTACACGATCGTCTCCGGCGTCCAGCGGAACCCTGTTCGCGGACCGGTTCTCATTGCACACCTCCCCCTTCTCGTTCGCTAGACGGAGACACCGAGCTTCTCCAGGATCAGGTCGGCGTCGGGCTCGACCAGCACGGGGTCGAGCCGGTCGGCGACGAGACCGGGCGTCTTCAGCCCGTCGCCGGTGACGAGCAGCACGACGCGGTCGTTCTCGCCGAGCTCGCCGCGGCGGACCGCCCGGAGCAGGGCGCCGACCGTGACGCCGGGCGCCGTCTCGCCGAAGACGCCGGTCGTCTCGGCGAGCAGCGCGACGTTCTCCGCGATCTCGTCCTCCGCGACGGCATGGACAGAGCCGCCCGAGGCGACGGCGGTGGCGACGGCGAGGTCGCCGTCCGCGGGGCTGCCGATCGCGAGCGAGCGCGCGATCGTGTCCGGGCGCACCGGCTTGACGCGGGTGCTCTCGGCGAAGGCGAGCGCGACGGGCGAGCAGCCCTCCGCCTGGCCGCCGATCAGCCGCGGCCGCTCCCCTTCGACGAGGCCGAGCTCGAGCAGCTCGCCGAAGCCCTTGTGCACCTTCGAGAACATCGCGCCCGAGGCGATCGGGGCGATCACGGCGTCGGGCAGCTCCCAGCCGAGCTGCTCGGCGACCTCGAACGCGAGCGTCTTCGACCCCTCGGCGTAGTACGAGCGGAGGCCGACGTTGACGAAGGCCCAGTCGAGCTCGAACGAGAGCTCGACGCTGAGCCGGCTGCAGTCGTCGTACGTCCCCTGGACGGCGAAGATGGTCGCGCCGTAGACGGCGGTGGCGATGAGCTTCTCCGGCTCCAGATCCGCGGGGACGAGCACGGCGGCCTCGATCCCCTCCGCGGCGGCGCGGGCCGCGACCGCGTTGGCGAGGTTTCCGGTCGACGAGCAGGCGAGCGTCGTGCGGCCGAGCTCGAGCGCCTTCGCGCAGGCGACGGCGACGACCCGGTCCTTGAACGAGTGCGTCGGGTTCGCCGTGTCGAGCTTGAGCCACAGCTCGCCCACGCCGACCGCGTCCGCGAGCCGCGGCGCCGCGACGAGCGGGGTCAGGCCGGCCGGGAGCCGCTGCTCCGCCGGCGCCGCCACCGGCAGCAACGGCGCGTAGCGCCAGATCGACGGCGGTCCGGCCGCGATCGACTCGCGGCTGACGGTGCGGCGCTGCTCGTCCCGGTCGTAGACCGGCTCGAGCGGTCCGAAGCAGCTCGCGCAGACCCCGACCGGGTCCAGCGGGTACTGCTTCTCACAGATGCGACAGCGAAGTGCGGTGGCGGGCACTACTCCTTCTCCTCTCGTCCGTTGCTCGACATCCTCCGAGCCACTGGCGGCTCGGCCGGGATTGGCACCACGCTCTTCCGAGTAGGTTGCCGAGGCTTCACAGGGCCGGTTCCCTCTGCCTCTCTCGATGTGGAGCGGGACGCGCCCGTCTCCAGGGTCGTACTATACAAAAGAAAGCTCATGTGAGGACGGCTCCTTCGGAAGCCGACGAGACGTGGGCGGCATAGCGCGCGAGGACGCCGCGCGCATAGCGGGCCGGCGGCGGCTTCACGGCCGCGAGCCGGGCGGCCAGCTCGCCCTCGGCGAGCTCGACCCGCAGCTCTCTCGCCGGCACGTCGATCTCGACGACGTCGCCGTCGCGCAGGGCTGCGAGCGGGCCGCCGCGGGCGGCCTCCGGCGCGATGTGGCCGACCATCAGCCCGTGGGTGGCGCCCGAGAAGCGGCCGTCGGTGATCAGCGCGACCTCCTCGCCGAGGCCCTCGCCGACGAGGGCGGCGGTGACGTGCAGCATCTCGCGCATGCCGGGGCCGCCGGCCGGCCCTTCGTAGCGGATCACGACGACGTCGCCGGGCAGGACCATCCGGCCCTTGACCGCCGCGAAGCAGTCCTCCTCGGAGTCGAACACGCGCGCCGGGCCGCGGTGGAACAGCCGCTCGTGCCCGGCGAGCTTGACCACGCAGCCGCCGGGCGCGAGGTTGCCGCGCAGGATGGCCAGGCCGCCGCTCGCCTTCAGCGGGCGCTCGCAGCGGGACGACGACCTCCTGTCCCGGCGTCTCGACCACGGCCGCCGCCACCTCGGCCAGCGAGCGGCCGTCGACGTTCGGCGCGTCGCCGTGGACGAGCCCGGCCTTCAGCAGCTCGCGTGCGACGAGTGCGACGCCGCCGGCGGCGTGCAGGTCGGTGGCGACGAAACGCCCGGCGGGCTTGATGTCGGCGACGATCGGCGTGCGCTCCGCGATCCGGTCGAAGTCCTCGAGCTCGAGCGGGATGCCGAGCTCGCTCGCGATCGCGAGCAGGTGCAGGACGCCGTTCGTCGAGCCGCCCGTCGCTGCGACGGAGGCGATCGCGTTCTCGAGCGCGTCGCGCGTGAGGATCTGGGATGGGCGCACGTCGTCGCGGACGAGCTGCATGGCGATCCGCCCGCTCTCGTACGCGGCCTGGTGCTTCGCGGGGTCGATCGCCGGCACGTCGTTGAGCCCGGCCGGGCTGATGCCGAGGAACTCGAGCGCCGTCGCCATCGTGTTGGCCGTGAACTGGCCGCCGCACGCGCCTGCGCCCGGGCAGGCGACGCCCTCGAGCTCGTGCACGTCCTCGTTGCTCATGCTCCCGGCCGCGGCGGCGCCGACCGCCTCGAAGACGTCCTGGATGGTCACGTCGCGCCCGCGGAAGCGCCCCGGTGCGATCGAGCCGTTGTAGAGGACGAGGCCCGGCACGTCGAGCCGTGCGAGCGCCATCACCGCCGCCGGGATCGTCTTGTCGCAGCCGACGAGGCAGACGAGGCCGTCGAGCAGGTGGCCGCGCACGACGAGCTCGATCGAGTCGGCGATCACCTCGCGCGAGACGAGCGACGCGCGCATCCCCTCCGTGCCCATCGAGACGCCGTCGCTGACGGCGATCGTGTTGAACTCGACCGGCGTGCCGCCGGCCTCGAGGATGCCGCGCCGCACGTGGCGGGCAAGCTCCCGCTGGTTCCAGTTGCACGGCATCGTCTCGATCCACGTCGTGGCGATGCCGACGAGCGGGCGGGCGAGCGCCTCGTCGTCGAGGCCGATCGCCTTCAGCATCGCGCGGGCGGCCGCGCGGTCGACGCCGTCGGTGAGCACGGCGCTGTGCCGCTTGGCCGGGTCGGACGGATGGGCGTAGGGATCGGTCATACCGGGCCGGCTCCTGAGGTCGTGACGGACAGATGCATGACGTCGTGCGCGGGGAAACGGGCGGTGAGCGCGGCGACGACGGCGGCCGCGCGCTCCTTGTCTGCCCAGACGAGCACCGTCGGGCCCGAGCCCGAGAGCGTCGCGCCGATCGCACCCGCGGGCAGGTCGGCGCGGATCGCCTCGAGGTGCGGGGCGTGCACGGCGCGGTAGGGCTCGTGCAGGCGATCCGCTGCACTCGCCGCGAACAGTCCCTCGTCACCGGAGGCGAGCGCTGCACCGAGCAGCGTCGCGTGGACAGCGCTGAAGACGGCATCGGCATGTGGCACCGCCTGCGGCAACGATGCGCGAGCCTCCGCCGTCTTCACGCGCTGCTCTGGGACAACCGCAATCGCCGCGGCGGGGAGATCGTCGGCGATGCGTGTGACGTGCCCGTCCCAGGTCAGGCAGACGCCGCCTGCAAGGGCGGCGGCCAGGTTGTCGGCGTGTCCTTCGAGCGGCAGCCCCTCGGCGAGCAGCTCGTCGGCCGTCGGATCTTCGCCCGCTGCGAGGGCGCCGGCGACGAGCCCGAGCGCGACGACCGACGCGCTCGAGCCGAGTCCGCGCTCGCGCGGAATCCTGTCGGTGAAGGAGAACGATCGCCCGGCGGGCGAGGCGAAGCGGGCGAACGCGCGCACGCCGAGATGCTCCTCGTCGACGGGCCCGTCCCCGTCGCCGACCTCGAGCTCGTTCCAGAGGTCGAGCGCGACCCCGGCCACGTCGAAGCCGGGGCCGAGGTTCGCGCTGGTGGCGGGCGCGCGCACGTGCAGCCTCACGCTGCGGCCCTTTCGACCGCGTCGGGGTCCTTGAGGCCGTGGCCGGTGATCACGCAGACGACGCGCTCGCCAGGCTTCGCCGAGCCCCGGATGAGCCCCGCGATCCCGGCGGCGGAGGCCGGCTCGCAGAACAGCCCTTCCTCGTGCGCGAGCAGGCGCCACGCGGAGAGCAGCTCGTCCTCGCCCACCGTGACGACGGCGCCGCCCGAGCGCTCGAGCGCGTCTGCGACCTCGGGCCGGTGGATCGGGTCGGCGATCCGGATCGCCGACGCGACGGTGTCGACGCGGTGCTGCGCCTCGACCGGATGGAAGCGGGGCAGTCCGCCGCCCGCTTCGAGGAAGCCGCGGGCGTACGCCTTCGTGTTGCCGCCGCCGCCGTAGGGGAGCGTGAGGACGTCCGGCAGGCCCCCGAGGTCGTCGACGATCTCGTAGGCCGCGGTCATCTGGCCCGCGATGCGGTGGTCGTTCGTCGAGTTGACCTGCGTGAAGCCCTCGCGCTCGGCAAGCTCGAGCGACGCGTCGTAGGCGTCGCCGAACGTCCCGGGCACCTCGACGATCCGGGCGCCGACCGCCTTCACCTGGACGAGCTTCGAGCTCGCGGCCGCGCCTCCAGCGACGACGATCGCCGCCTTCAGGCCCGCTCGGGCCGCGTACGCGGAGGCCGAGGCGGCGGTGTTCCCGGTCGACGCGCAGACGACGCCGGGCGAGCCGGCCGCCCGTGCCATGGAGACCGCGACGGTCATGCCGCGGTCCTTGAACGAGCCGGTCGGGTTCGCGCCCTCCCACTTCAGCCACAGCTCGACGCCGAGCCGCTCGGAGAGCCGCGGCGCGCGCAGCAACGGCGTGAAGCCCTCGCCGAGCGTGACGACGTCGACGCCCGCGAGCTGCGGCAGGCGGTCGGCCCACCGCTCGGCGAGGCTCGGCCTCACAGGCTTCCCTCCGTGATCACAGGGAGCGCAAAAGGGGCCCGGAGGACCTCCGGGAAGGCGGCGATCTCGCGCAGCGCGGCGTTGAGGTCGCCGAACGGCGCCTCGTGCAGGACGAGCTCGAGCGACGCCTCGCCCTCGTGCAGGTGCTGCACGAGCTGTGCGACCGAGACCTCGTGCGCCGCGAGCCTGCTCGCCGCGTGGGCGAGCACACCCGGCTGGTCCGCGACATGCAGGTGGACGTAGAACGGCGACCGCCACTCGCTCGGCGGCAGCCGCTCCAGCTCGCGCCAGCAGGCGTCGTTCTGGAGGAAGCCGGTTCCGGCCGTGCCGACGACGCTGACGAGGTCGGCGACGACGGCCGAGGCGGTCTCGATCCCGCCGGCGCCGGGCCCCTCGAGCGTGATCTCGCGGATGGCGTCGCCCTGGAGCATGACGGCGTTGAACGCGCCGTCGACGGAGGCGAGCGTGTGCGCGCGGGCAACCAGCGCCGGCTGCACCCGTACGTCGACCTTGCCGTCCACGAGCGTCGCGATCCCGACGAGGCGCACGACCATGCCGAGCTCGCTCGCCGCGCGCACGTGCGACTGGTCGATCTCCTCGATGCCGCGGCACTCGACGTCCTCGAGCGCCACGCGCGAGCCGAAGGCGACGGTGGCGAGGATCGCCATCTTCGCGGCCGCGTCGGCGCCGCTCACGTCGTCCGTCGGATCCGCTTCGGCGTAGCCGAGCTCCTGCGCCTCCGCGAGGGCCTCGGCATACGAGCCGCCGCGCTCCATGCGCGAGAGGACGAAGTTCGTCGTCCCGTTGACGATCCCGAGCACGCGGTGCACGTTCGAGACGACGAGCGACTCGCGCAGCACCTTCACGACCGGAATCGCCGCGCAGACCGACGCTTCGAAGCGCAGCTGCACGCCCGCCGCCGACGCGATCGCGAACAGCTCGGAGCCGTGGCGCGCGACGAGCTGCTTGTTCGCGGAGACGACGGACTTGCCGGCGTGCAGCAGCTCGCGCACGTACGCGCCGGCAGGCTCGAGACCGCCCATCACCTCCGCGACCACGTCCACGTCGGGGTCGTCGCGCACGTCCGCGAAGTCGGTCGTCAGCACGCCGTCGCCGACGGCGAACGTCCGCTCCTTCGCCGGGTCGCGGACGAGCGCGCGCACGACGCGCAGCCGGTGCCCGGTCGCGCGCTCGATCTCGTCGGCGCTCTCGACGAGCAGCCGGTTTACGGAGGAGCCGACCGTGCCGTAGCCGAGGAGGGCGACGCCGACGTCAACTGACGCCATGGGCCTCGGCGCCGAGTAGGCCTTCGATTCCTGCCAGCTCGCGCAGCTCCTTGCCGACGCGCTCGATCTCCTTCGCGCGCTCGCCGCCCTGCTTGCGCAGCTCTGCGAACTTCGGGCGTCCCGCGTCGTCGTCGGCGAACAGCTCCTTCGCGAAGGCGCCGCTGCGGATCTCCTCGAGGATCGAGCGCATCTCGGCCCGCACGCGGTCGTCGACGACGCGGGTTCCACGCGACAGGTCGCCGTACTCGGCGACGTCCGAGACCGGAGTAGCGCATGTACTCGTAGCCGCCCTGGTACATCAGGTCGACGATCAGCTTCAGCTCGTTGAGGCACTCGTAGTACGCGATCTCCGGCTGGTAGCCGGCCTCGACGAGGATGTCGAACCCGGCCTGCACGAGCGCGGGCACGCCGCCGCAGAGGACGGCCTGCTCGCCGAACAGGTCGCTCTCCGCCTCCTCGGCGAAGGTCGTCTCGAGCAGCCCGACCCGGCCGCAGCCGATGCCGACCCCGTAGGCGAGGGCGAGCGCGAGCGCGTTGCCGCTCGCATCCTGGTGCACGGCGACGAGGCCGGGCGTGCCGGCACCGGAGACGTAGAGCTCGCGGACGCGGTGACCCGGAGCCTTCGGGGCGACCATGATCACGTCGTGGTCGGCGGGCGGCGCGATCCGCCCGAAGTGGATGTTCAGGCCGTGCGCGAACAGCACCGCCGCGCCCGGCTCGAGGTTCGGGGCGACCTCCCCGTCCCAGACGCCCTTCTGCACGTGGTCGGGGACGAGCAGCGCGACGAGTTGCGCGCCGCGCACCGCCTCGGCCGTCGGCCGCACGTCGAGCCCCGCCTCCTCCGCGGCCGCGCGCGAGCCGCTGCCCTCGCGCAGGCCGACCTGGACCTCGACGCCGGAGTCGCGGAGGTTGAGCGCGTGCGCGTGGCCCTGGCTGCCGTATCCGACCACGGCGACCTTCCCTCGCAAGAGTTCGAGATTGCCGTCGCGGTGAATGGTCGCCATGCGGTTTCGTGCTCCTTTCGTCAGGCGAGAACGTGCTGCCTGGGTCGGTCGTGCTTTGGCTTGTTCGCGCGGCCGAGGCCGATGCGCCCCGTGCGCACGAGCTCCTGCAGCCCGTGCGAGCGGACGAGCTCCTCGAACGAGTCGACGTCCTCCGGCGCGCAGCAGAGCTCGAAGACGATCGCGTCCGGCCCAAGATCGGCGACACGGGCGTTGAAGACCTCGCCGAGCGCCATCAGCTCGGCGCGCTTGCCCGGCGGCGCCGCGACCTTCATCAGCGCGAGCTCCCGCTCGATCGACTCGCCCGGCGTGAGCTCGGCGACGCGCAGGACGTTGACGAGCTTGTGCATCTGCTTCTCGATCTGCTCGAGCGGCAGCGTCTCGCAGTCGACGCGCAGCGTGATCCGCGACACGTCATGCCGCTCGGTCGGGCCGACCGCGAGGCTCTCGATGTTGAAGCCGCGGCGCGCGAACATGCTCGTGATGCGCGTGAGCGCGCCGGGCTTGTTCTCGACGAGCACGGACAAGGTGTGCTTCATGGCGTTCCCAACGGCAGCGACCTGGTCGCGACCTCGTCGCGACCAGGTCGCGAACTTTCGTTTTCGTCTTCGAACTCCACCAGATCGAGTGCTGCCGCGCCCGCGGGGATCATCGGGAAGCAGTGCTCCCGCGGGTCGACGCGTGCGTCGACGACGGCGGTGCGGCCCGAGGCCAGCGCCTGCACGAGCGCGTCCTCGAGCTCCTCCTCGTTCTCGACGGTGAAGCCGAGCCCGCCGTAGGCACGCGCAAGGCCCGCGTAGTCGGGCAGCGACTGGGTGAGCCGGATCTGCGAGAAGCGCTCGTCGAAGAACATGTCCTGCCACTGTCGCACCATTCCGAGGTACCCGTTGTTGATGATGACGACGACGATCGGCAGCTCCTCGAGGACGGCGGTGGCGAGCTCCTGCTGGGTCATCTGGAAGCAGCCGTCGCCGTCGACGCAGACGACGGTCGCGTCCGGGCGCGCCGCCTTCGCCCCGATCGCCGCGGGGATGCCGTAGCCCATCGTCCCGAGCCCGCCGGAGGTGATGAACGTCCGTGGCCGGTCGAGGCGCAGGTACTGCATCGCCCACATCTGGTGCTGGCCGACGCCGGTCGTCCAGACGACGTCGTCACGGCCGGCGGTGAGCTCCTGGAGCGCCTCGAGCACCCGCTGCGGCTTCAGCAGCTCGCCCTCGCGCCGGTAGCGGAGCGGGAACTCCTCCCGCCACTCCGCGATCTGGCGCAGCCACGCGTCGGTGCGGCCCGGCTTCGCGTGCTGCGCCATCTCCTGTGCGAGCGAGGCGAGGATCGGCTTGAGCGGCCCGACGACGGGGATGTCGGCATGCCGGATCTTCGAGATCTCGGCCGCGTCGATGTCGAGATGGATGACCGTCGCACCGGGAGCGAACGCCGCCACCTTGCCGGTGACGCGGTCGTCGAAGCGGGAGCCGACCGCGACGATCAGCTCCGCCTTGTTCAGCGCCCAGTTCGACCATTTCGGCCCGTGCATCCCGGGCCAGCCGGCGTGCAGCTCGTGCGACTCCGGGAAGGCGCTCTTCGCCATCAGCGTCGTCACGACCGGCAGCCGCCCGGCCTCCGCGAACGCGCGGAGCTCGTCGGTCGCGTGTGCGTTGAGCACCCCGCCTCCGACGTACAGGATGGGCCGCTCCGCCGCCACGATGGCCTGAGCAGAGGCCTCGATCTGGCGTGGATGCCCGCGGCGGGGCGGCTTCCATCCCGGGAGGGAAACGTCGTCGGGGTAGGAGAAATCGAGCTCGGCCTCCTGGATGTCGCGCGGGATGTCCACGAGCACCGGGCCGCAACGGCCGGTGCTGGCGATGTGGAAGGCGGCCTTGATCGTGTGCGGGATCTCGGCCGCGTCCTGCACGAGCCACGAATGCTTGACGATCGGAATCGTGATCCCGGTGATGTCGCACTCCTGGAAGGCGTCGGTGCCGATCAGGTTCGAGCGCACCTGCCCGGTGATGCAGACGAGCGGGGTCGAGTCCATCCAGGCGTCGGCGATCGGCGTCACGAGGTTCGTCGCGCCCGGTCCAGGAGGTGGCCACGGCCACGCCGACCCGGCCGGAGGCGCGGGCGTAGCCCTCGGCCATGTGGCCGGCCCCCTGCTCGTGCCGGGCCAGCACGTGCCGTACGGTCGTGCCGCGCGCCATCGCGTCGTAGAGCGGCAGGATCGCCCCGCCCGGCAGCCCGAACATGACCTCGACACCCTCCGCCTCGAGCGAGCGGAGGACGGCGTCTGCACCGTTCATCTTCATGCCGCACCCGGCCAGAACTCGGCGTTGCGGACGGACACCTGGAACCCGGCGAGCACGCGGGAGGTGAACTCCCGCGTCGTCGCGCCGACGCCGTGGCGGAGCAGGTCCGGGGTGCGCGGCCCGTCCACGAGCGCGGCCGACACCGCGCCGGCGAGCGTGGCCGCGGCCGCGGGCTGCCCGAGCCCGAGCTCGAGTGCGAGCGCGGCGGCGAGCAGCATGCTGCTCGGGTTGACGATCCCCGTGCCGGCGAGCGCGAAGCCGCCGTCGGGCGAGGGCACGAACAGGCTCGGGCCGTGCTCGGCGAGCAGCCCGTGCGCGGCGACCCGGTCGGCCGCCGGCGCCGCGGCGATCTCCACCATCGGCTCGGCCCAGGCCGGGGCGACGGCGACGACGTCGAAGCGGCTCGCCTGGAACGCCGCCTGCGGCAGTGCGTGACGGGGCGAGAGATGCTCGACGTGCACGTTCTCGTGCGCGGCCGCGATCGCGTCCGCGAGGACGCGCCATTCCTCGTCGCCGACGACGGCGAGCCGGAGCGCGCGCGACTCGGCGAGCCGGAAGGCCCGCTCCATCGCCCAGTCCTCACTCGTCCGGTCGAGCGCCGTGACGAAGGCCACGTCGTCGCGGTGGCCGAATCGGACGCGGGTCACCCTGGCCCGCAGGTCGAGCTCGCTCATCACGTCGGCGAGCGCCGGCTCCTCGGCGCCCGCGACGAGCACGGCGTCTGCGCCGAGCAGCGCAGACCTCGTGCTCGGGGGCACGGACTGGCCGACGCGCGCGTGGGCGACCGCGCCGAACGGCGCGTGCACCTGCTCGAGCGTGAAGCCGTGGAGCCGCGCGACCGCGTCCAGAGCGAGCGAGGCCTCCGCCATCAGCTCCGGGGCAGTGCCGGCGCCGGCGAGGCACGCGACGGTGGAAGCGGCCGTGCCGCTCATGACCCAGGCACCGTCAGTTGTCGGATCGAGCTGTTGCAAGATGTCACGAACACTTCCTCCTTCGCCGCCCAGAGGGCGCAAGTGTGATGGAGCGAGGTCGGCGTATGCGCCTGCGTGGCGCGTGTTCGTGATCCCCCCCTAGAGGGGGAGAATGAGGATGACGACGATAATCGCGAGCGCGATCGCGACTGCGGGCCGTAGCCGGCCGAGCGAAGAAACGCGTGTCAGCGCCGTCGTCATCGTCGTCGCAGGATGCCTGCGGCAGCGGGATCTGTCAACTCCGGCGCCAGGTTGCGCCCGCCCGCGCCGTCCGGCACACTGGCTTCAGGCCACCGCAGCGCCGATGCTGCGGGGCCGGGCGACGCAGCCCGCGGGAGACCGATCTCCTGCGGGCTTTTTCGTCTCTCGAGGTCGTACGGCCTGTGCGATGACGCATGAAACCGGAAAACATCCTTGACTCACAGGGCCCGGCAGCTAGGGTCGGGAGACCGATGTCGCGCGCGTCCTCCAACCGCAAGCCGAGCATCATCGCCTTTGCGGCGCGCGCGCGTCTGCGCTAGTCGGCCTCCCCTCCGCCACCGCCGACTAGCCACACCAGGCGGAGCCCTCCTCCTCATCTCCCTCTGACTGCGAGGCAGTGACCGTTGCCGCACCGTCGTCCTTCGAAAACCGGCCTGTACGACCCCGCCTTCGAGCACGACTCGTGCGGCGTCGCCCTCGTCGCGCGCCTGAGCGGCGAGCCGAGCCGCGAGACGGTGGCCAAGGCGCTGACCGCGCTCTCGAACCTCGAGCACCGCGGCGCGCAGGGCGCGGACGCCGACACGGGCGACGGCGCCGGCATCCTCGTCCAGGTCCCCGACGCCTTCTTCCGCGCCGTCTTCGGCCGCCGGCTGCCGCCCGCCGGCGCCTACGGGGTCGGAACGTGCTTCCTGCCGCAGGACGGCGAGGCGCGCCGGGCGCTGGAGCAGGTGGTCGAGCGGACGATCGCCGCCGAGGGCCAGGTCCTGCTCGGCTGGCGCGACGTGCCGATCGAGCCGGCGCACGTCGGACGGGCCGCCATCTGCTGTCGCGCCTCATATCCGGCAGCTGTTCGTCGGCGCCTCGCCCGGGCTTTCGGGAGACCAGGACGCGTTCGAGCGCAAGCTCTACGTGATCCGGCGGGTGGCGGAGCTCGCCGCCGGGCCGGAGCTCGTCGTGCCGAGCCTCTCCTCCCGCACGCTCGTCTACAAGGGGATGCTGATGGCGCCGCAGCTCGCGCGCTTCTATCCCGACCTGAACGACCCGGCCTTCGCGAGCGGCGCTCGCGCTCGTGCACTCGCGCTACTCGACGAACACGTTCCCGAGCTGGGAGCTCGCGCACCCGTACCGGATGATCGCCCACAACGGCGAGATCAACACGCTGCGCGGCAACGTCAACTGGATGCGCGCGCGCGAGTCGCAGCTCGCCTCCGAGCTGTTCGGCGACGACCTCGCAGAAGGTGCTGCCCGTGATCCGCGCCGGCGGCTCCGACACGGCGACCTTCGACAACGTGCTCGAGCTGCTCGTGCTCGCCGGCCGCTCGCTGCCGCACGCGGTGATGATGATGATCCCCGAGGCGTACGCGGGCCGGGCCGACCTGAACGACGAGCTGCAAGGGCTTCTACGCCTACCACCAGTGCCTGATGGAGGCCTGGGACGGGCCGGCCGCGATCGCGTTCACCGACGGGCGGGTGATCGGCGCCACGCTCGACCGCAACGGCCTCCGCCCCGGGCGCTGGCACGAAACCTCCGACGGCTGGGTCGTGCTCGCCTCCGAGACCGGCGTGCTCGACGGCGTCCACGAGCCGGGGCAGATCGTCCGCAAGGGCCGGCTGCAGCCCGGGAAGCTCTTCCTCGTCGACCTCGCGCAGGGGCGGATCGTCCCGGACGAGGAGATCAAGCGCACCGTCGCGACGCCGCAAGCCCTATGCGCAGTGGGTCGCCGACGAGACGTTGCGGCTCTCGGATCTCCCGCCAGCCGCCGCCGCCGCCGGCGCCGACCGAGCCGCTGCGCCGCCGCCAGCTCCTGTTCGGCTACGCGCAGGAGGACATGAAGGTGATGCTCGCGCCGCTCGCCCGCAACGCCGAGGAGGCGGTCGGCTCGATGGGCAACGACACGCCGCTCGCCGTCCTTTCGCGGCGGAAGCCCCTGCTCTACTCGTACTTCAAGCAGCTGTTCGCGCAGGTCACGAACCCGCCGATCGACTCGATCCGCGAGGCGGTCGTGATGAGCGTCGCAGGCGAGCGTCGGCTCGGAGCGCAACCTGCTCGACGAGACGCCCGAGCACGCGCGGCAGCTCGTGATCGAGAACCCGATCCTGCGCGACGGCGACCTCGAGCGGCTGCGCCAGGTCGACTCGGACGTCTTCAAGGCGCACACGGTCGACACGACGTGGCCGGTCGCCGAGGGCGCGGACGGGCTCGAGGCTGCGCTCGACCGCATCTGCGCCGAGCCGACCTCGCGCTCGCCGCCGGCGCGAACATCCTCATCCTCTCCGACCGCGGCGGCGGGCCGGCAGCGCGCGCCGATGCCGTCGCTGCTCGCGACCGCCGCGGTGCACCACCACCTCGTGCGCGAGGGCACGCGCCTCCAGACCGGGATCGTCGTCGAGTCGGGCGAGCCGCGCGAGCGTGCACAGCATCGCCGTCCTCGTCGGCTACGGCGCCGCCGCGGTGAACCCGTACCTGATGCTCGAGACGGTCGCCGAGCTCGTCACCGAGGGCTGGCTGCCCGAGGGGATGAGCGTCGAGGAGGCCCAGGCGCGGGCGCTCAAGGGCATCGGCAAGGGCCTGCTCAAGGTGATGTCGAAGATGGGGATCTCGACGATCCCGTCCTACTGCGGTGCGCAGATCTTCGAGGCGGTCGGGCTCGCACCCGAGCTGGTCGAGCGCTACTTCACGTCGACGCCGTCGCGCATCGGCGGGATCGGCCTCCGCGACCTCGCCGAGGGAGCGCTGACCCGGCACGCACGGGCGTACCCGGGCGCGGCGGACGAGCTGCTGCCGGTGCTCGGCCTCTACGCCTGGCGGCGAGAGGGCGAGCACCACCAGTGGAACCCGGAGACGATCTCGCTGCTCCAGCACGCCGTTCGCGCGGGCGGGTTCGAGACGTACGAGCAGTACTCGCGCGCGGTCAACGCGGAGGCGGCGCGGCGCTCGACGCTGCGCGGGCTGATGAGGCTCCGCGTCCGCGAGGACGGCGGCATCCCGCTCGACGAGGTCGAGCCGGCCGCCGAGATCGTCAAGCGCTTCTCCACCGGGGCGATGTCGCTCGGCTCGATCTCGCGCGAGGCCCACGAGACGCTCGCCGTGGCCATGAACCGGATCGGCGGCCGCTCGAACACGGGCGAGGGCGGCGAGGATCCCGTCCGCTACGTCCCCGACCCGAACGGCGACTCGCGCCGCTCCCGGATCAAGCAGGTCGCATCGGGCCGTTTCGGCGTCAACGCGCACTACCTCGCCAACGCGGACGAGCTCCAGATCAAGATGGCGCAGGGTGCGAAGCCGGGCGAGGGCGGCCAGCTCCCCGGCCACAAGGTCGACCGCTACATCGCGAGCGTGCGCCTGACGACGCCCGGCGTCGGCCTCATCTCGCCGCCGCCGCACCACGACATCTACTCGATCGAGGACCTCAAGCAGCTGATCTACGACCTGCGCTGCGGCAACCCCGACGCGCGCATCTCGGTGAAGCTCGTCGCCGAGGTGGGGGTGGGGACGGTGGCCGCGGGCGTCGCCAAGGCGGGCGCCGACCACGTCCTCATCTCCGGCCACGAGGGCGGGACCGGCGCCTCGCCGGTGTCCTCGATCCTCCACGCCGGGATCCCGTGGGAGATCGGGCTCGCCGAGACGCAGCAGACGCTCGTCCTGAACGACCTGCGCTCGCGGATCTGGGTGCAGACCGACGGCCAGCTCAAGACGGGGCGTGACGTCGTCGTCGCGGCGCTCCTCGGCGCAGACGAGATGGGCTTCGCGACCGCGCCGCTGATCGCGACGGGCTGCGTGATGATGCGCGCCTGCCACCTGAACACGTGCCCGGTCGGGATCGCGACTCAGGATCCCGAGCTGCGCAAGCGCTTCGCCGGCAAGGCGGAGCACGTCGTCAACTTCTTCTTCTACGTCGCCGAGGAGGCCCGGCAGCTGATGGCGCGGGCTCGGCATCGCGCGCTTCGACGACCTGATCGGCCGCGTCGACCTGCTCGACGCCGACGAGGCGCTCGCGGACTGGAAGGCCCGGGGGATCGACCTGTCCAACGTCCTGCGCGTGCCCGAGCCGAACGAGGGCGAGCCGCTGCGGCGCACGCGCGCGCAGGACCAGGCGCTCGCGGGCGCCCTCGACTGGACGCTGATCGGTGCGGCGCGCGCGACGATCGACGGCGGCGCCCCGCTGGAGGCGTCGTTCGCGATTCGCAACGTCAACCGCACGGTCGGCGGCTTGCTCTCGAACGCGGTCACGCGCGTCCACGGCGCGTCCGGCCTGCCGGAGGGATCGCTCCGCTTCACCCTGACCGGCGCGGCCGGGCAGTCCTTCGGGGCCTGGCTCGCGCCGGGGATCGAGTTGACCCTCGTCGGCGACGCGAACGACTACGTCGGCAAGGGCCTCTCCGGCGGCGTGCTCGCCCTGCGGCCGCCCCATAGCGCGGGCTTCCGGGCGGAGGAGAACGTGATCGCGGGGAACACGATCCTCTACGGCGCGACCGCCGGCCGCGCCTTCTTCCGGGGAGTGGTCGGCGAGCGGTTCGCCGTCCGCAACTCGGGCGCGCAGGCGGTGGTCGAGGGCGTCGGCGACCACGGCTGCGAGTACATGACCGGCGGGATCGTCGCCGTGCTCGGCCGGACGGGGCGCAACTTCGGTGCCGGGATGAGCGGCGGCGTCGCCTTCGTCCTCGACGAGGACGGCACCTTCGAGACCCGCTGCAACGGCGAGCTCGTCGGCCTCGAGCCGGTGGCGGGAGAGGACGCCGAGACCCTGCGCGCGCTCGTCGAGGAGCACGGGCGGCGCACCGGCTCGCCCGTCGCCGCCGGGCTGCTCGCGGACTGGGAAGCGTCGCTCACGCGTTTTGTGAAGGTGATGCCGCACGACTTCAAGCGGGCGCTCGAGTACACCGACAAACCGCTGTCCACGGGCGGCGAGGGCTTCCTCACCGCCGAGACCGAGGCGGCCGCGTAGGCATGGGCGAGCTCGGGGCCTTCCTCAAGCTCAAGCGCGCGGAGACGCCGGAGCGGCCGCCCGCCGAGCGGATCGGCGACCACCGCGAGTTCGTCAAGGTCCTGCCGCTCGTCGAGCTGCAGGAACAGGGCGCCCGCTGCATGGAATGCGGCGTGCCCTTCTGCCACAGCGGCTGCCCGCTCGGCAACCTCATCCCGGAGTGGAACGACCTGGTCTACCGCGACCGCTTCCGCGAGGCGCTCGACCAGCTGCACCGCACGAACAACTTCCCCGAGTTCACCGGGCGCCTCTGTCCCGCGCCGTGCGAGGCGGCCTGCGTGCTCGAGATCGACGAGGGCAACGCCGTGTCGATCAAGCAGATCGAGCTCGCGATCTCGGCGCGCGGCTGGGACGAGGGCTGGATCGTCCCGCAGCCGCCGGCGGCGCACTCCGGCCGCACCGTGGCCGTGGTCGGCTCGGGCCCGGCCGGGCTCGCCTGCGCGCAGCAGCTCAACCGCGCCGGCCATCTCGTCACCGTCTTCGAGCGCGACGAGGCCGGCGGCGGCCTGCTGCGCTTCGGCGTCCCCGACTTCAAGATCGACAAGGAGGTCGTCGAACGGCGCCTCCGGCAGCTCGCCGAGGAGGGCGTGACGTTCCGCTACGGCGTCGACGTGGGAGGCGACCTCGACCCGGCCGAGCTGACCGAGGACTTCGACGCGGTCGTGCTCGCCGTCGGCTCGCGCGTGCCGCGCGATCTCCCCATCCCCGGACGGGAGCTCGACGGCGTGCACTTCGCCATGGAGTACCTCTACCAGCGCAACCGCGCGGTCGCGGGCTCGGCAACGCCGGCGATCAGCGCCACGGGCAGGCACGTGATCGTCGTCGGCGGCGGCGACACCGGCGCCGACTGCGTCGCAAGCGCGCACCGGGAGAACGCCGCGTCGGTCACCCAGATCGAGCTGCTCGGCGAGCCGCCCGCGTCGCGGCCCGACGACCTGACGCCGTGGCCGCTATGGCCGATGAAGCTGCGCACGTCCTACGCGCTCAAGGAGGGCGGCGACCGCAGCTTCGCCATCTCCACCACCGCGCTCGCCGGCGCCGGGCGTGTGGAGCGGATCGACTGGATGCGGAACAGCGGCGCGCCGCCGTTCGAGCCCGTGCGCGGGAGCGAGGAATCGCACCCGGCAGAGCTCGTGCTGCTCGCGATGGGCTTCGTCGGCCCGGAGCCCGCGCTGCTCGACCAGCTCGGAGTGGCCAGAGACGCGCGCGGCAACGCCGAGGCGGCCGAGTTCGCGACGTCGGTGCGCGGCGTCTTCGCCGCCGGCGACGCCCGCCGCGGGCAGTCGCTGATCGTGTGGGCGATCGACGAGGGCCGCCGCTGCGCCCACGCCGTCGACGGCTGGCTGGCCACCGCGCCCGCCCGCCCGCGGCTCGCCCGCCGCGCGGCACTGTCGCCCGCGCCGCTCCGGGATTAGGCAGACTCGCCCTGTGGCGGATTCCGAAAGGATCGCGATCCTCGGCGGCGGCCGCATCGGCGAGGCGCTGCTCACCGGCCTGCTCAGCTCCGGCTGGCGGGGACGGGACGCGATCGTCGTCACCACCCGCAGCGAGAGCCGTGCCGCCGAGCTGCACGACCGGCACGGCGTCGAGGCGACGACCGGCAACGCGGCGGCCGTCGCCGGCGCGCAACTGATCGTGGTCGCCGTGAAGCCGCAGGACATCGACGTGCTGCTCGGCGAGATCGGCGGCCTGCTCACTCCTGCACAGACGGTGCTCTCGTGCGCGGCCGCGATTCCGACCGCGTACATCGAGGCGCGCATCGCCGAGAGCGTCCCGGTCGTGCGCGCGATGCCGAACGCGCCGTCGACGGTGCACGAGGGCATGGCGGGCGTGTGCGCCGGCGCGCACGCAGGCGAGACGCAGCTCGCGCTCGCCGAGGAGGCGCTCCAGCATCTCGGGCGCGTCGTGCGCGTCCCCGAGAGCACGATGGACGCCGTCACCGCTCTCTCCGGCTCCGGGCCGGCCTACTTCGCGCTGCTCGCCGAGGCGATGATCGAGGCCGGCATCCTGCTGGGCGTCTCGCGCGAGATCTCGACCACGCTCGTCGTCCAGACGATGCTCGGCACGGCGAAGCAGCTGCGCGACCAGAAGATGCACCCGGTCGAGCTGCGCGAGTCCGTCACGTCGCCCGGCGGCACGACGATCGCCGCGATCCGCGAGCTCGAGCAGGCCGGTGTCCGCGCCGCCTTCCTCAACGCGATTCAGGCCGCGATGAACCGTGCCCGCGAGCTGGCGGACGGACAGTCGTGAGCGTGCTTTTCTTCTAGCTACTTCTTCGCGACGTCCGCGAGCATCGCGTCCGCGAGGTCGATCAGATCCTGGGTGCGCAGACGCAGCGACGCGTCGTGCACGCCTGCGTCCAGCACGACGTGCTCGCAGTCGGCGAGCCTCCGGTCGACGACGACGCGGTCGCCGGCCGGCCCGCCGAACGGCGGCACCGCACCGAGCTCGAACTGCGGGTACGAGCCCGCGAGCTCGCTCTCGGTGAGCAGGGCGACCTCCTTCGCGTTCACCGCCTGCGCGAGCTTCGCGAGATCGAGCCGGGCCGATGCGAGGACGACGGCGCGGACATTGGCGCCGTTCTCGTCGCGGGCAATGACGGTCTTCGCAGTCTCCTGAGGCGGCACCCCGAGCGCTTTGGCCTCGCCGGTCGCGGTCAGCGTGCGTCGGTGCGGCAGCAGCTCGAACTCGACGTGCTCGTCGCGCAGGTACTCGACCAGGACGTTCTGTCCCGCAGCGGGCTCGGCGGCAGGTTGCGATCCCCGCCGCTCGTGCTTGACGACCGTGTCGCTGCCCGGGAAGAACACGGTCTCGTGGCCGTCGTTCCACTTCACGCGGTAGTACGGGCGCTCGACCGATCCGAGCACTTCGCAGATCTCCCCCGTCCGCGACGCGTCGCCGACGCGACGACCTGTCACCTCGATGACGTCGCCGGGACGTACGGCCTCCCGCTCCTTGGTGGCCATCTCTCCTCCTTCGCCGATCGCACCACGAGCCTCGTTCACTCGGCGCAGCTCCCCATCCGCGCGTGCGCGGATCGGCGCAGTGACCACAGTGGAAATCCCCAGGCGCCGTAGGGGATGGCCCGGATGCGCCCCCGGGCCCCCGGTAGGACGTTCGCTGCAAAAGGAGTTAGTGCATGGGCGTGGGCCAGTTCAGCCCGGATCGCGATGGCTTTTTCGGGATTCGCTTCGAGTCGATCGGAGGGCTCGGCGCGCACCTGGCAGGGCAGATGCTCGCCGAGGCGGGCGTTCTGCGGCAGGGGCTGAACGGCTCCCACTTCTCCTCGTACGGCTCCGAGAAGAAGGGGACGCCCGTCAAGTCCTTCATCCGCTTTGCGGCGCCCGAGCGGGAGATCCGCACGAGCAGCCCGGTCGAGACGCCGCAGGTGATCGCCATCTTCCACGAGGCGTTCAGCCGCTCGCCCGCCGCGATCGCCGGGCTCGCACCCTCGGGCACGGTGATCGTCAACACGACGAGCTCGGCTGACGAGGTGCGCGACGCGCTCGAGCTGGACGCGGGCACGATCGGCGTCCTCGACGCGCTCGGGATCGCGGTCGAGGAGAAGACGCGCGTGAACACCGCGATCCTCGGCGCCGTCGCCCGCGTCTGCCCGTTCCTCGAGCCGGATGCACTGAAGGAGACGATCCGGGCCACGTTCGGGCGCCGCCACCCGGAGGTCGTGGAGGCGAACCTCCGCACGTTCGACCGCGGCTTCGACGAGCTGCAGCTCACGACGTTCGAGGCCGCCGGCCCGGTCGTGGCGCGGCCGCCTGCCCGGCAAGCGCCCTCCTTCGGATACCTCGAGGCGCCGATCGGCGGCGTGATCCTCGAGGCCGGCAACAGCATCGCCAAGGATCTCAGCACCTCACGCGTCGGCTTCGTCCCTGAGCTCCTCCTCGACAAATGCGTCCACTGCGGCCTCTGCGACATCGTCTGTCCCGACCTCTGCATGGTCTGGGACGAGAAGGCGGACGGCGTCCGGCTGCTGGGGATCGACTACCAGTACTGCAAGGGGTGCCTCAAGTGCACCGAGGTCTGCCCGACCGGCGCGCTCGTCGAGCTGCGCGAGGAAGAGGGCTGGGCCGCTCAACACACCGTCCCACTCTTCGCGGAGGTGATGTAGTGGCCGTCGCCGTGAAGAAGGCGAAGAAGGTCAAGGCACCGGCGCAGGTGACGCTGTTCAAGACCGGTAACGAGATGGCCGCCCTCTCCGCCGAGCACATCGACTTCCATGTGATGGGCTACTACCCGATCACGCCGTCGACGGAGATCGCGGAGATCCTCGACGAGCGCAAGGCCGCCGGCGCGCACCGGATGGTGATGATTCCCGCCGACGGCGAGCACGGCGCCGCAGGGATCTGCTACGGCGCCGCGGTCGGCGGCGGCCGCGTCTTCAACGCGACGAGCGCGCAGGGCCTGCTCTACGGCCTCGAGCAGTACCCCGTGCAGTCGGGCACGCGCTTCCCGATGCTCCTCGATCTCGCGACGCGCACAGTGAGCGGACCGCTCGACATCCGCGGCGACCACTCCGACGTCTACTTCGCGCTCGACGCCGGCTGGCTGATCTTCATGGCGCGCGACCCGCAGGCCGTCTACGACCTGAACGTCTGCGCGCTTCGCGCTGCAGAGCGCGCCGACGTCCGCCTGCCCGCGATCGTCGCGTTCGACGGCTTCTTCACGAGCCACCAGAAGCGCCGCGTCTCGGTCTTCGAGGATCCCAAGGCCGTCCAGGACTTCCTCGGCCCGTTCATCGAGGGCGTCTCGGCGCTCGACCCGCGGCATCCCGTCACGATCGGGCCGTACATGAACGACCCCGACCTGATCAACAACAAGTACCAGCTCAATCTCGCGATGCAGGCGGCGCTGCAGGCGCTGCCGGAGGTCTTCGCCGAGTACGAGGCACTGAGCGGCCGCCACTACGACGTCGTCGACCTGTACCGGATGGAGGACGCCGACGTCGCGCTGCTGCTGTTCAACTCCGCGGCCGAGACGGCGAAAGACGCTGCCGACCGCCTACGCGAGCAAGGGATCCGCGCCGGAGTCGTGAGCCCGAACGTTCTGCGGCCCTTCCCGGCCGACGAGCTGCGCACCGCCCTTCGCGGCGTGCGCGCGCTCGTGATCGGCGAGCGCGCGGACTCGTACGGCTCCGGCGGCGGGCATGTCGCACACGAGGTGAAGTCGGCGCTGAAGGACGACCCTGCGAACGCCACGGTCTGCCTCACCCGGATCTACGGGCTCGGCGGTAGGGACTTCTACACCGAGGACGCCGAGGCGCTCTTCCGGCTCGCCGCCGACACGGTGGAGAAGGGCCCCGTCCATCCCGCCTTCGACTACTACGGCGTCTTCGCCGGCGACCCCGCGCACCCCCCGGTGCGTCCCGGCCTGCCCCCGATCGCCCGCAACGAGACGATCTCCGGCGTCGTCAAGGTCGCCGTGAACGACAGCACCGGCCGCCTGAAGGTCGAGGCGCCGCCCGCCTGGCAGCTCGTCGCGGAGCCGAAGCGCATTGCCCCTGGCCACGGCGCCTGCCCCGGCTGCGGCATCTTCCCCGCGCTCGACCAGTTCCTGCGCGGAATCGAGGGCGACATCGTCGTCCTCTACCAGACGGGCTGCGCGATGGTCGTGAGCACCGGCTACCCGTACACGTCGCACCGCGTCACGTACATCCACAACCTCTTCCAGAACGGCGCCGCGACGCTCTCGGGCGTCGTCGAGATGTTCAAGGAGCGCCAGCGCCGCGGCGAGATCCCCTCGGGCGAAGACATCACGTTCGTGATGATCAGCGGCGACGGGGGCATGGACATCGGCACCGGCGCGGCGATCGGCACCGCGCTTCGCAACCACGGGCTGATCATCCTCGAGTACGACAACCAGGGCTATATGAACACGGGTGCGCAGCTGAGCTACTCGACGCCGCTCGGCCACCGCACCGCGACGAGCAACGTCGGACCAGCCGAGCACGGCAAGTCCTTCCACCACAAGGACATGCCGCAGATCATGGCGGCGACGAACATCCCGTACGTCTTCACCGGCGTCGAGGGCTTCCCGGACGACCTGCTCGCCAAGGGCGCGAAGGCGCAGTGGTACGCGCAGAACGAGGGCCTGGCGTACGGGAAGGTGCTCATCTCCTGCCCGCTCAACTGGCTGACGACCGACCGCGTCGGCACCGACATCGTGCAGGGAGCGGTCGACTCCTGTTTCTTCCCGCTCTACGAGATCGAGCGCCACTCCACGTCGCTCACGTACGACCCGGAACCGCTCGGGCGCCGCACCCCGGTCGCCCAGTGGCTCGGGATGATGGGCAAGACGAAGCATCTGTGCCGCCCCGGCTACGAGCAGGAGCTCGCCGAGATCGAGGCAGAGGTCGACCGGCGCTGGCAACGGCTGAAGGCAATGAACGACCACCCGCTGCTCTAGGAGACGTGATGGCGACCATCCTCGAGAAACGCGAGCTCACGCCGGTCACATGGCTCTTCGTCGTGGATGCGCCGCTCGTGGCATCGCACGCGCAGCCGGGGCAGTTCGTGATCCTGCGCGTCGACCCGCACGGGGAGCGCGTGCCGATCAGCATCACGAACTTCGACCGTGAGGCGGGCACGATCACGCTCGTCGTCCAGCAGGTCGGCAAGACGAGCGGGCTCATCTGCGCCCTCGACGAGGGCGACGAGATGCTCGACTTCGCGGGGCCGCTCGGGCTGCCGGCGCCGCTACCGGAGACCGGGCACGCGGTTCTCGTCGGCGGCGGCTTCGGCGCGGGCGCCGTCTTCCCGATCGCGCGCGAGCTCCGTCTGCGCGGCGTCGAGGTGACGTCGATCGTCGGTGCGCGGACGGCGGAGCTGCTGATCCTGCGCGATCTGCTCGAGCCGATGAGCGACAACTATCTCCCCTGCACCGACGACGGCTCGATCGGCTACCACGGCTTCACCGCGGGCCTGCTCGGCGAGCTGCTCGCCGAGGACGGGAAGCGGTTCACGGACTGCTACGCGATCGGGCCGATGCCGATGATGCGCGCGGTCGCGGAGACGACGCGCCCCCACGGCCTCCGGACGATGGTCTCGCTCGACCCGATCATGCTCGACGGCACCGGCATGTGCGGCGCCTGCCGGGTCGCGGTCGGCGGCGAGACGAAGTTCGCGTGCGTCGACGGGCCGTTCTTCGACGCGCACCAGGTCGACTTCGCCGAGGCCGTCGTGCGCTCGAAGATGTACGTCGACGAGGAGCGGCTCGCGGTCGAGCTCGCAGCCGGGAGGTAGCGACGATGCCGATCCTCTACCCGACCAAGACGACGATGCCTCAGCTCGACCCGATCGAGCGCCGAGCTCTCTGGGACGAGGTCGCCATCGGCTACACGGTCGAGCGCGCGCTCGCGGAGGCTCGCCGTTGCATCCAGTGCCAGGACCCGCTCTGCGAGCAGGGCTGCCCCGTCGGCGTGCCGATCCGCGAGTTCGTCCGCCGCGTGGCGCTCGAGGACTTCAGCGGCGCCGCCGAGCTGATCCGCACGAAGAACGTGCTGCCCGCGATCTGCGGGCGCGTCTGCCCGGTCGAGCACCAGTGCGAGGCCCAGTGCTCCGTGCTTGCGCGCCTGGAGCCGGTCGGGATCGGGCGGCTCGAGCGGTTCGTCGCCGACTGGGAGCGCACACATCCGCAGGACGGCGCCACCCGCACGGTGACGCAGCGCGCGGAAAGGATCGCGATCGTCGGCTCGGGCCCGGCCGGCCTGACCGCCGCGAGCGATCTCGTGCAGCTCGGCTATCGGGTCACGGTGTTCGAGGCGCTGCACGCGATCGGCGGAGTGCTCCGCTACGGCATCCCCGAGTTCCGCCTGCCGAAGGCGATCGTCGACGAGGACGTCGAGCGGCTGCGCGAGGCCGGCGTCGTGTTCGAGACGAACGTGATCATCGGCAAGACGGTGACGATCGACGAGCTGCTCGGCGACCTCGGCTACTCCGCCGTGTTCGTCGGCACCGGCGCCGGCTCGCCGAAGTTCATGAACATCCCCGGCGAGAACCTCAAGGGCGTCTATTCGGCGAACGAGTACCTCACGCGCGTGAACCTCATGCGCGCCTACTCGTTCCCCGACTACGACACGCCCGTCCAGCGCCCGACGCGCGCCGCCGTGATCGGCGCCGGCGACACGGCGATGGACGCCGCGCGTGTGTCGATCCGGCTCGGAGCGGAAGAGGCGCACATCGTCTACCGGCGCACGCAGGCCGAGATGGGCGCGCGCGCCGAGGACTACAAGCGCGCGGCGGAGGAGGGCACGATCTTCGACTGGCTGACGCTGCCGTTGCGGTTCCTGGGCGACGACGACGGGCGCGTGTGCGGCATGGAGTGCGTCCGCATGGAGCTCGGCGAGCCGGACGATTCGGGACGGCCGCGGCCGGTTCCGATCGCAGGCTCGGAGTTCGTGCTCGAGTGCAACCTTGCCGTGATCGCGCTCGGCACGAACCCGAATCCGCTCGTGCCCGCGACGACCGCGGGCCTGGAGACCAACAAGCACGGCTGCGTCGTCACCGACCCGGAGACGGGCAAGACGAGCCGCGAGGGCGTCTTCGCCGGCGGCGACATCGCCACCGGTGCGGCGACCGTGATCCTCGCCATGGGCGCCGGCCGCCGTGCCGCCGGCGCGATCCACGAGTACGTCGAAGGGAAGCGCAATGGCGATAGTCGGCCCTGAGGCGTCGGGCTTCATGCCCGCATGGCTCGCGGAGTCAATCCTGTTCGACGACCGAACGGACGCCGGCAGGCGTCTGAGCGAGGCCCTGGAGGCTGAGCTCAGTACGCCGCTGGTGATCGGCCTGACGCTCGGCGGCGTCGTGATCGGCGACGAGGTGGCCCGGCCGCTGCACGCGCCGCTGGACGTCGCGGTCGTGGCGCGGATCCACCATCCCGCCGAGCCGGAGTACACGATCGGTGCCGTCGCACCCGGCGGCGCCTCCCACGTCGTCGACCGGAAGGGCCTGAGCGAGGCCCAGCTGGTGGTCGCGACCGCCCGCGCCCGCAAAGAGGCCGGCCGGCTCGAGGCTCGCCTGCATCCCCACCGGCGCGCGGCCGCGCTCGCGGGGCGCGACATCGTGCTCGTGGACGAGGCGATCATGACCGGCGCGACGATGCTCGCCGCGATCGCGTGGGCGCGTTCGGAGCACGCGACTCGGGTCATCGCCGCCGTGCCGGTCGGCAGCCTCGCCGGGCTGAAGCTCGTGCGGGAGGCGGCCGATCTCGTCCACTGCCTGTTCGAGTTCGAGTATCTCGGCTCGCGCGGCGTGTGGTTCGGAGACTTCACAGCCCCCGAGGACGAGGACGTCCTCCGTCTCCTCGAGGCGTCGAGATGACGACTGCGATCCACGTCGAATTCAGCCGCACGTGCGATGCGGTCGACGCGTTCCCGACCGTGTGCGAGCACATCGTCGGCGCACACCTCGAGGACACCTCGATCGAGGTCACCTGCGCCGCCGCCGAGGAGATTCACGTCTTCGAGGAGCTCGAGCTCGCACTCGACGAGTGGGCCGTGAGCCGCGAGCTGCCGTTCGCGCCGATCCCGGCAGGTCCGCACATGCTCGTCGTGCGGCCTCCCGGCGACTGACCAAGGAGGTCTCCCGTGAACCCTCACCGGCTGTTGTGCACGGCCGCCGGGCTGCTGATCGTGCTCGGCGCCGGGGCGGCGGTCGCGCACGCCGCCGGCTCCCCGATCGGCTCCTGGAAGTCCACGAGCAACCGACGTCTACCTCTGGAAGGCACTTCCCGGCGGCGGCTACTCGGAGTACTCGATGACGCTGCACAACACGCCGAAGGACCACTGCGCCGTCCAGCCGAACACCAACACGTACAGGTACCACCCGCTCGGCAACAACATCTACCTCGAGGACGAGTTCCAGTGGAACTCGAAGTGCGTGAAGATCGGCTGGGATCTGGGCCACGAGAAGATCAAGATCGTCTGGACGGCCACGCGGCTGAGCTTCTTCTGCGGTGCGAAGTACACGGAGGCGTGCGGCTCGTACACGCGCAAGGCGACGGACACGGTCGCGCCGGTCGTGCGTGCGCTCGTGAGCACCGGCACCGTCGGTGGCACGACCAACCTCCGCTACACCGTGAGCGACAAGAGCGGCAAGACGTGGGAGGAGCTTGCCGTCTACCGCGGCTCCCTCGTCGGCCGCTGGAAGACGAAGCTCGGACCCGCCCTGAACGGGCACGTGTACGGCTACAAGCTGACGGGGACGCCCGCCAACATGAAGGGGAAGCTGAGCTTCTGCGTCACGTCGCACGACGCGGCCGGCAACAAGAGCAAGGAAAGCTGCGCGGCGCTGACGATCAAGTAGGGCGGCGGCTGACGAAGACGTTGTCGAGCGCCGCGTCGAGCCCGACCGCGAGCGCGCCCGTCGAGCACGGCGGCGTCGCCGAGGCTCGAGATCTCGACGCGCGGCGGATACGGCAGCCAGCTCGGCGAGCAGCGGGCGGACGCGCCGGGAGCAGCTCGCCGTTCGCGCCGATGCCGCCGCCGAGCACGACGAGGCCGACGTCCGTGACCGCCGCGACGGGGACGATGTGCAGCGCGATGCGCCGCGCCTCCTCGGCGACCGACGGCGCGCGCGAGCGCGTCGCCCGCGCGCGCGGCGGCGAAGATCGAGCGCGCCTCGTACGGCGGCGCGAGCGACCGTGTCCCGTGCCGGCGGCGAGCCGCTCCGCGATCGCGGACAGCGCGGCCGCGCACGGGTCGATGTCCTGGTCGAGGCCCGACGCGCGCGTAGTCGAGCTCGCCGGCGGCGCCGTTGTGGCCGCGGTGCAGCTCGCCGCGCAGCACGAGCCCAGCGCCGAGCCCGGTGCCGACCGAGAGGAAGACGAAGTCGTCGACGCCGTGCGCGACGCCGTGCCACTGCTCGCCGAGCGCGGCGAGGTTGATGTCGTTCTCGAGGGTGACCGGGAAGCCCGAGCCGCTCCTGGAGCTCGCTGCCGAAGCCGCTGCCCTCGAGGCCGCGCGACGTTCGCGACGAGCCGCATCGTGTCCCGGTCGGGCTCCGACGACCCCCGGCACGCCGACGACGACGCCGTCGATCGGGACGCCGTCGAGACCGGTCGCCGCGACGAGCGACTCGCGCAGGCCGGCGACGAGCCCGAGCACGGCGTCGGCGTCCACGCCGCCGGACCCGCGCCGCGAGCTCGACGTCCTGCCGCGCGCGGATCGCGCCGCGCGAGGTCGCAGAGGGCGCCGCGCAGGAAGCGCGCGCCGAGGTCGAGGCCGAGGACGAGCGCCGCCTCCGGCACCGGCTCGAAGAAGACGGCGCCGTAGCGTCGGAGCGCCTGCCGGGGCGCCGCTGCCTCGCGGACGAGGCCGGCGTCGAGCAGCGACTGCAGCGCGAGCGAGACGGTCGGCTTCGAGATGCCGGCGCGGCGCGAGATCTCCGCGCGCGAGATCGGCGCGCCTGCCCGGATCGTCTCGAGCACGGTGCGCTCGTTGAGCCGTTTGAGCAGTGGCGGCGTCGCACGCGTGCTCGTCATCTCGTTAAGGAGCCTTAACCCGATTGCTGCATAGCAACAGGAGTTGACGCGAACTGCGAGAAAGGCGTATAGCGTCGCCTCGTAAGGATCTCTAACCAGAGCGATTCTCGCCGTTCTTCGGGAGGGAGGCACGATGAGACGCATGCGCGAGGCGCGGCCGTCCTCGCCGCCGTGCTCGCGCTCGCGGCGACGGCTGCCGCGTCGCGCGCACGCAGCTCGCCGGCCGCGACCGCGGCGAAGGCCGCACCGACCAGCTCACCGTCTGGGTCGGCTGGAGCGCCCGCGAGCTCAGCGTCTTCAAGAAGGTGGTGGCCGAGTACGACAAGGCGCATCCGAGCGTGACACGTGAAGGTCGTCGGCAGCATCAACGACGACAAGATCGTCGCGGCGATCCGGGCCGGCACCGCGCCGGACGTCGTCAGCTCGTTCAACTCGTACAACGTCGGCGATCTACTGCGGGACCGGCGGCTGGATCGACCTCGCGCCGTATCTGAAGCAGTCCAAGATCAGCGTCTCGCAGTTCCCGGCGGCGACGCAGCTACTACACCCAGTACGACGGCAAGCGGTGCGCGCTGCCGCTGCTGGCCGACACGTACGGCCTCTACTACAACAAGACGCTCTTCAGCGAAGGCCGGCATCGCCGTCGCCGCCGAAGACGATCGCCGAGCTGACCGCGGACGCGAAGAAGCTGACGGTGCGCAACTCCGGACGGCTCGCTCAAGGTGGTCGGCTTCGATCCGTTCATCGGCTTCTACGAGAACGTGCCGGAGCGTTGGATCACTGCGTTCGGCGCGAAGTGGACCGACGCCCAGGGGCAAGGCGATCCTCGCCACCGAGCCCGGCTGGACGAAGTGGCTGAACTGGCAGAAGGGGCTGATCGACTGGTACGGCTACAACAACCTCGTCAAGCTTCCAGGCCGGGCTCGGTGACGAGTTCTCCGCCTCGAACGCCTTCGAGACCGGCAAGGTCGCGATGAACCTCGACGGCGAGTGGCGCGTCGCGTTCATCCAGGCCGAGCACCCGACGCTCGACTACGGCACGGCGCCGATGCCGACCGACAGCCCGAGCCTGTACGGCTCGGGGTACATCAACGGCACGATCATCGGCATCCCGAAGAACGGCAAGCACACAGCGCAGGCGTGGGAGCTCGTCAAGTACCTGACGACGAACGACCACGCGCTCGCCGAGCTCTCGAACGGCATCCGGAACGTGCCGTCGACGACTGCGTCGACCACTCGAAGGAGCTGACGCCCGACGCGCACTTCGCGACGTTCCTCAAGATCTTCGCGAATCCGAAGTCGAGCACGACGCCGATCATGGCGTCCGGTGTCGTCGTACACGAACGCCGTTCCAGAGCTTCGTCACGAAGTGGCAGGCGGGCACGGTGAAGAACCTCGCCGGCGCGTCTGCAGACGCTCGACAAGCAGATCGACGCCCAGGTCAAGCAGGCGGGCGGCGGAGTGCCGTGACCAATGGCGGTCGCCCGGGAGACAACCTCGGCGGCCGCCGGCACCGCTGGACCGCCGGCGAGCCAGGAGGCGGGCGGCGTGGCGGCGGCGCGCGCCTCGTGCTTCCTGCTCATGAGCCCCTGGCTCGTCGGCTTCTCGATCTTCTTCGGCTACCCGCTCGTGATGAGCGCGTACCTCTCGTTCACCCACTACGACCTGCTCTCGTCGCCGCGCTGGGTCGGCTCGCGAACTACCGCTACCTGTTCAACGTCGACCCGCAGGTCTGGCCGGCGGTCAAGAACACGCTCTGGCTGATCGTCGTCCTCGTGCCGCTGCAGGTGCTGTTCGCCTTCGGGATCGCGCTCATGCTCGCGCGGGCCCGCACGGGCGTCGGCGTCTTCCGGACGATCTTCTACCTGCCCGCGCTCGCGCCCGCCCGTCGCCGCGACGCTCGGCTTCGTCTACCTCCTCAACCCGGCGACGGGCCCGGTCAACACGATCCTGTCGCATCTCGGGATCCAGGGGCCGCTCTGGTTCCAGGACCCGACCTGGGCGAAGCCGTCGCTCGTCGCTGCTCGGCGCTCTGGGGCGTCGGCAACACGATGATCATCTTCCTCGCCGCCGTGCTCGACGTGCCGCGGCAGCTGTACGAGTCGGCGGAGCTCGACGGCGCCGGCCCGCTGCAGCGCCTGCGCTAGGTGACGCTGCCGACGATCAGCCCGGTGATCCTGTTCGCGGTCGTCCTCGGCGTGATCCAGGGGCTGCAGTACTTCACGCAGGCGTACGTCGCCGCCGGCGTCGCGGCCGGCCAGGCGTCGCAGGCGGCCGACGTCACCTCGGCAGCCTCGGCTACCCGCAGGACTCGACGCTCTTCTACCCGTGCTGCTCTACCAGCACGGGCTTCGCGCGACTTCCAGATGGGCTACGCCTCGGCGATGGCGATGCTGCTGCTCGCCGTCTCCTTCGCGGTCACGCTCGTGATCGTCGTCAACTCGCGGCGCTGGGTGCACGTCGGGGCGGTGCGCTGAGATGGCCGCGGTCGAGGTCGCGCCCCGCTCGTCCGCCGCCGCCCGCCTGCGCGCGTCCGCCGGCGCCGGCTGCTGGTCGGGATCGCGAACCACAGCCTGCTGATCGCCGCCGCGATCGCCTTCCTGGCGCCGTTCGTCTTCATCACGCTGACGGCGCTGATGACGAACGACCAGGCGCTGTCGTCGCACCTCTGGCCGCGCCCGTTCGCGTGGCACAACTTCGTCGAGCGTGTTCACGAAGGCGCCGCTCTGGCGCTGGACGCTCAACACGCTCGAGTACGCGGTGCTCGCGACGATCGGCGTCCTCGTCTCGAGCGTGCCCGTCGCCTACGCGCTCGCGCGCCTGCGCTGGCGCGGCCGCAAGGTCGCGTTCATGGTCGTGCTCGTCGCGCTGATGCTGCCGCCGCAGGTGACCGTCGTGCCGCTGTACGTGATGTGGGCGAAGTTCCACCCCTTCGGCTACAACTTCATCGGGACGCTCTGGCCGCTGATCATCCCGAACTGGCTCGGCGACGCGTTCTCGATCTTCCTGCTGCGCCAGTTCTTCCTGACGATTCCGGAGGAGTACCTCGACGCGGCGCGCGTCGACGGCTGCGGCGAGCTGCGGATCCTGACGACGGTGGTCGTTCGCGCTCGCGAAGCCGGCGATCGCGGCGGTCGCGCTCTTCTCGTTCCTCTACACGTTCAACGACTTCTTCCTGCCGCTGCTCTACACGGGCGAGAACGCACACCACTGGGTGCTGTCGATCGGCCTCTCGGAGTTCCGCACGCTGCACCAGGTGCAGTGGAACCTGACGATGGCGGCGACGCTGCTCGTGATGGCGCCGGTGATCGTGCTCTTCTTCCTCGCGCAGCACGCGTTCGTCGAGGGCGTCACCCTCACGGGGGTGAAGGGATGAAGCTCGCCGTCATCGGCGCCGGCTCGACGTACACGCCCGAGCTCGTCTCCCACCTGACGCGGCTGCCGGTCGACGAGCTCGCGCTGCACGACATCGACGCCGAGCGGCTGCGACGTCGTCGGCGGGCTCGCCGGAGCGGATGCTCGCGCGCCAGGACTACGCGGGCGGGCTCGTGCGTCACCGACGATCTCGACCGCGGCGCTCGACGGCGCCGACTTCGTCCTCCTCCAGATCCGGGTCGGCGGCCAGCAGGCGCGCCTGCCCGACGAGACGGTGCCGCTCGCGCTGCGGCTGCATCGGCCAGGAGACGACCGGCGCCGGCGGCTTCGCGAAGGCGATGCGCACGGTGCCGGTCGTGCTCGACATCGCCGAGCGTGTCGCGGCGCGCGCGGCGCCGGACGCGTGGATCGTCGACTTCACGAACCCGGTCGGCATCGTCACGCGCGCGCTGCTCGACGCCGGGCACCGCGCGGTCGGACTCTGCAACGTCGCGATCGGCTTCCAGCGGCGATTCGCGGGCATGCTCGGCGTCGAGCCGGGCCGCGTCGTCGTCGACCAGGTCGGCCTCAACCACCTGACGTGGATCCGGGCGGTGCAGCGTCGACGGCCGCGACGTCCTGCCGCGAGCTGCTCGCCGAGCACGGCGACGAGCTCGCCGAGCACATCGAGCTGCCGCGCAGCGTGCTCGACGAGCTCGGCGCGATTCCCGTCGTACTACCTGCGCTACTTCTACGCGCACGACCGCGTGCTCGCCGAGCAGCAGGACGGCGTGCCGCGCGCGCAGACGGTCGCGGAGATCGAGCGCGAGCTGCTGGAGCATGTACCGCGACCCGTCGCTCACGGAGAAGCCGGCGCTGCTCGAGCAGCGCGGCGGCGCGTACTACAGCGAGGCGGCGGTCGGGCTCGTCGCGTCGCTCGTCTCGGACGACGGCGCCGTCCACGTCGTCGACATGCGCAACGGCGGCACGCTCGCCGGGCTCGCGGCCGACGACGTCGTCGAGGTGCCGGCGCGGATCGGCGCGAACGGCCCTGAGCCGCTGCCGCAGCCGCCGCTCGCGCCGGAGCTGCTCGGGCTCGTCCAGCACGTCGCCGCGTACGAGCGGCTCACGGTCGAGGCTGCGACGACGCGCGACCCGGTCGTCGCGCGCAAGGCGCTGCTCGCGCACCCGCTGATCGGGCAGGTCGAGCTGGTCGACGCCCTCCTCGAGTCGCTCGCTCGAGGAGGCGGCGCGATGAGCCTGGCGCTCGCCGTCGACGGCGGCAACTCGAAGACCGACCTCGCGCTCGTGCGCGGAGGACGGCTCCGCGCTCGCGCTCGTGCGCGGCCCGGGCAGCTCGCCGCACCACCTCGGCGTCGACGGCGCTCTCGACCGGCTCGAGGCGCTGCTCGAGCAGGCGCTCGCCGAGGCGGGCATCGGGCGGTCCGCGCGAGATCGCGATCGCGGAGCTGCTGCTCGCCGGCGTCGACTTCCCGAGCGAGGAGGTCACGGCGAAGTCCGCGCGCCGAGGCGCGCGGCTGGGCGCAGCGCGTCGAGCGTCGGCAACGACACGTTCGCCGTCCTGCGCGCGGGCACCGACGCGCGGCTGGGGCGTCGCCGTCGTCTGCGGCGCCGGCATCAACTGCGTCGGCGTGGCGCCGGACGGCCGGCAGGCCCGCTTCCCCGCGCTCGGCGCGATCACCGGCGACTGGGGCGGCGGCCACGACGTCGGCCTCGCGGCGGTCGTCGCCGCCGCGCGCAGCGAGGACGGCCGCGGCCCGCAGCACGGCGCTCGAGCGCTCCGTGCCGGCGCACTTCGGGCTCGAACGCCGCTCGAGCTCGCGGAGGCCGATGCACGTCGGGCGCGATCTCGGAGCGGCGCGTCGTCGAGCTCGCGCCGCTCGTGTTCGCCGAGGCCGCGGCCGACGCGGTCGCGGCGGGGATCGTCGACCGGCTCGGCGTCGGAGATCGTCGCGCTCGTGCGCGTCGCCCTGACGCGGCTCGGCCCGGTGCGAGGAGCCGGTCGAGGTCGTGCTCGGCGGCGGGCTCCTGCAGGCGCGGCGATCCCGGCCTGCTCGCCGCGATCGACGCCGGCCTCTCCGAGCTGGCGCTCTCTCTCGCGACGATCGTCGTCGACCTGCCCCGCCGATCGTCGGCGCTGCGCTGCTCGCGCTCGACGCGCTCGGCGCCGCCCCGGCGGCGCATGCACGCCTGCGCAGCGAGCTGGGCGCGGCGGCCGCGCAGCGCACCGGCGAACCGCTCGGAGGTGCACCGATGGCTGACGTCCGCTTCGACCAGGCGACGCGCATCTATCCGGGGACGACGGCGCCGGCCGTCGACGCGCTCGACCTGCACATCGAGGACGGCGAGTTCGTCGTGCTCGTCGGCCCGTCGGGCTCGGGCAAGACGACCGCGCTGCGCATGCTCGCGGGGCTCGAGGAGGTCGACGCCGGCGCGATCTTGATCGGCGACCGCGACGTGACGGACGACCCGCCGAAGGAGCGCGACATCGCGATGGTGTTCCAGAACTACGCGCTCTACCCGTACCTCACCGTCGCGGCGAACATCGGCTTCCCGCTCAAGATCGCGGGCGTGAAGAAGAGCGAGCGCGAGCGGCGCGTCGCCGAGGTGGCGGAGCTGCTCGGGCTCACCGAGTACCTCGAGCGCAAGCCCGGCCAGCTCTCCGGCGGCCAGCGCCAGCGCGTCGCGATGGGCCGCGCGATCGTCCGCGCGGGCGAGCGTCTTCCTGATGGACGAGCCGCTCTCGAACCTCGACGCGAAGCTGCGCGTGCAGATGCGCGCCGACATCGCCGCGCTCCAGGCGCGGCTCGGCGTGACGACCGTCTACGTCACGCACGACCAGTCCGAGGCGATGACGCTCGGCAACCGGGTCGCCGTGCTGCGGGACGGACGGCTGCAGCAGTGCGACACGCCGCGCGTGCTCTACGACGCAGCCGGCGAACACGTTCGTCGCCGGCTTCATCGGCTCGCCCGCGATGAACCTGCTCACCGTGCCGCTCGGCGCCGAACGGCGCCGTCTCGCTCGGCGGAGTGGCCGTGGCCCTCTCGGACGAGGTGCACGCGGCCGCGGCGGCGGGCGGGTGGCACGAGCTCGTGCTCGGCGTCCGGCCGGAGGCGCTCGAGCTCGCCGGCGAAGGGATCCCGGCCCAGGTCGAGGTGGTCGAGGAGATCGGCGCCGACGCGTACGTCTTCTGCGCCGCGCAGATCGACGGCCGCGAGCACAAGCTCGTCGCCCGGTCGGGAGCGAAACAGGCGCCGGCGCGCGGCTCGCGCGTCGCGCTACGGCCGGTGGCCGGCGAGGCGCACCTCTTCGACCCGGTCAGCGGCGAGCGGCTCGGCTGAGCAGGCCCGATCAATTTCGGATCCGAACTTGGCGGAGGTTGGGGCAATTGGAGCGGCCTGCCCGATTCTCGGATCCAACTCTGTTCGGAAAGAATAGGCGAATCCCCCAAAAGGGGGAGTGACGGCACGGCGCCGGGCCGGTTCAATGGCCCCGCCCAACGACATTGCGGCCGCCTGGTGGTCGGCCGCGCCAACTGCCGAAGGGGACTGTCATGCGGCCAAGACTCTTCCTCCCTCTGCTGCTGCTCACGCTCTCGCTGGCGCTCGCGCTCGTGCTTCCGCTCCGGGCGCGCGCCGACGGCGACCCCACTCCGGCGCCCGACCCGGCGCCGCCCACCGACCCGACGATGCCGCCGCCGGGCCTCACGGAGCTGCCCTCGCCCCCGCCGACGCTCGTCAGCCGGCCAGGCGCGCTCGTGCACCACGTCGCGCGCGCCATCCGGCTCCCGCTCGGCGAGCGCGTCGTCTCGTTCGCCCGGCACCTGATCGGCGTCCGCTACGAGTACGGCGGCGCCACGCCCCGCACCGGCTTCGACTGCTCGGGCTTCGTCCGCTACGTCTACGGGCACTTCGGCGTCAAGCTCGCCCACTCCAGCTTCTCCGACTACGTCCGCGGCCGCCGCGTCGGCCGCTGGCAGCTGAAGCCCGGCGACCTCGTCTTCTTCGACGGCGAGGGCCACGTCGGAATCTACGTCGGCCGCGGCCGCTTCATCCACGCGCCCCACACCGGCACGGTCGTGCGGATCTCGACGATGACCGGCTGGTACGGCGCGCGCTTCGACGGCGGGCGCCGGGTCACCTGAGCCCGTCTAGCGCCGGACGACGAGCCGGCGGCGCTCTGCGTCGACCTGGACCACGTCCTCGACGCCGATCAGCTCGTGCCGCGGGAGGAAGAGGCCGCAGCGCACGTCGACCGCCTCGATGCAGCCGCCGCGGTCGAGCAGCAGACGCTCGACCACGCCGAGCCGGCCGTCGCGCGAGGAAACCGACCAGCCAAGGCACGGAGTGACCGCGACCTCCGTCGCGGTCGAGCCGCCTCTGTCGCGGTCGTCCATCCACGCCCTCCCTGCCCTGCCGTAGATCCTCCGGCCGCGCGCCCGCCGGACGCATCAGGGAGAACGCGGATCAGGCCGCGACGCGCCGGTACAACGCGACGGTCCGGTCGGCGACCGCGCGCCACGCGAACTCCTCGAGGACGCGGCGGCGCCCGGCGGCGCCAAGCTCCCGGGCCCGCCCGGGATCGGCCAGAAGCTCGTCGATCCGGGACGCCAGCGCCGCCCTGAACCCGGCCGGGTCGGCCGGGTCGTACGGCACCAGGAGCCCGGTCTCGCCGTCCACGACCACCTCGGGAATGCCGCCGACGGCGCTCGCCACGACCGCCGTCTCGCACGCCATCGCCTCGAGGTTCACGATCCCGAGCGGCTCGTAGACCGAGGGCACGGCCAGCACGGCGGCGTGCGTGATCAGCTGGATCAAGTCGGCCCGCGGCACCATCTCCTCGAGCCAGACGACGCCGGTCCGTTCCCGCTGCAGCTCCTCGACCGTGCGCGCCACCTCCTCGCGCAGCTCCGCCGTGTCGGCCGAGCCCGCGCAGAGGACGAACTGCGCGGCCGGGTCGAGCGAGCGCACCGCGGCGAGCAGGTGGTCGATCCCCTTCTGGCGGCTGATGCGCCCGACGAAGAGGACGTACGGGCGGCCCGGGTCGACGCCGTGGCGGAGCAGCCCGTCCGTGCCCGGGTCGGGCCGGAACTCGTCCGGGTCGATGCCGTTGTGGATCACCTCGATGCGGGAGGGCTCGACCTCGTAGAGCTCGAGCACCGCGTCGCGCATCGCGCCCGAGACCGCGATCACCGCGTCGGCGTGCTCGAGCGCGATCCGCTCGCACCAGCTCGACAGCGCATAGCCGCCGGTGCCGAGCTGCTGCACCTTCCACGGTCGGTGCGGCTCGAAGCTGTGCGTCGTGACGACGTGCGGCAAGCCGAACATCACCTTGGCCAGGTGGCCCGCGAAGTTCGCGTACCAGGTGTGGCTGTGCACGAGCGTCGCCGTCTCGAGCCCCTCGGTCATCGCGAGGTCGACCGAGAGCACGCGCAGCGCTGCCGCGTAGTCCCGCTCGCCGCCGAGCCCGGCCCACGGCTCGAAGGCGCGCACCGGCGGGGATCCCTCGGCGGGGTCGCGCCCAGCGCCGAAGCAGCGCACCTCCACCGGCAGCACCCTGCCGAGCTCGCGGGCGAGGTACTCGACGTGGACGCCGGCGCCGCCGTAGACCTCCGGCGGATACTCGCGGGTGAGCAGGACGGGCCGCACGTGCCTCGCCGCGCATCCTCCCGCGGTCGCCGGACGAACCGGTGCGAGACTGGGGGCGTGGCCATGACGGTTTCGCTGCAGGGCCTGACCGAGCAGGAGGCGGAGCGCAGGCTCGCCGCTCGGCCGTCGGAGGCGGAGGAGTCGAGCCGCTCGTACAAGAGCATCGTCGTCGCCAACGTCTTCACGGTCTTCAACCTGATCCTGCTCGTCTTCGGCGTGCTGACGCTCGCGTTCGGGCAGGTGCAGGACGCCCTGTTCCTCGCCATCCTCGTCGCCAACTCGGGGATCGGAATCGCGCAGGAGGTGCGCGCCAAGCGGTCGCTCGACCGGCTCGCGGCGCTCGTCGCACCGCACGCCACGGTGATGCGGGACGGCCGGACACGGCACGTCGACATCGACGAGGTCGTCGAGGGCGACCTCGTGCTGGTCGAGCAGGGCGACCAGGTGGTCGCAGACGGGACGCTCGAGCGCAGCGACGGGCTCGCGCTCGACGAGTCGATCCTGACCGGTGAGACAGCGCCGGCGCCGCGGGGCCGCGGCGAGGAGGTCCGCTCCGGCTCGTTCGCGGTCGAAGGCTCCGGCGCCTACGTCGTGAGCGCGGTCGGCGACGGCAGCTACGCGTCCCGCGTGGCGGGAATCGCCAGGGAGTTCCGGCACCCCCGCTCGCCGCTCGAGCGTGCGATCAACAGGCTGCTGTTCATCCTCGTCGCGGTCCTCGTCCCGCTCGGCGTCGCACTCGGCGCAGCGCTCTGGCGCCGGCACACGTCGCTGCACAACGCGGTGCCGACGACGGTCGCCGCCGTCGTGACGCTCGTCCCGGAGGGGCTGATCCTGCTCACGAGCCTCACGTACGCCGTCGCCGGGATCCGGATGGCGGCGCGTGGGATCCTCGCGCAGCAGCTGAACGCGATCGAGTCGCTCGCCTCGGTGGACACGATCTGCATCGACAAGACCGGGACGCTGACGGACGCGCAGCTCCAGCTCGAGGCGCTCCTGCCCGCACCCGGCGTCGACGAGGGCGAGCTCGCCTACGCGCTCGGGCGCTACGCCGCAAGCGCGCCGGCCCGCAACGCCACGCTCGCCGCGATCGACGACTACTGCGGCAGCGGCGAGCCCGAGGAGCCGCGCGGCGGCGTCCCCTTCTCCTCGCTGCGGCGCTGGAGCGCGCTGACGCTCGGCGCGACGACATACGTGCTCGGCGCGCCCGAGCTCTTCCCGCTCGGAGAGCTCGAGACGGTGGCCGCGCGCGAGGCGGGCGCGGGACGCCGCGTGCTCGCTTTCGGCACCGCCGGGAGCGGGCTCGACGCGGAGAGCCCGCTCCGCGGGCTCGAGCTGCTCGGTCTGGTCGTGCTCGGCGAGCGGCTGCGCGCGGACGCACGCGAGACGGTCGAGTTCTTCCGCAGCCAGGGCGTGCGGATCACGGTCCTCTCCGGCGACCGGCCGGACACCGTCGCGGCGGTCGCCGCCGACGCCGGCATCGACGTCGACGCGCCGCCGCTCGACGGCCGCGACCTCCCCAAGGACGCGGCGTCGCTGCGCCGGCTGCTCGAGGAGCACGCCGTGATCGGCCGGATCGCACCCGAGGACAAGCGCCGGGTCGTCGAGGCGCTCACGGCGGGCGGCCGCTACGTGGCGATGGTCGGGGACGGCGTCAACGACGTCCCGGCGCTGAAGGCCGCGCGGCTTGCCATCGCGCAGGGCAGCGGCTCGCAGATGGCGCGCAGCGTCGCCGACCTCGTGCTCGTGCGCGGCGACTTCGCCAGCGTTCCCGCGCTCGTCGCCGAAGGGCGGAAGGTGCTGCGCAACCTGCAGCGCGTCGCCAAGCTCTTCGTCACGAAGTCCGCCTTCGCCTGCTTCGTCGTGCTCTCGATCGGGCTGACCCCACAGGCGTACCCGCTGCTGCCGCGCCACCTCACGCTCGCCGCAGCGCTGACGATCGGCATCCCCTCCTTCTTCCTCGCGCTCGCCCCGAGCGAGGGCCGCTTCCGGTCGGAGGGCTTCCTCTTCGACGTCGCCCGCTTCGCCGTCCCGGCCGGCATCGCCGCGGGGCTCGGCGTGGTCGCGAGCTTCACGTTCGCACGCAACGTCGCCCGGCTGCCGCTCGCCGAGGCGCGCACGATTGCCACCACCGTGCTCGTGCTCGTCGGCCTCTACCTCCTGCTCGCCCTCGAGGCGACGAGCCGGCGGCGTGCCGTGGCCATCTCCTCGCTCGTCGCGGCGATGCTCGTCCTCTTTTCGCTCGTGCTCGTTGCGCCGTTCTCACGGCATTTCTTCGCGCTCGTCGTCCCCGGCCCGGGTGGGATCTTCATTGCCCTCGCCGGCGCGGCGCTCGCGGTGGTCGGCCTCTGGCTGACCGACGACCGCTTCGTGCCGGGCGCCCTCCGCGAGATCCCGTAGGGAAATCGGTCTGCACCCCGATGGTCGGCCGGGGCGGGGGGACGAGGGTCGCAGGACAACGAGGGGAGGGATGGGACATGATCGAGCTGCTCCCCGAGCTGGCCTCGGTGCACCTGCGTGAGACCGAGACGGAGCTCGTGGTCGAGGTGGAGGTGCCGCCGGACCTCGACCTGCCGCGCCTCTCCGCGGAGCTGCGCGACGGTGTGCTGGCGATCACCGTGCCCCGCGGGCCGCATCGCCCGCAGCAGCACATCCCGGGCTTCCACCCGGACGTCACCGGGGTGTAGCCCGCGGCGAGGGCCGGAGTTTCCGTGCGAGCTACCGCAGCTTTTCGGCCATCGCCGTCAGGAGCTTCCACGCGATCGCGGAGTTGCTCTCGACGAGCGGGCGGAAATCCCAGGGCGTCATGCCGTAGCAGAGCATGTCGGTGGCGGCGACGATCGTCGCGGTCCGGTCAGAGCCGGTGAGCAGCGCGATCTCGCCGAAGTAGTCGCCGGGGCCGATCGTGCCGCGCGCCTGGCCGTCGACGCTCACGGACGCCTCGCCGTCCTCGACGACGAAGAAGCCGGCGCCGCCGGCGCCTTCCTGGGTGACCGTGTCGCCCGCGGCGAAGCGCCGCTCGTGCAGGGAGTCCGCGATCTGGCTCGAGCTCGCGGTCGTCCAGGCCCGCGAAGAGCGGCACCTTCTTCAGCATCCCGGCAGAGGCCCTGGCCACGGGGGCAGTTATACACCGGGACCACTCCGGGCACGAATCCGGAAGGATGTGCAGGTGAAGCTGACCGTGATCGGCTGCTCGCCGGCGTGGCCGAACCCCGGCGGCGCGCAGTCCGGGTACCTCGTCGAGGCCTCGGGCGGGCGGCTCCTACTCGACTGCGGCCCCGGCGTGCTCCAGCGCCTGCGCACGCGGGAGAGCTGGCCCGGCGTCGATGCTGTCGCGATCAGCCACTTCCATCTCGACCACTGGGGCGACCTCGTGCCGTGGATCTTCGGCGCGAGCTTCGGCCCGGGGCGCGGCCGCCCACGGCCGCGCCTCTGGCTCCCGCCCGGCGGCGCCGGCACCCTCCGGGCATTCGGACAGCGGCTTGGATTCGCCGAGCGGCTCGAGCTCGTGTTCGAGCTGTACGAGTACGCGGACGGCGCACCGTTCGCGGTCGCCGGCTTCGAGGTGACGCCGTTCCGGCTCTCGCACTACGACGAGCTCACCTTCGGCCTGCGCGTGACCGACGGGCGGAGCACGCTCGCGTACTCCGGCGACTCTGCGCCGAACCCGAACCTCGCCGAGCTCGCGCGTGACGCCGACCTCTTCCTCTGCGAAGCGACGCTCGCCGCCGCGGAGCCGGGGGCGGACCGCGGCCATCTCACCGCCGAGGAGGCGATCGGCGCCTTCGACGCCTCGGGAGCGCGGCGGCTGCTCGTGATCCACCGCCCGGACGAGCTCCCGCTCGACGGCGGCGTCGAGCGCGCCTACGACGGGCTCGAGGTCGAGCTCTAGGAGGTCAGCGCGGCCCGAAGGATCGGCGCGCTCCGTCCTCCCAGCAGGCGGTGGCCCTCGACGGACGGGTGGTCGCCGTCGTCGCTCAGCCCTTCGCGCATCCGCTCCGGGCGCTCGGGGTCGGCGAGCGTTTCGTGGAAGGGCAGGAGCGCCACGCCGAGGCCGGCGGCGAGCGCGTGGATGAGCCCGTTGAGCCGGGCGATGTCGGCCGCCGCCCGGGCGTCCGCGTTGTTCCACGGCAGCACGTCGGCGAGGGCGACGACGAGCCCGCGGCCCAGGCCGTCCTCGACCATGCCCGCGAGGTTGCGCGCCGCCTCCTCGACCGGGCGGCGCTGCACGACGTCGTTGATCCCGCCCTGGACGACGAGCGCGTCTGCGCCGAGCACCGCGGCGCCGAGACGGGCCGCGATCTCGTCGGTTCGCTCGCCGTAGACCCCGTGGTTGCGGAAGCGCAGCCTCGGCGCGGCCAGGCCGGCCCAGTGCTCCCACTGGCTCCGCGGGTCGGCCGCCTCGCCGATGCGCGCCCGCAGGACGCCGTCGGGGTCCCAGAGCGGCGACCCGGCCGTGATCGAATCGCCGAGACAGGAGACGACGGTGCGCAGCACCATGCGATCAGGTTAGGGAAGACGGAGCGCGCCGGCCCCGTAGTAGGCGCGCGCCTGTGCGCGGAAGTAGCCGCCGTCGTCGTCGGCGGAGAGCGACGCCTTCGTGTTGCCGTCGATCGGCGCAGGGTTGGTGACGCCGTCCTTGCGGGCGTCGCACGCGCACGTCGTCCCGTCGGCGCCGCCGCCGAAGAGGAAGCCGACGTAGCCCGCGTTCGCGTACGTGCGCAGGTGCGCCCGGCCGCCCGCGCCGAGCAGCCACTGCACCCGGTTGTCCTGGTAGTGGCCCCAGGTGTCGTCCTCGGCCCGCATGACCGTGTTGCCGAGCGGGATCTGCCAGGCGACCATGCGCAGGCCGGTCAGCTTCACGAACGTCGCGCCGTAGAGCAGGTGGCGGTGAAAGTCGGCCGGCGCGAACCACGTCTTCGGGTTGCCCTGCACCTTCTCGTAGAAGCCGGCGTCGCGATCGGAGAAGTCCTCGAACGAGACGTCGAACTTTGCGTGCAGCGCGTTGTAGAACGCGGCCGACTGCGCTGCGTACGCGCGAACGGTCGCGTCCGGCGGCTTCTCGTACACGATGTCGTGCTTCGTCCCCCAGCCGCTCATGTGGTACGCGAGGATGACGTTCGGAGCGAGCTGGTCACGCAGCGTCACCCACTGCTGCGCGAAGGACGACGCGAGCGACACGTCGTTCGCCTGCTCGAGGTAGCCCCAGAGATCGGGCTCGACGTGCACGACCACCGGCTTCGTACCGTGTACGCGCTGGAAGAGCAGGCGCACGTCGTTCCAGTACGCCTGCATGAGCTGCGGGTCGGCGAGGTGCGAGAGGTCGGTGGAGGACTCGCTGTCGCCCTTGGGATTCGACTGCAACAGCATGTAGTACGTGAGCACCGGGATGACGTGGTGCGCCCACGAGTCCTGCACGTACATGGAGGCGAACGTGCCGTCCGGGTTCCACGTCGACCAGCCCGACCCGGTGTTGACGCCGCCGGCGAGGTACTGGTAGCGGAAGCCGAACGGGGCCGAGCGCCGGAGCGCGGAGGCGCCGCCGGGAGCGTCCGCGAGTCCGACCTGGAGCGTCTGCGGCCAGCCGTGCGGAAGCGGCGGCAGCGCGGCCGCCGGCGCGGCGAAGGCGAAGAAGAGGACGAGCGGGAGCAGCCTGCGCACGCTCATGAAGACGCCCGCTGCCGAGGAACCTTGCCTCGGTGCCGGGTGCCTCTTTACATCGTTATGAGGTTCTTCTTACGCAAGGCGGGCAGGCTGGGTGGGAGATGACTCTCGCGAGCCTGAAAGACGGCATTCGCACGGCTCCCGTGACCTCGGCGTACCTGCTCGTTCTCGTCGTCACGACATGGGTGCTCCAGACATCGAGCTCGCGCATTGCGAACACGCTGCTGCTGAACGAGAGCACGAACCTGCACCATCTCGCGCGCGACCCGATCCGCGTCCTGGTCGGCAGCGCCTTCTGGTTGCCGGCCGGCTGGCAGCTCTTGCTGTGGGCGCTGCTGTTCGCGCTCGTGCTCGCTCCGGTCGAGCGGCGGCTCGGCTCCGGCCGGACGACGCTCGTGTTCGCGGCCGGCCACATCGGCGCCACGCTGCTGACGGCGGCGGGACTATGGGTTGCGCTGCGGGTCGACCTCGTCGAGAGGAGCGTCGTCAATGCCCGCGACGTCGGTTCGAGCTACGGCTTCTTTGCTGTCGCGGCTGTGATGACGGCGTTCGTCGATCGCCGCCTGCGCCGTGCCTACGCGGCCGGACTCGTCGTGCTCGCGATCGCGCTGCTCGCTGCGTCCCAGTCGTTCACCGACGTCGGCCACCTGCTCGCCATGGGGCTCGGCTTCGCGTGCTTGCCGCTCGCAGGGAGGGCACGCACCGCAATGAGTCCGATCGGCGAGTCGCTGCTGAAGCTGTTGCCGGCACCGGGATGCCGCCGCGTCGACCTAGCGGTCGCGCGGCACGAGCTCGACGAGGAGCTCGCAGTCGAGCGCCTCGGCGATGCGCAGGAGCGTGTCGATCCGGGGCGGGCGGCCGCCGCGCTCTAGGCGGGCGATCGCGGACTGCGTCGTGCCGACGAGCTCGGCGAGCTCGCGCTGGGACATCCCCATCGTCGCGCGCCGCTCTGACACCTTGCCGGCGATCTGGGCGAAGAACCAGCCGCGGTCGCCGGTCGCGATGCGCTCGCGCAGCCGCTCCAGCGGCCGCTCGAGCGGCAGCTTCGGCTGCCGGTCGGAACGCGCTGCCATGGTCTCAGTATAGCGGATCTGCTATGTCAGCGGGGCCGGCCGCAGGAGGCGCACGCCGTCGCCGACACCGACGCGCCCGGGAACCGCGACGGCGCCGTAGACGCCGAGCGGCAGGTCCTCGTGCAGGCCCTCGCGCCGGTAGCCGGCGAGGACGCCGAGGGTGTCGAGATCCCGGACGCCGGTGTCCGGGTCGTGCGTCGTGACCGCGCAGCGGCCGACGTCGCCGTTGACGGCGATCACGGCCTCGCCGACCTGCACCTGCGCGCCGATCCAGCCGTCCTCCTCGTGTGCGCCGACGCCGTCGATCTCGAAGAGCATGCGGAAGCGGCGCCCGTCGACGGCCCGTTCGGCGTCGCCGCCTCCTCGCGCAGCCGCTCGAGCGACGCGCGCGAGACGAGCGAGACGGTGCCGCCGCGCCCACCCGGTCGACCGCGCCGTCGTCGGCCCAGAGGAGGTGCAACGGCTCGCCGACGTGCGCGGAGATCGCGTCCGCCCACGGCCCGCGCACGCGATGCGACGGGCGGGGCAGGCCGTATATCTCCGCGTCGACGGGCTCGCCCAGCTCGACGACGCCCTCGACGCGCGCGCCGCCGGGGAAGCCGAGCGCGAGCCGGTGCGTCGCCTCGTCCCACTCGGGCCGTACGCGCACGAGCGGACCGTGCCGCTTGCCGTTGAAGAGGCGACCCTCGTCGTCCGCGAGCCAGAAGCGCCGGTCGCCGGCGACGCCGCCGGTTGTGAGCAGCACCTCGTCCGGATGGACGAGCCCGAGCGCCTTCACCGGCGCGATCGAGATACGGACGACGCTCGCCACGACGCCAGGCTAGCCTGCACTCGATGGACACGGGCCTCGCGGGCAAGGGCGTGCTGGTCACGGGCGCGTCGGGCGGCATCGGCTCCGCGTGCGCGCGCGCGTTCGCGGCCGAAGGCGCGCGCGTCGTCGTCCACTACCACCGCGGCCGGGAGCGGGCGGAGGCGGTCGCGGCCGAGCTCGGCGGAGCGCCGGTCGTCGGCGCCGACCTCACCGACGAGGCCCAGGTGCAAACGCTGTTCTCGCGTGCGCGAGAGGAGCTGGGCGCGATCGACGTCTGCGCCGCGGTCGCCGGCATGTGGCCGGCCGCCGACGAGCCCGTGTGGGCGCTGCCGCTCGAGCGCTGGGAGGAGACGATGCGCGCCAACCTCACCGCGACCTTCCTCACCGCCCGCGGCTTCCTCGGCGAGGTGGAGCGCACCGGCCACGGCAGCCTCGTCCTCGTCGGCTCTACCGCCGGCCGCTTCGGCGAGGCCGGGCACGCCGACTACGCGGCCGCGAAGTCCGCGATCCAGGTGGGCCTGCTGCTCAGCCTGAAGAACGAGATCGTGCGCGTCGCGCCGCGCGCCCGCGTCAACGCGGTCGCACCCGGCTGGACGTACTCGCCGATGACGCGCGGCGCGCTCGACGAGGCCGTCGTCGACCGGGTCACACGCACGATGGCCCTGCGCAAGGTCGCCGCCCCGGAGGACATCGCCCGCGCCGTCGTCGTGCTCGCCTCGGACGAGCTGTCCGGCCACGTCACGGGCGAGCTCGTGACGGTCGCGGGCGGCATGGAGGGGCGTTCGCTCCACTAGGGACCCGGGTGATGTTGTGCTCCGCAGAGCGAAGCCGACGCCGAGAGAGCGATAGGGCGGCGCCTTTCGACGCCGCCCCAATCTCCGAGCCGCAGGATGATTTGCCGTCAGTCCCCGGCGAGGAGTCGCACCAGGTATCGGCAGGCCCGGAAGGGCGGTTGAGCGTCAAGCGAGGGGGTCAACCGAGTCCGAGGGATAGGTGAAGTCGCACCGGAGAGCGATATTGTTCGTGCATCCGTCGAGCGGCCCCGATGCGGCGGGGGCCGCCCCGGAAGCGTCCGAGGTTCGGAGAGCGTGGCTGGCGGCGGCCACGCTCCCCGTCCCCGGGTTGGCGGCGGGAAGGCGGCCGTACACTGGCCGCCGTGACCCGCTTCCTCGAACGTCTGTCCGCGGGCGCCCCGATCGTCGCCGACGGCGGCATGGGGACGCTGATCGCAGCCGCGGCGGCGAAGGCCCTGCGCGTGCCGGAGGAGGCGAATCTCGTCTCGCCCGAGACCGTCGTCTCGGTCCACGTCGGCTACATCGAGGCGGGCGCGGAGGTGATCGAGACGAACACGTTCGGCGCCAACCGCTTCAAGCTGGCGCCGCACGGCCTCGGCGACGAGGTGGAGCAGATCAACCGGGAGGGCGCGCAGATCGCGCGCGAGGCGGCGAGGGGCCGGAGGCGACGGCTTCGTCGCCGGCTCGATCGGGCCGCTCGGCGACGGCGCCGTGGTCGCCGACCGCGCCGGCGCCTACGCCGAGCAGGCCGAGGGGCTGCCGAGGGCGGCGTCGACCTGTTCCTGCTGGAGACGTTCCGCGCTCGACGAGGCGGAGACGGCGCTCGCGGCCGTGCGCGCCGCGTCCGCGCTCCCGCGTCGCGCTGCTGACCTTCAACGAGGACGGCAGACGCTCGCACGGCGACACGCCGGAGGAGGCGGCCCGCGCTGGAGGCGCTCGGCGTCGCCGCCGTCGGCGCCAACCGCAGCCAGGGCCCGCAGGCTGTGCTGACCGCTCTCGCGGATGGCCGGCACGCTCCCGCTCTCGGCCATGCCGAACGCGGGCTTCGGCCGCTCGGGGAACGCGGCTCGTCTATCCGCACGCGCCGAGTACATGGCCACTTCGGCGCGCCGCGCGCGAGGTCGGCGCGCGCGTCGTCGGCGGCTGCTGCGGCACGACGCCCGCCCACATCCGGACCTGTCCGCTCGGTGCGGATGTTCCAGCCGGCGCGCGCCGAGGTGAACCGGTCCTCGCCGCCGCGGCCGAAGGAGGCCCCGGCTCCCGTCCCGCGCGAGGAGAAGTCGCGCCTCGGCCGCGAAGCTGCGCGCGGCAAGTTCGTGGTCTCGGTCGAGCTCGACCCGCCGCAGGGCGGACCCGCGGCGGCATCATCGAGCGCGGCGCAGCTACTGCAAGGAGAACGAGGTCGACGCGATCAACGTGGCCGACGGCCCGCGCGCCTCGGCGCGCATGAGCGCCCAGGCCCTGTGCGTCCTGCTGCAGGAGAAGGTCGGGATCGACACGATCCTGCACTACACCTGCCGCGACCGGAACCTGCTGGGCATCCAGTCGGACCTGCTCGGCGCCCACGCGCTCGGCCTGCGCAACATCCTCGCGATCACCGGCGACCCGCCCAAGCTCGGCGACTACCCGGACGCGACCGCGGTCTACGACGTGGACTCGATCGGCCTCATCCGGATCATGGACCACCTGAACCACGGCTGCGACCTGGCGGGCAACCTGATCGGCGCGCCGCCTCGGCATCCACGTGCGGCTGCGGCGCCGACCCGAGCAAGCCCGACATCGAGAAGGAGGTGCGGCGGCTCGAGGAGAAGGTCAAGGCGGGCGCCGAGTACATCATGACGCAGCCGGTCTACGACCCGCGCACGCTCGAGCGCTTCTCGCGCTGATCAAGCACCTCGACGTGCCGCTCCTCGTGCGGCATCCTGCCGCTCTACTCGCACAGGAACGCCGGAGTTCCTGCACAACGAGGTGCCCGGCATGATCATCCCGGACGACATCCGCGAGCGGTTCCGCGTCGCCGGCACCGAGGCGATGCAGGTCGGGCTCGAGGTGGCGCGCGAGCTCGTCGCCGAGGCGCAGGAACGCGTCGCGGGCATCGAGGTGATCGCGCCGTTCAAGGCGCCGCTCGCCGCGCTCGACGTCTTGCCGGAGCCGAGCTCGAACCGGGACGGAGGCTCGCCGGACGGCACAGCCCTTCGTCCCGGTTCGAGCTCCTAGCCGGCGCAGGCGCCGGTCGAGACCGGGCCGCTCGCCGCCGAGTCGAGCACGCGGCGGACGACCGAGGCCGGGACGCCGTAGCCGCTCGCCGCGCCGATGCGCGCCGCGAAGATCGTCGACTGGACGGCGCCCGAGCGGTCGACGGCCGGGCCGCCCGAGTCGCCGTGGCGCACGTTGCCGGCGACAGCGGTGATCGTCCGGGAGACCGGCCCGTTCCCGTACGCGTCGTCGGTGAGCACGACGGCGGTGCGGCCGACCCGGCCCGGCGATCGCGGTGAACGGGCCGTTCTCCGGGTAGCCGAGGATCGCCACCGACGCGCCCGGCTTGGGGTCGACGAGCGGCAGCGGAGTCGCAGCGGCTCCGCTGACGCGCAGCACAGCGACGTCGTTGTGCGGGTCGTAGGCGACGACCTGCGCGTCGTGCAGGCCGGAGCCGTCCGGGATCTGGACGCTCGTGCCGTGCTCGCCGGCGACGACGTGCGCCGCGGTGACGACGAGGTCGGGTGTCGCGAACCAGCCGCTGCCCTCGACGCCGATCCCGCACGCATCGCCGAGGATGCGGACGACGGACGCCGACGCGAGGCGCACGGCGGGGTCGGCGGAGATCGCGGGACTCACGGGCGTTGCCGGCGCCGCCGGCCCGGTGATCGACGGGAACGGGTCGATCCGGGCAAGCAGGTGCAGCAGCCGGCGCGGCGGCACGACCTCGTCGAGCCGGCGCACGATGTCGGGAGTGCTGCACCGCCTGCCGCAGCTTCGGCTGGCCGGGCAGCAGCAGCGCGGACGCGCTGAGCACCCAGACGAGCACGAGCCCGGTCGCCGCACCGAGCAGCGCGCCGGCGGCGGAGTCGAAGAAGCGGAACGGCGTCAGCTTCAGGCCGTGCCGCAGGAACGAGCCGGCGAAGCTCGCCACCGCCTGCAGCAGCAGCGCGCCGACCGCGGCGCCGACGAGGCCGGCGATCGGCGTCCACGGCGAGGCCGCGCCGCCGTGCAGCAGGTGCGGCCCGACGCGCGAGCCCGCATACGCGCCGGCGGCGAGCCCGGCGAGCGAGAGCGCGCTCGCGATCAGCCCGCGACGCAGCCCGCCGAGCGCCGCGACCGCGACGACGCCGAGCGCGATCCAATCCACGGTCGTCAGCGACATGCCGCCCAGTCTCGCAGCCGCAGCGGCGGCTCCCGGCTACACTAGGCGCGCCCTGGGGGCGTAGTTCAGCTGGTTAGAACGCCGGCCTGTCACGCCGGAGGTCGCGGGTTCGAGTCCCGTCGCTCCCGCTACTGACACCCCGCCTGCCGGCGGGGTGTCGAGTCCCTCCATCGTCCGGACGTGCGCTCTCCCGGTCTCAGGCGCGGACCCGGTCTGCCGCTGGCAGTTCACGCAATGACAGCAGTGAACGAAGAGCGGGTCGGGCGTCAGGCGATAGCGGACCGACCCGCAAGCGCAGCCGCCCTCACGTGGGGTGTTCATCATCTCCTCCTCGCGGACGAGGCCCGGAGTCGCACTGTCCGTGCAAGAATCGGCGCCTTCCCACTCAACGCTGCGATGAGTTTCCGTCCCGGCGCCCGTCCTACAAGCGAACCCCGACAACAGGACAGGAGGCTGACGATGTCGAAGGTCGCATCGAAGCTCAATCTCAGACAGGTCGGCCGCGTCTGCGTCACCGTGGGCGACACCGACCGCGCGATCGACTTCTACGTCGACGTGCTCGGCTTCGAGAAGGTGGTCGACGTCCCGATGGGACCGGGCATGCGCTGGGTCGAGGTCGCCCTGCCCGGGACCGCGACGACGATCGCGCTCGCACCGCCGCCGCCGGGGCAGGACGCAGGTGGCAGCCAGACGGGGATCTGCCTCGACAGCTCGGACGTCGACGCGGACCACGCCGCGCTGAAGGCCGCCGCCGTCGACGTCGACGACGAGGTCACCCGCTTCGGCGGGCCGGTGCCGCCGATGTTCTGGCTGCGCGACCCGGACGGCAACTCGCTGATCGTCGTCCAGCCGTCCGCATAGCTCCGCGCACGCGGGCACGCGACCGGCGACACCGTCGGTCGCGTGCCCGCCGAGCTCCCGGCCACGCACCGTCAGGCTCGAGCTCGAGCCACCCGTCCTTTTGGGGTAGGTGGTTTGCCACATCGGGCACAGCGTTCCCGCGGACGTGCCTGCACCCGCTTCGGACAGATAGATGCGCTAACGCGTCCGATTGCGAGGAGTAGTCATGCGCCCAGGAAGTCGCCGTCTCGTTCGCTTCGCCACCAGGGCCGGCGCTGCCGCCGCACTGGTTGCCGCGCTTGCCGCCGGGCTCCTGGCCGGCCTCGCCGGGCCCGTGGGCGCAACGACGGCGGCCACACCGGTCGCCGGCAGCTGGAACGACGCCTCCCACCACAGCCTGCAGCTCGCCGGCAGCCTCGAGGGCGGCTTCACGGTCACCGCCGCCGCGTCGTGGACGATCAACAAGGTCTGCACGGTCGCCGCCGGAACGCTCCTCGAGCGGTACAGCCCGCTCGGCGGCTCGAAGTACGAGATCCGCTGGCTGAACGTCTGGGTCCCGATGAACCCGGACGCACCGGGCGCGAAGTGCGAGTTCGTGTTCGACGGCGGCCCGGCCACGGTGACGATCGCGGCCACGGCGCAGTCGCTCACGATCAACGGCTGCTCGGGCGACGCGTGCACGCTGACGGGAACGAAGCTCACGCGTGCGGGCGCGCCGCCGCCGACGACCACGAAGCCGGCCCCCACCCCGACGACTCCCACGGGCAAGCTCGTGATAACGCTCGTCTCGATGCCGAACCGGTACGGCACGGATGCAAACCACGACGGCCTGATCGACATGCTGACGACGCCGCAGCAAGTCAGTCCGGCGGAATGGACGGCCAAGATCTACGTCCACCGGCCGAACGCGGACTGCGACGCCGGCGCAACCTACTCGTGGACCGTCGACGGCCGGGCCGCTGCGCTCGAGCCCTCGACGACGGCGTGTATGTACACGTACGCGCACTTCGTCGGCCTCGGCAAGCACACGGTGACGGTGACGGGGACGAACGGCAGCCAGAAGGAAGCGGGCTCCGGGACGATCACGCTGAAAGACTTCCTGATCGTCGGCCTCGGCGACTCGAACGCCTCGGGTGAAGGCAACCCGGACAATCCGGGGCTGAGCGTCGGCTGGGTCGATCCGCGCTGTGACCGCTCGCACTGGAGCTATCAGGCGCAGACGGCGGCCGTGCTCGAGCACGCGAGCGACGACGCGTCGGTCACGTTCGTGCACCTTGCCTGCTCGGGAGCGTCGATCGAAAGCGGTTTGCTCGGTTCCTACCGGGGGATCAACGATCCGGGCGCGGGCGCCGCTCCGATCCTTCCGCAGGTCGACCAACTGCAGGCGCTGATCGAGGGAGCCCGGACCGCCGGGGTCACCTGGCGGAAGCCTGACGCCGTGATCATCTCGATCGGCGTCAACGACCTGCACTTCGGCGACATCGTCACGCAATGCGTGTGGAAGCTGAGCTGTTTCAACTCGAAGGGTCTGCGCGGCGTGAACCCGGGCGAAACCGTCGACCACGCGCTGACGCGCTGGCTCGCCGAGCTTCCCAACCGCTACGAGAAGCTCGCAGCGAAGCTCGCCGCGCTGAAGATTCCGGCCGACCGGATCTACATCACCCAGTACTTCGACTCGCTTCGCAACAACAAGGGCGCGATCTGCAACCCGCTGATCGGCGCCGGCCATCCAGGCTGGTCGTTCACGAAGACCGAAGCCGAGTGGGCGTACACCGACTTCCTCGTCCCTCTCAACAAAGCTGTCGCGGCGACGGCGAAGTACGGTTGGCACGTCGTGCCCGCGCCGACCTCCTTCCGCACACGCGGCTACTGCGCGAAGCCCTCGTGGATCGTGCCGCTCGCCTCGTCGGCATGGAACCAGTGGAGCCTCGCCGGGACGATGCACGCGAACCTCTACGGGCACCAGGCACAGAGGATCGCCGTTCTCGCGGCGCTGAAGCGCGGCGGCGTCGACGGGACGCCGTAGGCGGATTCGCACCCCGGCTCCTACACGAAGAGTCGTGACGACCAAAACCGTCTGGAACATGCAACTCGACGGCGCGAACTTCCGCCGGAGCGCCCTCGCGGAGGACGGCTGGGTGATCCGATGAGAGCGGTTGTCTACGACAGGTACGGCCCGCCGGACGTCCTGCGACTCGCAGACGTCGAGCGGCCCGTGCCCACGGAGGACGAGATCCTCGTCAGGGTCCACGCCACCACGGTCAACCGGACCGACTGCGGCTTGCGCAGTGCGAAGCCGTTCGTGACCCGCTATTTCATCGGTCTGCTCAGACCGAGACGGAGGATCCTCGGCATGGAGTTCGCCGGCGAGGTCGAGGCCGTCGGCGCAGCCGTCACCGAGTTCGCGGTGGGCGACCGCGTCTTCGGCGTCAAGGGCTTCGGCGCGCACGCGGAATTCGTCTGCGTCCGGGAGAGCGCTCCCGTGGCGCACATGCCGGCCGGCACGACCTTCGAACAGGCTGCGGCGGTGTGCGACGGAGTCTGCACCGCACTGTCGTGCCTGAGACGCGCGGATCTCCGAGAAGGCCAGAGGATCCTCGTCTACGGCGCCTCCGGGTCGATCGGCACTGCGGCGGTCCAGCTCGCCGGCAACCTCGGCGCAGACGTCACGGCCGTGTGCAACACGAAGAACGTCGCGCTCGTGGAGTCGCTCGGAGCCGGACGGGTGATCGACTACACACGGGAAGACTTCGCCGGGAACGGCGAGACGTACGACGTCGTCTTCGACGCGGTCGGCAAGCAGACGTTCATGCGTTGCAGGCGCTCGCTGAAGCCGGGCGGGATCTACGTCGCGACGGACGGCTTCCGCAACCTCCCCCTCGCGCTGTGGACCTCGCGGTTCGGAGGCAGGCGGGCGGCGCTCGGTATCGCCAAGTACACGAAGGAGGACGTTCTCTTCCTCGAGGAGCTGCTCGAGAACGGCAAGTACCGGGCCGTCGTCGACCGGCGCTACCTGCTCGAAGACGTGGTCGAGGCGACGAGGTACGTCGAGACGCAGCAGAAGACCGGAAACGTCGTCCTGATCGTCGACGGCCTGTGACGCAGTATCCTCGAGCCATGGCAGTCGAGGCGAAGCGCGCGACCGTCGCCGACCTCACGTACGAGGAGATCGCGAAGACGATCGACCACTCGCTGCTTCGCCCCGAGCTCGATCTCGACACCGTTGCGGAAGGCGTGCGGCTCGCGGTCCGCTACGACGTCGCGTCGGCGACGGTGCGCCCGGCGGACGTCGCGCTTGCGGCCGAGCTCGTCGCCGGCACCGGCGTGCTCGTGAGCACCGTCGTCGGCTTCCCGCACGGCAGCTCGACGACCGCCACGAAGGCGTTCGAGTCCGAACGCGCGCTCGACGACGGCGCGCACGAGCTCGACATGGTCCTGAACATCGGGCGGCTGCGCTCCGGCCGGGACGACGAGGTGCGCGACGAGATCCGCACGATCGTCGAGCTGGCGGCCGGTCGCGGCGCGATCGTCAAGGTGATCCTCGAGAACGCCTACCTGACCGATGACCAGAAGGTGCTCGGCTGCCGGCTCGCCGAGCAGGCGGGCGCGAACTTCGTGAAGACCTCGACGGGCTTCGCACCGACCGGCGCGACCCTCGAGGACCTGGCCCTGATGCGCGCGACGGTCTCGCCGCACGTCCAGGTGAAGGCGGCCGGCGGCGTTCGCACGCTCGACGCCCTCCTCGACGTCCTCTCGATCGGCGTCACGCGCGTCGGCGCGACCGCCACCGAGACGATGCTCGAGGACTTCAAGGCCCGCAAGGCCGCGCTCGGCCCGTAGGCCCCGCTCGTCTGCTCAACCCGCGATCGGAGTTGCCATGCCGAGGCGGCTGCCAGAGGCGTCGAGCGCGGCGACTCCGACGTAGCCCGCCGTCGTGGGGATCGCGATCGCCGTCTCGAAGCCGTCGCGCCGGGCCGCGGCGACGACATGCAAGCGGTCGGGGCTCGGCCCCGCCCACACCTGCCACGTCGCGACCTCGGTGGCGCCGTTCCAGCTCGCGTAGACCGTCGCGCTCCCGTCATCGTTCTCTCGCACCGCGACCTCCGGCCTGCCCGTCGGATGGGCGACCCAGGGCAGGCGGAAGGCCCGGTAGTCGACGCTGCCGTCGCCGAAGCGCGCGTCGAAGCGGAGCTGCCCGTCCGGTCCGAACTCGCTGAACGAGCCGTCCGTTCCCCAGCCGACGAACACGCCGCCGTCCGCGAGCTGCTGGACGTTGCCCATCGCCCAGCCTGCTCGGGCATCCGCAGTGCTGTACTCCTGCACGAGGGAGGCGCGCATCGCCTTCATGTCGAGCGCGATCCGGATCCCGCGCGACGCCACGTCGGGACCGGGGTCGGCGGCGGCGTTGTCGAAGATCGTGATCGTCCCGTTCGGGATGCCGGCGAACGTCGTGCTGGAAGCTGAACGACGCGGTGCTGTCGACGGCGAAGTCGCTCTTCGTCCCGCCGAGGCGCCAGATCACCTTGCCGCTGCGCCGTCCGACCTTGTAGACGGCCGAGGTGTGACGGGCGGAGATCAGGAGGTTGCCGTCCCGGTCGACGTCGACGGAGTTGAGATGGAAGTAGTCGACGTTCCCCGCCGCCGTCACCTCGGTTCGGTACGACTCGTCGAGGGTCGACGTGGTCGAGGCTGCGCCACTCGAAGAGCACGTTGCCGCTCGCGACGTCGACCTCCTGCACGATCCCTTCGACGAGCCGGCCGTCGCTCGAACCGCCCACCGAGGAGAGGTCGGCACGCACCTCCCGGTAGATCGTGATCAGCGCCGTGCCCTCCGGCGTGAGCAGGAACTCGTGCAGGTCGCCGTGACGGCCGCGTCCGGCCCGCACGCGGGCGACCTCGTGGTACGTCGGGTCGAAGATGACGAAGGAGCCGCCGTACGCGCCGAGCACGGTGCCCTCGTACCAGGTGAGCACCCTCCGCCCCCGGAACGTCTGCACGCATGTGCCCATGGCGGTCTCCGTGCCGAAGGGCAGGAACCAGACGGGCTCCCCGCTGTCGTCGACGATCAGACGGCCCCGAGTGGCTCTCGCCGGCGGGCGATCGTGTACGTCCCGGACGCGGCCGAGATGTCGAAGGGGGCGAGGAAGACGTGGCCGGGGGCGGTGCCGTCGGCCGGCAGCGCGATCGTGATCGGGGGCGGGTTCAGGTCGGGGCGCGTCACGTAGCGCCCGGTGCCGGCCGCTTCCCTGCTCCGGCCCGCGTATCCGGCCGCGCGCGCCGCCGCCCGCGGCAAGACCAGGCCGGCGAACGCGGCGCCGCCCACCGCCAACAGCCTCCGTCGCGTCAGCCTTTCCTCGAACGTCATGCCGCGGGGAGCGATTCAAACAGGTCATGTCCCGTCGAACAAGCGCCGCCTATGATCGCCTGCGATGGCGGCGTCCTTCCGCGACCTGAACGGCAACGGCCGCCTGGACCCGTACGAGGATCCCCGCCGGCCGGTCGACGAGCGGGTCGAGGACCTGCTCGCGCGGATGACGCTCGAGGAGAAGGCGGGCCTGATGTTCCACCCGCCGATCTCGATGCAGCCCGACGGGTCGCTGCTCGAGGAGGCCGGCGACGTCGGCCGCGGCGGCACGACCGAGCTCGTCGCCGGCCTGCACCTCAACCACTTCAACGTCTTCGACGCGCCGGAGCCGCGGCTGCACGCCGAGTGGCAGAACCGGCTCCAGGCGCTGGCAGAGGCGACGCGGCTCGGCATCCCGGTGACGATCTCGTCCGACCCGCGCCACAGCGTCACCGCAGGCTTCGGCGCCAGCTGGTTCGCCGGCGGCTTCTCGCACTGGCCCGAGCCGATCGGCCTCGCCGCCGCGGGCGACGAGGAGCTCGTGCGGCGAGTTCGCCGACATCGCGCGGCAGGAGTACCGGGCGGTCGGGATTCACGTCGCGCTCCACCCGATGGCCGACCTCGCGACCGAGCCGCGCTGGGCTCGGATCATGCACACCTTCGGCGAGGACGCGGAGCTCGCGGCGCGACTCGTCGCCGCCTACATTCGCGGCTTCCAGGGCGAGCAGCTCGGACCCCGCTCCGTCGCCTGCATGACGAAGCACTTCCCCGGCGGCGGCCCGCAGCGGGACGGCGAGGACCCGCACTTCCCGTACGGGAAGGAGCAGGTCTATCCCGGCGGGAATGTTCGACTACCACCTCGTGCCGTTCGAGGCTGCCTTCGCGGCCGGGACCGCCCAGATCATGCCCTACTACGGGCGTCCGGTCGGGATCGGCCTCGAGGAGGTCGGCTTCGGGTTCAACCGCGGCGTGATCACCGGGCTGCTGCGCGAGCGGTACGGCTTCGACGGCGTCGTCTGCACCGACTGGGGGCTCGTCAGCGACTACCACTTCGCCGACGGGTCGACGTTCGGCGCCAAGTGCTGGGGCGTCGAGGACCTGAGCGCGGAGGAGCGGATCGCCAAGATCGTCGAGGCGGGCTGCGACCAGCTCGGCGGCGAGTCGCTGCCGCGAGCTCGTCGTCGAGCTCGTTCGCGCCGGCCGGATCGGGGAGGCGCGGATCGACGAGTCGGCGCGGCGCCTGCTGCGCGACAAGTTCCGGCTCGGGCTCTTCGACGACCCGTACGTCGACCCGGACGAGGCGGAGCGGATCTGCGGCCGCGCCGAATTCCGGGCCGCCGGCGAGCGCGCGCAGCGCCGCTCGACGGTGCTGCTCACGAACGACGGGCAGCTGCCGCTGAGGGGGCGCCCGCGCCTCTATGTCGAGGACGTCTCGTTCGAGGTCGCCGCCGCCTACGGCGAGGTGGTCGCCGCGCCGGAGGACGCCGATGTCGCCGTCGTGCGCCGGAACGCGCCCTTCGAGCCGCGCACGGGCAGCTTCGTCGAGAGCCGTTTCCACGCGGGCGACCTCGACTTCAAGGAGCCGGAGCTCGGCCGGCTCCTCGACCTCGCCCGCCGCGTTCCGACCGTCCTCGTCGTCCACCTGGAGCGGCCGGCGGTGCTGCCCGAGCTGGTCGACGCCTGCGCCGCCGTGCTCGCGACCTTCGGCGCCGACGACGCCGCCGTCCTCGACGTCGTCTTCGGCCGCTGCGCGCCGCGGGGCAGGCTGCCGTTCGAGCTCCCCTCTTCGATGGCGGCCGTCCGGGCTCAGAAGCCGGACGTCCCCTTCGACTCGGAACGCGCCGCTGTTCCCCTTCGGGCACGGGCTGTCCTACCCCGCTGGTTGACCGTCAACGCGCGGCGTGTCCCGACACGGGCGAAAGCTCTGCCTGGAACGGGCGTGGATAATCGGCCTGCGCATGGCTGCGACGGCTGACGAACTCGCCTGGCTCGCCGAGCAGCCCGTCTTCTCGGTCGACGGCGTGCCGTACTCGTGGGGAGACGTTCTGCTGTCGGCCGAGCTGCGCGGCACGCTCGAGGAGCTGACGGAGGCAACCCGCCGCGGACTGGGCGAGGCGGGCAGACAGCTCGGCCCCGAGGCGATCCGGGCCGCGGCGGCGCAGTTTCGCTACGACCGCAACCTCCTCTCGGCCGAGGAGCTGAAGGCGTGGCTCGCCCGCTGGCACCTGGAGCTCGACGACTGGACGGGGCACCTGCGACGAACGCTGCTTCAGCTCGAGCGCACGGAGCCGCTGTCGCCGGCCGGCGCCGACGGTCTCGACAGGGCCGTCGCCGTCGACGCGATCTGCACCGGCTTCCTCGAACGCGAGGCGAGGAAACTCGCGGCCGACGCCGTTCTCGGCGCGGCTGCGTTCGCGAGCGGCGATCGCCGCGCGCTGATCGCTCATGTCACGTCCTCGGCCGCCGAGGCACGGCTCGCGCTCGCCGCCGCGGCGGACGTCGAGCGAGAGATCGCCAACCGCGCGCTCGAGTGGACTCGGATCGAGGCGGATCTGCTCCAGCTCGGGGACGTCGACACCGCGCGCGAAGCGGCGCTCGCGGTGCGTCTCGACGGCCGCCCGCTCGCGGACGTGGCGAGGGACTGCGGTGCGGCGCTCGAGCGTCGCACCCTCTATGTCGAGGAGGCGGAGCAGGAGCGGCTGACCGAGCTCCTGGGCGCGCGGCCAGGCGACCTCGTCGGCCCCGTCGCGCGCGGCGAAGGCTTTCTGCTCGTCCACGTCCACGCGAGAACACGCCCGAGCGCGGACGATCCCGAGCTTCGCCGTCGCGCCGAGCGCTATCTCGTCGAGCGCGCGATCGAGCGCGAGCTCGAGGCCCGCGTACGGTGGGCATGAACGCGTCGGAGCTCACCGACGCGGCCGACCTGGTTGCGGCGATGCCGGCGTTCGCCTTCCTGCCGGCCGAAGCGCGCGCGCTCGTCGTCGAGAGCTTCGAGGAGGAGCGACTACGCGTTCGGCGCCACGATCGTGCGCGAGGGCGACGAGGCGGATGCCTTCTACGTGCTCGCGTCCGGCTCGGCGCGCGTCGTCAAGACGGGAGAGCACGGCGAGGAGATCGCCCTCAACACGCTGCGCCGCGGCGACAGCTTCGGCGAGGCCGGTCTGCTCGAGGAGGTACCGCGCGATGGCAACCGTGCGGGCGAGCAGCCCCGTCCGCGTGCTGCGCCTGCACCGCAGCGTCTTCGACGCGCTCGCGCGCGCGCACCCTGAGGTGCGGCAGGCGTTCGAGGCGCTCGCGCGCGGACGCGCGCTCTGGAACTTCTTCCGCATCCACTCCGGCTTCGCCGCCCTCCCGGACGACGCGCTCGCGCGCTCCTCGCCGGGCTCGAGCGGGTCGAGGCGCCGGCCGGGGAGCTCGTCGATCCGCGAGGGCGACCCGCCCGGAGCCGATGTACGTCGTCGAGGAGGGTCGCCTTCGCGGCGTTCCAGGTCCGAGGACGGCGCCGACGCACGACCTCGACTTCCTGCGCAAGGGCGACTTCTTCGGCGAGCGGTCGCTGCTTCCGCGACGAGCCGCGCGCGGCAAGCGTCGAGGCGGTCGTCGACTGCTCGCTGCTCCGTCTGCCCGTCGGAGCTCTTCCGGCAGCTCCTCGCCGAGCACCCCGAGTTCCGCGCGCGGATGCGAGGAGCGAGTCCGTCCAGTACGACTACCACGCGCCTCGCCCGCGTCCCGCTCGACTTCGCCGACGAGATCCTGCCGGCCGAGGCTCGCGCTCGCCGAGCAGCTTCCCGTCCGCTGCCGGAGCCGCTCGCAGGCGCCGGACGACGTCGACGAGCTCGCAGGCGGCGGACCAGGCGCCGGCGGCGACGCCGCCGGCCGCCGCTTCCCGCACCTCTTCCAGCTCGACGAGATGGACTGCGGCGCCGCGTGCCTCGCCGATGGTCTGCCGCTACTTCGGCCGCGCCGTCTCGGTCTCGCACATCCGCGAGGTCGCGCACACGACGACGCGACGGGACGACGCTGACCGGCATCACCGCGCGGCGCGGAGGAGCTCGGCCTCGAGGCGCGGTCGATCCGCGCCTCGAAGAGCCGGCTCGACGAGCTGCCGCTGCCCGGCGATCGTGCACTGGCAGGGCGACCACTGGGTCGTCCTCTATCGCGTCGATCGCGACCAGGTGCGCGTCGCCGACCCGGAGCGCGGGCTCCGCCGCCTGTCCCGCGCGAGGAGTTCCTCGAGAGCTGGACCGGCTATGCGTCGGTGATCGCCTACGGCGAGCGCCTCGCAGCAGCAGCCGGAGTCGCGGCCGAGCCTCGCTGGCTGAAGCCGTTCCTGCGGCCGCACCTCCGGCACGTCGTCGATCGCGGCAGCGCTCGCGGTCCTCGCGGCCGGGCCTCGAGCTCGTGCTGCCGATCCTGACCCAGGTCGTCGTCGACCGGGTCCTGCCGCGACACGGAACGTCGGCATGCTCTGGGTCGTGCTGGGCGCGATCGCAGCCGTGCTGCTCGCGATGACCGGCGCGCCTCGCTCGTCGAGCGCTACCTGCTGAGCCGGGTGGCGGTCCGCTTCGACGTCGCGACGCTCGACTACCTGACCGAGACGCTGCTCGCGCCTGCCGATGAGCTACTTCTCGACGCGGCGCACCGGCGACATCGAGCGCCGCCTGCACGGTGCGCGACAGGTGCGGCAGTTCCTCGTCCAGAGCGGCGTCCAGGCGCTGACCTCTGTCGACGCAGCTCGTCGCCGCGCTGCTCGCTGATGTTCGTCTACAGCTGGGTGCTCGCACTCGTCTACCTCGCGACCATCCCGCGCGTACGCGGGTCTCATGCGCTACTCCTCGACGCGGCTCCGCCCGATGTACGACGACCTCGAGGAGACGTACGGCCGCTACTCGTCAGGCCAGATCGACGCGATTCGCGGGATCGAGGTCGTCAAGGCGCTCGCCGCGGAGGACGCGCTGCGCGGACTGATGCTGAGCCGCTTCCAGGCGCTGGCCGACCGCATCTTCCGCACGCAGTTCCTCGTGCTCACCTACCAGGGGACGCTTCAGCTCGTCACCTTCGCGTCGTTCGGGCTCTTCCTGCTCGTCGGCGCGATCGAGGTCATGCACGGACACCTGACGCTCGGCGAGTTCGTCGCCTTCAACGCGCTGATCGCCCTGGCGAACGCGCCGGTGATCGGACTGCTCTCGCTGTGGGACGAGTTCCAGCACGCGCAGATCCTGCTCGGCCGCCTCGACGACGTCCTCGAGCAGGAGCCCGAGCAGGGACTCGACCGGTCTGCTCTCCGGCCGGTGAGAACGCTCGAGGGCCGCGTCGAGCTGCGCGGCGTCGGCTTCCGCTACGGCGGGTCCGAGGCGCCGACGATTCTCGAGGAGCTGAGCTTCACCGTCGAGCCCGGCGAGACCGTTGCGATCGTCGGCCGCAGCGGCTCCGGCAAGACGACGCTGATCAAGCTGCTCGCCGGGCTGATCGAGCCGACGGAGGGCGCGATCACGTTCGACGGCTTCGACCTGCGGACGCTCGACTACCGCACCCTGCGCCGGCAGATCGGCTTCGTGCTGCAGGAGAACTACCTCTTCGACGACACGATCGCCGGCAACATCGCCTTCGGCGAGGACACCGTCGACCCGCAACGCCTCGAGTGGGCTGCGAGGGCAGCGAACGCACACGAGTTCGTCAGCGGCTGCCGCTCGGCTACGAGACGAGGGTCGGCGAGTCCGGCATGCGGCTTTCTGGCGGCCAGCAGCAGCGCATCGCGATCGCGCGGGCGCTCTACCACCGGCCGCCGGTGCTGCTCTTCGACGAGGCGACGAGCGCGCTCGACAGCGAGTCCGAGCGGGCGGTCAAGCAGAGCCTCGACGACCTGCTCGAAGGCCGCACCTCGTTCGTGATCGCGCACCGGCTGAGCACGATCCGCGACGCCGACCGGATCGTCGTCCTCGAGCGCGGGCGCCTCGTCGAGCAGGGCACGCACGACGAGCTGATCGCGCGGCAGGGGCTGTACTTCTACCTCGCCAGCCAGCAGCTCGAGCTTTGAACACGGGTGCTTCGTGTCGTAATCTCCCAGTGCCCGAACGAAGGGCAGCCACCGCGGACGGGGAGGATCGACATGAGCGAGGACGAGACCCGCAAGCAGCTCGAAGAGGACGCAAGCGAGGACCTCGAGCTGACGGACGAGGACGCCGAGGACGTTGCGGGCGGCGCGTTGAAGATCAAGCTCGACGGCACGGACCTGAAGCTCCAAGACAAGTGGTAAAGCTCGGCCGCTGACCGCCGCGGCCGAGTCACAGCGAGCGCTCGGCCGCCTGCGGACGGTCCTGCGGAGCGCGCACTACGACGAGCCCGGCCTCGACCGGGCCGTGCGCGACGACGGCCGCGTCGGCATCGACGAGGGGCTGGCGGCGCTGCGGCTCCGCCCGGACCCAGACGAGCGGCTCATCGTGCTCGCCCGGCTCTTCCTCGGCGGCGAGACGATCGCCGCAGCGGTCGCCGCCGCCGCGCTCGATCCTGTGGCTCCGGGCGAGCTCGGAGCCCTGCTCTCCGTCGCGGACGGCTCGGTGCGCGCCCGTGTGCGCATTCAGCCGTTCGGGGGCCTGATCGTCGCGTCCGATTGGCAGCGGCGGCTGCGGGCCGACCACGTCCTCGGCATCGGCGGCGGGACGCGGATGCTCGCCGCGCTCACCGTCCGCCGTCCCGTCGAGGCGGCGCTCGACCTCTGCACGGGCTCGGGCGCGCTGGCCCTCCTCGCCGCACCCCACGCGGAGCACGTCGTCGGCGTCGACCTCAACGCGCGGGCACTCCGCCTCGCGCGCGTGAACGCAGCGCTGAACGGCGTCTCGACAGTGGACTGGCGGTGCGGCGACATGTTCGAGCCTGTCGCCGGCGAGCGGTTCGACCTGATCGTGGCCAACCCGCCGTTCGTCGTCTCGCCCGGACGCGAGCTCCTGTTCCGGGACGGCGACCGCGAGGGCGACGCGCTTTCGCGCGAGGTGGTCGCGGGCACCGCCGCACGGCTCCAAGAGGGCGGGTTCGGCCTCGTCATGTGCAGCTGGATCACTCCGCCGCGCGGAGGCTGGTCGAAGCCGCTGCGCGGCTGGGTGCGCGGCTCGGGCTGCGACGCCTGGCTGCTGCACCTCCGCACCGAGACGCCCGCCGCCTACGCGCTGCAGTGGAACCGCCGGCCCGGCCGGCCGCTGACCGCCGCCGCCGCCGCGGCGGAGGAGTGGGTCGACTACTACCGCGCGCGCGAGATCGACGCGATCGCGACGGGAATCGTCGTCCTCCGCCGCCGCAAGGGCCGCAACTGGGTCAGCGAGAGCGAGCTCGCGCGGGCGCCGGTCGGTGCCGCCGGGTCCCACGTGGAGCGCGTCTTCGCGGGGATGAGCCTGCTCCGATCCCTGAAGCACGACCGCGAGCTGTTGTCGGTTCGCCTTGCCGCTGCTCCGCAGACGAAGCTCGTGGAGCGACGCGAGCCGTCGGGTGCCTTCGAGCGAGCGCGGCTCGCGGTCGAGGAAGGCGTTCGTGTCGGCGGCCGCATCCCGGAGGCGTGCGTGCCGCTCCTCGCCGCGCTCGACGGACGGCGAACGCTCGCCGCCGCCGCCGCCGCGAGCGGAGTCGGGGCGAAGACACTCGCCGACGAATGCCTCCCGGCTCTGCGCGAGCTGCTCGCGTCCGGGCTGCTCGTCGCCGCGCCTACCCCCGAACGGTGACGTCCCGCCGCGCCGCCCGCGCGAGCTCGCTCAGCTGCGCGAGCGCCCGGTCGGCCTCGGCCGCATCGCGGTCGCGCAACATTGCGTGCACACCGCGCCCCGCGGTGTCGACGTGCACGCTCGCTAGGTGCAGACGCCGCTGCACCGGGCCCTGTACGCGGCGCAGGCTCTGCACCTTCTGCAGCGGAACCCAGCACGTGACGCGCCGGAGCCGCCCGCTCGTCGTCGCCACGCACGTCTCCGACCGCCCCCAGGCGATCATCCGGTAGCGCAGCGGGCTCTTCCAGCGGACGCGTCGCGGCGCCCGCTCCTGCTGCTGCGGCCGGTCGGGGACGATCCGGTCGAGCAGCTCCTCCGCGAGCGCGCGGCTTCCGACCGGCAGCACGGCTCGCAACGAACGGCGCTCGGCCTCGCCTTCTCCCTTCGAGCGCTGCCTCCCGGCCAGGTCGACCTCGAGCCGGCACCAGCCGAGCAGGCGCCAGATCAGCGGCTCGACCAGGCGCACCGCCTGCACGCGGCCCGGTCGGATCGTCTCGGCGGTCAGCGCGACGAGGCCGGAGTGGAGCCGCAGGCCGTCGGGGCTTTCGGCGAGCGTCAGCCGGTACTCCTGGTTGAAACGCCGCCACACGAGCGTGAGCACCCCGAAGATCCACACCGCGCCGCCGCTCACCACCCCCGTCGCGGCGGCGGGCGCCAGCAGCGCGGCGACGACGAGCGAAACGATCACCGCCTCGGCGGTCAGTCCGACGTCGCTGATCAGGATCGAGGCGACGAGCCGGCCCGTCGGCACGGTCGTGAGCACGCGCTCCTCCGCCGGTACATGAGTCTCCTCGTCGTGCTCCACGCCGCTCGCGAGAGCGAGCAGCCGGGCGCGGAGCGGCTCGACCTCGTGGTCGGGCAGGTAGGCGAGGCGCGCGGTCGAGCCGCTCGCCCCGCCCATGCGCAGCCGCAGCTCGGCAACACGGAAGATGCGGGCGAGCCCCGGCCGGACGATGTCTATCGCCTGGACCTGCGCGAGCGGGAAGCGGAGCGATTGCCTGCGGAGGATGCCGGTCTCGATCTGCAGGTCGTCGCTGTCGATCCGCCAACGGGTGACGAGCCACGACGCGAATCCGAATGCGGTGAGCACCGCGGCGATCGCGAGCTGCACGTACGAGCCGCTGAGGTCGCCGCCCCTGAGCACCGTGGGCAGGAGCAGGACCGCGATGGCGATGGTGGCCCTCCCGCCGCGCACGACCGGCGACAGGGGATGAACCCGGCGCCAGCCGTCGCGGTCGCTCACAACCCCGCCGCCTGGGCCTCCCCGAGCTCGGCGAGCCGGTCGCGCAGCCGCGCAGCCTCCTCGCGGTCGAGGCCGGGAATGCGCGCGTCGCTCGCGGCGGCAGCGGTGTGCATGCGCACGGTCGCGATGCCGAACGATCGCTCGAGCGGGCCGGCCGTCACGTCGATGAACTGCATGCGGCCGTACGGCACGACCGAGAGCCGGGAGAAGAGCACGCCCCGCTGGACGAGCAGGTCGTCCTCACGTTCGGCGTAGCCCCACGCCGAGAAGCGCCTGCGGACGAAGCGCTCGGCCGCGAGCCCGAAGACGATGGCCGCACCGGCGCACCCGAGTGCGGGGAGGGCGCCCGCGTACACGGCGAGCAAAGCCGCAGCGACGAGGAAGACCAGGGTGGCGGCCGCCGCCTGCAGCCGGCGCAGCAGGAGCAGCCGGCGCGAAGGTCGCAGCCACCGGTCGCTCTCGCTCGACGATTCCGCCACGGCCACAGGCATCCAGTATGCCCACCGGGACTGGGCTGTTTTCTGCAATGCACATCTTCTGTATATTGCAGCTATGTCGCGGGAGAGCGAGCTGCGCGTCCTGGCCGGCGAGCTGTCGCGCTGCTGGCACCAGCTGGGGCGCGTCCTCGCCGGCAGGCGGCTGGTCGAGACGCTGAACCAGGGATCGGTGGCGAAGCTGAGCCCGACGAAGCGGCGCGCTCTCGACGTGCTCGCGGAGGGCGAGGCCCGCGTCGGCGAGCTCGCCGCCCAGGTCGGCGTCGAGGAGACGACCGCGACGCGGCTCGTCGACCGCCTGGAGGCGCTCGGACTCGTCGAGCGCCGCAGCCTGGCGGCCGACCGGCGCGTGACGGTCGTCCGGCTGACCGCGGCCGGCGAGAAGGTCGTCGCCGACGTGGCCGTGCGCCGGGAACGATTCTTCTGCGAGGTGCTGGCCGAGCTCGAGCCGCATGAGCGCGCGGAGCTCGTGCGCCTCACCGCGAAGGCGGCCGGCGCGCTCCGCGAGCACAGCGTGGAGCTGGTCGCTCGGTGAGCGAGGCGGCAGTAATCGTCGACAATCTCGTCGTCCGCTTCGACGAGGTCGAGGCCGTGCGTGGCGTCTCGTTCGCGATCGAGCCCGGCGAGGTGTTCGGCCTGCTCGGTCCGAACGGTGCCGGCAAGACGACGATCGTGCGCGTGCTCACGACGCTGCTTCGCCCGACGCAGGGCCGTGCCCAGGTCGCCGGCCACGACTGCGTGCGCGAGGGGCTCGCCGTGCGGCGGCTGATCGGCTACGTGCCGCAGGCGATCTCGATCGACGGCTCGCTGACGGCCTGGGAGAACCTCGAGTTCTACGGGCGCGTGACCGGCGTGCCGCGGCGGGAACGCCGCGAGCGGATCGAGCAGGCGGTCGAGGCGATGAGCCTCGCCCCGTTCCTCGCGCGGCTCGGGCGCACGCTGTCGGGCGGGATGCTGCGCCGGCTCGAGATCGCAACCGCGCTCCTGAACAGGCCGCAGGTGCTCTTCCTCGACGAGCCGACCGTCGGGCTCGACCCGACGGCGCGGCGCAACGTCTGGGAGCGGCTCGAGATGCTCGGCCGCGAAGCGGGGACGACGCTGCTCGTTACGACCCACCAGATGGAGGAGGCGGAGCGGCAGTGCCGGCGGATCGCCATCCTCGACCTGGGCGAGCTCGTCGCGCAGGGATCGCCCGAGCAGCTCCGCACGCAGTTCTCCGCCCCTTCGCTGGAGGACGTCTTCACCGCGGCCACCGGCCGAACGATCGAAGAAGGGGGGAGCTTCAGGAATGTCCGCGCTAGCCGAAGGCTTTCGCGCCGGCTCGGCTGAGGCCGCGCTCGGCCGGCTTCGCAACGGTGCAGCCGCGATGGGCTGGGCCGAGGTGCGCAAGCTCCGCCACGACCACGTCGACATCGTCACGCGCTCCGTGCAGCCGCTGCTCTGGCTGTTCATCTTCGGTACGGCGCTGCGGCGAAACCACGCGCTCGCCGGCGGCTACCACGACTACCGTGCGTACCTCGCCCCCGGAGTGATGGCGCAGGCGGCGCTGTTCATCGCCATCTTCTTCGGCCTCGCCGTCATCTGGGAGCGCGACGTCGGCCAGCTCCAACGCCTCCTCGCCACCCCGATTCCCCGGATTGCGATCGTGCTGGGCAAGGCCACCGGCGCCGGCATCCGCGCGCTCGCCCAGGCGCTCGTGCTGCTCGCCGTGCTGGCGATCACCGGCATCTCGATCCACTGGAACCCCGTGAAGATCCTCGGCGCGCTCGTCCTGCTCGTGCTCGCGACCGGAGCGTTCGCCTGCCTCTCGATGATCCTCGCGTCGCTCGTGCGCACCCGCGAACGCTTCATGGGCATCGGCCAGCTCGTGATGATGCCCCTCTTCTTCGCCTCGAGCGCCCTCTACCCGCTCTCGATCATGCCCCGCTGGCTGCAGATCGTCGCGCGCGGAAACCCGCTCACATACGAAGTCCACGGCATGCGCCAGCTGCTGCTCGGCATCTCGAGCGGCGGCACCCTCTGGATCGACTACGCATTCGTCGCGCTCTTCTTCGCCGCCACGGCGACGATCGCGGCGAAGACGTACCCGCGCGCCATTCTCTGATCTAGGAGCCGAGTTGCACGCGTACGGACACGCGCTCGGCGCCGTCCGGCAGCGGCACGACGTCGCCGTCGACCGGCTCGCCGTCGACGACGAGCGCGACCGCGTTGCCGGGGCCGACGCGCTCGACCTCGATCTCGTGCACGGCGCCGCGGAAGAGCCGCCGCGCCCGGAAGCCGTTCCAGGTCTCCGGAAGCGCCGGCGCGACACGTAGACCGCGGTACGTCGGCCGGATGCCGAGGATCCACTGCGTCGCGGCGACGTAGGTCCACGCCGCCGTGCCGGTGAGCCAGGAGTTCCGGCCCATGCCGGACTGCGGGTGCGCCGGCCCGCAGACGTTCTGGCAGTAGACGTACGGCTCGACGAGATACCTGTCCGAGTCGGAGCGCAGCAGCGGCAGGATCCGCCGGTAGTAGTCGTATGCGACGTCGCCCTGGCCGAGCATCGCAGCCGCGATGATCGCCCACGTGTTCGCGTGGCAGAAGATCCCGCCGTTCTCCTTCGCGCCCGGCGGATACGTCGAGGTGCCACGGACGCGCTCGATCCCGCCGTCGTACGGCGGATCGAGCAGGGCGATTCCGAACTCGGTCGCGAGGTGCTCGTGCATCGACGCGAGCGCACACTCGGCACGCTCGCGCGGCGCCACCTCGCCGATCACGCACCATGTCTGCGGGTTCATGTTGATCCGGTGCAGCTCCTCGGCGGCGACGCCGATCGGCTCGCCGTCGTCGTCGAAGGCCCGTGCGTACCAGCCGCCGTCCCACGCGTGCGCGTTCACGGCGGCCGCCATGTCGCGCGCGTAGCCGCGGAAGCGCGCGGCGTCCTCGGCACGCCCCAGCTCGTCGGCGAGCTCGGCGAGATCTCCCGCCGCGCGGCAGAACTGCATGCCGCACCAGACGGACTCCGCCTTCCCCGACCCGTGGTCGACGTTCATCGTGTCGTCCCAGTCGGCGAAGCCGGCGCGCGGCAGCCCGTGCGGGCCGCGATGGTCGAGCGTGAAGCGGACGGCGCGCAGCATGTGGTGCCAGATCGACTCGTCCGGGCCGTCCTCGTACGGGACGCGCTGCGTCGAGGTAGGCGAGGTCGCCCGTCTCGCGCACGTACGCGCAGACGGCGATCACGAGCCAGAGGTGGTCGTCGCAGAACCACTGCGGCCACTCGGGGTATTCCGCGGCGAGCCCCGCGGTGCCCTCGCCGGTGAGCGGGAAGAACTGGTGCCACGTGTGCCCGTCGAGGAACTGGAGCCGCCAGATGCGGGTCAGCGTCTCGCGTGCCCGTTCCGGGACGGCGTGCATCGTGCCGAGCGTGTCCTGTGCCGAGTCGCGCGTGCCCATGCCGCGCCCGACGCCCGTCTCGTAGGCCGACGCGAAGCGCGACCAGTGGAGGGTCGTCCGGCACTGCACCTGGTTCCAGACGTCGACCATCGCGTTCAGATCCGCGTCGGGCGTCTCGACGACGAAGCGCGCGAGGTACGCGTCCCAGTCCTCGCGCAGCGCGCGAAACGCCGCGTCGGCGGCGGCGGGATCGCGGTACGCGGCGACCGTCCGGCGATCGCCTCGTCGCTCGTCGGCGACGATCCCGAGCACGTAGACGATCTCGCCGCTCCTCGCCCGGCGCGAGCTCGAGCTCGTGGCAGAGCGAGCCGATGCTGTTCCCGCGCGGCGCCTCGCTGTCCGGCCGGCTCGCCCCGCTCGACGACGATCGGCGCCGGCGAGGTCGCGGCAGCGGCCGACGAACGCCTCGCGGTCCGAGTCGAAGCCGGCCGGCTCTGCGCTCGACGCGAAGAACGTCCGTGTCCGGGCTGGAAGACGCGTCCCGGTCAGGATCGCGCCGTCCTCGCAACGGCTGCGCGACGATGTGCTGCGCCCAGTCGAGGTTGTGCTGGTCGACGAGCGCGTCCGGATAGCAGAGCTCGACGTAGCTGAAGCTGCGCAGCCTCGCGCGGCCGGTCGCCGAGGTTGCGGACGCGCAGGACCCACAGCTCGCACGGAGGCGCGTCCTCCCCCGGCGGGACGAAGTAGAGGAGCTCGGACGCGATCCCGTCGTGCTCGGTGGCGATGCGCGTGTAGCCGGCGCCGTGGCGGCACTCGTATGCGTCCGGCTCCTGCCGCACCGGCTGCCAGGTCGCGCTCCAGAACGCGCCCGTCTGCTGGTCGCGCAGGTAGACGTACCGGCCCGGCTGGTCGGCGGGGACGCCGTTGTAGCGGTAGCGGCTGACCCGGCGGTTGCGCGGGTCGCGGTCGAACGAGTAGCCGCCGCCCGTGTTCGAGACGATCCCGCCGTAGCGGCCCTCGCCCAGGTAGTTGATCCACGGCGTCGGCGTGTCCGGGCGCGTGACGACGTACTCCCGCGCCTCCTCGTCGACGTAGCCGTACGGCGTCGCCCCAACCACAGCTCCATCCTCGCGCCTCGCCCGAGGCCGGGCATCCGCACTCGGCACGGATGTCCTTGCCAATCGCCCCGCGCTGCGGCAAGATCCCCCCTTCGCGACGTGCGACCGCCGTCGTTCACGTCGATCTCTTCGTGGGGAGGGCGCATGAACCGCAGGCAGCTCCGGTGGGGCCTGTTGGCCTCGGCAGTGGTTGGGCTGGGCATCGCCACACTCGTGCTCGTCAGGACGCCGGTCGCCGCCCACACCTCCGCAGCACGGCCCGCGACCGTGACGGCGGGGGGCCAGATCGACCAACACGTCCGCCGCTGGGCGCAGGAGGGCCGCCGGGGAACGGTCCGGCTCACCGGCCAGGTGCCGCTCGCGGTCGCGCACCGCACGGCGCAGACCGTCAGCCCGCATCCCCTCACGTCCGAGATCGGGCTCAACTTCGGCTTCGCGCTGCGCAACCACGCTGCTCTCGATGCGATCATCCAGCAGGAAGCGACGACGCATCGCTATCTGAGCCGTCCGCAGCTCTACGCGCGAGTCTCGCCGCCGCAGGCGCAGGTCGACGCGCTGCGGAGCTGGCTGGAGGCGCGCGGGTTCCGCATCACCCACGTCGGCGCCGACCGCATGGCGATCACCGCCTACGCGACGACAGCGACGATCGAGAAGACGCTGCACGTGACCATCAAGGACTTCATCCGGCCCGCCTCCACGTACCAGGGCCTGAAGGTGCAGCCGTACCGGTTCTACGCGAACACGACCGCGCCCGTCCTCCCCGCGCGCTTCGGCGTGCAGACGGTGTCCGGGCTGAGCGACGTCGACCGCTTCTACACGTCGTACCAGCTCGCCTCGACGAGCGCGCAGCGCACGACGCAGGGCGCCGGCAACCCCCTCGCCACCCACGTTCGGAGCGGCGGCTACTACCCCTCCGACCTGCGCGCCATGTACGACGTCGCCGGGCACGGCTACGACGGCACCGGGCAGACGCTCGGCTTCACCCTCTGGGGCGCCGGCGAGCGCCAGGCGGCGATGACCGCCTTCGCGTCCGCCACCGGCGACCAGCTGATCACCGTCGACACGCCGTGCGTCGCGACCGGCAACTCGCCCACGGTCCCGAGCTCCTGCGTCACGCAGACCGTCGCCGGCGACCACCTCCTGACCATCCTCGAGAACGGGAACACGAACAACCAGTTCGGCGGCAACGTCGAGACGGCCCTCGACATCGAGCAGGCGCACGGCATCGCGACCCATGCCGCGATGAAGTACTACGTCGCCGACTGCACGACCTCGCCGCCCGCCGGCTCAGGGCTCTCGGACGGAGGCGGCTGCAACGGAACCGACGTCGGCCTCGAAGACGCGATCGAAGACGCCGCGAACGACCCGACGCTGCACAGCGTCAGCAACAGCTGGGCGTTCGGCGGCGAGGCCGAATGGGGCAACGCCGACCCGTTCCTGATCGCCTCCGAGAACAGCCTCGCCATCGCGGCGGCGGCCGGCACGACCTTCTACTTCTCCACGGGCGACTCCGGCACGTACCAGTCCGGCTATCCCTCCGACAGCCGCTACGTCGTCGGCGTCGGCGGCACGACCCTCTTCTCGTCCGGCTCGCCCTCGACGCTGAGCACCGAGACCACGTGGGCGGGCGCCGGCAGCTGGTGCTCGAACATCGAGCCGCGGCCGGCCTGGCAGAGCGGGCCCGGCGTCACCGCCAACGCCTCCTGCCCGGGCCGGTCGATCCCGGACATCTCCGCGGTCGCGGACACGAACTCGTCCGTGCGCTACGTCTCCAGCACCAATGCGACGGGCGGGACCCGGAGCGGCGGCGTCGGCGGCACGAGCGTCGCCGCGCCCGAGATGAACGGCCTCGAAGCAGTGACCGAGAGCTTCATCGCCGCCCAGACGTACCCGAGCGGCACGCCTGCGATCGGCTTCGAGGCGCCCGTCATGTACCAGATGGGCAACAGCGGCCACTACGACAACTACTTCCGCGACGTGCAGTGCGGCAACACCGCGAGTCCTGCGTCGGGCCCGGACGGCGACGCAGCCCAGCCCGGCTGGGACGCCGCTACGGGCTGGGGCGCGCCCGACTGGTTCAACTACAGCACCGGCTATGCGCTCACGCTCGGTGCGACGAACCTGAGCCTGCCGCCGTCGCTCGCCCGCGGCTATCTCTGGAGCTGCGCGAGGACGCCCGGCAACTCGTCGGAGCGCGGCCTCTCCTGCCCCTCCAGCTCGGTGTGCTACGCGGTCGGCAGCGCGTCCGGAGGGACGCCATGGTACGGCAAGTTCCTGAGCAGCAGCAGCGCCTGGGGCGCCGTCAACACGTTCTACAAGAGCTCCGACGGAGGCCAGACGTGGGTGCCGTCGAACAGCGACATGATCTCGATCGCGTGCACGAGCACGAGCTCGTGTATCGAGGTCGGTGACGGCGGTCGAATCAAGACGACGGGCGACAGCGGCGCGACCTGGTCGGACGCCGCCAGCCCGTTCGACAAGGCGCTCACGCAGGTCCGGTGCCCGAGCAGCTCGGTCTGCTACGCCGTGGGCGATCGCGGCACCGCGTTGAAGTCGACCGACGGCGGCGCGACGTGGTCGTTCCTGACGAGCGTCGACGGCAACCCGATCTACGGGCTCGCCTGCCCGAGCGCGAACGTCTGCTACGCGACCGACATCTACGCGCACATCATGAAGACGTCCGACGGCGGTGCGTCGTGGACGATGCAGCGGACGCCGGTCACGACGCCGGGGCTCGCGGTGCCCGGATCGGGCGGGCCGAATCCGTTCTCCGGCCTCTTCGGCATCTCGTGCACCGACGAGAGCACATGCGTCGCGGTCGGCGGCTACCCGCAGACCCCGAGTACCGACCCGCCGATCGTCATCACGACCGACGGCGGCGCGACGTGGACGCAGCAGACGAGCAACAGCGGGACCGGCAACTACCTCCATGCGGTGGACTGTCTGCCCGGCTCGACGACGTGCTACGCCGTCGGTCGCGGCGGCTCGATCGTCACGACGACCGACCTCGTCACCTGGACGCCGATGACGAGCGGCGTCACGACGATGCTCGACAGCATCACCTGCCCGAGCGCGTCGTTCTGCCTCGCGTCGGGCCAGGGCGGGACGATCGACACGTTCAACGGCGGCACGTGGACACCGACGACGGGCCTCGGCGGCGGCGTCTTCCTCGCCGGCGTCGCCTGCCTCGACACGACCACCTGCTACGCCGCCGGCAAGCAGGGCGTCACCATCGCCACGACGAACGGCGGCGCAAGCTGGAGCCAGCAGGCGGGCGGCGGCACGACGCAGCAGATGAACTCCGTCTCCTGCACCGACGAGAGCACGTGCGTCGCCGTCGGAAACAGCGGCACCATCCTCCAGACGGCGAACGGCGGCCAGACCTGGCTGCCGCACACGAGCGGCGTTACGCAAGCCCTCAACGGCGTCTCCTGCTCGAGCGCGACCACCTGCGCCGCGGTCGGCGCGGCCGGCACCGCGCTCGCCACGGTCGACGGCGCGACCTGGGCGCCTCACACGAGCGGGACGACGAGCGCCCTCACCGGCGTGTCCTGCCCGTCGGCGACGAGCTGCGTCGCGGTCGGGGCGGCCGGGACGATCCTCACGAGCCCGGACGGCGGCCTCACCTGGGCCGCCGCGACGAGCGGCACGACGACCAACCTCAGCGCCGTCGACTGCCCCTCCGCCGTCTGCTACGCGACGGGCGCGCTGGCCTCCGGAACCGCGGTCATGGTCGGCTCGACCGACGGTGGGGCGACCTGGACGCCGCAGGCGAGCAACAGCGTCCAGGCGCTCACGGGCATCGCGTGCGTCGACGACCTCGACTGCTTCGCGGGCGGCGCCATCGGGACAGTCGTCGCGACGAGCGACGGCGGCGTCACGTGGACGCAGCAGGGCAATCCGCTCAGCGGCCCGGTGACGGCGCCGAACGCAGGCCCGACGGGGATCACGGCGATCTTCGCCGCCGCCTGCAACTCGACCCGGTGTCTGATGGGCACGGCGAGCAGCGGCAACATCATGACGACGCCGCTCCTCACGGTGACCGTGAACACCTCGAGCGAGTACCTGACGACGCCCAACCTGAGCGGGCTGTCGCCGAGCAACCCGGCGATCACGTACATCCCGTCGAGCGAGGCTGGAAACGTCACCGGCACGCTCACCTGCAGCACGACGGCCGGCAGCACGAGCCACGTCGACGTCTATCCGATCAGCGCCTGCAGCGGCCTCGCCGACGCGGGCTTCAACGTCGTCTACGACTACGCGGACAGCGGCCACTCGGTCGTGCCGGCAGCGCAGACGATCTCCTTCACCGCGCCCACCGGCGTGACGTACGGCGACTCCGACTTCGACGTCTCGGCGACCGCGTCGTCTGGGCTCACCGTCTCGTTCAGCGCGACCGGTACCTGCACGCTCACCGGCACGACGGTGCACATCACGGGAGCCGGAGACTGCGTCGTCACCGCGTCGCAGGCCGGAAGCACCGACTACCAGCCGGCACCGGACGTCGTCCAGACGATCGCGATCGCCAAGGAAGACCAGACGATCACGTTCGGCGTCCTCGGCAACACCACGTTCGGCTCGGCCGACTTCGGCATCGACGCGACCGCGTCGTCCGGGCTGACGGTGTCCCTCGCGGTCACCTCGGGTCCGTGCACGCTCGACTCGGCCACCTCGCCGGCGAACGTTCACATCGCCGGCGCGGGCTCGTGCACGATCACCGCGTCGCAGGCCGGCGACGACAACTTCAACCCCGCGGCCGACGTGCCGCGGTCGTTCGCGATCGCGATGGCCGACCAGACGATCGCGTTCGGTCCGCTCTCCGGCATGACGTACGGAGACCCTGACCGGACGCTCACCGCCACGGCCTCTTCCGGGCTGACGGTGTCGTTCACCGCCTCCGGCAGCTGCACCGTGAGCGGCGTCACCGTGCACGTCACCGGAGCGGGTACGTGCTCGATCACGGCGTCGCAGCCGGGCGATGCGGACTACAACCCGGCACCGGACGTGTCGCAGTCGTTCGCGATTGCGAAAGCGAACCAGACGATCACGTTCGCCCCGATCAACAGCCACACGTTCGGTGACGCCGACTTCGTGGTCGCAGCCACGGCGTCGTCGGGTCTCGCGGTGACGTTCGCGGCGACCGGCAACTGCACGATCGGCGGAGCCACCGTCCACATCACGGCCTCGGGCAGCTGCACCGTGGTCGCGTCACAGGCGGGCAACGGCAACTACAACGCCGCCGCCAGCGTGTCGCAGACGTTCGCGATCGTCAACTCGACGGCCGGGAGCGTCGACGGCTTCTTCCTCGAGCCGGCGACGGGCGGACTGGCGACGTTGCACGTCGACGCGGATGCGCCCGGACGGGCGACGCTGCGCGGCACGCTCCTCTACGTCGCACCGCCGGCTCCTCATTCGCACCGGCCGGGACCGGCGTTCCAGTCGAACCAGATCACGTCGTTCGGCATCGCGGCCGACGGCAACTCGGCCTGGATCGCCGGCGTCGGCCGGGACGGCCGCTCGTTCCTCCTGTACGTGGAGGACAACAGCAGACGGCCGCACCGGACGCAGGACGTCTTCCGGCTCTGGATCGACGGCGTCCTCCAGACCGGCACGGGAGCGCTCAGGCACGGCGACATCCGCATCGTCGTGCCGCCGCCTCCCCGGCCGCCGCACGGAAGGCCGTAGGACTCCGCCCGCTGGGGGGCCCGCCGCACGGCGGGCCCCCCAGCGGGTCAGATGGCGATCGACGCGCGGGCGCGCGCCGCGCGTACCGCCCCGGAGAGCGTGCCGACGTCGTAGGCGCCGTAGTGGCGGCGGCCGTTGACGAAGAAGGTCGGCGTGCCGGAGACGGTGCTGAGATCGGCGCCGTCGACGTCCTCGGCCACACGTCCGGCGCCCGCGTGCCTGCGGAGGTCGTCCGCGAATCGCTCGACGTCGAGCCCGAGTTGCGCGGCGTAGCCGACGAGGTCGCCGGGGCGGAGCGCGTCCTGGTGATCGAAGAGGAGGTCGTGCATCTCCCAGAAGGCGCCCTGCTCGGCCGCGGCCTCGGCGGCCTCGGCCGCGACCTGGGCGTGAGGATGCACGTCGTTGAGCGGAAGGTGCCGCCACACGTAGCGGAGGTCGCCGAAGTCGGACATGAGCTCGCGGATCACCCGCTCGGCCTGCCCGCAGAACGGACACTCGAAGTCGCCGTACTCGACGAGCGTCACCGGCGCGTCCTCGGGCCCGCGGACGTGGTCGTGCTCGTCGTCCACCGGGACGGCGAGATCGACGAGCACCTCGGCCGTGCCGAGCAGCGCACGGGCCCTGAGCGTCTTCGGGAGACGCGCGGTCGCGCGGAAGACGAGCCACGTGACGAGCGACGCGCACAGCGCGGCGCTGAGGACCCCGAGCTTCGCCTGCTCGAGCTGCGTGCCGCGAAAGGCGAGACTCGAGATCAGGAGGGAGACGGTGAACCCGATGCCGGCGATCGTCCCGCCTCCGGCCACCGCCGCCCACCCGACCGGCGGCCGCACCCGGCCGCCGCGTCACCTTCGCCACGAGCCAGGCGCCGCCCGCAACGCCGGCCGGCTTGCCTGCGAGATAGCCGAACAGGATGCCGAGCGTCACCGGCGACGTATAGGCGTGCGCGAGGAAGCCGCCGTCGATCGCGATCCCGGCGTTCGCGAGCGCGAACAGCGGCACGATCACGTAGCTCGTCCACGGGTGGTACAGCTGCTGGAGGCGCTCGTTCGGCGAGATCGCCGACTGCAGCCCGACGCTCGCCGAGCGCGCGAGCTCCGGCGTCGGCTGCTCGCGGAAGAGCCGGAACAGGTCGCTCGCCCGCTCGAGGTCGACGCGCGCCGCGGGCGACGCGTAGACGAGAAGCCCGAGGACGAGCCCGACGACGACCGGGTCGACCCCCGACTTGAACAGCGCGACCCACGCGGCGACGCCGAGCACGAGGTACACGAGGCCCTGACGAACGCCGACGAGCGTGGTCGCGACGACGACCGCCACCAGCGCGAGCGCCAGCAGAAGGGGTCGGACCGCCAGATGCTCGGTGTACGCCGTACCGATCACCGCGAGGGCGACGACATCGTCGACGACGGAGATCGTGAGCATGAACGCGCGCAACCGGATCGGGAAGCGCGGGCCGACGAGAGCAAGCATCCCGAGAGCGAACGCGGTGTCCGTCGACATCGCCGCGCCCCAGCCGTGCGCGGACGGGCGGCCGGCGTTGATCGCGAGGAAGATCGCAACCGGAACGGCGATCCCGCCGACTCCCGCCGCGAGCGGGAGCACGATGCGACGGCGCTCGCGCAGCTCGCCGAGGTCGAACTCCCGCCGCGCCTCCAGCCCGACGACGAGGAAGAAGAGCGTCATCAACCCGCTGTTCAGCCACTGCCGGAGATCCTGGGAGACCCCGGCACCGCCGATGCGGATCGAGAGCACGGTGTCCCAGACCCGCTCGTACGACGCCGAGTCGACGTTCACCCACACGAGCGCCGCCACGGTGGCCGCGAGCAGGAATGCCGCGCTCCCCGTCTCCGTGCGGAGGAAGGTGCGCAGCGGCGTCTCGAGGCTCCGGGCCCACGCCGTGCGGCCGGAGTACGACGCTGCCTGAGGCTCGGTCACCCGCTGCAGGCGTCAGTCACCGAGCGCCTCGAGGAAGTCCAGCGGCGGGGCGAAGAAGAGCGAGCCGGTGACGGCGTGCGTGAAGTCGAGCAGGCGGTCGTAGTTTCCGGGCGGACGACCGACGAACATGTTCCGGAGCATCAGCTCGAGGATGCGCGGCGAGCGCGCGTAGCCGATGAAATACGTGCCCGCCTCGCCGGCCGCGGCGTCGCCGTAGGGCATGTTGTGCCGCAGGATGTCCACCTCTTCGCCGTTCTCCTCGACGACGGTGAGCGCGTTGTGCGCGTTGAGCGGCTTCACGTCTTCGGCGAGCTCGATGTCGGACAGCTTCGTGCGGCCGACGATCAGCTCCTGCTCCTCCGTCGCCAGCGCGTCCCATTGCGGGAGGTCGTGCACGTACCGCTGCACGAGGACGTAGCTCCCGCCGGCGAACGGCGCGTCCTCGTCGCCGACGATCGTCGCTGCGACCGCGTCGCCGCCGGCGGGGTTCTCGGTGCCGTCGACGAAGCCGATGAGGTCTCGGTCGTCGAAGTAGCGGAACCCGTGCACCTCCTCGACGGCGGTCACCGCGCCGTCGAGGCGGGACATGATCTGCAACGCGAGCTCGAAGCAGAGATCCATCCGCTCGGCGCGGATGTGCAGGAGGATGTCGCCCGGAGTCGAGACCGCGAGCCGCGGGGCCGCGCCGATCTCGGGGAGCGTGTGCAGCTCGGCGGGGCGCGGCAGGCCGAACAGCCGGTCCCAGGTCTCCGAGCCGAACGAGGCCACGCACGACAGCTGCCCGTGGATGTCGCGCTGCCCAACGGCGCGGACGAGCCCCGGCAGGTCGCCGCACGCCGCGCGCACCCTGGCGCGGCTCTCGTCTCCGGGGTCGACCGTCAGGACGAGGAAGATCGCGTCCCTCGTCGCGGGCTCCGTCACCGGCTGCGGCATGGGCGCCACAGGCGGGACGGTACTAGAGCGCAGCGGGCGTCAAGGGCCGGTGGCGGGGGCGGGCTCGGGCTTGCCGGCCAGGAACGAGCCCTCCCAGGACGGGCGCGCCGGTCCGGTGCCGTTGTCGAGCTCCGCGCGCCAGGCCGTGTCGTCGAGGCGCACGCCGGGCGGGCTCGTGAACTCGTAGTACGAGTACACGCCGCCGAGCGCGACCTCGAACCCGCCCCTGCCGTCGGGCACGAGCACGTAGATGCGGTCGGTACGGCCGGTTCCGACCTCGAGCACGCCCTTCGGGCTGCTGCCGAGGTCGGCGACGATCGCGTCGGTCTGGTCGGCCGTGGCGGGCCCGTTCACGGGCAGGTCGCTCGTGCGGAACCAGAGCGCCTCGAGCTCGCCGCCGATGAACGTCAGCCGGTCGTTGTCGGCCTTCGAGATCGGCTGCGCGGCGAGCTCCTCCTTCGCCACCCGCGCGAGGAACGCGAACAGCTTGGCCTCGTCCCGGATCAGGGCAGCCGCCTTCGGCGTGAGCAGCGAGCGCTGCGCGAGGCCCGTGCGGAGCAGCTCGGCGGCGGCCGCGAGGCGCGCGAACGCGACCGGGTCGGGCTCGACCCAGTTCAGGCGGGCCGGAATGGGCTCGCCCCCGCCCTCGGCGACGAACTGCTTCGCGAAGAGCACGGTGTCGTGCTTGAGCTGCGCGTAGGAGCCGAGCCCGGTCTGCACGTCCTTCGCAGCCCAGAGCGGCGTGCGCATGAAGTCGGGGAACTGCTTGCCGTGCTGGACGAAGAGCGGCTGGAGCGCGTACAGCCACGAGTCATAGACCGTCGAGCCCCAGTCGGCGGCGGGGCGGTCGGCGACCTCCTGCTTCAGCTTCGCGACCTGGCTGTCGTAGTTCGCGTAGCCCGACACGCCGGCCTTCTGCTCGACCTGGTACGCGAAGTCGGAGCCGAGCACTGCGGCGAGGTCGAGCGCCGACGGCAGCAGCCGCGGCTTCTCGGGGGTGCCGACGTTCGGGTAGACGAGCTGGTCGAGGATGTACGAGTCGATCACGAAGCGCGTGCCGAGGAAGCGAATCGCCGCGCGATCGGGATTGATCCGCACCGGCCGGGCCTTGACGAGCGCAGCGACGACCTCCTTCACCGCCGCGTCCTTGGCGAACGCCCGCGGGTCGTGCACCCACGCCGGGTCGACCGTTCTCGCAGCTGCGGCCGTCTCGAGCGGCGTGTAGTCGTCCGAGCGGCCGACGAGGAAGGCGGTCGGGTCGTAGATCTCGTGCCAGAGCGACTGCAGGTCCGGATTCTGGGCGAGCGTCCGGGCGGCGAGGATGCCGAGACGCGCCGGCTCCGTTCCCGGACAGTCGCTCGTGCCGGGCAGGCAGAACGGCAGCTCGCCGAGCACCGACATGCCGAGGAAGAAGCGCGTCAGCTGCGGCGTGCGTGTGTAGTGGCCCCGTGGCGTGAACAGCGAGTAGTCGACCTTCACGCCGAGGAGCGGCGACTCCTTGCTCGCCGCGTGCGCGTCGACGAGCGTCTTCTCCCGCTGCGCGAGCGGGCCGAGCTCGACCGGAAGCTGCAGCTCCGAGGCGGCCACCTCGAACAGCTGCTCGACGCGCGCCGCAGCGTCGGCGAGGGGCGTTCCGGCAAGCTGCGCCGTCTGCGCGTGCGCAGCGTCGAGCGATCCGGAGACGAGCTTCTCGAGCTTCGGCAGGAGCACGTTCTGCTCGAGATCGCGCAGCGTCTTGTCGAAGAGCTGGTGCCACTCGTGATACGCGACGTCGGTGGTCACGAAGACGGGCCAGCCCGCATACGTGTTGCCCTCGTACGCGTACTGGAACAGGCGGATGTCCGCCGGGACGACGACGAACCCGTTCTTCGCGAGCGCCTCCGCGACGCCGGGGTTCTTCAGGTCCTTCTGGACGGCGGGCACGATCTTCACGCCGTCGAGCGAATGCGGGGTCGCGGGCCCCGCGTAGTCCGGAGCTCCGCTTCCGAGCAGGGACACGACCTGGTAGCTGCCGAAGCGCACCCCGGCGGCCGGCAGTGCCGCACCCCCGGTTGCGTTGTGCTTGCCCGAGCTGCCGCAGCCGGCGGTCACCAGGGCGAGGCCGGCCAGCAGGGCGGAGACGGACCTGAGCCTCGTCATCGTGAGCTCCTTTCGAGCACGACCGGGTCGAGCCTGCCGTCGACGTTCGCGCACGCCGGGACGCCGCGGCCGGGAAGCGCCGGCAGGGTGAGGAAGCCGAAGCCGCCCCAACGCCAGGCGCCGGTGGCGACGATCGCGCGCCCGTTCAGGGTCGAGTAGCCGACGGCGATCGCGCCGTCGCACGCTGCAACCGCGGCGACAGGACGGAGCAGCGTGCCCGCGACCCAGAGCGGTTGCAACGTCCCCGGCCGGTAGAGGCCGACGTGCGCGGTGAGTCCGTTGCGGTCGACGAGCTCGCGCCGGGAGACGAGCGGGCTGATGTTCGTGGGGCGGAAAGGCCGGCGGAAGGCGACGACGAGCTGGCGGCCGGCGTTCCCTTCCGGCCTCCCCACCGCCGCGGCGACGACCGTACCGTCGAAGCCGGCCAGCGAGTGCGGGCGCTGCACCGGCGCCGGCGCGACGGGGCGCGCGAGCGCCCACCAGTCGCCGCCGAGCGCGGCCGCGTCGCCCTGCGGCAGCTTCCAGCCGAGGAACTGCATCGGCGCAGCGGCGCGCACGGCGCCGATCCGGAACGCGCGCACGCCGCCGGTGCCCACGAGAACCTCGAGCAGGGCACCCCGCTGCGTGCCGGGGATGTGCTGGTCGAAGAGGAAGTTGCCGAGGCTCGTGGCGACGACCGTCGGACGGCCGTCCGCGCGGACGTGGATGACCCTGACCGGCTGGACGACATGCGGCCCCTGTCCCCAGACGACGTCGGCGCCCCAGGAGGCGGCCTGCCGGGCGAGCTCCATCACGTGCGGGTCGGTAGCCGGCACGTACTCGGTGCCGCCCTGGATGCCAACGGTGACGACGTCCGCCTCGCGGCGTGCGCGCTCCACGGCGGCACGCACGAGCCGCCCGTTCCAGGCGGCGACCCCGGGCGTTGCTGCGCCGGCGCGCGGGCCCTGCTCCGTCGCGTCGAAGGCGAGCAAAGCGACGCGGACGTGGTTGACGACGACGATCGTCGGCGCGTACGCCGCCGCGGCCGAAGAGCCGGCGCCGAGGGCGGCGAGCTTCGCCCTCGCGAGCGCCGCCAGCGTGTCGCTCACCGTGTGCGGGCCCGCATCGCCCGCATGGTTGTTGGCGATCGCGATCGCGTCGAAGCCGGCCCCGCGCAGAAGCGCCGCGGACGCCGGCGGCGCCTCGAGCGCGTTCGGGCCGAAGGCGGGCCGGTGGGGGCGCAGCGTGAGCGGGGACTCGAGGTTGGCGACGGCGAGGTCGGCGCCGGCGAGCTCGTCGCGAACGCCGGCGAAGAGACCCTGCGGGTCGGCCGCCGCGACCGGCGCCACACCCCGGCCGAGCATGACGTCGCCGGCGAAGACGAGTCGCGCCGTTCGCGGGCTGGACGCACTCGCCCAGGGCGCCGCGGCGAGCAAACCGGCCACAGCCGCGACGAGCAGCAGAACGCGGCGCCGCAGAGAGACGGCCGTGAGAGGCATCGGGGACATCCCGGACCTTACCGCCGATCCGGCGCTACGGCTGCTTCTTGACCACGCCCCAGGTCGAGATCGCGCTCTTCGTGGTGAACTTCCCCACGCCGGCGATCTTCGACGAGATGCTCACGAAGTACGAGTTGGGAATCCCCGTCGTTCCGTTCGAGCGCAGGCAGGTCACCTTGACGCCGCGGTACATCGGCTCGACGGCACTCGACGTGACGTTGATCACCTCGCACCCGATGCTGAGGTTGTTCGAGACCTGAAAGCCGAAGAGGTCGCCGACGTGGACCTTGTAGACCTTTCGAGCGGCCTGCAGCTTGCGCTTGAACACCGTCTGGCCGCTTCCGTCGGCCTTGATCTTCTGGACCGAGGCCGTGCCGTCGACCGCGAGGCCGACGCCGAACGTGCCGGTCCGCGGCGCGTTCCCCTTCCAGAGCACGCACGCCATGCCGTCCTTGCCGTTCGACGTGATCGCGAAGCACGCCATGGGCGTGCCGACGACGTCGACCACGTCGCCGATCTTGAGCGGGACCGAGCTCAGGGGCGCCGCCGCCACGGGCGCAGCCGTCAGCGCGGCGAGCGCAGCAAATACGACGGCGAGACGCCTGCCCATGGGTTGAGCCTCCGGCCGCGCGGCTGCGCGTGCATCAGCGAGAACGCTGATCCCTCCCTCCGATAGGGGTACTGCGCGAGAATCCAGTCCGTGATCCTCGCGATCGACCAGGGCACGACGGGTACGACGTGCCTCGTCGTCGGCGACGGACTCGAGGTTCTCGGCCGCGGCTATGCCCCGGTCGCGGTCGCGACCCCCCGGCCGGGCTGGGTGGAGCAGGACCCGTGGGAGCTGTGGTCGAGCGTCGAGCGCGCCGCGGCAGGCGCGCTCGCCGACGCAGGACTGGCGGCGGGCGACCTCTCCGCGATCGGGATCGCGAACCAGCGCGAGACGACGGTCGTCTGGGAGCGGCGCAGCGGTGAGCCGGTGTATCCAGCGATCGTCTGGCAGGACCGGCGAACGGCGGAACGCTGCCGGGAGCTACCCGCGGACGAGATCCGCGCCCGGACCGGGCTGACGGCGGATCCGTACTTCTCGGCGACGAAGCTCGAGTGGATCCTGCGGGAGACCGGCGCACGCGAAGGACTCGCCTTCGGGACCGTCGACGCGTGGCTCGCGTGGCGGCTGACCGGGGGCGCCGTCCACGTGACGGATGCGTCCAATGCGTCGCGGACGATGCTGCTCGATCTCGCGTCGCTCGCCTGGAGCGACGATCTGCTGCGCCTGTTCGGCGTCGACAGCTCGCTGCTCCCCGAGGTGCGGCGTTCGGCGGAGGTGGTCGGCGAGGGCGAGCTGCTCGGCGCGAGCCTCCCCGTCGCCGGGCTCGCCGGCGACCAGCAGGCATCGCTGTACGGGCACGCGTGCTTCGAGCCGGGCGAGGCGAAGGCGACGCTCGGTACCGGCGCGTTCGTGCTCGTTGCGACCGGCGGCGACTGCTCTGCGCCGCCGCACGGTCTGGTGCGGACGGCGGCGGCAACGGCGGCGGGCGCGCCGGCCGCGTATGCGCTCGAGGGCTCGGTGTTCGTGGCGGGCGCAGCCCTGCAGTGGCTGCGCGACGGTCTCGGCGTCCTCGGCGACGCAGCGGAGAGCGAGGCCCTCGCGCGAGCCGTGCCGTCCACGGAGGGGGTCTATTTCGTACCGGCGCTGACCGGGCTGGGCTCGCCCCACTGGGCACCGGACGCGCGCGGTCTCGTCTGCGGGATCACGCGCGGGACCCGGCGCGAGCACATCGTGCGCGCTGCGCTCGAGTCGATCGCGTTCCAGCTGCTCGACGTGGTCGACGCGATGCCGGAGCGACCGGCTGTGCTGCGCCTCGACGGCGGCGCGGCGGGCAACGCCTTCCTCGTCCAGCTCGTCGCCGACGTGCTTCAGCTCCCGGTCGAGGTGGCCGCGGAGCGGGAGACGACCGCCCTGGGCGCGGCCGCCTTGGCCGGCGTCGCGGTCGGCCGCTGGAGCGAGTCGGAGCTGGCCGCCCTACGGCGGGCCCCGGTGCACCGCGAGCCGCAGCGGTCCGCCGGCGAGATCGAGCCGCTCGTCGCCGGCTGGCACGACGCCCTCCGCCGCACGATGCCCGTGCCGTGACGGTTCCGTTACGGTGCCTGACCCGGGTCTGGCACCGGGGGTCAGAGCAGCGATGTTAGGTCCTGGGTGATCTGAGACAGATCGTTCTCGGTACATCTGCGACGTTCGTGGGACTTGTGAGACACCGCCGATCGTGTCCTCAGCCTTGCCTTCCAAGCGAGTTGGGAGGTGGGCGTGGCGCTCAAGGTGGTGTCGATGGAAGAGCTCAAGCTGGTCGTGTTGTTGGAGCCGGAGCGGACCGGCGCGTCGGTGGCCGAGGTCTGCCGCCGGCATGGGATCTCGCGGGCGAGCTTCTACCGCTACCGGCGGCGCTACCTCGATGAGGGCGTCGAAGGTCTGGAGCCGCGCTCGCGGCGGCCGCGCAGCTCGCCGGGGCAGATCGACGCCTTGCTCGAGGTGGAGATCGTGACGATGCGCAAGCGGCATCCGCGCTGGGGTGCGCGTCGGATCCACGCCGAGCTCGCACGTGCCGGTTGGGAGCCGCCGGCGGTCGGGACGATCCATCGGGCGCTCAAGCGCAACCACCTGGTCGCTGCGCAGCCGCCGCGGCGGCGCAAGGCGGACAAGCGCTTCGAGCGCGAGTACGCGAACGACCTCTGGCAGATCGACGCCACCCAGATCCCGCTCGCCGACACTGACCCGGTCTGGGTCGTCGACGTCCTCGACGACCACGCGCGTTTCCTGCTGGCCGCGCTCGCGGTCGCAAGCCCGACCGGGGAGGCGGCCTGGGCCTGCTTTGTCGCCGCCAGCGCCGCCTACGGGCTGCCGCGCCAGCTGCTCTCCGACAACGGGCTCAGCTTCACCGGCCGCCTCTTCGGCGTCCAGGTCGCCTTCGAGCGCAAGCTGGCCGAGATCGGCGTCCAGTTGATCAACGCCGCCCCCGCGCATCCGCAGACGCTCGGCAAGCTCGAACGCTTCCACCGCACCCTGAAGGAATGGCTGCAAGACGAAGGGCCAGCGCTCGACCTCGAGCACCTGCAGCTACTGCTCGACCGCTTCCGCGCCCACTACAACAGCGAGCGGCCCCACCAAGGAATCAACAACCAAACGCCGGCCGAGCGCTACCAGCCCGGCCGCCAAGTCAACGAGCGCCTCGGCGAGCTTACGCTCGCCGAGGCGGACAAGACCCCCAGCTACCCGCCGCACGCGCAGCTGCGAAAAGTCGACGGACGCGGCATCGTCGGCTACGACGGACTCGGGATCATCATCCCCCGCCGCTACGCCGGCGCCACCGTCCGCGTCCTCGAAGTCGGCGAACTCGTCCACATCTACCTCGGCGACCAACTCATCCGCGCCCTCGCCCCCGACCGCAGCAAGCGCTACCAAAAGCTCGGCAACCGAGGAAGGAGACGCCCCTAGCAACAACCCTGTCCCACAACTCCCAAACACGCGGAGTCTCACTTGACCCGCGAACAAACAGGGTCAGAGCAGCGAGAGGGAGCGGGCCCGCGCGACGGCTTCGAGCTGCGAATGGGCTCCGAGCTCGAGCAGGAGGGCTCGCACGTGGTTCCGGACCGTCGCCTCGGCGAGGCCGAGCCGACGCGCCACCTCCTTCACGCGCACGCCTTCCGCGAGCAGGAGCAGCACCTCCTGCTGGCGCCGCGTCAACCTCGGCAGCGACAGATCCGCGGCCGACGACCCGTTCTGCGGAACCATCGGGTGCAGCACGACCGGCTTGGCGCCGTTGCCGACGACGATCGTCGCCACGGCGACGTGCGCCGCGCCGACCGAGAGCACGCCGCAGTCGACCGCCCTGCCCGCCCGCGCCAGCCGAGCCGGCGTGCAACCCGGCCGGCAGACGTGGCGCCCGCTGCCGTCGACGCCACGCAGCACGGCCCAGCACGGCCGGCCGCGGGCTGCCCCGCGCGGGATCCCCGTCAGACGCTCGGCGGCGGCGTTCCAGTCCTCGATCCGGCCGTCCACGTCTACGCGAAACAGTGCAGAGTCCGATACGGCCTCGAGCATGCCCCGAGCCTCGCTTCCAGCCCCTCGCCCGGCATCTGTACCGCGCCGCACTGCGTCCGCGGAAAACCCCTAGAACGCGGGCCTACGCCTCGGCGTCCCGCAAGCGGGCGGGCTCGCCGGAGTCGTCGTGAGACCGCAGCAGCAGCCCGCCGACGACGAGCAGGAGCACCTCTACGAGGGTGATGGAGACCCGGTTGAGCACGGTCGCACCGAGCGCTGCGCCCTGCGAGGCGACGGCCAGCATCAAGCCGTACATCGACGCCTCCCGCGGCCCGAGCCCGGACGGCGCGAAGAAGGAGAGGACGGCGACGATCGCCCCCACGGCCGCGACCCCGCCGAGAAAGACGATCGACTCGACGTCCGGGTGCGAGCCGACCGAGCGGAGCAGGAGCCACAGCGCAGCGCCTCCGATCACCCACGTGCCCGAGTAGAAGACGAGCAGGACGAACATCGTCGCCCGGCGCAGGGGCGGCAGAGCCGCATAGCCGAGCCGGCGCAGGATCCGCGACATCACCGGCCGGAACACCGGGGGCTGCAGGAGCACCGCGACGACGACCGCGAACGCGACGATCGGCGCGACCGGCGCCGCGACACCGTCCACCCACGCGAGGGAGACGACGAACACGATCACGCCCGCAACGGCGGAGATCCCGGCCTCGAGCAGCATCGACGCCGTGACGAGCGCGCCGTCGGTGACACCGGCGCGCCGCGCCGCAACGACACGCGCGGCCGGCGTCCATACCCCGCCCGGCACGTACTTCGCGAGCATCGAGACCATCTCCGCGCGCAGGGCCGCCGCATACGAGAGGTGGATGTCCCAGTCGTCGAGGATCCGCATCCAGCCGAGCACGAACACGAGGTAGTAGGACGCGAGCACGACGCAGGCGAGGGTGAACAGCACCGGGTTCGCGTTCCGCAGGTCGTTGCCGGCTGCGTGGAACGAGCCGTGCATTGCCCAGCCGACGGAGCCGAGGAAGACGGCGAGCACGGCGATCTGGAGCGCGAGGACGAGCCACCGGTGAGCAGCGGCGAAGGCGCGGAGCGAGCTGAGGCGGGCGGCCACGAACGAATCCTAGGGCTGGAGGACCGCCCCACCGCGAACGTCGCCCCGGCGGAGCCGGTCGAGCGCCTCGTTCGCCTGCTCGAGCGGGAAGAGCTCGACCTCCGTGCGCACCGGCACCTGGGGCGCCAGGGCGAGGAACTCGTCGCCGTCGCGCCGCGTGAGGTTCGCCACCGAGCGGACGGCGCGCTCCCCCCAGAGCAGCTCGTACGGGAAGGACGGGATGTCGCTCATGTGAATGCCTGCGCACACGACGACGCCGCCCTTGGCGACGGCGCGCAGGGCCTGCGGCACGAGCTCGCCGGCCGGGGCGAAGACGATCGCCGCGTCGAGCTCCTCCGGCGGCAGCTCGCCGGAGGCTCCCGCCCACTCGCAGCCGAGGTCGAGCGCGAACGCCCGCGCCGCCTCGTCGCCGGCGCGCACGAATCCGAACAGCCGCCGCCCCTGGGCACGGGCCACCTGCGCGACGATGTGCGCCGAGGACCCGAAGCCGTACAGGCCGAGCCGCTCCGCGTCGCCTGCGAGCCGCAGCGAGCGGTACCCGATCAGTCCGGCGCAGAGCAGCGGCGCCGCCTGCACGTCCGGGTACCCGTCCGGCAGCGGGAAGCAGAAGCGCTCGTCCGCGACCGCGTACTCCGCGTAGCCGCCGTCGAGGTCGTAGCCGGTGAAGCGCGCCTCGTCGCAGAGGTTCTCGCGGCCCGAGAGGCAGTACCGGCACCGTCCGCACGTCCAGCCGAGCCAGGGCACGCCGAGCCGGCGGCCGTCCTCGCTCTCGCCCACGATCTGGTGGCCGGGGACGAGCGGGAGCTTCGGCCGCACGAGCTCGCCGTCGACGACGTGCAGGTCGGTACGGCAGACGCCGCATGCCCGGACGCGCAGCAGCACCTGTCCCGGCCCCGGCTCCGGCACGGGCAGGTCACGGAGCTCGAGCGGCCGGCGCTGTCCTGTCAGCACCATGGCGCGCACCCGCCGATCGTACGCCAGCGCCGCGACAGGTTTACGATCTCCGGAACCTCCGAAAGGAAGCCGATGAATCCGAAACGCATAGTCGTCGCGAGTCTCGTCGTCGTGGCGGCAGCCACGGCACTCGCCGCGGCGGCCGCAGCCGCGCCCGCCGCGAAGACGATCGTCTTCTGTAGCGACACGACGTATCCGCCGATGGAGTCGCTCTCGGGCGGCAAGGCCGTCGGCGCCGACGTGGACATCGCCAACGCGGTCGCGAAGGCGCTCGGCGCGCAAGCGCAGATCAAGAGCACCGGCTTCGACGTGATCATCCCGGCCCTGCTCGCCAAGAAGTGCGACGCGATCATCAGCGCGATGACCGACACCGCGGCGCGGGCGAAGCAGGTCGACTTCACGGACTACGTCACGGTCGGCGCCTTCCTGATGGTGAAGAAGGGCAATCCGTCGCACGTCTCGACCCTCGCGTCGCTGAGCGGGAAGAGCGTCGCTGTCGAGGCCGCGACGACGGAGAAGGCCGGGCTCGACGCCGAGAACAAGGTCCTCGCCAAGGCCGGCAAGGCCAAGATCACGATCAAGATCTACCCGGCCGACACGAGCGCGGCGGCGGCGCTCCTCGCGGGCAGGGTCGACGCGTACTTCGCCGACGCCACGCCGGTCCTCTTCTACATCAAGAAGACGGGCGGCAAGTTCCAGACGGCCGGCAAGCAGATCGAGTCGGCGCCTGAGGGCATCGCCACCCGCAAGGGCGACCCGCTCGGCGCACAGATGAAGACCGCGATCGCGAAGCTCTACGCGAACGGGACGATGAAGGCCATCCTCGCCAAGTGGGGCCTCAGCGCGTTCGCGCTGAAGAAGTAGGTACGACGTGCTGGCCGCGATCGACTGGCACATCATCTGGTCGCGGATCTTCCATCCGGACAGCACGTTCGCCCATGCGCTCTGGGCGACGATCTACATCTCGATCGTCGCCCAGTTCCTGGGCATCCTGCTCGGGCTCGTCGCCGCCCTCGCGCGCATGTCCCGATTCGCGCCGTTCCGGTTCGTCTCGGGCCTGTACGTGCTCATCTTCCGCGGCACGCCGGTGCTCGTGCAGATCTTCTTCTTCTACTTCGCGCTCGGACTCCCCAACGTCGTCCACCTCGGCGTCTTCAACCTGACCGCCGAGGTCACCGCGGGCATCCTCGCGCTCAGCATCAACGAGGGCGCGTACATGCGCGAGATCATCCGGGCCGGCATCGACTCGATCGACAAGGGGCAGATGGAGGCGGCGAAGTCGCTGGGGATGCGCTCCGGCCTCGCGATGCGCCGCATCATCCTGCCGCAGGCGGCGCGGGTGATCGTCCCGCCGCTCGGCAACGAGTTCAACAACATGATGAAGACGACGTCCCTCGTCTACACCATCGGGGTCTACGAGCTGTTCGCCGACGCCGAGCAGGGATACTCGAACACGTTCCACACCGAGTACTTCGTCGCGGTCGCCTTCTGGTACCTCGTGCTGACGACGATCTGGAGTCTCGCCCAGGCGTCGATCGAGCGCCGCCTTGCCGCAAGCGAGCGCGGTGACCAGCTGAGCTTCCGCGAGCGGCTGTTCGCGGCCTGGTCGCCCGTGACGGCGTGGGGGCGGCGATGAGCTCGACCGGACTCGTGCTCGGGGACGTGATCATGCGCGCCACCGGCGTGAACAAGAGCTTCGGCAGGCTGCACGTGCTCAAGGACGTGTCGCTCGAGGTGCGGCAGCGCGAGACCGTCTGCATCATCGGGCCGTCCGGCTCCGGCAAGACGACCTTCATCCGCTGCATCAACCATCTCGAGAAGGTCGACTCGGGCCGCATCGAGGTCAACGGCCATCTCATCGGCTACCGCGAGAAGGCGGACGGAAAGCTCGTCGAGGACTCGGAGCGGAACATCGCGAAGCAGCGCACGCAGGTGTGCATGGTCTTCCAGCGCTTCAACCTCTTCCCGCACAAGACGGCGATGGAGAACGTGTCCGAGGCGCCGATCCACGTCCTCGGCGTTCCCCGCGAGCAGGCCGAGCAGGAGGCCGTGCAGCTGCTCACCCGCGTCGGCCTCGGCGACAAGTGCGATGCGTACCCGGGGAAGCTCTCGGGCGGTCAGCAGCAGCGCGTGGCCATCGCCAGGGCGCTCGCGATGAAGCCGGCGCTGATGCTGTTCGACGAGCCGACGAGCGCGCTCGACCCCGAGGTGATCGGCGAGGTGCTCACGGTGATGGAAGAGCTCGCGCACGAGGGGATGACGATGATCGTCGTCACCCACGAGATGGGCTTCGCGCGCGAGGCCGCCGACCGCGTCGTGATGATGGACGACGGCAGCGTCATCGAAGTGGGCCCGCCCGAGCACTTCTTCGAAGCGCCCGAGCACGAGCGCACGAAGCAGTTCCTCTCGAAGATCCTCTAGCCGAGCCGGCGCTAGACCTTCACAGAACGATCCAGCAGCGCCTGTGTGGTGGCGTGCGCCGTCTCGTCGTGGTCGTTCCAGAGGCGCTCGGCCAGGAAGCCGAGGACGTCGCGGATCGAGACGATCCCGACGAGATTGCCGCCTTCGACGACCGGTAGATGGCGTAGCTTGCGCGCGCCCATCAGCTGCGCGGCGTCGAGTATCCCGTCGTCCGCCGAGATCGTCAGCGGGTTCGGCGTCATCGTGTCGCGGAGAACGGTCGCCGCGAAGTCTGCACCCTCGCCGGCGAGGCGGAGGACGTCGCGCTCGGTGAAGATGCCGACCGGCACCGTTCCCTCGCAGACGACGACCGAGCCGACGTTCGTCTCGAGCATGCGCCCGATCGCATCCGCCGCCGTCTCGTCGGGCTCCGCCGTAACCAGCCGTACCCGCATCACACCGCCGATCTGCATGGCCGCCTCCGAATCCGGTCGTCGTTGGTGACAAATCGCACGATAACGGCTCGGAGTCCCTCAGTCGAGGGAGTCGCACCGCACTCCTCCGAGGGATCTTTGCTCCCGGTCACAACATCCGTGGCCGACTGTCGGTCTGAAGGGTGAGAGGATACCCGCGGAAAGGGCACGGAATTGCGGCTCCGTAGCACGCTGGTACTTGTGGTCATCGTCTCCGTCGTCGCGGCGGTGGGTGCCTGGGCGGACCGGCCGAAGGTGGCCGTCGACGCGCCGCCGGCGCTCGTCCCCGCGGCGCAGCCGTGGAGCGCCATCGTCGACATCTCCCGCCGCGGCCGGCGGCTGGACGGCTTCCGCCCGGTGCTGACGATCACGGCCGACGGCGAGAGCAAGAGCTTCAAGGGCACGGAGATCGCGCCGGGCCGCTACCGCGTACGGGTCGTGTTCCCGTATCCGGGCGCATACACGTACACGGTCACCGTTCCGGCCGGCGCGGGCGCGCGCGGGACGATCACCGCCGTCGCTCCACGATAGGCGCCGCGCCGCCTTGTGCGCGGCGCGACACACCATGGAGCGATCTGGTTAGGATCCCACGGGATGCGACCGGAGGGGGAGGCCCCATGGCCGGAGTGACCTTCGAGCGGTGTGACGAAGACGTACCCGGACGGGACGACCGCCGTCAACGCGCTCGACCTGGAGATTCGGGACGGCGAGTTCATGGTGCTCGTCGGCCCGTCGGGCTGCGGCAAGACGACGGCGCTGCGGATGGTGGCCGGGCTCGAGGACATCTCGCGCGGCGTGCTGCGGATCGGCGAGCGCGTCGTCAACCACGTGCCGTCGCGCGACCGCGACATCGCGATGGTGTTCCAGAGCTACGCGCTCTATCCGCACCTCTCGGTCTACGACAACATCGCCTTCGGCCTCAAGATCAAGAAGATGCCGAAGGACGGAGATCGAGCAGCGCGTCGAGCGACGCCGCGCGAATCCTCGGGCTCGAGACCGTTCCTGCAAGCGCAAGCCGCGCGCGCTCTCCGGCGGCCAGCGCCAGCGCGTCGCGATGGGCCGCGCGATCGTTCGCGAGCCGGCCGCGTTCCTGATGGACGAGCCGCTCTCGAACCTCGACGCGAAGCTGCGCGTGCAGATGCGCGCCGAGATCGCCGGCCTGCAGCACGACCTCGGCGTCACGACGATCTACGTCACGCACGACCAGGTCGAGGCGATGACGATGGGCGACCGCGTCGCCGTCATGCGCAAGGGCGAGCTGCAGCAGGTCGCCGACCCGCAGACGCTGTACGACCGCCCGGTCAACCTCTTCGTCGGCGGCTTCATCGGCAGCCCGGCGATGAACATGGTCGAGGCGACGCTCGAGCAGCAGAACGGCGGCTACGCCGCGAAGATCGGCGAGCAGTCGATCGCGATCGAGGCCGACGAGGCTGCAAGGCGCCGGCCCGGGCTCGCCGCGTACGTCGGCCAGGACGGTCATCCTCGGCATCCGGCCCGAGGATCTCGAGGACGCGGCGCTCGCGACCGAGCGCGCCGGCCGAGCAGCGGCTGCGCGGCACGACCGAGCTGACCGAGGCGCTCGGCTCGGAGATCATGGTGCACTTCGCGATCAAGGCGAGGCACGCCGATGACCGAGGACGTGCGCGAGCTCGCCGAGGACGTCGGCGACGAGCGCGCGGTGGAGCGAGGCCGCAGACAGCGACACGGCGACGCTCGTCGGGCGCTTCGGCGCCCGCTCGCGCGTGCGCGGGCCGGCCAGGCGGTCGAGGTCGCGGTCGACACCCGCTCGCTCCACTTCTTCGATCCGCGAGACGGGTCTCGGGATCTACGACGGAACAGCGCACGAAAGGAGACGCATGACGCGCACACGCATCGCGGTCGTCGCCGCGATCGTGGCAGTGGCGCTCGCGCTGCTCGTCGCCGGCGCTCGGCAGGCGCCGGCGACGAGCGTCGCAACGCACCGGCGACCAGAACCTCGCCGTCTCGGGCACGATCACCTTCGACGGGATCTGGACCGGCGTCGTCGAGGCCAGACGCAGTTCGGCGACGTGATCAAGGCCTTCAACAAGATGTACCCGAACGTCAAGGTCAACTACAAGCCGGTCGGCAACAACCTGCCGACGGTGCTCGCGACCGCGGTCGCCGGCGGCCATCCGCCCGACATGGCGGACATCGCCCAGCCGGGCACGTCGCGCAGCTCGCCGCAGCAGGGCAAGCTGAAGCCGATCACGTACGCGAAGTCGGTGATCGCGCGAACTTCGCGCCGGCGTGGCAGCAGCTCGGCACGTTCAGCGGCAAGCTGTACGCGCTCGTCTTCAAGGCGGCCAACAAGTCGCTGCGTCTGGTACAACGTGCCCGCCTTCAAGACGGCGGGCGTGACGCCGCCGAAGACGTGGGCGCAGCTGCTCACGGACGCGCAAGACGCTCAAGGCGTCGGGCACGCCGGCGTACTCGATCGGCGGCGCCGACGGCTGGACGCTCACCGACCTGTTCGAGAACATCTATCTGCGCACGTTCGGCGCGGCGAAGTACGACGCGCTGTCGGCCAGCACAAGATCAAGTGGACCGATCCGTCGGTGATCGACGGCGCTGAAGACGATGGCGAAGATCATCGGCGACACGAGCGAACATCGCCGGCGGGACGAGCGGCGCGCTCCAGTACGGCTTCAACGACTCGGTCACGAACGCGTTCGGCACGCCGCCGAAGGCGGCGATGGTGTTCGAGGCCGACTTCGTCGGCGGCGTGATCACCGTCGTCGACGAAGGCGAAGGCCGGCGACGGGCTTCAACACGTTCACGTTCCCGTCGATCACAGCCGGGCCCGGACGCGGGCGCCGTCGAGATCGGCGGCGACCTGTTCGTCACGTTCCGCGACACACCCGGCGATCGAGGCGTTCGTGAAGTTCCTCGCGACGGCGCCGGCCGCCGAGGCGTGGGCGAAGCAGCGGCGGCTTCGGGACCGGCAACAAGAACGTGCCGGCGAGCATCTACCCGGACGCGATCACGAAGGCGACCGAGGCTCCGATCGGCAAGGCGAAGTCGGTCGTGTTCGACATGTCGGACGAGCAGCCGCCGTCGTTCGGCGCGACCACCGGGCCAGGGCGAGTGGGGCATCTTCCAGACGTTCCTGAAGAACCCGACGAACGTCACCGGCATCGCAGAGCAGCTCGAGACGGCCGCGACGGCGGCGTACAAGAAGGGCAAGTAGCGCGTTGAGCGCGGGGGGATCACGGCGGAGCCGCCGGTCGCGGCGGCTCCGCCCCCCGCCGGCGAGGCCGGACTGGCTCGGCCGCTACGCTGACGGGCGCGGTCTTCCTCGCGCCCGCGCTCTTCGTGCTCGGCGTGTGGATGGTCTACCCGGCCGTCTACACGATCATCCGCAGCTTCTTCGGCCAGACGCGGCTACCTCGGCACCTGGGTCGGGATCGACAACTACAAGACGCCTGTTCACGACGTCGACGCTCGACGACGGCGATCAAGAACAACGCGATCTGGGTCGCGGTCGTGCCGGCGTTCGTGACCGCGATCGGCCTGGTCTTCGCGGTGCTCACCGAGCGCGTGCGCTGGGCGGTCGCGTTCAAGACGGTCGTCTTCCTGCCGATGGCGATCTCCGCGTTCGCGACCGGCGTCACGTGGCGGATCATGTACCAGCAGGACCCGAACCTCGGCGCGGTCAACGCGCTCGGCACGCGGTCGTCCGGCGCGCTTCAGCCCGCCGGGCGTGCTCTCGTCGGCGCTCCCGTCGACGCCGTCGCTGCAGCGGCGCGCCGGGCGGCGCGCTCGTGCTGCAAGACGCCGCTCGCATCCGGGCGGCGTCGCGCTGCTCGGCCTGACCGGCATCGCGCCGGACCACGTGCCGAAGAGCGCGGTGCAGGCGGTGCAGCCGGCGCGCGAAGCCCGGCGACATCGTCGGCACCGTCTGGCGCGACTTCAAGCCGGGCGGCGGCAAGCCCGGCGTCGTCGAGAAGGGCGAGCTCGGGCTGCCCGGGCGTGACGGTCGAGCTCGCGCGACGCGGCCGGCAAGACGGTGCAGTCGACGACGATCGAAGCCCGACGGGTCGTTCGACTTCTCGAAGGTCTCCGCCGGGACGTACCAGGCCGCGATCGGCGCGCAGACCTTCGCGAAGCCGTTCGCCGGCTACGCCTGGCTCGGGCCGAACCTGATCACCCCGTCGCTCCTGATCGCCTACATCTGGATCTGGGCCGGCTTCGCGATGGTCGTGATCGGCGCCGGCCTCGCCTCGATGCCGCGCGACGTGCTCGAGGCGGCGCGCACCGACGGCGCGACCGAGTGGCAGGTCTTCCGGCGCGTCACCGTGCCGCTGCTCGCGCCGGTGCTGAGCGTCGTCTTCGTCACGATGATCATCAACGTCCTCAAGGTCTTCGACATCGTGCTCGCGCTCGCGCCCGAGTCGACGCAGCAGAAGGCGAACGTGATCGCGCTCGCGATGTGGCGCACCGCCTTCGGGCGGCGGCGAACTTCGGCATCGGCTCGGCGATCGCCGTCTTCCTGTTCCTGCTCGTCATCCCCGTGCTGGTGCTCAACATCCGCCGCTTCAGGAGGGAGGTGCTGATGGCCGCACGCCGCGCCCGCCGATCGAGGTCCCGCAGCCGCAGCGACAGCGCCGCCGCGAAGATCGTGCGCTGCGGTCGCGCAAGGCGCCGGTCCAGCTCGTCCTCGTCGTGCTCGGGCTGCCTCTGGCTCGTGCCGACGATCGGGCTCTTCATCACGTCGATCCTGCCCGCGTCGGCGCTCGCGTCGAAGGGCTGGTGGCAGATCTTCTCGAAGCCGAGCCTCGCCACCTGGTCGAACTACGACGCGCTCTTCCACAACACGGGCCTGATCAGGCGCTGAAGACGACGGCGTACATCGCGGTCGGCAACACGCTGCTCGTCGTCGTCATCGGCGCGATGGCCGGCTACGCGTTCGCGTGGCTCGACTTCCCCGGCCGCGACTGGCTCTTCATCGGCGTGATCGGGCTGCTCGTCGTGCCGCTGCAGATGGCGCTGATCCCGATGTTCAGGCTCTACGACACCTTCGCAGCTCTTCGACACGTGGGAGGGCATCGTGCTCTTCCACGTCGCGTTCGGGCTGCCGTTCGCGATCTTCCTGTTGCGGAACTTCTTCGTCGGCCTGCCGAAGGACATCCTCGAGTCGGCGCGCATCGACGGCGCGAACGAGATCGTCATCTTCGTGCGGCTGATCCTGCCGCTCGGACTGCCGGCGATCGCGTCGCTCGCGATCTTCCAGTTCCTCTGGACGTGGAACGACCTGCTCGTCGCGCTCACCTTCGGACAGAACACGACGCCGATCACCGTCTGGATCTCGGGCCAGCTGCGCGAGTTCGGGACGAGCATCGACATCATCGCGCCGGCGTCGTTCATCTCGCTCGTCGTCCCGCTCTGCGTCTTCTTCGCGTTCCAGCGCTACTTCGTCCAGGGACTGCTCGCCGGCTCGGTGAAGTAGTGGCCGGTGTCGCCGTCGTCGGCTCCGGCCTCGCGGGCTTCACGGCGTACCAGACGCTGCGACGCGGCGGGCTCGAGCCGGAGGAGATCGCGGTCTTCGGCACGCGACGACGACCCCGCCGGCGCCGTGGCGGCGGCGCGCCGCGGCGATCCGGCAGCGCGAGATGCGCTCCGAGAGCGACGGCCACTGCCTGCCGGCCACGTTTCCCGGGCCTCGCGGTGCGCTCGGCGCTGCGACGGCGCTCGCCGGCGCCGCTCGTCGCCTCGGTTCTCGACCGCTACCACCCGACCGTCGACGAGTTCCTCGCCCACGTCGAGCGAGCTGCGCGAGCGGAGCGGCTGGGACCGGAGCGTCCACGCTGCGCGCATCGAGCGGGTCCGCGCGGTCGCACGGCGGCTTCGAGCTCGACGGCGACGGCGTCTTCCGCCACGTGCTGCTCGCGCCCGGCCATCCGGGCCTGAACGTGCCGGACGAGCTGCGCGGCGACCCGCGCGTCGTCCATGCCTACGAGCCGCACGAGTACGCGGCGACGGTGACCGTCGTCGGCGCCGGGCCTCGCAGCGGCGACCGAGTGGCTGAACGCGCTCGCCGCCGGCGCGGAGGTCGTCTCGGTGCGCCGGCGCGAGCCGGTCCGCCGGCCGCTGAACGTCCCGCGCGAGTACTTCTCGCGGCGCGGCCTCGCCGGCTTCCACCGGCTCGGGCGCGAGCGAGCGCGCGGCGCGGCTGCGGACGCTGCTCGCGCCCTCGTATCCGCCGGGCCGCGCGTGGGACGAGCCGCTCGCCCGCGCGGCGACGCGACGGGCGCTTCCGCGTCGAGAGCGTCGCTGAACGGAGTCGCGCCAGGTGATCTGCGCGACCGGCTTCCTGCGCGGCTTCCGGCACGACCCGCTGCTCGCGCGGCTCGTCGACGAGCACGGCGCTCGAGACGGCCGACGGCTGGATCGTGCTCGCACCCGGACGCGACGCGTCCCGGCGCTCACCGACGAGACGCGCACGCTCGCGCTCGCCGGCGTCGCCGGCGCAGTGGGCGTTTCCCGCCGCCGACACGCTCGCCGGCGCGCGGTACGTCGCCCACGGCTTCCTGCGGAGGATCGAGGCGTGTCCTACACGCTGAGAGGACGGATCGAGTCGCGGCTCGCGGCGCTCGTGCCGGTCGTCGCCGCCGCCTGCGCGCTCGCCGCGGCCGAGCACCGCTGGTGGCCGGTCGAGGCGGCCGGCGCTGATGCTCGGCGTCGGCCTCGCGCTCGACCTGCAGGTCGTATCACCGGCTGCTCCCGTACCAGCCCGGCTGGGCGGCCGCTGCCGCTCGGCGCTGCTCGAGCTCGCCCTCCTGCTCGGCGCTCATGCGCGTCGCCGGCGTCGCGGCACCGCTCTGGCAGGCGGTCGCGCTCTTCGCCGGCGGCTGGCTCGTCGCGCAGCTCCTCGGCCACGCCGGCTTCCCGCTGCTGCGGCTCGGCTACGCGGAGGACGGCGGCGAGCTCGGCCGCCTCGGCGCGGTGTCCGCGGCGCTCGTCGGCGCTCGTCGCTCGCAGGCGGCCGGCGGCGACCGCCTACGCGCTCCGCCCGCCCGTCGTCCATCTCGCCGCCGGCGTTCACCAGGGCCCGCTCGTGATCACGCGGCGCGAGGTGCTCGTCGGCGAGCCGGGAGCGGTCGTCCGCGGCGGCATCGTCGTCCGGGCGAACGACGTGACGATCGAGAACGTCTCCGTCGTCGGCGGCGAGAACGGGATCGACGTCGACAGCGTCCACGGCACCGTGCTCGACGGCGTGTCCGTCTCGGGCGCGAAGCTCGACGGGATCCACGTCCGCCTCGGCGGCGTGATGATCAAGAACTGCACCGTCGACATGCTCGGCAACGCGCTCGGCCAGGGAATCGACATCTCCTACAACATGGACATGGGGATGAGCATGGTCGAGGGCTGCACCGTCGTCGGCGGCATGGAGGGGATCACGACGCACTCGTCGATGACGGAGATCGTCCACAACCACGTCAGCCGCACCGAGATGCGCGGCATCTCGGTGACCGAGATGTCGATGGGCATGGTCATGGACAACGAGGTGCGCGGCGCCCTCGGCGTCGGCATCTTCTGCAACGACCGCTCGATGTGCATGATCGAGCACAACACCGTCGTCGACACACGCTCCGACGCCGCCTCGGGCAACAAGTCCGCGGCCGGCTTCGGCGTCCTCGCGAGCTTCCAGTCCCAGGCCGACCTGCGGGACAACCAGCTCGCGGCGAACCCGGTGCCGATGGGAGCGGTCATCGACTCGCAGATCCGCAGGAACCACTGAGGGACGGCCGGCGGCGTCCGGCTATCGTTAACCTAGTTAACGATTATGCCGATAACCCGGACAGACACCGTGGCCGTCGCCGAAGCACTCCGCCCGTCCCTCATGCGTATCAGCCGCGAGCTGCGCCGCGAGTCCCGCGCGCTCGGTGTCTCGGCGGAGCAGGTCTCGCTGCTCGTGGCGATCAAGTACGCGCCCGGCATCGGCGCCGGAGAGCTGGCCGCGCGGGAGCGGGTCTCCCCGCCCGCGATGACGAAGCACGTCGACCGGCTCGAGCGGGACGGTCTCGTGGTGCGCACGCCGAGCCCCGACGACCGCCGCCGCGTCGGCCTCGGGCTGACCGAGGAGGGGCATCGAGTCCTCCGGCGGGTCCGCTCCCGGCGGACGGCGTGGCTCGCCACCCGCCTGCGCGGGCTCACGCCGGACGAGCTCGCCGCCGTCGAGGCCGCGGTCGGGCCGCTGGAGAAGCTGCTGCACGAAGACGAGGGCCGGTGACCGCCGCCCTCGGCCGCTTCAACCGGCGCACCTTCTCGAGCCTCCGCTACCGCAACTACCGCCTCTTCTTCTCCGGCCAGGCCGTGTCGCAGACGGGGTCGTGGATGCAGCGCATCGCGCTCGCCTGGTTCGTCCTGCAGCTCACGCACGGCAGCTCGTTCGCGGTCGGGCTGATGGCCCTCGCGCAGTTCATGCCGTACACGCTGTTCGGGCTGTTCGCCGGCGTGATCACCGACCGGCTGGACGCGCGCCGGCTCGTGCTCTGGACGCAGTTCGCCCAGGTCGTGACCGCGGCCGCGCTCTCCTGGATCGCGCTGGGCGGCTTCGCGCGACCGTGGATGCTCTACCTCGTCGCGGCCGTCAACGGGACCGTGCTCGTGCTCGACGTGCCCTCGCGGCAGCAGCTGACCTACCGGATGGTGGGGCGGGCGGAGCTGCCGAACGCGATCGCGCTCAACTCGAGCCTCTTCAACGCATCGCGCATCTTCGGCCCGTCGCTCGCCGGGGTCATCCTCGGCTTCGCCGGGGTCGGCACCTGCTTCATCGTCAACGCGGTGAGCTTCCTCGCCGTGCTCGGCGGCCTGCTCGCCATGCGCACGCGCGAGTTCTTCCCGGTCGAGGACTTCGAGCGGCCGTCGATTCTCCACGGCACGCGCGAAGGGCTCTCGTACGTCCGCCGGCAGCCGCGCATGCTCGTCGTGCTGGGGCTGACGCTGGTCCTGAGCACGTTCTGCTTCAACTTCAACGTCACGCTGCCCGTGCTCGCGTACACGACCCTGCGCACGCACGCCGTCGTGTTCGGGATCCTGTCTGCGGTGTTCGGCGCGGGCGCGCTCGTCGGAGCACTCGTCGCGGCGTCGCTCGGTCGCGCGTCCGCGCGGGTGATGGTCGTCGGCTCCCTCGTCTTCACCGCCTCCGAGCTGCTGCTCGCGCCGGTGCACGGCGCGTACCTCGCCGGAGCCCTCCTGTTCTTCACCGGCGCCGGCTTCACGGCGTGGTCGGCGAACTCGAACGCGTCGATGCAGCTGGCCGCGCCCGACCGGCTGCGCGGACGCATCATCGGCCTCTACTTCTACGCCTTCAACGGCACCGGCCCGCTGGGTGGGCTGCTCGCCGGGTGGCTCTGCGCCCGCGGCGGCACGGAGCTCGCGTTCGTCGTGGCGGGGATCGCCGGGATCGCGGGGACCGGCGTCGCGGCGGCCGGGTTCCGGCGGCGCCCGCTCACCGTGCCGCGGATGGTCGAAGGGCCGCACGCGGCGTAGAGTCACGCGATGGCCGTCGCCGTCGAGGAGCGCGTCGTCGAGACGGGCTTCGAGTACATGCCGGGCGACCCGGTACGCGTGCGGATCGTGCGCCGCGAGCGGCGTATGCGCGTCTCCGACGACGGAGGCGCGGTAGAGCGGGCGGGCCGGCCGGCCGGCTGGCGCGAGGTCGCCGAGCGGATCGCGGACGAGGCCGTCGTGAACGTCAGCCGGCACGGTGTGATCTCCCTGCCCGTGTCGCCGCGCGGCCCCGGCCTCGAGGCCCTCGTGGCGCGGATCGGCGAGGCCTCGCTCACGCTCTATCAGGAGATTCTCGAGCTCGATCCTGATGCCTAAAGTCGGGCGTTCGTAAGGGTCCCGCTTTACATTTCTGGGCCGCAAGTTTCGCGCGGGGGCGGCATCTTCATATGTCGGGCCGGGCGGTGGGCCGCAGCCCGTCCGGCCCTTTTCTCTCTAGGCTTCGGGGATGTCCACCGCCTCCGTGACCGGTTCGGCCTAGGTCGGCGCGATCGAGGCCTTCCGTACACCCGACGAGCGCTTTGCCGGACTGCCGGACTATCCGTTCGCTCCGCACTGGCTCGAGCTGGACGGGTTGAGGGTGCACTACGTCGACGAGGGCGCCGGCGATCCTGTCCTCCTGCTCCACGGCGAGCCCACGTGGTCGTTCCTCTGGCGCCGCGTGATCCCGCCGCTGGCGGCCCGCAGCCGCGTGCTCGCGCCCGACCTGCTCGGGTTCGGCCGCTCGGACAAGCCGACGGACGCGGGCTGGTACTCGTACGACCGGCACGTGGAGACGATCGAGCGGCTCGTCGGCGAGCTCGGCCTCGAGCGGCTGACGGTGGTCGTGCACGACTGGGGCGGCCCGATCGGGCTGCGGTTCGCGGTCGAGCACGACGAACTCGTCGAGCGGCTCGTGATCCTCGACACCGGAATCGGCGCAGGCAGCGCGCCGAGCGAGACGTGGCTGCGCTTCCGAGCGGTCGTGCGCGAGCTCGGCGGCGGACTCGACATCGGCCGGCTCGTCGCAGCCGGCACGGCACAGGGCCTGACGGACGAGGTGCGTGGAGCCTACGACGCGCCCTTCCCGACGCCTGAGTCGAAGGCGGGCGCGCTCGCCTTCCCGGAGCTCGTGCCGACGGAGCCGGGGCATCCGACGGCTGCCGCGATGCTGCGCGTGCACGAGGCACTGCGGCGCTGGAACAAGCCGGCGCTCGTCGTCTGGGGAGCCGAGGACGCGGTGCTCCCTGTGCGGGTCGCCGAACGCTTCGTCGAGCTGCTTCCGAACGCGCACGGGCCGCTCCTGCTCGACGGCGCGTCGCACTTTCTCCAGGAGGACCGCCCGGACGAGCTGACGGCGGCGATCGTCGAGTTCACCGCGTGAGGCGCTGGGCCAAGCGGGTCGGGCTCGGGCTCCTCGCGTTCGTCGCGGCGCTCACCGTCTCGGCGGCGATCTACGACGGCGTGAGCAGAGGGGGCGTCCCCGCGGACACCCTCTACGCCGGCCCGTACGTGCAGGTCGACGGACGCGCGCTCGCGTACCGGCGCTGGGGTAGCCACGGCTCGCCGATCGTGCTCATCGGCGGCTTTCTCGAGGCGTCCGACGTCTGGCGCCTGGTCGGGCCGCTGCTCGGCCGGACGCATCGCGTCTTCGCGCCCGACCTGCCGCCTTTCGGCTACAGCCAGCGGAAGGGCCCGTACACGCTCGACGCCTGGCTCGACGAGGTGGAGGGATTCGAGCGCGCGCTCGGGATCGTGCGCCCGACGGTCGTCGGCCACTCCCTCGGTGCGGCCGTCGCCGTGGGCGAGGCGCTGCGCCACCCGCAGGCGCTGCACGGAATCGTGCTCCTCGACGGCGACGCCCTGCGCAGCGGCGCGGCACCGAGCTGGATCGGCGCGCTGGCGGTCGACCCGTACTTCACCGCCGTCTACCGCATCGTCACCGGCTGGAACTGGGTCTTCCGTCGAGCGCTCGCGTCCGCCTACGGCCCGAACGGTCCGAAGCTGACGAACGCCGAGGTCGCCCGCTGGCAGCGGCCGTTCCGGGTGGCCGGAACGGCGGAGGCATTCGCGGAGATGCTGCCGCACGGAATCCAGGGCTACACGCTCGACGACCTGCGGCGCGTCGCCGGGGTCACCGTCCTCGTCGCGTGGGGCGAGCAGGACACGACGGACTCGGTACAGGCCGGGCGGGCGACGGCGGCGGCGCTGCACGCGCCGTTCGTCCTGCTTCCGCGCGCAGCGCACCTCTCGATGCTCGTCGACCCCGGCGGCGTGGCCCGCGCGGTCGAACGCGTCGCCGGTTAGCTGACTACAGTGCGCTGGAGACTGTGGCGCTCCGCAACCTCAAGCCGTGGCACGTGTACCTCGGCGCCGGGCTGGCGCTGATCCCCCTCTACTACGCGTTCGCGTCCGGCGGGGACATGGAGTACGCGATCTTCGTCGTGATCAACGGCGCGGCACCGCTCGCCGTCCTCTACGGGATCCGGCTCCACCGGCCGCAGCTGCGCCTGCCCTGGTACCTGTTCGCGTCGGCGTTCGTCTGCTCGGTCGCCGGCAACGTGCTCGCGCTCGTCGAGGCGAACGCGACGGAGCCGTCCTGGTCCGACGGCTGGTTCCTCGCCGCCTACCCGCTCGCCGCCGCGAGCCTGCTGCTGTTGATGCTCTCGGCGAGCGGCCGGCACAAGTCGGCGGCGCTCGCCGACGCCGGCATCGTCACGTTCGCGTTCGCCGTCTTCCAGTGGACGTTCGTGATGGGCCCCGCGATCCGGGCGGCCGGGGACACGGGCGAGCAGATCGTCGACGCTCTCTATCCGGCCATGGACGTCCTGCTGCTCGCGGGCCTGGCCGGCTTCTTCGTCTCGCCGGCGTGGCGCACGCCGTCGTTCCGCCTCGTCGGCGCCGGCATCGGGGCGCTCTTCGCCGCCGACGAGGCGGTCGGGCTCGACCCGAGCGCATACAGCGTCGGCAGCTGGATCGACAGCCTGTTCCTGCTCGCCTACGTGCTCCTGGCGGTCGCGGCACTGCATCCCTCGATGGCGGACCTCTCCCAGTCGCGGAGCATGCCGACGCTGCGGGTCAGCTTCTGGCGCGTGATCGTGCTCGCGGCGGCGCTGCTCGTCGCTCCGGCCACGCTCCTCTCGCAGAAGCTGCGCGGAAAGCCGCTCGACCTCTACGAGGTGCTTCCGCTCGCGGCGGCGATCTCGCTGCTCGTCGTCGGCCGGTTCACGGGGATCCTGCGCGCGCTGGAGCGGATCCGGCTCCGCGAGGCGGCGCGCGCGCGCGGCGGCCGAGGAGATGCAGAGTCAGCTCACCGAGCAGAACGCGCGGCTGCTGGAGGCGGACCGGCTCAAGGACGAGTTCGTCGCGCTCATCTCGCACGACCTGCGCACGCCGCTGACGTCGATCATCGGCTACGTGGAGCTCGCCCTCGACGAGGAGGGCGCGCCGGCGCTCGACGACGAACGCCGGGCGTATCTCGGGATCGTCTCCCGCAGCTCGGAGCGCCTGCTGCGACTCGTCGACGACCTGCTGTTCGTCGCCCGCCTTCAGGCCGGGCGGCTCGTGCTCGACTCGACGGAGCTCGATCTCGCCGAGATCGCGCGGCAGGCCGTGAGCGAAGCGCAGCCCCGCGCCGAGAACAAGGGCCTCGAGCTCTCGTATGCCGGGGACGGCCCTCTCCCGATCCGCGGCGACCGGGGGCGGGTCTTTCAGCTGCTCGACAACCTCGTCTCGAACGCGCTCAAGTTCACGCCCGAGGGCGGGGACATTCACGTGCGAACGCACCGGACGGCGGCCGGCGCCGCGCTCGAGGTGAGCGACAACGGCATCGGGCTCGCACCGGGAGACGCCGAGCGCGTGTTCGAGCGCTTCTTCCGCTCGACTCGCGTCGTGGACAACCAGATCCCGGGTACGGGTCTCGGCCTCTTCATCGCCAAGGCGATCGCCGAGGCGCACAGCGGCAGCATCTCGGTCGCGAGCAAAGGGGGCGGCGGCACGACGTTCAAGCTCGAGCTGCCGGCGGAGCTCGGCGCGGGCGACCGTGTTCCAGACGGCCGGCTGGTCGTATGAGCAGCCCGCTCGTACTCGTCGCGGACGACGACGACGACATCCTGCTGCTCGTGACGACGAGGCTTCGGCGCGACGGCTTCGAGGTGCTGTCCGCCCGCGACGGCGACGAGGCGCTCGCGCTCGCCCGCGAGCAGCGGCCGGATGTGGCGGTGCTCGACATCGGCATGCCGGGCCTCGACGGGCTCGAGGTGCTCGCCCGGATTCGAGCCGACGACGAGCTGCGCGGCATGCGCGTCGTGCTCCTGACGGCGAAGGCGCAGGAGTCCGACGTCCGCCGCGGCTACAGCGCCGGCGCGGATCTCTACGTCCGCAAGCCGTTCTCGCCGGCGGAGCTGTCCACGCGCGTGCGCGCGCTCGTCGCCGAAGAGACCTAGGAGGGCGGCTTGTAGCGGTAGCCGAAGCCGCGCACGGTCTCGATCGGGCCCGTGTCGGGCGCGTCGGGCTGGAGCTTGCGGCGCAGGTAGCCGATGTAGAGCTTCACCTGGTCGCCGCCGACGCCGAACGAGTCTCCCCAGACGAGGTCGAGCAGCTGCTCGCGGCTCAGCACCTGGCGCGGGTTGCGGACGAAGGTCGAGAGAAGCCGGAACTCGAGCGGCGTCAACTGGACCTCTCGCTCACCGACGATGACGCGCCGCTGGCCCCAGTCGATCGAGAGATACGCGTCGGCGTAGGTCTCCGGCTCCTCCGCCGAGGCGGCGCGCGAGGCGCGCCGCAGCAGCGCCTGGACGCGCGCGACGAGCTCTTGCTTGCCGAACGGCTTCACGACGTAGTCGTCGGCGCCGCTCTGGAGCCCGCGCACGCGCTCGAGCTCGTCTCCGCGCGCGGTCAGCATCAACACCGGCACGTCGGACATGTCGCGGATCCGCTCGAGCATCTCCCAGCCGTCGAGCTCCGGCATGGAGACGTCGAGGATGATCAGATCGGGCCGCTGGGCGTGGAACTCGCGCATGCCCTCTCGCCCGTTGGCGGCCTCGCCGACGGTCACGCCGCTCCGCTCGAGCAGCGTCTTGACGAGACCCCGGATGTCGTCGTCGTCGTCGACGACCAGCACGCGGGCTTCGTTCATACCTGTTTCATACCATCACCATGCCCGTTTCGGGCGATCCGGGCGGAGAGTCCGCCCATGGCGACCATCCTGATCGTGGATCCCGATCCGGCCACACGGTCGCTGCTCGAGCTTCTCATCCTGCGGCTCGGTCACAGACCGATCGGCCAGCGCGAGCTGTCCGAGGGAGAGGAGCCCGACCTGATACTGCTGGAGCCAGTCTCGCGCGCGGGGATGCGTCTCACCCGCAGGCTGCGGGACCGGCTTCCGCAGGTGCCGATCCTCTGCGTCAGCATCGATGCGCCGAGCTGGGAGACGAGAGAGCTCGGCGTGGTGGGCTACGTGATGAAGCCCTTCCGGCGGTCGCAGCTCGAGCGGGCACTCGAGCTTGCACTCATCCCATCGCCGGAGGTCTTCGAGGCTCGGCACACGGCCTAGGGCCGGGCGCGCTTCCTTCCCCGACGCGCCCGGCCTAGGGCACTACCCGATCGTCCAGGTCTCGCCGCCGTGGAGCAGCTTGGCGAGATCCCCCGCTCCGCGCTTCTCTGTCGCAGTGGCGATCTGTTCGGCCATGAGGTCGTCGTAGACCGGCCGCTCGACGTCGCGGAAGACGCCGACCGGCGTGCCGCCGTGCGAGTCCTGCGTGACGCGCGAGAGCGCGAACGCGAGTCCCGCCCTGACGTGCTCGGCATCGTGCACGAGCACTTCGTCCTCCTCCGCGCCGCAGACCTCGATCGAGCCGTCCGAGCGCTGGCGAAGCGCCTTCTCCTGGTTCGCGCCCCAGCGGATCGGCTCGCCGTGGCGGAGGACGATCCGGTTGACGCCCTCCTTGTCGTCGCGAACGAACGTGAACGCCTCGTCGTTGAAGATGGGGCAGTTCTGGAAGATCTCGACGAACGCGCTGCCACGATGCGCGCACGCGGCGCGGAGGACGTCGCTCATTCCCGCCTTGTCGGTGTCGATCGCGCGCCCGACGAAGGTCGCCTCGGCGCCGATCGCCAGGCTGAGCGGGTTGAACGGCCAGTCGAGTGAGCCCATCGGCGTCGACTTCGTCACCTTGCCGAGCTCGCTCGTCGGCGAGTACTGCCCCTTCGTCAGGCCGTAGATCTTGTTGTTGAACAGCAGGATCTTGACGTTCACGTTACGGCGCAATGCGTGGATCAGGTGGTTGCCGCCGATCGAGAGCGCGTCGCCGTCGCCGGTGACGACGAACACGGTCAGATCCGGCCTCGAGACGGCGAGCCCGGTCGCGATCGCCGGCGCGCGTCCGTGAATCGAGTGCATCCCGTACGTGTTCATGTAGTACGGGAAGCGCGCTGCGCAGCCGATGCCGCTGATGAACACCGTGTTCTCGCGCTCGATGCCGAGCTCCGGCATGAACGACTGCATCGCGGCCAGGATCGCGTAGTCGCCGCAGCCGGGGCACCAGCGCACCTCCTGGTCCGTGCGGAAGTCCTTCGCCGTCAGCGAAAGCTTGTCGCCGTTGCCGTTGCCACCGCTCACGTGTGATCCACCAGCGCCTCGATTGCGTGCGCGACCTCGTCGGCGCGCAGCGGCAGGCCGCTGACGCGGTTGTAGCCGACCGCGTCGACGAGGAACTCGGCGCGCACGAGCTTCAGCAGCTGCCCGAGGTTCATCTCCGGCACCAGCACGGTGTCGTAGCGGCGCAGCACCTCGCCCATGTTGCGCGGGAACGGATTCAGATGCTGGAGGTGGGCGTGCGCGACCTTGCGCCCGCCGCGGCGAACGCGCTTGCAGGCGACGGCGATCGGGCCGTAGGTGCCGCCCCAGCCGAGCACGAGCACGCGCGCCTTCCCGTCCGGGTCGTCCACCGCGAGCTCGGGGATGTCGCCCGCGATCCCGGCCACCTTTCGTGCGCGCAGGCGCGTCATCAGGTCGTGGTTGTCGGGGTCGTAGGAGATGTTGCCGCTGCGATCGGCCTTCTCGAGCCCGCCGATCCGGTGCTCGAGGCCCGGCGTTCCCGGCACTGCCCACGGCCGTGCGAGCGTCTGCTCGTCGCGCAGGTAGGGCAGGAACTCGCCGTCGAGGTTCGGCTCCGTCGTGAACGTCGTCGAGATGTCCGGCAGCGCGTCGAGCTCCGGCAGCAGCCACGGCTCGGAGCCGTTGGCGAGGTACGCGTCGGAGAGCAGGTACACCGGTGTGCGGTACTTGAGCGCGATCCGGCACGCCTCGATCGCCGCCGCGAAGCAATCCGAGGGCGAACGCGCCGCGACGACCGGCACCGGCGACTCGCCGTTCCGGCCGAACAGCACCATCAGCAGGTCGCCCTGCTCCGGCTTCGTCGGCATTCCCGTCGAGGGACCGGCGCGCTGGATGTCGCAGATCACGAGCGGCAGCTCGAGCATGATCGCCAGCCCGATCGTCTCCGCCTTCAGCACGATCCCGGGACCCGCCGACGTGGTCACGCCGAGCATGCCGCCGAATGCCGCTCCGACAGCGGCTCCGACGGCGGCGATCTCGTCCTCAGCCTGGAACGTGCGCACACCGAAGTGCTTGTAGCCCGCGAGCTCCTCGAGGATCGCACTGGCCGGCGTGATCGGATACGCGCCGAGGAAGAGCGGCAGGCCCGAGAGCTTCGACGCTGCGATCAGCCCGTACGAGAGCGCCTGGTTGCCGGTGATGTTGCGATACGTGCCGGGCTCGAGCTTCGCCGGCTTGATCTCATAGGTGATCGCAAACGTCTCCGTCGTCTCACCGAACGCGTAGCCCGCCTGCAGCGCCTTGATGTTCGCGGCGGCGATCTCAGGCCGCCGCACCCCGAACTTCGCTTCCAGGAAGTCGATCGACGCCTCGATCGAGCGCCCGTACAGCCACGACATCAACCCGAGCGCGAACATGTTCTTCGAGCGCTCGGCCTCACGCGGCGTGACGCCCTTCACGTCCTTGAGCGCACCGACGGTGAGCGACGTCAGCGGCACCGTGTGCAGCTGCCACTCGTCGAGCGAGCCGTCCTCGAGCGGATTCGCCGCATAGCCGGCCTTCTGCAGGTTGCGCTCGTTGAACGCGTCGCTGTTGACGATCAGCGTGCCGCCCTTGGGCAAGTCCGTGAGGTTCGTCTTCAGCGCAGCCGGGTTCATCGCGACGAGCACGTTCGGCGAGTCCCCCGGCGTGAGGATGTCGTGGTCGGCGAAGTGGAGCTGGAAGCCGGAGACGCCCGGCAGCGAGCCGGCCGGGGCGCGGATCTCGGCCGGGAAGTCCGGCAGCGTCGAGATGTCGTTGCCGAGCAGCGCCGTCTCGGAGGTGAACTGCGAGCCCGTGAGCTGCATCCCGTCACCGGAGTCGCCCGCGAAACGGACGATCACCTGGGACAGCTGCTCAACCGGCTTGGCCACCGCTCCTCACAGGTATAGCGGATGAGACCAGGGGGAGGGCCCGAACCAGCCGGCTCATACCTCGGCGAGCAGCGCCTCGAGGTCGACCGGCCGCGTGAACATCGTCGGCCGCCCGTCCGGGCCGACGGGCCACTCGTCGCGCGGCCTGTCGTAGTAGAGCTCGACGCCGTTCTCGTCCGGATCGCGGAGGTAGAGCGCGATCGAGACTCCGTGGTCGCTCGCGCCGTCGAGGCGGATGCCGGCCTCGAGCACGCGGCGGAGCGCGTCGGCGAGCGTCTTCCGATCCGGATAGCGGATCGCGGTGTGGAACAGGCCCGTCGCGTTGCGCGGCGGCGGGCCGGCGCCGCGCGACTCCCACGTGTTGAGGCCGATGTGGTGGTGGTAGCCGCCGGCCGAGACGAACGCGGCCTCGTCGCCGAGCCGCTGGACGAGCTCGAAGCCGAGAACGCCCACGTAGAAGTCGAGCGCCCGGTCGAGATCGGAGACCTTCAGGTGGACGTGCCCGATGTCGACGCGCGGGTCGATCGCCATGCGGCGACGATACCGGGCTCAACCGCCGGCGTGCTTCAGCGTGGACTCCTGTTCCTGGGCATCGTGGAGCGAGAGCGAACCGGAGCAGACGGCGGCGTTCAGCCGGTTCTCGATCTGGTCGACCGCGGCAGCACGCGGGTACGGCTCCGGCCAGAGGTTGCGCGGATCTCTCGGGTCGCCGCCCAGCTCGAGGCTGATCAGATGGTCCTCCTGGTATCCGGAGGGCGGCCCCCTCTCCCCGTAGGCGCGCATCTGCTCGCGCTTCAGCACGTTCGTGTACTCGACCGGCGGCCGCACCGTCGCCGTCCAGCCGCGCGTGCAGATGGTCGAGCGGATCGTCGCCTGCGTCACCTCGGGGTTGAGCACGCCGGGCGTGCGCACCGGGTCGGCGAGCACCGCCTGCGCAGCCGGCACGCCGCGGCGCTCGACGTGGAGCACGAGCGCGGCGAGCGCGAGGACGACGGCCGCCGCGAAGAGGAGCCGTCTCGTTGTCACGATTGACAACGATAGCGCAGGCCGCAAGATGTCTCGGGCGGCCGAGGCCGCCCGAGACGGGTACTGCCCTCAGACCTTCGGGTCGACGATCCCGAACGCGGCCCCGACGGGATCGACGAGCACCGCGTAGCGCCCGACGCCCGCCACCTGCAGCGGCTCCATCGCCACCGTCGCCCCGAGCTCGAGCCCGCGGCGGACGATCGCGTCGGCGTCATCGACCCTGAGATACGTCAGCCACGCCGGTGCGGGCGCTGCCGCCGGCTTCACGAGCAGCCCGGCCACGTCCTGCTCGCCCTGCCGGAAGACCCAGTAGCCCGGCATCGCCTCGCCGACGGTCCAGCCGAACAGCTCGCCGTAGAAGTGCTTTGCAGCGACGACGTCGGTGGTCGCGAGCTCGTCCCAGCAGAACACGTCCTTCGCCGGGGGCATCGCAGGCTCGCTCGGCGTGATCACGGCGAGGACGGCGTTCGTCGCGTCCGCGATCACGGCGTAGCGGCCGACGTCCTCGATCTCCTCGGGCTCGTGGAACACGCGCCCGCCGAGCGCAGGCACCTTCGCAACGACCGCGTCGACGTCCTCGACCTCGACGTACACGAGCCAGTGCGGCGCGGCGCCGGCCCGCGCGAAGAAGCCGCCGTGGTCGCGCCCGCCGACGTGGACCATCGGATAGTCGGCCGTGCCCGGCCTCCAGACGCTGAACGTCCAGCCGAGCAACCCGGTGTAGAAGGCCTTCGCCGGCTCGACGTCCGGCGCGATCAGCTCGTGCCAGCCGACGACTGCGGACTTCGTGGATACGGTTGCCATGCCTCCCTCCCTCCGCGTCGAGCGTCGCGCCGGCCGCGGTATCACCCATCGGGGGAAGCACGGAGTACGAGCGCGCCGGCGAGCGCCCAGACGCAGTAGGCGACCCACGGGTCGCCGATCACGTCGGTCTGGATCGCAAGCACGAGGATGGAAGCGAACGCGGCGGCCACGCCGGCAATCCACGCGTTCCGGCGGCCGGCCCGCGCGAGGCCGGCGAGCACGGCCAGCCCCCACGCCGTCCACAGCACGGCGCCGAGCATGCCGAGCTCGACACCGAGCTCCGTGTAGTTCGACTCGCCCGCCTTCAGCGGCGTACCGGTACGCGACGCCGTCTGGCCGACGTTGCCGAGCCCGTAGCCCTGCGGGTGGTGGATCATCGTGCGCACGCCGGCCTTGAGGCTCGCCCAGTGCTCGTGCAGCGACGGCTCGCTCGCGCTCGTCGCGCTGAACGCGCCCTGGCTCTGCGACGCCTCCGCGAGCCGGTGCTGGTACACGAGGTCGACCTTCGTCCAGTTCCCCGTCGGCCCGACGCTCGGGAACACATGCGCCCAGCCGATCGCAACGGCGACGGTGAGCACTGCGGCGCCGAGCTCCAGGGGGCGCCGCCGCAGGGCCGCAAGCACGAGCAGGCCGACCGCGAGCGCGAGCAGCGACGAACGCGAGAAGGTCCACAGCAGCCCGGCCGCGGTGACGAGCGCGAGCCCCACGACCACCTTGCGCGCGCGCAGCACGGCCGCGCTCACGAGCAGCGCGACGACGAACAGGTAGCCGCTGGCGAGCGGGCTGAGGAACGTCGAGACGAGCCGCCGCAGGAAGGGCTTGTCGCCGCCGACGTTGTAGACGAAGTTCTCGGGCAGGCCGTACGTCGCGCCGCCCGGCTCGAGCCGGGTACCGGTGCCGTGGTAGTCGTACCCGAGGTGCTGGTGGAAGTAGTCGATGACACCGTTCGTCCGCCACCACCCGATCGACACCGTGTAGACGTCGACGAGCCCGATCGCCGCGACGGCGCCCGCTGTGCCGAGCAGCGTCCACGCGAGCCGCCGCAGGTCGTCCCGCCCGAGCCGCAGCGAGCGGCCGAGGAAGAACGCGCCGACCGGGACGACGTCGTGGCGGAGTGCGAGCGCTACCGCGTGGTGCCCGGCCGCGCCGCCGAGCGCCGACTGCGGCACGAGCGCGTAGACGACGGCCAGGAGCGCGAACGCGAGCGCGAGCCAGTCGGCGACGCAAGGCCGGAACGGCAGTTTCCGCGCACGCACGCCGTCGAGGATCACGTGCGCAAGCGCGACGGCGAGGAGGATCTCCTTCCAGGCGGTGATCGCCGTGAGCGTCGAGCCGCGCACACCGGCTGCGTAGAGCGCCGCCATGACCGCGTTGTGGAGCGCGAGCCCGCCGACGAACAGGTAGAGCGAGACGGCCGGCCGCCGCCAGACGGCCGCGGCCGCGACGGCGAGGAGCAGCGCGTAGAGGGCGAGCTCGACGATCGTCACGGCGCGAGGGTACAGCGGGCGGAGGCGCGCAGCCTCCGCCCGCGGTCAGGCGTCGGACTAGCCGGGCCCCCAGGGCTCGACCCCGAGCGCCATCCCGACCACCGTCAGGACCAGGATGATCCCGACGAGCTTCGCGTAGAACGCGTAGCGCGACACGTGCTCCTCCTTGTCGGTTCCCGCAGCTCCCTCGGTCGAGGGATGCAACGAGTCTAGGAAGGCGGTCGGATGACTCAAGTCAAGGAGGAACGGGACTGAATGGACGATTGACGAACGCCGCCGCACCCATCAGAATGGCTCACGATGCATCCCGAGCCTCCGCCCGCCGCAGGCGAGACGATCGGGGAGCGGCTCAAGCGCCTGCGGCTGGAGCGAGGGTTCTCGCAGCGCGAGCTGGCCGCCCCCGGCGTCTCCTACGCCTACATCTCCCGGATCGAGGCGGGCACCCGCCAGCCCTCGGTCAAGGCGCTGCGGCGCCTCGCCGCGAAGCTCGGGGTCACCGCCGGCTATCTCGAGACCGGCTCGGATCTCGCGCCGGAGCAAGCGCGCGAGCTGCGCCTGACGGATCTCGAGCTGGCCATCCGCCTCGGTGAGAAGGCCGGGGCCGAGGCGCCCCTCCGCGAGCTCGTCGACGAGGCCCTCGTCGCCGGAGACCGCGCCACGGCGCTGCGCGCCCGTGTCGCCCTCGCCGCCCTCGTGCAGGACGCCGGCGAGTATGCAGAGGCGGCGGCGCTGCTCGAGTCGGCGCTCGAGGGCGAGCCGTTCTCGCCGGTCGACCTGGCCGACATCTACTCGGAGCTCGCGCGGGCATACACCCTCGCCGGAAGGACGCGAGACGCGGTCGAGCTGTTCGAGCGCTGCCTCGAGGAGGTGGCCGGCTCGGAGGACGTGGCGCTCGAGGCGCGCTATGCGACGCTCCTCAGCTACGCACTGAGCGACATGGGCGAGCTCGCCCGCGCCGAGGAGGTCGTGCGCGGTGCGCTCGCGCGGGCGCACTCGGCGGATCCGTACACGCGCGTACGCCTGTACTGGTCGATGGCACGGCTCGCCCACGCCGAGGGGCGGGCATCCGTCGCGCTCGCGAACGTTCGCAAGGCGATCGCGCTGCTGCAGGCCACCGACGACACGCTTCACCTCGCACGCGCGCACGTTCTGGCCGCGAGCATCACGCTCTCTCGCGACGACCCCGAGCAGGCAACGTACCATCTCGACAAGGCCGAGCAGCTGTTCGGCGCGTCGGCGTCGTCGGCGGATCTGATCGAGATCGCGATCCGCCGTTCGCGCATTGCGACGTCACGAGGCGAGGGCGAGACCGCCGTCCAGCTCGCACGCGACGCGCTCGCGTTCGTCGGCGACCGGAGCCCGGTCGACGAAGGTCTCGCCTCCGCAGCGCTCGCGGACGCGCTCGCGCTCACGGGAGATCGGCAAGGCGCGAACGAGGCGTACCGGCGCGCGGTCGACCTGCTCGAGGAACAGGGATTCTGGCGCGAAGCCGCTCAAGCGTGCCGCAGCTGGGGACGGATGCTCCGCCAGGACGGCCGCGAGGAGCAGGCGCTCGACGTGCTCGAGCGGGCGGCCGAGCTCGGGATGCGGGCGGCGCCGGCCGACACGCACGCCGAGCGTTGAGCGTCGAGCTCGCGCTCACACCCCGCGGCCCGTACTCGCTCGCCCTCTCGGCCCGCTTTGCGAGCGACGCGACCCGGACGTTCCGCGACGGCGTGCTGACGCAGGCGCTCGCCGTCGACGGGGGCGTGCAGCTCGCCCAGGCGCGGCAGGCCCCGGACGGGACGGTGACGATCCGTGCCGGCTCGGAGGCCGCAGCGGCGCGGCTGCGCTGGGTGCTCGCGCTCGACGACGACCACTCTCCGTTCCTCGCGCGCACGCGCGAGGACGCGCTGCTCGGGCGCACGTCGCGCGAGCTGCGCGGGCTGCGGCCGGTGCGCGTGCCGACGGTGGCGCACGCTCTCCTGCGCGCCTTCTGCGGACAGCTGATCGAGGCGAAGGTCGCACGCCGGCTCGAGCAGGCGATCGTGCGCGCGATCTGCCCGGCAGGGCCGGGGCGGCTGCACGCCGCGCCGGCGACGCGCGACCTGGCGGAGCTTGCGCCTGCCCGCCTCCGGGCGCTCGGGCTGCACGCGTCGCGCGGGGCCGCGCTCGTGCGCATCTGCCGCTCGGTCGAGCTCGAGCGGCTGCACGAACTCCCGACGCCGGCCGTCGCCGCCCGGCTCGAGCGCGAGCGCGGACTCGGCCCCTGGTCGGTCGGCGTCGTCTGCCTCGAGGGGCTCGGCCGCAGCGACTACGGGCTCGTCGGCGACCTCGGCCTGATCAAGCTGCTGCGGACGCTGCGCGGGCGGCGGGTCGACGGCCGCGAGACGGCCGAGCTGCTCGCCCCCTACGGGGAGTGGTCCGGGCTCGCGAGCGTCTACCTGCTCGCCGGCTACACGCGCGGCCTGATTCCGGTTCCCGACCTGCGCGCCGCGTGATGGTCGACCTCGTCGTGGCCGCCGACGCCGCAGCGGCGGCGCAGCTCGCGGCGGAGCGGCTCGCGGCGACGGCGCGTGCAGGCGGCCACGTCGTGCTCACGGGCGGCTCGACGCCGCGGCGCGCGTACGAGCTCGCGGCCGAGCTGCAGCCGGACTGGAGCCGTGTCGAGGTCTGGTGGAGCGACGAGCGCTGCGTCCCGCCGGACGACGAGCGCTCGAACTACGGGATGGCCAAGGCCGCGCTGCTCGACCGGCTCGCGGTCGCGCCGGCCGCGGTGCACCGGATGCGCGGCGAGCTCGGCCGCGAGGAGGGCGCTGCGCGATACGAGGTCGAGCTCGGCGGGCCGGCCCGCTTCGACCTGCTCCTGCTCGGGCTCGGCCCCGACGGCCACGTGGCCTCGCTCTACCCCGACCAGCCGACGCTCGACGAGAGCGAGCGGCGGGCGATCGGCGCCGAGGCGCACCTGCAGCCGTTCGTCGACCGGATCACGCTCACCCTGCCGGTGCTGTGCGCCGCGCGCGCGGTGCTGTTCCTCGTCGCAGGCGCGGACAAGGCCGGCGCCGCGAAGCGCGCGTTCGCAGGCGAGCCGTCGCGCGCGACGCCGGGAAGCCTCGTGCGCGCGGTCGTAGGAACGACGACGGCGCTGCTCGACGCCGCCGCCGCGGAACAGCTCTAGCGCCGACGGCGGCGACCAGGTCGCGGCGCGACCTGGTCGCAGTTTTCGACCTACGGCAACCTCGCGGACGCGGGCAGTGTGACCTCGAGCCCGCGCGCTGCCGCGAGCCGCTGCAGGACGAGCACCGTGTCGGCGACCGCGACGTCCTCGAGGAAGTCGCTGCGCGTCTCGAACGAGTCGAGCACGGACGCGACCGCGGCGCGGTAGCCGGCGCCGTCACCGGCGGCGAGCGCCGCGAGGGCGGCGGCAACGTCCCGGGGGAAGTCGTCCCGGCCCTCGAGCGTCGCTGCGAGCACCAGCGCCTCGGCGTCCCGGACGAGCACGAGCAGCGCGAGCGTGCCGGCATAGCGGCCGATCGGCGACGCAGCGCCTGCGGCGCCGGCGTCCAGGGGCCACCCGGCCGCCTCCGTCGCGTCGTCGCCGGCGACCAGGAGCGCCTTGAGCACGGCGATCGGGCGGCCCCACGAGTCGGGCGGAGCGTCCTGCCAGCTCTCGCGGTACCGCTCCACGGCGCGGCGCAGCCATCCGGCCGACTCCTCCCGCCGGCCGTCCATCAGGAGGCAGAGTCCCGCCGCCCAGGCGGCGTTGCCAAGCCGCGTGAGCTGGCGCTGGAGCTGGTCCGCGTCGTCGATCTCGCCCATGCGGGCCTCGCCGTCGCGGTAGCGCGCAACCGCCGCCTCTGCCTGTCCGGCCCAGTCCACGGCGTGAGTATCGCGCCGGCGGCGGTATCGTTGCGCGGCGATGCGCGAGCTGCACGAAGCCTTCTTCGTCGACGGCGTCCGGACGGCATTCGGGAAGGCCGGGCCGAAAGGCCGGTTCTGGCGCACCCGCGCCGACGACATGGGCGTCAAGGTCGTGCGCGAGCTGCTGCGCCGCAACCCCGAGATCCCGCCGGAGCGAATCGGCGACGTCGTCTTCGCGGCGACCGCGCAGGTCGGCGACCAGGGCCTGACCCTCGGCCGCGACGTCGGGCTCCTCGCCGGCCTCCCCGAGACGGTGCCCGGCTTCGCCGTCGACCGCATGTGCGCGGGCGCGCTCACTGCCGTGACGGCGGCGGCGGGCGAGATCGCCTTCGGCGCAGCGGATGTCGCGGTCGCGGGCGGCGTCGAGCACATGGGCCACCACCCGATGGGCGACGACGTCGACTTCAACCCGCGCTTCGTCTCGGAGCGGCTGCTCGACGAGTCGGCCGCCGTGATGGGCCAGACCGCGGAGAACCTCCACGACCGCTTCCCTGCGATCACGAAGGAGCGCGCCGACGCGTTCGCGCTCGCCTCCCAGCAGAAGGCGGCCGCGGCGTGGGAGAACGGCGTCATGCGCGAGACGGTCGTGCCGATGGCCGTCTTCTCCGACGACGGCTGGCGGCTCGCCGACCGGGACGAGTTCCTGCGCCCCGAGACGACGCTGGAGGGGCTCGCGACGCTGAAGCCCGCCTTCCGCGCGGGCGGCCGGGTCACCGCCGGCAACTCGGCCGGGCTGACCGACGGCGCCGCCGCCGCGTTCCTCGCCTCCGAGCGGGCCGCGGGGGAGCTCGGCCTCGAGCCGAAGCTGCGCCTCGTCGGCTATGCGTACGCCGGCGTCGAGCCGCACCTGATGGGCTACGGGCCCGTGCCGGCGACGCGGCGCGTTCTCGAGCAGGCCGGCGTGACGCTCGACGAGATCGACCTCTTCGAGGTGAACGAGCCGTTCGCAGTGCAGGTGCTGACCTGGTGCGACGAGCTCGGGATCGCCGGCGACGACCCGCGGCTCAACCCGTACGGCGGCGCGATCGCCTGTGGCCATCCGCTCGCGGCCACCGGCGTGCGGCTGATCGCGCAGCTGGCGTACGGCCTGCGCGAGCGCGGCGGCCGCTACGGGCTGACCGCGCTCTGCATCGGGATGGGCATGGGCGCGGCGATCCTTTGGGAGAACGTCCAGTGAGCGACACCGTCTTCAAGCTCAACCGCGTCGACTCGCGGGTCGGGCCGATCGCGCTCGTCACCGTCGACAACGGCGAGGACTACCGGAAGCCGACGACGCTCGGCCGTTCGGCCTTCGAGTCCGCGGTCGCGCTGCTCGAGCAGCTCGAGGGCGGCGACTGGGCGGCGATGGTCGTCACCGGCAAGCCGTTCGTCTTCTGCGTCGGCGCGGACATCGACGCGTTCGCAGAGGTGCGCTCCGTCGAGGAGGCGGTCGAGGGCGCGCGCGCCGGACACGAGCTGTTCGGGCGGATCCGCGCGTTGCCGTTCCCGACGGTGGCGGCGATCAACGGCGCCTGCCTCGGCGGCGGGCTCGAGCTCGCTCTGCACTGCGACGCACGCACGATCGCGTCGAGCGTCCGCCATTTCGGCTTCCCCGAGGTCTTCCTCTCGATCATCCCCGCCTGGGGCGGCACGCAGCTCGCTCCGCGGCTGGCCGGGCCGGAGGCGGCGGTGAAGCTGATCGTGGCCAACCCGCTGCGCCAGAACAAGCTGCTGGCCGCGCCCGAGGCGGTCGAGCTCGGCTTCGCCGACCGGCTGCTCGAGCCGGTCGAGTTCGTCGACGACTCGCTCGCGTACGCGGCCGCGCTCGTCGAGTCCGGCGGCATCGAGCGCGCGGCGCCCGACTGGTCTGACCTCGACACGATCCTGCGCAAGGCGCGCGCACGCGTCGAGGATGCGGTGCACGGCGCGACTCGGGCGCCGTACGTCGCGCTCGAGCTCATCAAGGCCGCGAGCGAGCTGACGGTCGAGCAGGGCTACGCCGCCGAGGAGGCGGCGATGGGCGAGCTGCTGGTCAGCCCGCAGGCGCAGGCGTCGGCGTATGCGTTCACCGTCGTCGAGCGGCGGGCCAAGAAGGGCACCGGCCTGCCGGACGCGGCGCCCCGCAAGGTCCAGAAGGTGGGCATCGTCGGCGCCGGTCTGATGGCCACGCAGCTGGCGACGCTGTTCGTCCGCCGGCTCGAGGTGCCGGTCGTGCTCCGTGACATCGACCAGGCACGCGTCGACACCGCACTCGCGACGATCCGCGAGGAGGTCGGTGCGAGGAAGCCGTTCCTGGCCACGCTCGTCGACGGCGGCACCGGTTGGGAGCAGTTCGCCGGCTGTGACCTCGTGCTCGAGGCGGTGTTCGAGGAGCTCGACGTGAAGCGCGAGGTCTTCGCCGAGGTTCGCCGGGTCGCGCCCGACGCGATTCTCGCGACCAACACGTCGTCGCTCTCCGTCGAGGAGATGGGCGCGGACGTCGGGCTCCACTTCTTCAACCCCGTCGCCGTGCTGCCGCTCGTCGAGATCGTGCGAACACCGCACACGACCGACGAGCAGCTGGTCACCGCCTGGGACGTCGTCAAGAAGCTGCACAAGCGCGGCGTGCTCGTCGCGGACGCGCCGGCGTTCGTCGTCAACCGCGTGCTCACACGCATGACGACCGTGCTCATGGACGCGCTCGAGCACGGCAACACCGTCGACGAGACCGACGAGGCGATCCTCTCGCTCGGTCTGCCGATGGCGCCGTCGGTACTGCTGCAGATGGTCGGGCCGCGCGTCGCGAACCACGTGCTCGAGACGCTCCACGGCGCCTACCCGGACCGCTTCCCGCTCTCGCCCACGCTTGCGAGCTTCGCGGACGGCAAGGAGGAGATCGTCCTGCGCGCCGACGCGCGGCGCACGGTCGAGCAGATCCGCGAGGACGCGCTCGTGGCGGTCGCGGACGAGGTACGTCATCTGCTCGACGAGGACGTCGTCGGCTCGGCCGCCGACGTGGACGCGTGCCTCATCCTCGGAGCCGGCTACCCGTTCTTCCTCGGCGGGATCACGAAGCACCTCGACCAGACGGGCGTCTCGGAGCGGCTCTTCGGCGCCACGCTCGCCGAGTACGGCAGGATTCCCGCCTGATGGCCGACGACTGGAGGATCCGGATCGAGCTCGAGCCCGACGGCGGAGCGCTCGAGCGGCTCGGCTTCGAGCTCGGCGCCGAGGCCCGCGAGCTCGCCCGCGAGCTCGAGCGGCACCGCCTCGCCGTCTCGCGCGACGGCAACGACCTGTTCGTCTACGCGGGCTCGTACCCAGAGGCGCTGAGCGCGCTCGCCGTCATCGAGGCGGAGCTGCGCGAGCAGGGCGTGAAGGCCACGACGAGCCGTGTCGAGCACTGGCTCGAGGACGAGGAGCGCTGGGACGACGAGCCCGCGGCGGAGAGCTGGGAGGACGAGCAGCTCGCCGAGGGCTATGCGCCCTGGGAGGTGCGCGTCCGGTGCGCCTCGCGCAGCGACGCGCATGCCCTCGCCGACCGGCTCGAGCAGGAGGGCTACTCGGTCACCCGGCGCTTCCACTACCTCATCGCCGGCGTGTCCTCCGAGGAGGATGCGAAAGCGCTCGCAGCACGCGTCCACGGTGAGGTGGAGCCCGGCGGACAGGCCGTCTGGGAGACCGCACCGGACAATCCGTTCGCCGTCTTCGGCGGCCTGGGCGGCTAGCCGGGCCGAACGTCCCCGAAAGACGGTTGACGGTGCCGCCGCTCCCGCTATGCTTGCAAGAGCGCCGCTCGCACCAGGGGAAACTCGTCGAGCCGGTGCACCTCTCCGGTAAGCAGCACGCGGAACGTGCTGCGCACATGCAGGAAGCCATTCATCAGCCGATGATCCTTTCGGAGGTGGCGGACCCATTGGTCGCCGCCGCGGTCCGCGCAGAAGCGTGGGCGGGCGAGCCGTTCCTTCGTGACGGCGAGGATCCCGCTCAGGCGCTCGCGGCCGGCACCGCGCGCCGGCGCGCGCTCGACGACGCGGTGGCCGAGCTGGACGCCGGCGCGCGCGCCCCGAGTCCGCACTGGAAGGTGCGGTACGGCCTCATGCTCGGGCTCGAGCGCGTGCTCGCCGACCCGGAGCCGTGTACGTCGTCCGGCACGGCGCTCCGCCGCCACCAGATCGACGCGCTCGCAGGAATGCTGACCGAGCTGATCGCGGCGAGCCAGCGCACGGAGGAGGCGAACGGGAACGGCCATGCGCTCGCGGAGGCCGAGCTCGAGGAGGACGAGGAGGAGGACGAGGACGAGCCGCTCGCGGCTGCGGGCGACGAGGAGGGGGACGAGCCCGACGAGCTGTCCCCGGAGCATGACCCCGGGGCCGTCCGGCGCTACCGCTTCCGCCACCCCACCGCCTCCGGCAAGACGATCGCCGCCGCCGGCTTCGTCGAGGCGGCGCGAACGCTCGGTGTGCTGATCCTCACCCACCGCCGCCTGCTCGTCTCGCAGTTCGAGCGCGACCTGACGACCGAGGGCTACGGGGGCCGCTTCACGCCGGCGATCGAGCAGGGCAAGGAACCGTTGCGCAGCAATCCGCTGACGATCCAGACGTACGCGTGGTTCGCGCGCCACGTCGACACGGTCAGCCGCACCGCGTACCAGCTCGTGATCTGCGACGAGGCGCACACCGCGCTCGGCGAGAAGACGTCGGCCGCGATCCGCTCCTTCCCGGAGCCGGTCTACATCGGCATGACGGCGACGGAGCAGCTGATCGCCAAGCAGGTCTCGGACGTCTTCCCCGCCTCGGTCGACGACCTCCCGCTCCAGGATGCCGCGCGGCGCGGCCTGATCGCGCCGCTGCGCTGCCTGCGCGTGCCGCCGGTCGCCGCGATCAACTCGGTGCCGATCGTCGGCGGCGACTTCGACCAGGAGATCCTGGCCCGCACCCTCGACCACCAGGCGCTGAACCAGGCCGCCGCCAGCCTCTACCGCGACCGCTTCGACAACACGCCCGGCATCGTCTACGCGGCCGGCGTCGAGCACGCGTACAACCTCGCGCAGGAGTTCCGCGCGGCCGGACTGAAGACGGAGGCCGTCTCGGGGCGTACGCCGCCGGTTCGGCTCGCCGAGACGCTCGCCGCATACGAGCGCGGTGAGATCAACGTCCTCATCAACGCCCAGCTGCTCGCCGAGGGCTGGAACTCGCCGCGCGCGACCGTCTGCATGCATCTTGCGCCGACCGCGTCGCGCCGCGTCTACCAGCAGCGCGTCGGACGGATCATGCGCATGCATCCGCGCAAGGAGGCCGGCATCGTCGTCGACTTCGTCCCGAAGGGCGCGACGCACAACGAGCGCGTCGTCTCGCTGCACTCGCTGCTCGACGCGGACTTCTACCGTGAGGGCGCCCGCGTCACGCCTGCGCCGCGCCGCCGGTCGCAACGCCGTGCACGCCGCCGCCTGACACCGGCACCATGGCTCGTTCCGGTCACACCGGACGTCCGCCGCCGCATCGCGGTCATCCAGCGAGAGTGGCAGCGTGTCGACCCCCGGTTCCTCGACGACGACGAGCAGCGTTACTGGGCGACGATCGCCGGCCGGCAGATCCGCTTCGACGAGCGCGCGTCGTTCGTGCAGAAGCTGACCGAGGGCCGCGCGAGCAAGGGTGCGCTCGAGCAGTTCCTGACGACGTGCGCCGCGGAGAATCCGAATCGCCGCCTGCGCGCGATGGCACTGCAGGACCGCGTGTCGATGCGCGTCGACCGCGCGGACTTCGACGACCTCGTCACCCTCGTCACGCAGGCGCCGACATGGGAGAAGGAGCGGCTCGTCGGCATCCGCACCCTGCTCCGCGCGATCGCCGACGGGAAGCCCGACGCCCCCGACCAGATCCTCGAGCGCTGGACGTGGCGGCTCGCACGTGCCACGCGCAAGGTGCAGGACCGGCGGGCGTCCGGGGAATACCCGGAGGCGAAGCGGCTGCTCGGCGCGCTCGCGAACTCGCGCGGGCACCGGCACGAGGAGAACGCCGCGAAGCTCGTCCGCACCGCTCTCGAGCAGCCGATTCAGGTGGGCGCAGCGCTGCTCGCGTCCGCCGAGGGGTACACACCGCGCGCGACGAAGCTCATCGACGAGGCGCGCGAGCAGCTCGGCCCGGTTGCCGAGGTCGCGCTCGCGCTGTCCGAGAACCTGCCGGCGCCGAAGCAGCAGGCGAGCCGCAACCGCCGCCGGCGGCGCCGGAAGAAGCGCAGCGCGCCGGCCGAGGGCGCCGCCGCGGTCGCGACCGAGGCCCAGCAGGACGGAGCGCAGCCCGGGACCGTCGCTGCCGACGCGGAGACGGACGAGCAGCCGAAGCCGCGGCGCAGCCGGCGCCGGCGGCGGCCGCCGGCCCCGGCGGACAACGGAGCCTCTGCGGAGACGGCGAAGACACGTGCCGACACCGTCGCCGAGATCGCGGCGGCCGGCACCTCCGAGCCCGCCTAGCGCCCGCCGTCAGACCGCAGGGCCGTCGGGCCCGTCGCCGGTCTCGTCCTCCTCCTCGCGCTCGCGCAGGAAGCGCGTGAGCTCGGCCGCGAGCGTGTCGCCCGAGGGCAGGTCGTCCGCTGCCTCGAGCATGTCGACACGCCGCTCGAGCTCTTCGACGTAGGCCGCCGTCTCGGCGTCGGTGGAGACGGCCTCGCTCACCTGGTCGCTGTACTCGTCCGACGCCTGCTCGAGCTCGGCGACCTCGATGTCGACCCGCAGCAGCTCGCCGAAGCGGCGCACGAGCGCGAGCGCGGCCCGCGGGCTCGGCGCGAGCGACACGTAGTGCGGCACGGCCGCCCAGAGGCTGACAGAGGGCACGTTCGCCTGCCGGCACGCGTCGTGCACGACGCCGACGATCCCGGTCGGCCCCTCGTAGCGCGACGGCTCGACCCCGAGCTCCTCGACGAGCGCGGAGTCCGTTGCCGCGCCGGTCACCGGCGCCGGACGCGTGTGCGGCACGTCGGCGAGGAGCGAGCCCAGGGTGACGAGCAGCTCGACGCCGAGATCCTGTGCAAGCCCGAGCACGAGGCTGGAGAACGTCTGCCAGCGCAGGTTCGGCTCGACGCCGAGCAGGATGACGGCGTCGCGGTCGGTGCCGGGGATCTCGGCGTGGAAGAACGCGTTCTCCGGCCAGTCGAGCTTGCGTGTCACACCGTCGACGAGGGAGACGTGCGGCCGCGTCGCCTGGAAGTCGTAGAAGCCCTCGGGCTCGATCTCCGCGAAGCGCGTCGCCTTCCACTGCTTCGCGAGGTAGCCGCCGGCGAGCGAGGCCCCCTGGCCGCCGTCGTTCCAGCCGCGGAAAGCTGCGACGAGCACCGGCCGGCGGAGCGTCGGCCGGGAGGAGACGTTCAGCTCTGCCACTCGCCGAGTGTATCCGCGGGAAGTGCTGCGCACTTCCCGCGGGGGTTATCCACGGGAAGTGCTGCGCACTTCCCGTGGAGGGATGTTGTGCTCCGCAGAGCGCGTGGCGGCCGAGCCGCCACGCTCTTATGGCGAGGGGCGGCGGGTTCAGGTAGCGCGGCCGGTGGTGGCTCCGCCATCCCCGTCCGCGTGAGGTCGGCCTCCGCCTAACGCCTGCGGCGTTAGCCTCCGGCCCAGGGACGGTCGACGAGCGACGGTTTCACCTCTCGGCTCGGGTCGGGCGCGAAAGGCTGGAGCGAACGCGAAGCGTTCGCAGAGGCCGGATCCACGCGCGCGGGGATGGCGCAAGCCACCACCGCGCGCGCTACCCGAACCCAGCGCTCACGGCAGACAAGAGCGTGGCGGCTCCGCCGCCGCGCGCTCTGCGGAGCACAACCTAGACCCGAGGGAGGCGCGAAGCGCGTCCCTCGGCGGCGAGCGGTCGCCAGAGACGGGCCGCGAGCCCCACCGTCCAGCCGAAGAGCGCCGCGGCGACGCTGACGTGGACGAGAACGAGCCACCAGGGCAGGTTGGTGCGGAACTGCACCTCACCGATCGCCATCTGCACGAGCAGGATCGCGAGCAGGCCGGCGCAGCCGCGCACGAGCCAGGGGAAGCGCCCCCGGTTCAGCCAGGCCCAGAGGGCGAGCGCGAGAAAGACGAGCCCGAACGCCGCGACGGCGCGCACGTGGAGGGAGACCGCAGGGTCGAAGGAGCCGATCCGGCGTACGGACGTCGTGCCGCTGCTGCCGGGATGCGGCCCGGCCGCGGTGGCAAGCGTGCCGCTCACGACGAGCAGCCCGACGGTGACGAGCAGCGCGACGCCTCCGCCGCGCGCAACGCGCGGAGCCGGCTCGCCGCCACCGCGAAGAAGCCGTGACGCCTCGAGCAGGACGAGCACCGCGAGCCCGAGCACGACGAGTGAGAGGAGCAGGTGCGAGATCACGAGATACGGGTTCAGGTGGAAGTAGACGGTGATCGCGCCGAGCGGCGCCTGCGCGAGCGTGCCCGCGAAGACGACGGCGGCGAGCACCTTCACGTTCCGTCCGAGCCCGCGCGTCCGCAGAGCGCCGAGCGCGAGCACGAGGGTCATCGCGACGGTGAGCGAGGCGACGACCCGGTTCGAGAACTCGACGTCGGAGTGATAGCCGCGCTCCGGGAAGAACACGTTCGGCTGGCACCCGGGCCAGTGCTGGCAGCCGAGGCCGGAGCCGGTGAGGCGGACGGTCGCGCCCGTGGCGACGATGAGCACGAGCATCGTCGTGGCGGCGAGCGCGAGGCCCCGGAATCGCTCCGGCGAGAGCTCCAGCGCGCGGCGCCGCGGCAGGGCCTGCGGGGCCGATTCCACTTGCACGGCACGAGTGTAGACCCGTGGCGCTACGCAGGTCGCCGGTTGCTAAAATGACGTTGACGTAAGAATGAATTTCCTTCGGAGTCGCCGGCACAGCAGGCAGTACAAGTGGTGGGTGCTCTCGTGCACCAGCCTCGGGATGCTGCTCGCAACGGTGAACTCGGGCACGCTGATCATCGCGCTGCCCGATCTCGAACGGAGCCTGCACACGACGCTGCTCCAGCTCGTGTGGGTGATCCTCGTCTACATGATCGCGTCGACCGTGCTGCTGCTCACGGCGGGGCGCCTCTCGGACCTGTTCGGGCGCAAGAACGCGTACGTGCTCGGCTTCCTGCTCTTCTCCGCCGCCTCGCTCGGCGCCGGCTTCGCGGACAGCGGCACCGTGCTGATCCTCTGGCGGATCGTGCAGGGCATCGGCGGGGCGTTCCTCTTCGCGAACGCCGGCGCGCTCGTCACCGACGCCTTCCCGAGACAGGAGCTCGGGCTGGCGATGGGGACGAACGTGATGGTCGGCGCGATCGGCCTGGTGATCGGGCCGGTGCTCGGCGGGGCGCTCGTGGCGATCGCCTGGCCGTGGGTGTTCTGGTTCAACGTGCCGCTCGGCCTGCTCGGATCGGCGTGGGCGTTCCTCGTCCTGCACGAGATGTCCGGACGCGACTCCGCCGAGCGCGGCCTCGACCTGCCCGGCACGACCGTCTTCGTCGTCGGCCTCTCGGGCCTCGTGCTCGGGCTCTCCAAGGGCGGCCTCTCCGGCTGGAGCGGGCCGGTCGTGATCGGCTGCCTCGCCGCGGCCGCCGTGCTGCTGCCGCTGTTCGTGCTGATCGAGTGGCGCAGCGAGTCGCCGATGCTCGACCTGACACTGTTCGAGGATCGCCTCTTCAGCGCCGCCGCCGCGGCCGCGTTCCTCAACGGGCTCGCCCGCTTCGCCTTGATGTTCCTCTTCGTCTTCTACTTCCAGGGGCCGCAGGGCCAGTCGCCGCTCATGGCCGGGCTCGAACTCGCGCCGCTCGCGCTCGGCATGCTCGTCGCCTCGCCGATCGCCGGCGCGATCGCCGACCGGCACGGCTCGCGCGCGCTCGCCGCGCTGGGGATGGTCGTCACCGCCTCCGGCCTCGCCGGGATGACGATGCTTCAGGCGCACACGACGTACTGGTGGAGCGCGCTCTGGCTCGCGCTCGTCGGGATCGGCTCCGGCATGTTCAACAGCCCGAACACGGCCGCGATGATGGGCGTCGTCCCGGTCCATCGTCGCGGCATCGCGTCGGGTGCGCGCATGATGCTGACGAACACCGGTGCGGTGATCTCGATCGCGTTCGTGCTCGCCGTCGTGACCGCAGCGGTGCCGAAGAACGTCCTGTTCAAGATCTTCTCGGGGCTCGCGTCCGGACTCTCCGTCCGGCAGCTCGATCCGTTCATCGCGAACATGCACCTGGCGTTGTGGGTGCTGGCCGCGATCTCGCTGCTCGGCGCCGGCGTGTCGATGCTCCGCCCCTCGCACACGGTGACGTCCAGTCGCGTCCTCGCGGTCGAGGAGATCGCGTGAGCGCGACCGAGCCGCGGGTGCTCCGCATCGGCGAGCTGGCCGTTCGCACCGGCGTCACGCCGCGCACGATCCGCTACTACGAGGAGATCGGGCTGCTCGCGTGCGGCGAGCGGCGCAAGGGCTCCCATCGCGCCTACGACGAGGCCGACGTCGAACGGGTGCTCGAGCTGACGCAGCTCCGGGACCTGCTCAACCTGTCGCTCGACGAGCTCAAGCAGCTCGTCGAGGCCGAGGACGCGCGCGCGATCCTCCGCCGGCGCTTCCACGAGACCGACTCCGACGTGGAGCGGCTGCGCATCGTCGAGGAGGCGCTACCGCACGTCGAGACCCAGCTGCAGCTCGTCCGGCGCCGCGGGCAGGAGCTCGCCCGGCTCGAGGAGGAGCTGGTCGCGAGGCGGAAGTCGCTGCTCGCGCGGAAGCGGCAGCTTGCGGGGCACTAAGACGTCGCCCCGGCCGGACCGGTCTCGCGGACCACGACGTCGTCCCGGCCGAGCCCGTTTCGGATCAGCCAGTGCCCGCTGTCCGGGTAGAAGACAGTGGCCGGCAGACCCGTCGTCGACAAGAACAGCGCACGCACGGCCGACACGCCGCGATTGAGCAGCCGGTGAGCACCGGCCGGGCCTTCCGGGAGGCACACGAGATCGCCGGCCTCGAGCTGATCCTCGCCGTGCGGATGGCGCAAGGTGGGCGTTCCGGCCAGGACCAGCAACCACTCCTCGCGCCCGTAGGCGTAGTGGTAGGGCTCAGATCCCTCTCCGGGATCCACGTCCACCACCTCCCCGTCGAGCCGGCCGGCGCCCAGTAGCGGGCCGAGCTTCGCCGCGCGGTACCCGAACCCCGTCGGCGCGCGCGGGTCAGCCGCCTCCGCACGGAGGGCCGGCGCGTTCACGGCCGGCTGCGGCGGCGACCTCTCGGGCTCGCGCACGATCTCGACCGACTCCGACGGTCCCGCCGTTCCCTCGCCGTGCCAGTAGCCGACGGCGCTCCTTCGCAGGAGGATGCCTTCCGGGCCGCTGACCTTGTCCGAGTCGGGGTAGACGCTCATGTACGGCTCGACGTCGTGACCGGCGGCGAAGATCACAAGCCGACCCGGTCCTTTCAGCGTGTGGGCTCCGAGATGGCCGGACGGGAAGCAGACGAGGTCACCCGGCCTCAGGATCCGCTCCCCCGCGGGTTCGCGAAGCACCGGTGCGCCCGTGATCACGTAGAGCCACTCCTCGATCCCGTAGTGGTAGTGATACGGCCAGATCGGCAAGCCCGCCTCGGCTTGATAAACGCTCGCGCCGATCCGTCGAGCCCCCAGCCGGCGACCCACCGAGGTTGCAACGTGACGGAAACCGGCTTCGTCGAGAGGCTCGTCCAACTCGACGCTGAGGATGTTCACCTTCTTGACGCTCACGCGGAGGAGACTCGCAGGTTCTCGCGATCGCAGGAGCTCAATCTGCAATGACCTCTTAGGTGACGACGACGCCGGCCCCGGCCTCGACCGAGCCGATGCTTGCGAGAAAGAGGTCGCGCGCGCGGAACTCCGCGGTGAGCGAGAGCGCCTTGTCGGCCGGAAGCGAGACGAGCAGGCCGCCGGCGGTCTGCGCGTCGTAGCCGAGCGCGACGAGCTCCTCCGGAACGCCCGATGTGTCGACGTGCGGTCCGGCGAACTCGCGGTTGCGCGGGTCGCCGCCGGTTCGCACTCCGCGCCGCGCGACGTCGAGCGCACCGTCGAGCGCCGGCAGCGCCGCTGCGTCGATGCGGATGCACACGCCGCTGCGGTCGGCCGTCTCGTACGCATGCCCGAACAGCCCGAACCCCGTCACGTCGGTGACCGCGTTCGGGGAGAACGGCCGCAGCACATCCGCGGCCGCGCGCGTTCAGCGTCGTCATCCAGCGCACCGCCTCGGCGGTGTCGCCTTTGCCGGCGAGGACGAGCCCGGTGCCGAGCGGCTTCGTCAGGAAGAGGGCGTCGCCGGGCCGCGCGCCGCTCTTCGGCCAGATGCCGTTCGGGTGCACGGTGCCGACGACCGCGAGCCCGTACTTCGGCTCCGCATCGCGGATGGTGTGCCCGCCCGCGAGGAGCGCGCCTGCAGCGCGCACCTGCTCGTCCGCGCCCGCGAAGACGGCGGCGAGCACCTCGGTCGGCAGCTCCTCCGGGAAGGCGGCGATCGAGAGCGCGAGGAGCGGCACTCCGCCCATGGCGAAGACGTCGTTGAGCGCGTTCGTCGCGGCGATGCGGCCGAACACGGCGGGGTCGTCCACGAGCGGCGGGAAGAAGTCGACGGTGAAGACGAGTGCGCGCTCGTCGTCGAGCTTGTAGACGGCGGCGTCGTCGGCGGGCGACAACCCTACGAGCAGGTTCTCGGCCTCGACCGGGACGAAGCCCTTGAGCAGCTCCTCGAGCCGTGCGGCCGAGTACTTCGCCGCGCAGCCGCCACCGGCCGTCAGCCCCGTGAGCGCGGTCGCCTCCATGCCCGCAACTCTACGGCGAAGCGCAAAGACGGCGGCCGGGGGCCGCCGTCTTCTGGGGAGAGGAGGGCACGTCTGCGGCACCCTCGCGCGTGTTCTTCTCCACGCACGCGGCTTGACCTCCTGGCGTCTCGGGCTGTAGAGAGAGGGCATGGAGCGGGCGGCACTCGTCATCGGCGGCTCGTCGGGCATCGGCCTGGCGATCGCGCGCATGCTGCGCGACGAGGGTTTCTCGCTCACGCTTGCCTCGCGGCGTCTGGAGCGGGTCGAGGCGGCCGCGGCCGAGCTCGGCGCCGCCGCGGTCGCCGCCGACGTGGCGAGCGCCGAGGCCTGCGCACAGCTCGTCGCGGGCCACCGCGAACGGTTCGGCCGGCTCGACGTGCTCGTCAACTCCGCCGGGATCGGGATCGCCGGCCGGATCGAGGACCTGCCGGCGAAGCACTTCGACCTCCAGCTCGGCGTCAACCTGCGCGGGCTCTTTCTCGTCACGCAGGCGGCGATCCCGCTGCTGCGGGAGTCGCACGGCTGGATCGTCAACCTCGCCTCGATCGCCGGCACGATCCCGTCGCCCGGCCTGGCGACCTATGGAGCGACGAAGGCGGCCGTGATCTCGCTCACGCGCTCGCTGAACGAGGAGCTCGACGGCGACGGCGTGCGCGCGGTCGCGCTCTGCCCCGGGTTCGTCGACACGCCGATGGCCGGGTGGGCGGGCCTGAAGGGCGAGGAGATGATCCAGCCCGAGGACTGCGCGGAGATCGTGCGCATGCTCCTGCGCCTCTCACCGAGGGCGCGCATCCCGCAGGTCGTGATCGAGCGCGTCGGCTCGGTCAACGGCGACGTGCCGCTCGGCGGGGCTTAGCGCCCGCCGCAGCACAAACCGACCGGGGACAGCGCACCAGCCTCGGAAAACGGCCGCAGTGACCGCCTGGACTGCGCGTCCCTAATCCCGCCGCCGAGGAGCTGCCGTCGCGCGCGCTGACGCGCCGCGGCGGCGGCGGGATCAGCACGCAGTCCGTCCCACCGCCCTACATAGCACCGTAGCCGCCGTCGCTCATACCGCCCGTCTTCGTCGCCAGCACGAGCCGCGCGACGAACACGGCGATGAGCGATGCGGTGATCAACAACGAGATCAGCCGCGCCCTGTTCACAATGACACCCCCTTTCCCACTAGAAGCGAACGTCCTGGAGCGCCTCTGCCGCAGTCCGGTAGAGGTGTGCTGCAAGCCTGTCGTCGCCCCGCCGCGCCGCGAGGTCGCCGCGGGCGACCCAGGCGGCTGCGCGGTGGCTGGCCGAGCCGAGCTGGTCGAAGTTGGCCTCGGCGGCGGCGAACGCCGTCTCCGCCTCGTCGAGGCGACCCTGCTCGAGCAGCGCGCGTCCGAGCACGAGCTGGGCGTTGCCCGACTCGTCGAGATAGTCCTCGTGCCCGTCGAGCAGCTGCAGCGCGTGACGCGCCTGCCCTTCGGCCTGCTCGATGTTGCCGGTGCGGAGATGGATCTGGGCCAGCGAGGACACGGCCTGTGCCGCGTCGGCGTCCCGGCCCGTGTCGAGCGCGATCGCGAACGCGTCCTTGAGCAGCCCGATCGCCTCGTCGGTCTTGCCGAGGAGGAAGTTCAGGCCGCCGAGGTTGTTCGTGAGCTGGCCGACGTGGACGCGATCCGAAAGCTCTTCGTACGCCGCGCGCGCCTTCTCCGCATACGTCCGCGCGAGCACCCAGTGCCCTTCGCGGTCGGCGACGAGCGACGCCTGGAAGTAGGCGGCGCCGATCGTGCGCGGGTCGTTCGCGTCCTCGGCGAGCTGGAGCGCCCGCTCGATGTCCTCGCGGGCGGCCTCGTAGTCGCGCTGGCGGCGCCAGCAGCGCGAGCGCCAGGAGAGGATGCTCGAGCGGAGCGAGTCGCACGGCAGCCCGGAGCGCTCGGCGAGCCCGAGCGCCTCGTTCAGCAGGCCGAGCGAGGTCTGGATGCTGTTGAGCTGGTAGCGGCAGATGCCGAGCGTGTGAAGCACCTCGGCACGCTCGAGATCGGAGAAGCTGCCCGACTCGACGATCCCGCGCGCCTCGTTGAGGAGGTCGAACGCCTGGCGGAGCGCGCCGACGCGGATCTGGGCACGGCCGGCGCCGAGGAGCGCGCGCGCCTCGAGCTCGGGCAGCCCGGTCGCCTTTGCGGCCGGCACGAGCAAGTCGTACTCGGCGGCGCCCTCGTCGTTGTGCCCCGCCTCGATCAGCGTCTCCGCCCGCGCCAGGGCGGCCTCGAGGCGCCCCCGCTCGTCGGTCGCGACGCCGTTGGCGAGGAAGCCCGGCGTCGACCCCGAGCCGCGCCGCGAGCCACTCGACCGTCTCGCGCGTGGGCCTGCGTCTTGCCGCGCTCGATCTGCGAGACGTATTCCTTCGAGAACCGGTCGCCCGCGAGCTCGCTCTGGGTCAGCCCGGCGGAGACACGGAGCTGGCGGAGGCGCTCGCCGAGCCGAAGCCCGCTCGGAGCGGAGGCGCGACTGGTGCGGAGTGCGGTATCCTGGTTCATGTGCGGCAACCTGAAGTGAACCTTACGCTTCACCAAAACGCAAGAGGTCCCGCTCGGCCATCCCCCTAAAAGGGCATATTCTGGCGGAAACCCTGTGAACTAGCGGGTTCGAATATCACTTGACTGAGCTACTTGACTGCAGGGGACGGTGCTCCTATAGTGAGGTCACCTTGCAACCAGGCCGGACGCCAGGCTCAGGTTTGCAGGGGGCGCGCCATCGCATCTGGCGGCGGATGGAGAGCCGGCTGGGCCGCAGAGCCGGGCTTCTGAAAGTCGCAACAGATGGGCGCGCCTCTCCGAAAGGGGCCCCGGAGCCGCAGCCGGGGCCCCTTTCACTTAACCCGTTGCGAAGCCGAAGGCGAGCAACGCTGTACATCCGCGACCTGGTTTCAACCAGGTCGCAGCCGTAGCCCTCGGCCCTAAGCAGACAGCCAGTCCAGCCGAGCCGTGCGAATGCTCGCGATCTCCGGCTCGTCGAGCAGGCCGACGCGGCGGCCGACCATGCCGAGGATTCCGCCCGCCAGGAAGAGCCACGCCTCCGCGTCGGGGTCGCGGTCGGCGTGGAGCACGCCCTGTTCCTGCCCGCGCCTGATCACGCCGGCCATGAACCCGTGCACCTCGCGCATGTGGCGGCGGAGGTGCTTGCGCAGCTCTGCGTCCTCCGAGGCCTCGCTGAGCGCCTGCACCCACAGCTCGGAGAGCTGAAGCTTGCAGTCGCGCACCGAGTAGTGGCCGCGGCCCATCTGCTCGAGCGCCGCGCGGACGTCCGCGGTGTCGGCGAGGGCCGCCTCCCAGGACGTGCGCGCCTTCTCCCAGATGTAGTCGAGCGCCGCCAGGTAGAGGTCGCGCTTCGAGGCGAAGTGCCGGTAGAGGATCGGCTCGGAGACGCCCGCGGCGCGGGCGATCTCCGCGGTCGTCGTCCCGCGGTAGCTCCCCTCGGTGAACACGCGCAGCGCCGTCTGGATCAGCTCCAGACGGCGCGCGGACGCGGTCAGGCGGGGTGCAGCGGCCGAGGTCATGCCGCCACTTCGACGGCTTCCGCCGCGCGTGTCCGGTCGGCGTGCGGCCGGACGACGGCGACTGCGACGCCGGCGGCGGCGAACGCGAGCCCGGCGCTCACGAGCAGCGCCGCGTGCAGCCCGTTGACGAACTGCACCCGCCCGAGCGCGGTGCGGGAGCCGGCGTGGACGTACGAGGCGACGATCGCCCCCATCAGCGCGATGCCCATCGCGCCGCCGACCTGGCGGAAGCTGTTCAGGACACCGGAGCCGACGCCGGCCTTGTCCACCGGCACCGCGCCCATCGCGGCCGCGGTCATCGGCGACATCGTCAGCGCCATCCCGATGCCGCCGAGCAGCATCGCGGGCAGCAGCGTCCAGAAGTCGGAGTGCAGGCCGACGCGCTGGTAGAGCAGCAGCGAGACGCCGAGGATGGACATGCCCGCGCCCATCAGCCAGCGCGAGCCGACCCGGTCGGAGGCGCGGCCGGCGATCGGTGCGACGAGGATGATCAGCATCGTCATCGGCAGGAAGGCCGCACCGGCCTTCGTCGGCGAGAAGCCGAGGATGTTCTGGATGTAGAGGGAGACGAAGAAGAAGACGCCGAACATCCCGAGCGAGACGAGCATCGCGACGAGGTTCGCGCCCGTGAACGCGCCGCTCCGGAAGAGCGAGAGGTCGAGCATCGGCAGCCGCTGGTGCCGCTCGACGAGCACGAACGCGGAGAGCAGCACGACCGCCGCGACGAAGAGGCTGACGATCTCTGCCGACCCCCAGCCGTGCTGGTTGCCCTCGATCAGCCCGTAGCTGAGCGCGAACAGGCCCAGACTGGAGGTGGCGAGCCCCGGCAGGTCGATGCTCTGCTCGTGCGAGGTGTCGCGCGACTCCTTGATGAAGATCAGCGACGCGGCGATCCCGGCGATTCCGACGGGAACGTTCACGTAGAAGATCCAGTTCCAGTTGATGTTGTCGACGATCAGGCCGCCCGCCAGGGGGCCGATGGCGAGCGCGAGCGCCGAGACGCCGGCCCAGATCCCGATCGCCTGGCCGCGCTCCTTCGGCGGGAAGGTCGCGGTGATGATCGACAGCGTCGCCGGGTTCATCAGCGCCGCACCGATCCCCTGCACGGCGCGCGCGCCGATCAGGAAGCCGGCGCTCGGCGCGAGCCCGCAGGCGAGCGACGAGAGCGTGAAGACGACGATGCCGACGATGAATATGCGCCGGCGCCCGTACAGGTCGGCCAGCTTGCCGCCGGTGATCATGAGCGCCGCGAACGTCAGCGCGTAGGCGGTGACGATCCATTCGAGCGAGGCGATCGAGACGTGCAGGTCGCGCTCGATCGACGGCAGCGCAACGTTCACGACGGTGTTGTCGAGCATGATCATGAAGAGGCCGAACGCGACCGCCGCGAGCGTCCACCACTTCCTGTTGTCCTCAGCGAAGATCCGAGCTTTCATCCTGGTCCCCTGACCGATCGTGGTTAGTAACCACTAAGTTAGCAGGCACTAGTCGGTCTCCGCCCGAGTACGCTCTCGCCGTGGACGACCCCTTCATCTGGCGGCCTTCGCCCGAGCGGATCGAGCGCGCGAACGTGACGCGCCTCGCGCGCAGGCTCGGCGCGGACGGCTATCGCGAGCTGCACCGGATCTCGATCGAGGAGCCGGAGCGCTTCTGGCCGGCCGTGGTCGAGGATCTCGGGATCGCGTTCTCGCGGCCGTGGGACGCGGTCGTCGACACGTCCCGCGGAGCCGAGTGGGCAACGTGGTTCACCGGCGGCCGGGTGAACGTCGCGCGGGCCTGCCTCCACCGCTGGGCGGCCGAGCGGCCGGACGGGGAGGCGCTCGTCTGGCAGAGCGAGGACGGCCTGCGAACGGCGCTGAGCTGGGCCGAGGCCTCCCGGCAGACGGTCCAGCTCGCCGAGGCGCTCGTCGAGCTCGGCGTCGGCGCCGGCGACCGCGTCGCCATCTTCATGCCGATGTGCCCGGCCGTCGCGGTCGCGTCCCATGCGTGCGCGCACGTCGGCGCCGTCCAGGTGCCGATCTTCTCCGGCTTCGCGGCTCCGGCGATCGCGTCGCGCCTGGAGGACTCGCAGGCGAAGGTCGTCCTGAGTGCCGACTGGTCGCTGCGCCGCGGCAGGCGGATGGAGATGCGCGAGACGCTCGCCGACGCGAGCTCCGGCGCCCGTGTGCTCGAGTGGAAGAGGGAGAGCGGCGAGTGGCCCGAGCTCGTCACCCGGCAAGCGGGGACGCTGCCGCCGCTCGAGGTGGACTCCGAGGCGCCGTACCTGCTCGCGTACACGTCGGGAACCACGGGCCGCCCAAAGGGAGCCGTGCACGTGCAGGGCGGCTTCCTCGTCTCGATCGCGCGCGAGGTCGCCTACCAGACCGACGTCAGGACGGGCGATCGCGTCCACTTCGCCACCGACATGGGCTGGATCATGGGCCCGTGGACCGTCGTCGGCGCAGGCGCGGCCGGCGCGACGATCGTCTTCGCCGAGGGCGCGCCCGACTGGCCGGACGACCGCCTCTGGCGGCTGGTCCAATCCGAGCGCGTGACGATGCTCGGCCTTTCGCCCACGCTCGTCCGCGCGCTCATCCCCAAGGGCAAGCCCACGGCGGACATGTCCTCGCTGCAGGCGATCTGCACGACCGGCGAGCCGTGGAACCCCGACCCCTACCGCTGGCTGTTCGAGCACGCCGGCGGTTCGCGCACGCCGATCGTGAACGTCTCCGGCGGCACCGAGGTGGGCGCCTGCTTCCTCACGACGGTGCTGACGGAGCCGGTCAAGCCGGTCGCGCTCGGCTTTCCCGCGCTCGGCTGCGACGTCGACGTCGTCGACGGCGCCGGCAAGCCGCTCCGAGGCGAGGTCGGCGAGCTCGTCTGCCGGCGGCCGTGGCCGGGGATGACCCGCGGCATCTGGGGCGACGACGAGCGCTACCTCGAAACCTACTGGCGGCGCTTCCCCGGCCTCTGGGCGCACGGCGACTGGGCCTCGATCGACGCCGACGGCTACTGGTTCCTGCACGGGCGCAGCGACGACACGCTCAACATCGCCGGCAAGCGGATCGGGCCGGCGGAGCTCGAGTCGGCCGCGATCGGCAGCGGCCTCGTCGCCGAGGCGGCGGCGGTCGGCGTCCCCCACGAGGTGAAAGGAGAGGTGGCGTGGCTGTTCTGCGTCCCCACTCCGGGCGCGGAACCCGACGAGGCGCTCGTCGCCGCGGCCGTGGTCGCCGCACTCGGCAAGGCGTTTGCGCCGGAGCGGATCGTCTGGGTGCAGTCGCTGCCGAAGACGCGGTCGGCGAAGATCGTGCGGCGCGCGGTCCGGGCCTGCGCGCTGGACACGGATCCCGGCGACGTCTCGTCGCTCGAGAACCCGGAGGCGCTCGAGGAGATCGCGAAGGCGGCGCGGAGGTGAGCGAGCGCGTCGTCCTCTGCTACGGCGACTCGAACACGTTCGGCTGGCTGGCGAGCGGCGAGCGCCTCCCGCGCTCGACTCGCTGGCCCGGCGTCCTCGCGGCCAGGCTCGGCGAAGGGTGGCACGTGATCGAGGAGGGCCTGGGCGGGCGCACGACCGTGCTCGACGACCCGGAGGAGCCCTTCCGCAACGGCCGGGAGTATTTCGTTCCGTGCCTCTTCTCGCACGAGCCGGTCGACGCGGTCGTGCTCTTCCTCGGCACGAACGACCTGAAGGCGCGGTTCGGCGCGACCGCCGCCGACATCGCCGCGGGCGAGGGCGAGCTCGTCACGATCGCGCTCGAAAGCCTCGCCGGGCCCGGGGCCGCGCCGCCGCGCGTGCTCGTGCTCGGGCTGCCCCGGCTCGGGCGGCTGACCGAGCTCGCCGAGATGTTCGCCGGCGCGGAGGAGAAAGCCGCGCAACTGCCGGAGCACCTGAAGGCGGTCGCGGCCGCACGCGGCGCGGACTTCCTCGACCTCGGCGAGCTGCTCGCCTACAGCGACGCCGACGGCATCCACCTCGACGAGCGCGGACACCGGACGATCGGCGAGGCGGTCGCCGGAGCCGTGCGGCGCATGTTCACCTAGCCCCAAAGGAGACGACGCATGCCTCTGAACGAGCTGGACGGTCAGGTCGCCCTCGTCACCGGCGGAGGGCGCGGCATCGGCGCGAACGTCGCGCGCGAGCTCGCCGCCGCGGGAATGCACGTCGCCGTCGCCGCGCGCACGCCCGGCGAGGTGGAGGCGGTCGCAGCCGAGATCGGCGGCCGCGCGCTCGTCGGGGACGTCTCGCAGCAGGAGGACGTCGAGCGCTGGCTCGCCGAGACGGGGCCGCTCGACCTGCTCGTGAACAACGCGGGCATCGCAGTGAGGGAGCCGCGGGCGTGGGAGCTCGAACCCGAGGTGTGGTGGAGGACCTTCGAGGTGAACGTCCTCGGCGTCTACCTCTGCTGCCGCGCGGCGATCCCGCACATGCTTGCGCGCGGCGGCGGGCGAATCGTCAACGTCGCGAGCGGCTCCGCCTATCTGCCGACGCGGAGCGACAGCGCGTACGCCGCGAGCAAGGCCGCCGTGCACCGCTTCAGCGAGGTGCTCGCCGCCGAGCTCGAGGGCACCGGCGTCTTCGTCTTCTCGATCAGCCCCGGCCTCGTGCAGACGGCGCTCACGTCGCACGTCCCGGACGACGCGCCGTGGACGCCGCCCGAGTGCGCGCCCCGGCTCGTCCGCGCGCTGGCGACAGGCGAGTTCGACCCGCTCGCGGGGCGCTATCTCCACGCCGAGCACGACCCGCCGGAAGCGCTGCAGGAGCGGATCGCCGTCATCCAGGCGGACGACCTCAATGTCATCCGCCTCCGCCGGTAGGGTTTTCGCCTGATAGTCTGAAACTAATGCGCCTCGCCCTCGTGCAGACCAACCCGGTCGTCGGCGACCTCGACGGCAACCGCGCGCTGATCCTCGAGCGCCTGGAGGAGGCGAAGCGGGCGGGCGCCGACCTGGTGCTCTTCCCGGAGCTCGCCGTGACGGGCTATCCGCCGGAGGACCTGCTGCTGCGGCCGGGCTTCATCCGGGCGGCGGAGGCCTCCCTCGCCGAGATCGCGAGGTCGGCGCGCGACGTCGTCGCGCTCGTCGGCACGCCGTGCTTCGACCGCGACCTCTACAACGCGTGCGCCGTCTGCGCCGACGGCGAGGTCAAGGCGCTCGTGAAGAAGCGCTTCCTGCCGAACTACGGCGTCTTCGACGAGTTTCGCTACTTCGCGCCGGGCCACGAGCTCTTCCTCTTCGAGCACGGCGGCACGTCCGTCGGCGTCACCGTGTGCGAGGACATGTGGCAGCCGGGCCCGCCCGCGACCGACCTCGCGCTCGCGGGCGCGCAGCTGCTCGTCAACATCTCGGCGTCGCCGTTCCATCTCGGCAAGGACCGGGAGCGCGAGGAGATGTTCCGCACACGCGCGCGCGACGCGACGGCGTACGTCGCCTTCTGCAACGCCGTCGGCGGCCAGGACGAGCTGATCTTCGACGGGCACTCGCTCGTGCTCGACGACGAGGGCACGGTGCTCGCGCGCGCGCCCGGTTTCGAGGAGGCTCTGCTCGTCGTCGACGTCGATCCGACCGCGGTCACGGCGCGCCGGCTCACGGACGCGCGCCGCCGCGCGCTCGCACAGGATCGCGGCGACCTCGGTGCGGTACGGCGCGTGCCGCTCGCGGCCCCGCGCTCGCAGGACGACACCGTCACCGCAGCGATCGTCCCCTTCGGTGACGAGCTCGAGCAGATGCGGCAGGCGCTCGTGCTCGGGCTGGGCGACTACGTGCGCAAGAACGGCTTCGCCGAGATCGTCGTCGGCGTGTCCGGCGGCATCGACTCCGCGCTCACGGCCGCGATCGCGGCGGAGGCGCTCGGGCCGGAGCGGGTGCACTGCGTGTCGATGCCGTCGCAGTACTCGTCCGAGGGCACGCGGACGGACGCGCGCCGGCTTGCGGAGAGCCTCGGCTGCGACTTCCGGGAGATCGCGATCTCGCCGATGGTGGAGGCGTTCGGAACGGCGCTCGCCGGCTCCTTCAGCGGGCGCGAGCCCGATCTGACGGAGGAGAACGTCCAGGCACGGGTCCGGGGCATCCTGCTGATGGCGCTCTCGAACAAGTTCGGCTGGCTGCTCGTCGCAACCGGGAACAAGTCGGAGATGTCGGTCGGCTACGCGACGCTCTACGGCGACATGGCAGGCGGCTTCGCGCTGCTGAAGGACGTGTACAAGACCGACGTCTTCAGGCTCTCGCGCCACCTGAACGAGCGCGCGGGCCGGGAGCTGATCCCGGAGTCGACCATCGCGAGGCCGCCGAGCGCGGAGCTGCGGCCCGACCAGCTCGACGAGGACTCGCTGCCGCCGTACGACGCGCTCGACCGGGTGCTCGAGGCGTACGTCGAGGAGGACCGCTCGCTCGAGGAGCTCTCCGCGGACGGCTTCGACCCGGACGTCGTGCGCCGCGCGGTGGCGATGATCGACCGCGCCGAGTACAAGCGCCGCCAGGCACCGCCGGGCGTGCGCCTGCGCCCGAAGGCGTTCGGGCGCGACCGCCGGACGCCGATCACGAACCGCTGGCGGGGCTAGACGCCGGCGTCGAGCGGCTCGCTCGGCGGACCGTCGCGGAGCAGGTCGCGGACGAGGCCGGCAAGGCGGCGCGGCCCCGTCATGACGGCGTCCAGCTCGTCGACGGAGAACCAGGCGGCACCGGTGACGCCCTCTGCCGCGAGCTGCGCGCCGGTGAAGCGCGGCGCCGGCTCGAACCGCTCCGTGCGGACGAGATAGTGCCGCTCGCGCTGCCCGCCCCAGCGCCGCGGGTTGACGAGCCAGTGCTCGCGCGTCCAGATGAGCGGCCCGAGCTCGAAGTCGTGCAGGCCGACCTCCTCGGACAGCTCGCGGGCGAGCGCGTCGGCGTCGCTCTCGCCGGGGTCGATGCCGCCGCCCGGCGTCGACCACCAGCTGCCGAACTCGTCCTCGAAGCGCACGAGCAGGACGTCGTCGTCCGCATCGAGCACGAGCGCGCGCACGCCGTTGCGCGGCGGCCGGCCGTAGGCGCGGGCGGCGAGCTCCATGAACCATCTGAGCCGCTCCCACCAGGGCACCGCCGCGTTCGCCGGCGACGTGGACGGGAGCACGAACAGCCGCGTCTCGCCGAGCATCCGCTCCTGCACGCCGAGCTCGGGCCGCTCGCCGAAGGTGCCGCGGTAGGCCTCCTTGCCGACGAAGCCGATCCAGCCGGGGCTCAGCTCCGCGGCGAGCCGCGCGAGCCGCTCGGCCGAGCCGGCGAAGTCGGCGCTGCGAAGGTCGCCCGACCCGGGCGTGGTTCGGTAGGCGGCGTTCGTGACGCCGACACCCTCGCCCAGGAGCTCGAACTGCTCCGCCGGCTCGTACAGCCGCGAGGTGAAGTGGGCGGCGTACAACAGCCGCCAGAAGTCGTTGCGCGGGTTCGCGAAGTGGGCGTGCGCAGCAGCCGAGACGCGGCCCGGGTTGATCCCGCAGAAGACGACCCGCAGCCCCGGCGCGAGGACGTCGGGTACCGCGCTCGGCGTCGTGCCTCCTACGCCGCCTCGACCTCGTTGACGCGCGCGTCGAGCCGCTGCTCGAGCAGCTTTCGCAGGTCCTCGCCGGACACCGTCGTCGGGAACCGCCGCCGGCGAGGCTCGAGACGGACGACGAGCACCGTCGACTCCCAGCCGCGGTAGCAGCGGGCGTAGCACTCGGCTTCCGACAGCGTTCTGAGCCGTCGCACACCAGGAGCGTACGGAGAGGTCCGGACGGCGCGTATGCGACGATTCGGACGTGTCGGCGAGGCCGAGAGAGTTCCGCTACGCGATCGACCTCGCCTCGGGTGGCGCGCTCGGCACCGAGGACGGAACGACGCTCGAGCCGCCGGACGCGTGGACGCCGGAGCATCTCCTACTCGCCGCGCTCGTCCGCTGCTCGCTCGACAGCCTCCGCCATCACGCGCGGCGCGCCGGGAGCGAGGTCACGCGTGCCGCCGCCTCGGCGAACGCGCTCGTGACGAGGCGCGAGAGCGACGGCCGCTACGCGGTCGTCGAGGCGGAGCTCGCCCTCGACGTGCGGCTCGAGCCGCCCCCGGACCCGGACGCGCTCGCCGCGCTGCTGGACAAGGCCGAGCGCGACTGCTTCGTCGGCGCCTCGCTCGCCGCGAAGCCCCGCTACACCTGGAACGTGGCCTAGCTCGTCTCGAGCGGCGCCGATCGTCAGCCCGAAGCCGCGCAGCTGCTCCCAGTACAGCTCGGCCTGCTCGCGCTCGCCCGACCAGACGATCGCGAGCCCGTGGCCGTGGATCTGGTCGGCGATCCTCAACCCGCGGTCGTAGTCGACGCCCGGGATCACGCTCGAGAGCGCGAAGGCGACGCCCTGGAACGTGTTGTGGTTGTCGTTGAGGACGACGACGTGCCACGGGCGCCCGAGCCCGGTGCCCTCGCCGCGGTCGAGCCGCTCCCGGGGCGGGGTCAGGGTGCTGCTCATGCCCCGATCGTAGTCGGGTAGCGTCCCGGCCATGAGCACCGTCACCTTCGACGTGGATGCCGTCCGCGCGCGCTTCTCCGCGCTCCGGGGGCCGACGGCCTTCTTCGACGGGCCCGGCGGGACGCAGTGCCCGGACTCCGTGGTCGACGCGATCGCTGGCTACCTGCACGAGTCGAACGCCAACCTCGGGGGTGCGTTCTCCACGAGCGTTCGCAGCGACGCGCTGCTCGAGCTCGCCCACATCACCGCAGCGTCGTTCCTCGGCTGCGCGGCGGACGAGACGATCTTCGGCCAGAACATGACGACGCTCAACTTCATGCTCACCCGCACGCTCGGGCGCACCCTGCAAGCCGGAGACGAGATCCTCGTCACCCGCCTCGACCACGACGGCAACGTCTCGCCCTGGCTCGAGCTCGCGCACGACCTCGACCTCAAGGTCGGCTTCGTCGACGTCCACGACGACACGACGCTCGACCTGCAGGACCTCGAGTGGCAGCTGACCGAGCGCACGCGCGTCGTCGCGTTCCCGCTCGCGTCGAACGCGGTCGGCACGCTCGTCGAAGCGCGCCGCGTCGTCGGAGCTCGCCCACGATGCGGGGGCGCTCGCGTGGGCCGACGCCGTCCACTTTGCTCCACACGGGCCGATCGACGTCGCCGAGCTCGGCGTCGACGTGCTGCTCTGCTCGCCGTACAAGTTCTTCGGCCCCCACCTCGGCCTCGCGTACGGCCGGGCCGGACTGCTCGAGCGCTGGCGGCCGTACAAGGTGAGGCCCGCGCCGACGGGAGTGCTCGGCCGCCGCTTCGAGACGGGGACGCTGGCGCACGAGCTGCTCGCCGGCTTCGTCGCCGCGGTCGAGTACGTCGACTCGATCGGCTGGCCTGCGATCCAAGCCTACGAGCGAGCGCTCGGCGAGCGCTTCCTCGCCGGGCTGCCGGAGCGGTGCACGCTGCACGGGCTGCAGACGATGGACGGGCGCGTCCCGACGTTCGCGTTCACGGTCGACGGGCAGACGCCGCGCGCCGTCGCCGAGCGGCTCGCCGAGCAGGAGATCGCCGTCTGGGACGGCGACTACTACGCCGTCGAGGTCATGGAGCGGCTCGGCCTCGCCCCCGAAGGGGCGGTCCGGGCCGGCTTCGTCCACTACAACACCGCGGCCGAGGTCGACCGGCTCCTCGGCGCGCTGGCGGAGCTATGACGGACGTCGTCGAGCTCCTGCGCGAGCTCATCCGCTTCGACACGACGAACCCGCCCGGCAACGAGGCGGCCTGCGTCGGACACGTCCGGAGCCTGCTCGAGCGAGGCCGGCGTCGAGACGCGGACCCTCGCCAGGGACGACACGCGCCCGAACCTGATCGCGCGGCTCCGCGGCGCCGGCGAGGCGCCGCCGCTGCTGCTGTACGGCCACGTCGACGTCGTCACCACCGCCGGCCAGGACTGGGCGCACCCACCGTTCGCCGGCGAGCTCGTCGACGGCTGGGTGTGGGGCAGAGGCGCGCTCGACATGAAGAGCGGCGTCGCAATGCTCGTCGACGCCTTCCTGCGCGCCGCGCGCGGCGAGCTGCAGCCGCGTGGCGACCTGATCCTCGCGGTGCTGAGCGACGAGGAGAACGGCGGCGACTTCGGCGCGCGCTTCCTCGCCGAGGAGCACGCCGACCTGTTCGCCGGCGTCCGGCACGCCCTCGGCGAGTTCGGCGGTGCGACGGTGCACCTCGGCGGCCGCTCCTTCTACCCGATCCAGGTCGCGGAGAAGCAGATCTGCTGGCTGCGCGGCCGCGTGCGCGGGCCCGGCGGCCACGGCGCGATCGGCGTGCGCGGCAGCGCGATGGGCAAGCTCGGGCGGATCCTGGCGAAGCTCGACTCCGCGCGGCTGCCGGTGCACGTGACGCCGGCGGCACGGGCCTGGATCGAGGCAATGGCGGAAGCGCTGCCGCGGCCGCAGTCCCTCGTGCTGCGCTCGCTCCTCGACCCCCGCCTCGCCGAGCTGACCCTGCGCGCCCCGAGCGAGCAGCTGCGCCCGCTCGACCGCGCACTCCGCAACACGGTGAGCGCCACGATCGTCCACGGCGGCGAGAAGATCAACGTCATCCCGGCCGAGGTCGAGCTGGAGCTCGACGGGCGCACGCTTCCCGGCTTCGGGCCCGACGACCTGATCCGGGAGCTGCATCACGTCGTCCCGGAGCTCGAGCTCGAGCTCGTCCGCCACGATCCCGGCGCAGCCGAGCCGGACCTGTCGGTGCTGCCGCTGCTGGGAGAGATCCTGCGCGAGCTCGACCCGGAGGCGGTGCCGGTGCCGATGCTGCAGATCGGCGTCACCGACGGCCGCTTCTTCCAGCGCATCGGCATCCAGACGTACGGCTTCCTGCCGCTCCGGCTTCCGCGCGGCTTCGAGTTCCTCAAGCTCGTGCACGCCGCGGACGAGCGCGTCCCCGCGGACGCGGTCCGCTTCGGCGCCACCGCGGTCGGGCACGCGCTGGAGCGCTACGCCGGATGAGGCTGCTCGTCCTCGGCGGGACCGCGTTCCTCGGCCGGCACACGGTCGAGGCGGCGCTCGCACGAGGCGAGGAGGTGACGATCTTCACGCGCGGCCGCACGAACCCCGAGCTCTTCCCCGAGGCCGAGCACCTCGTCGGCGACCGCGACGGCGACCTCGACGCCCTCTCCGGCCGGACGTGGGACGGCGTCGTCGACACGAGCGGCTACGTGCCGCGCGTCCTGCGGCAGTCGGCGGAGCTCTTGCGCGGCGCGGTCGGCCGCTACGTGTTCGTCTCGAGCATCTCCGTCTACGCCGGCTTCAGCCGGCCGTTCGACGAGGAGTCCCCGCTCGCCGTGCTCGACGACCCGTTCAACGAGAGCGTCGAGTCCGACTACGGCGCGCTCAAGGCGGCGTGCGAGCAGGTCGTCGAGGAGGTGTTCGCCGCACGCGGCGCGAGCGTCCGCGCCGGGCTGCTCGTCGGCCCGTACGACCCGACCGACCGCTTCACCTACTGGCCGCGCCGGCTCGCCGAGGGCGGCGACGTGCTCGCGCCCGGGGACCCGGCCGCGCCGGTGCAGCTCGTCGACGCGCGCGACCTCGGCGCCTGGCTCGTCGAGCTCGCCGAGCACGGCCCGGGCGGCGTCTTCAACGCCACCGGCCCCGCGGAGCCGCTCACGCTCGGCGAGCTGCTCGAGCGGGCGAACGCCGCCGTCGGCTCGGATGCCCGCCTCGTCTGGACGGACGCGCAGCGGATCCTCGACGCGGACGTGCAGCCCTGGATGGAGCTGCCGCTCTGGGTGCCGGGCGACGACTGGGCCGGCTTCATGCGGGCCGGCACCGGCCGCGCGCTCGCCGCCGGCCTGCGCTTCCGGCCGCTCGAGGAGACCGTGCGCGACACGCTCGCCTGGAGCCGCGAGGCAGGGGAACAGCGGCCGACGCTGACGCGGGAGAAGGAGCGCGCGATCCTCGCCGCCGGCCGAGCGGCGGAGACGCTCGGAGGCTAGGCCGCGTTGTCGGCCCTCGCCGCCTTCGCGGCGGCGGCCCAGCGCTCGTCGTGCCGGCGGATCCGGTCGGGCTCGCGTCCTCGCGACTCCGCGATCGCCACGGTGAGCCGCTGGAACATGACGACGTCGACCGCGGGGTGGCGCGTCGGCACGAGATCGGCGTCGCAGCCGAGCTCGCGGAGCGCCGCGACCGCAGCCGCAGCCCGCTCCGCCGCCCTGCCCTCGCCCTCGAGGACGAACGCGCGAACCGACTCGTCGGTCGCCGCGAGGTAGCCGTGCAGGAGCTGCTCCGTCTCGTACGCCTCGGCGGCGACCCACGCGCCCTCGCGCAGCTTCAGCACCGCCTCGTGCGCGGTCGGCAGGTCACGGCCCGCGCCGGCGACGGCGAATCGCTCCTGCGCGCCGACCGCCGGCAGCTCGGCCGCGAGCGCCTCCGCCACCGCCGCCGGGAGCCACGAGACGTCCTCCCCGTGCAGCGCCGCGATCGTCGCGACCGCGCACGTGTAGCTGGCCGTGTGGCACCAGCTCTCCTCGATCCCCGGCGTCGCGACGACGACCTCGTCGCAGAGCTCGGCGATCGGCCCGTCGGACGTGCCCGTCACGAGCCACTTCGGGTCCAGGCCAGGCCTGCGCCGCCTCGAGCGTCAGCGGTGTCTCGCCCTCGTGCGAGACGAGCACGAGCAGGTCGGCCGCCCGCTCGGGGCGCAGGACGAGCTCGAGCGCCTGCACTGCCTCGCCGCCCGTCTGCGCCGCGTGGAACGACGTGCCGCACCCGGTGAAGAGGAGGCGCGCGCCGGCCGGAAACCTTCGTCCGGTGGGGACCTGAGCGAGCCACTCCGGCTGGAGCGCGATCGCGCGGCGTGTCTGCTCTGCAGCCATCGGACCCGTCTATACCATCACGTCGATGAGCACGTACGAGCGTCACGTCCTCGACAACGGCCTGCGGGTCCTGACCGCCGACCTGCCGCAGGCGCAGTCGGTGACGTGCATGGTGATGCTCGCCGCGGGCTCCCGGTACGAGACGTCGGGCACGAACGGGATCGCGCACTTCTCCGAGCACATGTTCTTCAAGGGGACGGAGCGGCGGCCGACCGCCCGCCAGATCGCCGGCGAGATCGACGCGATCGGCGGCGAGTTCAACGCGTTCACCGGCAAGGAGACCACCGGGTACTACGTCAAGTGCGCCGCCGAGCACCGGGACATCGCGCTCGACGTGCTCGTCGACATGCTCCGCAACTCGCTCTTCGCCGAGGACGAGATCGAGCGCGAGAAGGGCGTGATCGTCGAGGAGATGAACATGTACTTCGACACGCCGCGCGACTACATCGGCGGCGTGTACGAGTCGCTGCTCTACGGCGACCAGCCGCTCGGCTGGGACATCATCGGCCGCAAGGAGACGGTGCGCGGCGCCGAGCGCGACACGTTCACGTCCTACCTCGATCGCTGGTACCGGCCGGAGCGCATGGTGCTCGGGCTCGGCGGGCGCATCGGCGACGACGTGCTCGAGCGCGCGCAGGCGCTCCTTGGCGACCTCGCCCCGACGGAGACCGGCGCGCCGGGGCCGGTGCAGCCGCACACGAACGGCCGGGTCAAGGTGTTCACGAAGCAGTCCGACCAGGCGCACGTGATCCTCGGGACGGCGAGCTACCCGCTCGAGCATCCGGACCGGTACGCGCTCCAGCTGCTCGCGACCGTGCTCGGCGGAGGGATGTCGTCGCGCCTCTTCACCGAGGTGCGCGAGCGGCGCGGGCTCGCCTACTACGTCTTCGGCATCAACCACAGCTACACGGACGCCGGCTCGCTCTACGCGCAGGCGGGCGTCGACATCAAGCGGATCGACGAGGCGGTGACGACGATCGGCGCCGAGCTGAAGAAGATCGCCGCCGAGCCCGTGCCGACAGAGGAACTCGAGAAGGCGCGGAACTTCGCCAAGGGCCGCTTCGTGCTCCAGCTCGAGAGCCCGCAGGGGCTGATCATGTACGGCCTGCGCAAGGAGGTGCTCGAGCACCGCGCACCCGATCTCGACGAGATCCTCGCCGGCCTCAACGCCGTCACCGTCGAGGACGTGCAGCGGGTCGCACAGGACGTCATCCGCGACGAGGCGCTACGTCTCGCCCTGATCGGCCCGTTCGAGGATGCGGAGCACTTCGACGGGCTTCTCTGAACGTCCGCGACCAGGCCGCCTTGCGACCTGGTCGCCGCCGTAAACACCGGCCCTGGTCGGCGGTTCGGTCAGCACCTTCACCCGAAGTCGCCCGTCAGAGTGCTTTCAACCCGGCCGTGAGCGGTTCTTGTACCACGATTCGCGGACGGCGCTCAAGCTCCTACGTGCCGATCGTCTCCAGGTCCGCCTCGAGCAGGGCTCGGTCGTCCTCGTCGGAGATCGCCTCGGCGGCGGCACGTGACCTGGCCACCCAGTGCCGTGCCTCCTCCTCGTCGCCCGCCGCCGCGTGCGCGCGGGCGAGCGCCTCGTACGCGAACGGCAGGTCGAACTCGTCGAGGTCGTCGGCGACGGACTCGCAGAGATCGAGGCAGCGCCGCGCGTGGTGCAGCGCCGGCTCCGGCCGGCCGAGCACGGCGTAGACGCGAGCGCACTGCCATTCGCCGCGCGCGGCGTTGACGCGCGTCCCGGCCCGGATCCAGTGGTAGCGCGAGGCGTGGGCGCAGTGCAGCATCTCGTCGTCCTCGTCCGGCGTCCGCTCGGGCTTCTCGAGCAGACGCCAGGTCGCGTTGAACAGCTCGGCCGCAAGCGTCCGCTGCTCCTCGACGTTCACGCCGGGATCGTCCCGCGTTTGGCCATGTCTTTGCAAGGCGGGGCGGGAGCCGCCGGCGCTCCCGCCCGCCTCGTGTCCCGGGCCGGCTAGTCCTCGCCGGCCTCGGAGTCGGCGCGGTGCTTGATCTCCTCGACGACCGCCGGGTCGGCGAGCGTCGTCGTGTCTCCGAGCTGGCGGTTCTCCGCCACGTCCCGCAGCAGGCGGCGCATGATCTTGCCGCTGCGGGTCTTCGGCAGCTCGGGCGTGAACACGATGTTCGCGGGCTTCGCGATCGCCCCGATCTTCGTCGCGACGTGGTTGCGAAGCTCCTCGAGCTTTTCGACCGAGCCCTCCTTGCCGCCCTTCAGCGTCACGTACGCGACGATCGCCTCGCCGGTGATCGCATCCTTCCGCGAGCACACCGCCGCCTCGGCCACCTCCTTGTGGTCGACGAGCGCCGACTCGACCTCGATCGTCGAGATGCGGTGACCGGAGACGTTCATCACGTCGTCGACGCGTCCGAGCAGCCAGAAGTCGCCGTCCTGGTCGATGCGGGCACCGTCGCCGGCGAAGTACACGTTCTCGTACTTCGACCAGTACGTGTCCCGGTAGCGGTCGGGATCCTTGAAGATCCCCCGCAGCATCGCCGGCCACGGCTTCTTCAGCACGAGGTAGCCGCCTCCGCCCGGCCCGACCTCCTCGCCACGCTCGTTGAAGACGCCCGCCTCGACGCACGGGAACGGCTTCGTCGCGGAGCCCGGCTTCAGCGTCGTGATCCCGGGCAGCGGGGTGATGAGGATCATGCCCGTCTCGGTCTGCCACCACGTGTCGACGACCGGTGTGCGATCGCCGCCGATGTGCTCGCGGTACCAGATCCACGCTTCCGGGTTGATCGGCTCGCCGACCGACCCGAGCAGGCGCAGCGACGACAGGTCGTGCTTCGCGGCGTGCTCCGGACCCCACTTCATGTGCGAGCGGATCGCCGTCGGAGCGGTGTAGAGGATCGTCACGCCGTAGCGCTCGATGATCTCCCACCACCGGTCCTTGTCCGGAAAGTCCGGCGTCCCCTCGTACATGACCGACGTGGCCTGGTTGCACAGCGGGCCGTACACGATGTAGCTGTGACCGGTGATCCAGCCGATGTCTGCGGCGCACCAGAAGACGTCCTCGTCCTTCTTCAGGTCGAAGATGTAGTGGTGCGTCGTCGAGACGCCGGCCAGGTAGCCGCCGGTCGTGTGCACGATCCCCTTCGGCTTCGCCGTCGTCCCGCTCGTGTACATGAGGAAGAGCAGGTCCTCGCTGTCCATCGGCTCGCACGGGCACGAGGCCGGGTCGTCGGAGACCCCGGCCTCGAGCTCGTCGAGATAGTGGTCGCGGCCCTCCTGCATCGGCACGTCGTTGCCGGTGCGGCGGAGCACGACGGAGGCACGCACGCCGGGAGCGGCGGCCATCGCGTCGTCGGCGGTCCGCTTCAACGGCACGAACGACCCACGCCGCCACGCCTCGTCCTGCGTGATCAGGACCTCGCACTCCATGTCGTTCATACGGCCGGAGAGCGAGTCGGCGGAGAAGCCGCCGAAGACGACCGTGTGCGGCGCGCCGAGGCGCGTGCACGCGAGCATCGCCACAGCCAGCTCCGGAACCATGCCCATGTAGATCCCGACCGGAGTCCCCTTCTTCACACCGATCGACTTGAGCGCGTTCGCGAAGCGGACCACGTCCCGCTGAAGGTCGGCGTAGGTGATCTCGCGCCGGTCCCCGACGGGCTCGCCCTCCCAGTAGTAGGCGACCTTCCCGCCGGCACCCGCCTCGACATGACGGTCGACGCAGTTGAAGCAGACGTTGAGCTTGCCCCCGAGGTAGAACTTCGCGTACGGCGGCTCCCACTCGTAGAGCTGCGGTGAAGGGCTCGAACCACGTGATCCGCTCGCGGCCCTCCCGCTCCCAGAAGCTGTCGAAGCTCTCGTCGTAGATCTCGGGCTGGGCATTCGCCTGCCTGGCGAACTCCTCGGGCGGCGGGTACCGCCGTTCCTCGAGGAAGATCGTCTCGATCGCAGACTGGCCTACGTCACTCGCCACGGGCTGGTCTCCTCTCTGCCGCGTTTCCTCGCACCGGCCGGGTCAGGACTTCCACAGCGCCGGGCCGACGGGAAGGACCTTCTTCGCCGCCATCCCGTTCACGACGCCTGCGGAAGAGGTGTACCACGCGACCGCGGCCGTGAGGATGCCGAACCAGCCGCCCCAGTGCACCCAGCCGGCGCGCGTGGCCGTGCGCGACGCGGAAGTTGCCGATCGCGAGCAGGATCTCCGTGATCTCGAGCGTCAGGAAGACGCCGAACACGGCGACGTTGAGGCGCGTGCTCCAGATGCAGCATGTACGTGTTGAAGATGGCGAACGCGATCAGGAACCACGCAATCGTGTTCGGGACGTCGCCGCCCGTGAAGCCGGCGCCGAAGCCCTTCACCGTCACGAGCAGGGTGACGAAGATCCCGAGCCCCATCCAGAACCCGCCGTACGTCGAGAACGCGGTCGCCCCGAAGACGTTGCGGTTGCGGAACTCCCACATCCCGGCGCAGAACTGCGCGAGCCCGCCGTAGAAGAACGCCGGCCCGATCCAGATCAGATCGGGAATGAACGTCGCGTTGTGCCCGCTCAGCAGGAAGGTGGTAAGCGCGAAGCCCGCGAGCCCGAGCGGAGCGGGGTCGGCGGCCGGCGTGCTCTCGACGAGCGTCGGCCGACCCTGGCCCATTGCAGCCATGCGATGCGCCTCCTTTTCGGCGCGGTGCGCCGGCTCCGTCGCCCGATGCATCGCATGCCGAATTTGGTCGCGCGTACTCTTTCGACACATCGCTGGCCCGAGTCAAGCGCGACGGCGATGTCTCCGGCTACGGCTCGAGGTCGTACGGGTACTGCGTGACGACCTCGGCCCCGTCCTCGGTGACGACGAGGATGTCCTCGAGGCGGACGCCGCCGTAGCCGGCCCGGTAGAGGCCCGGGCTCGAGCGTGATCACGTCGCCGGGCACGAGGTCGTCGCCGGCGCGGGAGATCCAGGGCCGCTCGTGCACCTCGAGCCCGACGCCGTGGCCGAGGCCGTGGAAGAAGCCGCTGTCGAGCACCTGGCCGGGCTCCTTCGTCAGCGGCGTCGGGTAGCCGTGCGCGGCGAAGAGGTCGCAGACGAGCCGCATCAGGTCGCGCCCGTTCACCCCCGGCTTCGTCGCCTCGGTCGCCCGCTCGAGCGCCTCCTGGCAGAGGCGGTGGTACTCGCGCAGCTCGTCGGAGACTGCGCCGACGACGTACGTGCGGGTCATGTCCGAGTAGACGCCGGTCTCGCGGTCGCGCGGGAAGAGGTCGAACACGATCGGCTCCTCCGGGAGGATCGCGCCGGAGCCGAACTCGTGGCCGACCGCGGTCTGCGCGCCGTGGGAGACGATGAACTCCTCGGCGGCGACGCCGTGCGCGCTGAAGACGCGCTCGATCGCGATCTTGATCCGCTCGCTCGTCAGCGGCTCGCCGTCGAGCTCGAGCGTCCGGTTGGAGTCGGCGTTCCGAAGCATGTCGCGTGCGACGTCGAGAGCGGCCTCGCAGGCGCGTTGCGCGCGGCGGAGGCCGGCGATCTCGGTCGGCGTCTTGCGGCGGCGGCGGTCCTCGAACAGCTCGCGGTCGACGCTGACCTCGATCCCGTTCGCCCGCAGGTGGTCGGCCAGCTCGAGCGGGAAGCTCGCGGGGACGACCGCGTCGCTGATCCCGAGCTCGGAGCAGGCCCGCGTGTACACCTCCAGCTCGGCGAGCGCCGCGGGCATGCCGCCGGCGAGCAACTCGTCCAGCCCGAGCGTCTCGGGTGCGAGCGTCTCGATCTCCGGCGCGGCCGCAGCGATCCGCGGCACCTCGAAGGCGGTGACGACCGCGACACGGCGGCCGGCCCGCTCCGCGTAGAGGAACGCGTCGGGGACGGCGACCGGCACCTCGTGGCGCATCTCCGGGGAGCGGATCGAGTCGGCGAGGATGAGGACGTCGCTCACACGGCGGATCCTACGTCCGGCGGCTAGGCTCGTCTTCGTGCCCGTGTTCCAGCAGGACGAGGAGCCGCGCCTGCGGGAGCTGTTCGACGCGCTCGACCGGCCGGTGGAGCTCGTCGTCGCGCTCGGCCCGGAGGAGACGCCGATGCACGGCGCCGGCGACTTCGACTTCGGCGCGGAGACGGTCCGAATCGTGGAAGAGCTGGCCTCTCTCTCCGAGAGAGTGACGTTCCGCATCGAGCAGCAGCCGGACGGAGTGACCATGTTCCCAGCGGTCCTAGTCCTCCCCGCAGGGGAGGACCGGGGACTGCGGTACTACGGGACGCCGTACGGCTACGAGCTCGCCTCGCTCGTCGGCGCGGTGCTCGAGGCGGGACGGCGCGTGCCGTCGCTCGCGCCGGAGTCGCTCGAGCGGCTGGCGACGCTCGACCGCGACCTGGCGATCGACGTCTTCGTCACACCGACCTGACCGCACTGCCCGCCGGCCGTGCTGCTGGCGTACCGGATGGCGCTCGCCTCGCCGCACGTGACGGCTGCCGCGATCGAGGCGGGCGAGTTCCCGCGCCTCGCCGAGGAGCTCGAGGTCTGGGCCGTGCCCCGGATCGTCGTCAACGGCGTTCCCCAGTGGGACGGCTCCGTCCGTGAGCCGATCTTCGTCGAGCGGGTGCTCACGCCGTCGTTCGAATAGCGACCGCGGCGAGCGTCTCCGCGGCCGGCGTCCACGGGGTGCCGGTGAGGTCGGCGGTCAGGTGCTCGAGCACGAAGCCGGCAGCTGCGAGCTCCCGCTCGAGCCGCTCGCGGCTGAAGCGCTGCTCCCAGATGCGGTAGACGGTCGCGGTGCCCGTCTCCTCGACCACCGCATGCTCGCGACACGAGAGGGCGAGCTCCGGGTAGTCGAGCTGCCGCTCGAGCACGAGGTGCGGCCCCGACCGCCAGAACCCGTCACCGATGCTCGCCGACCACCCGGAGCGCTCCGGCCGCTCGGCGGCGGCCGAGACGACGTCGAAAGCGAAGCGCCCGCCGGCGCGAAGCGCCTCGTCGACGCGCAGCAGCAGCGCCGCCCGGTCCGGGTCGGAAAGGACGCCGAAGTCGTGGTACACGAGCAGCGCAGCGTCATACGTGTCGTGCTCGTCGAGCTCCCGGTAGTCGCCGTGGACGTAGGTGACGGCGAGGCCCGCCTCGGCCGCCGCCTGGCGTGCGTGCGCGAGCGAGCCGCCGGAGATGTCGATCCCCGTGACGACGAACCCCCGCGCCGCGAGCGCGGCGCAGTAGAGGCCCGGGCCGCAGCCGAGATCGAGCACCGGTGAGCCCGGCCGGAGCTCGAGTGTCCGGACGAGCCAGTCCACCTCCCGTGCGATCGTCTCGGGCCGCCGGCTCGCAGCGTCCGACCTCGAATCGAGGTGCGCCTCGAGCATCCGGCGGGAGACGTGCGGATCCGTCCAGAGCGGCGCTTCGCCGGGCGCAAACGGCTCGGGTCGCTGCGCCAGGCGTTCGATGAGCTGCTTCACGAGCCGAGCCTAGGCCGACGGGGCCAAGGAGCCCCTCGGTAGATTCCAACAGATGACTGCGCCGTTCGAGCGGGCCCAGGAACTCTTCGACCTGTTCGAGGGAGAGCTACGCGCCGAGCTGCCCCCCGGGGCGGAGATCTTCGACGCCCATACCCACCTCGGCACCGACATCGACGGCATGACCGGCCGCTACGAGGAGCTCGAGCAGGGCATGGACCGGTACGGCGTGTCCCGCTGCTTCGTGTTCTGCCTCGACGAGCCCGACCGGCATCCCGGCTTCCGGGCCGGCAACGACCGCACGCTCGCGTTCGCCGAGCGCTCGGGCGGCCGCATGATCCCGTTCGTCCGGCTCGCGCTCGACGAGGAGCCGATCGACGAGGCGACCCGCTGCCTCGACCTCGGCGCCCGTGGAATCAAGCTCCACCCGCGCGCCCAGAAGTTCCTGCTGGACGACGAGCGCCTCGCGCCGGTGTTCGCGCTCGCGGCCGAGCGTCGCGTGCCGATCCTCATCCACGGCGGCCGCGGCCTGCCGCCGATCGCCGACGCCCTGCTCAGGCTCGTCGACGCCTACCCGGAGGCGCAGCTGATCATCGCGCACGCCGGCATCGCCGACCTCACCGGGCTCGCCGGTCACTTCGCCGGCAAGGCCGGCGTCTTCTTCGACACCTCCGTCTGGAGCGTGATCGACCTGCTGACCTTCTTCCACCTCGTTCCGCCCGAGCAGGTCGTCTACGCCTCCGACTATCCCTACGGGCAGCAGCCGGCCTCGCTCCTGCTCGCACTGAAGGCCGCACGTACCGCCGGGCTCGACGAGGAGCAGGTGCGTGCGATGCTCGCCGGCAACGCGAACAGGATCGCCGACGGCCTGCCGCCGCTGACGCCGTCGCAACCGCTCGGCCACTACCTCTTCACCCAGCCGATGGCGCTCGCCCGCGTCCACCAGTACCTCTCGATGGCGATGACGCTCCTCTTCACACGGCAGGCCGACAGCTTCGGCGCCCTCGGACTCGCACTCAACGCGTGCAGCCTGCCGAACGGCCACGCCGGGGAGATGGCCCGCATCCGCGAGCTGCTGACCGCGGCGCGCGAGCTCTGGCGGACGCTCGCCGACGCGGAGGACGAAGGAGAGCGGCGCCAGGTCGCGCGGACGACCTCCCGCCTGATCCACCTCGCCGACATCCTCGCGGTGACGACGTGTGACTGAGCTGTCGCTCACCGTGAACGGGCAGCGGCGATCGCTCGACGCGCCCGTCGGGACGAGCCTCGCGCAGCTGCTGCGCGAGCACCTCGGCCTCACCGGCACGAAGATCGCGTGCAACGAGGGCCACTGCGGCGCATGCACCGTGCAGATCGACGGCGTACCGATGCTCTCGTGCATCACGCTCGCGCACATGGTCGACGGCAAGGTGACGACGATCGAAGGGCTGAGGGAGCATCCGCTCGTCGGTGCGTTCGTGCGTGCCGACGCAGTGCAGTGCGGCTTCTGCACACCGGGGCAGGTCGTGGCGGCCGCAGCGCTGGTGGCCGCGTCTCCGGAGCCGACCGTCGACGAGATCCGCCACCGGATGGCCGGAAACATCTGCCGCTGCGGCACCTACCCGAGAATCGAGGAGGCGATCCTGCATTGGCGAGACTGATCCGCACCGAGAAGGAGGTCGAGGGCCGCTTCGAGGAGGTCTGGCTCGTCGTCGAGGAGGATCCGCTGCAGCAGTGGCCCAAGGGCCCGCTCGAAGTCGTCGGCCGGCCGGCCGTACGCCTGGACGGGCCGGAGCGGGTGCGCGGCGAGGCTTGCTTCACCGCCGACCTCCAGCTGCCCGGCATGCTGCACGCCGCGATCCTGCGCTCGCCGTATGCACACGCGCGCGTGAAGCGGATCGACCTCGCGCGCGCCCTCGGCGCTCCCGGCGTGCGCGGCGCGCTCGGGCCCGGCGAGGCGAAGGGTCTCGAGGAGGAGGCCGGCTACGCCGGCGCGCCCGTCGCCGCCCTCGCCGCGGACACGTTTGGGCAGGCACGTGCGGCGCTCCGGCTCGTCGACGTCGAGTGGGAGGAGCTCGAGACCGTGCTCGACCCGCACGAGGCCGTCGCCCGCGGGCAGCTCACCGCCGAGCCGGAGCGCCACGAGCGCGGCGACTTCGAGCGCGCTCTCGCGGAGGCCGACGTCGTCGTCGAGCGCACGTACCGCACGTCGGTCGTGCTGCACAACTCGATGGAGACGCACCAGGCGGTGTGCGAGTGGATCGGTGACACGCTCAACGTCTACATCTCGACGCAGTACATCTGGGGCGTCCGCGCGGAAGTCGCCGGGGCCCTCGGCATCCCCGCCGACAAGGTGCGCGTCGTGTGCGAGTTCATGGGCGGCGGCTTCGGCTCGAAGAACGGTGCAGGCGAGTACACCTTCGTCGCAGCCGAGCTCGCGCGGCGCACCGGACGTCCGGTGCACTGCAGGCTCACGCGCCGCGAGGAGAACACCGCGGCCGGCAACCGCAACGCGACCATCCAGAAGCTCGTCGCAGGCGCGCGCAGCGACGGCACGATCGTCGCCCTCGGCGGCGAGTTCGTCAACGCCGTCGGCTGGGGTGGCTGGTCGACGATGACCGACGGGCCGATGCGGATGCTCTACGCGTGCGACAACGTGCGCACCGTCTGCTACGGCGCGAAGATCAACACGCCGCCGATGAAGCCGTTTCGCGCGCCCGGCTTCGTCGAAGGGACGTTCGGGCTCGAGTCCCTGATCGACGAGCTCGCCGGCAAGCTCGGCATCGACCCGTTCGAGCTGCGGCGGAGGAACTACGCCGACTCGAACAACGGCACGCAGTACTCGTCGAAGAACCTCGCCGCCTGCTACGACCTCGCACAGAAGCACTGGGACCGCCGGCACGAGGTGCGTGCACGCTCAGGCTCGACCTGGAAGCACGGGATCGGCATGGCGAGCCAGATCTGGTACGGCGGCGGCGGGCCGCCCTCGTACGCCTGGACGCGCGTCGGCTCCGACGGCCGCATCGCCGTGGTCACCGCGATGCAGGACATCGGTACCGGCACGTCCACCGTCATGGCGCAGATCGCGGCCGAAGAGCTCGGCGTCCCGCTCGACCGCGTCGACGTCGTGCTCGGCGACTCGGCCCGCGGCCCGTACGTGACGCTCTCGGCCGGCTCGTCCACCGTGCCCTCGCTGGGCCCGGCGGTGCGGGCGGCGGCCGCCGACGCGAAGCGGCAGATCCTCGAGATCGCGGCGCAGCGCTTCGGCGTCGAGGAGAGCGGGCTCGACATCCGCAACGGGGCGATCGTCTCCGCGGACGGCGGCCTCTCGGTCCGGCTCGAGGAGCTGCTCGACCTGCTCGGCAGCGCGCAGATCCTCGGCAAGGGCGCGCGCGGCCCGAACCCGGCCGGCATGAGCGTCAACACCTTCGGCGTCCAGGTCGCCGAGGTGGCCGTCGACGTCGAGACCGGTGAGGTGCGGATCGAGCGGATCGCGGCGGTGCACGACGTCGGCCGGGTCGTCAACCCGCTCGGGGCGCGCAGCCAGGTCGAGGGCGGGATCATCCAGGGCGTCGGCCACACGCTCTCCGAAGTGCGGCTGCTCGACCCGGAGACGGGGAACGTGCTGACGACGACGCTCGACTCGTACCGGATGCCGACGATCGCCGACGTGCCGGAGATCGTGTGCGAGTTCGTCGACAAGCCGGACGAGCACCTGACGAACCTCGGGTCGAAGGGGCTGGGCGAGCCGCCGATCGTCCCGACCGCCGCGGCTATCGCGAACGCCATCCGCGACGCGACGGGCGCCGACGTGCACGAGCTGCCGATCAGCCGCGAGGAGATGCTGCGCGCGCTGCGCGAGGCCGAGCAGCGGGCACGCGACGCAGCGAAGGAGCCGGTTGGAGCTCGTTAGGGCGACATCGCTCGACGACCTCGACAGCGGCATCGCCGTCCACGGCGGCACCGAGGTGGTGCCGCTGCTGCGGGACGGGATCCTCCGCACCGAAAGGCTCGTCGACGTGCGCGGGATCGTTCCCCACGGCGTCGACGGCGGCCGCATCGGCGCCGGCACGACGCTCGGCGAGCTCGAAGCCGACGCCGGGATTCCGGCGGCGCTGCGCGAGGCGTGCCGGCTGGCGGCCTCGCCACAGCTGCGCAGCATGAGCTCGGTCGGCGGCAACCTGCTCCAGTCGACGCGCTGCTGGTACTGGCGGCTGAACTACCCGTGCCGCCTGCACGGCGGCGACCGCTGCCACGCGCGCGAGGGGGAGCATCGCGAGCATGCGATCCTTGCCAACGACTTCTGCGCGTCGGCGCATCCGTCCGACATCGCGGCCGCCCTGCTCGCGCTCGGGGCGCGGCTGCGCACCGACCGGCGCGAGCTTCCGCTGGGCGAGCTCTACCGGCTCCCGGACGAGCAGAACCGGAGCACGACGACGCTCGAGCCCGGCGAGCTGATCCTCGAGCTCGAGCTGCCGCCCGTGGAGGCAAGCGTCTACCTCAAGGCCATGGACCGGCGGCGCTGGGCGTTCCCCCAGGTGGGGGTCGCCGCGGCCCGCGACGCCGCCGGAGGAATCCGGATCGCGCTCGCCGGCGTGGCGCCCGTCCCCTGGCTGCTCGACGGCCCCGAGGCGCTCGACGGAGCCACGCCGCTGCCCCGGACGGCCTGGAAGGTGGACGTCGCCCGCGCCCTCGTGCGACGGGCGGTCGAGAGCGTCGTGACGCAGTAAGATCCCGGGCTGCATGGGCCTGCGGCTGCTCGCACTCTTCGCCGTCACGGGAATCGCCTGTAGCGCCTCGGTCGCGGCCGGTGCGCACGGGAAGCGGCCGGCCGCCACGCCGCCGCTGCCGCGCATCCCGGCGCTTCCCGCCAAGAATCCGGTGCACCACGGCGCCCGCTGCCCGATCCCGCCGAGGTTCCGCACGGCCTTCGTGCGGGCGGCCCGCGACACGGGCTTCCAGCTCTCGATGCTCGTCGCCGTCGCGCAGGTCGAGTCGCGCTTCAAGCCCAACGCGCGCTCGCAGGCCGACGCGCGCGGGCTCCTGCAGGTTCTGCCCTCGACGGCGGCGTCGCTGAAGCTCGACGTCGACAACCCTGTGACGAATGTGCTCGCAGGTGCGCGCTATCTGAAGATCCTCCTCGACCGCTACGCCCGTACCGATCTCGCCCTCGCGGCCTACAACGCCGGCCCGACGGCGGTGGACAGGGCCGGCGGGGCACCGACGAGCGAGACGATGTCCTACGTCGCCAACGTCCAAATGCGCTGGGCTGCACTCGCCGGATGCAGCTGACCGGGGCCCGCGAGCGCCGATCCGCCACGGCTGACGCGCCGCGTTAGCCTCCGGCTGTGGCGGCAGGTACGAGCGACGGGTCAAACCTCAGGTTCGGCGTGCATGCGGTCGTGCTCGCCGCCGGCGCGTCCTCTCGGTACGGCGTTTCCCCACCGAAGCAAACGGTGCTGCTCCCGCAGGTGCTCGCGGCGCTGCGCGCGAGCTCGTCGCTCGACGGGATCCTTGTCGTGCTCGGCGCGCACGAGATCGAGACGGATGCGCACACCGTCCGCTGCCCGGACTGGGAGCTCGGGCCCGGCGCGTCGCTGCGCTGCGGCCTCGCGGCGCTGCCGCCGGAGGCAGAGGCTGCGCTCGTCGCGCTCGCGGACGGGCCGGAGCTCGACCCGCGGGCGATCGACCGGGTCGTCGGCTCCTGGCGCACCGGCGGCGGCGACGTCGTGGCGGCCGCCTACGGCGGCGTGCGGCTCCATCCGGTCCTGCTCGCCCGCGCCGCCTGGCCGCTCGTGCCCGACGAGGGCGCACGCGCGCTCCCGGCGCGGCTCGTCGCCTGCGACGACCTCAGGCCTCCGGGCGACGTCGACCTGCGTCGATGACGGGCAGGAGGGCCGGGTGGGCACGCGCCGAACGGAGAAGTTCGGGAATGGACTCCGTACGCCACCTCCAGCCTGCCGGGACGTCGCAGGATGACGAGTCGCCGCTCGCCCGCGCGCGCCTGCACCGGCAGCTGACGGTGGACGAGGCCGCGCGGCGTGCCGGCGTCTCCGTCGAGGAGGTGCAATGGCTCGAGGAAGGACGGCTGTACCGATTCCCGAACCCCGATCGCGCGCTGCTCGTCACCGTCCTCGTCGCGACCGCGCTCGGGATCGACCACCGCGAAGCGCTCGAGCTCTCCGGGCTGCCGGTGCCGCCGAAGCCGCTCGAGGCGAACCCGTGGCTGCGCATCGGCGCAGTCGCCGCGATCGGAGCCCTCGTGGTCGCCGCCGCGCTCGCGGTGGTGCTCGCGATGAGCGGCTCCTCGCCGCCGGCCAAGCCCGCCGCAGCGGTCGCGGCGCTACCTGCGCCGTGGACGATCAAGGTCGTCGTGCTGAACGGGAGCGGCGACATCGTCTTCACGCGCTCGATCGCGAGCGAGATCCAGGCCCTCTCCTACAAGGTCGTCGACGTCGGCCGCGCCTCGTCGTTCACGTATCCGCAGACGGAGGTGTACTACCCGCCCGGCGGCGAGGCTATCGGCCTGCGCCTGGCCAAGCAGCTCGGCGCCCCGCTGCAGCCCCTCCCCGGCGGCAAGGACCCGCGCCGCCTCGTGGTCATCGTCGGGCCCAAGCGGGGTCCGTGAGAAGCGCTCCGCTCCCGGTGAGAAGCGCTGCGCGCTTCTCACCGGGGGACATGTTGTGCTCCGCAGAGCATCACCCCCGCTCGAATAGCGCAGCTATTCGAGCGGTATCCGCAGCGCTGCGAGCTTCATCTTGAGGTCGGCCGGCATCGGCTGGTTCGCCGCTTGCCGGACGTAGCGCCGCAGGCTCTCCTCGAAGCGATAGCGCCGGCGGCACCAGTCGCATTCGTCGAGGTGTATCTCCGCCTCGCGCATCTCCTCGTCGCTGAGTATGTGATCCAGGTACGGCTGCATCATCTCCTCGCAGTGCGCACACGGATCGTCGTGGGGCTCCGTCATCTCACGTCCTCCGCTACAGATTCCGCGAGCTCTCGCTTCAGGATGCGTCGTCCACGGTGCAGCCGCGACATCACCGTCCCGATCGGGATGTCGAGGATCTGCGCCGCGTCCTGGTAGCTGAAGTCGCCTAAGTCGACCAGCACGATCACGTCACGAAAGTCGTGCGGCACGGCCGAGAGCGCCGACACGATGTCGTCCTGCGAGAGCCGCTCGACGACACGATCCTCGTCGGTGGCGCCGCCGTCGTCCTGCGCGAGCTTGTCGTAGAGGAAATAGTCGTTCGCCTCGAGCGCCTGCATTTGCGGAGCGCGCTGCTGGCGACGACCGCGATCGATGTTGAGGTTGGTGAGGATCCGCAGCAGCCACGCCCGCAGATTCGTCCCGGGCTGGAAGGAACGCCAGCTCCGGAACGCGCGCGCATACGTCTCCTGCACGAGGTCTTCCGCCTCTTCCCGCGAGCCGGCCAGATGGCGCGCCACGCTGTAGACCTGGTCGGCCAGGGCGAGCGCCTCCTCCTCGAAGCGGACGCGGTCGCGTGCTTCGGCTGCGATGCGCGTGGCGTCCGAAGAGGACTCGGCCATTTTGGCCACACTAGCACCGCATCCCATTCCGCCTTGAACGCTCGGCGGGCCGGCGCGATTCCCGCTCCGCTGCCCTACAAGGCGGTGGAGAGCTCGCGGAAACCGGCCTTCGCCATGGCCTCGAGCAGGGCGTCGCGGCTCGTGCGCTCGTCGTCCCAGACGAGCGTGACCTCGCCGACGAGGTTCGCGTTCGCGGCTTCGAGCCCCTCGTGCCCCGTCAGGACGCCGGCGAGCCGTCCCACGCAACGCTCGCAGCGGACGCCGCTCACGTGGATCGTCTCGGTCCGCGTCGCCACGGCTACTTGCGGATCCCGTGCACGGGACGGCCGGCCGCCTCCCACGCGTAGTACGAGGCACTCGGCCCGTAGTCTGCGTCGTACGTGACCACGCGGGGGTTGCGTCCGACCTCCATCGCCCGGGCGGCATGACGCAGCAGGTTCGGGTCGTCGCGTTCCTGCCAGACGAGCACGAGATGGGCGGCCGTCATGAAGACGGCGACGAACGTGCAACCGGGCGCCGGGCACGGGAACGGATCGGTACGGACGCAGAACCAGCCGGCATGGTCGCCTTCGTCCTCGCCGGACCAGAGCTCCTCGTCTTCCAGTGCCTCCGGCTCGGCGACGCGTGCGCGCGTCGGCAGCCGGATCTCCTCCCACTCCACCGCGACAAGGTAGCTACGCCGCGCGCCCTTTCGCAGGGCAGGTTCGAAATAGAGTCGGGGGCCCCGGGCAGGCGGTCGGGGCCCCCGTCTCACGCTCCCGGGCCGCGCTGGCCTGCGGCTTTTCGGGAGCAGGCCCCCAGGGGTGCGGGGCCGGACTGGGCGGTCAGCATGTTGGGGAGAGGGGCTGCCGCCCAAGCTTGACGTTCAAGGTCTTGGACTTGTCGCCGCGGTAGATCATGAGCTGCACCGTCTGGCCGGGCTTCTTGTCGGCGATCAGCGACCGCAGCTGGTCGACCGAAGTGACGGAGACGCCGTCGATCTTGACGATGACGTCTCCGCCGAGCGGCCACGTATCGCCGGCGAGCGTCACCTGCTGCGTCGCGCCGCGCAGGCCCGCGCCGGCCGCGGCGCTGTTCTTGCACACGGTGCCGACGAGCAGGCCCTGCTGCGCCGGGAGCCGGAACAGCCTCGCGACGCCGGGCGTGATCGCCTGCACGTTCACGCCGAGGAAGGCGTGCTCGACGCTGCCCTTCGAGATCAGCTGCGCCGCGACGTTCTTGACCGTGTCGATCGGAATCGCGAAGCCGATGCCGATGCTGCCGTCGCCCCCACCCGCCGTCTGGATCTGCGAGTTCACGCCGATCACCTGGCCGCGCGTGTTCAGCAGCGGGCCGCCCGAGTTGCCGTGGTTGAGCGCTGCGTCCGTCTGGATCACATGGTCGATCGGAGCGCCGTTCGGCGCGAAGATCTGCCGCTGCAGCGCGCTCACGATGCCGGAGGTGATCGAGCGGTCCTCACCGAGCGGGTTGCCGATCGCGGCGACCGCATCGCCGACCTGGACGAGATCCGAGTTACCGAGCGAAAGCGGTGTGAGCGCGCGCGCCGCCAGCCCCTTGACCTGGAGCACGGCGATGTCCGTCGAGGGATCGCGTCCGACGACCGTCGCAGGCTTCCGCTCGTTGTCGGAGAAGCTGACCTCGACGCGGCTCGCGCCCTGGACGACGTGGTAGTTCGTGACGATGTGGCCGGCCTTGTCGATGACGAAGCCGGAGCCGAGCGCCTGCTGCGTCTGCGTCGTGGGGCCGTTGAAGCCGAACGGATCGAGCAGCGGGTTCGGCTGCGTCGTCACCTTGCTCGTCGCGGTCACCTGGACGACGCCGGGCGCCGAGCGCGTGTAGATCTCATGGATCGTCAGCGGCTGCGCCGCGCGGGCGAATGCAGCGGTCTCCGGCCCCGAAGACGGCGCCGGAGCGGAGACGACCTCGCGGACGGTCGTCGACGTGTTGCCCACGCCGCCGGCCGCGACGGCGATGCCGAGCGCGATGGCCGCGCCCGCGGCGCCCGCCGTGACCAGGGCGGCGGCGCGGAAGACGGCCGAACTGCGGCGTTCCGAGCTCACCCTCTTCTTCTAGCAACCGGTGGGTGTCCCGCCGTTTGCCGGGCGTTAAGCGTGGGTTAAGCCGTCGGCCCGGTCACCGCAGGGGTGCCGAGATGGCGCAGGTTGAGCGCGCTCTGCTCGGCCGCGTGCAGGCAGAACGCCTCCTGGCCGGCCTTGGCGCCGAAGCTGTAGACGCCGGAGAGTACGTTCCCCAGCCGCTGGTAGACCGCGTACGAGGTCTGGTCCATCATCTTGCTGTTGACGATCCCCTCGGTGCGAACGCGGACGGCGAGGTAGCCCTTGAGCAGGTGGCTGTCCTTCAGGAGCGTGATCGTGAAGGTCAGCGGCGGCAGGTTCTGCTCGCCCGGCAGGACCGGATGGTGCGGACATCCGATCGCGTGCGCGATCACCTCGCGCATCGCCTGCGCCGCGCCGCCGGCCTTGTACGTGACGACCTCGTTCGAGAGGCCGATCGTGCCCTTCTTGCGCAGGTAGTCGACCTGGACCCGTGCCGTGCGGACCTTCTCGCTCGGGTAGTTGCTCGTGCCGCAGAGGTCGAGCGTCCGCGTTCCGAGCCCGTGCCCGTCGTTGCGCTGGAGCAGCTGGTACGAGGCTCCGACCTGTTGCGCGGACAGGAGCGCCCTGCTCGGATTCGGGGCGGCGGCGGCGGCGCTGCCGGCGAGGGCGAGCGCGGCGGCGGCGGCGATGGCGGCGGCAAGCGGGCGCATGACTTCCTGAATGGAAGCACGTCCGGCCGCGCAGCGCGCCGTCTGCTTGAATCGAGGCATGGTTGAGCCAGCACAGCTCCGGGTCGGCGGCGAGACCTACTCGATCTACCGGCTCGACCGGCTGCAGCCCCGCTGGGACGTCGAGCGGCTCCCGTACACGCTCCGCATCCTGCTCGAGAACGTGCTCCGGAACGGCTCGGAGGCCGAGGTCGAGGCGGTCGCCGGCTGGGTCGCGGCGGCGGAGCCGGCCCGGGAGATCTCCTTCATGCCGGCGCGGGTCCTGCTCCAGGACTTCACCGGGGTACCCGCCATCGTCGACCTGGCCGCGATGCGCGCCGCGATGCGCGACCAGGGAGGCGACCCGGCGAAGATCAACCCGCTGATCCCGGCCGAGCTCGTGATCGACCACTCGGTGCAGGTGGACGAGTTCGCCACCCGGCTGTCGATCGAGCACAACGTCGAGCGCGAGTTCGAGCGGAACCGCGAGCGCTACGCGTTCCTGCGCTGGGGCCAGGGCGCGTTCGACAACTTCAAGGTGGTGCCGCCGAACACCGGCATCTGCCACCAGGTGAACCTCGAATACCTCGCGCGCGTCGTCGAGTCGCGCGACGGCGTCGCCTTCCCCGACACGCTCGTCGGCACCGACTCGCACACGACGATGGTGAACGGGCTCGGCGTGCTCGGCTGGGGCACCGGCGGCATCGAGGCCGAGGCGGCGATGCTCGGCGAGGCGTTGTCGATGCTCGTTCCGCAGGTCGTCGGCTTCCGGCTCACCGGAGAACTGCCGGAGGGGGCGACAGCGACCGATCTCGTCCTCACGGTCACCGAGACGCTGCGTCGCGTCGGCGTGGTCGGGAAGTTCGTCGAGTACTTCGGTCCCGGTGTCGGCTCGCTCGCGCTGGCCGACCGGGCGACGCTCGGGAACATGAGCCCCGAGTACGGGGCCACCTGCGGGTTCTTCCCGGTCGACGAGGTCACGCTCGAGTACCTGCGCCTGACCGGGCGGCCGGCCGAGCGGATCGCGCTCGTCGAGGCGTACTGCAAGGAGAACCTGCTCTGGCACCGGCCCGACGACCACCCGACGTACTCGCAGGTCGTCGAGCTCGACCTCGGCGACGTCGAGCCCTCGCTCGCCGGGCCGCGGCGCCCGCAGGACCGCGTCCCGCTCGCCTCGGCCAAGGAGGCGTTCATCGAGTCGCTCGGCACGTTCGGCGTCGACTACGCGAACGGCACGTACGACAAGGAGGACGCCGACAGCTTCCCCGCGAGCGACCCGCCGACGGGGGACGGCGCGACGGACGTGGACGCGGCGCCCGTGCCGACGGCGACCGTCGACAGGAGGCGCGTGCCCGTGGCCGGCGAGGACTACTCGCTCGAGCACGGCTCCGTCGTGATCGCCGCGATCACGTCCTGCACGAACACGTCCAATCCGTCGGTGATGATCGGCGCCGGCCTGCTGGCGAAGAAGGCGATCGAGCGCGGGCTGACACGCAAGCCGTGGGTGAAGTCCTCGCTCGCTCCCGGCTCGAAGGTCGTCACCGAGTACTACAAGCGCGCCGGGCTCGACCGCTACCTCGACGAGCTCGGCTTCAACCTCGTCGGCTACGGCTGCACGACGTGCATCGGCAACTCCGGCCCGCTCCCCGATCCGATCGCGGCCGCCGTCACCGACGGCGAGCTCGTCGTGTGCGCGGTCCTCTCCGGCAACCGAAACTTCGAGGCGCGCATCCACGGCGACGTGAAGGCGAACTACCTCGCCTCGCCGCCGCTCGTGGTCGCATACGCGCTCGCCGGGCGAATGGACATCGACCTCGTCAACGAGCCTCTCGGCCGGGACGGCGACGGCAACGACGTCTTCCTGCGCGACGTGTGGCCGACCCGCGAGGAGATCGACCGCACGATCGCGAGCTCGCTCGAGGACGCGATGTTCACGCGCGCATACGCGGACGTGTATCGGGGCGACGAGCGCTGGAGCGCGCTCGACGTGCCGTCGACCGCGCTCTACGAGTGGGACTCGTCTTCCACGTATGTCCGCCGGCCGCCGTACTTCGACGGGATGACAGCGGAGCCCGCGAGAGTTGCCGACATAGCCGGCGCGCGCTGCCTCGTCATGCTCGGCGACTCGGTGACGACCGACCACATCTCGCCGGCGGGCGCGATCCGTCCGGACTCGCCGGCCGGGAGGTACCTGCTCGACCACGGCGTCGAGCGGCGCGAGTTCAACTCGTACGGCTCACGGCGCGGCAACCACGAGGTGATGGTGCGCGGCACGTTCGCCAACGTGCGGCTGCGCAACCAGCTCGTCCCCGGCTCGGAGGGCACGTGGACGGTGCATCTGCCGAGCGGCGCGGAGACGACGATCGACGACGCAGCGGCGCGCTACCGCGCCGAGGGCGTGCCGACGATCGTGATCGCAGGCAAGGAGTACGGCACCGGCTCGTCGCGCGACTGGGCGGCGAAGGGCCCGAATCTGCTCGGCGTCCGCGCCGCGATCGCCGAGTCGTACGAACGCATCCACCGTTCCAACCTGCTGATGATGGGCGTGCTGCCGCTGCAGTTCATGCCGGGCGAGAGTCGCGAGTCGCTCGGGCTCACCGGCCGCGAGGTCTTCTCGATCACCGGCGTCGAGAACGGCGAGGCGAGCGAGGTGACGGTGCGGGCGGACGGCAGGGAGTTCCGCGCGCGCGTCCGGCTGGACACGCCGCGCGAGCGGGAGTACCTGCGTCACGGCGGCATCCTGCAGTTCGTGCTGCGGCGCCTGCTCGCCGCCGGATAGACCGCGCGCCATTGCGTTTTTCGCGCGAAGGGAGCAAGCTCTCCCCGGCAACGTTCTCTTGGGGAGGGGAAAGCATGACGCGTAGGCGAATCGCCCTCGTAGGGGCGGGACTCGCTGTCGCAGGCCTGGTCGCTGCGGCAGCCTTCGGAGCGTTCTCGTCGGCCGCGAGGCCGGCGGCGGCAGGCGCCGACGGTGTCCGGGTGCAGGGACACTGGACGATCTCGGTGCTGAGCAAGAGCGGGAAGGTCGTCCGCACGTACCGCTTCCACAACGACTTCCAGCCGATCGGGGCGAACGGCGGCGACGGCGCCTTCTCGGGCATCCTGTCCGGCTCGAGCGTCGCCGGCGACTGGGACGTCAGCCTCCAGGGAAGCGCGTGCCCGGCGGGGAACGGCAACTTCTGCCAGCTGTTCCCGGCGGACGCGAATCCGGCCTTCTTCAACGGGACGGCGGACACGAAGAACCTGACCGTCACCGTGCCGGCCTCCGGGACGGACGCGTTCAAGATCGTCCTGGCGGGCAGCGTGCCCGCGGCGACCGACGGCACGATCACGCGCGTCAGCAGCGGGCTGCAGAAGTGCACGTCCGGCTCGTCGCCCGGCCATGACTGCGGCATCGGCTACAACACCATCACGGACCGCACGCTCGGCACGCCGATCACCGTCTCGGCCGGCCAGAGCATGGCGGTCACCGTCAAGATCAGCTTCGGCGCGTAGGAGGACGGGGACCGGGGACGAGCGTGTCCGGCCGCGGAACCGGCAGGAGCGCCTCCGCTCGGAGGGCGCTGCCAGTGCTGCTCGCGCTCGCGTGCGGGCTCGCCGTGCTGGCCTTGCCGGCCGGCGCGGCGCCGAGCGCGACGGACACGGTGGCGATCACCGTCGACGAGAGCGTCTCCTCGGGAGACGCGTCGAACGCCGCCGGTCCCGCAGGCGTCGCGAGCGACGAGCCGATCGGCACGGCCGACGCGGTCATCGTCGCCCCGCCGGCGGACGTTCCGGGCACGGAAGGCGTCACGATCGGCGACGCGGTCACCGTCGTCCCGCCCGCGACGGTCGCGAGCGACGAGACGGTGCACGTCGGCGACACGCCGAGCGTCGTGCCGCCCGCGAGCGCCGCCGCTGCCGAGACGGCCCGGGTGACGGACGAGGTCTCGGTCGTGCCCACGGCCTCCGCGACCACGACGGCCGTGACCGCCACACCGGACCCGGCGCTCTTCGGCACGGCAGTTCAGCTCGAGGCGACCGTGACCTCGGGCGGCGCCGCGGTCGGCTCGGGCGCGGTCACCTTCGAGGACGGCGCGACGCCCCTGGCCGCGCCCGTGCCCGTCGACGCGAGCGGCCGCGCCTCGCTGACGGTCTCCACCCTGTCGCTCGGCTCGCACCTGATCGCGGCCGGCTACGGCGGCAGCGCCTCCTTCCTCGCCAGCAGCGCGATGACGAGCGAGGGCATCTACGACTACGCGCTCTCCGCCGGGCCCGACCGGACGGTCCTGCGCGGCGACCCGGCGGCGTACACGCTCACGCTGTCGCTCGACCCGGGCTCGGCCACCACCGGGCTCCCCTCCTCCGTGCCGCTCAGCGTCGGCCTGTTGCCGGCCGACGCCTCGAGCGACGCCCCGGCCACGGTCGCGTTCCCGCAGGCGCCGGACGCACCGACGAGCCAGGCGGTGACGGTGCACACGGGCGTCGTGACGCTCGGCGACGTCTCCCTCTCGTTTGCCGCCGGCGCACGGTCGGCCGGGGCAGGGCTGCACGTCTACGACTACGCGCTCGCGCTCGCACCGGCGACGGAGACGGTGCAGCGCGGCGACACCGCCTCCTTCACGCTCACCTCGGCGCTCGGCGTCGGCTCGACCGCGATCGGGTTGCCGTCCTCGATCGCGCTGACGGCGTCGCCGGGAGCGACCGCAGGCCCGCTCGCGCTGCCCGGCTCGACGCCGGTCGCGGTCGCGACCGGCGCCTCGACGCCCGCCGGCGCGCAGACGGTCACCGTCACCGGCGATCCGGGCGCGCGCAGCGCGAGCGCGACGCTCTACGTGAACGTCCCGCCGGTCGTGAGCGCGGGCGGCCCGTACTCCGGGAACGAGGGCTCGACGCTGGCGCTGCACGGCTCGGCCGTGGACACGCCGGGCGAGACGCTGACGTACAGCTGGGATCTCGGCGGCGGCGCGACGGCGAGCGGAGCGACGCCGTCGATCGTGCTCGGCGACGGCCCCGGCACGCAGACGGTGACCCTCACGGCGTGCGACGACCACGGCGCGTGCGCGAGCGACGTCGCGACGATCACGATCGCGAACGTCGCGCCGGCCGTGAGGATCCTTTCGCCCTCCGACGGCTCCGTCTTCCGCACCGGCACGCACGTCTCGCTCAGCGGCTCGTTCACCGACCCGGGCCTTCTCGACACGCACACGGGTGCGTGGAAGGTGGGCGCGACGACGCTGTCCGCGACGATCGCCGAGCACGCGGGCTCCGGCAGCGCGCGCGCAACGTGGACACCGGCCACGGCCGGCTTCTATCCGCTCTCGCTCACCATCACCGACAAGGACGGTGGCACGACAACCGTCGCCGGCAGCACGCTCGTCGTCGTCGACCCGAACGCGGGCTCGGTCACGGGCCTCGGCACGCTGCTCGACCCGAGTCGCAGCCTCGTCGCGTTCGCTTTCAGCGCCCGCTACCGCGACCATGACCGGGACGGCCGCCTCGACGGCGCCGTCGAGCTGCACGTCCCGCACCTCAACCTCTCCTCGACGCATCTCGACTGGCTCGTCGTCACCGCGCCGAGCTTCGAGCTGCAGGGCGCAGCCCGCGGCGACGGCCGGCGCGGCTACCGCTTCCTGCTCACCGGCGTCACCGGGCGTCCCGACCAGCTGCGCGTCCAGATCTGGTCGCCCGGCGGCGCCCTCGTCTACGACAGCACGCTGCGCCCGCTCCGCGCAGGCGACATCGCCATCCGGCGCTAGCATGCCGCGCGGATGCGCGCGAAAGCCGTTCTCGCAGGCGCGATCGCCGCCGTTGTCGTAGCCGGGCTCGGCATCGCCGCGGCGCTCGGCGCGTTCTCGTCGAGCGGGACGCCGGCCGCGGCCGCCGGCGTCCGGGTGGAGGCGAACGCCACCATCGCCGTCCTCGGCGCGAACGGCAAGGCGGTCGGAAGCCGCCGCGTGGCGGTCGACCTGCTGACGGTCGGCGTGGGCCATGCCGACCGCGTGGTCTGGGGCATCCTGAGCGGACACGACACCGCCGGCAGCTGGGACGTCTCCGTCGGGGGTACGGCGTGCCCCACGTCGAATCGAGGCTTCTGCCAGCTCTTCGAGACGGGCGCCGAGCCGAAGTCGTTCACCGCGACGGCCGACGCGAAGACGCTCGAGGTCGCCCTGGCGACGGCCAAGACGGGCACGTCGAGGGTGGTGCTCGCCGGGACGCTGCCGGCCACGCGAAAGGGCACGATCGTGCGCGTGTCCACCGGCCTGCAGCTCTGCCCGCGCACGGCGACGGCGGGCCGCGACTGCGGTGCCGCCTACAACCCGGTCTCCGACACCTACTTGGCCACGCCGCTCCACGTGACGGCCGGGCAGCGCCTCTCGATCAGAGTCGTGATCGGTTTCGGCACGTAGGAAATCGGCGTCCGCTACCCTCGCCCTACCGGGGTGCCGCGCATGCGGCTGAGATCACACCCGAAGAACCTGATCCGGGTCATGCCGGCGGAGGGAGGCAGGTGAGCGACAAGACGCCGAGCTGGGGCATCGAGCCCGTTCCCGAGCGGCTGCACGTCCTGAACGCGCTCGACTCGACGCTGCTCTGGGGGAACCTCTCGGTTTCGCTCCTCGTCATCGTGATCGGAGCGCTGCTCGTGCCGGCGCTCTCCCTGCGAGATGCGTTGCTCGCGATCCTCGTCGGCGCCGTCGCCGGGAACGTCCTCCTCGGCGTCGCCGCCTTCATCGGGGCCGACGCCCGCGTCCCGGGGATGGTGGTGCTGCGCGCGCCGCTCGGGAAGCGGGGCTCGTACGCGCCGACGCTGCTCAACGTCGCGCAGAACGTCGGCTGGTCGACGTTCGAGCTGATCATCATCGCCTCGGCAGCCTCGGCGCTCTCGCGACACCTCTTCGGCTGGAGCGGCACGTGGTTGTGGACGATCGGCTTCGGTGCGCTCAGCTGGGGTCTCGGCCTGCTCGGCCCGATCGGCTTCGTCCGCCGCTACCTGCGCAAGTTCGCGTTCTGGGCGCTCCTCTTCGCGATGGCGTACCTGACCTACTGGGCGATCTCGAAGTCGCAGCTGCACGCGTTCTGGGCCCGGTCCGGCACGGGCGGCTTCCCCTCGTTCGGCCAGGCGGTCGACCTCGTCATCGGCAGCGTCGTCTCGTGGACGCCGCTCGCGGCGGACTACACCCGCTTCTCCCGCACGCGGCGCGGGGCGGCGCTCGGCGCCGGGCTCGGCTACTTCGTGCCGACGGTCTGGTGCGTCGGGCTCGGGATCCTGATCGTGCTGGCGCGCGGCGTCGGCGACGCGCAGGCGCTGCCCGCCGCCGTGGCCGCGGCCGGCGGCATCGCCTTCGTGGCGCTGCTCGCGATCACGATCGACGAGAGCGAGAAGGCCTTCGCAGACATCTACTCGACCGCCGTCTCGATCCAGAACCTCGCGCCACGAATCTCGCAACGGCTCCTGATCACGCTCGTCTCGGCGACCGCGACCGGTCTCGCGCTCGCGCTGAACCTCGGCAACTACCAGAACTTCCTCTACCTGCTCGGGTCGTTCTTCGTCCCGCTCTTCGGCGTGCTCGTCGGCGACTGGCTCGCGGCCGGGGCCCACTACAGCCCTGCGCACGTCTTCGCCGGCGCGTCGGTCCGGTTCGACCAGCTCGGCGCCTGGCTCGTCGGCTTCGGCCTCTACCAGTGGCTCTCGCCGGTCGGCCCGTCGTGGTGGACGAGCATCGTCGAGCACACGCATCCGGGCAACGTCAGCTTCACCGCCTCGCTGCCGAGCTTCGCCGCGTCGTTTGTCCTCGCGTTCGGGTTCGCACTCGCCGCCCGGGGCAGCGCAGCTCCTGCACCAGCCCGGGATTAGGCTGCGCGGGTGCGCCCGCTCGCGGTCATCGGGCATCTCTCGCGTGACGTCGTCGCGGGCGGCGCGCCGCGCATCGGCGGCGGCCCCTGGCACACGACGCGCGCGCTGCGGGTACTGGGCGAGAACGCCGTCATCTTCGCGAAGTGCGGCGAGCCGGAGCGCCGCTCCTTCCACACGCGGCTCGCGGCGACCGGCCTCGCCACTGCGCTCGCCGTCGGCGGCGAGACGACGGGCTTCTCGATGTCGTACGACGAACACGGTGTGCGCGCCATGACGGTCGACGCCGTCGGCGAGCCGTGGCGGGCAAGCGAGGCGCGGCAGGAGCTGCTGCGCGACGTCGAGTGGCTGCACGTGGCGCCGCTGCTGCGCAGCGACTTCGACGCGGGGACGCTCGCACGGCTGGGGCGTGGGCGGCGGATCCTGCTCGACGGCCAGGGTCTCGTCCGGGTGCCGCAGTGCGGCCCGCTCGCGCTCGACGACGACTTCGACAGGGACGTTCTCGGCCATGTGGCGATCCTCAAGCTGGCCGAGGAGGAGGCGAGAGCGATCGTCGGCGACGACGAGCTCGAGTCGCTTGCGTCGCTCGGCGTGCCGGAGATCGTCGTGACGTTCGGGCTCGAGGGGTCGCTCGTCCTGACGCGTGAGGGCGCGACGCGCATCCCGGCGCGAGCGGTGCACGTCGACCCGACAGGGGCAGGCGACGCGTTCGCGGTCGCGTACCTCGCGGCCCGTGCAGCACGTCACGCGCCGGTGTCGGCCGCGCGCCGCGCGACCGCGGTCGTCTCGGCGCTGCTCGCCGGGAGCGTCCGGTGACGGCGGCCGTGCAGACGGTCGAGGGCGTGCTCCTCGTCGACGTCGAGGAGGAGCTCGTGCTCGGACTCGGCTCGGAGCTGCCGGAGGCCGAGGCGCCGCGCGTGCAGCTGCCGCGCGTCGTCGCGACCGCCGGTGCGGGAGCGACGGTCGTCGCGCTGCTCGACCGCCGCCCGCCGCTTGCGATCTCCCGCGACGGCGGCGCCACCTGGAGCGAGGCCGGCGGCGGCCTGCCGCCGGGCTTTGCGATCGCGGTCGCCGAGGACGATCCCGACCGGATGCTCTACGCGGCGCGGAACCGGCTCTACGTCTCGGCGAACGGCGGCGTCTTCTGGCGGTCGCTGCCCTTCGAGCTCCCGGACGTGCTCGCGGTCGCCTGGATCGACTGAACGAACGCTCGCACGCCGCGGTCGGAACGCAAGCGGTGCACGTCGAGGTGCGGGTAGCGCTGCAGGCGGACCGGATACTCGCGCCGGTTCTCGAAGCAGCGCCTGAACGCCGGCCAGACGAGCAGCGGCAGCGACTCGCGCCAGCCGGGCTCGACGTTTCCGTTCCAGAGCTCCACCTGGTCCCGGTTGCGCACGTGCGTCCTGCGCAGGAGACGCCACATCACGAGCGGCACCGGCAGGTCGAGCCAGACGAACGTCTCCGCGCGCTCGTACACGAGGTCGCCGAGCATGCCGCGATACGTGGCGTCGGTGACCCAGCCGTCGCCGGCGAGCGCGACGGCGACGCGCTCACGCAGCACCTCGGCGCCGCACGACTCCCAGTTCGGCCCGTGGTGGAGCGCGTCGATCTCGACGTGGCGGAGGCCGCACGTCCGCGCGAGCTCGGCGGCCAGGCTCGTCTTGCCGCTGCCGCTCGGTCCGCTGATCGCGATCCGCACGGTCCCTAGAGGCGGAACTCGCCGCGGGCGACGACCACCGCCGAGCCGCCGACCTCGACCCGCTCCACCGCGTCCGCGCTCCCGCGCACGCGCGCGTAGAGCGTCGACGGCCGGCCGATCTCGGCGCCCTGGGAGATCTCGATCTCGTCGCCGAAGGCGATCTCCCCGTGGCGCGCGAGATGCAGCGCGAGCGGGCCCGCGGCGGAGCCGGTGGCCGCGTCCTCGACGCCGTCGCCCGGCGCGAACATCCGCGTCTTCCAGCGCAGGCCCGAGCCGGCGAAGCAGTTGACGCCGACGTGGCCGAAGGCCGCGAGCCGCTGTGCGCCGGGCACGAGCGCCGCCACCTCTGCTTCCGAGCCGAGCGCGACGTAGACGTGCGGGATGCCGTTGTCGTACAGCTCGACGGGCAGCCGGGACCTGACTCCGAGCGCGTCCTGCAACTCGGCCGCAGCCGAGAACGGCGACACCTCCGGCAGCGGCTGGACCATCCGGCCGAAGACGATCCGCGACCCGTTCCGCTCGAGCGCGACGGGCACGGTGCCGCGGCCGGTCTCGATGCGGATCTCGTCGAGCTGCAGCGGCCCCGCGAGCACGAAGGCGCTGCCGAGCGTCGGATGCCCGGCGAACGGCAGCTCGGCGCCCGGCGTGAAGATGCGGATCCTCACATGGCCGCCGTCCTGCGGCGGATAGACGAACACCGTCTCCGAGAAGCTCATCTCCTGCGCCAGCGGCTGCAGCAGCTCCTCGGGGATCGCGCGGGCGTCGGTGAAGACGGCGAGCTGGTTTCCGGCGAGCGGCTCGTCCGTGAAGACGTCGCAGACGACGTACCGAAAGCCGGCCACGCAGCGGACGATAGCCGGGCCCGGCGGTGTAAGGACTGCGTAAAAGGTCGGCGGGAATCGGGTCGGGAGGGCGAAGACGTGGGCACCCTCTCATTCGTAACCCGATGAAAAGGAGAGAGTCATGAGACGCAGGCTTCTCCCCCGGCGGGCGGCTGCCGCGACAATCGTCGCCCTCGCCGTGCTCGGCACGCTCGCAGGCAGCGGGCTGGCACAGGGATCCGCGGCGCAGGCGAACTACGCACCGACGAACACGGCGCCGCCCGTCATCTCCGGCACCGCGCAGGTCGGGCAGACGCTGGCCACGAGCCTCGGCACGTGGACGTACCAGACGGCACCGGCGTTCACGTACCAGTGGCAGCGCTGCAACGAGAGCGGTGCCTCGTGCGCGGCCATCTCCGGCGCCACGGCGTCGGTCTACGTCGTGCAGGCGGCCGACAACACCGCCACGCTGCGCGCGACCGTCACCGCGCAGAACGCCGACGGCACGACGTCGGCGACCTCGGCTCAGACTGCGAAGGTCGGAGGCAACGCACCGTCGAACACGGCGCCGCCCGCGATCGCCGGTACGCCGGGCGTCGGGCAGGCGCTGGCGACGAGCCTCGGCACGTGGAGCACGCCGACGACGCCGGCGTTCACGTACCAGTGGCAACGGTGCAACACGACAGGCGCCGCGTGCGTTGCGATCGCCGGCGCGACGGCGTCAACCTACGTCGTGCAGGCGGCCGACGTAGGCTCGACGCTCCGGGCACAGGTGAACGCCACGACCACGCAGGGCACCGGTTCGGCGACGTCGACCCAGACCGCCGTGGTCGCGGCGCCGTCGGGCCCCGGGACCGTCATCGCGGCGGCGAGCGTCGTTCTCCCGCTCCGGCTGACGATCGACCGCGTCCAGTTCCAGCCGAGGCGCCTCACCGACCGCGGACAGATCCTCGCCCGCTTCCACGTCGCGGACACGCAGGGCAGCTCCGTCAGCGGCGCGCTCGTCTACGCGATCGCCCTGCCGTATTCGTGGGCGAAGGCAGGGCCTGAGGTCGCGACAGGCCAGGACGGTTGGGCGACGCTGGCGGTCACTCCGACTCGCTTGCTGCCGCTCGGTCGCGGCCACGCGGTCGTCTTCTTCGTGCGGGCGCGCGTCCCGGGTCAGCCCGTCCTGACCGGGAGCTCGACGCGCCGGCTCGTACAGGTGCTGACCGGCAGCTAACCCCCACCGCCCAGCGGGTTGAGCCGCGCCGCCTCCGCCTCGGCGGAGCGGCGTGGCTCTCCCGTGCTCACCTGGGCGAGCTCGAGCCACGCGGTCCAGTCGTTCGGGTCGAGCCGGACGGCCGAGCGGAACGCTTCGCGCGCGCCTGGACGATCGCCCGCTGCGAGCCGCGACTCGCCGATCACGCGCCAGGCGTCCGCAGACCAGGGTGCGTAGCGGAGCGCGCTGCGTGCATCGGCGACGGCGGACGCGAACCGGCCTGAGGACTCGGCAGCCTGCGCAGCCGCGAGTCGCGAGCTGCCGGCGAGCGCGAGGATCGCGGCGGCGGCCAGCGCGGCGAGCGAGACGGCCGCAGCGCGGCGCGGACGCGGCCCGAGCGGGCCGAGCTCGGGGTCGGCGTGAACTGCGGCCGCCGCGCCGAGCAGCACGGCCGGCAGCGTCACGCCTGCGAGCTCCCAGTCGAAGTCGACCGCGGCGTGGACGTCGTAGGCGACGAGCGCCGCGAGCAACGCCGGTCCCAGCGCGGTGGCGCGAAGCCGCAGCGCCGCGATGAGCGGAGCTCCGAGCGCGACGAGCACCGCGAGCAGCCCGAGCGGGCCGAGCTCGGCCGCCGTCTCGACGTAGAGCGAATGGGCCTCCTGCGTCGAGTGCGCGGCCGTCCGCGCCCGCAGCCACCAGTCGACGAAGGTCCCGGCGCCCGATCCGAGCACCGGCGCGGAGCGATACTCGCGAAGCGCGACGCGCCAGTAGCCGCCGCGTGCGTGGTCGTGCAACGCGAACGGCGCGGCGGCGAGGCCGGCGGCGAGCAGCAGTGCGGCGGTCAGGGCGGCTGCACGGGCCGGCAGCGGCCGGCTTTCGCGGGCGAGTCGCGGCATGAGCAGGGTCGCGGCTGCGAGCTGTGCAGCGGCGACGATCGTGAGCGCGAGCAGCAGGCGGTGGCCGGACCCGGCTGCGGCCGTGAGGTCCTGGGCCGGCGGTGAGACGACGCCGCTCACCCGCCCGACCGCGACTGCGGAGGCGAGCGGCAGCACGAGTAGCGCGAGCGAGACGACGGCGCGGCCGCGCGGCGCGACGAGCACGAGCGCCGCGAGCCCGGCGGCGAGCGCGACGTCCGCGCCGGTGCTCTGCTGCAGCGCGAGGTCCGCCGCGAAGGGGACGAGCAGCACGGCGCCGGCCACCCGCACCGTCGCGCCGGTCGCCGTCGCCGCAAAGCCGAGCGCGAGCAGGAGCGCGAGCACGACGAGCAGCGCGAGTCCGTTCGCATAGCCGACGGGCGTCGCGAGCGAGCCGATGTCGGTGCGCAGCGGCGCGCGCCCCGTCCAGTCCGGCGCGAGGCGGACGGCGAGGTTCCAGGCCGCCGCGGGCACGACCCCGAGGGCGACGCCGCCGGCGAGCCAGGCCACGGGCACGCGCCGTCCGGCGACCGCCACGGCGACGGCGGCGGCGAGATAGGCCGCGACGCGCTGAGCCTCGTCGAGCGCGGCCGGAGGCGAGTCCGACCAGAGCCACGACGCTGCCGTCCACACGGTCAGGAACGCGAGCGCGCCGAGCATCGCCGCCGAGTGCCTGCCGGGGCGCGGGGCGCCGTCGAGCAGCACCGCTGCGAGCGCGAGCACGGCGAGACCGGTGAGCGCCCGGTCCCAGGCGACCGCGTGGAACCCGCCCTCGTCCCATGCGGTCCCGGCCGTCAGCGCGAAAGCGGCCGCCCCTACCGCCGGCGCGAGGCTCCTCCTGGCCACGGCGACACGGTATCGAGCCGGGCGGGGACGGACGCCGGTCTATCCTGGCGGACGATGCGCCTGCTCATCGTCCGCCATGCCGAGGCAGCGCCGGGAAACCCGGACGAGCTGCGTCCGCTCACGGCGGCGGGCCGCAGGCATGCGCGCGAGCTCGGGCTGCGCCTGCGCGCCGAGGGACTCGTGCCGGACGCGGTCGTGACGAGCCCGTTGCTCCGCGCCTGCGAGACGGCGTCCGCGCTCGGGCTCGGCGAGCCGGAGCTCGACGACCGGCTCGCACCCGGCGCAACCGCTGCGGACATGCGCGCGGCCGTGGCCGCGCGCGGCGAGACGGTCGTCGTCGTCGCGCACCAGCCCGACTGCGGCCGTGCTGCGGCCGTCTTCACCGGCGGTCCCGAGCCGTCCTTCCCGCCGTGTGGAACCGTGCTGCTCGAGCTGGAGAGCGCGTGACGGCGATCGCCGTGCGCGGCCTGCGCAAGCGCTACGGCGGGGTCGAGGCGGTGCGCGGTGTCGATTTCGAGATCGAGGAGGGCGAGGTCTTCGGCCTGCTCGGCCCCAACGGCGCGGGCAAGACGACGACGGTGGAGATCCTCGAGGGCTACCGGCGGCGCGACGCAGGCGAGGTGTCCGTGCTCGGCCACGACCCGGAGCGGCCCGGGCCGGAGTTCCGGCAGCGCATCGGCGTCGTGCTCCAGCAGTCTCAGCTCTGGCCGAACATCACGGTGCGCGAGACGCACGCGATGTTCGCCGGCTACTACGAGCACCCGCGCGACGTCGGCGAGGTGATCGAGCTCGTCGGCCTCGCGGAGAAGCGGGACGCGCGCGTGAAGACGCTGTCCGGCGGGCAGAAGCGCCGTCTCGACCTCGGCATAGCGCTCGTCGGCGATCCCGACCTCGTCTTCCTCGACGAGCCGACGACCGGCTTCGACCCGGCCGCACGCCGGGCGGCGTGGGACATGATCCGCTCGCTGCGCTCGCTCGGGAAGACGGTGCTGCTGACGACGCACTATCTCGACGAGGCGGAGCAGCTCGCCGACCGCGTCGCGGTGCTGCGCGAAGGGCAGATCGTCCGCGTCGGCACGCCCCGCGAGCTCACGACGAGCGAGCTCGAGGTCGAGATCCGCTACCGCCGCGACGGCGAGGACGTGCTGGTACGGACGGGTGAGCCGACACGCGTCCTGCATGAGCTGACCGCCGAGGCGATCGCCCGGGGCGAGGAGCTCGACCGGCTCGAGGTGCGGCGCCCGACGCTCGAGGACGTGTACCTCGCGCTGACCGAAGAGGAAGCGGAGTGAGCCCGCGGCTGTTCGCGCACCAGCTGCGCGCGGAACAGCTCGTCTTCTGGCGGAGCAAGGAGGCGGCGCTCTTCATCTTCCTCTTCCCGATGCTGCTGTTCGTGCTGCTCGGCTCGGTCTACTCCGGGAAGATCTACGGTGTTCCGGCGTCGCACGCGCTGCTGGCGGGGCTGATCGGCTACGGCTGCGCGAACACCGCCTTCGCCGGGCTCGCGATCCAGCTTGTGATCCGCCGCGAGAACGCGATCCTGAAGCGGCTGCGCGCGACGCCGCTGCCGGCGTCGACGTACGTCGCCGCGCTGCTCGTCTCGACGCTGCTCGTGTTCGCGCTGCAGACGGCGGCACTGTTCCTGATCGGGCGGCTCTTCTACGGAACGCCGTTCCCGAAGGCGTTCGGCTCGCTCGTGCTCGCGGTGATCATCGGCTCGGCCGCGTTTGCGGCCGTCGGCGTGGCGACGTCCTCGCTCATCCGCTCGGCCGAAGGCTCGTCCGCCGTCGTCAACTTCATCCTGCTGCCGATGGCGTTCCTGACCGGAGCGTTCGGGCCGACGCGCCACTATCCGTCGTTCCTGCGCGCGATCGGCGACGCGCTGCCGCTGAAGTACTTCATCGACCTGATCAACGCGATCTACCTGCACGGCCACGCGTTGTGGACGAAGCCACTCGCCCTCGGCGTGCTCGCCGCGTGGGGTGCGGGCGGGCTCGTGGTGGCGGTGCTGCGCTTTCGTTGGGAGCCACGCGAAGGTTGACGACTGCGACCAGGTCGCGACCTGGTCGCTGCCGTTGCTAGCGAATCCCCGCAGCCGTCAATGCGAAACGCGTGAGCGCCGTGGGCATGTGCTGTGCGCGCTTGACCGTCGCGTGCAATGCGTCGACGAACTGCTCGACGTCCTCGTCTGTGACAACAAGCGGGGGCAGCACCTTGATCACCGGCATGTTGTGGCCGGCGACCTGGCTGAGGATCCGGTGCTTGGAGAAGAGCGGCCCGACGACGAGCTGTGCGAAGAGGCCGGGCTGCATGCGCTCGATCAGCCGCCAGGAAAGCTTGCCCGACTCGGGCTCCGCGAACTCGATCGCCCACATGAGGCCCAGCCCGCGCACCTCGCGCACGACGGGGAACTCGTCCACGAACGGCCTCGTCAGCTCGAGCAGCTTGCCTCCGAGCCGTGCGGACCGCTCGACGAGCTGCTCGTCGTCGAGCACGTGCAGGGTCGCGAGCCCGGCCGCCATGGCGAGCTCGTTCGGCGCGAACGTCGAGCCGTGGGAGACGGCGTGCTCCATCGAGTCGAACACGGACTCGTGCACGGCGCGCGACATGAGAAGCGCGCCGACGGGCACGTAGCCGCCGGAGAGCGACTTCGCGACCGGAACGAGATCCGGCTCGAGCCCCCAGTGCTCGAACGCGAACATCTTCCCGGTGCGGCCGAAGCCGGTTTGCACCTCGTCGACGCAGAAGAGCGTCCCGTACGTGCGGCAGAGGGCCTGGGCCAGCTCGAGATAGCCGTCCGGAGGCAGGTTCGCGCCCTTGCCCTGGACCGGCTCGATCAGGAAGACGGCGACGTCCTCGCGCCGCAGCTGCTCCTCGAGCGCGTCGAGGTCGCCGAAGGGGACGCGCTCGAAGCCGGGGAGGAGCGGGCCGAAGCGGTCGGTGAACTCGGGATTGCCGTTCGCGGAGAGCGAGCCGAGCGTCAGCCCGTGGAAGCCGTGGTCGGCGGAGATCACACGGCTGCGCTTCGTCGCGGCGCGGCCGAGCTTCAGCGCCGCCTCGACCGCCTCGGTGCCCGAGCTCGTGAAGAGGCAGCGCTCGAGCCGCGGCGGTGTCCGCTCGAGCAGGGCCTCCGCCAGCAGCCCGGGCAGGGCGGTGACGCCCATCGCGAGCATGCCGGGCGTGTCGAGCTCGAGCGCCTGCAGGAGGGCGGCTCGAATTCGCGGGTGGTTGCGGCCGACGTTGTACATGCCGAAGCCGCCGAGCATGTCGAGGTAGCGGTGACCGTCCTCGTCGAAGAGGTAGGCGCCCTCGGCACTCGACCAGGTGCGGTCGAAGTCGATCGTGCGGAGCACGCGGACGAACTGCGGGTTGATCGTGCGCGCCCACAGGTCGAGGTCGCCGCCGCGGCGGCCGTCGAGCAGAGCCTTCAGGTCGAAGTCGCCCACGACCTCGCAATGTATCGCTGCTAGCGCACGCGGCCGTTGGCAGGCTCGAGCGGGAGCCCGGCGCGAGCCCAGCGATTCATCCCGCCGCGGAGGTTCTCGACGTCGTAGCCGGCGCGTTTGAGCGCCCGGGCGGCGCCGGCGCTGCGGTGGCCGCTGCGGCAGACGGTGATGAGCGTCCGGTCGCGGGGCATCCGGTCGATGCGCGCGGCCAGCTCGTGGAGCGGTACGTGGAGGGCGCCGCGGATGCGGCCGGCTCTCCACTCGCGCGGCGTGCGGACGTCCACCACGACGGCCTCTCTGCTCCGGAGCCTCTCGGCTGCCTGCTCCGGCTCGACGCTCGGAATGCGCGTGAAGAGACCCACCGGTCAGGTCCCTACGACGCGCTCGACGACGGCGGCGAGCCGCGCGCGAACGTCTGCGGCGACGGGAGTGAGCTCCTCGTTGCCGACGATCGAGAGCATCCGCTCCGCGTCGACCGCGCTGACGTGCGTCTCACCGTCGCGGACGAAGACGACGACATTGCACGGCAGCAGCACACCGAGCTCGGGCTCGGCCTCCAGCGCGCGGTGCGCGAGGGGCGGGTTGCATGCGCCGAGGATCGTGTACGGCTCGCCGTCGACGCCGAGCTTGGCCTTCATCGTCGCCTGCACGTCGATCTCGCAGAGGACGCCGAACCCGTCCACCTTCAACTCCTCGCGGACGCGTTCCACCGCCTCGGCGAACGGCAGCGCCGTCGTCGCGCTCAGCGTGTAGCCGGTTGCAAGCACTCGCATTCCTCCTCCAGATAGCGGCGGCGCGCCTTGGCCGCCTTCAGTTGGTGGGCTCTTGCCCCGGCAGGCTCCTCGAACTCCGCCGCGAGGTAGACGCCGATCGCGTCCTCGCCGACGAGCACGGGGCCGTCCGAGACGACGAGGGCGGGGATGAGGTCGGAACCCGTCGCGGCGACCAGCGCGCAGCGCTCCTCGCGCTCGACCGGCACCTGCCGGATGGCGTAGTCGACGCCGAGCTCGGTCAGCCGCTCGCGGACGCGCTGTGAGGCCGGGCACCACTCCGTCTGCCAGAGCTCGAGCGTCATCGCAGGCCGCCGCCGATCAGGCCGTCGAGCGCGCGCAGCTGCTCCTGGAGCGACCCGCACACCTGCTCGCAGAGCGTGAAGACGCCCTCGTCGGCGATCCGGTAGTAGACGTGCGTGCCCTCCTTGCGGCGGGCGAGGACGCCCGCGTCGGCGAGGACGGTGAGGTGCTTCGAGATGTTCTGCTGGGAGGCGCCGACGGCGTCGGCGAGCTCGTTGACCGTCGCCTCGTCCTCGTCGCGAAGCCGGTCGAGCAGCCGGATGCGCATCGGCTCCCCGATCACGCGGAAGCGGCGGGCGATCAGCTCGACGAGGTCTTCGGGAAGGGGGTGGGGAAGCAGCATCAGCGGAATAAACTGTTTGGTTGTATAGTTGTAGACTAGCAGAAGTCAAGCCACGCCAAAGGAGAGAGCCCGAATGGAGCTGGACATCACCACCGAGACCTTCGAGCAGGAGGTACTGGAGCGCTCGCACGAGCTGCCGGTCGTCGTCGACTTCTGGGCAGGCTGGTGCGCTCCGTGCCGGATGCTCGGCCCCGTGCTCGAGAGCGAGGCGGCCGCCCGGGACGGCGAGTTCGTCCTCGCGAAGCTCGACGTCGACGCAAACCCCGACATCGCGGGCATGTACGACATCCGCGGCATCCCGGCCGTCAAGGCGTTCCGCAACGGCGCGGTCGTCGCCGAGTTCGTCGGTGCGCAGCCGCCGGCGAACGTCGCCAAGTTCCTCGACGACCTCATCGCCCCCTCGGCTGCAGAGACGTTCCTCGAGGAGCTCCGCGCCTCGGGCGAGCTGCCGGACGTCGTCGCCGCCTTCGACGCCGGCGACCACGAGCACGCGCTCAACCTGCTGCTGGACGAGATCCAGGAGGGCGACCAGGAACACCGCGACCGGATCCGCGAGCTGATGGTCGCGTTCTTCGGCCACCTCGGCCCCGAGCACCCGCTCACCGCCCACTACCGCAAGCGGCTCGCAGCCGCCCTCTACTAGGAAGGGAAGCTCCGATGACGAGGAACATGGGAACGATCGACCGGTCGGCGAGGGCCGTGTTCGTCGTAGTCGCCGTCGCCGTCGCATTCGCCGTCGGCGCCGGCAGCGTGCTGGGCGTGATCCTGTTTGCGCTCGCCGCGATCATGCTCGTGACCGCCACGGTCGGGTTCTGCCCGCTCTACACGCTCGCGAGGCTCGACACGCTGCGCCGCAAGGTCGCGCCGCACGCCTGACGCGCACGAGGGGGCCCGGCTACGCGATCGCAGCGCGGATCGCGAGCTCGGGCCCTTCGAGCCGGAGGTCGAGAACCGTCGCACAGCGGCGCATGAGCGCCAGGGCTGCGCGGTTGTCGGCCGCGGCGAGCGCGGTCACGACCGTGATGCCGGCGGCGCGGGCGTCGGCGAGCAGCTCGGCCGCGAGGGCGGAGCCGATGCCGCGGTGCTGGTAGCAGTCGGCGACGGCGAAGGCCAGCTCGGCGGTGTCGCGGCCGGTGCGCACGAGCCGGGCGATCGCCGCCGGTTGCGGATCGCCGGAGACGTGGGCGACGAGCGCATGGTGGGTGGCGTCGATCCGCGCGAGCTGCTCGAGCTCCGCGTCGGAGAGGCACGGCTTCGGGCCGTTGAAGCGGGCGCGGCGGGAGGCCTCGCCGAGACGGGCGAACACCCCCGCGACCGTGGCGACGTCGCCGCGCTCGAGCGGCCGGACGACGAGGCGGGGGCCGTGCCTGGGCTTGAGCGTGCGCGTCAGCATCGTCAGTTGGAAAAACCTACCTATTAGGGTTGGAAAAGTCAACCCTCTCTGGCACACTTGCGCCATGGCTGCCAAGCACCCCCGCCCTTGCTCCGCCGCCGCGGCGCTCGGCGTGATCGGCGAGAAGTGGTCGCTGCTCGTGATCCGCGAGCTCGCCTTCGGCGTCCACCGCTTCGACGCGATCGCCGCGAACACCGGCGCGCCGCGCGACATCCTCACGAGCCGGCTGCGACGGCTCGAGGAGGCGAAGGTCGTCGAGCGGCGCCGGTACCAGGAGCACCCGCCGCGCTTCGGCTACCACCTGACGCCGGCGGGCCACGAGCTGCGCCCGATCCTGCTCAGCATCGCCCAGTGGGGCGACCGCTGGGCCGTCGACGCGCCGAGCACCACCTTCGTGCACGAGTGCGGCGCGGACGTGGAGCTCGTCCACACCTGCCGCGCGTGCGGCGGCGAGATCACCGGGTTCGACCTCACGGCGACGTACCTCACGCCCGACTGGCCCGTCGCCGCCGCGTCCTAGACTGAGCGGGTTCCGCCCCCGTAGCTCAGTGGATAGAGCAGCGGTTTCCTAAACCGCGTGCGCTGGTTCGATTCCGGCCGGGGGCACTGACGCCGACGGTGGTCATTGCGTCGTCACGAGCGGGTTATTCGCGTGCATGACGTGCTGGCATGCGCGGATCTTGGCGGTGATCTGCGGCACGTTCGGGTCGATGCCGGCCGGCGTATTGAAGAAAGGTCGATTGTCCTGCGCGGAAGTAACGCTGGGGTCGGGCCAGTTCGGGACGCCGTGCGAGCGCATGCAACGGGCGAAGCTCCGCATGTCGTTCCACGCCTGCTGCACCTGGGCCGGGCTCGGCTGGCCGGCGTTCGGGAGCAGGTGCACGCACGCTCGATGAGCCGGCACGAACTCGGGGCTGCCGGCCGCCAGTTGAGCAACTTGTCTCTTCGGGAGCACTCCACTGCTGTTGGGGTCGGGGAAGTTCGGCACCCCGTGAGAGCGCATGCAGCTGGAGAAGGCGAGCATCTCGGAGGTCGCTGAGCCTCCCGCACTCGATGAGCCGCCAGAACCAGTGGACGGTCGGCCGCTCGTTGTCGTGGTCGAGCCGAGCTGCGCCGGCTGGCTGCCCGGCGAGCCGCCGCAGGACGCCGCCAGCAGGGCCAAGCCCGCCGCCGCGATGATCGCGGCCGCGATGCGCGCACCGCGAAACGATGGTGTTCGTAGCCCACCGCGGCGGCACGAGCGGTCGGCGATCGGGTTCACGCCCGTGATGGTCGCACCGTCTCGATAACAGCGGCAGGAGATGGCGATAACGAAATGATGAAAGCGGCTCCCGGGACCGTCGACGGGCCGTGAACGAGGGGAGCCTCATCGTCGCTGCGAGCCGCGTCGCTGCGCCGTGGTCAGCTCCACGCGGCCTCCGGACATGAGTGCGTCGTGGTTCGGGTTATGACCGGCCGGGAGCATCGCACTGTTCATGCCGAATGTGACGGGTGTGCAGGCAGTTGTCGCTTGGGCTGGCGCCTTCATTCTTCCGCTCGTGACCGCCTGAAACTCAAGCCGCCGAGGGGATCGTCTTCGCTCGACGGTCGCGCACTGCGGCGGCGCGGTGTCGTCAGGTCTGGGTCCCGACCGAGACACTGAGAGAAGGCGCCCGGTTCTCAACGCACGTGAGCGGGCACACGGTGTTTGCAACCGACGAACTCCTCTCTCGACCCGGTGCCGAGGACTGGACCCGTCGGCTTCGCAAAGCCAGCCAGAGCTGACCGATCCGCCCGCGATGCCGCGAGCGTCATCGCCGCCGTCTCGACCTCGAGCCGGCTGTGCCAGGTCTGCGAGGGGACGATGAGCCTCCCCGGCGCGTGAGCAGGTCGTGGAGGCGTTCAAGGCCGAGACCGTACGCCGCCCAGAGCGGAAGGTAGTCCAGCCGAACGAGCCCGTCGATGCCGAAGCGGGCATCGCCGTAGTCCCACGGGACGCGGCCGACGAACCGGCGCAACAGCCGGCCGCACGCATACTCGACGCCGAGCACACCGGCGCCGTACACCGTCGCGCGGAGCCCGAGGGGGCGTTGCCTGACCCGGTCGTGGAGAGGCTCGAAGAGCGGCTGCGCGAGCCCGTAGACAGGCAGGTTGAGGAGGCCGCTCGGGCGGCGACGCCCGGTGTGCGCCCAGACGAAGAGCGAGTCGAGCGTCCACCCGGCGAGCCCGTAGGCGAGAAAGCGGACGCCGGGCCGACAGAGGTGACCTCGCATACTCGAAGACTCAAGCACCTCAGGGCCACTCGCGCCTCCCCTAAAAGCGCCCGCGCCGCCAGGCATCGGTAGTGAGCAGGTCGAGGTAGTCGAGCGCGACGAGAAGCAGGGTCATGCCCATCTCGCCGAGCACGAACTCGGCCGTTCCTAAGCGACCTGGGAGCTACGCGACGCCCCAGCCTGGCCGTCAGTCGCTGCGGGTGCGAAGGCTATGTCGCCTCTTCCGGATCGTTGGCCCAAGCGATTTTCGCCACCGATGATGTGCCGCTCGTGGACACGGTCAAACCGACGCTCCGCATAGTGAGTCCACCGCACACCGCCTAGGCATCCCTGCCGCAGGCTCTACAGAGGCGGATCGCGGCGAACTGGCAGGCGCTCTACAAGTGTGAGTTCGGAGTCGCTCCCACCGGCTAGGAGAATCAAGCGGCCGTTCTGCAAGAGGAGGGCGCGCTCAGTTCTTTCCGCCGGCGTCCGCCGTCGCCACCGACCCCCAACTCACGCACCGTGGAAGCCCGGATGGGACGTAGGGCGGCCGCGCCCAAGAACAGGTCATGTTGACGGTGCGGTCGACATTGCTCGTCGCCGTGGCTGCGGCGATGCTGGTCGCTGCCGGGTGCGGCGGCGGAAGCCAGCCAATGTCGGCGGCGCCTGTACCGTCTTCGGGGGAGATCGTGTTCACGCGGTCCGGGGATCTGTATGTGATCGCCCCGGACGGCTCACACCTTCGGTTGCTCGTACGTCACGCCTCCGAAGCAGCAGTGTCACGCGATGGGCGCCGGATCGCGTTCGTGCGCGACGGGGCGATCTGGACCATGCAGCGCGACGGTTCGGGGCAGCAGGTCCTTGCGAAGCGACCCCCGGTCAAGCCGCTGTGGAACGCGCCGAGTCCTGCGTGGTCATCGGACGACCGCACGGTCTACTTCTCTCGCCTGGTAGCGCTCGACCAGGGGGAGGAGGAGTTGATCTTCCGAGTCAACAGCGACGGCACCGATCTGAACCGGGTCACAGCGGCCGTAACCGCCCCGTACGCAGAACACTGGGACCACTGCCAAGAGAACCCTTCGCCCTCACCGAGGGAACAGGTCATCGCCTACGACGAGACATGGGACTGCGCACACGGAAACAGCGTCGGCATCACCGCCGTCACATTTGCTGGACGCACATCGAAGCTCCCGTTTCGCTTCCCAGACACGCCCGTCCGATTCGACCCGGCCTGGGCGCCCAACGGCACGCTCCTTGCCTACGTTGTCCTGGACGTCGACGCGATGAACGCATGGCCGGAAAGGACTGGTAGGTCGGGCGTCTACGTCTCGTCGTCTGACGGCTCGCGGCCGCGTCGTATCGCGCGAGGCTCTGAGCTCCTTGCGCCCGCCTGGTCGCCTGACGGCGACTGGATCGCCTTTGAAGGCGCTCACGGCATCTCGCTCGTAGGCGCCGACGGCACAGGACGCCACGCGCTCATCAGGATGGGTTCTGACCCGGCCTGGCTCCCACCCACCCGCTGAGACAACCGTCACGTTCTAGGCATGAGCCTCTCCGGCTTTCGCGTCTGCGAGCAGCTCGAGGTAGCCGAGCGCGGCCATAGAAACCATCCCCTCCATCGGATACCGGATCACGGACCCAGCTGAGCACTTTCGCGCGATCCTCCATCGCTCGCCGTCTGTGCGCAGCCAGCACAACGCTGCATCGCGTCGACCCGAATACTCCCAAATGGGGTATCCGGATCAGCCCACCTTGCTGCTTTTCACACACGGTGGAGTCGCGGAGCGGAGTAGTGCTTCTAGTTGGACTTGCGGGCGAGGACGACTTCGGTGTCGCCGGGCCAGTCCCAGAAGACGCCGTCGGGAGACCGCGACGCAAGCAGCGCCCGTACCTCGCGGGCGAAGTCGTCGACGCGGTCGCCGAACAGGTGCGGCGCCGACGTGGCGAGGGAGAAGTAGCCGGAGAGCACGCTTTCGCTGTCCCGCACCAGGTCGGGGATGCCAGGAGCGAAGATCACCCGCGGCGTGCCGAACCGGGTGCGCACGAGAACATCCTCGAAGCGGTGTGTCCTGACCGGCGCAGTTCCCTGGCCGGCCCGCTTCGTTGAGCCAAGGTACTTCTCCACCAGTGCCTTGATCTCTGCGTGTGGGATCGGCGGCGGCCCAGGGCTATGCGGTATCGGGCGCCCCTCGACCGTGTGAACGATCAGGGCCAACACGCCTCCCGGCTCAAGCAGGTCGTACACCGTTTCAGCGACACGGGCTTCGTCTGTCCAGTGGAACGACTGCCCAAAGGCGACCAGGCGGTACGGCCCCGGCGCAGCTCCGGGCAAATCCTCGGCAAGCGCTTGCACCCAGCGGATGTTCGTGATGCCGCGTTCGGCGGCGACGCGGTGGCCTTCGGCGAGCATCGCCGGATCAGGGTCGAGGCCGACCACCTCCTCGAACAGGTGCGCGAGGCGGACGGTGAGGATGCCGGGCCCGCAGCCGCCGTCAAGAAGGCGCCCGCTGCCGTCAAGTTCGAGCTGCTCGGCGAGAACGGCTTCGAGCTGCGGCGAGTAGGACGGCCTGCCGTACCGGTAGTGGGCAGCCGCGCCCGCGTAGATCGTCTCGTCGTATTCCACCCCTAGAGGATGCCTCGGAGACCGGCCGCAGTAGGGGCGTTCTCGACTCCGAGGGCGAGTCGTGCATCCCGTCGGGGTTGTCGGACGCCGCTCGGATCATCTCAACGCGAATCCGCACTCTAGAAAGGGATGGCGTCGTCATCGTCGTCCGGGAGCGGCAGCGGTTGTGGCGGTAGCACGCGGGTTAGCGGCGGGCGGCCAGGGGAGCGAGGTCGGCGGGGCTGTCGGCGGGCGATGATCTCACGCTCGGGGATGTGGTCGATCTGGCAGCTTGCTCGAGGAGCCGGTAGAAGAGCAGGCCGCGGCTGGTCGCCGTGCGCCGGTTGAAGCGGAAGACGAACTCGTTCAGGTAGGCGTCGAGCTGTCGCGGCTTGATGCCGCCCTGGTGGGTACCGAGGATCCAGCACGCGGATAGTCGACGCCCGCGCGCGGCCCCGTCGGAGCCTCCGCAGCAACAGCGGTCACCTGCTGACGTAGGTCGACGTGCCCAGCGCTACAAGGTGGGAAATTCCGGATACCCCATTTACTCCCATTGAGGACACCGTCGGCGCCCTCGCCGAACTGGTCTCCAAGGGCACCGTCCTGCCCATCGGACTGTCCGAACCCCCGCTTCATCGAAGGCGACTTCGAAGAAGAACCTCCGCATCGTCGACGAGGTCAAGGCGATCGCCTCCGAGCTCGATGCGACTCCGGCGCAGATTGCGTTGGCCTGGCTCCTCGCGCAGGGCGACGACATCGCTCCCATCCCCGGCACCAAGCGCGTCGCCCGCGTCGAAGAGAACACAGCAGCCGACGGTGTCGAGCTGAGCGCGGAGCAGATCGAGCGGCTCAACAACCTCACTCCGGCTACGGGCGAACGCTACGAGGAGGGAAACATGGCCGTCATCGACCACTGACCTCAACGCAGATTGATCGGCTGAGGCCCCCGGACTCGCGGGCGCGGCCGTACTTTGGATCAGTCTCATCGGTTGTTCACGCCCTGAACGCTGGGCGGAACCAGACGTTGCGTCATAGCCGGGCCTTCGCGCTCAGACCGTTCGCAATGCCACGGTGGGCGGCATTCGGGATGCTCGAACGGCCGGCATGAGGCCGGCCAAGGCCCCGATCAGGATGGCCGAGGCGATGCCGCCCGACCACGCCTCGGCGGGGATGACGATGGCCCAGCCTTTCGAGCTGGCGTAGACGGCTGTTGCCGCGGCGCCGGCCAGCACGCCGACGAGGCCGCCGATGACGGCGAGCAGGATCGACTCGGCGAGGAACTGCGTGCGGATCTGGGCCCTGGTCGCACCGAGGGCGCGACGGAGGCCGATCTCGGAGCGGCGTTCGAGAACGGAGATGATCATGATGTTGGCGACACCGACGGCACCGACGATCAGTGCCACGACTCCGAGCCCGAGGAAGAGGCTGTTGAACGCGCCCGCGGCGGCGGCCCTGGCGGTGAGCACGTCGGAGGGCTGGCTGACGGCCGCCTCGTAGGGGGCTTCGGGATCTGCGGTTTGCGCGAGCAGCGCCTGCACCGCCGCCTCGTGACCGGTGGCAGCGCGCACGTAGATCGTGCTCGGCGGGCCGGCTTCTTGCTCGCCGCGGACGATGCTGACGATAGCCGAGGTACGTCTGCGCGGCCGGATACCCGATGAGTTGCACGACCAAGCCCCCTCATCGCCACACCGCACAGAACTCACCCAGGTGGCCGACTCGGTGTTCACGGCGATCTTGGTCGCAGGGTTCCACTGCCCCATCGGGGTCACCACGCACTCACTCCCACTTGCTGGTGGCGAACCGGCTTGGTCGTAAAGCGCTATCCGCTGCGGCCTTCGCGGTCGTGGCGATGACCGCCGTGGTGCAGGACCGTCCGCTGGGCGGGAAGCGTTGCCGAGGCCACGACGACGCCGGCGAGCAGCGTGCCGACGAGGATGGCGCGCCGGCTCCGGACGCCGGCGACGACGTCCACTGCGTTGCGCCGCCAGTCGATCGTCCCGGCGCGCAGCACGCGCATGAGATACGCGAGCACGTGCACGCCGATCAGCACGCCCCAAGCGACGAAGCTGAACGTGTGCAGCGTCCGTAGCTGGCCGCCGCGGTGCCCGACCACGATCATCGCGACGCCGGTTCCGAAGAGCGCGAGCGTCGATGCGACGAGGAGCGGCGCGAGCATGCGTAGCGACATCCGCGGGGGACCTGCCAGCACGTAGTGCTCGTTGCGGGTGTAGTACCGCGCGAACCGCCAGCCCGTGCTGGCCAGCTTCAGCGTCACCGGCGGCACGAGCAACAGCCCAAGGAACAGGTGCACGTTGAGGTACGTGCTCAGCGCAAGCGTCGTCAGCGTCTCGACCGCGAGCAGGACGAGGAGGACGAGCCCGGTCGAGCTCGTCAGCCGCTCGTTCCCGTCCGGGCTCGGGGCGCGCACCCGAGCATGGTGCCGGATCCGTGACGAAGGTGCTCTAGCGTCGAGTGGGACGAGCCGGAGCTTTGCGATTCCTGCGCCGAATCTTGTCGTCCTTACTGCCGTGTCGTTACCCGCGCTGCGATAGACACAGAGGCAGATGCACGACAAGGAGGAAGACCATGACCAGCCGGCTCAGCTTCGATCACACACCGAAGATGCTCGCGTCGCGACAGAGCGGAACCACCGAGATCGCGCTCTTCTGGAGCAAGCGGAAACACCGGGCCGCCGTCGCCGTCGACGACGAGTCGACCGGCGACCACTTCGAACTGGAGATCAACCCCGAGGACGACCCGCTCGACCTCTACAACCATCCCTACCCGTACGCCGCCGCCCGCCACCTGACCGTGAACGCCCACGCGGCATGACGTCTGGTCGCCGCCCTCGTGCAATGGAATCGCCTACTTCAAGGAAGCGCCGTGACAGGCCGAGCGAAGGACGCACAAGCTCGCATAACGACCGTTCGAGTCGGCCGGACTCGGTCTGTCACCGCCGTCGGTCGAGAGGCGGCCCGGGGTGATCGTCGTCGGCGTCGACGGATCCGAGCAGTCGAAGGAGACGCTGCGCTTCGCGCTCGAAGAAGCGCGGCGCCGGCACACCAGGCTTCACGTCGTCCACGCATTCTGGGAGTGGGAGCCGATCCCGGGGACACGCGAGCTCGAGCTCGATCGCAGCCCCGAGGAGCGCGAGGCGTGGCTTGTCGCACTCGTCCGCGAGGTCGTCGGCGAGGTCACCGACGTCGAGATCAAAGAGTCCACTGTCGACGACGACGCGGCGCCCGCATTGCTTGACGCAGCGCGGAACGCTGAGCTGCTGATCGTCGGCTCACGCGGGCAGGGAGGCTTCGCAGGCCTCCTGCTCGGCTCGGTCAGCCAGCAGTGCGCCCAACACGCGTCCTGCCCGGTCGTGATCGTCCGCGGACGCAACGGCCTGTAACCCTAGGTCAGGACGACGGGCACTTGCCCCGTTGGTAGGCGGCGTAGTCGGCCGGTGACAGAATCCACCGCCACTTGCCGCTGAACCTGACGGCGTGCATGGTCGCCGTGGTCACGCCGTCATCTGCGGTCACCCTGACCGAGACTGCCGTCGAGGGTGTCGCCTTGCCGGCGATGTCGACCGTGTCGGGGTACGTCTGTAGGACCTTGAACTTCTGGAGGTCGAAGCCGGAGCTGGTGTGGCACGCCATGTAGCGGGCGCGGCTGACGACCGCCTGGTCGGTGGGATGAAGCGTGTCCCACAGCGGCCCGGTCTGGCCGAGCGAGAACCGCGTCGTGACCTGGCGGATGAAGTCGCCGGCCGATTGCTGGCCTCCTGCCGTGCCGCCGCCATGACCACCTCCGCAGCCGGTCGCGACGGCAGCGACGAGTGCTGCAGTGGCGATCGCGGCAGCGTGTCTTCGTACGTGTGGGTGCATCTGTGCTCTCAGTGCCATGGGAACCGTCCTACCTGCGTGTTGACGACGAGTCGTTGTTCTGGGCGATCATGGGCAAGCGGGAGAGCGCCGATCGCGACGGGCTCGCCGACCTGAGGGACGAGCAGCACGGCGACGTCTGAGCGAGATGCGAGCAGGTCGCGCGCATCGGCGACAGTCGAGATTCCGATCGCGGTTGCGTACGCCTCGGCTTCCGTGGCGCTCGCCGCCACCACGGTGACCGAGAGCGGGCCGGCAACGGCGGGCCTGCCGGTTGCAGGGTCGATGAGGTGGTGGAGCCGCCGGCCGGGGCCGAACCGCCGCGTGTCGCGTCCCGACGTGGCGACACCTCCGCTCGTGAGCTCCAGCGTCTCGGCGACGCGCTCCTGCCCTCGCGGGTCTGCGACGTCCACGCGCCACGGCCCGCCTTCGGGCGGGTCGCCCCAGACGGCGATGTCACCACCGAGATCGACGAGTGCTCCGGGCAGCGCGGGCCACACGGTGCGCATCGCAAGGAGCGCGCGCATTGCCGCGAAGCCTTTGCCGATCCCTCCAAGGTCAACGGCGGCGTGCCGCTCGACGCGCGCCCTCCCCGAGCCGGGGTCGACGTCGATGCGCGCGCCGCCGTGCCAGCCGTCGAGCGGCGCGGCCGCTCTCTCCGTCAGCAGTTCGAATGAGCGGTCGTAACCGACGGCTGCGAGCGCGGTGAGGATCGTCGGGTCGAACAATCCACGCGTGTTCGTGCGCCCGCGAAGGGCGGCTACGAGCGCTTCGATGAGCCGCGTATCGACAGCGACCCATTCGCCGGCGGCACGGTTGAGCCGCGACAGGTCACTGCGCGGGTCGAAGCGCGAGAGCACGCGCTCGCAGGCCGCCACCTCGGCCTGTGCTGCGTCGAGCGCACGGCGGGCGAGGAAGACGTCGCGCGATCCCGCGGTTGCGGCGGCTCCGCAGATCGTGCCCATGGCACGGAACGACGTGCGTTGCAGGTCTCGCGTCATACCGGCACCGGGGCGCGGCGGTCCTTGGACGGCTGCTGCGCGGTGGTCGAGGATGCGTTCGGTGTGGAGCGGACCGGCGCCGGCCGCGCTCCCGGACGCGGCAGCAGGATCCGTGCGTACACGAGCCACACGACCGGGGCGGCGACGATGCCGGCAAAGATCAAGCCGCGTGTTCCGGTGAGGTCGGTGCCCACGTTGAGGGCGTGGTAGAGGCCGAAGGTGAAGCCCGCAAAGCTTGCGTAGTGCAGAAAGCGCCAGCGGTGCTGCCCGATGCGGCGACGGACGTGGAAGGAGGCCGCGAGGGCGAGCATGATCCAACCGGTGACGATCCCGGCGGCGACGGGGATCGGCCGCCATGGCGCCATGCCGGGCACGAGCACCCCGACGAACCCGAAGCGCATGACCGGGTCGAGCGCAAGCGCCGCCCCGTGCAACGCGACCATCGCGAGGCCGGTCCACATGAGCGTCTGGTGCCAGCCGAGCACCATCTTGCCGCGACGGGTGCCCAGCAGCCTCGTGCTGAAGGCGAGCCCCAGCGTGACCGAGATCGTGAACAGCGCGAAGGCGACAAGGCCGGCGGCCCGCGCGACGAGCCAGGCCACCGGCACGGCGGCTGTCGCTGCGGAGATCATCCCGCCGGAACCGGCGACGTCCGCGTCGTCGCGTGCGCCGGCGAGGTGCTGCCCTGCACCACGACGAGATGCGTCTGGCCGTTCTTGCCTTTGACGACGACGGCGCCAGGGAGATTCGCCGGCGCCGGCGCCGGCAGTGGCCGCGTCCAGGCGAGCACCGCGAGCACGGCGAAGAGCGCCCAGGTCGCGAAGAGTGTCGCCCAGAGATTGCGCATCTCAGCCTCCTGGCTCGACCCGCTGTGGCGGAGCCGGTGTCGCAGGGGTGATGGTCTGGCCGACCTGCGGCGCCGTCGGTGCAGCTGGAACGGTTCGCTTCAGGCCGGCGATCGCCACAGCTCCGGTCAACGCGACCGCCGCCAGGACGGCAGCGAGCATGAATACCTCGCGCCGGTTCACCGTCTTCGGGCCTGGCTGATCGCTTGCGGCCACGGCCAAGGTGATCCCTTCGGGTCGGTTACGTCGATCCGCTGCCGGCAGTCCGACATGCGATCTCATCAAGCGTCACCGAGCCAAGCATGCGTTGCATCGGAAGTGGTGCGCATCGCAAGTACGGGTTATCCCGCAGGGCGCACGAACTCGACAGCGCTCCAGGGCGTGGCGCGAGCCGGCGCAAAGACTGGCGAACACGCCGCCTGAAGCGGCCGAAACAGCCCTATTTGCAGGACGTTCTTTCGGCATGGGGCCGATCGGTCGAGCCGCCCGACCGCCACCGTCGCGTGGTTCGGGTCATGACCGGCTGGGAGCATGCCGCGGTTCCCGCTCGCGGAATGTGCGGGGCGCCGGACAAACCTTTGCCGAAGCTTCGCGCGCCCTTCACCGCCCGCCTGTTTCACTCGGGATATGAGAAATCCCCACATCTGCCCGAACTGCGGCTCGCAGGCAAGCGCCTTCGCCGCCGGGTGCTCGATCTGCGGAGCGGCGCTCGACCCGCAACGCGCTCAGGGTCGGCAGACGGTACTGCAGCGCCTTCGTTCGGCACGGCTTGCCCGTCGCCCACTCCTCGCGCGTGTTCCGGTCGCGTCTCGTCGCCGGTAGCCGCCCGGATGGCAAAGGAGAAAGCCACGGAGATGGACGGCCGCCGTCTGACAACCTGGATCGACTGGTACCGCTTCGCACGCCGGGACCTCGAGTACACACATGGGGAAGCGGTCCTGTACGCCAACGTGCGGTTCGTCGAAGAGCAGAACCGTGCGGGCGCCGTGGGGCCGCGGGCCGACTGACGGTCGATCCGACTCGAGCCCGGTTTGACGGGACACGTCTCACCCGGCTCTCATGGCACGGCTATTGAGTGGAGCGGTTGCGTGCGGCAGTCGCCTCGAGCCCGATCCGTCGAGAGGTAGCCGTCTCCGGCACGCTCGGCGTGCTCGTCTCGACGCTGATCGTCGCGGCGGTTCCCGCAGGCGGCGACGCCGCGGCGCATCTCTACCGGACGCTGCTCGTCCACAGCGGAACCTTCGTCTGGGACAACCTGTGGTTCAGCGGCCAGTACCCGCTCGCCTCGTACAGCTTCCTCTACTACCTGCTCGCGAACGCCGTGGGCAACCTGCCGCTGGGCGTCGCCGCCGTGATCGCGACCGCCGTGCTCTTCGCAGTGCTCGCGGTGGGCGAGTGGGGACCGGCCGCGCGCTGGCCCGCGCGCATCTTCGCCGTTCTCTGTGGCGGCCAGCTCTTCACCGGCGCCTACGACTACACGGTCGGCTTCGCGGTGCTCCTCGCCACCCTCGTCGCGCTGCAGCGAGGCCGCCCCGGCTGGCGATGCTCGGGGCCGTCGCCACGATCGCGATCAGCCCGCTTGCCTTCCTCTTCCTCTGCGTCGTGCTCGCCGCAGTCTGGATACCCCGGCACCGGATCAGCTGGGGCACGGGCGGGATCGCGGCGACCCTCGGCGCGTGCGCAATCTCAGAGCTCGCCTTGCAGCATGTGTTTCCGTCGCCCGGCATGTACTACCCCTTCGGCACCTGGCGCCTGCTCGCCATACTCGCCGTCTCGGCGCTCGGGATCGCCGTCGCACTGCAGACGCGCGAGCGCATGGGCTCGCTCGCCTCGCTGTTCTTCGTCTGGGCGCTGACGAGCATCGTGGCGGCGGAAGTGCGCTCGCCGGTCGGGCACAACGTCACCCGGATCTCGACCGCTGTGCTCCCGCTGATGCTGCTCGCATCGAAGCTCGCCGGCTTCCGGCCACGCTGGCTCGTCACACTCGCACTCGCAGGCGCGACTGCGATCTCCGTCGGCCCGTATCTCTCGATGATTCCGCAACGAACCTCCGCCACGGGATCGACAGCCGCCTACTGGGAACCCGCCATCTCCTTTCTGCGAGCCCATTCCCCGCCGGAATTCCGGGTGGAGGTCGTTCCGACCACCAACCACTGGGAGGACTACTACCTGCCGAAGAGCGGCATCGGGCTCGCGCGGGGCTGGTACCGGCAACTCGACATCGCCGACAACCCGGCGCTCTACCGGCCCACGCTCACGCCGGCCGCGTACCGGCAGTGGCTCCGGAGCGTCGCGGTCAAGTACGTCGTCGTGACGGACCTCCAGCCGGCGGCGATGGGCGCACCGCGAGAGGCCGCACTCGTCTCGTCGGGCCGCGCCGGACTCCGGCGTGTCTACGCGTCGCACACGTTTACGATCTACGAGCTGCGGGACGCGACGCCGATCCTCACCGGCCACGGCCGTGCCGAGCTCACCTCCGTCGGGCACCTGGCCATCTCGGGCTGGAATGCACGGCCGGGCTCGTATACGTTGCGCATCCACTACCTGCCCTACTGGCAATCGGCGCCGGGAGCGTGTGTCGTCCCCGCGGCCGGGGGAATGTCGAAACTGGTGCTGAAAACTGCGGGTCGCTTCTCCCTTCATATCGACACGAGCATCGCGGCCCTTGCCGACACGGTCCTGGACAACCACGCCGTCCACTGCTAGGCCAATGTGACGAGCGTGCGCCAGACCCGCGCCGGCCGCACGGCGGCGGCGGTCGCGGGAGCCGCCCTCGCCGCCTACGAGCTTCCCGCGCTGACGTTCTTCTCCACGGCGTTGCGGCGACGGCTCGCCATCGTCGATCGGATCGCCGGCGAGCGGGTCGCCCTCACCTTCGACGACGGTCCGCACCGCAGCGGAACGCCGGCCGTCCTCGCTGCGCTCGAGGCCCGGAGCGTCTCTGCGACGTTCTTCCTCGTCGGAGAGCAGGTCGCCCGCGAGCCGGGCCTCGCCGCCGAGATCGTCGCTGCAGGGCACGAGGTCGGGCTCCACTGCCACCGGCATCGCCTGCTGCTCGGCCTTGCCCCCGCGCAGGTCGCCGACGACCTCAGCCGCGCGGTAGACGCGATCGAGTCGGCGACGGGTCGCCGGGTGGAGCTCTACCGCCCGCCGTACGGCGTGTTCAACCTCGCCGCCCTCAGAGCGGCCAGACGCTTCGGATGGCAGCCGACCCTCTGGTCACGATGGGGGCGCGACTGGGAGAGACGGGCGACGCCGGACTCGATCGTCTCGAATCTCTGCCGTAATCTCAGGGCAGGCGACGTCATGCTCCTCCACGACGCCGATCACTACAGCACTCCGGGCTCCTGGCGAAAAACCGCCGCGGGCCTGCCGCTTCTGATCGAAACGCTGCGAAGCCGGGCGCTCGAGCCCGGTCCACTCGTTCCGCTCGCCGCCGCGGGCGCAGGGCCGGCACGCTAGTGCCGCAAGACGAGATGCACGCACCCCATGCGGGCCCGGCCCGGCGGGTGCTCATCCTCACCGCCCCGGTCGGCGACGGCCACCTCGCGGCAGCACGCGCGCTCGCCGAGGACATCGACCACGCCCACGCCGACGTCGAGGTCACGATCGTCGACGTCCTCGCCGTCCTCGGCCCCGTCCTGCGCTTCCTGCTTCTGGACGCATATCGACTGCAGCTGAGGCGGTCGCCGTGGATCTTCGGGTTGCTCTTCGCCGGGTTCCTTCGCCTCAAGCCGCTGCGTCTGCTCGGACGGGCCGGGCTCGTGACGCTGGGCGCGCGTCCGCTGGCGCGCCTCATCCGCCACGCGCAGGCGGACATCGTGATCTCGACCTATCCGGCCGCGACGAGCGTGCTCGGGCACCTACGCCGGCGCGGACGTGTGACAGGTACGGCGTGCGCGACGATCACCGACCTCGGCGGGATCTGCTTCTGGGCTCACCGCGGAATCGACCTCCATCTCGTCATGCACAAGAGCCTCGTGGCCGAAGTCGAACGCGAGGCCGGGCCGGGCAGCGCATGCCTGACCAAGCCGCTCGTCGGCCACGCGTTCGTCGAGCCGGTCGACCGCGCACGGGTGCGAGCCGAGCTCGGGATCCTCGACGGATCCCGACTCGTCGTCGTCTCCGGCGGCGGCTGGGGCGTCGGCGACCTCACCGGCGCCACGCGGACGGCACTCGCGCTCGAACGCACCTCCGTGATCGGCGTCGCAGGCCACAACAAGACGCTCGAGTGCGAGCTGCAAGCGGCATTCGCCGGCGACACTCGTGTCCGCGTCCTTGGGTTCACGACGCGGATGAGCGAGCTGCTCGCGGCCGCCGACGTTCTCGTCCATACGACCGGGGGTGTGACGTGTCTCGAAGCCCTCGCGCGCAAGTGCCCGGTCATCTCGTACGGCGCACACGCCGGACACGTGCCGACGGTCTCCCGGGCGATGCACTCGCTCGGCGTCGCGACCCACGCGCAGACCCTGCTGGAGCTCAAAGACGGGCTGGAGAGCGCACTCGCCGGTGGCGCGGATGCGCGGCCGATCGACTACAGCTCCGCGCCGAGCCCGGCGGACGCCGTACTCGGCGCCCGCCCGCGGACCAGCGCCCACCCGACCCCGCGAAGACGCAGGACGGTGATCGCGCTCGCGGCGGCCACTGTCGTCGGCGTGCTGCTCGCCTCGAACGACGCTGCGCACGCGCTGTTTGCCGACGGCCTCCACCGGGCACCGCCGCCGCCTCCGAAGACAGGGCCGGCGGCTGTCCGCGGCGCTGCCCGTTCCGTCGACCTGACAGGACGGCGCGTCCTCCTGCTCGGCCGTTCCGCGGACGGACGGCCGATCACGGCGATCGAGACCGGCGATTTCGACAGTCCGGCGAAGACGCTCGTCGTCGGCTGCATCCACGGCAACGAGTGCGCGGGCATCGCCATCGCCGAGCGGCTCGCTCGCAGCACACCGCCCCGCGACGTCGATCTCTGGATCGTGCCCGATCTCAACCCCGACGGTGCGGCTGCCGGCACCCGCGGCAACGCCCACGGCGTCGATCTCAACCGCAACGCGCCCTGGGAGTGGCAGCGGCAGCACGGGTTCTTCGACTCCGGTCCCGGCGCGCTCTCCGAGCCGGAGAGCCGGATCGCCTACCGGCTGATCTCGCGGCTTCACCCCGACATCTCGATCTGGTTCCACCAGCACCTCGACGTCGTCGACGAGTCCGGCGGCAGCCTGGCGGTCGAACGCCGGTTTGCGACGCTCACCAGCCTGCGCCTCGCACGACTGCCGCGGGAGCCCGGCAGCTTCGTCGGCTGGGAGAACCATCGCTTCCGCGCGGGAACCGCCTTCGTCGTCGAGCTGCCGCCGGGAACGCTCGACAGCGCCGCCACAGCCCGCTTCGCGCGCGCCGTCGTTGCGCTCACGCGCCCTGCGCAGGCGTTCGCAGACGCTCACCGATTCGGGTGACCGCAGTCGCGCGGAAGCGGCGGGACGGTATGTCCACTTGAGCGCCGCACGCGCCGAGCCCGTGGCCGATGCTCTGGTCATGTCGTGTTGTCTGTCCAGGGCGTTCGCCAAGCACGGGACGATCTTCGCCGCCGTCATCGCGTTCACGGTCTTCGGCGCGGTCTCCGCCTTCGCGGCGACCCTCAAGATCGGCCCGAGCGGTCTGAGCGCCGGAAGCGCCACCGTCGCGTCCTGCCGGCAGGGCGGCGAGCCGATCACGGCCAACTACACCGCCGCGTACGACTCGGCCATCGCCGGCTACAAGGTCACCGGCGTGACCGTGAGCGGCATGGATCCGCGCTGCGACGGCAAGACGATCTCCGTCACCGTGACCGGTCCCTCGAACGCAGCGCTCGCGAGCGGCAGCGCGACCTACGACGCAGGCGGGTCGAACACGTCGGTCGTTCTCGCAAGCCTGAGCGCCACCCCGCCGGTGACCGCAGTCACCGGGATCAGCGTCGCGATCGACGGCTGACCGTCCCGATCCGTCGGGCTGCAGCGCCGACCGGCAAGGCGTAGCCGCCCGTCACCGGACGCGCCCCCGGTTGGCGGCAACGAACCGGTACGCCGCCGCGGCGAACGTGTTCAGGCCCGGCGCGGTGAGCAGCGCTCCCGACAGGCGCCAGAGGACGCCGCCGCCGCGCAGCCAGGCAGCGACGGCCCGGTGGCCGGAGACCCGCACGCCGTCGGCGCCGAGCCATTGGAGCGCGAGCCGGACGTCGTCCTCCGTGAGCCCGAGCGCCGCGAGGTCGGCTCGCTGCCAGGGAACAGCAGAGACAGGCGTCCCCAGGCGACGCGAGGCGGCCTCGACCAGCGCCGTGCAGAGGCCGCAGTCGCCGTCGTAGACCACCGTTGCGGCAACCACGCTCGTAGCCTGCACACCGTCGCCGTCACCCGCAACCCCGGCGCCGCAGATCGGCGGGGTGTCGGGCGCCCCCGCCCGAAGTGTCCTAGGCTGACGACGTGGGTCTCGACCGGGTCCTGCGCGAGCTTCAGGGCGCACTCCGTCCGGAGCAGCTCATCCGCGAGCCTGCGGAGCTACGGACGTACGAGTGTGACGGTCTCACCGCGCATCGGGTCGTGCCGGGCCTCGTCGTGCTCGCCGAATCGACGGCAGACGTCCAGGCAGCGGTGCGCAGCTGCAACGAGGCAGGTGTCCCGTTCGTCGCCCGCGGCGCCGGAACCGGCCTTTCCGGCGGCGCCGTACCCGCCGCCGACGGGATCGTCATCTCGCTCGCGCGCATGAAGCGCGTCCTCGACGTGGACGTCGACGCACAACGGGTGACGCTGCAGCCGGGCGTGACCAACCTCGAGGTCACGGCGGCGGTCGCGGCGGAGGGCCTCTACTACGCGCCCGACCCGTCGAGCCAGCAGGTCTGCACGATCGGCGGCAACGTGGCCGAGAACGCAGGCGGCGCACACTGCCTCAAGTACGGCTTCACCGCGAACCACGTGACCGGCTTGACCATGGTGCTGCCGGACGGCGAGCTGGCCGAGCTGGGCGGCAAGGCGCTCGATCCGGACGGCCCCGACCTGCTCGGCGTGCTCGTCGGGTCGGAGGGCACGCTCGGGATCGCCACGGAGATCACCGTGCGCGTCCTGCGCCGGCCGGAAGCGGTGACGACGCTGCTCGCGGCGTTCGACTCCACCGACGAAGCCGGAGGAGCGGTCTCCGCGATCATCGCCCGCGGAATCCTGCCGGCGGCGATCGAGATGATGGACAAGCTGACGATCGAGGCGGCCGAGCTGGCCGTCGGGGCCGGCTACCCGCCCGCCGGGGCGCTGCTGCTCGTCGAGCTCGACGGGCCGGCGGTCCAGGTCGAGGACGACGTGGTCGCGGTCGAGGAGACCTGCCGCGCGCACGGCGCCTGGGAGCTCCGAAGCGCACGGTCCGACGTCGAGCGGGCGCTCATCTGGAAGGGTCGTAAGGCCGCGTTCGCCGCCATGGGGCGCATCAGCCCGAGCTACTACGTCCAGGACGGCGTCGTCCCGCGGACGAAGCTGCCGGCGGTGCTGCGCCGCATCCGCGAGCTCGAGCACGAGCACGGACTGCGCGTCGGCAACGTGTTCCACGCCGGCGACGGCAACCTGCACCCGCTCGTCCTCTACGACGACGACGTGCCCGGACAGGCCGAGCTGGCGGCGCGGGTCGCGAAGATGATCCTCGAGGCATGCGTCGACGCCGGAGGCTCGCTGACCGGGGAGCACGGCATCGGTCTGGACAAGGCGTGCGAGATGCCGCTCCTCTTCTCGGCAGCCGACCTCGCGACGATGCAGCGGCTGCGCCACGCCATCGACCCGAAAGGTCTCTCGAACCCCGGCAAGGTGTTCCCGACGCCACGCCTCTGCGGCGAGGTACCCGGGCCGTATCGAATGCACCCACTCGAGAAGGCGGGCCTTGCCGAGCGTCTTTGAGCCGGGCACGGTCGCAGAGGCGGCCGAGGCGATGCGCCGGGCCGCCGCCGAAGGCCGAAGCGTCTCGATCGAGCGCGACGGCGGAGACGTCGTGATCTCGACGAGCCGCCTGACACGCCTGCTCGAGCACGAGCCCGGCGACCTCACCTGCATCGTCGAGGCCGGGATGCGACTCTCGGAGCTGCAGGAGCGGCTCGGCCGGCAAGGCCAGGTCTTGATGCTCGACCCTCCGGGCGACCCGACGATCGGCGCGTGCCTGGCCGCGGGCCTCTCGGGCCCCCGCCGCCACCGCTACGGGGCGGTGCGCGACCTCGTGCTGGGCGTAACCGTCGTCCTCGTCGACGGCACCGTCGCCCACTCGGGCGGCAGGGTCGTGAAGAACGTCGCCGGCTACGACCTCGGAAAGCTCTTCTGCGGCTCGCGCGGCAGGCTCGGGCTGATCGCCGCCGTGGCGCTCAGGCTCCACCCGCAGCCGGCCGCCGAGGGAAGCCTGGCGGTCGCGACAGCCGACGCGGAGGAGGCGCAGCGGCTGGTGCGAAACGTGGTGCGCTCGCAGCTCGTCCCGTCCGCGCTCGACCTCCTCTGGCCCGGCCGGCTCCTGCTCCTGTTCGAGGGCGGCGAACGCGCGGTGGCCGCGCAGCTCGCGACCGCGAAGGCGATGCTCTCGGGCGGCGAGGAGGACGCCGGCGCCTGGCGCGAGCTCGCAGGGCGCCAGGCGGCCGCACGCGGCCGCGTCTGGTTCGACCCGGGCCGGCCGGCGGAGTTCCTCGCCGGGACGCGGGAGGCGGTCGTCCGCGTCGCGGCCGGCAACGCCTACGTCCCCGAGCCCGTCGAGCGCGCCTGGCCGCCGCTCGCCGAGCGCGTGAGAGCCGGGCTCGACCCCGACGGAGTGCTCGTCGCATGAGGGTCGTGCCACACCTCGTCGCCGATCCGGAGCTCGTCAAGGCATGCGTGCACTGCGGCTTCTGCCTGCCCTCGTGCCCGACGTACGGGCCGCTCTGGCAGGAGGAGATGGATTCGCCACGCGGCCGCATCTACTTGATGGCGAGCCTCATCCAGGGCACCGTGCAGCTCGACGACGCGTCCGTCGTCGAGCACTTCGACCGCTGCCTCGGCTGCGCGGCCTGCGTCACCGCGTGCCCGTCGGGGGTCGAGTACGGCCGCCTGATCGAGCAGACGCGGGCATACGTGGAGCAGCACCACCGCCGCCGGCCGTCCGAGCGGCTCCTGCGGGCGGGGATCTTCGCGGTCTTCCCGCACCGGCGGCGGCTGCGCGTCGCACTCGCGCTGCGCAAGCTGCCGGCGCCCGGCCGGCTCGCGGCTCTGAAGCAGATCGCGCCGCCGTGGACGAAGCCGGAGTGGCCGCCGGCGCACCTCCCCGGCGACGGGCCGCGCGTCGCAGTCGTCGCGGGCTGCGTCCAGAGCGTCGTCTTCGGCGACGTCAACGCCGCGACCGCGCGCGTCCTCCATGCAGAGGGCTTCGACGTCCACGTTCCGCGGAACCAGGGCTGCTGCGGGGCGCTGCACGCGCATGCCGGCCGGCTCCGGGAAGGCGTCGCGCGCGCACAGGCGCTCGCGCGCGCACTCGGCAACTACGACTACATCGTCACCAACGCGGCAGGCTGCGGCTCGCATCTGAAGGACCACGGCATCGCCAATGTCGTCGACGTCTCGGAACTGCTGGCCGAGCCGCGCGCGAAGCGGCACCCGCTGCCGCTCCGGGTGGCGTTCCAGGACTCCTGCCACCTCAAGCACGCACAGCGGATAACCGTGCAGCCGCGCGCACTGCTCGACGCGATCCCGGAGCTCACGCGGCCCGAGCCGGCCGAGCAGGAGATCTGCTGCGGCAGCGGCGGCATCTACAACATCGTCAATCCGGAGGCGGCCGCCGAGCTGGGCGACCGGAAGGCCGGCCACATCCTGGCGACGGCCCCCGACGCCTACGCGAGCGCAAACCCCGGCTGCCTCGTCCAGGTGAGCGCCGCGCTACGGCGCGCCGGGCGTCCCATCCCGGCCTTCCATCCGATCGAGCTCGTCGACGCGTCGATCCGCGGGCTCTCGGCCGACCAGGTTCTGGTAGCCGCCCGCCGGTGACGGCACCGTCAGCCGAGTCCGGCCCGGACCGCCGCCAGCGCCTTGTCCCGAAACGTCCGACCCTGAGCCTGCGCGGCCCGCACGGTCTCCGCCCGGGTCGTCCGGAACGCCTCGTCCTTGATCGAGCCGAGGTTGATCTCGACGTTCAGCGCGCCGCCCTCCAGGGCCGCCGCCGCGAGGAGTGCCGCCACGCCCGCGTCCGACGCCGCGTTCGGGTTTCCCCGCTCCGCGACCTGCAGCGCCAGCTCGAGAACCCGCACCGACAGCGTGCAGAGGAGCAGTGGCGGTTCCACCGCCGCCTCGTATCCCGCCTGGATCGCCTCCGAGCGGGCAGCTTTCTCCTCCGGCGTCTCCTTCGGTAGGCGGAAGGCCGCCATCACCCGGGCGAAGGCCTCGGCGTCCGCGTCGACCAGGCTCAGCAGCTCGCCCCGGAGCCCGTCCGCCTCGGCCGCAGCGCGGTTCATCTCGTCGGTGCGATCGGCGTATTTGTCGCCCGCGGCCGTGTTCCGGGCGACCATGGCCGCGAGGCTCGCCGCCAGGGCGCCCGACAGCGCCGCTGCGCAGCCGCCCCCGGGCGTCGCCGCACTCGACGCCAGCGCCTCGCCGAACGCCGTCAGCGTCAGTTCCTGCAAGCCCATGGCGGCACCCTCTCTACTCGGGAATCAGGTGGTACTCGATCACCTGGGTCGCGTTGAAGTCCGGGATCTGCAGGTAGTAGCTCACGACCTCTTCCAGGGCCTCGAGCGGGACCAGCCCCACGAGCTCGCACTCCATCACGAGCACGCCGTAGCGCGCCGCCTCGGCCCGGACCAGCTCCACCGCCCGGTGGATCGGCGTCCGCCGGTAGTCGACGAGGTTCATCGAGACCTGGACGACGCCGCGGTCCTCCAGGCTCAAGCCCATCGCCTTCACGTAGCGCAGGCCTCCGCCGACGTGTCGAACGGCGTTCGCGATCTTCTTGGCCACCTCGAGGTCATCGGTCTGGAGGTTCACGTTGAAGGCGATCAGCGGCATGCGGGCGCCGACCGCCGTGACGCCCGACCTCTCGTTGAAGGCCTGAGGGCCGGCATCCACCGTCCAGGCCGGATCCTGGAGCTTCTCCGCCATGCCCTCGTACTCGCCCCTGCGAACGTCGACGAGGTTCCGGCGGGCGTCGCTCGTCGCGGCTTCCTCGTAGTAGAAGACCGGAATCCCGTGCCGCTCGGCGAAGGCCTTCCCGAACCGGCGGGCGATCTCCGCCGCCTCGGGCATCGTCAGACCGCCGATCGGGACGAACGGCACGACGTCTACGGCGCCCATGCGGGGATGGCTGCCCGTGTGCCGCCGCATGTCGATCAGCTCGACGGCGCGGGACGTGACCGCCAGCGCGCACGCCTCGACCGCGTCAGGCTCGCCCAGGAACGTGCAGTCGGCCCGGTTGTGGTCGGCGTCCATGGAGAGGTCGAGAACCTTGACCGGGAACTCCTTCAGGACGAGCTCCAGCTCGTTCAGGAAGCCCGGGTCCCGCCCCTCGCTGAAGTTCGGGACGCACTGCAGGATCTTCATGCCACCGGGAACCTAGCCAAGACGCCGCTCGGCCGAGCCGGCAACGGCCACGACGAGCGCGACCACCGACGGCGCGAGCGGAGACGGCGCCGACGCCTCTCGTTCACCTGGACGATGCCGTCGACGGTGAGCTTCCCGCCGCCGACGGCGGCGAGGGTGGTCAGGATGCGAGCACGATCCGGCGTCCGTGGCGACCGGCCAGCGCCCGCGGCACGAAGCCGGTGAGCAGGACACGGAGGCGGCGAGCGACGAGGAGGTCAGGAAGAGCAGGGCGCCCGTCGCGAGGTGCGGCACTGTGGACTGGACGAGCGGACGCCGGCCGCCGCAAGCGGCGGCACGACGGCAACCGCGATCGCCACACCGGGAAGCGCTCCCGCCGCCTTCCGGTGCACGGCCACGTAGCCGCCGGCCGCGCCCGCGGCGACGGCGATCGCGAGGTCGAGCAGGCCCGGCTGCGTGCGCGAGAGCAGCTCCTGCGAGAGCAGGACGGGGCGAAAGGCGGGGACGACCGCCGACACGACCCAGCCGACCCCCACCGCCTCGGCCGAGGCCGCGGCGACGAGCACGGCCGCCTCGACCTGCCGCACCGGCCAGCCCATCACGAGCGACGCGGAGAAGGCCATGATCGGAGTCATCAGCGGCGCGACGAGCATCGCTCCGATCACGACCGCCGAGGAGTCGGCGATCAACCCGAGCGCCGCGATCACGGCCGAGAGCGCCATCAGCGTCGCGAGCCGGAACAGGTACGGCACGCGTTCGGCTCCCTCGAAGAAGAGCTCGTCGAGCATCGCGCGCCGCGCTTCCGGCGTGAGGCCCCGAAAGAACCGGAGCCTGAGCGACCTGCTCTCCACCTCGGCTACCCGGAGCCTGTCGCGGCGAGCGTGCCTACGCGGATCGCCGTGATCCTGACCGAGTGGGCGTCTGCCGCGGCCCGCCCCGCGCACGCGAGCTCGACGGTTCCGGCTGCCGGGTACGTGTGCACGACGCTCATCGCCACCGGCGTCGGGTTGCCGGCCAGGAGCTCCGTCTGATCGCGGTCGCCCTCGAGGGTGTCGAGCGTGCAGGTCAGCGCGGGGATCCCGTTGCTCGTGCTGTCGAAATACGCCGTCGCGTAGATCACGTACGCCCCCGCCACCGGGATCGCAAGCTTGACGAGTGGGACCGGCGCGGCGGCGACGGGGACGGACTCGGGGCCCTCGAGGAAGGTCGAGAACGCGGCTGAGGGTCCGGCCGGACCTGCGGGGCCCTGCGCCGCCGGCGGGCAGCTGGCCCTTCATGAAGTCTCGCGCCAGCAGCGTGTGGGCGCGAACCTTGGCGCCCGTGACAGCGCCGTTCCTGAGCTGGGCCGTCCCGACGCTGTTGCGCGGCAGGACGAGCCGCGCGGCGGCTCGGCCGAGCGGCGTCGAGCCGGCAACGGCCACGACGAGCGCGACCACCGACAGCGCGAGCGGCAACCGGTGCGACACCTCTGCGCTCATCTTGACGATGCCGCCGGAGGTGCCCTTCCCGCCGCCGTCAGCGGCTAGCATCGCGGCGTGAATCCGGCGCCGGAGCTGCCGTCGAGCTTCCGGCTGGACGGCCGGGTCGCGGTGGTCGTCGGCGGCACCGGGGTCCTGTGCGGCCGCATGGCGCGGGCGCTCGCCGAGGCGGGCGCGCGAAACGGTGATCGTCGGGCGCGATCGCGCGAAGGCTGATCGCCGCGGCCCGGGCGGGCTGGCGTTCGAGCGGTGCGACGCGACCAGCCGCGCCGAGCTCCGCGATCTCGTCGCGCGCGTGCTCGCCTCGCACGGGCGGATCGACGTGCTGGTCAACGGCGCCGGCGTCAACTCCGCGACACCGTTCCTCGAGATCTCCGACGAGGAGATGGAGCGGCTGGTCGCCGTCGACCAGCTCGCCGTCATGCGCGCCTGCCAGGAGTTCGGGCGCTACTTCGTCGAGCGCGCCGGTCGTCGGGCGAGGGAGCGAGCATCATCAACGTCGGCAGCGCCTCCGGCCTCACTCCGCTGTCGCGGGTGTTCACGTACTCGATGGCGAAGGCCGCGACGCACAACCTGACCAGGAACCTGGCGCGCGAGTGGGGGCCGCTCGGCATCCGCTGCAACGTGCTCGTTCCGGGCTTCTTCCCGGCGGAGCAGAACCGGACGATCCTGACCCCCGAGCGGGTCGCGGCGATCCTCGGCCACACGCCGCTCGGGCGCTTCGGCGACGTCGACGAGCTGGCCGGGGCGACGCTGCTGCTGGCCGGCGACGCCGGGCGGTTCATCACCGGCGCCGAGCTCGTCGTCGACGGCGGCTTCAGCGCGATGACCATCTGAAGGGCGCACGGGATGGACGACGGCTTCCTGAACGACGAGCTTCCTGCTGTCGGGCGAGACCGCCCGCGCGCTCTTCCACGAGGTCGCCGAGCACGCTCCGATCGTCGACCTGCACAACCACCTTTCGCCCGCGGACATCGCCGGCGACCGCGTCTACGAGACGCTCTCCGACCTGTGGCTCGGCGACGACCACTACAAGTGGCGGGCGATGCGCCTCGCCGGGTTCGACGAGCGGCTCGTCACGGGCGACGCCGATCCGTGGGAGCGGTTCTCGGCCTGGGCCGCCACCGTCCCGCGGCTGATCCGCAACCCGCTGTACGTCTGGTCGCACCTCGAGCTGCGCCGGGTGTTCGGGATCGACCTTCCACTCGGTCCCTGCGACGGCACGTGAGATCTGGGAGGAGGCGAACCGCCAGCTGCCGGGCTGGTCGACGCAGGCGCTGCTCGCGCACTTCGACGTGCGGGCGGTCGCCACCACCGACGACCCCGGCGACGACCTCGCCGCGCATCGACGGGGCCGCCGGGAGCCGGTGGCGATGATCCCGACGTTCCGCCCCGACGGCGCGCACCGGCTGCTCGGCGACCCGCCCGCCTGGAACGCGTGGGTCGACCGCCTCGAGCTCGCGACGGAGACCACCGTCGACGACCTGGACTCGCTGCTCGACGCGCTCACACGGTCGTACGAGCGGTTCGCCCGGACTGGGCGGACGCGCGAGCGACCACGGCCTCGAGTACCTCCCCGATCTTCCCCGCGACCCCGCCCTCGCCGACGCCGCGATTCGCCGGGCGCGGGACGGCGCCGCAGCGGCGACGGCCGAGCGTGCACGTCGGTCCTGCTCGAGGTCGTCGCGCTCGCCGCCCGGCTCGCCCACGCCGACGAGTCGGTGCTGCAGCTGCACCTCGGACCGATGCGCGACGTGTCGCCGCGGCTGCTCGCGCACGCCGGGCGGGACGCGGGCGCCGACGTCATCGGCGACGACCGCCAGGCCCCCGGGCTCGCCCGGTTCCTCGGCGAGCTCGAGCGCGTCCCGCACCCTGCCGCGCACGATCCTCTACAACGTCAACCCGGCCGACAACGCGCTGTTCGCGACGATGGCCGGCGCGTTCTCCCGGCCAGGGGTCGTCTCGCTCGTGCAGTGGGGACCGCCGTGGTGGTTCAACGACCACGAGCAGGGCATGCGCCGCCAGCTCGACGACCTCTCCCAGATCGGCCAGCTCGCCGGGTTCGTCGGCATGCTCACCGACTCGCGCTCGATCCTGTCGATGACGCGCCACGAGCTCTTCCGGCGCGTCCTCTGCGACGCGATCGGACGCGACGTGGACGAGGGCCGGATCCCAGCCGACCTCGATTGGTGCTCGACGGTCGTGCGCGACGTCTGCGTCGACAACGCCGTGCGCTACTTCTCGCTGCCGACCTCGTGGGCGAGCTGATGACCGAACCGCTCCGCAGCGTGGGCGACGCCGCACATGCCGTCTCGCTCGACGAGCTGCGTGGGCTCGTCGACGAGATCGCGGCGAGCGAAGTGATCGCCGCTGGTGCGCGGCGGGTCCTGCTCGTTCCGCCCGACCACACTCGGCTGCACTCGCGCGCCGGAGAGATCACGGGCTTCCTGTACGAAGGCCTGTCGGCCGCCGGCTGCGAGGTCGCCGTGCTGCCCGCGCTCGGCACGCACGCCGCGATGACACCGCGCGAGGCGAGCCTGCTCTTCGGCGACCGTGTCCCGTTCGCGCGCATCCACCGGCATCGGTGGCGCGAAGGGCTCGTGCGCCTCGGCGAGATCGGCGCCGACGAGATCGCGGCGCTCTCGGCGGGCCGGCTGACGGATCCGATCCCGGTCGAGGTCGACGAGCTCCTGCTGGCCGGGTGGGACCTGGTGGTCTCGATCGGCCAGGTCGTGCCGCACGAGGTGATCGGGATGGCCAACTTCACGAAGAACCTCGTCATCGGCCTCGGCGGCGCGCCGACGATCCACCGCAGCCACTTTCTCGGCGCGGTCTGCGACATGGAGACGATCATGGGCCGCGCGCACAGCCCGGTCCGCGACGTCGTCGACGCCGCGTTCGACCGGTTCCTCGCGCCCCGCGATCGCGGTGCTGTGGCTGCTGACGGTGATGGAGGACACGCCGGAGGGCGTCGTGCACCGCGGGCTCTTCGCCGGACGCGGACGCTCGAGCGAGTCCGGCGGCGCCGCCTACGAGGCGGCCGCCGACCTCTCGGCGCGCTGCAACATCGAGGTCGTCCCCGCGCCGCTCGACCGCGTGACGTGCTGGCTCGACGCGGACGAGTTCGACGAGCACGTGGGTCGGGAACAAGGCGGTGTACCGCACGCGGATGGCGCTCGCCGACGGCGGGGAGCTCGTCGTGCTCGCTCCCGGCGTCTCCCGCTTCGGCGAGGACCCCGCCATCGACGCCCTCATCCGCCGCCACGGCTACCGCGGCACGCCGGCCACGCTCGCCGCCCTCCGGCGCGATCCCGAGCTCGCCGACAACCTGGGCGCGGCCGCGCACCTCATCCACGGCAGCAGCGAGGGCCGCTTCCGCATCGTCTACTGCACCGACCCCGCGACCGGCGGCCTCACCCGTGACGAGGTCGAAGGCGTCGGCTACGCCTGGCGCTCGCTGCCCGCGGAGCTCGATCGCCTCGGCGTCGCGGGCGGCACGCCGACCGGGCCGCGGGTGGATCGCGACGGCGGGCCGTTCACGCACATCGCGAACCCCGGCCTCGGCCTCTGGGCGACGTCCGCGCGCTTCCCCTAGAAGCCGTCCACGACCATGTGCGCGGCCGAGATCGGATCGTCCCGCTCGACGTACCGGTCCTCGCTCGGCATCCACCGGCTCCTCCCAGATCCTCGCGCGCCTCCTCGCCGTCCCGCGCGATGCCTCGCGCGAGCCGTCAGCTCGCGGGGCGCGTCCACCCAGACGCGCAGGTCGTAGGCCTCACGGAAGAGCGACGTGGAGCGCGCACACGCCCTCGATCACGACGACGCCGTGCGGCCGGACGACGCGGGACGTCGCCAGCGGCCTCTGCAGCTCCCAGGAGAACGCGTGGTACTCGGCCGGCTCGCCGCGTAGGATCGGCTCGAGCACCTCGGCTCGCAGGCGGGAGAGCTCGAACTCCGCACCGTCCCAGAACTCGTCCGTCCCGACGACCTGTGCGCCGGGGATCGAGCGGGCGAGCGTCGTCTTCCCCGAGGCCCCGCGACCGCCGATCCCGACGAGCACGAAGCCGCGGCCGGCCGGACGCGCCGAGGTCAGAGCGGCAACACGGTCGAGAACGGATCCGGCGTCCATGGCCGCCGCTCCGGTCGGCTCACACGCTGCGTGCGAGCGGCAGGAAGCGCGGATCCCGGTGGCCGGCGAGGCGCAGGAGCAGGTCGTGCAGCACGGCGCGCTCCTCCGCGTCGAGCGGGGCGAAGATCTCGTCCTCGATTCGCCCGACCAGCTTGCGCAGGCTCTGCAGCTGCCGCTTCCCGGCCGGCGTGAGGCTGACGAGATGGCGCCGGCGGTCGTTCGGGTCGCGACGCCGCTCGACGAGGCCGCGCTCCTCGAGCTGGTCGAGCAGGCCGACGAGCTGGCTGCGATCGACGCGCAACGTGTCGGCGATCTCGACCTGCGTCGCCCGTGCGCCCTCGTCGAGCAGCGCGAGCACGCTGAAGTGGTACGGGCTGAAGCCGGCCCGCTCGAACTCCTCGAACATCTGCTCCTTCACGCCGTAGCCGAGCCGGCCGAGCAGGAAGGCGCTGCTCGCGAGCAGCTCCTGGGGGAGACAGGTCTTGGGAACCTCGGGAGTGTCGACGGATGTCGGCCGCATCACGGGAATAACTGTAGCGCCCCAGATCGTTTCTATGGTATATCGTGGATAGACACAACGATTCGGGGGAATAATCGTATGAACGATCTCAGTATGGCGCCGTCCGCGGACAGAAGGCGCTGGGTTGCACTCGCGGTGCTGGTGGCGGCGCAGTTCATGGTCGTCCTCGACGTCGCCATCGTGAACGTCGCGCTGCCGACGATCAAGACCGACCTGCATTTCAGCCAGGAGGGCCTGCAGTGGGTGATCACCGCCTACGCGATCCTGTTCGGCGGCGTCCTTCTGCTCGGGGGCCGCATCGCCGACCTGCTCGGCCGGCGGCGCATCTTCATGGCCGGCCTCGTGCTCTTCACCGTCAGCTCGCTGCTCGACGGGCTCGCGTGGTCGGAAGCGTCGCTGATCGCGTTCCGCTCCCTGCAGGGACTCGGCGCGGCGCTGCTGGCGCCGGCGGCGCTCTCGATCCTGACCACGACGTTCGCCGGAGGGCCGCGAGCGCAACCTCGCGCTCGGCATCTGGGGGGCCGCCTCCGGCAGCGGCGGAGCCGCGGGCGTCCTGCTCGGCGGCGCGCTCACGAGCGCGCTCAGCTGGTCGTGGATCTTCTTCATCAACATCCCCGTCGGCGCCGTCGTCCTCGCCCTCAGCCCCTGGCTGCTGCGCGAGAGCCGCGCAGCGCTCGACCACCGCCACTTCGACGTCAACGGCGCTGCGTCGATCACGGGCGGCCTGATGCTGCTCGTCTACGCCCTCACCCACGCGAGCCAGCACGGCTGGACGACCGGCGAGACCGTCGGCCTGCTCGCCGTGGCGGCGGCGCTGATCGTCTCCTTCGTCGTGATCGAGCTCCGCTCCCCGGCGCCGCTGCTGCCGATGCGGATCTTCCGCCTGCGCACGCTCGCTGCGTCGAACGCTCACCGCGCTCCTGATGGGTGCGGCGATCTTCTCGCAGTTCTTCCTGCTCACGCTCTACATGCAGCAGGTGCTGCACTACTCGCCGCTGAAGACCGGCGTCGCCTACATCGCACTGACGCGTGACGATCGTCGTCTTCTCGGCGGTGTCGCAGGCGCTCGTCACCCGGCTCGGCGTCCGCCGCGTCCTGCCCGTGGGCATGGCGGCGGCAGCCGCCGCGCTCGTCCTCTACGCACAGCTCCCGGTGCACGGGCACTACTTCTGGAGCCTCTTCCCCGCCTTCCTGCTCAGCGGGATCGGCCTCGCGCTCGCCTTCGTGCCGATGTCGATCGGCGGCCTCACCGGCGTCCGCCCCGTCGACGCGGGCGTCGCCTCCGGGCTCCTGAACACGACCCAGCAGATCGGCGGCGCGATCGGCGTCGCGATCGCGACCACGATCGCCACCACCTACACCGGCCACTATCTCTCGTCCCACCCGGGCACGAGTGCGCTCGGCGGCGCCGCGCTCACGCACGGGTTCCAGGTCGCGTTCTACGTCCTGGCCGGGCTCGCCGCGCTCGCGGCCGTCCTCTCCGCCGCCCTCGTCGAGACGACGCCGGCCGCGGTCGAGGAGACCGCACCGGCCGAGACCGGGCTCGGCGACCTCGTGCCTGCGATCGAGGAGGCAGCCTGATGAACAACAGCTACCCGCGCCAGGTCGAGGCGCTGCTCGGCGAGATCGAACGACGCGTCCAGCAGCTCCGCCGGCTCAAGGCGTTCGGAGTCCGCGGGCCGGCGCTCGCCGAGGGCAAGCGCGAGCTCGCCCTCGTTCGCCGGCAGCTCGCCGACCTCGTCGACCGCCGCTGGCAGCTCGCACCGAACCGCTGACCTCCAGGCGGAGCCCGAGCGGCGGCCCGCGCCGCCGTTCGGGCTCGCCCCTGCACCGAGACCGAAAGCCCGATCCGTGCATCCCCCGACGCGCCCGCCGCGGCCCGGTGGCAGACCGACTGGGTGAGCACCGCAACCGCCGCCACGGGCGTCGAGCTCGTCTCGGGCAACCGGCTGACGGCGCTCGGCGCGCTCTCGGCCGGCTGCCGCTTCTTTGCCGGCTATCCGATCACGCCCTCGAGCGAGATCTTCCGGACGATGATGGAGGAGCTGCCGCGGCGCGGCGGCCTCGCGCTCTCCGCCCCGGACGAGATCTCCGCGCTCGCGGCGTGCGTCGGCGCGTCGCTCGCCGGCCACCGGGCCATGACCGCGACCTCGGGCCCCGGCTTCTGCCTGATGATCGAGACCGTCCAGTACGCGGTGATGACCGAGACGCCGGTCGTGATCGCCCTTGTCCAGCGGCTCGGCCCCTCGACCGGCGGGGCCACCCAGGGCGCGCAGGGCGACGTGCTGCTCGCCGAGTTCTGCATCTCGGGCGGAACGACGATTCCGGTGTTCGCCCCGGCCGGCGCCGCCGACTGCCACGAGCTGACGCGCGCGGCCTTCGCGTGGTCGGAGCGGCTGCGCACGCCGGTCGTCCTCCTCTCCGACAAGGAAGTGGGGACGACGCTCGAGAGCGTCGACACCGCCGCCCTGCCGGACGACGGCCCGGTCGAGCCGCGCCGGCCCGTCCCGGCCGGGACGGAGCGGTTCGCGCCCTACGCCCGCACCTGCCCGGGGGAGCCGCCCGCCTTCGCACCGGTGGGCGGCGAGGCCCGCGTCGTCGCCACCGGGTCGGCGCACGACACCGAGGGCCGCCTGCGCAAGAGCTCGCCGGAGGTCGTCGACGTGCTCACCGCCCTCCAGGCGAAGGTCGACGCGCACGCCGAGGAGCTCGCGCTCGTCCGCGGCGACGGGCAGGCGGGAGCGACGACGCTCGTCGTCAGCTACGGCGTCTCGGCCCGCGCGTCGCTCGAGGCGTGCCGCCGCGTCCGCGCGCGCGGAGGCCGCGTCTCGTTCCTCCAGCTGCGGACGCTCTTCCCGGTGCCGTCGGCGGCGGTCAGGGAGGCGCTCGGCGGCTGCACGCGCGTCGTCGTCGTCGAGGAGAACCTCAACGGCCTGTACGCGGGCGTGCTCGAGCCGCACCTCGACGGGCGCCGGCTCGTGCGGGTCAACGCCGTCGGAGCGATGGTCACACCGGCCCGGGTCGAGGCGGCGATCGAGGCGGAGGGCTGATGGAGACGGCATACCTGAAGCCCGGCCACGGCCCGTACTGCAAGGGCTGCGGGCACCCGCTCGTCCTGCGCGCGCTCGGCGAGGCGCTCGCCCGCCTCGGCATCCCGCCCGCCGACGTCGCCGTCGTCACCGACATCGGCTGCGTCGGCCTGGCCGACGGCCAGATCGCAGGGCCGCACACGATCCACACGACGCACGGGCGCTCGACCGCGTTCGCCGCCGGCCTGGCGCTCGCCGACTCGATCCTCGGCGAGGGCCGGCTCAAGCCGATCGTGCTGATCGGCGACGGCGGCGCGACGATCGGGATCAACCACCTCGTGAACGGCGCGCTGCTCAACCCCGACGTGACCGTGCTCGTGCACAACAACTTCCTCTACGGGATGACCGGCGGGCAGAGCTCTGCGTTCTCGCCCGTCGACTTCGTCACCTCGACGGCCCCGCAGGGCGGCTTCCTGCCGCCGCTCGACCTCGCCCGCGTCCTGCTCGCCGCCCGCGCGCCGTTCGTCGCGCGGAAGCTGAGCGGCGACCGCGACCTCGCAGACGTGCTCGAGCGCGCGATCGCACACCCGGGCTTCGCCGCCGTCGAGGTCCTCGAGCTGTGCACGGCGTACGCAACGCGCTGGAACCCGCTCACCGGCGCGACGCTGCGCGAGGTCGCCGAGCAGGCGGGCTACGAGCTCGGCGTCCTGCGCGACGAGCCGCGCGCGACCTTCGGCGCCGCCTACCGGGAGCGACACGCGGCAAACGGGCGTCCGGCGCCCGCAGCCGCCGCCGCGCCGGCCTTCGAGCACCGCCTCGACCGGCCGCACGGGCTCGTGCTCGCCGGGACGGCCGGCGAGCGCGTCCAGACCGCGGCGACGATCCTCGCCCGCGCCGCGCTCTCCTGCGGGCTGCACGTGACCCAGAAGAACGACAACCCCGTCACGCAGGGGACGGGGTTCTCGGTCTCCGAGGTGATCCTCGCCCCGGAGCCGATCCTCTACACCGGGATCGAGCGGCCCGATGCCCTGCTCGTCGTCTCCGACGACGGGGCGCGAGAGCTGACGGCGAGCGGCATGCTGGCGCGCGCCGGCGCGGAGACGCTCGTCGTCGCCGACGACGGGATCGAGCTTCCCACGCTGGCCGCGGCGCCCGTGCGGCTCCCGCTGCGCGCCACGGCCGGGCCGAAGCTCGCGGCGCTCGCAGCCGTCGCCGCCTGGCGTCAGGCGACGGGAGCGCTCCCCGAGGAAGCGCTGCGCGCAGCGGCCGTCGCGCGGGTCGGCGACGAGGGTTGGACGCGAGCAGACATGTAGCACGGTGTCGTCAGAACGGTGGGCAGTCACCGAGCTCCGATTTTTGTCATCATGCGGGCCACTTCTTCGAGGTGAGGGAGCGTGGTGGTGGTGAAAGCCGGAGCGATCATGTTCGCGACCGTCGGCGTGGTGCTGGCGGTCGGACCTGGTCCGGGTGGGGCTGCGGGCCCCGGATCGCTGCCGATGCGCGACCACGACCGGGGCCACTGGTTCGCACGGGCGTGCTCGACGCCCGCGGCCGAAGCCGCCGCGTGCGGCGCGCAGCTCGTCACGGACGCGAACGGAACCCCGCTCGCCTCGTCGAGCCCGCCGCCGAGCGCGTACGGGCCGGCGCAGTTCCACACCGGCTACAACCTGCCGTCCACCGCCGCGCCGGGGACGACGATCGCCATCGTCGACGCCTACGACGACCCGAACGTCGCGAGCGACCTCGCCGCCTTCGACAGCACGTATGGGCTGCCGGCCCTCGGCGCGTATCCCGCGAGCCCGTGGTTCCGCAAGGTGAACCAGTCCGGCGGGACGAGCTACCCGAGAGCCGACTCCGGGTGGGGGCTGGAGATCTCCCTCGACGTCGAGACCGCGCACGAGATCTGCCAGAACTGCAACATCCTGCTCGTCGAGGCGAGCTCGAGCTCGTTCGCCAATCTCGGTGCCGCCGAGAACGAGGCCGTCGCGCTCGGGGCGAACGTCGTCTCCAACTCGTGGGGCGGCGGCGACTCCTCGAGCGACACCTCCTTCGACGCCTACTTCAACCACCCGGGCGTCGTCATCACGGCCTCGACGGGCGACTCCGGCTACGGGGTCGAGTACCCGGCGGCCTCGCGCTACGTCACGGCCGTCGGCGGGACGACGCTGACGCTGAACGGGAGCAACGGTTACGTGAGCGAGTCGGCCTGGGTCGACGGCGGGTCGGGCTGTTCGCGCTACGAGCCGAAGCCGTCCTGGCAGACCGACAGCGGCTGCGCCGGCCGGACGGTCGCAGACGTCTCGGCCGACGCCGACCCCAACACCGGCGCGGCCGTCTACGACACGTACGGCTACTCGGGCTGGGTCCAGGTCGGCGGCACTTCACTCTCCTCGCCGCTGGTCGCCGCCGTCTACGCCCTCAGCGGCAACACGACCGAGGGCGCCGCTCCGTACGCGAATCCGGGGGCGCTGCACGACGTGACGAGCGGCTCGAACGGCAGCTGCAGCCCGTCGTACCTCTGCACGGCCGGCTCCGGGTACGACGGGCCGACCGGCCTCGGCACCCCGAACGGCCTCGCCGCGTTCGCGACCTCGCCGCCGAGCCCGGACTTCTCCCTCGCCGTCTCGCCGTCGAGCCGGACGGTGACCCAGGGGCAGGGGACGACGTACACGGTGACCATGACCCCGAACAGCGCCTTTGCCGGCAGCGACAGCGTCGGCGTCTCCGCCGCGTTCGCGCCGAGCGGGCCCGCGGTCACTCCGGGCTGCACGCTGACGACGGCCGGCCCGAGCTGCACGCTGACGGTCTCGACCTCGAGCTCGACCGCGACCGGCAGCTACACGCTCGACGTCACCGGGACGGACGCCGCCGGGGCGATCACGCACTCGGCGAGCGCGGCCCTCGCAGTCCAGGCGCCGGCGACCGGCGACTTCTCGCTCTCGATCTCGCCGACGAGCAGGACGCTGCGCACGCCCGGCTCGACGACCTACACGATCACGGTGCACGACCTCAACGGCTTCACGGGAGCGGTCACGCTCTCCACGGCGGGGCTGCCGAGCGGCATCACCGCCACCTTCTCGTCGAACCCGACGGCGGCGACGTCGGTCCTGACCGTCACCGCCACGCGCCGGCTGGGCCGCGGCTCCACCACCTTCCAGGTCACGGGCGTCGCCGGCAGCCTCTCGCACAGCGTCAACACCTCGCTGTCGCTGCGCTGAGGCGACCTCCTCCCCCGGTTCGATACCGGGCAGGGGCATACCCGTAGTTTCCCGCGACCGGGATGTGGCCGCGCGCATATGCGGGCACGTGGCAAACGGAGCATGATCGGGCGACGATGGAAATCGGCGCAGGCGAGCAGCGATGGGAAGGTCGCGATGCCTGAAGCACGCGAGACGTCACGGTTCGAGATCGTGCGGCGGGAGGACTTCTCCGACGTCACGTACCTGCTCGAGATTCGCCACCCGGCGATGGCGAAGGCCGCCAAGCCCGGTCAGTTCGTCATCGTCATGGAGCACGAGCACGGCGAGCGCATCCCGCTCACGCTCGCCGACTTCGACCCCGACCGGGGCACGATCACCCTCGTCGTGCAGGCGGTCGGGAAGACGACGAGAAGGATGCACGAGCGTTGCCAGGTCGGCACGACCGTTCACGCGCTCGTCGGGCCCATGGGCATCCCGAGCGACATCGGGCACGCACGGAAGGTCGTCTGCGTGGGCGGCGGCCTCGGTGTCGCCCCCGTCTACCCGCAGGCGCGCGCGTACAAGCAGAGCGGCGCCTACGTGATCGGCGTGATCGGCTTCCGCAGCAAGGAGCTCATGTTCTGGGAGGACAAGTTCCGCGCGGTCTGCGACGAGTTCATCGTCTGCACCGACGACGGCTCGGAGGGGATCAAGGGGCTCGTGACCGCGGGGATCGAGCAGGCGCTCGCCCGCCACTCCGACGTCGACGAGCTCGTCGCCATCGGCCCGCCGATCATGATGAAGGGCTGTGCGGAGGCGACACGCCCGCATGAGATCCGCACGGTCGTGAGCCTGAACCCGGTGATGGTCGACGGCACCGGCATGTGCGGCGGCTGCCGCGTCAGGGTGGGCGGGCGGGTGAAGTTCGCCTGCGTCGACGGCCCCGACTTCGACGGTCACGCGGTCGACTTCGACGACCTGATGGCGCGCCTGCGGCGCTTCAAGCCGAGCGAGACGGACGCCCTCGAGCGCTGGCAGGAGAGCTGCCGCATGCGCGCGGTCACGCGCTGAGCGGAGGACTCCAATGGCGCCCAAGAAGACGATCCGGACGATCCCTCAAGAGCGGACGCCGATGCCCGAGCAGGATCCTCGCGTCCGTGCCACCAACTTCGCCGAGGTCGCGTGCGGCTACACACTCGACGACGCGCTGCTCGAGGCGGAACGGTGCCTGCTCTGCCCCGACGAGCCGTGCATCCGCGGCTGCCCGGTGGAGATCGACATCCCGGAATTCATCCTCAAGATCACCGAGAAGAACCTCCAGGGCGCCTACGAGTCGATCACCGCCACGAACCTGCTGCCGGCGATCTGCGGTCGAGTCTGCCCGCAGGAGTCGCAGTGCGAGGGCGTCTGCACGGTCGGAGACACGCTCGAGCCGGTGGCAATCGGCCGTCTCGAACGGTTCGTCGGCGACATGGCGATCGCCGAGGGCTGGGAGAGCGTCCCGTACGTCGAGCCGAACGCGTTCCGCGTCGCCGTCGTCGGGTCGGGCCCCGCCGGGATGGCCTGCGCAGCCGACATGGCCAAGGCCGGCTGCGACGTGACCGTCTACGAGGCATTCCACGAGCCGGGCGGCGTCCTCAAGTACGGCATCCCCGACTTCCGCCTGCCGAACGCGGTGATCGACGCGGAGATCGACAAGCTGAGGCGCCTCGGGATCACGTTCGAGTGCAACACCCTCGTCGGCCGGCTCTTCACGGTCGAGCAGCTGCTCACCGAGATGGGCTACCACGCGGTCTTCATCGGCACCGGTGCGGGCTATCCGAGCTTCATGGGCATCCCGGGCGAGTCGCTCGCGGGCGTGCTCTCGGCGAACGAGCTGCTCACCCGCTGCAACCTGATGCGGGCGCGGGACTTCCCGGAATACGACACGCCGCTGCAGCCCGGCAAGCGCGTCGCCGTGATCGGCGCCGGAAACACCGCCATGGACGCGATGCGCGTCTCCCTGCGCCTCGGCGCGGAGACCGTCTACTGCGTCTACCGGCGAACGCACACCGAGGCGCCGGCGCGGGCCGAAGAGGTCCATCACGCCGAGGAGGAGGGCATCGAGTTCCACTGGCTGACGAGCCCGGTGGAGATCCTCGGCGACGCCGACAACAACGTGCGCGGCCTGCGCTGCCAGCGCATGGAGCTCGGCGAGCCGGACGAGTCCGGGCGCCGGCGGCCGCTTCCGGTGTCCGACAGCGAGTTCGAGATCGAGGTCGACATGGTCGTCTACGCGATCGGGACGAACGCCAACCCGATCCTCGGCCAGACCTCGTCGCTGCACCTCGACGATCGCGGCTACATCGCCGCCGACGACAGCCTCGCCACCTCGATCGCAGGCGTGTGGGCGGGTGGCGACATCGTCACGGGCGCGGCGACGGTGATCGAGGCGATGGGCGCCGGGCGCAAGGCGGCAGGCGAGATGAAGGCGTACCTCGGGCTGCGCGACACCGACGTCGTCTATCTGCCCGAGCGCAGCGGCAGCGCCGGCAAGCGCTTCGGCATCGAGCTCGGCGAGCGCAACTACACGCGCGTGACCGCGGGTAGCCGGCCATGAGCGACGTGCTGACACAGCAACCGCCGGCCGCACGCAGAGGCGCCGTCACGCTCGACGAGCACATCGTCGAGGTGCTCAGCGACTCGGGCGAGGGCGCGCAGCGGTGCGGCCAATCGCTCGGCGCGATCGCCGCGAAGATGGGGAACGGGATCTGGACCGTGGAGATCATCCCGGCGGAGATCCAGCCACCGGCGCGCAGCGTCGCCGGCGCAAGCGGAATCCGCATCCGGATCGGGCAGCGCCGCGTCACGAACGGCGGCGACCAGACCAACCTCGTGGTCGCGTTCAACGAGCAGGTGCTGCTCGGCCGCGTCCGGGCGGGCGAGTTCGCGCCCGGCGCGACCATCCTGCTCGAGAGCATGTGGCGGGACCACGGCGACGCGAAGATCGCCGCCTCCTATGTCGAGACGGTCGAAAGCCTCGTCGCGGGCGGCTTCCGCGTGATCGAGATTCCGATGGATGTCGAGTGCCGCAAGCTCGTGGCCGATCCGCGGCGCGGCAAGAACATGTTCGCGCTCGGGATCCTCTGCAACCTCTACACGCTCGACCTGCAGCTCGCGCGCGAGCAGATCGGCATCGTCTTCGGCAAGAAGGATGCGCAGGTGATCGCTCAGAACGTGCAGCTGCTCGAGGCCGGCTGGACGTGGGCGGAGGAGAACCTCGACTTCCGCTACCAGATACCCGCCGAGCGGCCGAAGCAGCCGCAGATCGTGGTGAACGGCAACACCGCGCTCGCGCTCGGCGTGCTCGCCTCCGGCATGGACATCTGCGCGATGTACCCGATCACACCCGCCACGTCCGTCTCGCACTACCTGAGCGACGTGTTCGAGCGCGTCGGCGGGATCGTCCACCAGGCCGAGGACGAGATCGCCGCCTGCTCGTTCGCGATCGGCGCGTCGTATGCGGGCAAGTGCGCGGTCACCGTCACCTCGGGGCCGGGCTTCTCGCTCAAGCAGGAGGCGATCGGGCTCGCCTCGATGGCGGAGATCCCGCTCGTCGTCCTCAACGTCCAGCGCGGCGGGCCGAGCACGGGCCAGCCGACGAAGTTCGAGCAGGGCGACCTGCTGGCCGCCGTCTTCGGGAGCCACGGCGACGCTCCGAAGGTCGTGATCGCGGCGAGCGGCATCGAGGACTGCTTCTACTCGGTGATCACCGCGCGCAAGATCGCGGAGTCGTTCAACATCGTCGTGGTCGTGCTCTCGGACGCGAGCCTGGCCACGTCCCAGCAGCCGTTTCCGCGGCCGGCGTTCAGCGAGGACTGGCTTGCGCCGCCCTTCGACCAGACGCCGGTTCCGGAGAACACGCTGCCCTACGACTGGGATCCGCTGACCGGCGTCGCCAGGCGCTTCGTCCCCGGCCAGCCGGGCGGGATGCACACGCTCACCGGTCTCGCGCACGACCGGGGAAGCCACGTGGCGTACGACGCGACGAGCAACGAGGAAGGGCTGCGCCATCGCAGCCTGAAGCTCGTCGCGCTCCAGAAGACGCTGAGGTCGCCGCCCGTCTTCGGCGGCACGGAAGGCGACCTGCTGATCCTCGGCTGGGGCAGCACGAAGGGCGTGATCGAGGAGGCGGTCGAGCGCCTGCGCGGCGAAGGGCTCCGGGTCTCGTCGGCACACCTGCGCTTCCTGCAGCCGCTGCCGCCCGGGATCAAGGAGATCATGCAGGGCTTCCGCCACGTGATGACGGTCGAGGGAAACTGGTCGGACCGCACAGAGGACGAGCTCGTCGACGACGACAACCGGCGCTACTCGCCGCTCGCGATGATGCTCCGCTCGCGCTACCTCGTCGACGTCGACTGCTGGAGCGAGGCGCGCGGCGAGCCGATCAAGCCCGCAAACGTCTGCGACGCGGTGCGGACGCGACTCGAGCGAGAGGAACGGCGATGACGACCCCCGCCGCGCAGTGCCTGCTGCGCCTGACCGACCAGCACCACAATCTCGAGGACTACGAGGGAGGCGTACCGCGCTGGTGCAACGGCTGCGGCGACAACGCGATCCTCACGGCGGTGCAGCGGCTCTGCCGTGACGAGGACCTGAGCCCGGAGCGCACGGTGTTCGTGTCGGGGATCGGTTGCTCGAGCCGCTTCCCCCACTACATGAGCACGTACGGCTTCCACGGGATCCACGGGCGCGCGTTCCCGATCGCCGAGGGGATCAAGATGGCGCGGCCCGACCTCGACGTGTTCGTCAACACCGGCGACGGCGACTGCTGCAGCATCGGTGCGGCCCACTGGATCCATGCCGTCCGTTACAACATGAATCTCACGGTGCTCCTGCACGACAACTACGTGTACGGGCTCACCAAGAAGCAGGCGTCGCCGACCTCGCCGAGAGGGCTCAAGAGCAACACGACGCCGCGCGGGGCGTATCTCGAGGCGCTCAACCCGCTCAGCGTGACGCTCGGCGTGCAGAACGCCTCGTTCGTCGCGCAGGCGGTGGACTGGATCCCGGAGGTGCTCTACGACATCGTCGCGGCGGCCTTCAGGCACAAGGGGTTCTCGTTCGTGCGGGTCATTCAGCGCTGCCCGGAGTTTCTGCCCGGGATGCTCGAGCCGTGGTTGCAGGATCCGTCGAAGACGCTGCTCCTGACCCACGAGAACGGCGTCCAGCTGAGCCCCGACCTGTCGCGGATCTACAAGAACCGCCGCGAGCACGACCCGCTCGACATCGACCGCGCGCGCGAGATCGCCTCGTCGGTGGACGAGATCCCGGTCGGGATCCTCTACCGAAACCCCGGCGTGCCCTGCTACGAGGAGCTGCGCGGGGCGGGCCAGGCTCGGCCGGCCGAGCGCATCCGCGCGGGCTTCGAGGCGGAGCTGGACAAGTTCACCGTGTGGCCGGACGACGCCGCCGCGCCGGAGGCGGTCGCGTAGCGATGGCGGCGCCGGTCGAGTCCGTCGGCTCCGCCACGGTTCGCCCCGCACTGCTGGCCGGCTACCGCGACCTGGCGCGCCTGCGCTACGACTTCCCCGTCGTGCTCGTCGAGGACGAGGCCGGCGGCGCCTACGTCCGGTCGCTGACGTCGCTGGTGGACGAGGTTTTGCAGGAGCTCGCCCCGCGCGGCGCCGAGGGGGAGCGGCTGCGCCGGCACGTCCTTCGCCTCGAGCACGAGCTCCGCGCTCTCGCCGCCGACGGCGCGCGCGGCCTGCTGACGGATCTGTGGGAACGGGCGGTGCCCGGCCTCGCCGACGGCGACGAGAGCGTCGAGCAGATCCTCGCGCATACGGGCGCCTGCCTGAAGGCCGACGGCGAGGTCGCCGGCTGCGACCACGAGCTGCCGGGCCGGCTCGTCGAGCACGCGTGGCGCAGCGTCCAGCAGCAGAAGGCGCGCCGCTTGCGGACGGAGGTCGACCGCCTCGTCCAGGCGCTGTCCGACATTCTGCGGGCCGCTTTCGTCCACTCGGAGGGCGGGAGCCGGCCGGAGAGCCTGCGAGCCGCGATCGGGAGCGTGCACCACGACCAGTTCGACTTCGACGCCATGTCGCGCCTGCTCGGCAAGGGGGCCCCGCAAGACGAGCTGCCGCCCGGCCGGCGCGCACGGATCGAGTGGGCGCTGGAGGTGTTGAGGGCGTCCGAGCCGCCCCGCGACCGTCGCTACGACGGCTGCGCCGATGCCGCCGAGGCGTTCCGCGCGCGGTTGCCCGAGCTGGTGGAGCGCGTGAAGGCGATGTCGATCGCGGAGCTCGAGGCGCAGGGCCGCTACGTCGAGTCGGAGCACGACGCGTTCTTCGAGGACTTCGACGAGAACGCGCTCACCTCGGAGGATCTCGCCCTCTTCCCGGACTACCTCGTCTGTGTGGACCCGGGCCGCGCCGGCGCCGCGGAGAGCAGCCTGGTGCTGGAGGCGCTGGCATCCGGCCTGCCCCTGAAGGTGCTCGTCCTGGCAGAGGACGCCCTGGACGAGTCGTCGCTCGGCGGAGACCACCTCCTCGGTCTCCACAGCGCCCAGCTGGCGAGCACGGCGATGGGGCTGCACGACGTCTTCGTCCTCCAGACCACGAGCTCGAACCTCTACGAGCTGCGGGCCCGCGTGCTCGACGGCCTAGAGTACGCGGGCCCCGCCCTCTTCAGCGTCTTCGCCGGCTCGGCGGCGCCGGCGGGCGATCTGCCGCCCTACCTCACCGCGGCGGCGGCGCTGGAGTCGCGCGCCTTCCCCGCGTTCACGTACGACCCTTCGGCCGGCCCGGACTGGGCGTCCCGCTTCTCGCTCGAGGGCAACCCGCAACCCGAGCTCGACTGGCCGGTCGCGGAGCTCGAGTACGCGGACGCGGAGCTGCAACGTGTGACGGAGCAGGTCGCGTTCACGTTCGTCGACTTCTTGGTCTGCGACCGGCGCTACGCACACCACTTCGCGCCGCCGCGCGCCCGCGACTCGAAGGACGCCGGCGACGGCGCCGCCCGCGTCCGCGTCGTCGACGAGCACGACACGCTCCACGAGCTGATCGCCGACGCCAGGGCGATGCAGGCCGCGCACCGCTGCCGCGAGATCTGGTACGGGCTCCAGGAGCTCGGCGGCATCCACAACTCCCACGCGGAACGGCTACTCGCGCGCGAGCGGGCGGCGTGGGAGGAGCAGCGGCAGCACGAGCCCGACGGCCCGCGCGCCGAGGCGGCCGCTCCGGCCGAGGCCCCCGAAGAGGTCGCTGTGCCCGCGGCGGACGGGGCGGAGGAGGAGGTCGTAGAGGAGCGCTCCTCGGACGAGCCGTGGATCGAGACCGCGCGCTGCTCGACCTGCAACGAGTGCACCGCGATCAACGACCGCATGTTTGCCTACAACGACAACAAGCAGGCGAGCATCGTGGATCCCGACGCCGGTACCTACCGCGAGCTCGTCGAGGCGGCGGAGGCCTGCCAGGTGGCGATCATCCATCCAGGCAAGCCGCGCAACCCGAACGAGGCAGGCCTCGAGGAGCTGCTCGAGCGGGCGGGCGCCTTCCTCTAGTCGGACGCCCCCGACTCGAAGTCACCGGCGTGATCCTCCTCGAGACAGGCCGGGCACAGGAGCATCTTCACGATCAGCTCGTCCACGGGACCGATCATCAGCTCGCTGTGGCGCCAGCCGCGCAGTAGAACCGGATCGTTCGGCGCAGGACGGTCGCACTGGGCGCAGCGCAGGTCCGTGCCCTCGTCCGCCAGGGTGATCTCCCGAACCGCCATCGCCCTCTCCTTCTCGTAGAGGCAGCAGGCCAGCGAGCGATCCGCTGACAGCACATGCTTCTCCCCCGGGCCCGCCGAGGCCCATCCGCGCGGGCGCGGATCCGGCGTGGGGCATCTACGGATGGCCGGAGCGAGGCGTCGATGCGGGTTGTCCGTGCGGCGCGAGGACGGTAGGCTCCGCAACCCGTGAGCATCCTCGGAAATCGCGTTCTGCGGAAGGAAGACCCACGCTTCCTCCGCGGTGAGGGCCGCTACGTCGAGAACCTGCCCCTGGAGGGCGCCCTGACGGTTACGTTCGTCCGCTCGCTGTTCGCGCACGCCCGCATCGCCGGCGTCGACGCCGCGGCGGCCGAGGCGCTCCCGAACGTGCAGGTCCTGACCGGCGCCGACGTCGACGTCGGCCCGATGGGCCCGCCGCCGCTGCCCGGCCTGGAGCAGGGCATGAAGCGCGCGCTCGTCGCGGTCGACACCGTCCGCTTCGTCGGCGACATCGTCGCGATCGTCGTCGCTGACAGCCGCGCAGCCGGCGCGGACGCCGCCGAGCTCGTGTACGTCGACTACGACCCCCTGCCGGCCGTCGTCAGGCCGGCGGAGTCTGCGAAGGACGAGGCACTGCTGTTCCCGGAGGTCGGCACGAACGTCGCCGGGCGCTCCGGCTCGCCCGAGCACGACGAAAGCCTCTTCGACGGCTGCGACGCCGTCGTCTCGGGCACGCTCGTCAGCCAGCGGATGGCGCCGTGCCCGCTCGAGCCGCGCTCGGCCGCGGCCGAGGTCGGTGCGGACGGCCGCGTCACCGCGTGGTTCTCGACGCAGACGCCGCACCAGGATCGCATGGTGCTCGCCGGAACGCTCGGGCTCGACCCGGCGCAGATCCGCGTGATCGCCCCCGACGTCGGCGGCGGCTTCGGCTCGAAGATGCTCGGCGTCGAGGAGGTGCTGGTGGTCTGGCTCGCGCGCCGGCTCGGCCGTCCGGTGCGCTGGACGGAGACGCGCAGCGAGAGCATGGTCGCGCTTCCGCACGGCCGCGCGCAGCAGATGAACTACACGATCGGCGGGACACGGGACGGCAAGGTGCTTGCCTACCGGCTCGACATCGTGCAGGACAGCGGCGCGTATCCCGGGCTCGGAGCCTTCCTGCCGAACCTGACGGCGCTGATGTCGAGCGGCGTCTACGCGATCCCGCGGATCGAGTTCGAGGGCCGCTCGGTGGTGACGAACACGACCCCGATCTCGGCCTTCCGAGGCGCGGGGCGACCGGAGGCATCGCAGGCGATCGAGCGTGCGCTCGACGCGTTCGCGGCGGAGATCGGCATCGACCCCGCCGAGGTCAGGCGAAGGAACTACATCCCGAAGGATGCGTTCCCGTACACAACGGTGACCCACGCCTCTTACGACTCGGGCGACTACGAGGGCGCGCTCGACCTCGTGCTGCGATCGGCCGGCTACGACGACCTGCGCGCCGAGCAGCGGCAGCGCCGCGAGCAGGGCGGCGCGAAGCAGCTCGGGATCGGCATCTCGAGCTACGTGGAGATCACGAACGGAATCGACGAGACCGAGTTCGGCGAGGTCGAGATCACAGCCGACGGCGGCGCGATCGTCCGCACCGGCTCGTTCTCGCACGGCCAGGGCCACGAGACGACATTCGCGATGATCGCGGCACAGCAGCTCGGGCTGCCGCTCGAGCAGGTGACCGTCCACAAGGGCGACACCGACGAGGTCGCCAGAGGCACCGGGACGTACGGCTCGAAGTCGACGCAGATCGGCGGCATGGCGGCCAGGCTCGCTGCCGACGAGGTCGTCGAGCGTGCGAAGCAGCTCGTCGCCGACTACTTCGAGGCAAGCCCCGCCGACATCGCGCTCGACAGCGCCGTCGGCCGCTTCCGCGTCGTCGACGCGCCCGAGCCGTCCCTCTCGTGGCCGGAGCTCGCCGCACGCGCTGCTGCCGACCAGAGGCTCGGCGAGCTGAAGGCGGCGCACGACTTCAAGAGCTCCCCGACGTTTCCGTTCGGCGCGCACGTCGCCGTCGTCGAGGTGGACGTCGAGACCGGGCAGGTCGAGCTGCTCCGGCTCGTCGCCGTCGACGACGCGGGCACCCTGATCAACCCGCTCGTCGCGGAGGGCCAGGTGCACGGCGGCGTCGCGACCGGCGTGGCGCAGGCGCTCTACGAGCAGGTCGTCTACGACGACGACGGCAACCCGCTCACGAGCACGTTCGTCGGGTACGCGTTCCCGTCCGCCGCCGACCTCCCGCTGTGGGAGGCGGTCGAGATGGAGACCCCGACGCCGGTGAATCCGCTCGGCGCGAAGGGGATCGGCGAGTCCGGGACGATCGGCGCCACGCCCGCCGTCCTCAACGCCGTCGTCGACGCGCTCGCCCCGTACGGCGTGCGCCATGTCGACATGCCCGCGAGCGGCGAGAACGTCTGGCGCGCTATTCAGGAGGCGAAGGGATGACGCGGATCGCGGTCACCGTGAACGGCACGCGCTGCGAAGCGGACGTCGAGCCGCGGCAGCTCCTTGCGTACTTCCTGCGCGAGCAGCTCGGGCTGAAAGGGACGAACGTCGGCTGCGACACGACCTCCTGCGGGGCGTGCACGGTGCTGCTCGACGGTGAATCGGTGAAGTCGTGCACGGTGTTCGCGGTGCAGGCGGACGGCTGCGACGTGACCACCGTCGAGGGCCTCGCCGACGGCGACGAGCTCCATCCGGTGCAGCAGGCGTTCCATGAACGGCACGCGCTGCAGTGCGGCTACTGCACGCCCGGGTTCGTGATGGCGACGATCTCGCTGCTGAAGGAGAATCCCAACCCGTCGGAGGAGGAGATCCGCCACGGGCTCGAGGGCAACCTCTGCCGCTGCACCGGGTACCACAACATCGTCCGCGCGGTGCAGGCCGCAGCGAGAGCGGGAACATGATCCCCGCTGCCTTCGAGTACGAGCGGGCGGGAAGCGTCGACGAGGCGATCTCGCTGCTCGGCCGCGACGAGGACGCGAAGCTCCTCGCCGGAGGGCACTCGCTCATTCCCCTGCTGCGTCTGCGCTTCGCGCGGCCTTCGCTGCTCGTCGACATCGGCCGGCTCGAGGAGCTGCGCTACGTCCGTGACGAGGGCGGCCGGATCGCGATCGGCGCGCTCACCCGTCACGCGGAGCTCGTGCGCGATCCGGTGCTCGCGCAGCATTGCGCGCTGATCGGGACGGCCGCCGCCGGCATCGGCGACCCGCAGGTGCGCCACCGCGGCACGATCGGCGGCTCGATCGCCCACGGCGACCCGGCCTCCGACCTCGCCACGATCGTGCTCACGCTCGACGCCGAGCTCGTCGTGCGCGGTCCGGGCGGCGAGCGGACGATCCCCGCGGCTGAGTTCTTCGCCGGCATGTTCATGACCGCGCTCGCGCGGCAGGAGGTGCTCACCGAGATCCGGTTGCCGAAGGTGCAGGCGGGCACGTACGTCAAGGTCGAGCGGCGCGCGCAGGACTGGGCGACGGTCGGCGCCGCCGCCGCCCGGGTGGACGGACGCGTGCAGGTCGGCCTGACGAGCATGGGGGCGACGCCGCTGCGCGCACGGAGCGTCGAGGAGGCAGTGGCGGGCGGAGCCTCGCCGGCCGACGCCGCGCTGCACGCGGCCGACGGCACGATGCCGCCGACCGACGTCAGCGGGAGCAGCGAGTACCGCGCCGACCTTGCCCGCGTCCTCGTCCGGCGCGCGCTCGAGCACCTCTAGCTAACAGGTCGGCTCGACACGAGGAGGCGCGGCGCCGGCAGGCTCGACGTAGATGCGCTGCCCACGGAGCGAGTGCAGCTCGAGCGTCTGCGGCGGCGCCCGGTAGACGTCGACGTGGACGGCGATGATCGCGCCGCCCGTGTCGAGCGCGCGGAACCAGCCCTTCGCGGGCGTGTTGCAGTAGGCCGGGATGAAGACACGGCTGCCGAGCGGGATCAGCTCCGGGTCGACCGCGACGCCGTGCCAGAACGGCAGCGGGCGCGTGCGGCCCGCGCCGAACCGGAGCTGTGCGGGCGGAGGCAGGTAGCGCGCAGACGGGCCGTTCGACCAGCCGCCACCCGCGAGCGGGAACGTGACCTGGCCGCGGGCGTTGCGCCAGCCGAAGTCGAGCCAGGCTGGACTGCCGTTCGTCCAGACGCCGTCCCAGCAGGGCCGCGTGCTCTGCCCGTCCAGGTTCACCCAGCCGGTCCCGTACGGGCCGGCGAAGTGGTAGAAGCGTCCGTCGGCGCCGAGTCCCTCGCCGTTCATCGCGACACCGTGCGGGCCGTAGAGCCAGTCGACGCGGCGGCGGCCGGGCAGGCCGGGTATGCGCACCCGCGCGCCGGAGAACCACGCCTCGCGGACGGGGTAGTACTCGGTGACGATCGCGCCCGAGAGCCAGCGCGGGCTGACGATCGGATGCGTCGTATCGGGCGGCCGCGGCGGGCACGGCCGCTCGGCAGCGCCGACCGGGGCGGCGACTCCGCCGGCCAGCCCCGCGAAGCTCAACGCGATCGCAGCGACGAGGCGCACCGCGCCAGTATGTCGCGACCTCGGCCGCACGGCCCTCTATAGTCCGCCGATGGCAGTCGTCGAGGCGACCGCAGGAACGCTCGCACCGCAGGTGGCGGAGCGGCCTCGGGTGACGATCGTCCCGCTGCGCGGGCTGCCGGTCGTCGGGGTCGTCGTCGCCGCGCTGGTCGTCGCGATCGCGGCCGACTCGACGTGGGCGCTCGACTTCTTCCACGTCGCCGGGGGCGGGGCATGGACTGCTGTCGACCTCTTCATGGGCTTCGTGATCGGCCCGATCATGCGGACGCTGTCGGTGCCGGCGCGGATCGAGCTGACGACGCGGCTGATGCCGAAGATGCTCCTGATCATGCCGACGCTCGTGACCATGACGCTCGCAGCCGGCTTCCAGCTCGCGCGACACAACGGCATGCTCAGCGGCTCGTACGGCCGCCACGCCTGGGTCGTCGCGTCGATGATCGTCGTCGCCGTGATGGCGGTGACGGCGCTCGCGCTCCTGCAGCCGGCGAACATCGCCGTGCTCTTCGAGCTGCGGAAGCCGCGGCCGAACCCGGTGATCGTGCAGAAGCTCATGCGCCGCTTCATCTACGCGGCCGGCGTCACGGGCGCGATGCAGGTCGCGACGCTGATCATCATGACCCGGCTCGCGACATGACCGACGCCGCCGAGCCGAAGGTGACGGAGCTCGGCATGCTCTCGATCGGGCTGGTCGCGTCCGGCGTGATCTACCTCGCCGCCTACCTGCCGCGACGCGCGCCGCTCGTTCCGGCCGTCGTCCTGCTCGCGGCGGCCGTGGCAGTGCTCGCCGCGAACGTCGTGCTGCTCGCACGCCGGCCGGGGTTCGCCTGGGCGCGGTTCGGCCAGGTCGCACGCTGGATGCTCCTCGCGTACGTCGTCGTCGCCGGCATGCTCGAGTTCACGTTCGTCTACGACCGCACGCACGGCGCGGTGCTCGCCGTGATGACGCTTCTGCTCGCGACGTTCACGCTCAACGTCCCGCTGCTCGCCGCCTATACGGTCGCGCGCTACGAAGACGCGGGCGCGTAGGTCCGGCGTACTCGCAGACCGTCCGTGAGGTCGCCGGGGGCTAGAGGCCGAGTAGCCGGCGGAGGCCGAGCTCCCAGCGACGCGGCGGGATCAGGCGGTCGATCGCGGCGCGGTGGCGGATCGAGACGCGCGCGAGCGCGACCACGAGCACGGGCGCGCCGAGGAGCACGAAGAAGTCTGCGAGATTCGACGCGAACTGGACCGACCACGAGCGGATTCGGGACGCTGCCGCCATGCTGGTGCGCCGAGAGGACATTGCCGAGCGCACCGCCCGCGACGACGCCCGCCGCCGCGGCGACCAGCCGGGACGGCAGTATCGCGAGCGCGAGCAGGACGGCGAGCAGGACGAGGTCGAGCACCGACCACGCGTGCGAGCGCTGGTGGAAGTCCCAGTCCCTGGTCGCCAGCGACGCCTTCACCACGAGGTCGAGCGCCGCGAGCGCGAGCGCGGGCACGATGACGAGCGAAAACCGCAGCAGCATCGCCGGATTCATCGGCACCGCGGCCGCCGGACATGACCGCGCACGTGGACGATCGTCTTCATCGGCCCGCCCGGGCCTCCGTCTGCAGGATCGCCAGCGGGATCTCGCGCCCGGCCCGCCGCTCGTACCGGAGGTAGCCCGGCGCGATCGCCGTGATCTCGGCCCAGAGGCGCACCCGCTCCTCCGGCGCCGCCGGCCGTGCGACGACCGCTCTCCGGCTGCGGCCGACCTCCACCGTCGCCTCCGGGTTCTCCAGCAGGTTGAGCCACCAGGCCGGGAGCCGCCGCTGACCCCCGTTCGAGGCCACGACGACGAGGTTCGCGCCGTCCGGAAGGAAGCACAGCGGCGTCGTCCGCGACCTGCCGGTCTTGCGGCCGGTCGTGGTCAGCAGCAGGATCGACAGCCCCCAGACCCTGCCGCCGACCCGGCCGCCGCCGGCACGGTAGACGACGCGATGGAACGCCCCCATCGTCTTCAGGCTCCGCCGGATCAGGACGCCGCGCACCGAGACCACTACTCTGGCCGGGTGACGGAGAGCGGACGCGAACAGGACGACGACCGGCCTCCGATCTGCCCGGCGTGCGGCGTCACGATGGGGATCGTGACGGGCGAGCGCAGCGAGACGCGCTTCGTCTGCCTCGAATGCGGGTTCTCCGACGACAAGGCGTAGCGCAGCTCACTCGCCGGAGCGGATGTCCGTCAGCGTCCGGCTCTCGTAGCGGATGTCGGTGAAGAGCGCCGTGCAGCCCTCGCCGAGCGGAGATTGGGCCTCGAACCCGGCGAGCAGCTCGTCGCCCGGCTCGAGTGCGAAGTGCCGGACGAGCCCCCACACCGAGCCGTCGGTCGACGCGTGGAACGCGAACTTCCGGCCGATCCTCGCCACACGCAGCCACGCGCTGCCGCCGGCGACGACGAACGAGTTGCAGTCGTCCGAGAGCTCGCGCGTGACGACCGAGACGATCATCGGCTCGTGCCGCGGCGAGTATTCGAGGCAGAGCTTCGCCCACGCGCGGTCGTGGCCGAAGAGAACGAGCGCACCGGCGTCGAATACCGATGCGAACTCGACGCCGACACGGGCGCTGAGCAGGAAGTCCCCGCTCGGGGCGCCGACCAGGGCGGGCGCATTCGCGACCGGGGGCACGTCGCCGCCCGGATCGACGAACCAGTCGGTGCGCGGCCCGGCCGCGAGCTCGAGGCCGCCCTCGCGGACCGCCGTGCGAGCCGGCCGGCCGAGCCAGCGGAGGTGCAGCTCGGGCAGCAGCTCTTCGGGTTCCATCTCCCCGGACTTGTAGCGCACGGCAGGGCTCCGGTGCCGGATACGGTGGCGCGGTGAAGCGCGTGGCGGGATCGCGTCGGCGCCGGCTCGCAGCGGGGCTCGTGCTCGCGGCCGCGATCGCGACCGGGCTCGGGGCGGCGTGGGCGGGCGGCCTGCTCTTCACCGACACGGCCCGGCCCGCATCCGTCGAGAGCGCCCTGCAGCGGTTTCGCGCGAGCGACCCGCGGCCGCATGCGCTCGACGGCGTCTACACGTACGCGACCCGCGGCGAGGAGTCGCTCGACGTGCTCGGCGGAACGCGCCACCCGTACCCGGCGACGACGACGATCACGGTCGTCGAGGTTCCATGCGGCGTCCGGCTCCGCTGGGACGCGCTGGCCGGCCGCTCGACGACGTGGACGCTCTGCACCCGGGCGCCGGGCCCCAAGCTCCGCGCGCTCGACGAGGTGCACAGCTTCTTCGGCCGCCACGACAGCACCGCCTACGTCTGCGCGCCGCCGGCGAACGGCAGCACCGGCAGCTTCCACTGCCGCTCCCGCCACGACGTCCAGACGGGAGAGGAGATCGGCGCGCCTCCTGTGCGGATCGACGTCGGCGGGCAGCCGGTGCAGACGCAGCGCTACCGCACGGTCGGCCGCGTCACCGGCACCGACCGCGGCACCGAGACCACCGAGTGGTGGCTCGACTCGCACAGCGGGCTGCCGGTCGAGCTCGTCGTCTCGAACCGGACGAGCCGCCCGGAGCCCCTGATCGGACTGGCCCGCTACCGCGAAGACGTCACGCTCCGCCTCGTCTCGACGACGCCGCTCCGTTAGCGGGACGTGCTGCGCGCCTGCAGGACGACGGCGGCGATCACCACCACCCCGCCGAGCAGCGTCCCGGTTCCCGGCCGCTCCGAGAGCGTGAGCCACACCCAGAGCGGCCCGAGCACGACCTCGAGCAGCGTGATCAGGGCCACCTCTGCGGCCGGAATCAGGCGCGCGCCCATCGTCAGGAAGGCGAGGCCGAGACCGATCTGCCCGACGCCGAGCAGGACGATCAGGACGAGGTCGTGCACGCCGACCGTGCCGGGGTGCGCGAACGGACCGACGGCAGCGAGCACGAGTACCTGCGACAGCGTGATCGCGGGAGCCATCGAGATGTCGTGGCGGTGGCGCGTGATCACGACGGAGAGCGCAAACGAGAGCGTCATCACCACCGACAGCGCCAGGCCGAGGCCGTGGGCTCCGCCCGGCCCGCCGACCATCAGGCTGACGCCGGCGAGGGCAACGACCATCGCCACGGCCGTCCGGCGCGAGACGGCCTCGCGCAGCCCGGCCCACGCGATCAGGGCGGCCGCGATCGGCGCAACCGCCTGCATGAAGAGCACGTTCGCCACCGTCGTATGGTTGAGCGCGACGATGAACGTTCCCGAGGCGACCGCCGTACACACCGCAACTGCAAGCTCCGCACGGCCCATCGACCGGAACGCGCGAACACCGCCGCCGTGCCCCGAGAAGGCGACGAACGCGAGCAGCCCGAGCACGGCGAACAGCGCGCGTCCGGCGACCTGGGTGGTCGTGCCGACCGAAAGCTCGCGCTGAAGCGCGCCCGCGCTCGACCAGGCGAGCGCCGCCAGCGCAACGTAGACCTGCCCGCGACGGCGGAGGCTGCGTGCGTCCGTGACCGCCGCCGGGATGCTCACGTGGCAAGTCAATCAAGGACGCGGGCTTCCCCGGATGGGGGGAAGGGCCGCTTCGGCCTATAGGGTCCGCGTCAGGCAGACACCGAGAAGGAGCCCTTGCCATGCGCCGTAAGCCGCTCTTCATTCTGGCCGTCATCGCACTCAGCGGCCTCGTCCTCTTCGCCGCGGGCTGCGGCGGAAGCAAGAAGAACACCGCGACCCCGCCCACCACGGCCGCGACGACGACGGAGAAGGCGACCACCACCGCCGCGACGACCACCACGTCGGCGAGCTCGGGGCTCTCTGGCCTTGCGAACGCCGCGAACTGCAGCCAGCTCGCCGGTCTCTCGACGAGCTTCGCGCAGGCGATGGCGGGCACCGGCGACACCGACGTCCAGAAGACGGCGGCCCTGCTCAAGCAGTTCGCCGACAAGACGCCGAAGGACATCCGCGCCGACTTCCAGGTGGTCGCAGCCGCGTACGCGAAGATCGCGGTGGCGCTGAAGGGCGTCAACCTCAGCGCGGGGAGCACGCCTGACCCTGCGGCGATCGCGAAGCTGACGAAGCTCTCGTCCGAGATCGACCAGACGGCGCTGCAGAAGGCCTACACCAACATCGGCACCTGGGCGCAGAAGAACTGCACGACCAAGTGAGGTCCGTGCCCGCGCTCGGCGAGCTCGAGCGTTCCCTCGAGCTCGCCGTGCGCCTGAGCGGGAACCCGTTCTCGTTCTGTCTCCGCTACGAGGCGCCGTGGCAGTACGTGCACGGCGCCCGCGCCGACGGCGCCGTCGCGTATCTCGAGCGGGACCGTGTCGCGGTCGTCTGGGGCGATCCGCTGGGTGCGCCGGAGGACGGCGAAGTCCTGCTCGAGGAGGCGACGGCGGCGCTGCGGAGACGCGGGCTCCGCGTCTGCCTCGTGCTCGTCCAGGAGGCGACCGCGGCGCAGGCACGCGAGCGCGGCTACAGCGTGCTCAAGATCGGCGAGCAGCCGTTCTTCACGCTCGCCGACTGGGGGCAGCCGCGCGGCGACCGCGGCAAGCATCTGCGCTGGTGTCTGAACAGGGCTTCACGCGCCGGCATCCGGGCGCGTCCGTACGAGGCGGCCGACGAGCCGCTCGCGGCCGACGTGCTCCTCGCGTGGGAGCGCCGCCTCGGCCATCGGGCGTCACGCTCGTTCCTGCGCGCCTCGCCGTTGACGCTCGCCGGCGAGAAGCGGCTCTTCGTCGCCTGGCGGGACGGTCGCGTCGAGGCGCTGCTCGCCTGCTCGCCCGTCGGCGCGGGCTGGTTCCTCGAGGATCTGATCCGCCGGCCGGACGCCCCCACCGGCGCGACCGAGGCGCTCGTGCTCGAGGCGCTGCACGCACTGGCCGCCGACGGCGCCGACGTCGCCTGGATGGACATGGCCCCGCTGCGCGGCGCGTCCCAACAGCTCGACGGCCGCGCCCAGCTCCTGCTCCGCGCGGCGCAGCCGGCGATCGCGCTCTTCGACTCCCGCTACCGCTTTCGCGCGCTCACGACGTACCTCGAGAAGTTCGTCCCGAGCGGCTGGGCTGCACGCTACGTCGCGCTCAACCCGGCGTGGCCGACCGTCCGCCTGATCCGCGCGGTCGGCTCGCTGCTCTAGGTTCCGGGCATGCCGCTGAGCGACGACGAGCGCCACGTCTGTGCGGAGCTCGAGCAGCGCCGGGACGAGCTCGTCGCGCTCGCCTCCGACCTGATCGGCTTCGACACCACCGCCCGCGACGTCGGCGATCCGCCTCGGCAGGAGGCGGCGCTGCAGGAGCACCTCGCCGCGCGGCTCCGCGCGACGGGGGCTGAGATCGACCTCTGGGAGCCCGACCCGGCGGCGCTGCAGGGGAAGCCGCTCGTGCCGCCCGGCCTCGACTTCGCGGGCAGGCCGCAGCTCGTCGCGCGGCGGCGCGGCTCGGGCGGCGGCCGGAGCCTGATCTTCAACGGGCACGTCGACGTCGTCTCCGCCGAGCCGCGCGAGCGCTGGGCGAGCGACCCGTTCGCCGCCGAGATCCGCGACGGGAGGCTCTACGGGCGCGGGTCGTGCGACATGAAAGGCGGGATCGCCGCGATGGTGCTCGCCGCGGAGACGCTCCACTCGCTCGGCGTCGGGCTCGCCGGCGACCTGATCGTCGCCACGAACACCGACGAGGAGTCGTCCGGCGCGGGCGGAACCGCGATCGTCGAGCGTGGCCTCCGCGCAGACGCCGGGATCGTCACCGAGGCCACGGGCTTCGACGTCTGGGTTGCCTGCCGCGGCTCGGAGTACGCGCGCGTACGCGTTCCCGGACGGCCGGGTCACGCGGAGGTTCGCCAGCCGGGCTGGCGCGAGGGCGGGGCGGTGAACGCGATCGAGAAGGCGACCGTCGTCATCGACGCGATCCGCTCTCTGCGCGCCGAGTGGGCGTCGCGCGACGGCCTCGACCATCCGTATCTGTCCCGGCCGGCGCTGCTGCCGACGATGGCCGCCGCGGGCGAGTGGCCCGTGACGTACCCCGCCGCCTGCGACCTGACGATCGCCGTCATGTACCTCCCGCGGCAGGCGGACGCCGCGGGCTGGGGAGCCGACGTTCGGCGGGAGGTCGAGGACTGGATCGCGCGGGAGAGCGCGAAGGACGACTGGCTCGCCGACCATCCGCCGGTGGTTGAGTGGTCGCCCAGCGGCGTGATGCCGCTCGAGATCGCCGAGTCGGAGCCGATCGTCGGCGTCATGCAGGCGGCGACGCGAGACGTCGGCCGGCCCGGTACCCTCGGCGGCCTGGACTCCTGGTACGACGGCGCGACGCTCACCCACCTTGCCGGAATCCCTTCGATCGGCTACGGCCCGCCCGGCTTCGACGCCGGCGGGCTCAGCGTCGCACACACGGTCGACGAGCACGTCCCGGTGGACGGCCTCGTGAGCTGCGCCCAGGGGCTGGCCGTCGCCGCGATGCGCTTCTGCGGAGTCGCATGACGCGCGTCGCCGACCTCATGTCGTCGCCGATCGTCTCGTGTCGCAGCCACGTGAGCCTGGGCGAGGTCGCGGCGCTGCTCGCCGAGCGGCGCATTCACGGTGTCGTCGTCCTGGACGAGAGCGGACGCGCGGCCGGCGTCGTCGCCGACACCGACCTGCTCGCCGGAGAATGGCTCGCGAGCGACGAGGAGAGCCTCGACACGATGCGGTCGATGACGGCGGGCGAGATGATGACGATGCCGCCGGTGACGATCGACGCCGACGCCCCGGTCGCGGAAGCGGCCATCCGCCTGCGCGACGAGCGGCTCTCGCGTCTCGTCGTCACGCGGGGCGGGCTACCGGTGGGCGTCGTCGCGACGTCCGACCTCGTCCGCTTCCTCGGCCACGGAAGCCTCGGCCGCCGCATCGTCGCGGACGTGATGTCGCACGGGCTCGTCGCCTGCCGGCAGGGCGCCACGGTGCGGCAGGTCGCGCGGGTGATGACCGAGCGCCATGTTCGCGCGGTCGTCGTCGTCGCGGCCGACGGGAGCCCGCTCGGCGTCGTCACCGGGACCGACCTGCTCGACGCCGTCGGCGCCGATGCGAACAGCGTGACGGTGGCCGAGCTGATGCGCGTGCCGATCATGATCGATCCGACCGCGACGCTCCGCGAGGCCGCTGACCTGATGCTCGAGCACGAGGTTCACCGGCTCGTCGTCGTGGATGCGAGCGAGCCGGAATCGGTACCGCTCGGCGTCGTCGCGACTACGGACATCGTCGCGGAGATGGCCCAGCCGGGATCGATCTGGCGGTAGCCGCAGATTAGCCGCGCGGGAAGCCGGGCGTCGAGAGCACGCGTCCGTCGGCGAGGATCGTCAGCGCCTCGTAGCCGTCGAGCTGCGCGGTCCAGGCGGGACCGTCGGCTCCCATCGCGAAGGCCGCCGTGGCGAACGCGTCGGCGGTGCCGAGCTCGGGACCGGTGATCGTCACCGAGAGGACGCCGGCCGGGGGCTGCCCGGTGTGCGGGTCGAGCACGTGCTGCCCCCGCTCGTACTCTCCCGACGTCGCCACCGCGAGATCGGTGCCGCAGACGACGGCAGCGATCGCGTCACGCTGCCGCGGGTGCTGGATGCCGATGCTCCAGTGCTCTTCGCCGTCGGGGCAGCCGTGCACGAGCACGTCGCCGCCGGCGTAGATCGACCAGTTGCGCGCTCCGTAGGCGGCGAGGATCGCGCCGGCCCGGTCGACCGACCAGCCCTTGACGAGACCGGACGGGTCCAGCCCTTCGCCGCCTGCCCGCACGTCGAAGTAGCCGCCGGTGCGCTCCCGCAGCCGCTCGCACTCGGCGAGCACGGCCTGCACGTCGGGATGCGCGTCGGCCAGCGAAAGCTCGCCGCTGTTGAGGCGGCTGATCTCGCTGTCCTCCTTGTACGTGCTGAAGGTCGCGTCGACGAGCCGCAGCCAGTCGAACGCCTCGGTGACCGTGGTCGCGGGCACCTCGCCGTCTCGCACGTCGATGCCGATGGGCATGCCCATCACGTGCTCGAGCCGGTGCATGCCTCGAACGCTAGATCTTGGCCTGGTTGAGCGCCGCCTGCAGCGACATCGCGTACGCCTCGCTCGTCAACGTCGCGCCGCCGATCAGCTGGATGCGCGCGCTCTGCGCCTGGAGCGTCTCCTGCTTCAGCCAGGGAATCGCCTGCAGGTTGATGAACTGCGAGCGCGGCCGCTCGGTCGGATACGTCGCGCTGATGGCCACGATCTTCTTGCCCTTGACCTTGACCGTCACCTGGATCGGCCCCCACTGCATGTCGACCGACGGGCCGTGGATCGTCTTGAGGACAGCCTTCGGCTTCGTCTTCGCGAGCGCGGCGCCCGGCGCGGCCAGCGCGACGGCAGTGAGGATTGCTGGGACTGCTCTGTTCATGAGGCTCCTTGGGTCAGAGTGCGAACCGTTCGACATGGACGAAAGCGCGCGGCACGCCTGCGCCGCGCACGCTCTTCTCGATCACGTTCGTCATCGCGGGCGGGCCGCAGAGGAACACTTCGCGGTCGGCGACGTCGGGCACGAGCTCGCGCAGGTGCTCCGCAGAGAGGAGGCGCTCGCCGCCGGGTGCGGCGTGGTCGCCGACCACGTACTCGAGGCTCGCGCCGCGTTCGCGCGCCAGCGTGTCGAGCTCTTCGCGGAAGACGACGTCCTCGTCGCGAACGACCCGGTAGAGCACGGTGACGTCGCCGTCGAGGTCCTCGAGCAGCGTGCGCACGGGCGTGATCCCGATCCCACCGGCGATCAGGAGCACCTTGTGGCGGCGCCGCACGGCGTCGGTGAACGTGCCGAAAGGGCCCTCGGCGAGCACGCGCGTCCCGGGCCGGACTTCTGCGAGCCGCCGCGAGTAGGCGCCCACGCCCTTGACCGTGATCCGCATCGAGCCGCTCTCTGGAAGCGCGGAGAGCGAGAACGGGTGCGCCTCCCACCAGCGGCCGGGCACGGAGAGGAAGCGCCAGAGGAAGAACTGCCCCGCCCGTACGCGCAGGCGCCCGAGCCCGCGGCCGCCGATCCGCAGCGAGACGACGCCGGGCCCTTCGATCACGACCTCCTCGACGCGCAGGCCGTGCGCGAGCGAGCGTGCCAGCGGCTGGACGACCCGGAAGATCAGGAGCAGGGCAAGCGTGGCCAGGAAGAGCGAGCGCCAGTAGTCCGCGGCGGCCGGATGGATCGTCAGCTCGTTGCCCGTCGGAATCTCGTGGAACCAGCTCAGCGCGATCGCCGCATAGGCCGTGAAGTGGACGGCGTACCACCACTCGTAGGGGAGCCGGCGCCTGACGATCACGAGGGACGTGATCACGACGACGATCATCAGCGCCGTGCCCGCCGTGGCCGTGAACATGCCGGGGTAGCTGCTGAGCAGCCGCGAGACCTCGCTCGGGACGCCGATCCGGTCCATCGCCGCGTAGCCGATCGTGATCAGGACGACGTGGGCGAGGACGAGGTACAAGGTCAGCTTGCCGTTGCGGCGGTGCCAGACCGTGAGCCGGTCGAAGCCGGTGAGCCGCTCGAGCCAGGGCAGCCGGGCGAGCAGCAGCACCTGGACGAGCGCGAAGTACGCGCCGAGTAGGCCGGTCAGCCGGCCGGTGCTCGTGGCCAGGTCGCCCCAGGTGTGGACGGCCGAGACGCCGCCGCCGCGCAGCCAGAGCCACGTGATGACTCCGGCGTTGGCGGCGACGACGGCCCAGACCGCGATTCCGAAGACGAGCGCGTGGGCACGCCGGCGCGCGCGACTGCGCGCCGGCGCCGGTGTGGGGAGGGCAAGCCCAAGCTCGGTCATCGGTACCGCGCATCGAAGCACCGGAATCTGAGTTCTTCGTGAGAAGCGCTCCGCTCCCGGTGAGAAGCGCTGCGCGCTTCTCACCGGGGGACATGTTGTGCTTCGCAGAGCGCCCGGCGGCTGAGCCGGCGTCCTCTTACGTGACTGTGAGAGTGCGGGTGTCTGTCTGGGGTGGTTGCCAGGCTGGCGTTGGTCGTGCTTGCGTGTGACTCGTTTTGTGACTGACCCCTGTGTGGTGGGTGTCTTTGCCGGGATCTGTCCGCGTGAGCTCGGTCGGTGCCGGCCTGGTGCCCGCTTGCTGGCCTGATCAGAAGCCTGTCCGCCCGAAGGGCGTGACCCGTCACAGTCCTGCCGTTTGCGGTTCGCTGCTCCAGATCGGCACCGACGCGTTCCCCCCAGTCGAGTGGAGGTGGAAGGGATGCTTGCAGAGACGCTGGACTACGCGATTGGCGTCGACACTCACCGCGACCGGCACGCCTTTGCGGTGATCGCCGTCAGCGGTGGTGTTGAGGCCGAGTACGGGTTGCCGGCGAGCGGCGTGGGCTACGCGGAAGCGCTCGCTGCCGCGCACAAGCACGCGCCCGGCCGCCGGGTGTGGGCGATCGAGGGCACAGGCTGCTACGGCGCCGGCCTGGCCCGCTTCCTGGCCGCGCGGGGCGAGCGGGTGCTCGAGGTCGAGCGGCCGAAGCGCAGCGGCAGCCGCGGCCGGCTCAAGTCCGATCCGCTGGACGCGCTCCGCGCCGCCCGCACGGTCCTGGCAGGCGAGCAGCTCGCCTGCCCGCGTGCGGCCGGGCAGCGCGAGTCGCTGCGGGCACTGCTGACAACGCGAGCCGGCGCGGTCGCGGCCAAGCAGGCGGCACTCTGCCAGCTGCGCTCGCTGCTTGTCTCGCTTGCCGAGCCGCAGCGCGCCCAGCTGCGGCCTCTCACCCGCAGCCGCCTCCTCCACCACTGCGCCGCCCTGCGGCCACGCCCCGCAAACGAGCAGGCCGGCACCTCGCTCGCGCTGCGCTGCTGCGCCCGCCGCGCACTCACCGCCGAGCAGGAAGCACGCGAGCTCGAGCGCGCAATCACAACCCTCGTCAACCAACTCGCGCCCGCACTCCTCGCCGAGCCAGGCATCGGCCCGATCACCGCCGCCCAACTCCTCATCTCCTGGTCACACCCCGGCCGGATCAGAAGCGAAGCCGCCTTCGCCCGCCTCGCCGGCGCCGCCCCCATCCCCGCCTCCTCCGGCCAAACAACCCGCCACCGGCTCGACCGCGGCGGCGACCGCCAACTCAACCGCGCCCTCCCGGGTTCCGCGGAGACGGTTTTGATTGGTTTCCTACTTTGATCAATGGGGCTTCTGCGGAACCTATCGTCTCGCGTGCTGCTGCTCGAACTCGGCCGGCGGGATGCCTCCGAGCGAGGTGTGCAGGCGCTCGTTGTTGAACCAGGCGACGTACTCGACGAACGGCGAGCTCGAGCTGAGATCGCGTTTGCCAGACGCGGTCGCGGATCAGCTCGGTCTTGAAGCTGTCGACGAAGCTCTCAGCGAGCGGCGTTGTCGAAGGCGTCACCGACGGTGCCGATCGAGGCTTGCACGCCGTGGTCGTCGAGGGTCTGGCTGTAGTCGAACGAGGTGTACTGGCTGCCGGCGTCGCTGTGATGAACGAGCGCGACATTCGCGCCTGGTCCGCGTTGAGCGAGCGCCATCCGCAGCGCGTCGAGGACGAGGTCGGTGCGCATGTGCGCTGCGAACTGCCAGCCGACGATCGCACGGCTGTAGGCGTCGATCACAAAGGCGAAGTAGACGACGCCTTCCCAGCAGCGCAGGTAGGTGAAGTCCGCGAACCAGAGCTCGTCCGGGCGGCTGGCGCCGAAGTCACGCTCGACCAGGTCCGCCGGCCGACGGGCATCCGCGTTCGGGACAGGTGGTCCGCCACGGCTTGCCGCGCCGTTTGGCGCCCTGGATGGCGTTTGCGCGCATCAGCCGCTCGACCCGGCCGCGGCCGACCTGCTCGCCAGCCCGCAGCAGCGCCTTCCACATCCGCCAGGAGCCGTAGGCGTAGTAGTTGCGCGGCGTGGAGCTCACGGATCCGCTCGAGCAGCCGCTCGTCCTCGACCCGGCGCGGCGACCGCTTGCCCGTGGCGCGCTGGTAGTAGGCGGACGCCGACACGCCCAGGGTCCGGCAGATCGGCTCGACCCCGAAGCGCTCGCGATGCTCGTCGACGAACACGCTCACCTCGGACGGTGTGGATCGAGCTCGCCCGCGAAAAACACGCACGCCGCTTTCAGGATCTCGTTCGCGCGACGCAGCTCCGACACCTCGCGCCGCAGCTCGCGGATCTCCTCACGCTCCTCGCTGCGTCGGCAGGTCCGGACGCAGGCCCTCGTTCGCCTCGACCTGCCGCACGTACTTGCGCAACGTCTCCGACGGCAACCCCAGATCAGCAGCGACGTGCGCGATCGGACGCCCCGACTCGAACACCAGCCGCGTACCGCGCTCCAACAACTCCACCGGATACTTCCTCGCTCTCGGCATGACAGACCTCTCCTTCCGCCAGGGGACAGCCTGGCTCGAAGTCTCCGTCAAACCCGGGATGGCTCAAACCGCGCCCTCCACACCATCGTCCTCGCCCGAAGCAAACACCACCCACCAACCATCGCCTACCTCCACCACCACACCACCCACGGCAAAACCAAACGCGAAGCCATCCGCTCCCTCAAGCGCTACCTCGCCCGCCACCTCTACCGAACACTTGAGACGCTACCCACACCCACTTGACACCCATAGAAGCATCCAGGGCCGATCGGTTCGGGTGGCGCGGCCGGTGGCGGCTTCGCCGTCCCCGTCCGCGTGGGGTCGGCCTCCGGCCTGAAACGCTCGACGAGCGCCGGTTACAACCTTCTCCGGTTCAGACGGTCCAGGGCCGCAGCGAACGCGGCCGCAGGCGCGTTCGCGCAGGCCGGATACACGCGGACGGGGACGGCGAAAGCCACCACCGTGCGCGCTCGCACAACCCGCCGCCCACGGCAGAAACAAGAGCGTGGCGGCTCCGCCGCCGCGCGCTCTGCGGAGCACAAGATCACCCGCGGGCGAAGTGCGCAGCACTTCGCCCGGAACGCTCTCTTAGCGGGCTCTCACCTCAAAGGGCAGACTTTGTACTGAGATGCTGGTTCTCGTGGTCGACGACGATCGCGCCGTGCGGGAGGCCCTCGAGCGGGCCCTCCAGCTGGCGGGCTACGAGGTCGTCCTGGCCCCGGACGGCGACAGCGCGCTGGCCGCGATCGAGGCGCGGACGCCGGACGCGGTCGTGCTGGACGTGATGATGCCCGGCCTCGACGGCCTCGACGTGACCCGCCGGCTCCGCCGCGAGGGTAATCGCGTCCCGATCCTCCTCCTCACCGCCCGGGACGCGGTCGGCGACCGGGTCGAGGGGCTGGACGCGGGCGCCGACGACTACCTGCCCAAGCCGTTCGCGCTCGAGGAGCTGCTCGCGCGGCTGCGCGCCCTCCTCCGCCGGGCGCTCGAGAAGGAGCCCGCGGACGTGCTGCGTTTCGCCGATCTCTCCTTCGACCTCGGCTCGATGGACGCACGCCGTGGCGGGCGCCGCTTCGAGCTGACGACCACCGAGGCCCACCTGCTCGAGCTGTTCATGCGCAACCCCCGCCAGGTGCTCCCCCGGCCGCTCATCTACGAGCGGGTCTGGGGGTACGACTTCAGCCACTCGTCGAACGCGCTCGACGTGTACGTCGGCTATCTCCGGCGTAAGACCGAGGGCGACGGCGACGCACGCCTGATCCACACCGTCCGCGGCACCGGGTACGTGCTCCGCGAGCCATGACGCTCCGCCTCCGTCTCACGCTCGTCGCAGCAGGAGTCGTCGCGATCGTCCTCGGCGCAGCATCCGTCACGACCTTCTTCGTCATGCGACATGACCTGTACAAGCAGGTCGACGACTCGATCGGAGCCCACGCCGCGCTCCTTCAACACGATCCTCGTGCTGCATTTCGCGGGTTCGACGAGTACGCGAACGACGTGGTCGTGTTCATCGGCCCGACGGGCCAGCCGCTCAACGGCGCCGAGTTCCCCGTCAGCGCGGACGTGAAGGCGGTCGCCAGCGGCAAGGTCGGTACGCCGTTCTTCGACAACACGGTGATCCAGAAGATTCACGTCCGCGAGGCGGTCGCGCCGCTTCACGGCGGCGCAGTCGTGGTCGCACGGAACATCGACCCGCTCGTGAACGACCTCCACCGTCTGCGCCTGATCCTGATCCTCGTTTCGCTCGGCGGTGTGGGCGCCGCGGCACTCGCCGGCGCGCTCGTCTCGCGCGCGACGCTCGCACCGGTGCGGCGGCTCACCGGAGCCGCCGAGCGGATCGCGCAAACCGGCGATCCGAGCGAGCGCGTCCCCGAAGGCGGGCGCGGCGAGCTCGCACGCCTCGGCAACTCGTTCAACACGATGCTCGGCGCGCTCCAGGAGGCGATCGACATGCAGCGCCGCTTCGTCGCGGACGCGTCGCACGAGCTGCGCACGCCGCTCACGAGCATGCAGACGAACATCGACGTCCTCAGGCAGCAGGAGCGGCTCGACCCGGACGCACGGCAGCGCCTGCTCGACGACCTGCAACGCGAGTCGCACGAGATGCGCGACCTGATCGGCGGCCTGATCGAGCTCGCCCGCGGCGACGATCCCCGCCTCGAGCGAACGTCGCTCCAGCTCGACGAGCTCGTCGAGAGCTCCGTCGAGCGCGCGCGATCGCGCTTCCCGCAGCTCACGTTCGAGACCTCGCTCGCCCCGGCGGCCGTCGAGGGCGTCCCCGAGCGGGTCGAACGGGCCGTCTGGAACCTGCTCGAGAACGCCGGCAAGTGGAGCGCACCCGGCGCGAGGGTCGAGGTTACGCTCGTGGACGGCGAGCTGAGCGTTCGCGACCACGGCCCCGGGATCGCCGCGGAGGACCGGCCCCATATCTTCGAGCGCTTCTACCGTGCGACCGCAGCGCGGTCGCTGCCGGGCTCGGGCCTCGGCCTGTCGATCGTCCGCGAGGTCGCAGAAGCGCACGGCGGAACGGTCACGGCAGAGGAAGCCCCCGGCGGCGGCGCACTGCTTCGGCTGCGCCTTGCGCCGTGAGAAGCGCTGCACGCTTCTCACGGGGAGATGTTGTGCTCCGCAGAGCGCGCGGCCGGTGGTGGCTTCGCCATCCCCGGCCGCGTGGGTTCGGCCTTCGCCTAACGCCTCGGCGTTAGCCTCCGGCCCCAGAGCGGTTGACGAGCGGCGGTTTCAACCTCCGACCCGGGCCGACCACCACAGGCCAGAGCGAACGCAGCCAAAGGCGCGTTCGCGCAGGCCGGATCCACGCGTGCGGGGATGCGCAGCACCACCGCGCGCACTCCCGCAACCCTCGGCTCACGGCAGACAAGCGGGCGCCGGCTTGGCCGGCGTCCGCTCTGCGGAGCACACCATCCCCCGGGGGCTAAGAGCGCAGCTCTTAGCCCCCGCTCATTTGCGTCTGCTCAGATGGGTGTGCTTCATCGATCCTCCGACACGGCCGGCCGGCGCCTCTTCCTTCCCCTGGCGAAGAGGCGCCGGTACGGCAAACCAGACGTCGGCTCCCCCTGTGAGACGGTTGGACGCGCCGGCGTCGCAGCCGTGCGCGTGCGCGATCAGCGCCACGATCGAGAGGCCGAGCCCCGTGCCGCCTCGGCTGCGCGCATCGTCGGCGCGGCTGAAGCGGTCGAACGCGCGCTCGACGAAGCTCTCCGGGAAGCCGGGGCCGTCGTCGGTGACGTGGAGCTCGACCACGCCGTCGCGCGCTCGCGCCTCGAGCGTGACCGCAGCGGCGCCGTAGGCGAGCGCGTTGTCGACGAGATTGCCGAGCGCCTGCTCGACGCGGAGCGGGTCGGCGTCGAGCACGGCGTCGCTCTCCTCGACCCGCACCGTCTGCGCATGCGAACGGGCCCGCACCGAGAACCGCTCCGCAACGGTCGTGAGCACGTCGGTGGCCGGCACGTGCTCGCGCCGGATCGGCAGCGCGCCCTGGTCTGCCCGCGCGATGAACAGCAGGTCCTCGGCAAGCCTGGACAGTCGCTCGGTCTCCTCCGCCGCCGAGCGCAGCGCCTCCTCGAGCTCGTCCGCCGAGCGAGGGCGGCGCAGGGCGAGCTCGAGCTCGGCGCGGAGCAGCGCGAGCGGCGTTCGTAGCTCGTGGCTCGCATCGGAGAGGAAGCGGCGCTCGTGCTGGAAGGCCGCCTCCAGGCGGCCGAGCATGTCGTTGAGGGTGAGCGCGAGGCGCGACACCTCGTCACGGGAGCGCGGAACCGGGAGGCGGCCGGGACGGGTCGCCGTCACCGCCGCCGCGCGGCGCCTCATCGCCTCGACGGGCCGCAGGGCGCCCGCGGCGAGGGCGTAGCCCGCGACCGCGGCGAGCAGCAGCGCGAGCGGGAAGGCGATCGTCAGCTCGTGGAGCAGGCGGTGCAGCGTGTCCTCGCGCGGCTCGAGCGAACGGGCGACGGCGACGGCGCCGCCGCCTCGCGCCCGCACGCCGAGCACCCGCCAGTCACCCGACGGCGTCTTGAGCGTGATCGACCGCCACACCGTCACGCCCGCGGAGACGCGTGCGGCATCGCCGGGCGAGAGCAGCGGCACCATCGCGCCGATCGTCGTCCGGGTGACGGTGCCGTTGGCGTCGAGCAGCTGCGCCAGTGTCGTCCCGCCGGATGCGTCCTGGTCGACGAGCCCGTGCTCGTTGTGCGCGCGCTGTGCGGCTTCGTTCCCCTGCGAGCGCAGCGTCTGGTCGACCGAGGTGAGGAGCGCGTCTCCGACCCGGACGTAGACGAAGCCGCCGACGGCGGCGAGCACGACGGCCATCACGAGCGCGAACGTGAGCGTCAGCCTGAGCCGGATCGGCAGCCGGCTCATGCGTCCGCCTTCAGCCGGTACCCCACCCCGCGCACCGTCTCGATCGAGTCGCAGCCGAACGGGCGGTCGATCTTCTCCCGCAGGTACCGGACGTAGACGTCCACGACGTTGGAGCGGCTCTCGAACGCGATGTCCCACGCGCCCTCGAGCAGCTGCCCGCGTGTGAGAACGGCGCCCGGCCGGCGCATGAACAGCTCGAACAGCGCGAACTCCTTCGCCGACAGGTCGAGCTCGGTCTCGCCGCGCCAGGCGCGGTGCGCGGCCGGGTCGAGCCGCAGCCCGCCCACGGCGAGCACCGGCGGCCGCTCCACGGGCGCCCGCCGCGTGAGGGAGCGCAGCCGGGCCAGCAGCTCCTCGAACGAGAACGGCTTCGTCAGGTAGTCGTCCGCGCCGGCGTCGAGGCCGGCGACGCGGTCGTCGACGGCGTCGCGTGCCGTGAGCATCAGCACCGGGCGTCCAGACGCCCTCGCTGCCGCAGCCGCCGGCACACGGCGAACCCGTCCAGCCCGGGCAGCATCACGTCGAGCACGATCGCGTCGTACGGGACGGCGTGCGCCATCCAGAGCGCCTCCTCGCCCCGGTCGGCGACGTCGGCGGCGTACCCCTCCTCGCGCAGACCGCGCGCGAGCAGGTTCGCCAGCTTCTTCTCGTCCTCGACCACGAGCACGCGCATGTCTCCATTGTCGCGCCGCCCGCCTGAGAGCGCGATGAAGGCCGTCTCATCGCCTCTTCATCCCTGCTTGCTCCACTGAGGCTCATGGACACCCCCCTCCAGCGCGTCCGCACGGCCCGGCGCACCCGCCGCGCGACCGGAGGCCCCGAGGGCAACGAGCGGCTGACTGCGGCGACCGCCGCGGTGCTGTTCCTCCTGCTCGCGGCAGAGGGCGTGACCATCCTCTTCATCCGGCCGCTCCTCTCACCCACGTCTTCATCGGGATGCTGCTGATCCCGCCGGTCGCGCTCAAGACCGCGAGCACCGGCTGGCGCTTCTTCCGCTACTACACGGGCGACCGTGCGTACCGGGTCAAGGGGCCGCCGATCCTGCCGCTGCGCCTGCTCGCGCCGCTCGTCGTCGCCTCGACGGTCGCGCTCTTCGCATCCGGCGTCGCGCTCCTCGTCGTCGGGCCCGGCCGCGGCATCGTGCTCGGCCTGCACAAGGCGAGCTTCGCCGTGTGGCTCGTGGCGACCGGCCTCCACGTGCTCGCGTACGTGTGGCGCATCCCGGCTCTCGCCGCGTCCGACTGGCGCCGCCGCGACCCCGAGCGGGTCGGCGGCTCGTTCCTGCGGCGGACGCTCGTCGCAGGCGCGCTCGTCGCCGGCGTGATCCTCGCGCTCGCGACCTTCCGCTACGCCCAGCCGTGGGTGCACTGGACCGCCGCGTTCCACGGCCACGACGGTTAGCCGGCGAGGACCTCCTGGAGATGACCCAGGCGGCGCTCGATGCTGCCGCAGACGAGCTCGCAGAGCTCGTAGATCCCCGGGTCGGTCACCTCGTAGTACGAGAAGTTTCCGCGCCTCCTCCGACCGACGACGCCGTCGCGGGCGAGGATGCCGAGATGCTTCGAGACGTTCTGAGAGGTCGTCCCGAGCAGCACGGAGAGCTCCTGCACCGTCGCCTCGCCGGTGCGCAACCGGTCGAGGAGCTTGATCCGCGTCGGCTCCGCCAGCAGGTGGAACCGCGCGGCGATCAGGTCGGCGGCGTCGTCGGTCAGTGGATGCGGAAACGCCATCTCGTTCAGGCCGGAGTCGGGTGAGCCTTCGAGATGTGAGCGTGCTCGCGGCGCTCGTAGAAGAGCCCGAAGCCGGCGAGCAGGAAGAGCAGCACCCCCGGGATCACGAAGAACCACGTGAACAGCCGGAAGGACGGCAGGCTGTTGACCGCGTTGAAGTCGGCAACGTTCCCCTGCATCGTGTCCACCAGCGGCTTGTAGTGGGCCAGCCCGGCGTTCACCTGGCCGAAGACGGCCGTGTTCGCCTGCATCATGCCGATGAACTGGGTGAAGTCCTTCTGCATCGTCGGCAGGTTGACGATCATCGCCGACATCGCCGGCAGTTGCTTGCCCATGAACGCCTGCACCTGAGCGGGCGTCATGTGCATCGCCTGCGCGAGTGCAGGAACGAGCTTCTGCGCGTCGGTCTGCACGCCGCCGAAGCCCTTCACGTACGCGCTGAACTTCGCCACCGTCTGGGCGTTGATCGCAGGCGCGACCTTCCCGAGCGGGACGAAGACGTTGTAGTAGTAGTCGGCGGTCTGCTTGACCTGATCCGCCTGCATGATCGGCTGGAAGTCGGTCATCATCCGGGCGCCCGCGGCCGTCCTCGACGGCATCTGGAACGCGAACGGCATGACGATGAGCAGTGCCCCGATCACGAGCACGGGCCACAGAACCTTGCGAGTCATCGTGCCTCCTTTTCTGTGTCCCACTCTCGCGCCCTCGCCGCCGCCGTCCGTCAGGGTCGGGGCCCGAATCCCATACGGGCAACTACGTAACTGCGCAACCGCGTAGTTGTCCGCAGCACGTCAGCGCAGGAGCCCCGATGGAGCGGCGTCTCTCTGAGCCGAGGGTGTGAGCGAGAGTAAAGAGGCAACCAGGAGGTTCATATGGCCGTCGAGCAGCAGCTCGCGCCGCTGACAGGGCTCAACGAAGAGGAGATCCGCCGGATCGTCCAGGACGAGCTCCAGCTGGCGCAGAAGCGCGACACGGGCCCGAGGAAGGCGGCGTTCATTTCGTCGAAGGGGACGCTGGATTGGGCGTATCCGCCGTTGATCTTGGCGACGACGGCTGCGGCGTCGGGGATGGAGGCGAGCATCTTCTTCACGTTCTACGGCCTGAACGTGATCCACAAGGACTTCGAGAAGAAGTTGAAGGTCTCCCCGATCGGCAACCCGGCCATGCCGATGCCGGTGCCGATGCCGAACTTCGTCATGGAGATACCGGGGATGGGCCCGATGGCCACCCACATGATGAAGTCGATGTTCAAGGGAAAGAACGTGGCCACGATCCGCGAGCTGATCGAGAGCGGCCAGGAGCTGGGCGTTCGCCTGATCGCCTGCCAGATGACCATGGACGTCTTCGGCTACAGCCAGGACGACTTCATCGACGGCGTCGAGTTCGGCGGTGCAGCCGCATTCCTGTCCGAGGCACGCCAGGCGCACGTGACCCTGTTCATCTAGGAGGACCGAGATGGCGACAACCCACGAAGATCTCGTGCTCGACGCACGCGGGCTGCTCTGCCCGATGCCGATCGTGAAGACGGCGAAGGCGATGAAGGAGCTCGAGCCCGGCCAGGTGCTGAAGGTGATGGCGACCGACCGTGGCGCGCTCACCGACGTCCCGGCCTGGGCCGAGACCACCGGCAACGAGTTGCTCGAGTCGCACGAGGAGGACGGTTTCCTCGTCTTCCACCTGCGCAAGCACGACTGACGAAGGAGGAAACGGCTATGGCCGACCAGGAGAAGCTCGTGATCATGGTCACGCACGGCCCGGATGAGCCCGAGCTGGCGACGATTCCGTTCGTGATGGCCGGTGCGGCCGTCGCGTCCGACGTGGACGTCGTCATGGGCTTCCAGGGCGAGGGTTGCAGGCTCGTGCAGAAGGGCGTCGCCGAGACCGTCTCGGCGCCGGACTTCGCTCCGCTCGCCGGGCTGCTCGACAGCGTCCGCGAGCTCGGCGGACAGCTGCTCGTCTGCGCACCGTGCGTCAAGAGCCGCGGGATCGAGGACGAGCTGGTGGACGGCGCCGAGATCTGCGCCGCGGCACGGTTCGTCGCCGAGATCACCTCGGCCACCAACAGTCTCGTCTACTAGGAGGAGATCGACGATGAGCGCAACACTCAGCGAGACCGACCTCGCCGGCGTCACCGCCGACAAGGTCGTGGACGCACGCGGAGCCGCCTGCCCGGGCCCGCTGCTCGAGACGAAGAAGGCGATGGGCTCCGTGCCGGTCGGCTCGGTGCTCGAGCTGTGGTCGAGCGACCCGCAGACCAAGGTCGACATCGCCGCCTGGTGCGGAAAGGTCGGCCACGAGCTGCTCGGCACCCTCTCTGCGGACGGCTACGAGCGCGTGTTCGTGCGCCGGATGAAGTAGGCGGATGAGCGACCGCACCGACCCGAAGATCCTCGTCTTCTCGACGAACAACATCTCCGATCCGGGGATCGACCTCGCGGGTAGCTCGCACATGCACTACTCCCCGAACGTCGTCGTCGTCAGCCTGCCGTGCACGAGCGGGATCAAGCCGGCGTGGATCCTGCACGCGCTCGAGCGGGACTTCGACGGCGTCTTCATCGCGTCGGACGGCGATGAGTGCGCCTACCTCTCGGATTGCTCCGAGCGGTCGTCGCGCATCGTCGCCGACGCACAGGCACTGCTCTCGGAGCACGGCCACGACCCCAAGCGCCTGAAGATGGCCGCGATCTGCTCGGTCTGCGCGGCTCCGTTCACGAAGCACGTGCGCGACTTCTCGGAGGCGCTGGCCGACCTCGAGCCCCAGCCGGCGGGACAGGCGTAGCGATGGACTACGACGCCCTCGTCGTCGGCAGCGGCATCGGCGGCATGGAGTCGGCGCTCAAGCTCGGCGACATGGGCTACCAGGTGCTCGTCGTCGAGAAGGATTCGAGCATCGGCGGCAAGATGATCCTGCTCAGCAAGGTCTTCCCCACGCTCGACTGCGCGAGCTGCATCTCGACGCCGAAGATGGCGGCGACGGCGCACCATCCGAACGTCACCGTCCTGACGGACGCCGAGGTGGCGGGAATCACCCGCGACGGCGACGGCCACTTCCACGCGACGATCGAGCAGAAGCCCCGCTTCGTCGACACGGCGCTCTGCACCGGCTGCCAGCTCTGCGAGCTCGCGCTGCACCGTCGCCGTGCCCGACCAGTTCAACGGCGGCATGGTGGCGCGCCGCGCTGCGTACATCGCCTTCCCGCAGGCGGTGCCGAAGAAGGCCGTGATCGAGCGCGCGGGCACGTCGCCGTGCACGTACAACTGCCCCGCCGGGATCAAGGCGCACGGCTACGTCTCGCTCGTCCGCAGCGGCGAGTACGAGAAGGCGTTCGACCTCGTGCTCGAGACGACGCCGCTCGTCGGCAGCCTCGGCCGTGCCTGCTACGCCCCTTGCGAGGAGCAGTGCACGCGGGGGAGCCTCGAGGGGCCACTGCCGATCCGGCGGATCAAGCGCTTCGTCGCCGACACCCACTACGCCGCCGGCGGCGAGCCGCGGAGTCCGGGCGGCCGAGCCGAACGGCAAGCGCGTCGCGGTCGTCGGCTCCGGGCCCGCCGGCCTCACCGCCGCCTGGCAGCTACGGCTGCAGGGCTACGGCGTGACCATCTTCGAGGCCGCGCCCGAGCCGGGCGGCACGCTCCGCCTGTCCATTCCCAGCTACCGCCTGCCCGCGGAGGTCGTCGAGCGCGACGTGGCGAACGTCACGGCGATCGGCGTCGAGATCCGCACGAACACGAAGGTGGAGAGCATCGACGAGCTGAAGCGGCAGGGCTTCGACGCCGTCCTCCTCGCGACCGGCACGCACGAGTCGATGCGCCTCGGCGTTCCCGGCGAGGAGCTCGACGGGGTCACCTCGGCGCTCGACTTCCTGCGCGCGGTCAAGCTCGGCGAGCCCGTCGACCTCGCCGGCAAGCACGTGGTCGTGATCGGCGGCGGCAACGTCGCCATCGACGCCGCCCGCAGCGTGCGCCGGCTCGGCGCCGCCTCCGTGCGGATGGTCTGCCTCGAGTCGCGCGAGGAGATGCCCGCACACGCGTTCGAGGTGCGAGGAGGCGCTCGCCGAGGGCGTCGTCCTGCAGCCCTCCTGGGGCGTCAAGGAGCTGCGCGGCGGCACCGCAGTCACCGGAGTGCAGCTGAAGCGCTGCACCGCGGTCTTCGACGCCGAGGGACGGTTCAGCCCGCAGTACGACGAGGACGCCCTCGACGAGATCGCCTGCGACGCGGTGATCATCGCGATCGGCATGCGGCCGGACACGGAAGCGTTCACGGGCACGGTCGATCTCAACCGCAACCGCACGATCCAGGCCGACCCGGCGACGCTCCAGACCGCCGCCCCCTTCGTCTTCGCCGCCGGCGACGTCGTCATCGGGCCCGTCGATGATCACGACCGCGGTCGGCCAGGGCCGCCGGGCCGCGCACATGATCGACCGCTGGCTCCAGGGCCGTGAGCTCGACGGCTTCGACGACCCGCTCCCGGTCGTCGCCCGCAAGGACGTGCTCGCCCGGCAGCGCAACCACAGCCTTCGCGAGCAGACCCTCTCGAGCCTCGTGCTCGCCGGCGCCCCCACCGACTTCGCCGAGCTCGAGCCGCCGCTGACCGAGGACGAGGCGCGAACCGGCGCCGGGCGCTGCCTCGACTGCGGCGTCTGCTCGGAGTGCCACGAGTGCATCTCCGCCTGCCCCGCGGACGCGATCGACCTCGACATGCGCGAGCCAGGAGCTCGACGTCGACGTCGGCACCGTGATCGTCTCGACCGGGTTCTCGCTCTTCGCCGCAGACCTCAAGCCCGAGTACGGCTACGACCGCTTCGAGAACGTGATCACGGGCATGCAGATGGAACGGCTGCTCGCGCCGACGCGCCCGTACAACACGGTGCTGCGGCCGGGCGACGGCAAGGTGCCCGACCGGATCGCCTACGTCATGTGCACCGGCTCGCGCGACGAGACCGTCGGCAACCCGTTGTGCTCGAAGTTCTGCTGCATGTACTCGATCAAGCAGAACCAGCTGATCATGGGCGCGCTGCCGCTCGCCGACGTCACCGTCCACTACATCGACATCCGCGCCGTCGGCAAGGGCTACGACGAGTTCTTCGAGCAGGCGAAGGCGATGGGCGCGAACTTCGTCAAGGGCCGCGTCGCCAGGGATCGGCGAGACGGAGAACGGCAACCTGATCCTCCGCTACGAGGACGTCGAGAACGGCGGCGCGATCGAGGAGGCCGAGTACGACCTCGTCGTGCTGGCGGTCGGCGTCCAGCCGAACCGCGACGTCCGCAGCCTCTTCTCCGGCGGCGAGCTCGCGCTCGACGCGTACGACTACGTCGACGAGCCCGACGAGGACCTCGACCCGGCGAGCACGAGCATCCCCGGCGTGTATCGTCGCGGGCGCCGCTTCGGGCGCCAAGGACATCCCGGAGTCGATCCTGCACGCAGGCGCGGCCGTCGCACAGGCCGCCGCCCACCTGGAGCGGACGAAGGTGCCCGCATGAGCGAGCGCACGGCATCGGCGTCTACATCTGCCAGCTGCGGCGGCAACATCTCCGACTACGTCGACGTCGACCAGGTCGTCGCCGCGGTCGAGGGGGAGCCGGGCGTCGTCGTCGCGCGCACGCGCCATGTTCACCTGCTCGGACGCGACGCAGCAGGAGATCGTGCGGGACATCGAGGAGCAGGAGCTCGACGGCCTCGTCGTCGCCTCCTGCTCGCCGAAGCTGCACACCTTCACCTTCCGCGGCGTGGCCGAGCGCGCCGGCCTGAACCCGTACGAGTACACGCAGGTGAACATCCGCGAGCAGTGCTCCTGGACGCACACGGACGACAAGGCGGGCGCCACGCGCAAGGCGATCAGGCTCGTCCGCGCCGGCATCGCCAGGACGAGGCTGACCTCGCCGCTCGAGCCGGTCGTCGTGGAGACGACCCCGGGCGCGCTCGTGATCGGCGGCGGCATCGCCGGCCTGCGCGCCGCCCTCGGCCTCGCCGAGGTCGGCCTCGCGGTGTTCCTCGTCGAGAAGGAAGCCGAGCTCGGCGGCTGGGTCGGCGGCTTCGGCGAGATGTATCCGCACGCGAAGAACGGCCGCGAGCTCGTCGACGACCTCGTCCAGAAGGTACGCGCGCGACCCGACATCACCGTGTTCACGAACGCGGAGGTCGTCGCCAAGTCCGGCAGCTTCGGCAACTACCACGCCACCATCCGCGTCGGCGCAGATCCCGGCGAGGAGATCCAGGCCCATGTCGGCTCGGTCGTCGTGACCACGGGCTTCGACGAGCTACGAACCCGCCGGCGGCGAGCTCGGGTACGGCAGCGACGGCGTGCTCACGCTTCCCGAGTTCAAGCGACTGCTCGACGACTCGGCCGGCCCGCTGCTGTACCAGGGGAAGCCGGTTCGCAGCATCGTCTACGTCTACTGCGTCGGCAGCCGGCAGGGCCCCGGGCGGCAACGAGTACTGCTCGCGCTTCTGCTGCGGCGCGACCGTGCACGCCTCGCTCCAGGTCGCCGACCGCGGGCCGGAGATCCGCCAGTACCACCTGTACCGCGACATGCGCACCTACGGGAAGCACGAGCTCATGTACTCGGAGTCGCGCGAGCGCGGATCGCTCTACCTCCGCTTCCCCGACGAGGAGCCTCCGGTCGTGACGGCCGGGCCCGCCGGGCTGACGGTCACCGTCCGCGACCTCCTCACCGGCGGCGAGGAGCTCGAGATCCGGACCGACCTCGTCGTGCTCGTCACCGGCATGGTGCCGCGCGAGAACGAGAAGCTGATCCAGACGCTCAAGCTGCCCGTCGGCCGCGACGGCTTCTTCAACGAGATCCACCCGAAGCTCCGGCCGGTCGAGACCGTCGTCGACGGCGTCCTCATCGCCGGCGCGTGCCAGGGGCCGAAGAGCTCGCTCGAGGCGGTCACCTCCGGCCTCGCCGCCGTGGCCCAGAGCGCCGCGATCCTCAAGCAGGGCCGCGCGCAGCTCGACCCGCAGGTGGCGACGGTCGACACGGCGGCATGCACCTGGTGCGGAACGTGCGCCGAGGCGTGCCCGTTCGGCGCGATCGAGCAGGTCACGCTCGACGGCAAGGCCGTGGCGGCCGTGATCGCGGCGAGCTGCAAGGGCTGCGGTGGCTGCGTTCCCTCCTGTCCGGAGGACGCGATCGACCTCTTGGGCTACACCGACGCGCAGGTCAGGGCGGTCATCGACGGCCTGGCGGCAGAGGTGCTCGTGTGACGGCGACGAGAGACGCCCGCGAGATCATCCGCGACGAGCCGCTGATGCGCAGCCGGATCGTCGAGGCGCTCGCCGAGGGCCCGCTCACCGTTCCCGAGCTGGCCGCCGCCCTCGGCTTCCCGGAGCGCGAGGTGATGTTCTGGGTGATGGGGCTGCGCAAGTACGGCCACGTCGCCGAGGTCGCCGCGCCGGCGGACGACGGGTACTTCCGCTACCAGCGGGTCGAGCGATGAGCACCCGCGTCAGCCACGATCTCGCCGAGCGCGTCGGCGCATCGAGGGCGTTCGACGCCACGGCCTGCATGAACTGCGGCGTGTGCACGGCCGTGTGCCCGCTCGGGCTGGACGTCCTGCCGCGACGGCTCTTCCGCTACGTCTCCCTCGGTCTCGAGGACCGCGTGCTCGCGGAGGCGGAGACCATCTACTCGTGCCTGCTCTGCAGGGCATGCGAGGAGAGTTGCCCGGCGGGTGTGCACATCACCGAGAACGTGCGCTCTCTGCGCCATTACCTCAACCGGACGGCCTTCGGGCTCTAGGAGCGATTCGCATGCCTCTCCCGACAGGCGACGTGATCGGAATCCTCGGCGACAACCTCCGTCTGCGCGGCTCCGTGCTGCCCATCCCTGCCGCGAAGGCCACCCGGTGGGCTCGCGGTCTCGACCTGCCCCGCGGCGGCGAGACCGTCCTCTACACCGGTCAGATGTACCAGCTCATCCCGTACATCGAAGGCCTCGTGCAACTCGAGCTGCGCTTCGGGGACTCGCCTCTCGCCCGGTTCACCCACCTCGGGCGGCGGGTGAACCGGGTGCTCAACATCGCCGGGCTCGCGGTCCATCCGTCCGCACGCGCGCGTGCGGAGTACGACCGGGTTCCCGCGAACGTCGCGCGCCTGCTCCGGGGAGCCGGCGTGACCTTCGGCTACCTCTACGAGGACGACCTGTACTCGGGAGCGCTCGCCTACGACCTCGGCCTGGACGAGATCGTCGCGCGGCACGCGCGTAGGGTGTTCGACGTGTTTCGGAAGCACGGCGTGAAGACCGTGATCACGATCGACCCGCACACGACGAACATGCTGCGCAGCGTGTACCCCGAGCTCGTGCCCGGCTACGACCTGCACGTCCGGAGCTATCTCGAAGTGCTCGCCGACCGGAGCCTCGCCGTCCAGAAGAAGCTCGGCGGCGAGGTCGCGCTGCACGACTCCTGCGTCTTCGCCCGCTACGAGAACGTCGTCGCCGAGCCGCGGGAGCTGCTCGCGCAGACCGGGGTCGCGGTCAGAGAGCCCGAGCACGCGGGTCGGCACACCTGGTGCTGCGGCGGGCCGGTCGAGTCGCTGTATCCCGAGAAGGCGCTGGCGAATGCGGGAGTGCGGGTGGCACAGCTACGGGAGGTCGCGCCGGAAGGCGTGACCATGTGCCCGCTGTGCCTCGTCAACCTGCAGAAGGCGGCGGGCGACACCATGCACTTCCAGGACATCTCCCACTACCTGCTCGAAGCGCAGAGCGGCTAGCGCAGGCGCTCGAGCGCGGCAAGCGCGTCGTCGAGCGAGCTCGTGACCTCGCCGGCCGCCGCGATGCAGCCCTCGACGAAGAGATTGAGCCCGTGCCCCTCCTCCAGCCGCAGGCTGCGGAGGTCGGTGAGCAGCCCGACGATCCCCTTCTTCGCCGGGTCGGACTGCATCAGCGCGTAGAAGAGGCCGATCTCGCACGCCGTGCCGTCGTCGACCTGCGGCCCGTCCAGGAGCGCGAGCACCGCCTCGGCCGCGGCCAGGCCCTCCAGGTCCTTGGCGAAGATCTCCGCGGCAGTCACGCCGGCGCCGAGCGCGAGCGCCTGCTCGTGAGGGACGAACACGTCGAACCCGTGCCCGCGCAGAGCGGCTGCGCACGTGTCGAGGTAGCCTCGCTCGTACGGCGTGAACAGTGGCCCGGCGAGGTAGACGCGCACGCGCGGAGCCTAGACGCGGCGGAGCAGGGTCAGCGAGAGACCCGGCACCGGCACGGCCGCCCGGGCCGGGAACCCGTCTGCGGACTTCACTTCGCCCGTCGCCAGCTCCAGCTCCCAGCCGGCGCCGAAGCGGCGGGTCGGCAGCGTGAACGTCACCGACTCGACCTGGGCGTTGAACAGGAGCAGAAACGAGTCGTCGACGATCTCCTCGCCGTGCTCCGTCCGCGACGGGATCTCACGCCCGTTCAGGAACACGCCGAGCACGCGGGCGTCAGGGCGCTGCCAGTCGCGCTGCGTCATCCGCCGCCCGTCCGGCCGGAACCACCAGACGTCCGGCAGGCCTGACCCTTGCGTCTCGCGCCCGGTGAGGAACGCCGAGCGGCGAAACACGGGGTGTGCGGCGCGGAGCCGGATCAGCCGCTGCACGAATCCGATCAGCTCGTGGTCCGCGTGCTCCCAGTCGAACCACGACAGCTCGTTGTCCTGGCACCAGGCGTTGTTGTTGCCGCGCTGCGTCCGAGCGAGCTCGTCCCCGCCGAGCAGCATCGGCACGCCCTGCGAGAGCAGCAGCGTGGCGAGGAAGTTGCGCTGCTGGCGCGCACGCAGCGCCTTCACCGCCGGGTCGCTCGTCTCGCCCTCGACGCCGTGGTTCCAGGAGCGGTTGTCGTCGCTGCCGTCCTTGTTTCCCTCGCCGTTCGCGTCGTTGTGCTTCTCGTTGTACGAGACGAGGTCGCGCAGCGTGAAGCCGTCGTGCGCGGTGATGAAGTTGATCGACGCGAACGGGTCGCGGCCGTCGCGGTCGTAGAGGTCGCTCGAGCCTGTGAAACGTCGCGCGAATTCGGCGACGTTCGCGTGTCCGCGCCAGGCGTCGCGCATCGTGTCGCGGTAGACGCCGTTCCATTCGGCCCAGAGCACCGGGAAGTTCCCGACCTGGTAGCCGCCCGGGCCGACGTCCCAGGGCTCCGCGATCAGCTTCACCTGCGAGATGACGGGGTCCTGGTGGATCGTGTCGAAGAACGTCGACAGGCGATCGACCTCGTAGAACTCGCGCGCGAGCGCTGAAGCGAGGTCGAAGCGGAAGCCGTCGACGTGGCACTCGAGCACGAAGTAGCGAAGCGAGTCCATGATCAGGCGGAGGACCGACGGATGCGCCGGGTTGAGCGAGTTCCCCGTCCCCGTGAAGTCCTGGTAGTAGCGCGGCGCGTCCGGCATCAGGCGGTAGTACGAGACGTTGTCGACGCCGCGAAAGGAGAGCAGCGGCCCGAGGTGGTTCCCCTCCGCCGTGTGGTTGTAGACGACGTCGAGGATCACCTCGATGCCGGCACGGTGCAGCGCCTTCACCATGCCCTTGAACTCGCGCACCTGCTCGCCGCGCGTGCCCGTCGCCGCATAGAGCGCGTGCGGTGCGAGGAAGCCGATCGACGAGTACCCCCAGTAGTTCGTGAGCCCGAGGCCGTGCAGGAAGCCCTCGTCGGCGATGTGGTGGACCGGCAGCAGCTCGACGGCGGTGACGCCGAGCTCGCGGAAGTGCGCGAGCGCCCCCTCGGAGGCGAGACCGGCGTACGTGCCGCGCAGGTCCTCGCGCACACCGGGGTGGAGGCGCGTGAAGCCCTTGACGTGCACCTCGTAGATGACGGTGTCCGGCCACGGCGTCGCGGGAGGCTTGTCGTCCTCCCAGTCGAAGTGCGGGTCGACGACGACGCACTTCGGGATCGCCGCCGAGTCGTCCCTCCCGTCCGGAACGAGATCGGCGTCCGCGCCGCCGGTCGGCACGTACGGGAGTGTGTTTCCGCGTTCCGGCCGCACCGGCCCTTCGATCGACTTCGCGTACGGGTCGATCAGCAGCTTGTGCGAGTTGAAGCGCCGGCCCGCGGCCGGGTCGTAGGGACCGTGGACGCGATACCCGTAGCGCCGGCCGGGACCGACGCCGCGCACGTAGCAGTGCCAGTGGAACGCCGTGCGCTCGGTCAGCTCGATCCGCGTCTCCCGGTCGGCGTCGTCGAACAGGCAGAGCTCGACGCGCTCCGCGTTCTCGGAGAAGAGGGCGAAGTTCGTGCCGCTGCCGTCCCAGCTCGAGCCGAGGGGGAACGGCTTGCCCGGCCAGACCTCCATGCGTCAGCGCCCTACGGCGTAGCCCTGCATCCCGCGCGGATTGGCGGCGGCCTTGAGCTGGCCGTCCGGCTCGCGGCCGACGGCGCTGACCCGCCCGAGCGACCACGGTGCGGACACCTCGACCTCGTGCCCGCGCGCCCGCAGGCCCGCGACCGCGTCCGCCCCGGCGCGCTCCTCGACGGCGACGTGCCGCCGCCGCGTCCCCCGTGGGTAGAACGAGCTCGGGAACGCCTCCGTGTGATGGTTCGGCGCGTCGATCGCGGCCTGCAGGTCCATCCCGAAGTGGACGTGTGCGAGGAAGACGTGCAGCGTCCACTGGTCCTGCTGGTCGCCGCCCGGCGTGCCGAGCGCGAGCACCGGCTCGCCGTCGCGCGAGACGAGCGTGGGCGAAAGCGTCGTACGCGGCCGCTTTCCCGGCTCGAGCGAGTTCGGCAGTCCCTCCTCGAGCCAGAACATCTGCGCGCGCGTGCCGAGGCAGAAGCCGAGGTCGGGGATCACCGGCGCGCCCCACAGCCAGCCGCCGCTCGGGGTCGCCGCGACCATGTTCCCCCAGCGGTCGACCACGTCGAGGTGGACGGTGTCGCCGCGCGTCGGCTCGCCGACACCCGGAGCAGCCACGACTTCTCCCACTGGTCCCGGCAGCCGCGGGACGCGGCCGCCGGGACTACCCGGGCGGAGGTCCGCAGAGGAGCGATCCGTAATGAGCGTGCGGCGCTCGCTCGCATATTCCCGGGAGAGAAGATCGGTTACGGGGACGTCGCCGAAGTCGGGATCGCCGTACCACGCTTCCCGGTCCGCGAAGGCGAGCTTCGCGCACTCGGTCACCGTGTGGACGTACTCCGCGCTCGCGTGGCCCATCGCCGCGAGGTCGAAGCCTTCGAGCAGGCGAAGCTGTTGGAGGAACACCGGCGCCTGGCTCCACGGGCCGGCCTTGAGCACCGTGAGCCCGTCGTAGTCGACGGCGAGGGGCCGCTCGTACACGGGCCGCCAGTCGCGCAGGTCCTCCTCGGCGAGCAGGCCGGCGTGCCGCTCGCGCGAGCTGTCCATCCACTCCCGCTCCTGGAAGCGGAGCATGGCGTCGGCGACGAAGCCGCGGTACCAGCAGTCGAGCGCGGCGTCGGCGTCGCCGTTCGACTCGTCGAGGATGCGCCGGTACGTGGCGGCAAGCTGCGGATTGCGGTGCAGCGTGCCCGGCTCGGTCACCGGTAGGTAGACCTCGGCGGAGGACGTCCACTCGTCCCGGAACAGCGACTCGACGTTGCGGATCGCAGCGGCGATCTGCGGCAGCACCGGGTAGCCGTCTTCGGCGTAGCCGATCGCGAAGCGGAGGACGTCGCGGAGCGGCAGCGTGCCGTGGTCGCGCAGCATCGTCATCCAGCCGCCGAACGCACCCGGGACGACCGCGGCGAGCGGGCCCGTGCCCGGGACGAGCGAGAGGCCGAGCTCGTCGCGGTAGCGCTCGATCGTCGCTGCGCGCGGTGCCGGCCCCTGCGCGCACAGCACGAGCGGCTCGCCGCTCGCCGCCGGCCAGAGCAGTGCCGGCAGGTCGCCGCCGGGGCCGTTCAGGTGCGGCTCGACGACCTGGAGGGTCAGACCCGCGGCCACGGCCGCGTCGAATGCGTTGCCTCCCTGCTCGAGCACGGCCATGCCGGCCGCCGACGCCAGCCAATGCGTCGAGGCGACCATGCCGAAGGTACCGCGTAGCTCGGGCCGGGTCGTGAAGGTCATCGAGTCTCGGCCGGGACGATATCGGCGGTGTCCTCGACGAGTCGGGGAGCCGGTCGGCCGGGGGCGACGAGATGGCACGCAACGCGATGCCCGGGCGCGAACTCGCGCAGGGGCGGCTCCTCCTCGGTCGACGCCGGGGCCGACTGCGCTTCGAGCGGGCAGCGCGTGCGGAAGCGGCAGCCTGACGGCGGCGCCAGCGGGCTCGGGCACGTCGCCTTCGAGGACGATGCGCCTGCGGGCGCGCTGCACCGCAGGATCGGGCACGACCGCCGCCGAGAGCAGCGCTTGCGTGTACGGATGCTGCGGGCTGCGGAACAGCTCCGCGCGGGGCGCCAGCTCCACCACCTTCCCGAGATACATGACGGCGACGCGGTCGCAGAGGAACTCGACCGTCGCCAGGTCGTGCGTGATGAAGAGGCACGAGAAGCCCATCTCGCTCTGAAGGTCGCGCAGCAGGTTGAGGATCGACGCCTGCACCGACACGTCCAGCGCCGAGACGGGCTCGTCGGCGACGAGTACGCTCGGCCGCACGATGAGCGCGCGCGCCAGGCCGACGCGCTGGCGCTGTCCGCCCGAGAGCTCGTGTGGGTAGCGGAACCGCAGCTCCGTCCGCAGGCCGACCGCGTCCAGGATCTCCGCGACGCGCAGGTCGAGCGCGTTGCCTTTCGCGATCCGGTGCAGCCGCAGCGGCTCGCCGACGATGTCGCCGCACGTCATCCGCGGGTTGAGCGACGAGTACGGATCCTGAAAGACCATGTGCAGGTCGCGGCGCAGCGGGCGCATCGCCCGGCGGGAGAGGTGGGTGATGTCGGTGCCCTTGAGGCGGATCGACCCGGACGTCGGCTCGGTCAGGCGCAGGACGCAGTTCGCGACGGTCGACTTGCCGCTGCCGGACTCGCCGACGAGGCCGAGCATCTCACCCTGGCGCAGCTCGAGCGAGACGCCGTCGACCGCGTGAACGGTCGAGCCGCCGCCCACGATGCCGGCGCCGACGCGGAAGTGCTTCACCAGGTCCTGGATCTCGAGGACGTTCATTCGGGCCCCGGGTGGAAGCACGCGACCAGGTGGTTCGGGCGCACTACGCGAAGTTCGGGCACCTCGCTCCGCGAGAGCTCGTCGGCGCGCGGACAGCGGTCCGCGAACGCGCACATCGTCGGCAGCTCGCGGAGAGACGGCACGCGGCCGGGAATCTCCCGCAGCCGGCGGCGGGCGTCCTCGCCTTCGTACGGCCGCGGAATCGCGCCGAGCAGCCCGATCGTGTACGGATGCTGGGGCGCGGCGAAGAGGTCGGCCACCGGCGCCTCTTCCGCCTTGCGGCCGGCGTACATGACGAGGACGCGGTCCGCGATGTCGGCGACGACGCCGAGGTTGTGCGTGATCAGGATGATCGCGGTGCCGAGCCGCTCGCGGATGTCGCGCATGAGGTCGAGGATCCCGGCCTGAATCGTCACGTCGAGCGCTGTGGTGGGCTCGTCGGCGACGAGCACCTTCGGGTCGCAGGCGAGCGCCATCGCGATCATCACGCGCTGGCGCATCCCGCCGGAGAGCTGATGCGGGTACTCGTCCAGGCGCCGTTCGGGAGCTGGGATGCGCACGAGCGCCAGCAGCTCGACGGTGCGTGCGCGGGCGGCCGCGTGCGAGAGCCCGAGATGCTTACGTAGCACCTCACCGACCTGGCGGCCTACCGTGAAGACGGGGTTCAGCGAGGTCATCGGCTCCTGGAACACGAACGAGATCTCACGGCCGCGCACCTGCCTCAACCGCCGAGCGGACAGCGAGAGGAGATCGTTCCCGGCGAACATGACGCGACCGTCGACGACCGCGGTCTCGGGCAGGAGGCGCACGAGGGACATACAGCTGACGCTCTTGCCGCACCCGGACTCGCCGACGATTCCGAGCACCTCGCCGGCGGCGAGCGTGAAGGAGAGCCGGTCGACCGCGTGGATCGTCCCGTCGTCGGTCTCGAACCGGACCGAAAGGTCGGTCACCTCGAGCAACGGCGGTGGCATCAGCGCGTCGTCCGCGGATCGAGGACGTCGCGCAGCCCGTCTCCGAGCACGTTGAACGCGAGCGCGGCGAGGACGATCGCGAGGCCCGGGTAGACGGCCAGTCGCGGAGCCTGGGTGAGGTAGGACTGCGCGTCCTGGAGCATCACGCCCCACGACGCAGTCGGCGGCTGCACGCCCAGGCCCAGGAACGAGAGCACCGCCTCGCCGATGATCGCGATGGGGATCGTCACCGTCGCCTGGACGAGCAGCGTGTTCATCATGTTCGGGAGGATGTGCCGGAAGATGATCGTGAAGTCGTTTGCGCCGTTCGCGACCGCGGCCGGGACGAAGTCCTCCTCGCGAAGCGAGAGCATCTCGCCGCGCGCGATCCTGATCAGGCCGGGCATCGCGCCGACTCCGAGCGCGAGCGTCGCATTGAGCAGCGAGGGCCCGAGGATCGCCGCGAGCCCGACGGCCAGGATCAGGAAGGGAAACGACAGCAGCACGTCGGTGAGACGCGCGATAACCGTGTCGACGCGGCCGCGGTAGTAGCCGGCGACCATCCCGATCGGCACGGCGACGAGCATGGCGAGCAGGGTGGCAAGCAGGCCGGCCTGCATGGAGGCTCGCCCGCCCCAGATGATGCGCGACAGCACGTCGCGACCGAGCTCGTCCGTCCCGAGGAGATGCTTCGACGACGGATGCGAGAGCAGGGCGTTGAAGTCGGTGGCGCTGGGCCGGTACGGCGCGATGTAGGGAGCGAAGATCGCCGTCACCAAGAACCCGATCACGACGACGAGCCCGGCCACGGCCGCAGGCCGCCGCAGGAAGCGCTTGCGCAGCAGCCGCCGCCGCCGCGCGCGGGGACTGAGCTCGATCGCCCCGTCGACCGTGCTCACGTCCGGCTCCCGGCCACGCGGATGCGGGGATTGAGCAGCGAATAGACGATGTCGACGGCGAGGTTGACGATCACGTAGCCGGCTGCGGTGACGAGAACGACGCCCTGGATCAGCGTGTAGTCGCGCTGGTTCACGGCGTCGATCGTCAGCCGGCCGAAACCGGCGATCCCGAAGATCGTCTCCGTGATCACCGCGCCCGAGATGAGCGCACCGAGCTGGAGGCCCATCACCGTCGTGACGGTGACGAGGCTGTTGCGCAGCGCGTGCCGCCACACGACCTGAAACTCGCCGAGCCCTTTCGCGCGTGCGGTGCGCACGTAGTCCGCGCCGAGCGAGTTCAGCATCGAAGAGCGCATCTGCCGCATCAGCACGGCGGCGAACTGGGCGCCGAGCACGATCGCGGGCATCAGGAGGTGCTCGAGGTTCACGAGCGGATGGTGAATGCTGACGTACCCGCTCGCGGGCAGCCAGTGAAGGTCGACGGCAAACCAGACGATCATCAGCAGCCCGAGCCAGAAGTTCGGCACCGAGAGGCCGACGAGCGCGACCGCCGTCGCCGCGTAGTCGCTGGGCTTGCCGCGCCGGACCGCGGCGATCACCCCCGCCGGTATTCCCACGAGGGTCGCGACGAGCATGCTGAGCAGGGCAAGCTCGAGGGTGATCGGGAGCCGCGTGACGATCGTGTGGGCAACCGGCAGCTCGCGCTGGTCTACGCCGAGATCGCCGTGCAGCGCGAGCCAGGCCCAGTGCGCGTACTGCACCGGCAGCGGCCGGTCGAGCATGTACTTGTGCCGCACCGCGGCGATGACGGCAGGATCGCGGTTCTCGGCGCCGAGCGCGATCGCCGGGTCACCCGGGATGGCACGAACGCCCAGGAAGACGAGGATGCTCGCGAGCACGAGCACGACGAGGGCGGCTCCCGTCTTGCGAAGAAGGAAGCCGCCCATCGTCGTGATTTCCCGCTCGAGCTACTTGAAGGAGGCGAAGGCGACCCGGAGCAGCGTGTCCGGGTACATGGTGACGCCCTTCAGCGACGTCGAGACGCCGGCGCGCACCACCGGGGCGTACAGGTAGATCAGGGGCCGGTCGTTGATCAGGATCTGCTCGGCCGCCTTGTACAGCGTCTTGCGCGCCTTGTCGGTGGACGCCTTGCGGGCGTTGTTGAGGATGAGGTCGAGGCGCGGGTTCGAGTAGCCGCTGTCGTTCTGCGAGCCGGTCGTCGCGACGAACTGGTAGATGTTGCCGTCGGGGTCGACGCGGCCGGACCAGCCGATCTGGAACACGTCGTACGTGCCCGCGTCGGCCTTGCTCAGCGAGGTGACGAAGTCCGTCGACAGCACGTTGACCTTGATCCCGACGGCGGCCTCCTCCGACTGGAGGAACTGCGCGAGCCGCAGGCCGACGGTCGCCGTCGGCACCATCAGGTTCACGGTCGGAGACGAGACGCCGGACTGCTGGACGAGCTTCTTCGCCTCGGTCGGGTTGTAGGCCGTGCACTTCACGGTCGGGTCGAAGAACGAGCTCGACGGCGAGAGCGGAGTGCAGTCGGGCAACACCGTGCCGCCGAAGACGACCTTGTTCATGGTCTTGCGGTCGATCGCCATCTCGAACGCCTCGCGGAGCTCTGGACTCGACGCGATGTTCGTGCCGACGTTCGAGTACGGGAGCTTCAAGAGGCCGTTCTTGTTACCGATGTTGAGGGTGAGGCCCTGGTAGCCCAGGCCGGTCTCCTTGATCACGCGGAGGCTCTTCGTGCTGTTGATGCCCGGCAGCTGCGTCGGGTCGATCTGGTCGAGGCCCTGGAGGTCGCCGGCCTTCAGCGCAGCCGCGGCCGCGGCGGCGTCGTTCTCGACCTTGAAGACGATCTTGTCGAGATGGACGTCCTTCTTGTCGTAGTAGTACGGCGACTTGACGACCGTGATGCTGTCGCCGGCCACCCGGCCCTGGTACATGAAGGGGCCGACGCACACCGGCGCCGTGCCGAAGCTCGCGCCGAGCTTGTCGAGCGCCGTCGGCGACATGATCATCCCGGCGCGGTCTGCGAGCTGTGCGGTCAGGGGCGAGTACGGGTTCTTGAGGTGGATGACCACGGTGTACGCGCCCTGCGCCTCGACCGAGCTGATCGGCGAGATCTCGCTCGCCCGGGTGGAGCCCTTCAGCGTCAGGTCGCGGTTGAGCGTCGTCACGACGGCGGCGGCGTTGAACGGCGTGCCGTCGTTGAACTGGACGCCTTTGCGCAGTGGGATGGTCAGCGTGAGCTTGTCCGACGAGACCGTGGGCAGCGCCGTGGCCAGCTGCGGCACGATCTGCGCCTTGCTGTTGAGGTCGTAGAGCTTCTCGCAGAACGTGAGGAAGACCTCACGGCCCGAGAACGTGCGCGCCAGCGTGGGGTCGAGGACGTCCGGCTCGCCGGCGGCCATCCCGACCACGAGGGTCCCGCCTTCCTTGGCGGAGTGGCGGGGGCTCGCGCCGGCGACGGCGGCGAGGCCGAGGGCGAGAACCAGCGACGCTGCACCGATCAGCGCGCTGCGGGTTCGGATGCCGTTCATCGCAAAGGTGTCCTTCCGTGAGGGGGACGGGCTCCGAGGAGGGGCGGGAAGCGGCCACTCTATAAATGGATCCACTCTCTAGTCAACTGGATCCAGAAAGGTGCTAACGTCGCCCGGCGATGTCGCGTTCCACCGCCCTCGATTCCGCGGAGCGCAGCGAGCCGGGAGCGGCAGGACCTCGCCTCAGGCGGCTGCTGCGGCTCGATCCCCAGCTCGTCGCGATCGGCATCCTCGGCGGCATCCTCTCCGGGCTGCTCGGCGTCGGCGGCGGGATCATCATGGTTCCCCTGCTCGTCTTCTGGGCCCGCTACGGGCAGCGTGACGCGCACGCCGCCTCGCTCGGGGCGATCATCCCGATCAGCATCGCCGGCATCGCGACCTACGGCGTCGCCGGGAAGGTGCACCTCGCCCCGGCGCTCGCCCTTGCCGTCGGCTCGGTCCTCGGCGCCAGGCTCGGCGCCGGCATGCTCGCGCGCATCGACGAGCGCCTGCTCAAGACGGTGTTCGGCGCCTTCCTGCTCGGAGTCTCGATCCTGATGGTCGTGCGGAGTTGACCGGGCCGGCCCTCTATGCCGCGCTCGCCTGCTTCGGCGTCTTCGCCGGAGTCGCCTCCGGCCTGCTCGGCGTCGGCGGCGGCACGTTGATGGTGCCGCTCCTGACGCTGGCGGCCGGGCTCTCGCAGCATGCCGCCGAGGCGACCTCGCTCCTCGTCATCCTGCCGACGGCGATCGTGGGCAGCCTCGCGCTGCGCCGACGCGGGATCGGCGACCTCGGACTGGCCCTTCGCTTCGGCGTCGCCGGCTCGCTCGGCGGCGTGCTCGGCGCGCTGCTCGCGCTCGCGCTTCCCGCATCGACGCTGCGGCTCATCTTCGCCGGATTCCTGGCGCTCGTCGGCCTGCGGCTCGTGCACGATGGACTCGTGCAGAGGAAGCCCTCGTGACCAAGACGGTCGAGCACCGTCGCGCGCTCGTCGACAAGCTCGCCGCGACACTGCACGCGCGCGTGCTCGACGGCGCCCTTCCATCCGGGACGCGGCTGCGCCAGGAGGCGCTGGCCGAGGAGTTCGGCGTCAGCCGGACGCCGATCCGGGAGGCTCTGCGCAAGCTGCAGGCAAGCGGCCTCGTCGAGCTCCACCCGCACCGCGGGGCCTTCGTCCGCGGACTCTCGCCTCGGGAGATCCGCGACGCCTACGAGGTGCGCGCAGAGCTGGAAGGACTCGCCGCCGAGCTCGCCGCCCAGCACATCAGCCAGAGTCAGCTCGAGCGGCTGCACGATGCTGTACGGCAGTTCCAGGAGGCGCTGGCGCGGACGACCGAGCTGCGCCGGAGCCCTGCGCGCGAGACGACGCCCACCGACGACGAGACCGCCCGCTGGGGCGCCGCCAACGACCAGTTCCACCAGACGATCCAGGCAGCGGCGGCGAACGACGTGCTCGTCGCAACGCTCGTGCACCTGCACCGGAGCTTCCCACGCGACCTCACCCGCGTTGCGTTCGGCGAGAGTACGGCGCTGCTCGCAGAGAACGTCCACGAGCACGAGGCGCTCCTCGAGGCGATCGAGCGCGGCGACGCGGCCGCGGCGCGAGCGCTGATGGTCGACCACGTACGGCATGCCGGCCGGCTCGTCACGCTGCGCTTCGAGCAGCGCGCGGCGGCGGCTCCCTAGTCCGGCGCGAGCCAGATCCCGGCGAGCGGCGGCAGCGTCACCCCCGCAGAGAACGGCTGGTCGTGCCAGGGCGTCTCCTCGGCGGAGGCGGCCGGATTGGCGACGCCCGAGCCGCCGTACCGCGCGGCGTCGGTATTCAGCACCTCGTGCCAGCTTCCGCCGGCGGGCAGGCCGAGGCGATAGCCCTCGCGCGGCACCGGCGACAGGTTCAGGGCGCAGACGAGCGGCCTCGCGTCGCCGGTGCCGAAGCGGACGAACGCGAACACGTTGTTCGCCGCGTCGTTCACCTCCAGCCACCGGAACCCGGCGGGCTCGAAGTCCACCTCCCACAGCGCAGGCATCTCGCGGTAGACGCGGTTGAGGTCGCGGACGAGCGCCTGCACCCCCTCGTGCTCTGCGTACTCGAGCAGGTTCCAGTGGAGCGAGCCGTCATGGTTCCACTCTTCCCACTCGCCGAGCTCGCCGCCCATGAAGAGGAGCTTCTTGCCGGGATGCGCCCACATGTACGCGTAGAGCGCGCGGAGGTTGGCGAACTTCTGCCAGCGGTCACCGGGCATCTTGTCGAGCAGCGAGCGCTTCCCGTGCACGACCTCGTCGTGCGACAGGGGGAGGATGAAGTTCTCGCTGAACGCGTACATCGTCGAGAACGTGAGCGTGTGGTGGTGATGGCGCCGGTGGACGGGGTCCTTCGTGAAGTAGACGAGCGTGTCGTGCATCCACCCCATATTCCACTTGAAGCCGAAGCCGAGCCCGCCGAGGTAGGTCGGGCGCGAGACGCCGGGCCACGCAGTCGACTCCTCTGCGGCCGAGATCACGCCGGGCGCGCCCGCGTACAGCGCCTCGTTCAGCTCCTTGAGGAACTGCACCGCGTCGAGGTCCTCGCGGCCGCCGAACTCGTTCGGCACCCACTCGCCCTCCTTGCGCGAGTAGTCGAGGTACAGCATCGAGGCGACCGCGTCGACGCGGATGCCGTCGGCGTGATGCTCGCGCAGCCAGTAGAGCGCATTCGAGAGCAGGAAGTTCTTCACCTCGTTTCGCCCGAAGTTGAAGACGAGCGTGCCCCAGTCCGGGTGCGAGCCGCGCCGCGGGTCGGCGTGCTCGTAGAGGTGCGTGCCGTCGAACAGCGCGAGCGCCCAGTCGTCGCGCGGGAAGTGCGCCGGAACCCAGTCGAGGATCACGCCGATGCCGCGCCGGTGGAGCTCGTCGACGAAGCTGCGGAAGTCGTCCGGCGTGCCGAACCGCGACGTCGGTGCGAAGTAGCCGGTCACCTGATAGCCCCATGAGCCCGCGAACGGATGCTCCATCACCGGCATCAGCTCGACGTGCGTAAAGCCGAGGTCGCTGACGTAGTCGCCGAGCTCCTGGGCGAGCTCGAGATACGAGAGCGGCCGGTTCCCTTCGAGCGGGTTCCGCCGCCAGGAGCCGAGGTGCACCTCGTAGACGGACATCGGCTCCCGCAGGACGTCGCTCTGCGCGCGGCGCTCGAGCCACTCGCCGTCGCGCCACTCGTGCGCCGGCTGCCACACGAGCGACCCCGTGCGGGGCGGCTCCTCGGTGTGAAAGGCGACGGGGTCGGCCTTCAGCCGGAGCCGCCGGTCGTGTGTACGCAGCTCGAACTTGTACGTCGTCCCGGCGCCGACGCCGGGAACGAAGAGCTCCCACACGCCGGACGAGCCGAGCGAGCGCATCGGGTGCAGGCGCCCGTCCCAGGAGTTGAAGTCGCCGACGACAGCCACGGCGCGCGCGTTGGGAGCCCACACCGCGAACGCGGTTCCCGTCACGCCGTCGAGCTCCCGCACGTGCGCGCCGAGTTTCTCGTAGAGCTGCTCGTGACGCCCCTCGAGCACGAGGTGCAGGTCGAGCTCTCCGAGCGTCGGCATGAACGCGTACGGATCGCGGAGCGTGACCGTGAGGCCGTCGGGGTACTCGACCTCGAGCTCGTACGCGAGCGGCAGCCGCGCCTTCGGCAGCAGCGCCTCCCAGAGCCCTGCCGCGTCCGTCAGCGTCGCCTCCACCCCGGCCGGCTGCACGCGCACCGCCTGCGCCTCCGGACGGAACGCCCGCACGACGACGCCGCCCTTCGTCTCGTGCGCGCCCAGCACGGCGTGCGGGTCCGCGCCGAGGTCGAGCATCAGGACGCCGCCGGAGGCTGCTCGATCAGCCGGAGGATCCCGGCGACGGGTATCCCGACCCAGTCCGGCCTGTTGTCCAGCTCGTAGCGGAGCTCGTAGACCGCCTTCTCCAGCTCGAAGACGGCGAGGAGCCTCTCGACCGCGGCCGAGCCGGGCGGGAGCAGCGCGCCGTCGACCGCGCCCAGGTAGCCGTCCAGGAACCGCTCGCGCGCCTGCTCCTCCCAGCCGTCGGGCGCCTCGGCGCCGCGCAGGAGGGACGCGGCACTGGCCGCGTACGCGAACGAGCGCAGCATCCCGGCGACGTCGCGAAGCGGCGAGCGCTTGCGCCGGCGCTCGGAGAACGTGCGCAGCGGCTCGCCCTCGAAGTCGAGGATCACCCAGTCCCCGTCGGCCCACATCGTCTGGCCCAGGTGGTAGTCGCCGTGGGTGCGGATGACCTTCCCGCTCGGGCCGCCGTGCGTGAGCATGCGCAGCTGCTCTCGCACGTCCTGGCCGCGGCCGGAGATCGGGACGAGCGCCTCGACGTCGGGAAGCTCGAGGAAGACCCGTTCGATCTCCTCGTCCACCGTCGCCGTGAGCAGGCCGAGCGTCTCCACGCTCGGCGTCTCCGAGCTGAAGGCGGGATCGTTCGAGTCGGAGGCGAGAACGCTGTGCATCTCGCCTGTGACCTCGCCGAGGCGGTGGAGGCGTGCGAGGAACTGCTCCGGCGCGGCGCCGATCTCGTCGAGCGCGAGCTCCCAGCCGTCCAGCCCACCACGCACGAACGTCTGCAGGATGCCGAGCGTCGCGACGAGCCGATCGCCCGAATACTCGTACCAGCCGTCGAGCGGCGGGCTGTTCGCAAAGTGGTGGTCGGTGAGGAAGCGCAGCATCTCGAGCTCCGGGTTCACGCCGGGCTCGAGGCGCCGGAACACTTTCAGGATCGCCTCCTCGTCGAGGACGACCGACGTGTTCGACTGCTCGGCGCCCACCCAGCGGACGTCGACCGGCTCACGCCGCAGGCCCGCGAAGTCCGCCGCCCGGTGGAACTCGACCATTCCCTCGCCGCCGTGCAGCGTCTCGCCCGCGCGGAGGGTGCGCACGAGCTCACGTCCGAGACTGACGTCGTCGTTGATCTGGACGTCGTCTCCGCACACCGTGTAGAGCAGTTGATAGAGATCGTGCGCGCCGGTCTCGTAGCGCATCTCGACGAGCGCGAGCGCGAGCGGCGGCTCCTCGGCGCGCATGACCACCGAGTCGAGCACTTGCGCGTGGGCGACGCCGCGCGACTTCGCGCCGTACCAGCGCTGCTGCATCACCTGCTCGATCAGTGCTCGCTCGTCGAAGCTCATTGCGCCTGCCGCCTCAGCTGGAACCAGAAGAACCCGCGTGGGGCGAGTGTCAACAGATAGGGCAGCTCCCCCACGGCGGGGAAGCTCGTGCGGCCGAACATCTCCTCGGGGACCATACCCGCGCAGGCCGAAAGGTCGAGTTGCACCGCCTGCGCCGACCGTGCGACGTTGTGAACGCACAGGATGACATCGTCCTCCCAGCGCCTGATGTGGGCGAAGACGCGCGGGTTGTCGGAGCGAAGAGGCTCGTAGCTGCCGAGGCCGAAGACGGGATGCTCCTTGCGCAACGCGATGAAGCGGGCGACCCAGCGCAGGAGCGAGGTCGGTGTGCGCAGCTGCGCCTCGACGTTCAGCGCCTGGTAGCCGTAGACCGGGTCCATCAGCGGCTGGAGGTAGAGCTGCGCCCAGTCGGCGTGCGAGAAGCCCGCATTACGGTCGCCGGTCCACTGCATCGGCGTACGCACTCCGTCCCGGTCGCCGAGGTAGACGTTGTCGCCCATGCCGATCTCGTCGCCGTAGTAGAGGACCGGCGATCCGGGCAGCGAGAAGAGAATCGCGTGCATCAGCTCGATCTCGTCGCGTCCGTTGTCGAGCAGCGGTGCCAGACGCCGGCGGATGCCGAGGTTGATCCGCATGCGCGGATCCTTCGCGTACTCGCCGTACATGTAGTCGCGCTCGTCGTCGGTGACCATCTCGAGCGTCAGCTCGTCGTGGTTGCGCAGGAAGAGCCCCCACTGCGCGTTCTGCGGTATCCCAGGCGTGCGCTCGAGGATCTCGTAGATCGGCGTCGCGTCCTCGCGCCGCACCGCCATGAACATGCGCGGCATCAGCGGGAAGTGGAAGGCCATGTGGCACTCGTCGCCCGAATCGGCGTCGCCGAGGTAGGCGACGACGTCCTCGGGCCACTGATTCGCCTCGGCGAGGAGCACGCGGTCGGGATAGTTCGCGTCGATCTCCGCACGCACGCGCTTTAGGTACGCGTGCGTGGGCGGGAGGTTCTCGCAGTTCGTCCCGTCGTCCTCGTACAGGTACGGCACGGCGTCGAGCCGGAAGCCGTCGATCCCGAGGTCGAGCCAGAAGCGGAGGACGTCGAGCATCGCCTCCTGCACCTCGGGGTTCTCGTAGTTGAGGTCCGGCTGGTGGTGGAAGAAGCGGTGCCAGTAGTACTGGCCGCGCGCGGGATCGAACGACCAGTTCGACGGCTCCGTGTCCACGAAGATCACGCGGGCGTCGCGGTAGAGCGCGTCCGTATCCGACCAGACGTACCAGTCGCCCTTCGGCCCGTGCGGATTCGTGCGCGACTCCTGGAACCACGGATGCTCGGACGACGTGTGGTTCATCACGAGGTCCGCGATCACGCGGATGCCGCGCTGGTGCGCCTGCTCGACGAACTCCGTGAAGTCGGCGACCGTCCCGTAGTCCGGATGGATCGACATGAAGTCGCTGATGTCGTAGCCGCCGTCGCGTAGCGGGGAGCTGTACATCGGCAGCAGCCAGACGCAGTCGATCCCGAGCCACTGCAGGTAGTCGAGCTTCTCGATCAGGCCGCGGAAGTCGCCCGAGCCGTCGGCGTTTCCGTCGAAGAACCCGCGGATGTGGATCTCGTAGAAGACGGCCCGCTTGAACCAGAGCGGCTCGCGTTCGAACCAGCGATCAGGCATCGCTCGCGCCCTTTCCGCCCACCCGTAGCACGTGGCTCTTGCCGGGGTCGAGCTTCACATAGTTGCGACCGACGTGCCACGTCCATGTCTCACCCGCGACCAGGTCGTGCACGCGGTACACCGGCGGCAGGCCGGTCGAGGCGGGCACGACGCAGACGCCCTCGCTCGACGCCCCGGGGTCGAGGTTGACCACTACGAAGACGGTGTTCCCGCCGCTTCGCTTCGCATACGCGAGCAGCGCCTCGTTCTCCGTCTCCAGGAACGCGACGTTGTCGAGCCGCTGCAGGGCCGCGTTCTCGCGCCGCGCCCGGTTGAGCGCCTCGACGAGCGGCAGCAGCGGGCCGTCGAGCGTCCGCCGCTTGAGCTCGTACTTCTCCGAGTTCAGATACTCCTCGCTCCCGTCGCGTGCCGGCACGTTCTCGTAGTGCTCGAAGCCGGAGTAGATGCCGTACGAAGGCGACAGCGTCGCGGCGAGCACGAGCCGCGCCTCGAACGCCGGCTTGCCGCCGCGCTGAAGGTACTCGTGCAGGATGTCCGGCGTGTTGACGAACACGTTGGGCCGGTAGAACTCGCGCCAGTCGAGCAGCTGGCCCATCAGCTCGAGCAGCTCCCAGCGTGTGTTCTTCCACGTGAAGTACGTGTAGCTCTGTGCGAAGCCGGCCTTGCCGAGCGTCGTCATCATCGCAGGCCGCGTGAACGCCTCCGCGAGGAAGATCACCTCGGGATGCGCGGAGCGCACCTCCGCAATCAGCCACTCCCAGAACGCCACGGGCTTCGTGTGCGGGTTGTCGACACGGAAGACGGTGACCCCACGCGAGACCCAGAGCAGCACGATGTCGCGCAGCGCGGACCAGAGGCCCTTCCAGTCCGCGCACTCGAAGTTGACGTTGTAGATGTCCTGGTAGCGCTTGGGCGGGTTCTCCGCGTACTTCAGCGTCCCGTCCGGGCGCCGGTTGAACCACTCGGGATGCTGCGTCAGCCACGGATGGTCGGGCGAGCACTGGATCGCGAAGTCGAGCGCGATCTCGATCCCGTGCTCCTTCGCTGCGGCGACGAGCCGCTCGAAGCCGGCGACCGTGCCGAGCTCGGGGTGCACGGCCTCGTGTCCGCCTTCCGGCGCGCCGATCGCCCAGGGGCTGCCCGGGTCGTTCGGCCCCGCCTCGAGCGCGTTGTTGCGGCCCTTGCGATTCGTGCGGCCGATCGGATGGATCGGCGGCAGGTAGACGACGTCGAAGCCGAGGGCTGCGAGCTGAGGAAGGTGCGCACGCACGCCGTCGAAGCCGCCGAAGGAGCGCGGGAAGAGCTCGTACCAGGAGCCGAAGCGGGCCAGCTCCCGGTCGGCGTCGACCTCGAGCGTCGCCGACCACGTCTTGCCGGAGCGATCGCCCGCGGGGGCGGCGAGGGCATCCTCCACGGTCAGCGCCGGGCGGCCGAGCAGCACCGCGCCTTCGGCCAGCTCCCCGCTCAGGTCGTCCTGGCCGCCCTGTAGGCGGCGTCGCAGCTCGCCCTGGTAGGACGCGACCCGGTCGACCCAGGCCTCGACCCGGAAGCACCACCGTCCCGGCCGGTCGATCTCGAAGGAGCCCGACCACTCATCGTTGCCGAGCGCAGCGAGCGGCGCCTCCAGCCAGCGGGCCACGCCGGGCGGCTTGTAGCGGACCGCGGCCCCGAGGACGTCGTGCCCGTCGCGGAAGATCCTCGCGAGGATGGCGACGGAGTCGCCGACCGTTCCTTTCACCGGGTAGCGGCCGCAGTCGGTCTGCGGCCGGACATCCTGGATCTGGATGCGGGGCGGGGGCTCGGTCGTCTTCGGCAGGGGCATGTCGTTCCCCAGTCTTACGATTCGCACCCGAACGCGCGTCTGTAGGCTCGCCGCCGTGAAGCTGCCGCGCTCCGCTGGGATCCTCCTGCATCCGACGTCGTTGCCGGGTGGCCGGCTCGGCCCGGAGGCGTACCGCTTCGTCGACTGGCTTGCCGCCGCCGGGCAGTCCTGGTGGCAGGTGCTCCCGCTCGGGCCGCCCGACGAGTTCGGCTCGCCGTACCGCACGAACTCGGCCTTCGCCGCCTGGCCCGGCCTGCTCGCCGAGCCCGACGCGCCCGTCCCCCCGGCCGAGCTCGAGGACTTCGTCGCGCGGCACCCGTACTGGGTCGCCGAGTGGGCGCGATTCTCCGGTCCGGGCGCTCTCGCGGGGCAGGTGCGCTTCGAGCGGGAGTGGAACGCGCTGCGCGCGTACGCGCGCGAGCGCGGCGTGCGCCTGATCGGCGACGTGCCGATCTACGTCTCCGACGAGGGCGCCGACGTCGAGGCGTGGCCCGAGCTCTTTGCGCACGGCGAGGTCGCGGGCGCACCGCCGGATGCGCTGAGCGCGAACGGCCAGCACTGGGGAAACCCGCTCTACGACTGGCCGAGGCACAAGGCGGCCGGCTACCGCTGGTGGATCGAGCGCTTCCGCCGCGTCGCCGAACTCGTCGACGTCTCGCGCATCGACCACTTCCGCGGCTTCGTCTCCTACTGGGCGATTCCAGCGGCGCACAAGACGGCGCGGCGCGGCCGCTGGCGGCGCGGACCAGGCCTCGAGCTCTTCGAGGCGGTCGAACGGGCGCTCGGCGAGCTGTCGCTGATCGCCGAGGACCTCGGCGTGATCACGCCGGCGGTGCGCCGGCTGCGCGACGAGCTGCACCTGCCGGGGATGGTGGTCCTGCACTGGGCCTTCGGCGGCTCGCCCGGCAACCCGCACGCGCCGCAGAACCACCGCGAGAACCAGGTCGTCTACACGAGCACGCACGACACCGACACGACGGCCGGCTGGTTCCACGACCTGAAGCCGCGGCAGCGGGCGGCGACCGGCCTCGATCCGGACGAGCCGAGCTGGGGCCTGATCGAGCTCGCCCTCGAGTCGCGTGCCTCGCTGGCGATGATCCCCGCCCAGGACGTGCTCGGGCTCGGCAGCGAAGCCCGCATGAACCATCCCGGCGAGGTGTACGGCAACTGGTCGTGGCAGCTCGAGCCGGGAGCGCTCACGCCCGCGCTCGCCGCGCGGCTGCGCGAGGCGACGGGGCGCGGCCGCCGCTTGTAACAAGGCTGGAACGAGCCGGTGGCGGACTTGCCGCCGCACTCGGAAAGGCGTGCGGCGACGCCGAAGAGTGCGAGCGATGTTCGCCGCGCTGCGCGGAGCGAATCCCGGGGAGCTCGTACTGGCCGGCTGCTGCTTCGCAGCCGCCGTCGCCTGCTCCGCGGCCAGCTGGCGAACGCTGATCGGCCGCACGGTCTCGTTCGGCGACGCCTGCGCGCGCTACGGGGCCGGGTCGCTCGTGAACACGTTCGTGCCCGCCCGCGCCGGGGACGCCGTCCGGCTCGGGCTCTTCGGCCGCGTCGCGCCCGGCGGCCTGCTCGCCGCGGGCGGCGTGGCCGCCGCGGTCGGGACCGCCCGCTGGCTGACCATGGTGCCGATCGCGATCGGCGGAGCCGCGGCAGCACGCCTGCCGGTGCCCCCACTTGCCCTCGCCGCCGCCGGGGCCGCAACCCTGCCGCTCGTCGCCGCGTGGCTGCTGGCCTGCCGCGGCTCGGCGCGCGCCGCCGCGCTGCTCGCACCCCTCCGCCGCGCCGGCACCCGCTGCCTCGTCCGTCTCTTCGCCTGGGTCGCCGCCACGATCGGCGCGCGCGTCGCCGCAGCCACGCTGGCCGCCGCTGCACTCGGAGTCCCGCGGCCGCTGACGGCGGCCCTGCTCGTCGTACCCGCGCTCGAGCTCGCGGGCATCGTCCCGCTCACACCGGCGAACGCCGGCGTCGCCGGCGGTGCCGCCGCCCTCGCGTTCCACGCCCACGGCGTGGCGCTGCACGCCGCGCTCGCCGCAGGGCTCGTGCTTCACGCCGTCGAGACGGTGACGGGGCTCGCCTTCGGCGTGCTCGGGGCGGGCGCCGTCCTGCGCTCGCGCCGGGCGGCGGTCACCGCACCGTTACCGGTCGTTAGCGGAGCCGATTCCCACGAGCGCGCGTCCGCGGCCGAGGATCGGCGCAATCCATTCCAACGTCGGGCAAGGGGGAACGATGAGGAGAGGCATCCGCAGGCTGCTTCTGCCGGCAGTGGTCGCCGCCGTGGCGACGGCGGCCGCGCTCGCGGCGACGACACAGGCCGGAGTCAAGGACCACGGCAACGACCACGCATTCGCCACCGCGACGCCGATTCGGCACGTGGTCGTGATCTTCCAGGAGAACGTCTCCTTCGACCACTACTTCGGCACGTACCCGAACGCGGCCAACACCGACGGGCAGAAGTTCGCTGCCGCGCCGCACACGCCCGCCGTCGACGGCCTGACGCCGGCCACGAGCCCGTCGCTGCCTTCGAGCCTGCGGCATAGCTCCGATCTGACGGCGAGCAACCCGAACGCGTCGCTGCCCGTGCGGCTCGACAGCAGCGCGAACGGTCCGGGCGGCAACGGCAACGGTCAGCTCACCTGCGACCAGGACCACAACTACAGCGACGAGCAGCAGGCCATGGACGGCGGGCTCATGGACCAGTTCGTCCAGAGCGTCGGCACCGACGGCGGTAGCAAGATCCCCGCCGGAACCGTGCTGTGCGATCCGAAGACCGTCATGGACTACTACGACGGCAACACGACGACCGCCCTGTGGAACTACGCGCAGCGCTATGCGATGAGCGACAACTCCTACGGGACGACCTTCGGCCCGTCGGCACCCGGCGCGATCAACCTCGCCTCGGGGAACACGGGCAGCGTCGACACCGCGCACATGGTCAGCTCCCCGTCGGTGGCCACGTCCGCCGCACCGAACGCCGACATCACCCCCGACGGCCTGGGCGGCTTCTCGCTGACGAGTGACGCGCAGCCGTACTGGGACGACTGCTCGACGCGCGACGCCGTCGCCCTCAACGGCACGACCATCGGCGACGAGCTGAATGCGAGGGGCCTGTCCTGGGGCTGGTTCCAGGGTGGCTTCAAGCCGACCGAGAGCTACACGGCCGCACTCGCGGCGATCGGCCAGAGCGGCCAGCCGGCGAGCACGTTCATCCCGGACGAGTTCAAGAGCGCCGGCTTCCAGACGCTCGTCCCGCACTCGTCGAACCAGGGTCTCTGCGACGCCGTCACCCCGGTCGGCGTCGCGTTCGGCGCGACGCTCGCAAGCGCGCCGTGGGGCTACAAGGACGACTACATCGCGCATCACGAGCCGTTCCAGTACTACGCGTCGACCGCGAACCCGCATCACCTCTCGGTCCCGACCGACTCGAGCGGCAACGACACGATCGCGGGCCTGGAGGAGATCGGCACCGACACGCAGTCGTTCTCGGGCGGCTACGGCGTCGGCCCGCAGTTCGACACGCCGAACCACAACTACGACTCGCGCGACTTCGACCAGCTCGTCGCGGCGATCACGCACGCACGGCTGCCGGCCTCGGCGTTGCCCGCGGTGACCTTCCTCAAGGCGCCGGGGTACCAGGACGGCCACGCGGCCTACTCCGACCCGGCCGACGAGCAGGCCTTCATCGTCAAGGAGGTCAACGCGCTCGAGCAGACGCCCGACTGGTCGAGCACCGCGGTGATCGTGAGCTACGACGACTCCGACGGCTGGTACGACCACGCATACAGCGGGGTGACGAACCCGTCGCTGTCGGTCGCGGACAACCTGACCGGCACGACCCTGGGCAGGATCTCGGCGACGAACCCGGCCTCGGGCCGCTGCGGCTCCGAGTCGGCGGCGTCCGAGCCGCTCGGAAACGAACAGGGCCGCTGCGGACTCGGGCCGCGCCTGCCGCTGATCGTGATCTCGCCCTGGGCGAAGGCGAACTACGTCGACCACAACCTGAGCGACCAGACCTCGATCGTCAACTTCATCGAGTACAACTGGCACCTGCCGGCGATCCCCGGCTCGTTCGACCAGGCGCTGGCGCAGCAGGACCGGGCCGAGCACATCCCGTTCGACCTGGCCGGCATGTTCGACTTCCGGCAGGGCCCCGGTTCCGAGCGCTTCGGGTTGGGGACCGTTCCGCTCGACCCGGTCAGCGGCCAGGTCGACCTCGCGAACGCCGACCTGCGCCACCGCAACCTCGAGGGCGTGAACCTGTCGGGAGCGATCCTCAGCGGTGCGAACCTCGAGGGCGCCCGTCTGGACGGCGCGTTCCTGCCGAACGCGAACCTCACGAACGCGAACCTACGTCATGCCGACCTCCGCCATGCCGACGTGAGCGGCGCGACCTGGTCGAACACGATCTGCCCGGACGGCACGAACAGCGACAGCCACGGCTCGAGCTGCCAGGGCCACCTGTAACAGCAAGGGCAGAAGGAGCGAAAGGCCCGGCCGGGGGAGCCGGGCCTTTCGCGTTCACAGCGCCGCCTCCCGATCGTCACCACCTTTCCGCCCACCGGCCCGCCGTCCGCGAACACACTCGGAGCGGAATGCACCGCAAGGTCCAGCCGCTGCTCTGCGAGCTCCACGCACACACGTGCTGGAGCGACGGGGCGCTGACGCTGCCCGAGCTGGTCGATCTCTACGGCCGCAGCGGCTTCGACGTTCTCTGCGTCACCGATCACGTCGTCCGCAGCACCCCGGAGGGCGGGCCGCCCTTCGGGGTGCATGCGGGCAACCACGGCGCCTACCTCACCGAGATCGAGGCCGAGGCGGTTCGGGCCGAGCGCGAGTACGACCTGCTGCTCGTGCCCGGGCTCGAGCTGACCTACGACGACCTCGACCCCTACCTCGCCGCGCACGCCGTCGCCGTCGGCTGCCGCGCCTTTGTGAGCGTCGACGAGGGGCTCGACGCTTCCCTTGGCGCGGCGCGCGGCGAGGGGGCGGCGCTCGTCGCCGCCCATCCGTATCGAGGGCGCCGCTGGAGCACACCCGCGCGCCCCACCCTGCGGTTCTCGCGCGACTGGCGGCGGCTCCGCACGCGTGTCGACCGCTGGGAGCTGTTCAACCGGGACGAGCTCTTCGGTTGGGTCGCGGAGCGGAGCCTGCCGACCGTGGCGAGCGGGGACTTCCACCGGCCGGAGCACCTCTACGGCTGGAAGACGCTGCTGCCGTGCGCGAAGGAGGAGGGCGCGGTCGTGGGCTATCTCCGCTCCGTCCGCCCGGCGTTCCTCGCGCGCTTCGACGCGCCGCTCGAGCTCTCACAGGCCGCCTGACGGGTTCCGGGGCGGCGCCCCGGATCGGGAGGGCGCCGCCCCGTGCAGCGGAGGGTCGCTCTGACCCTACGGCGGCGCATGGCTGCCGATGGGCGGCGATCGTGTAACGGTCCGGTGACGCGAGTCGCGGGGGAAAACGGCCGATATCGTGGTACGCGTGGAGATCACGACCGAGTACGAGCTGAAGCTGGAGGCGCCCGAGGGCTTCGAGCTGCCCGAGCTCGGCGGCTCGCCGCTCGAGCCGCGCGTGTTCACCTCGGTCTACTACGACACCGCCGGCGGCTCGCTCGCGCAGGCGGGGATCACACTGCGCCGGCGGACGGAGCGGGGACGCAGCGTCTGGCAGCTCAAGCTCCCGGCCGCCGGTGCGCGCCTCGAGCTCGAGCAGCCCGGCGGGCCGGCCGAGCCGCCCGGCGAGCTGGGGCGGCTGCTCGCGACCCACCTCCGCCGCGGCCCCGTCGCACCGGTCGCCGAGTTGCGCACGCGCCGGCACGGCGTGCTCGTCGCACGCAACGGCACGACGGCCGAGGTCACCATCGACGAGGTCGCCGTGATGGACGCCCTGCGCGTGACCGGCGAGTTCGTCGAGATCGAGATCGAGCTCCGCTCCGGCGACCGGAAGGGCATCGACGAGATCGCGGGCGAGGTTGCCGTCGCAGGCGCCCAGCCGGCGAGCGGCGCGCCGAAGCTCTTCCGTGTGCTCGGCATCGAGCGCGACCGGGAACGCCGCCCACGCGATCCCTTCGCCGCGCTGTGCGCGCTCCTGCGCCGCCAGCTTCGGGAGATCCTCGCGCACGATCCCGGCACCCGCCTGGGCACCGATCCCGAGAGCCTGCACGACATGCGTGTCGCCGTCCGCCGCTCACGCGCGCTGCTGCGCGCCGGGAAGGCCCTGCTCGCAAGCGACACCGAGGCGTTCGAGCTCGAGCTGCGCTGGCTCGGCGAGGTGCTCGGCGCCGTCCGCGACCTCGACGTCCTGCTCGAGCGGCTGCACGCGGAGGCGGCCGGGCTCGGCGGCCCCGACGGCGCGGCGGCGAACCGGATGCTGCGTACGCTCGATCGAGAGCGCACGCGGACGCGACGCACGCTGTTGAAGGCACTCGACAGTCCCCGCTATTTCGCGCTGCTCGACGCCTTCGAAGCGGCGCTGGCCGCGCTGGCGCCGGCCCTGGAGGGGCCGACGCTCGACGCGCTCGCGGCGCGCCAGCTGAAGAAGCTCCGCCGCGCAGTGCGCGCGCTCGGCGCCGATCCCGCGGACGCTGACCTGCACGAGCTGCGCAAGCTCGGCAAGCGCACGCGCTACGCGTTCGAGCTCGCCGGACACCGCCGCGCAGTGCTGCGTGCGAAAGAGCTGCAGGACGTCCTCGGCGAGCACCAGGATGCGGTCGTGGCCGAGGCACGGCTCCGCTCGCTCGCCGCCGAGGCGCAGCCGGCGCAGGCGCTCGCCGCGGGGTTGCTGATCGAGGGCGAGCGCCGCCGTCGCGAGCAGGCGCGGGCGACATGGCGGAAGGTGTGGAAACGGCTCGAGCGCGCGGCGACGTGACGGTCGTCCGCGCAGCCGGCGGCCTCATCCGCCGCAGCGGCGAGAACGGACGCGAGGTGCTGGTCGTCCACCGGCCCAGGTATGACGACTGGACCTTTCCGAAGGGGAAGGCGGACGACGGCGAGAGCGACGAGGACTGCGCGCTGCGCGAGGTCGACGAGGAGACGGGCCTGCGCTGCGTGCTCGAGTCGACCGCGGGCTCGACGGAGTACGTCGACGCCAAGGGGCGGCCGAAGCGCGTGCGGTGGTGGGTGATGCAGCCGCTCGAGGACGGCGGCTTCGTCGCGAACGACGAGATCGACGAGCGCCGCTGGGTCACGCTCGGCGACGCCGCACGCCTGCTCACGTACGACCGCGACGTCGCGCTGCTCGACCGCGTGCGATGACGGTCGTCCTGCTGCGGCACGCGTCGGCCGGCGACCGGCTCGACTGGGGTGGAAACGACATGCTCCGTCCACTCGACCGGCGCGGACGGGCGCAGTCGCTGGCGCTGCGCGATGCGTTACTCGGCCGCGGCGTCACACGCGTGCTCTCGAGTCCCTACGTGCGGTGCACCGAGACGGTCGCGCCGCTCGCGGCGTCGCTCGGGGTGACGGTCGAGCTCGACGACCGTCTCGCGGAGGGCGCAGGCGGTACGGGCGCCCGCGAGCTGCTCGCCGCACGCGACGGCTGCGTGGCCTGCACACACGGCGACATCGTCGAGGAGCTGATCGGCCGCCCCCTGAAGAAGGGAGCAGCCGCAGTTCTCGACCTCGAGGCCGGCGAACTTCGCCTTCTCGAGAAGCTGAAGGCCCCGTAGGGCCGAAGGCTTACGGCAGCGACCAGGTCGCGACTGGTCGCGACCTGGTCGCTGCCGTCGACCGTTGCCCCTCGCGCCGGCTACGCCGCGAGCGTCGCCACGGTCGCCAACACAGCTCCCTCGCGGATTCCGCCGTCGCAGACGTGCAGCGGCACGCCGAGCCGGCTCTGCACCTCGGCGAGGAGCGCGACACCTGCGGGGAGGATCCGGGCCCGCGACCGGTCGACGCGGAAGCGGCGGGCGATCTCCCGCGCCGGCCGCGTCTCGACGAGGCGGAGCGCCTCCGCGAGCTCGGCCTCGCCGAGCCAAGGGCCGACGAGCCGGCGGGTCGCGCGCGCGCTGCCTCCGACCGCGAGCGCGGCCTCGACCGGGGGCGGGGCGACGGCCGCGAAGGCGCGTGCGGCCTCGCGCCGGGCCTCCGCAAGACCGTCGACGCGCGCGGTGAGTCGGACCGAGCCGAGATCGACCGACGAGACCCAGGCCGGCGCGACGTGCGGCGAGCCGACGGCGATCTCGGTCGAGGCGCCGCCGACGTCGCAGACCGCGATCGTCTTCGGGAGCGCGATGTCCGCGGTGGCGACGGCGCCGCCGTAGGCGAGCCGCCCCTCCTCGTCGGTCGAGAGCACGCGTACGGGGTGCTGCGCGGCGCGGGTCAGCGAGGCGACGAGCTGCTCGGCGTTGCCGCTCTGCCTTCCGGGCGCTGTGAGGAAGACGTCGAGAGATTCGACAGCCTGCCGCCGTGCGAGCGTGCACAGCTTTGCGACCGCACGCTCCGCAGCGAGGATGCTCGTCTCCGAGACCTCGCCGGTCCGCTCGATCTCCGCGCCGAGCGACAGGCGCACGCGGGCCTTGGCCTCAGACAGCACCTCGCCGCCTTCGAGGCGGGCGACGAGCAGGCGAATGGTGTTCGAGCCGACATCGACGACCCCGATGCGCATCGCCGACCATGGTAGGTCCGGGATCGGAGGGACGGAGGAACGCGCTCGCGAACGAGCGGTGACGATACGGTGAACGAGCTTCCCTAGCGCGAGCGTGCGAGCGACACCCGCCGGCGGGCGCGACGCATGAGCGTCGCGTGGGCCGAGCGTGGACGCTCCTCCTTCTTCGGTCGGATGCGGTGCCACGTGCCGTCCCCGGCGAGCTCCCAGGTGGTGGCGGTGTCGGCGAGGAGCGTCTCCAGCGTCGCCGCGATCTCCGCCTGGTTGCCGACGTCCTCGACAGGCGTGACCACCTCGACGCGATGGTCGAGGTTGCGCGGCATCAGATCGGAGCTGCCCATGTAGGTCGCGCTGCGATCGCCTGCCTCGAACAGGAAGAGCCGGCTGTGCTCCAGGAAGCGGCCGAGCACGCAGCGAACCCGGATGTGCTCGCTCAGGCCGCGGACGCCGGGCCGCAGCGTGCAGGCGCCGCGAACGATGAGGTCGACGCGCGCACCGGCCTGCGAGGCTGCATACAGCTCGTCGATCACCTCGACGTGGGTGAGCCCGTTCACCTTGATGCGGATCCGAGCCTTGTGGCCCGCGCGCGCCGCCTCCGCCACCAGGCGGATCTCCTCGACGAGCCGCTGCTTGAGCGTGAACGGCGCGACGAGCAGCTTGCGGAACTGCGCGGGCCGGCCGAAGCCCGTGAGGTAGTTGAAGAGATCGGCGACGTCGGCGCCGATCTCCTCGTCGGCGGTGAAGAGGCCGAAGTCCTCGTAGATCTTCGCGGTGACGTTGTTGTAGTTGCCGGTGCCGAGATGGACGTAGCGCCGGAGGGCGCCGCCCTCCTTGCGTACGACGAGCGTCGTCTTTGCGTGGATCTTCATCGTCGGGAAGCCGTAGACGACGTGCACACCCGCCTGCTCCAGTGCCCTCGACCACTCGATGTTCCGCCGCTCGTCGCCACGGGCCTTGATCTCGACCAGGCACACGCTCTGCTTGCCGTTCTCCGCGGCCTCGATCAGCGCCGGCACGAGCGGCGTCTCGTCGCTCGTCCTGTACACCGTCGACTTCAGCGCGATCACGTACGGATCCTCGGCGCTCGTGTTGAGGAACGACTCGAAGCTCGACGAGAAGGAGTCGTACGGGTACTGGACGAGGACGTCGCCTGCGCGGATCACGGCGAACTGCTCGCCGGCCTCGAGGTTCGCGAGCGGCGGCCGCGCAACCGGATGCCAGCTCTCGTCCTTCAGGTCGGGCCGGTCGAGCTCGACGAGCTCGTTGACGTCCTCCAGATCGAGCATGCCCGTGATCGGATAGACGAGGTCGTCGGCGACGCGCAGGCCCTGCTGCAGCCGCTCGCAGAGCGCTTGCGACATGGAGCGGGAGATCTCCAGGCGCGTCACCTCGCCGAAGCGGCGCCGGCGCAGCTCGACCTCCACCGCCTCGAGCAGGTCGTCGGCCTCGTCGGAGACCTCGAGATCGGCGTCGCGCGTGACGCGGAACATGGAGCGCTCGAGGATCTCCATCCCCGGGAACAGGCTCGGCAGGTAGTGCGTCAACACCTGCTCGAGCGGGACGATCCGGCCGGCCGAGCCGACGGGCAGGAGCCGCGGCAGACCCTCGGGCACCTTCACCCGCGCGAACCGCTCCTCGCCCGTGTCCGGGTCGCGCACGAAGAGCGCGAGGCTGATCGAGAGCGCCGAGATGTACGGGAAGGGCTGTCCGGGGCCGACCGCGAGCGGCGTCAGCACCGGGAAGATCTCGTGCTCGAAGCGGGTTGCGAGCTCTGCGAGCTCCTCGGGGGCCAGGTCCTCGACGCGTGAGACGACGATCCCCTGCTCGGCGAGCGCCGGGCAGAGCTGGCGCGCCCAGACCTGGGACTGCGCCGCGTACAGCTCGAGCACCCGCTTGCGGGAGTCCGCCAGACCCTGCTTCGGCGTACGGCCGTCGGGCGACCGGACGGTGATGCCCGCCGCCGCCTGGCTCGTCAGGCCGGCGATGCGGACCATGAAGAACTCGTCGATCATCTCCGAGCAGATGGAGCAGAACTTCACCCGCTCGAGCAGCGGCACGTCGGGTTCCGCGGCCATCGCGAGCACGCGGGCGGCGTAGTCGAGGAACGACAGCTCGCGGTTGAGGAGACGATCAGCCGCTGCCGCAGTCCGCTTCTTGGTTCGAACGGCTGCCATCGAGGACCAGCAATCATCGTTGCACACGCCCGCCGAGGGGGCGTCTTTTCGGTTACGGACCGGTTGACGTCTGGTTACGAGAAGGCGAAGCCGAGGGCACAGGCGCCGCCGGCGACGGTGCAGTAGACCGCGAACGGGGTCAGGGTGTTCGTCTCGAAGAAGCGCATCAGGAACCGCACCGCGAGGTAGGCGGTGACCGCCGCGCAGAGGGCTCCCACCGCCGCCGGCCCGCGCACGCCGTTGCCCGTCGGACCGGCGAGCTCCGGCAGCTTCAGCACGGCCGCGGCGCCGATGATCGGCGTGGCGAGGAGGAAGGCGAACCGTGCCGCGTCCTTGTGCGAGAGCCCGACGAGCAGGCCGCCGCCCATCGTCGTGCCGGAGCGGGAGAAGCCGGGAATGAGCGCGAGCGCCTGCGCGGCGCCGATCAGGGCGGCGCTCCGCCAGCTGACCCGCCGCGCGATGCGGACGTCGTCGTCGGTGTCGGCCTGCGGGGCCCGCCGGCGCAGCAGCTCGGCGCCGTAGAGCAGGAAGCCGTTCAGGAAGAGGAAGATCGCCGCCGACTGCGCCGAGGCGAAGACGCTGCGCAGCTTGTCCTGGAGCAGCAGCCCGAGGATCCCTGCCGGGATCGTGCCGACGATCAGCAGCCAGCCGAGCTTCGCGTCGGCGTCGTCCGGCGCGATCCCCCGGTCGCGGAGCGAGCGGCCGACCCCCTTGAGGATCCGCACCCAGTCGCGCCAGAAGAAGAGCAGCAGCACGACCGCGGTGGCGAGGTGCGTGGCGACGAGGAACGTGATGAAGAACTTGTCGTTCTGGTGGATGTGCCAGCCCACCAGGCGCGGCAGGATCACGCTGTGCCCGAGGCTCGAGACGGGGAACAGCTCGGAGACACCCTGGAGCAGCCCGAGCATCGCGCCCTGGAAGTAGCTGATCGGCAAGGCGCTAGGCGGCCGGGGTCTTCTTCGGCCCGGTGTTGAACCAGGCGAAGACGAAGCAGGCGAGCCCGACCAGGAAGGCCGCGATCCCGTGCTTCGCGTGGTGGTGGGCCGACCCGGCCTGGTGGCCCGGGAAGAAGGACGGGAGCGACTTCGCCGGCTCGGCCCAGTAGACGCCCGCGATCGCGATCAGGACGATCCCCAGGACGATCGCGGCGAGGACGAGGAGCTTACGACGGTCCATCGGCGGCAATCCTAGCGTCGTCGACTCCGGCCACGAGCGCCCTCTCGCTACGACTGCGTAGCGGGGTGCGAGGCGTCGGTGAACTCGCGGAACTCGGCGGTGAGCAGGTATGCGGTCTGCTCGCCGATGTCCACGGCGCGGTCGCCGATCCGCTCGATCGTGCGGGCGGCGACGACCATCCGGAGGCCCCACTCGCGCATCGAGGCGGCGCCCATCACGTCGACGAGCCGCTCGACGAAACGCCGGTTGGCGCGGTCGATCAGCTCGTCGAGCTCGACGAGGCTCTCCGCGCTGGCGAGGTCGCGCCGGTCGAACGAGTCGAGCGCGACGCGGGTCATCTCCTCGGCCCGCTCGCCCATCTCGGTGAGCACCTCGACGAGAGCGGGGTCCGGCTCGACGTCCGAGACGAGCATCGAGAGCTTGGCGATCGTGACGGCGCTGTCCGCCTGGCGCTCGAGCAGGAGATTGATGTGGATGATCGCGAGCAGCAGCCGCAGGTCGCGGGCGACCGGCGTCTGGAGGGCGAGCAGAGACTGGATCAGGCTCTCGATGCTGAGGAAGAGCGCGTCGATCTCGTCGTCGAAGGCGATGACCTCCTGCGCGAGCTCGACGTCCCGCTCCTGGAGCGCCCGCATCGCGCCGCGAACGGCGGAGATGACGCGCTGGCCCTCCTCCTGGAGCTGGGCTTCGATCCGGTCCAGCGCTTCGTCGATTGCCATTGCGACACCGTACACCCCTGCCCTGGTCGGTTTTGAGGGTACGTCACCACTTCGTCACCAGCCCGAAACAGCCCCGTATCCCACCTGCGCCGAGCCTGGTCGTACGTTGGCCACGAACCCCGAAGGAGGAGAGACAACGATGCCGAAACTCGGCCACCCGATTCGCACCATCACCGTTCTCGCCGCGGCGGCGGCCGTCCTGGCCGTCGCCGTCTCGAGCGCCGGGGCAGCTCCCGCCCGGCACTCCGGCACGACCATCACCGGTGCGGGCAGCACATTCGTCGCGCCCCTCATCGCGCAGTGGATCTCACCGATCGGCTCCGCCTACGGCTACGAGCTTCAGTACAGCGCCGTCGGCTCGGGGGCCGGGATCACCTCGATCACCTCGCGCACCGTCGACTTCGGCGCAAGCGACGCGCCGTTGACCCCCGATCAGTTCACGGCCTGCAACGGCTGCGAGCAGATCCCGTGGGCGCTCGGCGCCACCGCGGTCCTGTACAACCTGCCGGGGGCGAAGAACCTCCTGCACATGGACGGCCCGACGCTGGCGAAGATCTTCATGGGCCAGATCACGACGTGGAACGACCCCGCGATCGCGAAGCTCAATCCGGGCGTCTCGCTTCCGAGCACGAAGATCACGATCGCTCACCGCTCGGACAACTCCGGCACGACGTTCAACTTCACCGACTACCTCTCCAGCGTCAGCCCGGCGTGGAAGTCGCAGATCGGGACCGGAGTCGCGGTCAGCTGGCCCGTCGGCTCCGCCGGGAAGGGCAGCTCGGGCGTCGCCGGAATCGTCTCGCAGACGCCGGGCGCGATCGGCTACGCGGACATCGCATACGCGCTGACCAACCACCTGAAGTACTTCGCGATGAAGAACGCCTCGGGCAGATGGACGACGCCGGGCCTGCGGGCGATGCTCTCGGCCGCGCAGAGCGACGTTCATCCCGCAGCCGACAACTCGCTCTCGATCGTCAACCCGCCGAAGGCCGCAAAGTACGCGAACGCGTATCCGATCTGCACGTTCACGTATGTGATCGTGCCGCTCCAGTCGAGCAAGGCGGCCGACCTGAAGAAGTTCCTCTTCTGGGCGGTCACGAAGGGCCAGACGTTCGGCCCCCGGATCCTCTTCCAGCCGCTTCCCAAGCCCGTGCTCGTCGTGGACGAGAAGGCGATCGCGAAGATCCACTCGTAAGGTCGAGTGACCGCACTCGATGTAGCTGACGCCGCCCGCCGCCCCTTCACGGGGCGGCGGGTGCGCTTCGGGGACGTTGCGCTCCAGGTCGTCGCGGGGACCGCCGCCCTCGCGGTGACCGTTCTCGTCGGGATGATCGCCTGGAAGGTGATCGAGGGCTCGCGGCTCTCGATCTCGACGTACGGGCTCCACTTCATCTGGCGGATCGCGTGGAACCCCGTCGTCGGGCGCGAGGTCTACGGCGCCGGGAGCTTCCTCTTCGGCACGGCGATCACCTCGTTCTTCGCGCTCGCGCTCGCGGCGCCGCTGGCGATGGGGATCGCGCTCTTCCTCAGCGAGCTGGCGCCGCGCGGGCTGCGGGCGCCGGTCACGGCGCTCGTCGAGACGCTCGCGGCGGTGCCGAGCGTCGTCATCGGGCTCTGGGGCATCCTCGTCCTCGGGCCTGCGCTGCGGACGGACATCGAGGGCTGGCTGCACTCTGCGTTCGGCTTCATCCCGCTCTTCGGCGACCCGTCGGCGGCCGGTGCGAGCATGTTCACCGCGATCATCGTGCTGACGATCATGATCCTGCCGATCGTCTCGAGCATCAGCCGCGAGCTGTTCCTCGGCGTGCCGCACGACTTGAAGGAGGGCGCGCTCGCGCTCGGCACCACCCGCTGGGAGATGGTGCGCGGGGTCGTCTTCCCCTACGCGCGCGGCGGCATCGCGGCGGCGCTGATCCTCGGCCTCGGGCGGGCGCTGGGCGAAGCGATCGCCGTCACCCAGGTGATCGGCGGCGGCGTCTTCATCCGCGCGAACCTGTTCGGCGGCGGCGACACGCTTGCCAGCAAGATCGCAGCGTCGTACCAGGGGTCGACGACGAACCTCTCGACGTCGTCGCTCGTCTATCTCGGGCTGATCCTGCTCGTGTTCTCGCTCCTGGCCAACATCAGCGCGCAGTGGATCGTCCGCCGCGTGGCACGACGCCACGGCCTCACGCGCGGGGGGCACGCGTGAGCGCGCAGGGCCTCACCGGCCCCGGCCTCCACGCGGACAGGCTGCCGCGCCGGCGTGCGACGAACCGGCTGATGGAGGGGTTCGCCTGGGCCGCCGCCGCCGTCGCCATCGCCATCCTCGGCGTCGTCGTCTACTCGGTCGCGCGCAAGGGAGCCAGCGAGCTCAATCTCAACCTGCTCACGAAGGACCCGATCCCGTTCAGCCTCACGAATGCGCCCCAGGGGCTTGCCAACGCCTTCGCCGGCTCACTCGTGATCGTCGGCCTCGCAACTGCGATGGCGCTGCCGGTGGGGATCCTCGTCGCCGTGTATCTCAACGAGTTCGCGCCCGCGACGATCCGAAACGGCGTCAGCCTCGTGCTCGACATCCTCAACGGCGTGCCTGCGATCGTGATCGGCATCTTCGTCTTCGGCCTGTTCGTCGTCGGCCGCGGGCAGAACGGTTTCGACGGCGCGTTCGCACTTGCGTGCCTGATGCTGCCCCTCGTCGCACGCGCGACGATGGAGGTGCTCGCGCTCGTCCCGAACGCGCTTCGCGAGGCAGGGTTGGGGCTCGGGATACCCCAGTGGCGGACGACGCTGAGCATCGTGCTGCCGCAGACGGTCGGCGGCATCGTCACGGGCACCGTGCTTGCGGTCGCCCGCGTCGCCGGGGAGACCGCGCCGCTCCTGTTCACGTCCTCGCTCGTCGGCACGCAGACGAGCTGGAATCCGCACCACGCGCTGCAGACGATCCCCGTTGCGATCTTCGAGCTCTCCGAGTCGCCCGACCCGGCCGACCACGCCCGCGCCTGGGCGGCGGCGCTCGTCCTGCTCGTCTTCATCCTGGTCGCAAGTCTCGGAGCCCGCTGGCTCGCCACCCGCAACCGCGCCAAGATTGCCTCCCGTTGATGGAAGGAGACGGCGAGATGTCAACTACGATCGAGCCCACCGTGCGAGTCGAGACGGCACGCCGACAGCCCATGCCGCCGCGCGAGCGGCTCGAGACGATCTTCGCCGTCGACGACCTCGACGCGATCTACAGCGGCAAGACGGCGGTCAAGGGCGTGACGATGGACGTCTACAAGAACCTCGTCACGGCGATCATCGGGCCCTCCGGCTGCGGCAAGAGCACGTTCATCCGCTGCTTCAACCGGATGAACGACCTCATTCCGGGCTTCACGCAGACCGGGACGATCCGCTACCACGGCCAGGACATCAGCGCTTCGAACATCGACCCCGTTGCGGTGCGCCGGAACATCGGCATGGTCTTCCAGCGTCCGAACCCGTTCCCCAAGTCGATCTACGACAACGTCGCCTGGGGCCTCAGGGTGCTGCGGATGCGGGACAATCTCGACGAGCGCGTCGAGCGCGCGCTGACGCAAGCCGCGTTGTGGGACGAGGTGAAGGACAGGCTGAAGGCAAGCGGGCTCTCGCTCTCGGGCGGGCAGCAGCAGCGGCTCTGCATCGCTCGCGCGATCGCCGTCGAGCCGGACGTCGTGCTGATGGACGAGCCGGCGTCGGCGCTCGACCCGATTGCGACGCAGGCGATCGAACAGCTGATGCACGACCTCAAGAGCGAGTACACGTTCGTGATCGTCACGCACAACATGCAGCAGGCCGCGCGCGTCGCCGACATGACCGCGTTCTTCTCGATCTCGCAGGGCGACGAGGGCAGCCGCTGGGGCGAGCTGATCGAGTACGACGCGACCGAGAAGATCTTCACCGCGCCTGCCGACAAGAAGACCGAGGACTACGTCACCGGCCGCTTCGGCTAGATGGTTCGCCGAGACGAGCCGCGGCGCGCGCTCGTCCTTGACAGATCGATGATCGTCGATACAATCAAATCGATGAGCTTCGATGCAGCACTCGCACCGATCGCCTGCTGCGTGCCGCTTGCGTCACCGGCGATCTCCGACGAGGAGGCGGTCGCGACGGCGGAGATCTTCCGCGCGCTCGGCGACCCGGCTCGCGTGAGGATCGTCAACCTCCTCGCGACGAGCAGCGAGCCCGTGTGCGCCTGCGAGCTCTACGAGCCGCTCGGCCTCTCGCAGCCGACCGTGTCCCATCATCTGAAGAAGCTGACCGACGCCGGTCTGCTCGAGCGCGAGCAGCGCGGCAAGTGGGCCTTCTTCTCGCTGAAGCGCGAGGCCGTCGAGAAGCTCGCGACCGTCGCCGACCTGAAAGGAGCGTGCTGCTGATGTCCACCACCGCAGACGAGCTGAGAGAGGAAGTCCGGCGCCGCTACGCGGAGTCGGCCCGCGCCGTCACCGACTCCTCCGGCGGCTGCGGCTGCGGCTCCGGCTCGTGCTGCGCGGACGAGAGCGTGAGCGGCGTCACGCAGGCGCGGTTCGGGGAGTTGCTCTACGACGCCGAGCAGCGCGATGAGCTGCCCGACGCGGCGGTGCTCGCGTCGCTCGGCTGCGGCAATCCGGTCGCGGTCGCGGAGCTCCGCGAAGGCGAGACGGTGCTCGATCTCGGGTCGGGCGGCGGCATCGACGTGATCCTGTCGGCCAAGCGAGTGGGCCCGACGGGGACCGCCTACGGGCTGGACATGACCGACGAGATGCTCGCGCTCGCCCGGCAGAACGCAGCCGACGCGGGCGTCGCGAACGCGCATTTCCTGAAAGGAGTGATCGAGGAGATCCCGCTCCCGGCGGACTCGGTCGACGTCGTCATCTCCAACTGCGTGATCAACCTCTCGACCGACAAGGCGGCGGTGCTGACGGAGATCGCCCGCGTGCTCAAGCCGGGCGGCCGCGTCGGTGTCAGCGACATCGTGTCGGAGGACAGCCTGACCGCCGAGGACCGCGCCGAGCGCGGCTCGTACGTCGGCTGCATCGCCGGCGCGCTCTCCCGCAGCGAGTACGTCGCCGGCCTGGAGGCGGCCGGCTTCGAGGACGTGCGCGTCGAGTTCACGCACGAGGTCGCCGACGGCATGCACGGCGCGATCGTCAAGGCGCGCAAGACGGAACGGCCGGCGGCGAAGGGACTGCCGGTGATCCAACCAGCGGCACAGGCCGGGTGCTGCTGAGCACGAGCTCAGGCGAGCAGCGCGCGAAGCGCCGCGAGGGGCTCTTCCCGGATCCGGAAGTACGCCCAGCTGCCGCGCTGCTCGCGCTCGACGAGGCCCGCCTGGAGGAGGACCTTCAGGTGGTGGCTGACCGTCGGCTGGCTCAGGCCGAGCGGCTCCGTCAGGTGGCAGACGCACGCCTCGTGGCCGGGCTGGGCCTGGATCAGGCTCAGCAGGCGAAGCCGGGAGGGATCGGCGATCGCCTTCAGCGCAGCCGCGAGCTGCTCCGCGTCGCCGGGCTCGAGCGGAGCCTGCAGCAGCGGCGGGCACGACGGAGCGACGGTGGCGAGCATGTGCACGGACTGCATATTGACAGACATCGATGCCCTTGTCATCATGGCGGCCGAAGACATCGATCGTCGTCGATACCGAAGGAGACGGGCATGCCGCAGGCACTCGATCCGGTGACGCAGCACCACGTCGACCAGGCGGCCGACCGGCTGGCCGAGGAGTTCGCCGGGATCTTCGCCCGGGAGACGATCGCGCGCTACCTCGCGGAGTCGCTGAACATGCTCGAGGGCGCGCGGATCAACGTCTTCGTGCCCGTGCTCGCGCATCGCTTCGCGCGCGAGCGGCTCCGCGCTCTCGCCCAGGCCGAAGGAGTGCTCGCGAAGGACCAGCCCGAAGTGCTGTTCGTCTGCGTCCACAACGCCGGGCGCAGCCAGATGGCGGCCGGCCTCGTGAAGCTGCGCGCGGAGGGCAAGGTCCACGTGCGCACCGCGGGCTCAGCTCCCTCCGACGAGATCGACCCGGCCGTGGTCGAGGCGATGCGGGAGGTCGGCGTCGACGTCGGCGACGAGTTCCCGAAGCCGCTCACCGACGAGGTCGTGCGCGCCGCCGACGTCGTGATCACGATGGGCTGCGGCGACGCCTGCCCGATCTATCCGGGCAAGCGGTACGAGGACTGGGATCTTGCCGATCCCGCCGGGCTCGACCTCGACACGGTGCGTACCATCCGCGACGAGATCGACCGCCGCGTCGGCATCCTGCTCGGCCAGCTGCTCCCCGAGGACGCGTGACCGGGCGCGCACGCGTCGGGATCAACGGCTTCGGCCGGATGGGACGGCTCGCTCTGCGGGCCGGCTGGGAGTCGCCTGGCCTCGCCTTCGTGCATGTGAACGAGCCGCACGGCGACGCAGCTACCGCCGCCCACCTACTCGAGTTCGACTCGGTCCACGGACGCTGGGCTCGCCGGATCGAGGGCGCGGGAGCGCAGCTCGAGATCGACGGCGCAACGCTCGGCTACAGCCGCGGCGCCGAGCCCGGCGCCGTCCCGTGGGCCGAGCTCGGCGTCGACGTCGTGCTCGAGTGCTCGGGGATGTTCAGGACGCGCGGGACACTCGACCCGTACTTCGAGCAGGGCGTCCGCAAGGTGGTGGTCGCGGCTCCCGTCAAGGACGGGGCATTGAACGTCGTCGTCGGCGTCAACGACGACCGCTACGACCCGGACGTGCACGACGTCGTCACCGCCGCGTCCTGCACGACGAACTGCCTCGCCCCGGTCGTGAAGGTGCTCCACGAGGGCATCGGCATCCGGCACGGCTCGATCACGACCCTGCACGACATGACGAACACCCAGACGATCGTCGACGCACCGCACAAGGACCTGCGGCGGGCGCGGGCCGCGTCCCTGTCGCTGATCCCGACGACGACCGGATCGGCGACGGCGATCGGCCTGATCTTCCCCGAGCTCGAGGGACGGCTCGAACGGACATCGCGGTGCGCGTGCCGTTGCTCAACGCCTCGCTCACCGACTGCGTGTTCGAGGTCGTTCGGCCGACGTCGGTCGAGGAGGTGAACGGGCTGCTGGCGGTGGCGGCCGACGGCCCGCTGGCGCGGCATCCTCGGCTACGAGGAGCGGCCGCTCGTCTCGGTCGACTTCAAGGACGACCCGCGCTCGGCGATCGTCGACGCGCTCTCGACGATGGTGGTCGGCGAGACGCAGGTGAAGGTCCTCGCGTGGTACGACAACGAGTGGGGCTATGCCAACCGGCTCGTCGAGCTGGCGGCGATCGTCGCGACCGGCCTCGCCGACGCGGCCGAGCGCAGCCTCCGGCGGTGGCGGACGCGTGAGCGCCGGCACCCAGGCGCGCGGCGACCTGCGCAACTACGCGATCGTCACCGGCGCCTACTGGGTCGACACGATCACCGACGGCGCGATCCGGCTGCTCGTCCTCTTCTACTTCGACCAGCTCGGCTACTCGCCGTTCGCGCTCGCCTCGCTCTTTCTCTTCTACGAGATCTTCGGCATCGTCACCAACCTGGTCGGCGGCTGGCTGGCGGCGCGCCTCGGCCTCAAGGCGACGCTCCTCGATGGGCCTCGGCACGCAGATCGTGCGCCCTCGCCATGCTGGCCGCTCGTGCCGCAGTCCTGGCTGATCGTCCCGTACGTGATGGCCGCGCCAGGCGCTCTCCGGCATCGCGAAGGACCTCACCAAGATGAGCTCGAAGAGCGCCGTCAAGCTCGTCGTCCCGGCGGACGCCCCGGCTGCGCTCTTCCGCTGGGTCGCGATCCTCACCGGCTCGAAGAACGCGCTGAAGGGTGTCGGCTTCTTCGTCGGCGGGCTGCTGCTCACGGTGATCGGCTTCCGGCCGCGCCCTCGTGCTCCTGCTCGGCTTCGTGGCCGCCGCCATCGTCGTCGGTGCTCGCGCTGATGCGCGGCACGCTCGGACGTGTCGACCGGAAGGCGAAGTTCACGCAGATGTTCTCCAACAACCGCGCCGTGAACGTCGCTCGCGCCGCGCGCGCCTCTTGCTGTTCGCCTCCCGCGACGTCTGGTTCGTCGTCGGCTTGCCGGTCTTCCTCTACACCAAGCTCGACTGGAGCTTCTGGGCAGGTCGGCGGCTTTCTCGCCGTCTGGGTCATCGGCTACGGCATCGTGCAGGCGTCCGCACCCGCGCGTCTTGCGCCGCAGCCGGCACGCGGAGCCGAGCGGCGGCACCGCGATCCAGCTGGCGTTCCTGCTCGCCGCGTTCCCGGCCGGCATCGCGATCGCGCTACGCGCGGGAGCCGACCCGACGATCACGCTCGTCGTCGGCCTTATCGCCTTCGGCATCGTCTTCGCGATGAACTCCGCCGTCCACTCGCTACCTGATCCTCGCCTACGCCGACGGCGACAAGGTCGCGATGAACGTCGGCTTCTACTACATGGCCAATGCCGGCGGCCGGCTGGCCGGGACTGCTGCTCTCCGGCGTGCCTCTACCAGGGTGGGGGCTCAACGCCTGCCTGTGGACGCTCGGCGGCCTTCGTCGTCGGCGCCGGACTGATCTCGCTCGTGCTCCCCCGCGGCATCGCACACGCGCCTCGAGGGCGTGCGGCCGATCGGCTCCCGCCGAGTCGAGGTGCACGCATGAGTGTGACCGTCGCGAGGCGGCCGCTTGCGGCACTCGCGTCGCCCGAGCGACGCTGCGGTGCTCGAGCAGCTGTCGACGGCTCGACCGCTTCCTGCCGCTCTGGATCGCCGCTCGCGATGGTCGGCCGGGCTCGGGCTCGGCTCGCTGATCCCGAGTCTCAACGACGATCTCGACAGGCTGCGGGTCGGAACCGTCTCGCTGCCGATCGCCGCGGGGCTGCTGCTGATGATGTACCCGGTGCTGGCGAAGGTCCGCTACGAGGACCTCGGGAAGATGAGCCGCGACGGGGTCTCGAACCGCCGCTTCTTCGGTGATCGTCGTTGCTGCTCTCTGGGTCGTCGGCCCGGCGCTGATGTTCACCCTCGCCTGGCTGTTCCTCGCCGACCAGCCCGCCTACCGCACCGGCGTGATCATCGTCGGCCTCGCCCGCTGCATCGCGATGGTGCTGATCTGGAACGACATCGCCAGCGGCGACCGCGACCGGGCGGCGGTGCTCGTCGTCTTCAACGCGCTCTTCCAGGTCGCCGCCTACTCGCTGCTCGGCTACTTCTACCTGACCGTCCTCCCGCGCTGGCTCGGCCTCGACACCCAGGGCTTCGAGGTCGGCATCTGGCAGGTGGCGCGCACGGTGCTCGATCTTCCTCGGCATCCCGCTCGCCGCCGGCTACGCTGACACGGCGGATCGGGCTCAGGCGCCGCGGCCGCGACTGGTACGAGCAGCGCTTCATCCCGCGGATCGCCCCGTTCACGCTCTACGGCCTGCTGTTCACGATCGTGCTCCTGTTCGCGATCCAGGGCGACGCGATCACCTCGCAGCCGCTCGACGTGGCCAGGATCGCGCTCCCGCTCCTCGCGTACTTCGCGGTGATGTGGGCGGCGGGGTTCGGTGCCGGCAAGCTGCTCGGCTTCCCGTACCCGCAGACGGCGAGCCTCTCGTTCACCGTCGCGAGCAACGACTTCGAGCTGGCGATCGCCGTCGCGGTCGGCGTCTTCGGCGCCACCTCCGGCCAGGCGCTCGCCGGCGTCGTCGGCCCGCTGATCGAAGTCCCCGTCCTCGTCGCGCTCGTGTACGTCGCGCTCTGGGCCCGACGGTTCTTTCCGCCTGAAGTGCTGCGCACTTCAGGCGGGGGTGGTGTTGTGCTCCGCAGAGCGCCCGGCGGCTGAGCCGCCGGGCTGTTACGTGACCAAGGGCTGAGGGTTCTGGTGACGCCGGTTTCAACCTCCGGCCCGGGCCGAGCGCCAAAGGCCGGCGCGAACGCGGAGCGTTCGCAGAGGCCGGATGCACGCGCGCGGGGACGGCGAAGCCGCCACCGCGCGCGCTCCCACCACCCAAGGCTCACGGCAGGCAAGAGGACGCCGGCTTTGCCGGCGTCCGCTCTGCGGAGCACAACCCTTCCCCGGCGAAAAGCGTCAGCTTTTCGCCGGTGGGAACCGGCAGACGATCTCCAGCCCCTGGCCGGGGCCGCCGCGGGCCTCGACCGTCCCGTTCGCCGAGGTGACGATGTGCTTCACGATCGCGAGACCGAGGCCGGTGCCGCGCGAGGTGCGGGCCTGGTCGGCGCGGTAGAAGCGCTCGAACAGGCGCGGGAGGTCGCTCTCGGCGACTCCCTTGCCGTCGTCGGCGACGACGAGCAGCGGCTCGGCGCCCTCCTGCGAGAGCGTCACGCTGCACGTGCTTCCGGGCCCCGAGTAGCGGATCGAGTTCGCGATGAGGTTCTCGACGACGACGCGCAGCATCCGCGGCCGTAGCGGCAGCTCGAGCGCGGGCCCGCCGCTGAGGATGATGGTCACTTCCGCGTGCTCGGCCCGGTCGGCGAGCGCGGCGACGGTCTCCTCGGCGATCGGGAGCGCGCGGGTGCGCCCGAGCGAGACGACCTCCCGGCCCGTCTCGAGCTCGCCGAGGAAGAGCACGTCGTCGATCAGGTCGCGGGTCTGCTCGATCTCCTGCCGCGCCTGCTCGACGAGCTCGTGGACGTCGGCGCCCGGCAGGGTGGCGGTCTCGAGCAGCACGAGCAGGCGCGCGAGCGGCGTTCGCAGCTCGTGGGAGACGGCGGCGGTGAAGCCGGCCCGAAGCTCCTGGTAGGCGGAGAGCTCGGGCAGGGCGGCGAGGAAGAGCACGAGCGGCGCCGGCTCCTCCGCGAGGATGTCCTCGCCGATGCGGCGGCCGGGCACGACGTCGCCGAGCAGGCGCGCGGCGGCCGGGCTCGCGGCGACGAGCCGGCGCTCGTCGTCGAGGACCACGACGGGCTCGGCCAGCGCCTCCACCAGCGCCCGAACCCGTGCCGCCTCCTCGTTCACCACCCCTTCACCACTCCTTCACCCTTCGGCAGCCCGTCGGCATCCGACGGAACTCGATAATGACACCATGCCCAAGGTGCTCATCGTCGAGGACGACGAGGTTATCGCCCAGGGGATGGCGCGCCACCTCGGCGCCGCCGGCTTCGACGCCTCGTGGGTCGGGAACGGCGACCAGGGGCTCGCGCGGCTCCGGTACGAGAAGCCGGACGCCTGCGTGCTCGATCTGATGCTCCCGGGGCTCGACGGCTGGAAGCTGATCGAGACCGTCCGCGCCGAGGGGATCGCGACGCCGATCGTGGTCGTCTCGGCCCGCGGAACCGAGTACGACCGGGTGCACGCGCTCGAGATCGGCGCCGACGACTACCTCGTGAAGCCGTTCTCGATGAAGGAGCTCGTGGCCCGTGTGCGCGCCGCCGCCCGCCGGGGCATCCGCCGCGAGGAGACGCCGCGGGGCGAGCCGATCGAGATCGAGGAGCTGCTGATCGACCCGCGCGAGGTGCAGGCCTACATCGACGGCGAGAGCGCAGAGCTGACGCCGACGGAGTTCCGCCTGCTCTACCAGCTCGCCCTCGACCGCGGCCGCGTCGTCGACGCGCGACGAGCTGCTCCAGAAGCTCTGGGGCCGTCGGGAGTCGCACCGCGACCGCACCGTGGACGTCTTCGTCCGCCGGCTGCGGGAGAAGGTCGACCGGCGCGCGTCGCGTCACACCTTCATCCAGACCCGCTACGGCGTCGGCTACAAGCTCGAGGCGATCCCGAAGGATCGCGCCGCCGCCGGCACCGGCCGGTAGCGACTCCGTCACCCTGCGTTCACCGAAGCGACGCCCACGGGGCCCGCGGGCGGGCCCACGATCACGGCGATGCGGTTCGCCGTCGTCGCCCAGCGAAGCACCGACACGAACGAGGCTCTCGCGGCCGCCGCAGCTTCGCTCGGGCTCGACTCCGCCGTGCTGCCCCCGCGCGACGCGCTGCGCTTCCTCGAGCCGGGCGACGTCGCGCTCGGGCGGCTCGACGTGCGCGAGGGACTCGACGGAATCGAGGGCGGCATGCGCGAGCTCGAGTGGCTGGCCAACGCGGGAATCGACCTGCTGAACCCCCCGGCCTCGCTCGCGCTCGCGCACGACAAGCTGCTCACCGCGCGCGCCCTGCGCCTCGCCGGCCTGCCGCATCCCCACACGTGGCTGATCGCCCCGGGGCAGCCGTCCCCGGCGCCGGAGCTCCCGCTCGTGCTGAAGCCGCGCTTCGGCAGCTGGGGCCGCGACGTCATGCTCTGCAGCACGCGGGAGGAGCTCGACAGCGCGCTCACCGAGGTGGCGTCGCGCGCCTGGTTTCGCGACGGCGCGCTCGCGCAGGAGCTCGTGCCGCCCCAGGGCTGGGACCTGCGCGTCCTCGTCGCCGGCGGCCGGGTCGTCGGGGCCGTCCGCCGCGTCGCCGCGGCCGGCGAGTGGCGCACGAACGTCTCGCTCGGCGGTCGGGTCGAGCCGGCCGCGCCGCCGCCGCTCGCGCGCACGCTCGCACTCGCCGCCGCGGCTGCGATCCGCGCCGACTTCGTCGGCGTCGACCTGCTGCCGACGAGCAACGGCTATGTGATCGCCGAGCTGAACGGCGCGGTCGACATCCGGCCCTCGTATGCGTTCGACGTCGAGGACGTGTACGGGGAGTCCGTGCTCGAGCTGCTGCGGGCCGCGCGCAACCGCCGCGTGCTCGCCGCCAGCTAGGTTCACCCACCGTTCATCGACGACGGGGTACCGTTCGGCCATGGTCCCGGTGGAGGCGCACGGCCTCGTCAAGGCGTACGGGCGCATCCGCGCGGTGGACCACGTCGACCTCAGCGTCCACGAGGGTGACATCTACGGCTTCCTCGGGCCGAACGGCGCCGGCAAGACGACCGCGATGCGCATCCTGCTCGGCCTGCTCCGTCCGGACGAAGGCGAGGTCCGGGTCTTCGGCCGCGACCCGCAGCGGGAGCTGCCGCAGGCGCTCGACGGTGTCGGCGGCTTCGTCGAGACGCCTCACTTCTACCCCTATCTGACCGGCCGCGCGAACCTCGACCTGCTCGCAGCCTTCGACGGCGGCGATGCGCCTCGGCATGTCGGCGAGGTGCTCGAGACGGTCGGGCTCCAGGGGCGGGCCGGCGACAAGGTCGGCGGCTATTCGCAGGGCATGCGCCAGCGGCTCGGCCTCGCGGCGTCGCTGCTCCGGAGCCCGAGGCTGCTCGTGCTCGACGAGCCGACGAACGGGCTCGACCCCGGCGGCATCCGCGACATGCGCGACCTGCTCAAGGGCCTGGCCGCACAGGGGATGACCATCTTCCTCTCCAGCCACCTGCTCGCCGAGGTCGAGGAGCTGTGCACGCGCGTCTCCGTGATCCGCGAGGGACGGATCGTCTACGAGGGGTCGCTCGCCGACCTGCACGCGAGCTCGGCGCCGCGCTACCGGCTGCGTACGAGCGACCAGGAGGTCGCGCGACGGCTCCTGCTCGACGACGAGGCGCTCCGCGACGTCCACGCACACGACGGCGACCTCGTCTTCACCGCCGACGAGGCCGCGGTACTCGCGCTCTCGAGGCGGCTCGCCGGCGCCGGCCTGGGAATCGCCGCCCTCGTCCCGGAGACGGCGACGCTCGAGCAGCTCTTCTTCGAGCTGACCGAGGCAGTCGCATGACGCCCACGACGCGTACCGCGTACCGCTGGGAGATGCGCAAGCTCGTCGCGCAGAAGCGCACGTACATCGGCGTCGGCGCATCTGCGCTCCTGCCCGTGGTCTTCGTGTCCGTCATGGCGTTGCAGACGGGCGGCCCCTACGACGTGCCGCTCGGCCACAACCTGCGCCACACCGGCATCGCGCTCGCGCTCGTCGTCCTGACGTTCGCCTCGCGCTTCGGCGCACAGCTCGTCACGGCGCTGGTCGCCGGCGACATCGTCGCCGCCGAAACCTCCGGCGGAACGCTGAAGATGATCTTCACGCGCTCGCTCGGACGTGGCCAGATCCTCGCCGGCAAGACGCTCGCAACGTTCACGTACGTCCTCGTGCTCCTGCTCGCCCTGCTCGCCGCCGGACTCGTGTCTGGTGGAATCGCCTGGGGCTTCAACCCGGTCGTCGACCTGACCGGCACGCGCCTCTCGGCCGTCCACGCGCTCGGACTCACCTTCGCGGCGCTCGGCGTGTTCGCGATACCGCTCGCGGCCGTCGCCGCCTTCGGGATCTTCCTGTCCGTGACAACACGGAACAGCGCCGCAGCGATCGTCGGCACCCTCGTCTACGAGCTCGTCATGGAGGCGATCGTCGGACTCGTGCACCTGCAGTGGCTGCACCACTACCTGCTCTCCGCGCAGTTCGACGCCTGGCACGGGCTCTTCCAGACGCCCGTCTTCTGGGCCCCGGTGATTCGTTGCGTCTGGGTCTCGGCGCTCTTCGCGGCGGTCCCGCTCGCCGCTGCCTTCGCCGTCTTCCGCCGGCGCGACGTCACCGGCGAGTAGCTACTCGACCGGTGTCGGCCTGAGGCCGGTCTCTACCATGCGCCGGCCGCCGGCTTCGTAGACGACGTCGACGGTCTCGTGCTTGCGGTACGAGCCGACGACGCCGAGCCACATGAAGGCCCAGCGCCAGAAGCCGAGCCGGCCCTCCTGGGCGATCGGGCGGCGGAAGAAGAGCGTCCGGCCGACGACCTCGTAATCGACGCCGGGAGCCTGCCGGACACCGTTCACGAACACCTCGAACTCTCCGGGAACATGGGCCGGCAGATCGACGCGCGTCTGTTCGTCCACAGCCGTAGAATGCCTGCTCGGGTGCGCCGGAAGCTGTTGCTGCTGACATTCGCGGGGGGAGCCGTGCTGGCCACCGCCGGCGCTGCGGCGGCTGCGAACGGCGGCTTTGCGCCTCCGGCACCGCACTCGCCGAACGCCGTCAAGACGAGCGAGGCGTACTACGTGATCCTCGGCTTCACGGGCGCGATCTTCGTGCTCGTCGAGGGGCTGCTCGTGACCTTCGTCTGGAAGTACCGCGGCCGCGGCCGGGGCCGCACGACCGACGGCGTCCAGGTGCACGGGCACCTGCGTCTCGAGCTGATCTGGACCGTGATCCCGGTGATCATCCTCTGCGTGATCGGGCTCGTCGTCTTCTACGAGCTGCCTGGGATCTCGAGCGCGCCGGCGGCCGCGAATCCGCTGCGTATCACGGTGGAAGGGCACCAGTTCTACTGGCAGTTCGACTACCCGAACGGGTCACGCTCGATCAACGACCTCCACGCACCCGTCGGCCAGGTCGTCGACCTCACGGTCGTCTCGCCGGACGTGATCCACAGCTGGTGGATCCCGGAGCTCGGCGGCAAGATCCAGGCGATCCCGGGCCGCACGAACCACTTCTGGTTCAAGGCCGACAAGCGGGGCACGTATTCCGGCCAGTGCGCCGAGCTCTGCGGCCTCTACCACGCGAAGATGACAGCGCGCGTGATCGTCGGGACGAGCGCGGAGTACACGCGGTTCGTCACGTCGACGGCGAAGACGGATCTCGGCCGCTCGGAGTTCCAGGGCGCTTGCGCCGTGTGCCACGGGATGGAGGGCCAGGGCGGCTACGGGCCCAATCTCGCGAGCAACCCGCTGCTGACCCAGCCGGCCGCGCTGGCGGCGATCGTCCGGAACGGCCGCAACCTCATGCCGGCGGTCGGCGACACCTGGACGAAGGAGCAGATGCAGTCGCTCGCGCAGTACGTGAAGGCGCACGTGTACACCGGGGCGGCGACGAGTGGCGGCTAGGTCGGAGACCGTCTACCCGGTCACGTGGAAGAGCGGTCGAGTCGCACGCTGGCTCGTCACCGTTGACCACAAGCGGATCGGGATCATGTACATCGCGACGTCGCTGTTCTTCTTCGTGCTCGGCGGCATCCTCGCCGTGCTCATGCGGGCGCAGCTCGCCACGCCGAACGAGTCGATCCTGACGAAGAACTCGTACGACGAGGTGATGACGATGCACGGCACGACGATGATCTTCCTCGTCGTCGTCCCGATCATGGCCGGGTTCGGCAACTACCTCGTGCCGCTGATGATCGGCGCACGCGACATGGCGTTCCCGCGTCTCAACGCACTCGGGTACTGGCTCTTCCTGCTCGGCGGGATCGTGCTCTGGTCGAGCTGGTTCGCGACCGGCGGCACCGCGAAGGCCGGCTGGTGGTCCTACCCGACGCTGTCCGAGGCGCAGTTCAGCCCGGGTCACGGCCAGGACTACTGGATCCTCAGCATCCACATCCTCACGCTCTCGTCGCTCGCCGGTGCGATCAACTTCATCGTCACGATCGTGAACATGCGTACTCGCGGCATGAGCTGGATGCGACTGCCGCTCTTCGTCTGGGCGATGCTGACCTACGGGATCCTGCTGCTCGTCGCGCTGCCCACGGTCTCGGCGGCGGTGACCCTGCTCCTGCTCGACCGTCAGGCCGGCACGCACTTCTTCATACCGTCACACGGCGGCAGCGTCGTCCTCTACCAGCACATGTTCTGGTTCTTCGGGCACCCCGAGGTCTACATCATGGTGCTGCCTGCGTTCGGGATGATCTCGGAGATCCTCCCCGTCTTCTCGCGCAAGCCGATCTTCGGCTACAAGGCGGTCGCGTTCTCGACGCCTCGGCATCGCGTTCTTCTCGATGCTCGTCTGGGCGCACCACATGTTCACGACGGGACTCGGAACCGGCCTCGACAGCTTCTTCATGATCTCGTCGATGGTGATCGCGGTCCCGACCGGGATCAAGATCTTCAACTGGATCGCGACCACGTGGGGCGGCAACCTCATCTTCGACACGCCGATGCTGTACGCGCTCGGCTTTCTCGCGCTCTTCACGATGGGCGGGCTGTCGGGGATCTTCCTGGCGGCGTTCCCGGTCGACTGGCAGGTGAACGACAGCTACTTCGTCGTCGCGCACTTCCACTACGTCGCGTTCGGCGGAGTCGCGTTCGCGCATCTTCGGCGGCCTCCACTACTGGTGGCCGAAGATGTTCGGGCGGATCCTCGACGAGCGGCTCGGCAAGGTCGCTTTCTGGCTGATGTTCGTCGGCTTCAACCTGACCTTCCTGCCGCAGCACATGCTCGGCCTGCTCGGCATGGTCCGCCGCGTCTACACGTACGACCACGGCGGCCTCTGGGAGGTCTACAACCTGATCTCGACGATCGGCTCGGGCGTGCTCACGCTCGGCGTGGCCGTGTTCGTCGCAAACGTCTGGATCGCGCACGGGCTACGTAAGGGCGTCCGCGCCGGCAACGACCCGTGGCTGGCCGACACGCTCGAGTGGTACACGACCTCGCCGCCGCCGGAGCACAACTTCGACTCCGTTCCGTACGTGACGAGCGCGCGACCGCTGCGCGACCTGCGCAACCGCCTCGCGGAGCAGACGTGAGCACGCGCATCGCCCCCGGGCCGTGGCTGCGGCTGACGGCGCTCGCCGCAGCGGCGGGAACGCTGCTCGCCGTCGTCTCGGGCGCGGCGCACCTCGGCAGCGCGCACCGGCTGCTCGCCGCCCTCGTCGCGCCGCCGCTCGCGGCGCTGCTCGTCGCCGCGTGGCTCTCGCACCGCAGGCTCGTGCCCGGCGTGCTCGCGTCGGCAGCGCTCTTCACGGCGGCGGCCGCGGTGCCCGAACGCCGGCTGCACGCCGCGTTCGCCGCGCTGGCGCTCGCCGGGCTCGCGGTCGTGGCGGCCCAGAGCATGCGCGGGGAGCGCGTGCCGTGGGGCTCCTGGCGCGACTACGTGACGCTGACGAAGCCGCGGATCATGACGCTGCTGCTCGATCACCGGCTTCTGCGGGATGATCGTCGGCGCGCGCGGCTGGCCCGGCACCGGCACGGCCGCCGCGGCGATGGTCGGGCTGGCGCTCGCCTGCGGCGGCGCGAGCGCGCTCAACCACGTGCTCGACCGCGACATCGACCCGCTGATGGGCGAACGGACGAAGCGCCGTCCGGTGGCTTCCGGCCGCGTCGCGCCGAGCCGCGCGCTCGAGTTCGGGCTGGCGCTGTCCGCGTTCTCGTTCGTGCTGCTCGCGAGCGCCGTCAACCTGCTCACGGCCGTGCTCGCGCTCGTCGGCAACCTCTTCTACGTGCTCGTCTACACGCGCTGGCTGAAGCGCACGACGTCGCAGAACATCGTCATCGGCGGCGCGGCCGGCGCCGTGCCCCCGCTCGTCGGCTGGGCGGCCGCGAACAGGGCACATCGGCGTCGCCGCCCTGATCCTGTTCGCGATCGTCTTCGTCTGGACGCCGCCGCACTTCTGGGCGCTCGCGCTCCTGATCAAGGACAACTACGCGGCCGCCAAGGTGCCGATGCTGCCGGTCGTGCGCGGCGACCGGGAGACGGCCCGCCAGATCGTCCTCTACTCGCTCGTCCTCGTCGCGGTGACGCTGCTGCCCTGGGCCTGGGGGACCGTCGGGCTGCTCTACCTCGCCTCCGCGCTCGCCCTCGGCGCCGTCTTCGTCTGGCTGGCCGAGCGGCTGCGCCGGAACACGACCCCGCGCGGCGCGATGCTTCTCTTCCACTACTCGCTCGCTCTACCTCGCGCTGCTCTTCGCGGCCATGGCCCTCGACCTGGTGATCTGATGGATCCCGAGCTCGCCCGCCGCAACGTCCGACTCGGCTGGCTCCTCTTCGCCGTCTTCTGCCTGCTGTTCGCGGGCTCGGTCGGCGTCGCCTTCCTGTATCTCGCGTTCAACTGACGCCCGCCTACTAAAGGAATCGGCGCGCGGCGCCGATGGAGCGAGCAGAGATGGCACGTCTCCGCCGCTTCCTGACCGTCACGGCCGTCCTCGCGGCGTTCGGCTGCGCAGCCTCGTCGCGCGCCCTTGCCGCGCCGCCCGCACTGCCGGCATGCTTCCCGCAGTCCGCACAGCAGACGGCGGTGTCGAGCGCGACGCCGTCGACGCTGAGCCACATCTCGAGCGCCCACTTCGAGGTCTGGTACAACGACGACCCGGCGGCGGACAACTACATCACCGAAACGCAGGCAGGCGACCTCGCCGGCCTCTCCGAGCAGAGCTACGCAAGCTACGCCGCTCTTGGCTTTCCGGCGCCGGCGGTCGACCTGTCCGGCTTGACCGACATCTACGTCATCAACATGGCCAAGTACGGCCTGTCGAGCTCCGACTGCGGCGGCTCCTTCTACTTCGACTCCGGCACCGTGGGCGCGGAGGGCGAGCTGATCGCCGCCGGCTGGAACGTCTTCAGCGAGATCGAGGACACGCTCTTCATCCCTTCCTTGGGTTCCAATGACAGTTGGCTCCCGGCAGCCGCCGCGCAGTGGGCCGCCGCGAAGGTCACGGGCTACCCGGCCGAATCGATCGCGGACATCGGGCCCTCCGACATGGCGCTCGACTGCTGGGACGAGACCTGGGGCACGTCGCGCTGCTCGAAGACCGGCTACGAGAACCTGGGTCTCTCCCGCTGGACGTTCTTCGAGTACCTCGGCGAGCGCTTCGGCAACCTCTTCATCGACGAGGTTCTCAACGACGCGCGGGCGGCCAACTCGGCCTACACCGGCCTGGCGAACGCCCTCGGCGCGCACGGCACGACCTTCACCGACGCGTTCAACGCCTGGACGACGACCGAGCTCACCGCGTCGTACGGAGCCTCGGCGCTGCAGGGGCGCCTGCCCACGATCTACCAGACGCTGCAAACCGGGGCGAAGGCCGGAACCATCGCGTCGTCCCTCCAGGTACCCGTCGACCACATGGCGACGCGCTACATCGAGTTCACCCGCGGCGACGGCACGACGACCGGGGCGTGCTACACCGCGCAGCTCTCGCTCTCCGTGACGATTCCGGCCGGCACGCTTTCGAAGCCGACGTTCTACTGGAAGGGATCGGGGGGCTCACCCGTCGCGCTCTCGATCAACGGCAGCACCGCCTCCGCGTCGATCCCCTGGGACACGTGCACCTGGAACGGCCCCGTCGGCCTCCTGTCGCTTCCGAACGCCTCGACGAGCGTGAACGGCGCGAACTTCGCCGTCACCGCCTCGATGACCGTCAACACCACCCAGCCGGTGACCCAGTCGCTGCCGCCCGTCGCGGTCTCCGTGAACACCCCGGTCGTCCAGGTGCCGTCGACGGACGTGGCCCCGATGATCGCGGTCTTCGGCCCGCAGCTCGTGAAGATCGCCGCGTCCGACCGCCAGCTGCGCCTGATCGTCCAGTCGAGCGGCGTCGGCTCGCTCCAGGCCGCGATCGGCTCCGTCTCCCTCGGCACCGCCGGCCTGCGAGCGGGCAACAACGACGTCCGCTTCACCATCCCGGCGAGCCTCGTCTCCGCGTTGCGCCGCTCGGCAGGCACGAACGTGCTCACGCTGACCCCGGTCTCTCCGACAGGCGCCGTCACCGGCCAGGCGGTGACCCGCACGGTGTCGATCGCAACGGCCAAGCCCGCGGCGGTCAAGCCGAAGGCGAAGCCCAAGGCCAAGCCCAAGGCCAAGCCGAAGCCGAAGGCCAAGCCGAAGAAGTCCACCGCGCACAAGTAGAGTCGGCGCCGTGACGGCGCGCGACGGAATCTGGCTCGCGCGACCCGACGTGCCTCTCCCGGGCGAGCCGGTCGCGGTCAAGGACCTGCTCGACACCGCGGGCCTCGTCACGACATACGGCTCCGTCCTCTTCTCGGAGCACGTGCCGGCCCGGAGCGCCGAAGCAGTGCTGCGGCTCGAGGAAGCCGGCTACGCCGTGGCGGGCAAGACGAACCTGCACGAGTTCGCCTACGGCGTCTCGTCCCAGAACCCGCACTACGGCACGGTCCCGAATCCGCGCGCGCCGGGGCGCCTCGCCGGCGGCTCGAGCGGGGGCTCGGCGGCGGCCGTCGCCGCCGGTGAGGTCGACCTCGCGCTCGGCAGCGACTCGGGCGGCTCCATCCGCATTCCTTCGGCCTGGTGCGGCATCGTCGGCTTCAAGCCCACGTTCGACCTCGTACCGGCCGGGGGCTGCTTCCCGCTCGCGCCCAGCTACGACCACGTCGGGCCGCTGGCGGCGACCGTCGACGGCTGCGTCGAGCTGATGGCGGCACTCGCGCCCGAGCGGGCCGCCACCGCCGTCGAGTCGCTCGAGGAGGTGCTCGTCGGCATCGCGTGGCTCGACGACGCCGACCCGCTCGTACGGGAGCGCGTCGCCGCGGCGGCGGCGCTGTTTCCGCGTCGCCGCACGCTCGACTTCCCGCTCGATCCCGGCGACTACCGGCTCTTCATGCGCGAGGTCGCGGACGTGCACAGCGGGCTCTTCCCCGAGCAGGCCGACGCGTACGGCGACAACGTCCGCGGCAAGATCGAGCGCTGCCTCGAGGTGACCGACCGCGAGGTCGAGACGGCCCGCCGCGCGCGCGCGGAGTACCGCGAGCGCTGTGAGGAGGCGCTGGGCGGCGTCGACCTGCTGCTCACGCCGACGATCGGGTTCGTCGCACCGCCGGACGACGTCGACGAGCTCACGATCCGCGAGCGCGCGATCCGCTTCACCTACCCGTTCGATTCGCTCGGCTGGCCCGCCCTCGCCCTCCCGTGCGGTGCCGCAGAGGACGGTCTCCCGGCCTCGGTGCAGCTCGTCGGCCGAAGAGGTGACGACACGCGCGTGCTCGCGGTCGCCGGGCTGCTCGCATCCCTCATCTGAGGGACGGCTACGAGTCGGCGTATGCCGAAAACGAGGGATGACGATGCGTATCGTCCGCCTCACCGCCCTGCTCGCCCTGCTCGCTCTCGCGGGCACCGCCGCGACCTCGTCAGCCGGCGTCACCGCCCCGACGGGGCTGCACGGGTTCCTGCTCCGCGCCGACGAGCCCACCACGACGACCTTCAGCCGGACGCCGTCGTTCGCCTGGAACCCCGTTCCCACGGCGCACCGGCTACGAGTTCCAGCTCTCGACGAGCAGTACGTTTCACGAGAACGGCGTCCTGTACGACAACGCGAAGCTGACCACTCCGGTCGACGCGCCGCCGCTGACGCTCCCGTGGATCACGGGCTCCCCGTACGCCCTCTACGCACGCGTGCGGGCGATCCTCCAGACGGGGACGACCCCCTGGAGCGCGTCGTTCGGCTTCAACGTGACGCCGCCTGCAGCGCCGGCGCCGCTGACGAGCTACCCGGGCGTCCTGCGCTGGACGCCGGTCGAGGGCGCCGACTCGTACCAGGTCTGGCTCGTCGATACCGGCAAGATCGAGTCGTGCGACGACGAACGTCATCGACGAGCGCGAGTTCTACTCCTTCCACCAGTCGCTGCAGTGGATCGGCAGCGTCCGCTGGCGTGTCCGCGCGCTTCGCAACGACGTCTCGGCCGACCGCATCAACGGTCTGCCGGCGTCGCAGTTCGGCGCGTGGAGCCCGATCTACAACTCGTCGAACCCGGCGGCGACCGACGGGCCGATCACGCTGATCGGCACCGTGTCGGACGTCTTCTCCAACGGCAGCTCCTCCTCGCCGGCCCACAAGCTGATGCCGGCGTTCATGTGGAGCGGGAACCAGACGCTGAGCGGCACGACCGCCGAGCTCTTCCGCGTCTACGTCTTCACCGACAGCCAGTGTCTCAACCGCGTCTACACGAGCGCCGTGATCGGGGGCCCGGCCTGGGCGCCGCGGCTCTCCGGCCCACTCGCCTTGCCGTCCGGCGACGCCGCGCTGACAGCTGCCCGTTCGAGCTACCTCGGCGACGGGTTGGAAACCAACGACCTGACGTACGACTTCCAGACGGTCACCCCGAACGAGCAGGCCGTCGCTGCCGCGCCGACGACGACGGTGCCGGGCAACGCCCCGGCGTCGCCGGGCACGACCCCGCCGGCCAGCGCGTCGCCGACGACCGGCTCCGCCTCGGCTCCTGCTTCAGGCACGGGCGCGACGACGTCCTCCGGCGGGAACACCGTCGCGGCGCCGAGCAGCCCGGGCCCACCGATCGACCTGTGGGACACCGACTGGCCGTCGAGCGGCTACTACTGGACGGCGATCCCGGTCGCAGCCGTCGGGCTCGGATCGTCCGGAACGACGGTTGCAGCCCCCGGCGCGGCGAAGGGAGACACGGCGATCCCGGTCGCGTCGACAACCGGACTTCGCGTCGGCAACTCGGTCGCCATCGGAACGGCTCCGACCCTCGACACGGAGACGATCACGGGCATCGGCGCCGGCTCGATCAGCTTCGCGACAGCGCTGGTCAACGCGCACTCCGTCGGAGAGAGCGTCACGCTCGTCGGCAGCACCGTCCAGTACCAGGACATGGAGCTGCCGCAGGACGTGTGCGCAGCGGGCCGCGTGCAGCGCGTCGGCATCTCGAGCGAGCCCTCGCTGACGACAGGCGACGAGCCGTTCGCCACCGGACTCTCTTCGACCGGCCGGCTCACCTCGGCAGCGCATACGCCGTCGTTCTACGGCCCTCCCCTCGTGGCCTGGACGCCCGCGCTCGGCGCGAACATCTACGAGCTGCAGTGGAGCAAGACGAAGTACCCCTTCAACCCGCAGCCCGACCCGCGCACCGGCGCGTCGGGAACGATGACCTACTCGACGTCCGCCGTACTCCCGCTGGCCGCAGGCACGTGGTACTACCGGGTGCGCGGAATCGACTTCAACCTCCCGTCCGGCGTCCAGCAGATGGGCTGGTCCGACCCCGAGCAGCTCGTCGTCACGAAGCCGAAGTTGAAGATCGTCGCCGCGAAGCCGACGAAGTTCAAGGTGGTCGGCGCGGCGGCGAAGCAGAAGACCGCCAAGAAGAAGAAGTAGCTACGCTCGGCCGGTGTCAACCGGCGCCGATCTCTCCTTCGCCCTCGAGCTCGCCGACGTCGCCGACTCGCTCTCGCTGCCGCGCTTCCGGGCGGCAGACCTGCGCGTCGAGACGAAGCCAGACCTGACGCCGGTGACCGACGCCGACCGGGCGGTCGAGCGCGCCCTGCGCGAGCGCATCGCGGGCTCGCGCCCCGGCGAAGGCGTCTTCGGCGAGGAGGAGGGGGACGACGGCGGCGGCGTCCGCTGGATCCTCGACCCGATCGACGGGACGAGGAACTTCTCGCGCGGCATCCCCGTCTGGGCGACGCTGATCGCGCTCGAGCGCGAAGGCGTGCTGACGGTCGGCGTCGTCTCGGCGCCGGCGCTCGGACGGCGCTGGTGGGCCGCGCGCGGCGAGGGTGCGTTCGCGGCCGGCGAGCGAATCCGGGTCTCGGCCATCGCCCGCCTCGACGCCGCGTCCGCGTCCTGCTCGCTGGCCCGCGACCTCGCCGCGCTCGAGCCGCACGTCTGGCACGCGCGCGGCATCGGCGATTTCTGGCAGCACGTCCTCGTGGCCGAGGGCGCGCTCGACGCCGCCGTGGACGCGCCGCTCGCCCTCTACGACTACGCCGCCTTCGCGGTGATCGTCGAGGAGGCCGGCGGGCGGGTCGGCGCCCCGGACGGCGGTGCGCCGCGGCCGGGCGAGCAGGTCGTCAGCTCGAACGGGCTACTCCACGACGACGTGCTCGCGCTACTGAGGAACAGCTAGGACGGCGGCCTCGTACACGGGGTCGCGCGTGAAGCGGTCGAGCTCGTCCGAGAGCACGTCGCTCGCCTGCGGCACGTCGCCGGGCGGGAAGGGCGCCGCCTGGCCGTCGAGGTCGATCCCGACGAGCCGTTCCGCCTCGACGTGCGCGAGCGCGATGTCGTCGCGGCCGAGCCGCGAGCGAAGCCAGCCCTGGAGCAGCAACGCCTGGGCGAGCGTCCCCGTGACGCGGATCGTGCCGACGTCGGCGATCCCCGGCCACAGCGACGCGAGCAGGGAGCGCCAGCGCGACGTCCGCGCCCACGCGATGTCCGATACAGCGGTGCGCTCGAACAGGCCGGCCAGGTGGCGGTACGGGTAGGGCAGGTCGTCCCACTCGGTCGAGTCGACGATCAGGCGGTCGACGATGCCGACGAGCTGGTCGAGCTCCTGCAGGCCCCACGGCGGCTCGCCGCGCCAGCGCAGGAAGACGGGCAGGTCGGAGACGAGCAGCGGCTCGACGACGCTCGCCGGAGCCTTCGCGCGCTTCCCGAGCAGGTGCAGCTCCACCACCTCCGAGCAGACGCTGCGCTCGGCCCCGGGGATCGCATAGCGCTCGAGCGTGACCGACGCGTCGATGCGGTCGCTGCCGGCGTCCGGATCCGGCAGGAGCAGGATCGTGCGCGACGGGTGCCGCTCGCCCATGCCGGCGAGCGCCGTCCGCGCCCGCTCGGCCCAGTCCCCCGGCACCCAGGCGAGGTGCGTCATCACGCTCGTGCGCATGCTCGGCGGCGCGCCGTCGGTCGCCGTCGCCGCGCGCAGGCGCGAGAGCGCGGTCTCGACCTCGGAGAGGCGCACGCCCTCGCCGCTCCAGGTCTCCGTCATGGGCGGCGCGCCGGTCAATGCCGCCGCCACGACCGGCCGTCGCGATGGAGGAGGTCGTCCGCGCTCGGCGGCCCCCACGTCCCGGCCGCGTAGTTCGGGAAGCCGGGCCGGTCACGCTGCCACGCCGCCACCATCGCGTCCACGAGCAGCCACTGCTCCTCGACCTCGTCCGCGCGCGTGAACAGCGTCCCGTCGCCGAGCAGCGTGTCGAGGATCAGCCGCTCGTACGCCTCCGGCATCGCCGTGCGGAACGCGCCGCCGTAGAGGAAGTCCATGTGCACCGTCCGGATCGTCATCCCCTGCCCCGGCACCTTCGCGCCGATCGCCAGCGAGACGCCCTCGTCGGGCTGCACGTGCACGAGCAGGACGTTCGGGCGCAGCCCTTCCGCCGAGGTCTCCTCGAAGGGCGGATGCGGGGCGCGCTTGAACTGGATCGCGATCGTCGTCTCGCGCCGGGCGAGCCGCTTGCCCATGCGCACGTAGAACGGCGTGTCCGCCCAGCGCCAGTTGTCGACGTAGAGCTTCGCCGCGACGTACGTCTCGGTCATCGAGTCTGGGGCGACGCCCTGCTCCTCACGATAGGCGGCGACCTCCTCGCCCTCGACGAAGCCGCGTCCGTACTGGCCGCGCACGACCGACTTCGGCCCCGGCGTGTGGATCGACTTCAGCACCTTCACCTTCTCGTTGCGCACCGACTCGGCGCTGAAGTCGATCGGCGGCTCCATCGCGGTGAGCGCGAGCAGCTGCAGGAGATGGTTCTGGAAGATGTCGCGGATCGCGCCCGCGGCCTCGTAGTAGCCGGCGCGTCCCTCGATCCCGATCGACTCGGCGACGGTGATCTGCACGTGGTCGATGAACTGCCGGTTCCAGATCGGCTCGAAGATGCCGTTCGAGAACCGCAGCGCCAGCATGTTCTGGACCGTCTCCTTGCCGAGGTAGTGGTCGATCCGGAAGATCTCGTTCTCGGCGAAGTGCTCGAGCAGCATGGCGTTCAGCGCCTTGGCGGAGTCGAGGTCGTGGCCGAACGGCTTCTCGACGATCAGGCGCGTCCAGCCGGTCGCGGTGCGCCGCCTGCCGAGCTCCTGGACGATCGTCGTGAACGCCGCCGGCGGCACGGCGCAGTAGTAGACGCGGTTGCCCCCGAGCCCGCGCTCTTCGTCGAGCTCCTCCAACCGCTCCGCGAGCACGTTCTCGCCGCCCTCGTCGGCGAAGTCCGTGCTGACGTAGTGCATCGCGCCGGCGAGCTCGTCCCAGATGTCCTGCCGGAAGTCGTCGCGCGCATGCTGCTGCACCGCCTGCTTCATGTCCTCGCGGAACGAGTCATCGCTGCCCGTCGGTGCGAGCGACGCCGACGATTGCGTACTTCGACGGCAGCAGGCGCCGCGTCGCGAGCGCGTAGATCGCCGGCATCAGCTTCCTGTGCGTCAGGTCGCCCGACGCGCCGAAGATGCAGAGTGCGAACGGATCCGGCGTCCGCCGGAGCGTGAGGCCCTGCTCGAGCGGATTCGCCTGCTCCGCTGCGGCCGCCATCAGTCGGCCGCCTTCACGGCGTGGCCGCCGAACTCGTTGCGCAGCGCCGCGCTCACCTTCGCCGCGAAGTCGAGCTCGTCGCGCGAGGCGAAGCGGGCGAAGAGCGAGGCCGAGATGACCGGCGCCGGCACGTTCTCCGCGATCGCCTCGAAGATCGTCCAGCGGCCCTCGCCGGAGTCCTCGACGTAGCCGCGCGATGTCGTCGAGCTTCGCGCCGTCGCTCGTCGAACGCCGTCGTACAGCAGCTCGAGCAGCCAGGAGCGGACGACCGAGCCGTACCGCCAGATGCCGGCGATCGCGTGCAGGTCGAGCCCGAACTCGGACTGCTCCATGATCTCGAAGCCCTCGGCGTAGGCCTGCATGAGGCCGTACTCGATCCCGTTGTGCACCATCTTCGCGAAGTGGCCGGCGCCGGACGGCGCCGACGTGCGCGTAGCCGTCCGGCGGCGCGAGCGCGGTGAAGACGGGCTCCAGCCGCTGTACCGGCTCGGCGTCGCCGCCGACCATCAGGCAGTAGCCGACCTGGAGGCCCCAGATGCCGCCGGAGATGCCGGCGTCGACGAAGTGGATGCCCCTTCGCCTGCGCGGCCGCGTAGCGGCGCTGGGAGTCGCGGAAGTTCGAGTTGCCGCCGTCGACGATCGTGTCGCCCGCGTCCGCGAGCGAGAGCAGCTCCTGGAAGGTGTCCTCGGTGATCTTCCCGGCCGGGATCATCATCCAGAACGCGCGCGGCGCGTCGAGCTGCGACTTCAGCTCCGCAAGCGACGCGGCGGTGCGCGACTCGACGGCCGGGTCGTACGTCTTCACGTCGTGGCCGTGCTCGCGCAGACGCTCCGTCATGTCCGTCGCCCATGCGGCCGAGGCCGATCATCCCGAGTTGCATCGCGGCTCCTAGTCTTCGATGTGAATACGGGCGACGCGGCGGCCGCGCTCGCGCAGCGACGCATAGTCGCCCGCGGCCTGGGCCCGGATCAAGCGCGCGAACCCGAACGGCTTGCCGGGAATCGCCAGCTCGTCGCCGGGGTCGTCCACGACCTGCAGGAACAGCCCGGTGTTCGGGCCGCCCTTGTGCAACTGCCCGGTCGAGTGGAGGTAGCGAGGGCCGAAGCCGTGCGTGACGACGCAGACCGCTGCGCCGGCGGAGGTCGCTGGACCAGGTCCGCGATCCAGGCGTCGTTCTCGGGCGTCGGCTCGACGAAGGCCTGCACGCAGACGTAGTCGCCCTCGTGGGCCTGCGCGAGCAGGTCGTCGACGGATCCCTCCGGCGCGAGCTCGGGCTCGTGCCCGGTCGCGAGGACCGCGTTCGTCTTGTCCTTCGCCGCCTGCACGTCCGGCTGGTCGAACGGGTTGATCGCGAGGTAGGCGCCGACGACGGCGACCGCGAACTCCCAGCGGAAGAACTCGCCGCCGAGGTCGTACGGGTCGGCGATGCGGGGCTCCGCCGCCTGCCGGTCGGGGCCGTCCGGCGACTCGCCGGGCGCGGGCACGAGCCCCTTGCCCTGCTTGCCGGTCGACTCGGCGATCAGCTGCTCGACCCAGAGGCCGAAGCCGCCCGCCGTGTCGGCGATGCAGATCTTGTCGCGGCCCTCCTCCCAGCCGGCGCGCGAACGCGAGCCCGAGCTCGAAGCCGGGGTTGTCCCGCGTCGCGCCGGCACGCCTCGGCCGTCTCCTCGGCGCGCGTCGAGCAACCGGTCGACGTCGATGCCCGAGCAGCGCCGCCGGCACGATCCCGAACGGCGAGAGCGCCGAGTAGCGGCCGCCGATCGTCGGCTCACCGGAGAACACATGCCGGAACTGCCGCTCCCGCGCCATCCGCTCGAGCTCGGAGCCCGGGTCGGTGATGGCGACGAACCGCGCGCCCCTGCCGGCCGTCTTCTCCCAGAAGTAGTCCGTGTGCGAGCGCGTCTCGAGGGTCGAGCCCGACTTCGAGGCGGAGACGAACAGCGTGCGCTCGACGTCGATCCTCGACTCGAGCGCGCGGATCGCCTGCGGGTGTGTCGTGTCGAGGACGTGGAACGAGGGAGAGTCGAACGTCCGCCGCAGCACCTCCGGGGCGAGGCTCGAGCCGCCCATGCCGAGCAGGACGACGGCGTCGAGCTCCTCGCCCGGCGACCCCGTCGGCGAAGGCGGCCAGCTCCGCGACGCGCTCGCGCATCTGCCGCGGCTCGTCGAGCCAGCCGAGCCACTTCGCCTCGTCGGCGCCGGTCCAGACGGTCGGGTCGCGCTCCCAGATCCGGTCGATCAGCTCGCGTCGGTCCGACATGACTAGGCGGTGACCAGGTCGCGCTTGGACTGGACGCCCTCGAGCAGCTGCGCGAACGAGTCGGCGAACTTCTGCACGCCCTCGAGCTCGAGCGTCTCCGTCGACGTCGTCGTAGTCGACACCCGCCTTCGCGAGCTTCTTCAGCAGCTTGTGCGCCGCTTCGAGATCCTCTTCGACGGTGTCGCCGCGCACCTTGCCGTGATCCTGGAAGGCGTGGATCGTCTCCTCGGGCATCGTGTTCACCGTGCTCGAGCCGATCAGCTCTTCGACGTAGATCACGTCGCGGTACGCCGGGTTCTTCGTCGAGGTGGACGCCCACAGGCAGCGCTGAGGGTTGGCGCCCTTGCCGGCGAGGTACTGCCAGCGCGGGTCCGAGAACGCGTTGCCGTAGTGCTCGTAGGCGAGCTTCGCGTTGGCGACGGCGAGGCGGCCGCGCAACGCGAGCGCGTCCTTCGAGCCGATCTCCTCGAGCCGGCGGTCGGCCTCCGTGTCCACGCGCGACACGAAGAAGCTCGCCACGGAGTGCACGCCCGCGGGGTTGCCGCCGCCGGCGACGAGCCGCTCGAGGCCGCGTAGGTACGCCTCGACGACCTCGCGGTAGCGCTGGAGCGAGAAGATCAGCGTGACGTTGATGCTCTTGCCGTGGGCGATGCAGTCCTCGATCGCGCCGAGGCCGGGCTTCGTCGCCGGGATCTTCACGTAGAGGTTCGGCTTGTCGATCCAGGCGTGCAGGCGCATCGCCTCGGCGAAGGTGCCCTCGCGGTCGTAGGCGAGAGTCGGGTCGACCTCCCAGGAGACGAAGCCGTCCTGCGGGCTCTGCTCGTGCACCGGCGCGAACAGCTCGAGCGCCGCATCGACGTCACGCGCCGAGAGCTGCAGGAAGATCTCCTTCGGGTCGGTCTCGTGCTCGAGCAGCTCCTTCAGCTGCGCGTCGTACGCGTCCCCTTGCGAGATCGCCTTCTGGAAGATCGTCGGATTGGAGGTCAACCCGGCGACGGCGTCCTCCTTCATCATCCGCGCCAGCTCGCCCTGCTCGAGCATGTCGCGCGAGAGGTAGTCGATCCAGACGGAGACGCCGCGCTTCGAGAGCTTGTGCAGATTCGATTCAGCCATGTGACATCCCCTTTTCCATCGCTTCCACCTTCCGCAGGCGTTCGACGTAGCGCTCGCCGCCGTTGAAGCGCGCCCCGAGGAACGCGTCGACGAGCTCCGCGGCGAGGCTCGGCCCGACGATCTCGGAGCCGAGGCAGAGAACGTTCATGTCGTCATGCTCGACGCCCTGGTGCGCCGAATACGTGTCGTGGCAGATCGCGGCGCGGATGCCGGCGATCTTGCAGGCGGCGACGGCCGCGCCGACGCCGGAGCCGCAGACGAGCACGCCGCGCTCGGCGCGCCCGTCGAGCAGCGCCTCGCCGAGCTCGCGCGCCTTGTCTGGGTAGTCGATCCGCACGGCGTCCGTGTCCGTGCCGAGGTCGACGACCGCGTGGCCGCTCTCGTGCAGCGTCTCGAGCACCGTGTCGCGCAGGTGGACGCCGCGATGGTCGAACGCGACGGCGACGTTCACTTCACAGGCTCTCGCAGCGCCAGGGCCCTCGCGACGACTGCGTCGGCGGTGATCCCGAGGTGCTCGAGGACGGTCGGGCCGGGCGCCGACGCGCCGAAGCGCTCGATCGAGACCGAGTCGCCCTCGTCGCCGACCCACCGGCTCCACCCGAGCTCGACGCCGGCCTCGATGGAGACCCGCGCCTTCACGCCGGGCGGGAGCACCTCGTCGCGGTAGTCCTGCGACTCCGCCTCGAACAGCTCCCAGCAGGGCATCGAGACGACACGCCCGTGCACGCCGTCGGCGTCGAGCCGCTGCGCCGCCTCGAGCGCGACGTGCACCTCGGAGCCGGAGGCGAGCAGGATCAGGTCCGGAGCGCCGTTCGCCTGTCCGGACTCCCAGACGACATACGCGCCACGGCCGACGCCGTCGACGCTCGATCCCTCGAGCGTCGGCAGCTTCTGCCGCGACAGGGCGAGCCCCACGGGGCCGTCCTCCCGCTCGAGCGCGACCTTCCACGCGCCGACCGTCTCCTTCGCGTCGGCGGGACGCATGAACCAGAAGTTCGGGATCGCGCGCAGCGCCGCGTAGTGCTCGACCGGCTGATGCGTCGGGCCGTCCTCGCCGAGCCCGACCGAGTCGTGCGTCCAGGCCCAGACGACCGGGATCTGCGCCAGCGCCGACAGCCGCACGGCGGGTCGCATGTAGTCCGAGAAGACGAGGAACGTCGAGCCGTACGGCTTGACCATCCCGCCGTGCAGGGCGATGCCGTTCACGATCGAGCCCATCGCGTGCTCGCGGATGCCGAAGGCGATGTTCCGGCCGGCGTGTGTCGCGGCGAAGACGCCGCCGCCCTTGAACTCGGTCTTCGTCGACTCGACGAGGTCGGCCGCCCCCCCGATCATCGTCGGCGCGAACAGCTTGAACGCTTCCATCGTCTTGCCGCCGGCGTCGCGGGTGGCCACGTCCTCGCCGGCCGGGAAGTCGGGCAGCGCCTCGACCCAGCCGTCCCTCGGCCTGCCGGTGTGCACCTGGTCCCAGTCCTCGCGCAGCTGCGGGTATTTGGCCGCCCACGCGTCGACCTTCGCGTTCCACGCCTGCTCGAGCCCGGCGCCGCGCGCGACGACGTTCATGTGCCCGCGAACGTCGTCGGGGACGACGAAGTGCTCGTCCGGGTCCCAGCCGAGCGCGACCTTCGTCGCACGGACCTCGTCCTCGCCGAGCGGCGCCCCGTGCGCCTTTGCCGTGTCGACGGCGTGCGGCGCACCGTAGGCGATGTGCGAGCGGACGACGATCAGCGACGGCTTGGCCGTCTCCGCCTGGGCGTTCGCGATCGCCTTGCGCAGGAGCTTGAGGTCGTTCGCGTCGTCCACGTGCTGGACGTGCCAGCCCTGCGCCGCGAGCCGCTTGCCCCGGTCCTCGCCCGTGAACGAGAGCGAGGTGGTGCCGTCGATGGTGATGTGGTTGTCGTCGTAGAAGTAGACGAGCTTGCCGAGGCCGAGCTGGCCCGCGACCGAGGCCGCCTCGTTCGAGACGCCCTCCATCAGGTCGCCGTCGGAGCAGATCGCGTAGACGCGGTGGTCGACGATCTCGTCGTAGGGCCGGTTGTAGCGCTCGGCGAGGAAGCGCTCGGCGATGGCAAAGCCGACGCCGTTGGCGAAGCCCTGGCCGAGCGGTCCCGTCGTCGCCTCGACGCCGGGGGTGTGATGCACCTCGGGATGGCCGGGTGTGAGCGAGCCCCACTGGCGGAACCTCTTCAGCTCCTCGAACGGCAGGTCGTAGCCCGCGAGATGGAGCACGGTGTACTGGAGGATGCACGCGTGGCCGGCGGAGAGGATGAAGCGGTCGCGGTCGCGCCAGCCCGGATTCGCCGGGTTGTGGTCCATCGCCTCCGTGTAGAGGAGGTAGGCGAGCGGCGCGAGCGCCATCGCCGTGCCCGGGTGGCCGGCGTTCGCCTGCTGGACGGCGTCCATCGCGAGCGTGCGGATGGTGTCGATCGAGCGCTGTTCGATGTCACTGTTCGCCACGGAGCACCTCATAGAGCCGCTGTTGCCGGTCGCGAGCCGAACGATATGCGTCCACCCGATCCTCGCGGGGATCGAACACCATTCCGAGGGCTGCGTCCACCACCTGGCAACCGATTCGTGCCAGCGTTGCGACCGCCGCGCCCCGGAGCGAGGCCTCCGGCACGGCGGAGACGGTGACCGGACGCCCGAGCGCGTCGGCCATCATCTGGATCCAGTCGGGGTCGTGGAGGAGCGCGCTGCCGGTGGCCACGACCTCCTCCACCCCCGGCAGGAGGTCTGCGATGGCCGCGAAGCGGAAGGCGACGCCCTCGAGGGCTGCCTGGCGGAGATCGGTCGCCGTCGTCGCGAACGTGAGCCCCGTGACGGCTCCCGTGGCGGTCGCGTCCCAGCCGGTCGAGCGCTCGCCGCCGAGGAAGGGCAGGAAGGTGAGCCCGTGGTCGTCCGGGCCGCGGGCTGCGAGCGGGCCGTCCGCGCCGGCGAGCGTTTGCCGGAGCCAGGCCGCGAGGTTGCCGCCGTCCGAGAGCGCGCCGCCCTCGACGACACGGTGCTCGTCGAGCCGGTACGTGAACAGGCCCGGCCGCGGCTCGGGACGCTCCGTCTCGTAGAGGACGCGGAGCGCGCCCGAGGTGCCGACCATCAGCGCCGCCCGCCGCCTGCCGGTACAGCCGGCACCGAGATTGGAGCAGGCGGCGTCGATCAGGGCCGGAAACCAGGAGCCGTGCGGCGCCTCCGAGAGCGCGGGCAGGCGTTCCTCCTCGACGCCGGCGGCGGCAAGCAGCTCGGCGTCCCAGCGGTTGCGGACGAGGTCGAGCAGGCCCGTGCCGGAGGCGAGCGAGAGGCTCGCGGCCGGCTCCGCGCCGAGCAGCCGGGCGTAGACGTAGTCGGCGCACGAGACGAACCGGGCCGCACGCCGGAAGACCTCTGGCTCGGTCTCGGCCAGCCAGACGAGCTTTGCCGGCCAGAAGGCCGGGTGGAGGTGCTGGCCGGTGCGGGCGTGGACCGCGTCCGCGTCGAGCCGCGCGCGCAGCCCTGCGGCGGCGCCGGCGGCACGGTTGTCCCGCCAGCCGAGCACGGGCGTGAGCGGCCGGCCGTGTGCGTCGAGCGCGAGCAGGCTGTGGCCGAAGCAGGCGACTCCCGTGAAGTCCGCCTCACGGCCTGCGATCACGCTGCGGACGAGGCGGACGATCTCGTCCGGGTCGTCGCCGCCGTAGGCCGCCTGCCGCAGCTCGTCCACCGGCTCGGCCCGTTCGTCGAAGACCTGGGCGCGCACCGAGGAGGAGCCGATGTCGAGGGCGAGTACGGTCGCCACGCGGCGAATCTACCCTTGGGGCGGCATGGCGGTCGTGATCGCATCCAACCTGCGCAAGGAGCTGGCCGGGAACCTGCTCTTCGACGGCGTCTCCTTCAGCGTCGAGCGGCGCGACCGGGTCGCGCTCTCGGGGCCGAACGGCGCCGGCAAGACGACGCTGCTGCGCATCCTCTCCGGCGAGACGGAGAAGCACGGGGGCGAGCTCGCGTTCGAGAAGGGCACGCGCGTCGCCCTGCACGACCAGCGACCGCCGCTCGACCAGGGGCTGACGCTGCGCGAGTACGTACTCTCCGGCGCGCGCGACCTCGTGCGGCTCGAGGAGGAGCTGTCCCGGCTCGAGCAGGCGATGGCCGGCGGCACCCACGACCAGCGCACGCTCAACCGCTACTCCGCGGCGCAGGCGCGGCTCGAGCACGCGGGCGGCTACGGCTGGCGCGACCACGCGACCTCCGTCCTGCGCGGCCTCGGCTTCGCCGACGAGCATCTCGACCGGCAGCTGCGCACGTTCTCGGGCGGCGAGCTGACGCGCGCTTCGCTCGCGCGCGCGCTCGGCGGCGACCCGGATCTGCTGCTGCTGGACGAGCCGACGAACCATCTCGACGTGGCGAGCCTCGAGTGGCTCGAGCGCGAGCTGCTCGCGCTCGACGCCGCGGTCATCCTCGTCGCGCACGACCGCTGGTTCCTCGAGGCGGTGACGACCGCGACGCTGGAGCTGGCGGCCGGACGTGCGACCTTCTTCCCCGGGCCGTGGCACGCCTGGCGGCGCGAGAAGGCGGCGCGTGCGCTGCACGCCCAGAAGGAGGTGGCGAGGGTCGAGGCGGACATCGCGCGGCTCGAGCGCTTCGTCGAGCGCTTCCGGGCGAAGAAGGACAAGGCGCGGCAGGCGCAGGCGAAGCTCACCCATATCGGCCGGCTGCAGAAGGAGCAGGCCAGGGCGGCCGGCGAGGTCGCCCTGCTCTCGCGGCGGACGCGCACGCTCGGCTTCGAGTTCCTCAAGCCGGCGCGGAGCGGGCGAACGGTCGTCGAGGCCGAGAGCCTCGACGTGAGCATCGGCACGCGCACGCTGTTGCGAGGCATCTCGTTCGCGCTCGAGCGCGGCGAGCACGTCGCGCTCGTCGGGCCGAACGGCTCCGGCAAGACGACCCTCTTGCAGGCGGTCGTCGCAGGCGAGGGCGTGCGCCTCGGCCACGGCGTTCAGATCGGCTACTTCTCGCAGCAGGAGCTGGAGCTCGACCTGCGCGGCTCGGTGCTCCAGTGCGCGCAGACGATGACCGGGCTGAACCGGCCGGACGCGCAGAACCTGCTGGGCCGCTTTCTCTTCTCCGGCTGGGACGAGCACGAGAAGCCCGTGTCGGTGCTCTCGGGCGGGGAGCGCCGGCGGCTCGCGCTCGCGGTCACGGTCGCCTCGGGCGCGAACTTCCTCGTGCTCGACGAGCCGACGAACCACCTCGACCTCGAGAGCCGGGAGGCGCTCGAGGCGGCGCTCGAGGCGTTCCCTGGCACGGTGCTGCTCGTCTCGCACGACCGCGCGCTGCTCGACGCGGTCGCCGAGCGGACGCTCGCGATCGAAGACCACGAGCTGCACGGCTACGACGGCGGCTGGGCCGAGATGCTCCGGCGTCGGGAGGAGCGGGCGGCACGCGCGGCCGCACCGGCGCCGAAGGCGGAGAAGCCGAAGGTGAAGCCGGCGCAGAAGAAGAAGCCCCGCCCGAGCGAGCTGCAGCAGATCGAGTCCGAGATCGCAGCCCAGGAGGCCGAGGTCGCCCGGCTCGAGGCCAGGCTGGCCGAGGACTGGTCCGACGTCGACGTGCTCGCCGCGCACAAGCGGAGCCGCGACGCGCTGACGGCGCTGCTGACGAGGTGGGAGACGCTGTTCGAAGCGGCAAGTCCGCGACCAGGTCGCGACTAGGTCGCGACCTGGTCGCTGCCGGAGACGACGGAACCGACGAGACGTTTCTCGAAACAGCGACTGATCGCCTGCCCGGCGTAGGGCTCGTAGCAGGGGATCGGCTCGTACCCCGCGGAGACGTACAGCCCGAGCGCTTCCGCCTGGCCCTCCCCCGTCTCGAGGACGATGCCCGTGTAGCCGAGCCGCCGCGCCTCGTCCTCGAGCGCCTCGAGCAGCAGACGGCCGAGGCCGCGCCCGCGCGCCTCCGGCACGACGTACATCCGCTTCAGCTCGGCCCGCGTCGCGTCGAAGCGGCAGACGCCGCCGCACGCAACCGCGCTGCCTTCGTCGCGGACGGCGAGGAAGACGCCGTCGGGCGGCTCGAACATCTCCGCGTGACGCGTGGGGCCGATGTCGCCGCGGCCGTCGCGGCCCGTCAGCTCCACCTGCTGGGCGACGACGAGCGCGAAGACGTCGGGCTCGTCGAAGCGCACCCGCTCAGGACCAGAAGCGCTCAAAGGCGGAGTCGAGCGGGACGGCGGTGACCTCTTTCCAGAGGCCGTCCTCGCAGCGGATGACGAAGGCCTGGTCGACGTCCAGGTCGATGCCGTTTCGACGGCCGACGGCGCGGTAGATCGCGATCGCCCAGTCGTCGTTCGCGAAGACGGTGTGCAGCGCGCTGCGGTACGTGCCGTCGGTCTCGAGCCCCGTTCGGCGGAGGAACTCGACGACGGCGCGGCGGCCGCGGTACTCGCCGCTCATGATCGTGTTCCCGGGCACGCGCCAGACGATCTCCCGCGAGAGCGCCGCCGAGATCGCCTTCGCGTCCTTCCCGAATGCTGCGAACACCCGCCGCGTCAGCGCGGCGTTCGGATGCTCTTCGCTCACTCGTCCCCTCCGAGCGTGGCGACGACGGCCTCCGCGATCACCTTCAACGGCCGCTGCGACGCCTGGCTCGCGCGGCGCAGGCGCTCGAACGCCTCCTGCTCCGAGAGCTTCTCCTTCTCCATCAGCAACCCCTTCGCGCGCTCGATCACCTTGCGCGCGGCGAGTGCCTCCGAGAGGGACTCCGCCTCCTCGCGCAGCTCCTGGAGCTCTTCGTGGCGCGCTCGCGCCGCCGCGATCGCCGGCAGCAGGTCCTCTTCGCGGAACGGCTTCACGAGGTACCCGAACACGCCGGCCTCGACGGCGCGCGCGACGAGCTCCTCCTGGCCGTACGCGGTGAGCATCACGATCGGGATCGGCCGCTCGTCGAGAATCCGCCGCGCCGCCTCGATCCCGTCGAGCCGAGGCATCTTGACGTCCATGATTGCGAGATCGGGCTCTTCGGAACGGGCGAGCTCGACCGCCTCCTCGCCGTCCTTCGCCTCCGCGCACACCTCGAAGCCCGCGCGCTGAAGCAGGTCGCGCAGGTCGAGCCTGATGATCGTCTCGTCCTCGGCAACGAGGATTCTCATGCGCACAGTCTCGCGTTTCGGAGCCGGATGCCGCTGTAGTCGAGCGTCGACGCGACGACAGTGTCCCAGAGCGAGAGCAGCGCAGCGTCGGTGTGCAGCTCGATCGCAGCGGAGGCGTGGAGAGCGCGTAGGTCGCCGAGCTCGACGAGCTCGAGCGGCTCGACGGCCGCCCTCGAGATCCAGAACCGGTCGTGCCGCTCGAAGGTCTCCTCCGGCAGCCGGTACGCAACGACGCGTGCGTCGTGCATGCGCTCGAGCCAGGCGGGCTCGACGACGTGCACACGGCGTGCGCGGTCACCGTCGAGGAAGCGCTCGACGTCCTCGTCGCGCGTTCCGCTCCACGCCCAGAACGTGGCGCGCGGACACGCACGCGGAAACCAGTACAGGGGCACGTGCCGTGTGTCTACGGCCCAGACGAGCGGCTCGTCCGCGTCGTGCTCCGGCCGTAGATGCGGCTCGAAGCGCACGAGCGACGCATCCTCGCTGACGTGCCAGAGCGCCGGCGGACCCTCGCCTGCGTACGGCGGCGCCGGCTCCGTCAACGTGTCGTGCTCACGACGGGAACACGACCTCGGCACGCGTCTCGTCCTCGTGCCGCAGGTCGAAGCTGCCCTGGAGCTCGTCGCGCACGAGCGCGCGGACGATCGACAGCCCGGTGCCGGCGGCGGCGCCGTCCGGACCCTCGCCGTCGTCTGCGATCGCGAGCACGACGTCTCCGTCGCGGCGCGCGAGCTCGATCCTGACGCGGCCCGCACCGTGCTCGAGCGCGTTCTGGAGCAGCTCGCTGAACACGAGCGCGAGCGCGGTCGCGCGGCTCCCGGCGAGTGAGACCGGCTGGAGGCTCGCCTCCACCGCCCGGCCGGCGCCGAGCCCCTGCACGAGCATCGCGCGCAGCCGGTCGATCAGGTCGGCCAGGTCGACGTCCTCCTCACGCTGCTCGGTCAGCACTTCGTGAACCGCAGCGATGGCGAGGATCCGGTTGACCGAGTGCTCGAGCGCCTCACGAGGATCGACGCCTGCGGCGCGCGACTGCAGCCGCAGCAGCGAGGCGACCGTCTGCAGGTTGTTCTTCACCCGGTGATGGATCTCTTGCGCGAGCACGCCGCGCATGACGGCACGGCCGTGCTCGAGCGCGACCGCCGCATGATGCGCGATCGCCTCGAGCAGCGCCCGGTCGTCGTCGGAGAACGGCGAGTCGCGATCGGCCACGAGCTCGCCGATCTGGCGGCGCTTCCAGCGGAGCGGCGTTCGCACCGCGTGGGTGCCCGCGCGCCCCTCCGGCCACGCGATCCGGCCGTCCTCGAGCACGAGCGCGGCGCCTGTCGCCTGCACGGCGTCCATCGTCGTCTTGACGATCGCCTCGAGCGACTCCTCCAGGTAGAGCGACTCCGAGACCGCCTCGGAGATCCGGGCCAGCGCCTCGAGCTCGGCCACCCGTCGCTGGGCCTGCGCGTAGAGCTGAGCGTGCACGATCGACTGCGCCACCTGGTCGGCGATCACCGTCAGGAGCTCGATCTCTCCGTCGCTGTACACGCGCGGCTCGCGGGTGCGAACGTTGAGCGCGCCGGCCAGACGCTCGCCGTGCACGAGGATCGGGACGGCGAGGATGGACTCGTACTGCTCCTCGGGGAGGTTCGGGAAGAGCTTGAAGCGCGGGTCGAGGTGCGCCTGCGACGGGATCATCACCGGCGAGCGCTCGGCGGCCGCGGCGCCGGTGATCCCCTCGCCGGGGCGCATGCGCGGCCGGCGGGTCATCTCCTCGACGCTCGTCCCGTGCGTTGCGCGCAGGACGAGCTCGTTGCTCCGCTCGTCGTAGAGGTAGACGAAGCACGCGTCGGCCTTGAGCGCGTCGGCCACCTTCGTCGCGACGAGGCCGAGCACCTCCTCGAGGTCGAGGGTCGAGTTGACGGCCGCGATCGTCTCCGTCAGCAGCCGAAGGTGCCGCTCGGTGGCTTCCACGTCCGTATCGTAGGGAG